>NZ_LN606600.1:1810000-2047500 GCF_001499615.1 Acetobacter senegalensis | reverse complement strand
CTTTCTAAGCTAACACCAACACACCGTCAACCCCTCTCGCAAATCAAACAAAATACCCCAGTCAACAGCCACTGAATCGGAAAAATACCACCCCCAACCCACTCATAAACCTCAAAAATCACCCCATCAGAAATGTTAACTATTATCCATGATTGCGCCCATCTTCACCCCAGCAAGACCCACACAGCCTCAGGAGCAGCCGTAGCCCTCAGCAGATAACCAAGCACACCATACGCCGGAAGTAAGAAACCACTTCCGCATAGCTTCCCCATCCCAGCCCCGAACCCCCAGCACCCTCACGCCACGACAAGGCACTCATGAAGCAACACCACAACAACGACCTGAGCGCCCCAGGTACTTAACAACCGCAGAAAGCAGCCCCTCCAACCCCGCAAACAAAGCAAAAAAAATCCCCGCAAAAAACGGGGATCTCTTTGTGTTCTGGCGAACTGCTTATTTGGCAGCAGCGTCATCCGGCAGCGTGTAGGCTATGATGTAATCTCCTACATCAGGAGAGTGGCTCATACCGCCAGCGGAGATAACCACATATTCCTTACCCGTTTTGGGAGAACGGAAAATGAGGGGAGCAGCGACAGCGCCAACCGGCAGACGTTCGCGCCAAACTTCCTTGCCTGTGCCGGAATCCAGTGCACGCAGATAATAGTCCTGTGTGCCCGCAAAGAAGACCAGACCAGAAGCTGTTGACGTGGGGCCACCCAGAGTAGGCATACCCATGGGAACCGGCAGGTGGGTCTTTATACCCATCGGACCAAGATCCTGCGTTGTGCCCATGGGCACCTGCCACAGCATCTTTTTGCTATGCAGATCAATGGCGCTCATGGTGCCAAAGGGAGGCGTATTACAGGGCACCTGCAGCGGAGATTGCAGAATATCAATCCGCACCCCGGCATAAGGGCCAGCCACCTGCGGACGAATGGTGCCCATGAAGCCCGGCACTTCATCAGTGGAAACTTTATATTTTTTTGCCTCTTCACGGTTCACCAGCGTCATACGCAAGGGCATGCGCATATCGTTGACGAACATGATGCCGCGGGCTTCATCAATGGAGATACCGCCCCAGTTCATCCCGCCCAGCAGGCTGGGCCATTCAATATAGGGTTTTTCACCCGGCGGCGTGAACGGACCTTCATAAACCGAATCCTTGAACATGATCCGGCAGTAAAGCTGGTCAAACGTGCTGACACCCCACATGGAGCTTTCCGTCAGCGGATCCGCCCCAATGGTCGGCATACCAACAGAGAACGGCTGGGTGGGAGACAGATGTTCGCCCTGCGCTGTAGGGGACGTTGGAACCTTCCGTTCCTGGACTTCGGTAACCGGCTTGCCGGTGCGGCGGTCAAGAACAAAGATATGTCCAGTCTTTGTGGCCTGAATCAGGGCAGGAATTTTTTCACCCTGAGCATTGGTTACATCATACAGGACAGGCTGAGACGGCAGGTCATAATCCCAGAGATCGTGATGGACTGTCTGGAAGACCCACTTTGTTTTGCCCGTAGAGGCATCGACGGCCACAACGGCTGCACCAAATTTTTCCTTGGCGACTGTCCGGTCTCCACCCCAGTAGTCAGGCGGGCCATTACCGGTAGGCAGGTAAACGAGGTTCAGCTCTTTATCATAAGTGGGGATGGTCCACACATTGGGGGTTTCCAACGTGTAGGTCTGATCTTCGGGGGGAGCACCGGTATTTTCCGGGTCACCTACATCCCAGGCCCAGACCAGAGAGCCGTTCCGCACATCATAAGCGCGCACGACACCTGAGGGTTCACCGTGAACAATATCACGCACCCAGCCGCCAATAACAGCAACATGACCCATAACAACCGGAAGGGAGGTTGGGTGATAGCGTTTACCACCTTCAACTGGGCCCATCTGTTTTTTAAGGTCAACCTGACCGTTTTCACCAAAACCGGCACACTGAGCACCCGTATGGGCGTCCAGCGCGATGAAGCGGGCATCCACGGTCGAAACAAGGATACGCTGATGGCACATAGGCGCAGCGTCATCTGCTGCCTTTTCCTCAGCCGTGAGGGTGGTGTCTTTCGCGGCATCATAATACCCAACACCGCGACACGTGACGTGTTCAGCAGTATGAGCCTTGGGGTCAAATTTCCAGATTTCTTTTCCGGTATCGGCTTCCAGAGCCGTGATCAGATTTTCCGGTGTGCAGGAATAGAGCACATTGCCAATCTGCTGCGGCGTGTTTTCATCCACCCCGGCACCCGGCCCATGTGTTCTTCTGCCCGTGTGGTAAACCCAGGCCACCTTCAACTTGCTGACGTTTGCCGGTGTGATCTGGGTGTAAGGGGCGTAACGGGTACCCTGAGCATTCCGCCCGTAGAACTCCCAGTCCTCGGGCACCTCTGGCTTGCCAGTTTGAGCCAGTTGAGGGTTTGCAGGAGATGCATCCGGATTGCTGATCTGCCCATGAGGGAAAAAGGCTTCCACCAATGTCACCAGCAGGCACCCAACAATGCCCAGACCGCCAAAAACCGTACCCCGCTGAACAGCTGACGGTGTTGCCGGAAAAGTCGCCACGGCCCACAAATTAAGGGCAAACAAAATGGCTGGCACAACCAGACGCGGCAAAAGCGCCCAGTATCCAATTTCAGGCGTGTCACATAGCGCCCACACAAAGGTTGCTGCAAAAACAACGCCTGAAACAATTAAGGTATACGGATGCTTCAGGAAAACCAGGACTGCCAGTGCAATATAAGCCACCCCGGCCAGCAGGTAATAACTTGATCCACCCAGCGTTAGAAGCTGCACGCCACCGTAAGCAAGCGCCAGACCAGCTGCAAGGCTGATAACAGAAAAAATGGCACGATAAATGCCACCTAACGGAGAATGGTGATCTGCGGGTTGAACGCCACCCATGCTATCACTCCAATATTGAAATCGTCCTGACAGCAAAGTGCCGGGCCGAGGTTACGATTAAATCCAGATACGCTGGTTTCTGATAAGAGGTTTTTTCTCGAAGGTCGCTATTTCCTGCACAAACTTCCGCCACCTGTCGGCCTGGGATACACCTTTTGCAAATCAAGCAGAGGATCTTCCTTTTGCGGAAAGACGGACTGCCCTCAAAGATGCATCCCGTGCACACAGGATGGCTGGCTTCTGTTACCGACGCGATGACTCTCCATCATTTTCCCAGAGGAATGGAAATTGCTCTGTGTCCAATATGTTTGATTGTGTCAAGGAAATGCAGCGTGAAATCTTCAGAAAAATGACAAAACTTTATTAAAAAATGGTCAAATACCCCTATTCCTTTCCAGAAAACCATGCAGCCCTGAACTCTGCGATCCCTTCCACGTGCAAGACTATTGCCATCGTGAAAACCTTCCCCTGATCTTCCCCCCCCAACACCCATTAAAATCCCCTTCTCCAAAGGCGTTGAAAATCACGTTCCGGTGAGAAAAAGTATCATTTCCCAGCACACTGCGATCAAGGGAGACCATCTTCCTCCGCCACGAACAAACAATTAACCAATTGATAATATTATATTTTTTATGAGAACGACTCGCATCAATAAATCTTGCTCTGTTTATGCCTATATAAAATAAATATGGAGAACTCATATTTCATATATTGGACATGGAACCTTTTTAGGTGCCTTAAAGAATGCATACACAGCAACGTTCAGAACTCGAGGCTCCAGGTAATATGACTCACTCTTCCTTGATGATCTTCTTTGACTGGTCTGGAAAATCCTAGACGTCCATATTTAATATTTTTCCTTTTTATATTTTACGTTTTTTATTTTAATAGAATGGAAATCTGTTTTTGAGCAGATATTCCCGGCTGATCAGCCACAACAATCAAAAAAAATAAAAATCACTTCCAGCAGGAAGTGATTACTATATCTGCGTTTATTTATACAACGATAATGTAACAATATTGTGTTTTTTACTAGATCTTTTTTTAAAGATTCTGAAAAGAAACATGCTATCTCATCGTGCCTTCCTTCAAATGAAAGAAGGTTCTCTTGGCGGAAGGCGGACCCTGACTCGTCAGGGTCCGTTTAAAAAACTGTTGGAGTTAAACATGTAAGATCTCATTTTCAGGAAAAATACGCGCGTATTTTTATTCCTGAGAGATCACTGAATTACACTTCCGAAAGGTTCTTTCTCCTTTAGTCCCATCTCCTATTTTCTCACGTTTTATCCGTACACCTTCTGGCCAGAGTGCCGAAACTTATCCGTGGTCAGATCATGTATCGCAAACGCAGCAACAGACTCTCTAAACACAAAGCATGCTCTGTCATCTGGGGAATAACGCTTGCAGGAGGAGTGATGCTCACTACCTCGTTCAGCATGGCGCATGCTGATGACGCGACCACAGCACCAACGCCTCCTCCTAAAAATCCAGTTTATGTAGACGTTATTTCTGGAACACAGTCTAAGGATGATCCCTCTCAACCTGATCCGCGTGTGCTTGTACGTCCTAAAAACTCTCCGCTGCCTGCAAGCGGTGTTCCCATCGCACCTTGGCCGGGTCTGGCCACAATGGTGGTTCCCAGTGTGGACGAATATCAAAGTTCAAAAACATTCCATAAAATGGAACTGGATGACCTGACAGGAAAAGAGGGCCTCTCCTGGCTTCTTCCATCAGAACTGGATGCCCAACGCCGCACGGATATGGATGATCCCTATTATGTTCCCACGGCCGGAAGCGGGCATCTTATTCCACAGATCATGCCTTTCAGAGAAAGGCTTCAAAAAAAGGGTTTTGTATTCTCCTTTTCTTATAAAGGAGAGGCTATGGCCAACATTCACGGTGGCATGCAACGCGGCATGGATTACGTGCATGAACTGACCCTGCAAATGAACTTTGATCTGGGGAAATTGGCTGGCTGGAACGGATGGTCCATTCATACGCTGCTTATGAACCGTGCCGGACGAGAAGTCTCACATGATCGCGTTGGAGAATATTACGTAAGCCTTATGGAAGTTTACGGTCTATCCGGTCATGTAGTGGCCCATCTTGTCGATTTTTATGCCGAGAAAAAATTCCTCCAGAACCGTATGGACATCACGTTTGGCCGTATGTCCCTTACGCATGTTTTCGCGACATCGCCCCTGATCTGTTCTTTTATGGTGACATGCTCAGCGCCTGTTGCCTTAAAAGTTGATCCTGGCTTTGCTGTTTATCCCAAAGCAACCTGGGGCAGCCGCGTACGCTTTCGTCCAACACGCGATACGATGGTGCAATTAGGCGCCTATCAGGTTAGCCCTCTTTCCACCAACCCCAGCGGTTGGGCTTGGGGTAGCGAGAACACAACCGGATTAATGTTGCCAATAGAGTTTACCTGGCAACCCTTCCTGACGCGAAACCGTCTTCCTGGCCATTATGTTTTTGGTTATGCACACGACACCTCACGCTATCCAGACGTGCTTGGAACCTCTCCCGCAAACAAGGTCATAGCAACAGGCCGCCTTCATAGCGCGCCGATGGATATGTTCTGGTTTGAAGGCGATCAGATGATTTACCGGAAAGGGGGGCGTAACCAGATGGCGGGCGGATACCTGATGGCGGGTTACATTCATAACACGCCTCATGTTTCCTCTATCTCGGATGAAGCCTATGGCGGGATTTCCTTTAATGGTGTCATCCCGTCGCGCCTGACGGACAGACTGGGTATTTTATACTCTTGGTATCATGTCAGTCATCGGAAGGAGCTTGGGCAAATGTACGCGCAGGATGCTGGCCTTTCCTTAGGGGCTCAGGTGTTGGCACCTCAGACTGACTCGCATGTCATTGAAGCCTATTACGCCATTGATGCCGTCCCCGGTGTTCTGGTGCAGCCGGAATTTCAGTATATGATCCGCCCCGGAGAAACATCCCGCCGCCCAGATGCTGCGCTTGTGGGCTTGAAAGTCATTGCCAATTTGTGACCGCTCTTTACGCTCCAAAAATACCGCACCGTCATCCATTTGGAAATTACCCACCGCGCGGCAAGATGGGGTGAGGGCTTCTTGCTCTCACCACGTACAAGCACCGACTTAAAAGCTTCTTGAAAACTCTATCAGGCCGGTCCGATGAGCTGTTGATGGCTGAATACGTGATTTTCGGCCCGATAGTCACGCATCAAATCTCCAGGGGTGCCTGTCCTGCTTTAGGACCACGTAGAGGGTTCGAAAAACTCTCCGTTATAAATGGGCCGGTAATCCGAACTCGTTAATCTCTTTATAGAGAGAAAACCACGAAGGGGGTTTAGAACTCTCTTTCTTACAGCCCCTCCTCTTCCGATTATTCAAACGATCCCCCCCCTAAAACTGACCCGCGTTCTGATCCCGAACAAAATTTTTAACATTTGTCTAAATTGACACTCAAATTTATTAACAATATCATAAGCATATATTACCGCTTGTTAAGATATGCTTATGAATGAGAGTATGCAGATCCTTCCGCAATTTGTTTTGCGCGTGTTGCGATCTGTTCTCTATCCTCTGAAAAGTGATTTCCCTTTATTACGTGAGCTTTCTTTTGAAAGCGAGAAAGACACAGACTCCTTTCGTGCCATTTTATATCATTGTGAATACCTCCAACGCAGCCACCCGAGCGATGGCCGCATCACCATGGTTATTGGCTGCACACGTTTATTATTGAATATTCCAACAACGTCTGAAGCGCTTGAATTACTCAACACTCGTGCGCCGTCACGTGTCTGCGCTACTCTTTTATTATGTGTTCGGGCGCATTTCCAAAACTGGTCCTTGGCCAAGGACGAACTCGCCGGGTATCTATCCCAGTACGTTGCCCTTCCCCATCCCGTCTTCAACAGTCTGGCAAAAACCATTACGTGCCATAATCAGTATGAAGGGTGGGCATCTCTTTCCTTGACTGGAAAGCTGGTGCTTACCGATTATACATCTCTTTCCACAAAAAATGTGAGCCTTATCATTGATAAGGAAACGTTTTCTCTGGCTTCTTTGGTCTATGTAAGAGAAGGGCCCGAGATCAGAATAACGTTGCCTGAGAATTGGAAAACAGCGCGATCCATCACCTTGGAATCTCCTGACAGAAAATACATCGGCACTGTTTTTAATATAGACAATTTTCTCAAAATTGACGGCTTTGTTGAAGCCACAGAAACGTATCTCAAAGGCTGGGCTCATTATCGTTCTGAACCAGAGCGGCCTGTGAAATTGCATATTACCGCGCAGTCCCCCCAAAAGCACACTTCCGACCGTTCTGCCCTTTACAGACCAATCAAAATAACAACCTGCCCCACAAAACTCTTTGACATCAGGAATCTTTCGGGAGAAGCATGCCTTCCCCCCTTCTCCTATCCTCTGAACAACATTTCTTTTTCAGAAAAAAGCTTGTCTGTCACAACAGAAACAGGTGTTCAATTATACGGCAGCCCTTTGCATTACAACATTTTAGCAGAACAAGCAGTTTTATATGCGCATGCAAGCCGCGAAGCTTTCCCGGCACTTTATAAGAAAAGAGCACACTCGTCTCAAAGCGGTATCAGGAAAGTTGTTGTTATCATACCGGTCTATAATGGATTTGAAGCAACCCGCTTATGCCTGCAACAAGTCTTACGCCACAATCCCGACAACGCGCGTGTTATTGTTATCAATGATGCCTCGCCAAATGAGGATATAGTCCATTTTTTAAATAGTCTTCCAGAAAATGAATATTTTTCTATTCTTCATAATGATCGGAATCTCGGCTTTCCTGCTTCTGTCAATAAAGGAATGCGTCAGAGAGAGGCGGGAGAGGATGTGATTCTTCTCAATAGCGATACGATTGTTTCAGAAAACTGGATTTATCAACTTCAAAAAGCCGTTTATTTAAAGGAGAATATCGGAACGGCCACGCCACTTTCAAACAATGCAACCATTTTCAGCTATCCGGACAAAGACGGAAAAAATCCTTTTCCAACGATCGAGGAATGTGAAGAATTAAATCGTATCATGATGCAATCCTGGCAGGGAGAACTTCCTGAGGTTCCCACCGCTCATGGATTTTGCATGTATATAAAATCTGAATGTCTGGAAAGCGTCGGATTATTCCGTGAAGATATTTTTGCTCAGGGATATGGTGAAGAAAACGATTTTTCTCGCCGTGCCACCGCATTGGGCTGGCGACATGTTGCGTGTTTGGGAACATATGTCGGGCACGCAGAAAGCCAGTCCTTCAGCCACGTCAAAACGGATCTGATGGGCCGTAATCTTGGTATTATGAATGACGTTCACAAGGGATATGGCCAGATTGTTCGAAACTGGCAGCTAAATGATCCTTTGCTATTTTACAGACGAAGACTGGATCTGGCACGCTTCAGGAAACACTATGGTTTGCAGAAATCAGTTTTTCTTATCGCGCATGATCGTGAGGGGGGCATTTTACGGCATATTGGTCATCGCTCTATTGATTACGTAAAGTATGGCTATGTCTCATTCACTCTAAAACCAGATCGACTGGAAAATGGAAAAAAGATCTGGCGTTTGGACAGCGTATTACAACAGCACTTTCCCAACCTGATCATCCCTCAAAGTCTTTCCGCTTTCCGCCATCTTGCAGAACATCTGAATTGCCAGAAAATAGAGATTCATAGCTATATTGGAAATGGCCTTGAAAATATTCTTCATCTAAGCCAGATCGGGCTTCCTTATGATGTCTATATTCACGATTATTCATGGTTCTGCCCCCAAATTACCCTGACGCAGGATTCAGGCACTTATTGCGGTGAACCCAGTGAGACAGCCTGTCAGTCCTGCTTGAGGGAACGCGGAAGCAAGACTGGGGAATACAGCGCCATTCCTGTGTTACGCCAAAAGAGCGCTGCCATTCTGGAACATGCAGAGCAAGTTATTGCGCCTTCTCAAGATACGGCACAACGACTGCGTCGCTACTTTAGCGCTCCGATAAACGTCATCCCATGGGAAATTGTACCAGATTTACGGGAAATCACTTTCCCTGCGCTTCCAGCCTCCCGAAAACGGATTATCGGCATTTTAGGCGCCATCAGTACAGAAAAAGGATTTTACCAGATTTTGGCTCTTGCCAGATTTATTGCGCAAAACGCCTTTCCTATTGAATTTGTGTTGATTGGCTACAGTTGCAACGACAACGCACTTCTGGAAACAGGTGTCGTGAAAATAACCGGGAAATACAAAGAATTTGAAATAAAGTACTTTATAGAAAAATTCAGGATCGACTGGTTTTTTCTTCCTTCCATCTGGCCGGAAACGTGGTCTTACGTTCTGACCCAGCTATGGATGGTAGAAAAACCAGTGATTGTGTACGATATAGGAGCCCCAGCCGAACGTATTCGGCAGGCAGGCGGAGGCCTTATTGTGCCTCTTCACATGCCCCATTCAAGGCTAGTGTGGATTTTGCATGATCCTGTGAAATTTCAGCAGGTCAGGCCAGACAACCATTCTTCCCGATAACCGTTTTTTCTGCCAGAGAAAACGGAACCTCAAAGATATGCCCGTCTCACGCCTCTATCACGGAAAGAGACCACGCATGCTGTTCCGCCTCCCCCGGCTTGAGCCAGAGCGGAGTGGCGTTCGGCAGACGAACATTGGCAGGCAGGTTCATGGCCGCACGTAACGAACGAAACAGGGCGCCATGAGCCACAATAAGGGGAACGCCACCATTGTCCGTTGCCCGGTTTACAGCATCAACTGCTCTGGCTCTGAGCTGAGCGAACGGTTCTGCCCCCTGCGGGGTATAGTCGCCGGCAATCCAGCTATCATACCAGTCCCCCATGGGCATGCCTTCCTGCTCACCAAAGCAGACTTCTTCCAATCCTTCGTCCGTTTCCAGTGGAAGGGCGTCAAAGCCGTTGGCAATGAGCCCTTCCCTTACAATGGCAGCGGTCTGGAATGCCCTGTCTAGTGGTGAACTGACGATATGCGTAAACGCGGGGTAACGGCGCACGCCCGTTTCAAACAGCTTAACCGCCGCTTCAGCCTGGGAAATCCCCGTCTCGTTCAAGGGCACATCTGTGCGCCCCTGAGAAAGACCTTCCCGATTCCAGTCAGTCTGACCGTGACGGAGATACCAGTATGGGCGGAGGCTAAGCTGAGGCATGGTTCTCAATCAAAAAGGGAGGAAACGGAGCTTTCATCAGACACGGCCCGCATGGCCCGTGCCAGCAAACCGGCAATTGTAATCTGGCGGATATTGGCCGCCGCCTTCACACTTTCCGTCGCCTTGATGCTGTCCGTCAATGTCAGCATTTCAATGCAGGAATTGCTGATCCGCTCAACCGCGCTGCCGGTCAACACACCGTGCGTCACGTAAGCGCCGACAGACGCGGCACCGTTATTGAAAATGGCCTGCGCAGCATTGCACAGTGAGCCGCCACTATCGACAATATCATCCACCAGCAGACAGTGACGGCCTTTGACATCCCCAATCACGTTCATGACTTCAGACACACCTGCCCGCTCACGACGTTTGTCGATGATGGCGAGATCTGTATTCAGGCGCTGGGCAAGCTGGCGGGCACGCACCACGCCCCCTACATCCGGGGAGACGATCATGAGGTCACGGTCGCCATAGCGTTCCTTGATATCCCGCACGAACAGGGGCGCGGCGTAGAGGTTATCTACCGGAATATCAAAGAAGCCCTGAATCTGCATGGCGTGCAGGTCCAGTGTCAGCACACGGTTGGCCCCGGCTTCCACCAGCAGGTTGGCGACCAGCTTGGCGCTGATAGGCGTGCGAGGGCCGGATTTACGATCCTGCCGGGCATACCCGAAATAGGGCATGACAGCCGTGATACGGCGGGCTGATCCGCGGCGCAGGGCGTCCAGCATGATCAGCAGTTCCATCAGGTTGTCATTGGTAGGGGTGCAGGTGCTCTGCACCACGAAGACATCTTCACCCCGTACATTTTCATGAATTTCGACAAACACTTCCATATCGGCAAACCGGCGGACGGTCACATTGCACAGAGGCATGCCAAGCTCGGTAGCAACTGCCTCGGCCAGCGGCAGATTGCTGTTACAGGCGACGATCTTCATGGTACGGATGGTTCCCGGTATTATCAGGGTTGGCAGATGGGCGGTGAGTCGTGGGGGGTTTAGCAACCGATGCCTCACTTGTCATCCATCTAGCGCGCTCCCCAGACCACCCCTCCGCATACCGTGGCAAAAAAGCCCTTCCTCCGCCCCCGCTCTTGCACTGACAGGCACTGTTCTCTATCGCCATACCTTATCATGGATACCATGCAGAACTCCCCCCCAGCAGACGCAGCGGCCCCCCTGAGCCGCCCTGAGCCCGTGCTCCATCTTGTTCCTGAAAAAGGCGTCTCCTATTTCAGACATGCATGGCAGGATCTGGTCGATGGTCTGAAACAGGCCAGACTGGGGTGCACGCTGGGCTGGCTGGATATCAAGCTGCGGTATCGGGGGTCCATCCTCGGGCCATTCTGGCTCACGGCCTCCACCGCCATCATGATTGCCGCCATGGGGGTGCTTTACGCATACCTTATGCGGATGGATGTCCATGAATATCTTCCCTTCCTCACCTTCTCTCTCGTGTTGTGGGGGTTCGCCAGCAGCACGCTACAGGAGGGGTGCCGCACCTTTACATCCGCAGCGGGGCTGATCCATTCCGCCCGCATGCCTTATACCCTGCATGTACTGCGTGCCACCGTGCGCAACTGGCTGACCGTTGCACATAATATTCCGGTCGTTGCCGTGGTCTTCCTGTGGTTCCACGTCACACCTGCCTGGTCCTGGACGCTGCCTATTGCCTTGGTGGTATGGGTTCTTGACAGTTTTATCGCCACCTTGCTTCTGGCCATCCTGGGCGCACGTTTTCGGGATGTTCCTCCCATTGTGGCGAGCACCATGCAGATTCTGTTCTTTGTCACGCCTGTGCTCTGGAAACCTGCGTTGATGTCCATTGGTCAGAACTGGCTGTTACTGGACCCCATGTTCCCCCTGATGGAAATTCTACGCGCCCCCCTTACCGGCGATGTTTTGAAAGCCGCCATATGGCCCGCCGCGCTAGGGTGGTCCGCCGGGTTGGCTGTTCTGACCTTCCTGCTGTTTGCCCGCATGCGGGCGCGTCTGGCCTATTGGGTGTAAAATGGCAGGCATTACAGTTCAGGATCTGGACGTTTCCTTCCCCCTTTACCATGGAACAGCCCGCAGTTTGCGCAAGACAATGCAGGCCTCTCTGGGTAGCCGCTTCATGCAGGACCGTCGGGACCGTGTGGTGGTACAGGCCCTGCGGGACATCTCCTTCACGCTTAACCCCGGAGACAGACTGGGTCTGGTAGGCGGAAATGGTGCAGGCAAAACCACTTTGCTGCGCGCGCTGGCGGGGATTTATGAACCCGTCAAGGGAAGCGTAACGGTAGAAGGCAATATCGGCACACTTCTTGACCCTTCTCTGGGCATGAACAACGAATTGACAGGGCGTGAGAACATTCACCTTCGCGGCATGTTCGCCGGGCTGTCAAAATCGCAGATACAGACCGTAGAGGAAGATGTAGAGGCCTTTGCCGGGCTTGGCTCCTTTATGGACCTTCCCGTGCAGACCTACAGCTCCGGCATGATGGTCCGGCTCTCCTTTGGTCTGGCCACCGCCATCATGCCGGATGTGCTGCTGATGGATGAATGGTTCATGGCGGGAGATGCCTCATTCCGTCAGCGTGCCCGTTCCCGTCTGGAAACTCTGGTCTCCAAAGCCGATATTCTGGTGCTCTCCAGCCACATGGCGGATGTCATGGCTGAATGGTGCAACCGTCTGATCTGGCTGGATGGTGGCAAGATCAAAATGGATGGGCCAACAGAGGACGTGCTGGAAGCATATCTCGGCACGCCCATTGCCCCGAACCCTGAGGAAAATGTGCTGCCACAGCCCGACCCGGCAGCCATCGTGGCATCTGACGAATAAGTAAGAAAGACGTTACACCCTTTCTCCGCTTGTGTCTGAAGGCGCTTTTCTGGGTTGGCATGACGGCTTTCTCTTTCCCCCATTCGCAGGAATGAAGGGACATGACATAATACAAGACTCGTCACGATTGCCTGCGGGCGCTGGAACGGAGTACGCATGCCCCAGAAAGACCCGCCATCCAGACAAAAGGCCTGTTTTATTACGGGCAGCATCATGCGGCATGTTCTGGTTATGGCTGGCACCGGGGCCATTGGGCTGATGGCCGTTTTTGCCGTTGATATGCTCAACATGGTCTATATCGCGCATCTCGGCCAGACTGCCCTGACGGCTGCAATAGGCTTTGCCGGTGCGGTGATCGGATTGCAGATTGCCGTGGCCATTGGGCTGACCATTGGCATCAGCGCAGCAACGGGCCGGGAAATCGGAGCAGGGCGGCATGAAGATGCGCGTCAGATTGCCTCCTCCGCCTTGGCTGTCATGCTCATGCTCACCACCCTGCTGGGGTTGGGCACCATGATTGCGGCGCACCCCATTCTTTCCCTGTTTGGCGCGCGCGGCGATGCCCTGGCTTACGCCACGAGCTATCTGCAAACCGTCAGTCCGTTTCTACCGCTTATCTGCACCGGGATGGGGTGTTCCGCCCTGATGCGGGTGGTGGGTGATGCCAAAGGCTCCATGCACATCACCCTTCTGGGGGCGGTGGTTGCCGCCATTCTGGACCCGATCATGATTTTCGGGCTGCATGAAGGATTGACCGGGGCCGCCATCAGCACCGTGATCTCCCGTCTTGTTGTCGCCTCAGCCGGTGTGCGTGGGGCATTGCGGCATGACATGATCACATGGCCCACTTTCTCCCGCATTGCGCGGGATACCCGGCATGTGGGCTCCATTGCCATGCCCGCTATTCTCACCAACCTCGCAACGCCGGTTGGTGGCGTTTACGTGACGGAATCCATGGCGCGGTTCGGTCTGGAAGCCGTGGGCGGACAAGCCTCCATAGAACGCACGGTGCCGGTGCTGTTTTCGCTTGTTTTTGCGCTGACAGGTTCCATTGGGCCGATCATGGCGCAAAACATGGGTGCGGAGTTGTACCACCGTGTGCGGGAGACGCTGGGGGCGGCCCTGAAACTGGTCATCCTCAGTATCGGGCTCACATGGATCATTCTGGCAGCCATGCAGAATTATGTGGTGGGGGTCTTCAATGCCCATGGTGATGCCGCCATGCTGATCCATCTGTTCTGCTCCCTGACCATTGGCAGTTACCTGTTTGTGGGGATGCTGTTTGTGGCCAATGCTGCGTTCAACAACCTTGGCTTTCCGCTGTATTCCACGGCTTTCAACTGGGGGCGGGCCACGCTGGGCACCATTCCCTTTGTGGGGTTTGGCACCCGTTTCGGGCCAGCAGGCGTGCAGATCGGGCAGGCGGCTGGTGTGATTGTGTTTGGCACCCTGGCGGTCTTGACCGCGTTTCGTGTTACGCGGACACTCACCGGGCCTGTTACTGCCAGCGAGCCGGGAACAGTTCCGGCTTCAGATATCCCGACCGTAAGTGCCGAAGCCGCCATGGCAGAACTGGACGAACTGAACAACACACCTGAACTGTGTGAACCAGACGGGGATCAGCCTTATGTCCAAACTGACAACCGAAGAACGTAACGCCCTGCCGGATGACGCGTTTGCCCTGCCGGGCCGACGTTACCCGATACCCGATGCCTCTCACGCCCGCGATGCGCTGGCCCGTGCCAGTGAAATGCTCCACCGCGGCACGCTGACACAGGAAGAGTATGACACCATCCATCGCAAGGCCGAGGACGTGCTACGCCGTGAAAGGATGTAAATCCTTTCCGTGAAGGAACACAGCCATGGGCTCTGGCGCCAGAACTGAGCTCGTGGCATCTGTCCTGCCATGTCTGACGTAACAGCCCCTGTCCGCCCGTCCCTGCTGAACCGCCTTTATGCTGCGGTGCTGAAGCACGCCGCCAGCCCATATGCGCCGCTATGGCTGGCGGCGCTGGCGTTTTCAGAGGCCAGTTTCTTCCCCCTACCACCAGAAACGCTGCTGGTGCCCATGGTTCTTGCGCAGCGCCAGCAGGCCTGGCGTTACGCTGCCATCTGCACTGTAGCCAGTGTGGCAGGCGGGATTCTGGGGTGGATGATCGGGGCCATGTTGCTGGACTATCTGGCCATGCCCATTGTGCGCTTTTACCACGCCGAGCACACCCTGCTGAACCTGCAGGAAAAATTCCGGCAGTGGGGCGTATGGATTGTTCTGTTCAAGGGGCTCACCCCTATCCCCTACAAGTTTGTCACCATCGCCAGTGGTATGGCCCATTTTGCTCTGGGCCCGTTCATTATCGCCAGCGCCATTACCCGTGGCCTTCGCTTCTTTCTGGTGGCGGCCCTTCTGCGCAGGTTTGGTCCCCCCATTCAGGCCTTTATTGAAACACGCCTGCCCGTGGTGATGGGGGTTTTTGCCGTTCTTCTGATAGGCGGGATTCTGGCGCTTCGTTATCTGTAACCTCTGCCCCCGCTGCTCCTACGCCGTCCGCACAGCAGCCCGGCACCGCCCGCAACTTGCAGGACAGCCCGGAGCGGGGCAAAACATCCGACAAAACTGAACCACCACGCCAGAAGGCAAGGGAGATCACCACATGCCATCCCAGATTGCTGTTGTTACCGGTGCCGGAGCAGGCATTGGCCGCGCCGCCGCCCGTGCGCTGGGCCGTGCAGGGTTTGACGTTGCCCTTCTGGGCCGTAATGAGGACCGCCTGAAAGATACCGCGCGGGATCTGGCGGCGCATTCCATCCGCACCCTTGTTATTCCCGTGGATGTTGCGGATGCAGATGCCGTTGCCAAAGCGGCTGACCGGGTAGAGAACGAGCTTGGCCCGATTACCGCATGGGCCAACTGTGCCGGGGCTACGGTTGTCGGGCAGGTGGCTACGCTCTCCCCGCAGGATATTCGCCGCGCCACGGAAGTGACGTATCTGGGCAGCGTCAACGGCACTCTTGCGGCACTTGAACGCATGCGCCGCCGCGGGCATGGAGCCATTATCAATCTTGATCTGGCGCCTTCCCTGCGTGGCCTGCCTCTACAGGCTGTGGAAAATGGATCACGCGCCGCGCTGCGAGGCTTTTGTGAAAGCCTGCGGCCAGAATTGTTGCATGATGCCGATCGGATTCGGATTGTGATGGTGGATCTCCCCTCCATCAACACCCCGCATTATGGATGGACCCGCAACACCACCGGCAAACGCCTGAAGCCTGTTGGCCCCGTGTATGAGCCGGAAGTAGCAGCGGAAGCTATTTGTCGGGCGGCCTTTACCACCAGCCGTTCCATCTCCATTGGGCCAAGCACCACTTTTGCCGCCATCTGGAGCCTTCTTGGGCCGGGCTGCCGGGAAAAGCGCATGGCAGACCATGGCTATAAAGCCCAGCTTGAAAAAACCTGTGCTGATACAGACGCCAAGGATGATCTGTTTGAAAGCGTACCTGGCGCATTTTCAGCGCATGGGGCTTTTGATGCCAAGTCACGCAGGCTGGACAGCCCGCTTTCCTTCTTTGTGACATCCAGCGCACGCGCTGGCATTGCGGGCGCATTGCTGGCAGCCGGGCTGACAGGACTGATTTCCCATATCCGCTCCGGCCGCAAGTAAGAGTGGCCTTTTTTACCCCCTTTTAAATAGGGGGAGCAGAGATACCCGGAAAAACCTCCGGGTTAAGCTGTTGCGCGGTTGTGGACCTGAACAGGTTGATATTTTCAGTCTCCAGAACCGCTTTCAACCCGTGAGCCCGTGCCCCAGCGTTTCCTGTACCCCCTTATCCGCATGTCCCGTTCTTAAAAAACGGGATCTGTTTTCCGCTGTCATTGCCACTGGATGAACAGAAGCCGCTTTCTGTCTTTCTCTGCTGAGCAGCCATCAGGCAACCAATAGACCGGAGCAGGGTTTCTACTCTTTGAACTGAATATCGGAACTGCTTTTCTTTATCCATTATGCATCACGGCAAATATCTGCCGGTTTTGAACTTATGGATGAAGAAGAAAAGAACAGTTCCAGCCACACACCATGCCCACGGGAGAGCCTATGTCTTCATCCTTTCTGCGTCGAACTCTAATGCTCGGGATGATCGGGGCTCTTGGTTTGGGAGGCTTATCAAGCGGAATGGCTCAGACATCTTCTCCCATTACTCTACATGGCAGCATAACCTACCGGGAGCGCATGGCTCTCCCCCCCGCCACAGTAGAAATACGGATTGTGGATATGACAAACAGGCCCACGCAGCCTGAAACTGTATCACGCGCCAGCTTTGCCACTACGCGGCAGGTGCCTATTCCGTTTCATATCACGCTGAACCGCGCCCTGCTGAAACCGAACCGGGCTTACGGAGTTGTTGCCACCCTTCTGGTGGAGGGACAACCTTGGTTTAAAACCCCTATGCCAGCCCCGCTGAACCTCAAAAATCAGTCCAATATTCTACTGACTCTCCGTCGGCATGGCACAAAGCGACCATCTCCCGCTCTTGCTGGCTCCTGGTATCTGGTCACGTTAGGGAAAACACTTCTGCAAGACGGCACACCAACACCCACGCTGGAATTGCATGAGGACGGAACCGTTGCAGGCTCCACCATCTGTAATCAGATCAATGCGACCATGACCGCAACGGGAGAGAAGCTGAAGTTTGGGCCGGTTGCCACCACGCGTCGGGCCTGCATGGACGCCACAACGGCGGAACGGGAACGTCTTTTTCTGGCAAGTCTTGAACAGACCAGCGCCTGGCGCATGAACACACCGGGCGATATGCTGACTTTGCTAAATGACCAGACACAACCGCTTCTGGTCTTTCATCGTCAGTCACACCTGCCCGTCAAATAATCCCGGCGTGGTGAAAACGCTCATGCAGAACAGCATGAGCGCAGAAAAAATCAGTCTACACCGACCATAACATCAGAAGCCTTGATCACAGCCGTGGCGGGTTCACCCACTGTCAGACCCAGATCGGCAACCGCTTCATTGGTGATGGCGGCCATCACAACGGCACCGCCCGTCAGTTCGATGCTGACGTGTGATGTGGTGGCGCCTTTTTGAATGGCGACAACTTTGCCTTGAAGCTGGTTTCGTGCACTGAGTCTCATGTCTTCTTCATCCTTTGTTTAAAATACAAATTTCACATCACAGAGCGCTATAGCGCTCTGTGATCTTCAATCACGTCAGTTCAGTTTGCCTCTATTGGCTTTCTGCTCCTGCCGTAATTGCTGGTGCAAATGCAGCCCGCGCATCAGCCGGTCAGAATCCTCAGGTGTCAGCACCAGCCCAATCGGGCCAAACGCCGGATGCTGAAACGCCAGCACCGAACCTTCTGTGCGTGCTTCCGGCTGAAGCGCCCATCTGGTGCGGGTAACAGGTGTAAAACGTGCCCCTTCAATCGGCTGCACGTCCTGATCAGCCAGCATCGTCTCCCGCACACGGCCCAGAACACTGATCAGGTGGGTAACCTGCTCCAGTGAAAGCGGAACCTCCACTTTAGGTTCTGTGCCCTCTCCTGAAAGCGTCATCTGAACCGATTTGTGATCGTCAGACAGCGTAAGGTCTATTTTTGAAGACATGATGCGCACCTCTTCCTGCTGGCCTTCACTGTGCCCGGTATCCTTGACCATACGCTTCAATGAGAGAGAACATCTGTTTCTGCCCTATCTCTCTGCGCGTCTGGCCCGTGGTGCTCCATAAAGGAAGGCACTCGTTTACATATGGGGCTCTTGTATGGTTTCCGCCAGAGCGGCTTACGCCAAGGCTCCGCCCCACAACCACCATGACGGGTGCTCTGCCCCAAGCGCATGCGCCGCCTTGCGTGCGTCTTCAGCAGAAGGGAAAAGCGCAAAACAGGTTGCACCAGACCCACTCATTCGAGCCAGCAGACAATCCGCCTGCTCGGCAAGAGCGGAGAGAACAGTCCTGACGGGCGGACACACCTCACAAGCCGGGGCTTCGAGGCAGTTACCCAGCCGGGCCAGATCATTCGCCATGTCCTGCGCCGATTTCCACTCTGCTGGCAGAATCGCCCGCTCCCGGAACGCACTATCCCGTTTCCGGAATACATCCGGGGTGGAGACAGCCTGCCCACAATTCACCAGCACCATGCCACATGTCGGCAGATGAGGTGCAGCAGAGAGATGCTCGCCTATTCCTTCCATCCGGGCAGTCTGACTGGCGACGCAAACTGGCACATCGGCCCCCAGCTTTTCCGCCAGATGCATCAATGTGCCCACAGGGACATCCACCTGCCATGCCCGCGCCAGCAAACGGATTGCCGCAGCCGCATCGGCTGAGCCACCACCAATGCCAGACGCCACGGGCAGTTCCTTGGTCAGAACAAGCCGCCCGCCCTGCACGTGGGCAGAAGAACCGCTGACAGAACGCAACGCCGCCGCTGCCTTCATCACCAGATTATCCGGCCCGGCAGCATCCGCCCCCAAGGTTTGGCCAAAGCGCCCTGTCAGTTCCAGATGCAATGGTTCCGCACCGGGCTGATACTGCAAACTGTCTCCGGCACCGGCAAACACCACAAGACTATCCAGCAGATGGTAGCCATCCGGGCGCTTGCCCGTAACGTGCAGATACAGGTTGATCTTGGCGTGAGCCTGTTCTGTCAGAATCTGTGTTGATGGGTCCATTATGGCTGACATCACGGCGTTTGCTTTCCTCCGGGCTGGCCTGCTGGTGCGTCTGCCTTTGCGGGAGACGCGTGTTGAATCTGTTCGGCTTTCTTGTCACCTGAGGCGGCAGCCCGTGCAAGAGCGGCACGTATCAGCGCTTCATCTCCGGGTTCAGGCTTCAGACCAAGCGCTACGTTCCACTGATCCACTGCCTCGCTGTGTCGGCCAGCGCGCCAGTAGGCCTCGCCAAGGTGGTAATTGACTTCCGGATCTTCCGGCGTCTGTTCCGCTGCCTGTTCCAGCAGCATGATCCCTTCCTTAAGGTCTCCCTGCTCCACCCGCACCCAGCCCAGACTGTCACGAATGGCGGCATCCTGCGGGGACAGCGCGATCGCCCGGCGCAACAGCTTTTCCGCTTCAGGCAGATCTTCCTTCCGCTCAGCCATGGAATAGCCAAGGGAGTTCAGTAAGACAGGTTCATCAGGAGCAAGGACGAGAGCTGCCTTCAAGTCCGCTTTGGCGTGCGGCCAGTCTCCCATCTCGTGATACGCCATGGACCGCAGAAACAGCAGAGACCAATCCACCGCCTTTTTAGGGGTGGCAAGCGCTATGGCCTGCGTATAGGCGGCTATGGCCCCTTTCCAGTCTTTCTGGGCGGAAAGGGTGTTCCCCAGCGCCCGGACGGGGAGAATCAGATTGGGGGACTCCTGCACCAGCCGGTTCAGTTTTTCCCGCGCCTCATCCAGATTGCCCGTGGAGCCATCTGCCAACGCAAGCCGGAATGCCGCAACTGGTGCCAGAGGGTCTGTTTGCGGGATGCGCAGCAATGTCTCCCGCGCTGCTGTCTGATGCCCCTCATCATCCTGAATTTCAGCCAGCATCAGCCGCGCTTCCGCCAGATGAGGGTCCAGCCCCAGCGCAAACCCCAGCATCAGGCGGGAGGCCTCATCAAACTGATGATCATTCGGCATGGGCCGGTTTTCCTGCCCGGCGGCGCTCTGGCGAGACTGCTGGAGCGATTGCTGCCTTAACAGAAAAGCCGTCAACACATAGGCGCGCGCCACCCCCTGCTGTGGGGAGGCTACTGGAAAGTGGCTGATGGAGGCCTGTAACTGTGTGCCTGCTAGCGCCAGAACGGGGTCTGCTTCAAGCATGGAGCGGAGCAGATTGCGGGCCTTTGTCTGCTCCCCCTGCGCCCAGAACCACGCAGCGTAGGACCGGGTCAGCAGCAGATCATACCCCGGCATCATGCGGGCGGAGAGAGCAAACAGATCTCCCGCCTGCGCCTTTTTCTGCGCAACCTGCGCGATCAGGGCGGCATGGAGCGTATAGAACGGCACCAGCACGGACCCCTGAATATGGGTCAGAGCGGCAATGGCCTCATCGGCATGGCCTTGGGCCTGTTGGCACCATGCCTGAAGCATGGGCATGATCAAATGCGCCATGGGGTCCGCCCCGGCCTGTTGATAATAGCGGGACGCTGCGGGCCAGTCTCCGCGCACCGCAGCGTCATTCCCCAGCACCAGAGAAGAAATAATAGTCTGCCCGCCCGGTAGCGCGGCGTTGAGATGCGCCAGAGGCACTGCCTCCGGGTCTCCTGCCATGACGCTGCGCACAAAAGCCTGCTTCACCAGATCCTTGTTGGACGGATCAGCCGCCGCGGCGGCCCTAAAGGCGCGGGCGGCATCCAGATCATCCCCGTTATGGGTTGCGACCACCGCTGTCAGAAAAGCGCCCGAATCGACATGCCCGTGTTGACCGCCAGCCTGATCCTGATGCGGCCCCGCCGAATGGACTTCAGCCGCCGTAGCATCCCGCGCAGCAACAGCGGGTGTCAGCACAGATGCAGAAAGCAGCAGGAAAACCGTAGGCAGAAGGCGACAAAACAGCATAATGACCCTTATCCAGGAGCGGCTCAGGCCCCAAAACCCTTCGGGCGGCCCCGTTCCGGCAACAACTGGGGAGAATGACATGAACGGCGGACACTTCTCTACCCTGCCCGCAGCCAACCGCCAAACTGCCCCCTTCTCCGTATGGTTTACATGATGGATGGCGCTCTGTCTCTTCTCCACCTCTATGCGGAATGGGGGGTGGACACGGCTGTTGAGGATGCGCCGCTAGACCATCGGCTGGCACGCCTTGCTCCGTTGCCCGTTCTGCAGGAGACCGGGCGTCAGAGCCGGGACCATCAGGACCATGATCCTCACAGACACAGCCCCCACCCTGCCGCCGGGCCGCAGGCGCGGAAAACACCGGCAACGCCTGCTCCTGCTTCAGCGCAGCGCTCTTCCACCAGTTCCCCTGCCTCACTATCGGCCGCAGGGCCTGCATTGCTTGCAGACAGCATTGCACAGGCACGTGCTGTAGCCGCTGCCGCCACGTCACCCGACTCCCTGAAAGCGGCGGTGGAGCAGTTTGATTCCTGCTCACTGCGCATAACAGCCATGCATACCCTCTTCCCGGAGGGGCCCATGCACGCTCCTCTGATGATTATCGGGGAAGCGCCAGACGCCGATGAAGACCGTAGTGGCCATGTTTTTTCTGGCCTGTCCGGCACATTGCTGGACCAGATGCTGAGCGCCATCGGGCTGGCACGGGATTCACTGCTGCTGGCCACGGCTCTTCCCTGGCGGCCACCCGGAGGAAGACCCCCTACAGACGCCGAACGCCGTATCTGTCAGCCGTTTCTGGAGCGGGCCATTGCCCTGTTTGCGCCGCAGCGGCTTCTGCTGTGCGGACGCCTGCCTGCCCACCTTTTAACGGGAACCAACAAGGCCCTGCCGCGTAGAAGCTGGCAGCCAGTAAGTGTAGCCGGTCTGCCTGCCCCCGTGCCGGCGCTGATCATGCGACACCCGCTGCAATTACGTGCCAGCCCGACTGCCAGAAAGGACATCTGGAACGATCTGCTGCTTGTTGCCCAAATGCTACAGCAAAATGGTTGAAAACAGATTGTGACAACAGGAACATGATCCTGACACAAAAATAATCATGCAGTGATCGAACAGAATTTTCCTTAAGAAACACAAGTAGTTCTTTAATAATTTACCCGCTATTCAGGCGGGCCTTTGCCCCGTACCCAAAGGAGGGCCCCGCTGTGCTTCCGGACCACCAAACTTGCTTTTTGGAGCAGAACCTCATAGACCCCGCCAGCCATGCGAGCGATAGGTCAAATTTCTCATAATATCGCAGCGAGGGCCTTTATGGCCGGAGCAGCCCTGTTGGCTAGTGCAACCGTCGTAGCGACGCGCGCCCATGCCAAGCCGCCCGAACCCGGGCCAGACACGCACAGCGAGGAGCTGGCGATGGTCTTGCCCAGGCAGGCGTTTCCGGAAGGGGATGACATCCCTCTGCCGAAGCCGCTATCCCCTGAAGTTGATACCCAGATCCGCGCCATTTTCCGCCTGCAACGGCAGGGGGCCTTTGCGGAAGCCATTACCAGCACCACCCGCCTGACAGATTCCACCCTGCTGGGCGATATTGAGGCGGACCGTTACCTCAACCCCGCCTACCACCCCGGCGCGACAGAACTACGGGGCTGGCTGAAAAAATATACCTCCTACGCCGATGCCGCCGCCATATGGGCCCGGCTGGCAGCCCTGCCACAGCGTGGGGGCCCTCTGCCTCCTGCTCCGGCTGGCGAGCATCTGACCCCCGAACACGCGACCATTCCGGCTGATCCGCTCACCCGCGATTATACGCGCAACCCCTTGCTGGACCGCACCTTGCGGGAACGCACGGGGTGGGGCCTGAAGGGCGTACACAGCGCCCTGAAACTGATTACCGCCACACCGGGCATGACCCCCGCCTATGCCGCACAGCTTCAGGCCGAGACAGCACAGGCCATGCTGGATGCGGGCGAGACAGATTTTGCGCTGGATATTGCCCGGACTGCTGTTGAAAGCGCCAAGGGCAACAATGCCCTCGCCGGGTTTGTAGCGGGGCTGGCCCTGTGGCAGCAGGAACAGTATGCGCAGGCCGCGCCGTTCTTTGAACGCGCTTCCCACGCCCGCAACGCCACCCCGGAAATGCGGGCTGCCTGCGCCTTCTGGGCTGCACGGGCGCATGAAAAGCTGGGCAGCGACCGCGCGCGCCATCTATGGCTGCAACATGCGGAAGCCTTCCCCAACAGTTTCTATGGCCTTCTGGCGGCCCATATCCTGCACCCCGCTGCGGGCAACCACAGCCGGGATCACACCCACAAGATCAATTTCGCACCGCTGGAGGAAGCCTCCCGGCCCTCCGCCCCCGTGTTGACAGAAATTGATATTGAAGCCGTTGGCGGCACAGAGATCGGCCGTCGTGTTTTTGCCCTGCTTCAGGTAGGCGAGCAGGAACGGGCTGAAAACACCATCCGCCGTGCCTGGCCGGACCTGCGTGATGTCACGCTCGCCCGCTCCTTCCAGCTTGTGGCGGAATCTGCTGGCCTTCATGATCTGGCCACCGAGATGTCAGACGCACTGGCAGCGCATGAAGCGCATGGCAAAGAGCATGATGATCTGCCGTTGCCGCTGCTAAAGCCACGGCATGGCTTCACCATGGACCCGGCCTTGGTCTATGCACTGACACGGCTGGAATCCAATTTTGATCCACAGGCTGTTTCCGGAGCAGGCGCACATGGGCTGATGCAGATCCGCCCGCTAACGGCTGACTTTGTGACCAGCGGTTCCTCAACCACCATCAGCCGCCGGTTTGAAAATGCCGCCACGGCCCTGCACGACCCCAGCCTCAATCTGGAAATCGGGCAGCGTTATGTGCAGTATCTGGCTGATCTGACCCAGCATAACACGCACCTCTCCGTCCGCGGTGGGGACATGATCCGCCTGCTGGCCAGCTACAATGCTGGCCCCTCCGCACTGGCACGGTGGGAAAAAGCGGCGGCGGCCTCAGATGATCCGCTGCTGTTCATGGAGCTGATTCCGAACACGGAAACACGGGATTACGTGCACCGTGCCCTGTCCTATCTGTGGATTTATGCTGCAAAACTCAAACTGCCCACGCCTTCCCTTACGGCGTTGACGCTCAACAAATGGCCTGACTTTGCGGATGAACAGGCGCTGGCACAAACACTCAACCTGCGCGTCCTGCACTGAAGGCTGGCGGATATCAGTCCGCCTCCTTGCCACAGCCTTTGCCCCGCTCTCCCCATCATCTCGCTTACCGCGCAGGCTGACCAGCCAGCGCGGTTTTGCATCCAGACTTCAGGAGCGAAGGGCCTGCACTTCTCTTATAAGAGTATGGATGTAAGAGAGCTTTCTCACCACGCCATCCGTCAGCACAAACGGGTAGAAATCCGGCAGCCCCATTGAGCGATTCAGGCTGTTGACGGCATAGGTCAAAGGAAGCCAGGACTGAATGATGTCTTCAAATGAGGCATCCGTGTAAGGATTGCCGCGCTTGTCGGGCCAGGATGCCTGCCCTCCGGCAACACCCGGACTGATGGTCACGCCATAAGCCCATGCGGTTTCAAGCGTGGAGACAATATGCAGGTAGTGCGCCCATGTCTCAGCAAAATCCTCCCAGGGATGAGAGGTCGCATACAGGCTGACATGCTGCTCCCGCCATCCCTCCGGCGGAGGACGATGGTAATGCCGCAGGAGGGCTTCCTGATAATCCTCCCGGTCATCTCCAAACACGGCGCGACACGAATCCAGCCGACCACCATCGCGCACCAGCAGATTCCAGTAGTAATGTCCGCTTTCATGCCGGAAGTGCCCTAGCAGCGTGCGGTAATACTCCCCCATTTCCACACGCATACGCTCGCGCTGGTCATCATCCGCTTCTTTCAGGGCAATGGTGATGACGCCGTTACTATGGCCGGTCATCACATTGTCCGCCCCATCAGGCGGGTCATCCAGAAAATCAAACGCCAGTCCGTTCTGCGGATCCTCCCGCCGGGTCTTCATGGGAAGCTTGAGGCGCAGCAACGTATAGAACAGCCGGTGTTTGGCGACCTCCAGCTTACGCCAGCGCTCCAGATTTTCCGCCTTTTCCAGATTGGGAATAATGCGGTTGAACTGACAGGCAACGCAGAAGCTGGCCTGATGCGTCTGGGGGGCCGCCGTCAACCAGTTGCACACCCCATGCGCATGATTGGCGCAAAAAGCCAGTTCGGCCTTGCGCACCTGCCGCGCCAGCGGACGCCACAATCCGTTATCCAGCCGGTCCAGTGCTGTAAGCGTGAACAGACCGGGCAGATAGCCCAGCGTATGGTGGCACCCCTCACAAACTGTATTTTCAAAAAAGACAATCTGTTGGCAGGACTGGCAGGTAAAAAGCCTCATAAGACAGTACTCTCTGCGCCTGCATGGAAAAGAGCAACATATTTCAACAGTGTTTACACTGAGGCTTCAGACCTCGACCTGCCCATACAGCCGCTGCGCCTGCATGGAGACATCAAAAACAGCCTGACAGTGATCAAGCAGGCCGGATACCGGCGCAGCATGCTCGGGTGAAGGCGTTGCCGCCAGAGGCACATGACCCTGCGCCGTCAACAGGCCAGACGTGGTATCAAACCCAATCCAGCCGGCACCGGGCAAAAATGCCTCGGCCCAGGCATGCAGATCGCAGGTAAGAATTTCCTCACCTTCCCCGTTGCGGGTAGCCTGAATGAGATAGCCGGACACAAAGCGCGCCGCGAACCCCAGATTGCGCAACAGGGCAATCAGCAGCCATGCACTGTCCCGGCAGGAGCCACTGGCCTGCGCTAGAGTTTCTTCCGGTGTCCAGACTCCGGGTTCAAGCCGGACCTGATAACCGACATGCGCCGCAACAGCCCGATTAAGCCCAACCAGCATTTCCAGCGTCTCAACCGGCGCTTTCTGCACCCAGTCCTGTAGAAACGCCAGCTGGCGTGGCCCCGGTACGGATGCCTGCCGGTAAGGCGCAAGGGCCGCATACTCCTGCGCCGCGCCATAAAAAGGTTGGTGCGGGACAGACCACTGAGATTGAGACTGCGCCAGACTGCCATGTGGGTCTGCCACAACACATTGCCTCTGCCCTGCCATGGCTGGGGCTGACTGCACACGCCAGGAAGGCGGAACCCAGCGCGTCACATCCGGGCGGAGCACGAAATCAAACGGATTTTGAGGGCTGATATCCGCTTCCATCTGCACGCTGATATCAAAATGGGTCACACGTTCCGCAAACGTCACGCATGCAACATCATTTCCGTATGCATCTCGTTGCCATGTCTGCTGTTTACACGGTGGGCCGATGCGGAGCGTATAGGATCGCACAGGCGTTTTTGCCGTGGCCACCGGGCGCAGACGAATGGTTTGTGGGCCGAGACATACCGGGCGATCATACTGATACCGGGTGTGATGACTCAGCATGACATGTGAACTCATGATGTCTGGTCTGAAAGTCCTCTGCACACGCTGATCTCTGCTTTTCTTCCGCTCCTGCCTCCTTGCTCTGGGACGGGGAACCGGAAAAGCATGAAGCCCATTACGGTAACAGGATTATTCAGGACAGCAACAGCCTGCAATCATCTGATTCGAAAAAACAACAAATATGGGTTTTGCGACTTGGCAAAGCCGTGAATTCTTGCTCCGTTAGTAATTAATCGTAATGAACTGGCGTGCAGCCTGCGTGGTCTCTCTTCCACACAAGCCACCTGCCAGAAACAGGATCGGGAGGCAGGGGATGACTGACTCGCTAACACATGCACCCGCTCAGAAAGCTGGCATTTTTGCGGATTATTCCGTTCCGGATTTTTTCTGCGAACTCCTCAACCGCAAGGATACGCCGCCGCCTGACCTCACCCGTATCTACAACCGGCTGGCCAAATTTGATCTGGCGGAACTGCGGCACCGGGCCGCAGCAGTTGAAGCGCAGCTTTACCGCCTTGGCATTACCTTTACCGTCTATTCAGACAAGGAAGCCATAGACCGCATTCTGCCCTTTGATGTGATCCCCCGCGTGCTGACGGCACAGGAATGGGACCATGTAGAACGTGGCGTGCAACAGCGTGTCAAAGCCATCAATCTGTTCCTGCATGATATCTATCATGATCAGGCCATTCTGCGTGATGGGATCATCCCGGCGGATCTTGTGCTTAAAAACCCCAATTACTGTTCCGCCATGGTGGGGATAGACGTGCCGGGTGGCGTATATGTGCATATCAACGGCACAGATTTGATCCGCGATCAGGAAGGGCGCTTTCTGGTGCTGGAAGATAACGCCCGCACCCCGTCTGGCGTGTCCTACGTGATTGAAAACCGGCATATGATGCTGCGCCTCATGCCGGATCTTGCCTCCGGCCTTCCGCTGCGGTCTGTGGAGGAATATGGCCTGCGCCTGCACCAGAGCCTGTGTGACGTAGCCCCGGAGGGGGTGAGTGATCCACAGGTGGTTCTGCTTTCTCCGGGTATTTATAATTCAGCCTATTTTGAACACGTCTTTCTGGCCCGTGAAATGGGCGTTCCCTTGGTGGAAGGGAAAGATCTGGTGGTGGAAAACCACCGTGTTTACATGCGCACGGTTGTTGGGCTTCGGCCTGTTCACTCCATTTACCGCCGCCTGAATGATGAATTTCTCGACCCTCTGGCTTTCAACCCGGAAAGCCTGCTGGGTGTGCCGGGCCTGGTGGAGGCTTACAGGCGCGGTAATGTCACCATTGCCAATGCGCTGGGGACCGGCGTTGCCGATGACAAGGCCGTTTATGCCTACATGCCCCGCATCATCCGTTATTATCTGAACGAAGACCCTATTCTGGACAGCGTGCAAACGCACATCTGCGCTGAACCGGAAGGGCTGGCCTATACGCTCGCCAACATGAACAAGCTGGTGATCAAACCCGTGGGAGAGTCCGGCGGGTATGGCCTGCTGATCGGCCCGCAGGCCAGCGCGGCAGAACTTGAAGATTTTCGCAACCGGTTGCTGGAAAACCCCACAAATTACATCAGCCAGCCGGTGATCAATCTCTCTGTCTCCCCCACCTTGTGCGAGGATGGCGTGGAAGCCCGCCATGTTGATCTGCGCCCCTTTGCGCTGACAGGACGCTCCACCTGGGTTCTGCCCGGAGGGCTTTCCCGCGTAGCGTTGCGCAAGGGATCACTTGTGGTCAATTCCTCTCAGGGGGGTGGCTCCAAAGATACATGGGTGCTGGCATCATGACACAAATTGCCTTTGGTCTTTCCTCCGTTCTGCCGGGCCTGAATCATCTTCTTTCACGCTATGCGGAAAGCATGATGTGGCTGGCACGCTACATGGAGCGTATTGAAAACCTAGCTCGTCTTCTGGAAGTTACAGAAGCCTTTGTGCGTGGACCGGATGGCCACACCGGCTGGGATTCCATCATCCAGTTGAATTCGGACGAAGACCGTTTTTTCAGCCTGCATGACAGCGCCACGGAAGAGGACGTTCTTGTCTTTTACGTGACGGAGCGCGCCAACCCCAATTCCATCAAGGCCATGGCACATTCCGTCCGGGAAAACGCTCGCGCCGTGCGCCCGCTGATTTCCACCGAGATGTGGATGCAGCTCAATATTTTTACACGCTGGGTTCAAGATCTTGAATTCTCAGATATCCGTCTGAATAGCCTCTCCAGTATCTGCAACCGGCTGAAGCAGGAATGTCAGACCCACTTCGGCATTACGGAGGGCACCCTCTACCGAGATCAGGCGTGGCTGTTCTACCTCTTGGGCAAACATCTGGAACGGAGTGACCAGATCACGCGCTTGATTGATATCCGTTATCACACCCTGCTTCCACAAGAGGAAAAAATAGGGTCGGACATTGATATCACCCAATGGGCGTCTGTTCTTCGGTCTGCGGCGGCCTATCATGCCTTCCGGCGCTTGCAGCCCGTAACCACAACACCCGCAAACGTGGTGAGCTTTCTGCTGAAAAATGAAGGATTTCCGCGCTCTCTGGCCATCAACCTCAGTCAACTGGATTCAACACTGGCGGCTCTGGCTGGCCATAGAAGCCTGCGGAGACGATGCAGCCCTCTTCAGGAACGTGTGGCCGAACTCCGCGTAACCCTGCTGGATCAGACGGCCGATGACATCATCATCCGGGGTCTGCATGAGTACATGACGTGGATACAAGGCCAGCTTTCCCTGCTTCAGGCAGACATCGCGGAAGCCTTCTGGCCTGCAATGCCTGAAAAACCCTGCGCATCGGAAACACAGATGCAGGCATGAGGCAGCGCCGATAGCTGATTGATACGCAAAACAGCCTCTTTTCCTCCCATTCATAAGGGAAAGAGAGGTGTAACTGTATTATTCTGGCATCACTGCACGATTATATTTCACCCTATACAGATTTATATCCCTGCAAATATGGACAATGCCCCCTCGGGCCCGGCAGAAGAAGCGTGTCTCCCATTTTCCTTCATTTGCCGGACCCGCTTGATTCATGCCCGATCGTTTTCAGACCGCTTTCGCCACAGGAACGTTGAGCGCTTTTCTGCTGACCACATCAGCACTTGCCGCCACCCCCGCACAGCATCGCGCAACTGGCAAACCGACGGTTACCAAAACCTCTTCCTCTGCCACTGAAAAAACCACCCCCAATCGCACGCCTATTGCCGGGATACTTGATGGTTCCAACGGCGAAACAGTAAATGTTCATGGCCACCACGCCGCAGATGGTACGGGTGCCAAATATATGAACAAGATTGTCTATCTTGGGCCGCTGGGGAATCGGGATACGCTGGATACACCTTATTCCGTCATGGGGGTTACCCATGACGTTGTGGTCAACCAGCAGATCCGCAACCTGAATGACATGGCGCAGTATCTGCCTTCCGTGCAGTTGGAAATCCGCGGAGACCCCAACACATCACGCCCGCAGTCCCGTGGGTTTGAATCCGATGTGGTTGCAAACTCCCGCCTGGACGGGCTGAATGTGGTTTCCACCACCCCCTACCCTGCTGAATGGGTTGATAACCTGCAGGTTCTCAATGGTCTTGCCGGGGCAATGTATGGGCCTCAGAACCCGGCAGGTGTGTTTGAATACACTCTCAAGCGCCCAACGGACCGCCGCACTGAACGCCTTTCCGTTGGTGTGGATTCCATTGGCACCCCTACGGTAAATGGCGACATTTCCGGTCGGCTGGGCCGGAATGGGTGGTTTGGATATCGCCTGAACATGCTGCATGCGGATGGCACGGCCTATACGCAGGGCAGTTCAATGCGCCGCGAAATGGTAAGCGGTGATTTTGATTTCCATATTGATGACAAGACAGTTATAGAAATCGACGCCAGCCATTACACGTACGACCAACGCGGTTCAGCCCCGGGCTTTGGTATTCTGGCGACCGGTGTCGGGGGAAACAAGCTCCCCGAAGCACCCGATCTGGGTCGCCGCCTTGCTCCTGAATGGAGCGGCTACAATATGGAAACCAATACGTTCCTGGCCAAGATCAGGCACCAGATCAACAAAGACTGGAGCTTTACGCTGGGAGGATTGTATCAGGACGCCGCCCGGCAGGCTTTTGGCGTTGCCGATACCTTGTGTGATGGCGGCACGACCTGTTCCGGCCTGCGGGGTAGTGACGGATGGTTCAGCTCCCGCGCAACGGCAACCACCACCGCGAATGATTTTCGCGTCGGCAGTAACATGGCGTATTTCAACGGCCGTGTTTACACCGGGCCAGTCAAGCATGATCTGGTGATCGGCACCAACGGGTACATGATGGGGAATTACAACCCCACAGGCGCCACCACAGCCGCGCAGAATCTGGGAATACACAATCTCTACGGGGCATCCCCGTCCGGCGGCACGCAGCCTTATTATCACGGCCGCTATAAATCCAGCAGTGTCACCAGCCAGTCCTTTATCATTGGGGATACGATCACCCTGAATAAACACTGGTCCATTATGGGGACATTGGCCTGGAGCTGGATTGACCAGCAAAGCGCCCTCAACGCCAAAAGCCCTTTGAGAGACACGTTCCAGACATCTGCTGCGTTCAGCCCGACCACCAGCCTGATGTATAAACCCACGGACAACCAGACCATCTACTTCACATATGGTCGGTCAGTTGAGGCTGGGCCTGTCACACCCAATAACGCAAGCTACACCAACACCAACATGGCGCTGCCCATTGCGCATTCTGAAGAATATGAAGTGGGATACAAACTGCGTTACAAGAAAATGCAGTTTAACGTTGCCGGTTTCCGGATGACCTCTCCTTACGCCATGTATGTTGCAGCGGCCAACGGAACAGGCTGCGCCGCCGCGAGCAACTGCCAGACATACCAATATGGCGGGACGCAGCGGAACTATGGTGTGGAAGCCCAGATTTCAGGCGAAGTTCTGCCTAATCTGTCCGTTCTTGCTGGCATGACCTGGCTGGATGCTGAACTGGTTCATGCAGCCTCCCCTGCCCTCAACAACAAGGAAATTGTTGGTGCGGCGCCCTTGCAGGCCAACATGCTGCTCGATTACCGCCTGCCAGCGTCCTTTGGCTCCTTTGCCTCCGGCTGGGCCTTCAACGCCAATGTTCATTATATGGGCAACCGCGCCGCCAACGTCACCAACACGCTTCACACGGGATCCTACACCACGCTGGAGCTTGGAACACGTTATGCCTTCCGCGCAGCAAAGTTCCCGTGGGTTGTGCGCTTCGGGGTAAGCAACGTCACGAACGAACGCTACTGGGCCTCCGTATTCACCGGCGCACCGAGTGGCACATCGGGCGCTGCCTCTACCTTGTATGCTGGCTTGCCGCGTGTGTACCACTTTACGCTGTCAGCCGAGTTCTGAGCCTTTTACCAAAAACAGAAAAGCCTGCCTCCACCGAGAGACTTTATGAAAGGTCTCTCACGTGGGGCAGGCCACAGCCATCTGAAATAGTGACTGTCTTCTAGTTTTCAGCCAACACCTGACGGCTGGCCCGAACACGGGAGACACGACGCCCCTCCATATCCACCACTTCAAACAACCAGCCGGAATAGGCCACCTTGTCGCCTACCGCTGGCACGCGCCGCAGAAGAGCCAGCAGCAGACCACCGAGCGTATGGTAACTGCCTTCATCTGGCAGGCTACGCAGACCCAGCCGGTCTTTTACTTCATCAGCTGAATCCGTGCCATCAAGCAGCAGCACATCGTCCTGCGTCGCCTCATGCGCCGTATGCGTTGCCTGTTGGGTTTCATGCACGCCTTCCCCAACAATGGCGTCAAACAGGTCCGAGGCCGTAACTATTCCCTCAAAAGACCCGTATTCATCAAATACGAAAGCAATGCCCAAAGGTATGCTGCGCATGCGTTCAAGCATATCAAAGGCAGAAATGCTGTCTGGCACCACAACCATCTGGCGCAACCCGGCTTCTATTGAAACAGGCATGCCATCAAGCGTGCGGTCCAGCATATCCTTGGCCAACACCACACCCACGGGATTATCCACGCCGCCTTCACACACCACCAGCCGCGCATAGGTTGTCTGTTTCAGCGCCTTGATCAGCGCCTCACGCCCCGCATGGCGATCAATCCAGTACAGCTCATTACGGGGGGTCATGATCGCGCGCACAGGGCGGTCCGCCAGACGCAGAAGGCGCTCAATCATGGTGCGCTCTTCATGTTCCAGCACACCGGTTCTGGCACCTTCAGCGATATAGGCCTTGAGTTCTTCTTCTGTCAGCGTCTGGCTGACAGCATCTGACGCCCCCATCAGCTTGAGCACCAGATTGGAAGACTGCCGCAACAGCCCCACAACGGGGCGGGTGGCGTAGGCCAGCATTTCCAGCGGCAGGGCCAGACGCGCCGCCATGATCTCGGGTTCCCGCAAGGCGAGCTGCTTTGGCACAAGCTCACCCAGAACCAGCATGAGGGCTGTGATGATCAACACCACCAGCACCATGGAAACCTGACCGGCTATGGGGCGGATGACGTCAATTTTTTCAAGCAGAGGAGTCAGATGGGCTTCCACCTGCACACCACCGAATGTGCCTTCCAGAATGGACACCAAGGTCATGCCAATCTGCACGGTAGGCAGAAAGATCTGCGGATCTTCAGCCAGCCGCATGGCGCGATCCGCCCCCCGCAGGCCCTGCTCACGGAGAATGGCAAGACGCGGTGTTCTGACAGAAATAAGCGCCAGTTCCCCCATAGCAAACACTGCGTTCAGGAAAATCAGGAGGAAAATGACAAGTATGGAAACAGTCATGAAAAACAGAAGCCCTGCGTGACGGAATGTCTGAAACGCACGATAGGGGAAGCTGCGCCGAGAAACCAGTTCACCAAACAAGAAACAGGACTGACATCATTGACCTGCACTGCGCCTATACGCAGGCCAAGACGCGCTGATCTTCTTATGCGGGATCTGTATATCTGGCAGACCGATAAAACAACCTGATCTGGTCCTTTTTCACCCTACGGACAAAAAGAAAGGGCGGTCCGTTACCGAACCGCCCTTTCTCCTCATGGAGTCGGAAAACCCGAAATCAGTCAGCCGCAGTTGCTTCAACCGGTGCCGCGTCCGTTTTAGCCGGGGCAGGCGCATCGGTTTTGGCTTCCGTGCGAATAACCTTCACACGCGGGGCTTTTGCGGGCTTGCGGGCCGCAATTTCCGCCATCTGCTCTTCAACCTGTTTGGAGAACACGTACTGGGCCGGGCGCTGGTTGGCCAAAGAGATTTCCGGAGCCATCGGCTTTTCTGTTTCCGGTCCGAACAGGGCAACCTTGGCAATGTGCCAGGGCCGACGAACGGCATCCATCACAGCGGTCGATTCGTAACCGGAGTGCACCATGCAGTCGGCGCATTTTTCATAGTTACCGGTGCCGTAATCGTCCCACTTGGTGTCTTCCATCAGTTCCTTGAAAGACTTGGCATAGCCTTCACCCAGCAGGTAGCACGGGCGCTGCCAGCCAAACACGTTACGCAGGGGCTTGCCCCACGGCGTGCAGTGGTACTGCTCATTCCCGGCCAGGAAGTTCAGGAACAGCGGAGACTGCGTAAACCGCCACTTCTTGCCTTTACCCAGACGGAAGATGTCACGGAACAGCTGCTTGGTCTTCTGACGGTTCAGGAAGTGTTCCTGATCCGGCGCACGTTCATACGCATAGCCCGGAGCGGTCATGATTCCGTCCACGCCCATGGCCATCACTTCATCAAAGAAGGAGGCCACACGCTTGGGGTCTGCGCCATCAAACAGGGTGCAGTTGATGGACAGACGGAACCCGCGGGCCTTGGCCTTCTTGATAGCGGCTACCGCGCGTTCATACACCCCGTCCTGACAGACGGAGGAATCGTGCATGGACTTGTCACCATCCAGATGCACGTCCCACGAGAAGAAGGGTGAGGGTTCGTACTCATCCATCTTCTTTTCAAGCAGCAGGGCGTTCGTGCACAGATAGACATATTTTTTCCGGGCGATCAGACCCCGGATAATTTCCGGCATTTCCTTGTGCAGCAGCGGCTCGCCCCCTGCCACGGCAATAACCGGTGCGCCTGCTTCCGCATCCGCATCCAGACATTCCTGCAGCGTCATGCGCTGGTTCAGGATAGCCGCCGGGTAATCAATCTTGCCACACCCGGCGCATGCCAGATTGCAGCGGAAAAGCGGCTCAAGCATCAGCACCAGCGGGTAGCGCTTACGCTTCTTGAGATGCTGTGTGACGACATATTTGCCGACCCTGACGGCCTGCATTATCGGTACGGCCATAAACCCCCGCTTCCGGCGCTTCTCTTACGCCCGCATCATAAACTGGATGAGACTAGTAACGTGTCAAAAAACGTGGCCCTGCCAAGCACCGGTCTAGCCCGCTTGCCTTACGGCAGCCGTTCAGGACGGCGGGCACAGCCACGTAGGTTCTGTTGGCCTGCATATAGGTCGGCCCATTTGTCAAGCTCAAGCCTTTTTCAAATCATGTGACAAAAAAGACACATTCACAAGTTAGTTTTTTAGGAAGCCTTGCGTTCAGGCGAGAAACATTAAACCAAAATGGCGGATCGCAGTGTCCGCTAGACATTTTGCGCGACGTAAGACACGCAAAGGGCAGCAAGTTCCGACCACGACTCAGGACGGCATTCTGCTTGCCGCAAGCAAGAAGATGGAAACGATCGCATGGACAGTTCTCCTGACAAGAAACCGGCGCTTTCTGCCGTGACATCGCATTCTTCCGCCCCCTTGCCACTGGCGGTGCGACCATTCCGACGCTGGGCCGTTTTCCTGCGCTGGACCGTGTGACGTATCCGTCTGACATGCGGAACTTCTCGGTTGAGCAGCTCAAGCAGGTTGCCGATGAACTGCGCGCCGAGACGATTGATGCCGTCTCCACCACCGGCGGGCATCTGGGGGCGTCTCTGGGGGTTGTGGAACTGACCGTGGCCCTGCATGCCGTGTTCGACACGCCTGAAGACAAGGTGATCTGGGATGTGGGCCATCAGGCCTACCCGCACAAGATCCTCACCGGCCGGCGTGACCGCATCCGCACCCTGCGCCAGCCCGGTGGCCTCTCCGGCTTTACCCGCCGGTCTGAAAGCACCTACGACCCGTTTGGCGCAGCCCACTCCTCCACCTCCATCTCCGCCGGGCTGGGCATGGCCGTAGCCCATCACCTGCGCGCCGAGGAAGACCCGTCCTACCGCGAACGCAGCGTGATCGCCGTGATCGGCGATGGCTCCATTTCCGCCGGCATGGCCTACGAGGCCATGAACAACGCCGCCGTGGCCGGTCCCGGTGCGGAACGGCTGATCGTCATCCTCAACGATAACGAGATGTCCATCGCCCCGCCCGTGGGCGCGATGTCCAACTACCTCTCCCGCCTGATGTCCTCGCGCAAGTTCATGGGCCTGCGCGAACTGGCCGGAAAAGTGGTGAAGAAACTGCCCGCCCCGGTGGAACGCACAGCCCGCAAGGCCGATGAATATGCCCGCGGCATGATCACCGGCGGCACCCTGTTCGAGGAACTGGGCTTCTATTACGTCGGCCCCGTGGACGGGCATGACCTGCCGCAACTGGTGGCCATCCTGCGCAACCTGCGCGATACGGATAACGGCCCTATCCTGCTGCATGTCATCACCGAAAAAGGCCACGGCTACCGCCCGGCTGAAAAGGCAGGAGACAAGTATCACGCTGTGGCCAAGTTCAACGTGGTCACCGGCGAGCAGAAGAAAGGCCCGTCCGGCCCGCCCTCCTACACCTCCGTCTTTGCCCGTGAACTGGTGCGCCGCGCCGCCACGGATGACCGGATCACCGCTGTCACCGCCGCCATGCCGTCTGGCACGGGGCTGGATGCATTCGCCAAATCCTACCCTGACCGCTTTTTTGACGTGGGCATTGCCGAACAGCATGCCGTGACCTTTGCCGCTGGCATGGCCACGGAAGGGCTGCGGCCGTTCTGCGCCATCTACTCCACCTTCCTGCAGCGCGCCTATGATCAGGTGATGCATGACGTGGTGCTGCAGAAGCTGCCTGTGCGCTTCGCCATTGATCGTGCCGGTCTGGTGGGCGCGGATGGCGCCACCCATGCGGGCGCGTTTGACCTCGCCTATCTGGGCTGCCTGCCGGGCATGACGCTGATGGCCCCCTCAGATGAGGTGGAACTGCTGCACATGACGGCCACCGCCACCGAATTCGATGAAGGCCCGATTGGTCTGCGCTACCCGCGTGGTGGCGGTCTGGGCCTTGATCTGCCCGCCGAAGGACAGGTTCTGGAGATCGGCAAGGGCCGGATCATCCGGGAGATGGGCCGTCAGGCCGGCGGCGAGAAAGGCGGCATTGCCATTCTCTCGCTGGGCCCGCGTCTGGCTGAAGCCCTGAAGGCTGCGGACATGCTGGCCGCCCATGGCTTGCCGCCCACGGTGGCCGATGCGCGCTTTGCCAAGCCGATTGATGTGGAGCTGGTGGAAAACCTGGCCCGCAACCATGCCGTGCTGATCACGCTGGAAGAAGGCTCGATTGGCGGATTCGGTACGCAGGTCGGCCATCATCTGGCCCGCACCGGGTTGCTTGATAACGTCCGTTTCCGCCCCCTCGCCCTGCCCGATATCTTCATCGACCATAATTCGCAGGACGCTCAATACGAGCAGGCTGGACTTACAGCGCCACACATCACAAAAACCGCTCTCAGCGCATTGGGCATCGGAGACATGCTTCCAATGAACTTGCCAAACAGCTCAACGGGAACAAAATCATGAGCATGAAACGTATTTCTCTTCGTGCAGGGCTTGTGCTCGGTCTGGGCATGGCACTGCTCCCCGCTGCTGGAACGAGCATTCTTGCTTCGGCAGCCGTTGCTCAGTCTGCTCCCGCCAGTGCTGTCAGCGCACCAGTGCAGACACTGTATGCCGCACTGGACAAGGCTCAGAATTCAAGCGCCAGCTTTGCTGAACGCTCCCAGATTGTCGGGGCGGCGGTTGATCAGGCCTATGATCTGGACGCCGTGCTGAAGGCCTCCATCGGCCTGCGCTATCAATCCCTGGCGGCGGAAGACAAGCAGAAGCTGCTCAGCGCGTTCCGTGATTTCACGATCGCCCGTTATGTTTCCAGCTTCAAGCCGGGTTCTGGTGCACGCTTCACCGTAAAACCGGCCATTGAAAATTCACCTGTGGGTGATAATAAAGTCGTGAACACGTATATCGGGTCAGACGACAGCATGCCGGGCACCCCCGTAAGCTACATCATGCATAACGGCACCTCCGGCTGGCGCATTACTGATGTGCTGCTGGGCGAATCCCGCATCAGTCAGGCCGCGGCCCAGCGTTCCGATTTCAGCTCCACGCTCACATCTGGTGGCGTACCGGGCCTGATCAACGTTCTGGAACGCAAAGTTAAAACCTTTTCTAAAGATTGAGCAGGAAGAGGGACGTGAAACCAAGCGGATGTATCGACAGCCCATATCTGGGCCGCGTGACGGCTGAGCTGTAATGTCCGCTTTCCCTTTTCTGGCTGCCGCAAGCGCTGTGCTGGCGGTTAGCGGGTGCGTCCAGTCCATGGCGGGCGCACTATTGCTCCGACGTTTCCGCACGCAGGAGCGTAAGCCTGTCACGCTCACGCCGCTCCCTCCAGTAACGGTTCTCAAGCCCCTTTATGGGTCCGAGCCGTTACTGGAAGAAGCGCTGGAGAGTTTCTGCACGCTGGATTACCCTGGCGGGGCCGTGCAAATTCTCTTTGGTGTGCGGGACGATGACGACCCCGCAATTGCCATTGTCAGGCGTCTCCAGCAACGCCACCCGCATTTGGATATGCAGATTGTGATTAATCCCGCCGTACATGGGATGAACCGCAAGATCAGCAACCTGATGAACATTCTACCTCAGGCGAAATATGACATCTTGGTCATTTCCGACTCGGATATTCATGTCACCCCCGATTATCTGCGGCATATTGTCAGCGCGCTGAGCAAACCCGGCACGGGGCTGGTCACCACCCTGTATGCCGGGCTGCCAGCCAAATCGACCGTGGTGCAGATGCTGGCCGCCTGCCAGATCAACCACAACTTCCTTCCCGGCGTTATCCTGTCCCGCTATCTGGGGCGGCAGGACTGTCTGGGCGCCACCATGGCGCTGAAGCGTGAGATGCTGGACGCTGTGGGAGGATTTGAAGTCCTGCTGCCCCACGTAGCGGATGATGCCCTTCTGGGTCGGCTGGTGCGGCAGCGGGGTTATGACATCACCATTGCCGATTGCCTGACATGGACCACCATTGCGGAACGCAATACATCTGAACTGCTTTCACACGAGCTCAGATGGGGCCGCACAGTCTGCACCCTTGCCCCCGCCGGGTATGCGGCCTCTTCCATCCAGCTTCCGCTTTTCTGGGCGACTCTGGTGTTTCTGTTCCAGCCTCATGCGCTGTGGGCGTGCCTGCTGTTCTTCAGCGTATGGGCCATACGGGCCGTGACCGCCCTGCTCATAGACCGGACGGTCGGCACCCGCCCCTTGTGGCCCCTGCTGCTTTTGCCCATGAGAGACTGGCTTTCTGCGGCCATTATGGTGGGCAGCGCCAGTGGCACACGTGTGGACTGGCGTGGGCAGACCATGCATGTCGCGCCACACCCCATTCCCCCGCCGTCTCCGGGGCATTTGTCAGCAGAGCGCTGATACTGCTTGTCTCGCCCCTCCCTCGGCGGTAAGTCCCTACCCATATTTCCTGAGTTTCTCAGAACACCTTTCAGCCTTGTCAGGATAAGACCCATGATGAGAACCCTTTTTCTCCAGCCTCCGACCTTTGATGGTTTTGATGGCGGTGCTGGTTCCCGCTATCAGGCGCGACGTGAGATCAAATCCTTCTGGTATCCAACCTGGCTCGCCCAGCCGGCCGCCATGGTTGAAGGCAGCCGTCTGATTGACGCACCGCCTGCTGGCATGGGTATGGACCCCATTCTGGAAGACGCGAAGAACCGCGATCTGGTGGTTCTGCACACCTCCACCCCTTCCTTCGCGAAGGATGTGCAGGTGGCCCAGATGCTCAAGGATACCAACCCCAACCTGAAAATCGGGATGGTGGGCGCAAAAGTTGCCGTTCAGCCGGAAGAAAGCCTGCTGAAAGGTGCCCCGATCGACTTCGTGGCTCGTAACGAATTTGATTACACCATCAAGGAAATTGCTGAAGGCCGCGATTTCAAGGATGTGGACGGCATTACATGGCGCAACAAGGATGGTGTGATTGTCGCCAACCGTGACCGCGCCATGATTGAAGACATGGACAGCCTGCCCTTCGTGACCGAGGTGTACAAGCGTGATCTGCGGATTGAAGACTACTTCATCGGCTATCTCATGCACCCGTACATTTCCATCTACACTGGTCGCGGCTGTAAATCCCGCTGCACCTTCTGCCTGTGGCCGCAGACGGTGGGTGGCCATCGCTACCGCACGCGTAGCCCGCAGCATGTGGCAGCCGAAATCCGGCTGGCACGCCAGTATTTCCCGCAGGTGAAGGAATTCTTCTTTGATGATGATACCTTCACCGATGACCTGCCCCGTGCAGAAGCCATTGCGCGTGAGCTCGGCAAGATGGGCATCACCTGGTCCTGCAACGCCAAAGCCAATGTGCCGCGTGAAACCCTGAAAGTTCTGCGTGACAACGGCCTGCGCCTGCTGCTGGTAGGATATGAAAGCGGCAATCAGCAGATCCTGCACAACATCAAGAAGGGCATGCGCGTTGAAGTGGCGCGTGAGTTCACCAAGAACTGCCATGAACTTGGAATCAAGATTCACGGCACCTTCATTCTGGGTCTGCCGGGCGAAACCAAGGAAACCATTCAGGAAACCATCAATTTCGCCAAGGAAATCAACCCGCACACCCTTCAGGTGTCTCTGGCCGCTCCGTATCCGGGCACGGCCCTGCACAAGCAGGCAACCGAGAACGGCTGGCTTGATGAAAGCAATGCGGAACTGATTGACGAAAACGGCGTGCAGATGGCGCCGCTGCATTATCCGCATCTATCCCACACGGAAATTTTCACCAGCGTGGAAGAATTCTACAAGAAATTCTATTTCCGCGCCCCGAAGATTGCGTCCATTGTCAGTGAAATGGTTCGTTCTCCGCAGATGATGAAGCGCCGCCTGCGTGAAGGTGTGGAATTCTTCCACTTCCTGCGCGACCGTAACGCGGCCTGATAACGCTCCACTTCCTGTTGGGTTGGAGAGTATGATCAGGCTCCTGTGTCTGGCCATACTCTCCCCTCCGCGACGGGAAGACAGGGTTTACCCATGAAACGCGCCATTATTTCCGCTGATGATTTCGGCCTGTCGGTTGAAGTGAATGAGGCCATTGAGATCGCCCACCGCGAAGGTGTGCTTTCTACCGCCAGCCTGATGGTGGCGGGCCCCGCTGCGGAAGATGCCGTTGAACGGGCAAAACGCCTGCCAAACCTTGGGGTCGGGCTGCATCTGGTGGTGATTGAAGGGGCTTCTGTTCTGCCCCACACCCGTCTGCCACTGGTCACCCAGCCCGATGGCTGGTTCTCTTCCTCCCAACTGGGCTTGGGGATTGATTATTTTTTCCGCCCCGAAGGCCGTAAGGAACTGGCAGCCGAGATCACGGCCCAGTTTGAGGCTTTCCGGCGTACGGGGCTGGTTCTGGACCATGCAAACGCCCACAAGCACATGCATCTCCATCCCACGGTTGGCCGTCTGCTGATTGATATTGGCAAGCAGTATGGCCTACGGGCTGTGCGCACACCGCTGGAACCCCCGGAACCGCTTTACGCGGCTGGCACCTACACGGATACGCTGGGAGACGCCGCCCTCCGCCGGTGGACCAACCTGCTCCGCCACCAGATCCTTTCCGCAGGGCTGGTAACCAATGACTGGTGCTTCGGCCTGGCATGGAGCGGACATATGACCGCCGACAGGGTGGCCGCCCTTGCAGCGCATCTGCCCGAAGGTATGTCTGAAATCTATTTTCACCCCGCCACCCATAAAAACGCCCTGCTGCAAAAGCTGATGCCCACCTATGAGCATAAGGCGGAATTTGAAGCGCTGTGTTCTTCGGGCTTTCGGGCAGGGTTAGAACATTCGCATGCTGTGTTGTCTGGATGGCGGGATCTGATCCCTTCATAAACCGACAGGTTTCTTTGCAAGCTATGATATAATTATCACATTTTTGGTAATTTTCTTTCGTTTTCGCTCATATTTCTTGTTATAACTTACTCAATTGTTGACGCTGTTTTTCCTTTCTGTTTCAACTTCTGCCTGACCACTCAAAAAACAAAAACGAAATGGTCCACGCATTATGAAAAACAGCGCCTCTTCCGCAGCAACGTTCCGCCAGCACTCTCATCACGCTGGCTGTTTGACTGATACTCTTCTGTTTTCTCCTGTTTCTCAGAACGCCCTTGGCCTTACAACGGCATGGCGAAAAGCCGTTCACGTCCGTGCAGGACGTTACAGCCCTGTAGGCTTTACCCTGCACGGTTAACGGCTAGAGGCCCCTGCGCCTCAGCCTCAGGCATCGCCATTTTTTCCTACAAAACGAGAATTCAGGCATGAGACTGTCAGAAGCCCGTTGCGATAAAACGCAACGCCCGCTGTCGTACACCAGATCCCGTATGGATACAGGCTATCTGGCCCTGGCGCTTATAGTGTCCTGGGGAGCGAGCCCGCACAAAGCGGCGGCTGCCCCCCAGACACTGGAAAAACCCGTAGCCCCCGTAACGGACGCCATTGTCAGCCCGAGCGCCAAGGTCCGCCCGAATGTTACGGCAACCACGCGCCCGCTGAATACGGGCATGATGGATGCCGGCAGCCTTGGGCCTGATCCGGCTGCCATCAAGCGCCCGCCCAACACACCTATTCCGCCAAGCGGCGTACCGGTTCTACCAACCCCCGGTTACGCAACCATGAGTGTGCAGTCTTACGCACCGGCGGGGGATCAACAGGGAGCGGCCCACACGCTGGAGCTGGATGCCCTGACATCATGGGAAGGACCATCAGGACTGCTGCCACCACGGCTGGACGCCCTCCGCCGCATGGACATGAATGACCCCTATTACGTACCGACGGCGGGCTCTGGCCATCTGGTGCCACAACTGACAGGCCCCAGAAACTGGCTGCATGACCGCGGCTTCACATTCTCCTTCACTTACAAGGGAGAAGCCATGGGCGTGATGACAGGAGGGCTGGAGAAAGGGGTCAGCTATGTGCATGAACTCACCCTTCAGGGCGTATTTGACCTTGAACGGATGGCACATCTGAAAGGATGGTCCGTGCATGCACTGGTCATGGAACGGGCAGGCAAGGCGCTGCAAAACGGGCGGCTGGGCGAATATTACGTTGCCATGCAGGAAGTCTATTCTCTTTCTGGCAACGTGGCCGCGCATCTGGTGGATCTGTATGCCGAAAAACGCTTCATGCAGAACCGCATGGACGTCATTTTCGGCCGCATGTCCCTCACCCATGTGTTCGCGACCTCTCCGCTACTGTGCTCCTTCATGGTCACATGCTCCGCACCAGTTGCATTGAAGCAGAATCCGGGTTTCAGCGTTTACCCCAAAGCCACATGGGGCGCGCGGGTGCGCCTGCGGCCAACACGCGATACAGCGCTGCAGGTGGGCGCGTATTCCGTCAGTGCCCTGACCGACAACCCCAGCGGCTGGGCGTGGGGAGCAGAAAATACCACCGGCCTCTCTCTGCCAATCGAATTCACATGGCAGCCCTTTCTGACCCGCAACCGTCTGCCGGGCCACTATGTGATCGGCTATGCGCATGACACCACACGCTATGCGGACAAGATTTCCTCCGCACTGCCTGAGAAGGTTGCCGAAACCATTCCCGGAAAACGGTCTGCCCCGTCAGACATGTTCTGGGTGGAAGCAGACCAGATGATCTATCGGCGTGGTGGGCGTAACATGATGGCTGGCGGCTATCTGATGGCAGGTTACGTGCATGTCACCCCACGCGTGGTCAATCTGTCTGATCAGGCCTATGCCGGGTTCTCTCTGGTGGGGGTCATCCCCTCCCGTCTGACAGACCGTCTGGGGATTCTGTATTCCTGGTATCATGTCAGCCGCCGCAGGAGGGAAAGCCAGATTCTGGCGCAGGATGCAGGCCTCTCTCTGGGCTCCACCCTGCACGGCGTGCAGAACGATTCCCATATCATTGAGGCCTATTACGCCATAGATGCCTTTCCCGGCGTGCTGATCCAGCCCACGTTCCAGTACATGATCCATCCGGGTGAGACACACCACATTCCGGATGCCTCCATCATGGGGCTGAAACTGATCGCCAATCTCTGACCATTATTCCCCTGTATGGAATGCATCTGAAGGCGTTCCATACAGGCGTCGCCCGCGCTTTGACGCGCACGGCACCTAGGCATGGCAGCGCCTCTCTGCTAGGCAGCAGAGGATACTTTAACATTCTGACGCTGGCATGACTGACACGCCTTCTTCTCCCTCTTCCGGCCCTTCTGTAACGCCCAACGCAGCAGACGCAAAAGCTGACCGTGCAGCACGGCAGGCCGCTGCGTTGCGCGCCAACCTGCGCCGCCGCAAACAGCAGGCCCGCAGCAGGAAGGAACAGGAAGCGGATACTCAGCCCGCCACATCCCCAACAGACCCCGCCAATGGAGAAACCCCGACATGCCCGTGATGCCCGATACTTGGATCCGCCAGATGGCACAGGATCACGGCATGATCGAACCGTTTGTAGAAAGCCAGAAACGGGAAGGCGTGATCTCCTACGGTCTGTCCTCCTACGGGTATGATGCGCGCGTGGCGGATGATTTCCGTATTTTCACGGATGTGAACAACGCCATTGTGGACCCCAAGAACTTCAGCCCTGAAGGATTTGTGTCCCGCAAGGCAGATGAATGCATCATTCCGCCCAACAGCTTTGTGCTGGCCCACACCATTGAATATTTCCGCATCCCGCGGGATGTGCTGGTGGTGTGCCTTGGCAAATCCACCTATGCCCGCTGCGGTATTATTGTGAACGTCACACCGCTGGAACCCGAATGGGAAGGCCAGGTAACAATCGAGATCAGCAACACCACCCCGTTGCCTGCGCGCATTTATGCCAATGAAGGCATCTGCCAGTTTCTGTTCTTCAAGGGTGAAACCCCATGTGAGACCAGCTACGCAGACCGCGCAGGCAAATATATGGGCCAGCGTGGCGTTGCCACGCCCCGCATGTAAGCAGAACCCATGGACAGATTCATCATCCGGGGTGGCCGCCCCCTTCACGGCGAAATCACGATTGGCGGGGCCAAGAATGCTGGCCTGAAACTGCTTGTGGCAGGCCTGCTGACTTCTGAACGTCTGGTGCTGACCAATGTGCCGCACATTGCGGACATTGCCACCATGTGCGCCCTGCTGACCCAGCACGGCCTGACGGTTGAGGCTGTAAACGGTGACAAGACCACCCTTTCCGTAGGGGGCGAAATCACCAGCACGGAAGCGCCTTACGATATTGTTTCCAAAATGCGGGCCTCCATCCTTGTGCTGGGCCCACTTCTCGCCCGCTGTCGGGAAGCCCGTGTTTCCCTCCCCGGTGGCTGCGCCATTGGCACCCGCCCCGTTGATATGCACCTCAAGGGGCTGGAAACACTCGGCGCTGTCATCACGCTTGAAAACGGCTACATCCATGCCCGCGCCCCAGAGGGCCTGAAGGGTGACCGCATCGTGCTGCCATTCGCCTCGGTCGGGGCAACGGAAAACCTGATGATGGCCGCCACCCTGGCCAAAGGGCGCACGGAAATTGTCAACGCGGCGCGTGAGCCGGAAATGGCTGATCTGGCAAGCTGCCTGAACGCCATGGGTGCCAAGATTACCGGTGCGGGCACAGGCCACATTATTATTGATGGTGTGGAAGCCCTACACGGAACCACACACCGCATTATGTCTGACCGCATTGAATGTGGCACATATGCCTGCGCTGCGGCCATTACCGGGGGTGACCTTCGCCTGATTGGTGGCCAGGTTGAACATCTGGGCGCTGTGGTGCGCGCATTTGAAGAAGCGGGCGTGGAAGTAACGCAGGAAGGAAATGCCATGCGCGTGCGCCGCACCGGTGCGCTGCGTGGCATTGATATCATGACAGAACCCTACCCCGGCTTCCCGACAGACATGCAGGCCCAGTTCATGGCGCTACTTTCTGTTGCGGAGGGGGCATCCATGATTACGGAAACCATTTTTGAAAACCGGTTCATGCATGTGCCGGAACTCAACCGTATGGGCGCACGCATCAATGTGCATGGCTCTTCCGCCATTATCCGGGGCGTGCATAGCCTTTCTGGCGCACCTGTCATGGCAACAGACCTCCGGGCATCTTTCTCGCTGATTCTGGCGGGGCTGGCGGCCCATGGAGAAACCATTCTAAGCCGTGTCTATCATCTGGACCGCGGATATGAAGCGGTGGAACGCAAACTGGCTGCCTGTGGCGCCCAGATTGAACGTGTCAGCAACTGACATTTTCAAGGCCGGGCTTTTTACAGCCCGGCCCCTGTTCAGCATGCCTGCATAAGAAACAGACACGTAAAAACCACTCAGCCTTCAGCTTTTTTGCAAAACTGGCTGCATTTTCCTGATACAGGTTGGCCCCTATGGGCGCTTTGCGTGCCTGATGACGTGTCGTGTGCCAACACTCATCAAACCTTGGCAAAAAATTTGAGAAATACAGTAAACAAGCGAAGCGGCTGTCTATTTTTCCGACCACTCAAGCATCGTTACAGAGTACTGGCAGAGATCTGCCCTTCTCCCTTTTTTACTCAAGCCTGACATTTTCCTTCTGCCCCGGAAAATTTTCACGGGGCAGGAAGATTACGCCTTATTGCGGCTGGTTTGCTGCATCAATTTCCAAAGCAAGCTGCGCCATTTTCAGCGCCCCTTCCCGGCTTTTAGCACCGCAAATGAAACGGGCCGGATGCGCAAACACGGCGTCTTCCACGCCAGAGACCTGCGCCAGCGTCTCTTTTTCCAGTCCACCCCATGCTTCCGGCAGGGACACCCGTTGGCCGAAATCCCCACGCACGGGCGGGATTGCCTTTACGTTCCACTGATCCGGGCCAGCCGGAGACACAACATACACAACCGGAAGATCATGCTCGAAGATCACTTTTTCGGTCGGCATGCCGGTTTCCATGAGCAGAATCCGTTTGTCTTCGGCTTTTTCATAGGCTTGCAGAACGCGGTCTGTTGCCTTCAGGCTTGCGCGCACACGGTCAACCGTGTTGACCAGATGAGCCGCCGCCGCTGTCGCCGCATTGGCAAAACCCAGAGCTTCCCGCGCCAGCGCTTCCTGCCGACCATACAATTCCGTTGTGTCCCATGCCGGGCCACAGGCGGAAACAATGTCCGCCAGAGAAAGCTTGCCCATTTTGGCAACGCCATTGTCATCCTGATCAATGGGCAGAATCAGGGATTTGTCGATCGTCCGCCACATTGCATCCAGTGTGTCATCATCCACCGGGCTGGTCAGAATATTACGCAGGGCAGCGCGGCCATAATCCTTCCACAACAAACCTGCCGCGCTGTATGGCACTCCATCTTCACGCAGGGGCTTTTCCTTCATGTGGTGGTCATACCGCCCCTGGGCAGGATCATGACGGCCGCCTACGTCAAAAACAATATCAGCCTGGGCAATCTGGTCTGGGGCACGGGTGCGGACCAGTTCCAGCCCGTCAGACGCTGCACGGTCAATCACGCGCGCGCGCAGATCTCCTTTGGGCGCAAGAGCGTAATGAAGAATGACATACCCCATTGTCTCATCAAGGTGGAAATTCCCTGAATGGGTCAACGCTCTGATGGATCGACGCTCTTGTTCAAGACCAATGGGAGTATGTTCTGACATCTAAAAACCTGCTGACAAACGGAAAGAAGAGTTTGGAGTTCCGCCCTTTCATGCCTGACAGCGCGGATACAGACAATCCGTTCTCACCATTCCTGCGTCCTCCGCACATTTTCCAGCCATCACAAAGCGGATTGCGAGGCTCGCTTTCGATCACAACAAACCCCTGTGAGACGCAGCCTTACGCGACAACATACTCACAGGCTGTTTGAGCAATCTGTGTGGGCGGTCTAAGGGGGTTTTTTGTAGCTGAATCGTTTGGATTTACGTCCTGATCGTGCCGTATCCGGGCTGACAATCTCTCCGTTCACTTTCTAAAATGCTGCACCTGCCTTCGATAGCTGAATTTTCAAGCCGACTTTAAAATCAGACTTACACTGAACATCTGGACGAAACAGGATTCTTCCAACGCAGGCTTTCCCCATAAAAAAGCCGGAGCGGGATATGTCCCCTCCGGCTTTTTCGTGGCTCTCAAGCCGTGTTTATTCCCACCAGATCGACAGGGAGCGAACGCCCTGTGCCCCGCGGATCAGAACCCCCTGAATATCCGCTGTCGCGGAAGGGCCGCTCATCAGCACGCCATAGTTGGCGGTGTGAAATTCCGGACGCTCCAGATAGGCCGTGTGCATATTGGCGGTCAGATTTTCCTCAGACAGGATCACCACAATATGCTGGGTCAGATGCGCGGCTGAATTAAGGTTATTCAGTTGCGCTTCGCTTAGATAGATGGACCCCATTTCTGCAATACCGAAGGGGCTGCGCACAACCAGCACATCCGTGGCCGCTGCCTGCTGCGGAGATTCAATCTCTTCAATGCGAATGGTGCCTTCAAAGTCAGGCACAGCGGAGCAGATCACCTTGGCATCTGGAAAACGGCGGGCAATGGCAGTAGCCAGTGTATCACCTTCCTGAGGCATCAAAATCTGACCACCCAGAATCTGAAGGGAATTTTCAAACCGGTCACGCCCCTTATCCATATCCCCCAACATAGCCACGGGTGGCAGTGGATGGGCAGCAGGGTCTGGACGGTTGGCGCGCAGGGTCGCCAGAATGGTATCGCGCGAGCTCATTGTGCCTTGTCCTTCTTCAGACGGTTCTGCTTGTACCAGCTATGGAAAGTCTGCTTCACCGGGTGCGGCAGTTCCCTGTGTTTGCCCCACGGGTTGAGCCAGTTATACAGCACAAAGCGCGGCATGGTGCTGAGCGCGACCTCGGTCCCGTTAATGGCTGTTCGGTACAGTTTGGGCTGGCCCATCAATTTGCCAGCCATATGCATGATCTCCCGCTTCACAAACGGCAGTTCATGATGTTCAGCCAACACGCGCCGCCATTTGTAAAGCTGCTCATGAATATTGATCTTCACGGGACAGACGTTGGTACAGCTTCCGTTCATGGTGGAGGCAAACGGCAGGGTGCTGTATTTCCGTTCATTGAAGGTGGGATCAATGATCGCGCCAATCGGGCCGGAATACACAGCACCGTAGGACAGACCACCGGAACGGCGATAGACCGGACAGGTGTTCATACAGGCACCGCAGCGGATACATTTAAGAGACGTCCAGAACTCTTCCATGCCCAGCCGGGTGGAGCGTCCGTTATCCACCAGAACAATGTGCATTTCCCCACCCTTTTGCGGGCCACGGAAATGGGTGGTGTACTGCGTGATGGGCGAACCAAGCGCGCTGCGTGACAGCAGCCGTACAAACACGCCAAGGTCAGCCATACGCGGCACAAGGCGTTCAATCCCCAACGTAGCGATATGCAGATTGGGCACTGTCGAGCTTAGATCTGCGTTGCCTTCGTTTGTGCAGACAACAAAGGTTCCAGTTTCCGCCACCAGAAAGTTGCCGCCCGTCATGCCCGCATCCGCCGTCAGAATAACGGGGCGCGCGGCCATACGCTGTGCTTCCGCCAAGGACTGCGGATCGTTATCGTTCGGGTCCGTATGGTAGTTTTTGGCAAAAATTTTTGCCACATCCGGCACAAGCTTGTGCACAGCGGGCACAACAATATGACTGGGAAGCTGATCATCAAGCTGCTGGATGCGTTCGCCCAGATCCGTTTCCGTCACGGTTACGCCGCGCGGCTCCAGATAGGCGCGCATGTCACATTCTTCCGTGACCATGGACTTGCTCTTGATGAGCGACTTTGCGCCGTGCTTTTCCAGAATCTCGCCAACAATGCGGTTATGTTCCGCACCATCAGCCGCCCAGTGCACATGAATGCCGTTCTTTTTGGCATTGGCTTCAAACTGCTCCAGATATTCGGGCAGGTTGGCCAGCGTGTGCTCCTTGATTTCAGAAGCACGCGTGCGCAAATCCTGCCATTCCGGCAGTAGGTGCATCTGCTGGTCGCGCTTCTGACGCATGTCCCACAGCCTTTCATCATGAAAGGTCAGATGCGGGGCGTCTTCCAGAAACTCTTCCGCCGCCTTGGCGTGATTGACTGGTTTGACCTTCATGCCCGTGCTCCGTTCAGGATTTCAGCAATATGAATGAAGCGAATGGGCACGCCATTCCGCTCAGCACAACCCTGCTGATGCATCATGCAGGACGTATCGGCCGAGACAATATATTCCGCCCCGGCATTGTGATGGTCACGCACCTTGTCCAGCCCCATACGGGCGGAAATGGCTTCTTCCGTTACGGAGAACGTGCCACCAAACCCGCAGCATTCATCCGGCCGCTTGGGGGTTGCAAAGGTAATGCCCTTTACTTTTGACAACAGATCCATGGGTTTGGAGAAGAACGGCTCTCCTAGTTCGGACATGCTGGCCGTGCGCAGGGCGCGCAGGGTGCCGCAACTGTTGTGCAGGCCCACCTTGTGCGGAAACTCTGCCCAGGGGAAAGCATCAACTTTCAGAATATCGTGCAGAAATTCCACCAGTTCGTAGGTGTTCTTGCGCACATGCTTGACGTCTTCCGTCTGTGAAATGGCGTCAAAATTGTCGCGCACATGATGGGTGCAGCTACCGGAAGGCATGACGATGGCATCATATTTGGCAAAATTGCGCACAAACAACGCCTCAGCCGCAGCGGCATCAGAGTTGCAGCCGGAATTCGCCATGGGCTGACCGCAGCAGGTCTGATCCATTGGATACTCAACATCCTGCCCAAGTTTTTCAAGCAGTTCCAACGTCGCTATCCCGGCGTTAGGATAAAACGCATCAATATAACAGGGAATAAACAGACCGATCTTCATCAAACCCTCCGGTATAAAACAGGCTTACCCTGCCGCAATCATGATTTCGACAAGCGATGGACCACCGGAAGCCAGAGATGCTTCAATGGCAGGTGCGATATCCGCAGCCCGTGTAACCTGACATGAAGGTACACCCATAGACCGCGCCATAGCCTGATAATCTATGGTCGGATCAACAATATCCATGGCTGGATATGTTCCATCACGTGCAGAAATGTAATCTTTCTGCTGCCGCATGAAATTTTTGAGAACATTATATTCGCGGTTGTTCATGACCACGAATGTGACAGGCAGTTTTTCATGCGCTGCCGTCCACAAGGCCTGAGGCGAATAAAGCGCCGCACCATCCCCCACCAGAGAGACAACGCGGTCACGCCCCAAACCAAGAGAAGCGCCCACCGCAGCAGGCATGCCCCAGCCCAGCGCCCCACCCCGCAGGAAAGAGTATTGACCAGACCATGAACTTTCCAGAAACAGCCGCACATCGGAAGACGTTGCAATAGCTTCATCCACAATCGCAACATCGGGGCCGATGGCCCGCACAGCTTCCCACGCTGCCACCCGTGGTGGAATGACCGCTTCGTTCTGGCGGCTCTGGGCTTCCTGAATAGCCTCGGCCCGCAACGTCCGGCGCTGTTGCGCCACCGTGGCAGCATTGGCTGCATAAGCATCCTGCCGCCCAGCCGCTGCAGCCTGCAACAGCGGAAGCAACGCCGAGAGAGAAGCCTTGATATCCCCCACCACGGAAAGCGGCGTATAGAATGTACGCCCCAGATCCTTCACATCGGAAGACATCTGATACACGGCACATCCCGGCGGCACGGCCGGGCCTTCCGTATAGAGAATGGTAATCAGGGATTTCCCACCCAATGCAAAAATGGCGTCATAATCACTCAGCCGTTCGGCAATCGCTGTGGCCTGGGTGGGCAGGTTGCCGCACCACAACGGATGTGCCGTGGGAAAAGGCACGCGAGAGGGCCACGATGAGCCATAAACCGGTGCACCCAGGCATTCCGCTACTGCCGCCACTTCAGCAGCAGCATCCGACGCATAGACTTCATCGCCCGCAATAATGGCCAATCGGCTTGGGGAAATGGCGGCTAATGTTTCCGCCAGTTGGTCCAGCCCGCCAGCCACAGCATTCCGATTGATGACTGAGGGAGTGCCAATATCCACGCTGCTCATTTCTTCCATGACATCAATGGGAAGAGAGAGGAAAACCGGACCTGTTGGGGCGGCCATGGAATCATGGAACGCGCGGCGCATCAGCACGGGAAGTTGGTCGGCATGCGCCACTTCCTGCGCCCATTTGACTGCCGGGCGTGCAATCTGAACCAGATCACCAAACAAAAGAGGGTCTGAAATAGTGTGGCGGGAATCCTGCTGCCCGGCCGTAACCACCAATGGCGTTTGAGACACGCTGGCATTCAGCAGATTGCCCATGCCGTGCCCCAGACCGCCCGCTGTGTGCAGATTCAGGAAACCCGGCTTACGCGCTGCCTGTGCGTAACCATCGGCCATGGCCACCACGCTGGCTTCCTGCAAGCCAAGGATATACCGCACATCCTGCACTTCCAGCAGGGCGTCCATTAACGGCAGTTCTGTGGTACCTGGGTTACCGAAAATATACTCTACGCCCTCGCTACGCAGAATTTCCAGCAAGACCGCCGCACCCCGGCGTGTGCCGCCGTTGCCTGCTGCATCCACAGATGAGACCTGCATTCCTCTTTCCTTCACCAAAACATCCACGGGCGGCCCGCATGCGGTGAACGCCCTTTTATCTGTAGACGTTCCGGTGCTCTGGCGCGTCCGTCAAGCCGGATAGCCAAGGACACGCCAGCAACCCACGGGTTTGCTGGCCTGCAAGAAGAAGCAGGAAAATGCTGTGTGAAGTCGGGGGGCGACATCTGCACGGATCAAGGTCTTTCATACTACGCAGCCGGGCGCAGGAAAGACATCAGGGAGAGGCATTCTCTCCCTCAATGCATTTAAAAACACCGCAGCGCTATGTGTTATAACAGGAAGCGCTGCGGAGAAACAGTAAAACAATATGCGTTTGGGCCAGAACAGGCTTTACGCTGCCGCAGAGGTTTCCCCCAACTGGGCCAGCGGCTGCATGAGCAGATGGTTGTGGGAGTAATCAACCGGCACGGCAATCACTACCGGACCCTGAACATCCATGGCGTCACGCAGGGCTTTGCCGACACCGTCCGCAGAATTGACGGTAATGCCTTTAGCACCGCATGCTTCAGCAAATTTTGCAAAATCAATCGGCCCGAAATCCACGCCAGAGCCACGGCCGTATTTTTTCTTTTCCTGCATTTCAACCATGTTATAGGCCTGATCAATCCAAACCATATGGATGAGATTGCACTTCAGCCGCACAGCGGTTTCCAGCTCCATGCTGGACATCATGAACCCGCCATCACCGGAAATGGAGATCACTTTTTCCGCAGGATTAACCAGAGAAGCCGCAATCCCCCACGGCAGGCCGACCCCCATGGTCTGCTGGCCGTTGCTGATCAACACTTGCCGCGCCCGGAAGGACAGCAGATAACGGGCCAGCCAGATATGGAACGTGCCCATATCCAGACAGAGCGTCATGTCCGATGTAACGAACTGTTCAAGTTCACGCACAATCTGGAGCGGATGCACAGCATTGTTGCTGGTGCTGCGGGCGTTCAGCAGCGCAGAACTGCGAGCAGCCTTGTAGCCTTCCAGAATGGTTTCCAGTTCTGGCGCACGATCCAGCTTACCGGTTTCCTTGGCCAGAGCTTTCACTGTCGGGGCAATATCCCCCACCAGTTCAACAACAGGCACAAAGGCGTTGTCCAGCTCTGCCGCTACAATATCAATATTGATAATCTTGCGGGCATCATTCACGTTCCACAGCCACGGATCATATTCCACCGGGTTGTAGCCAATTGTCACCACAACATCGGCTTCATGCAGAAGCTGATCACCATGCTGGTTGCGAAACAGACCAACACGCCCGCCGAACCGGTCCACCAGTTCATGAGAAACCGCACCCGCCGCCTGATAGGTGCCCACAACAGGAACGCCGGTTTCCTTCACAAAAGTTCTTACGGCCTCTGCAACATCCGGACGGCTGGCCAGCATGCCCAGCAACACGACCGGGCGGGCTGCATTTTTCAGAAGTTTAGCTGCCTCAGCCACAACATCTGCCGAGGCCGGGCCCGTTTTGGGCACGGCCCGATCTGCCAGAACAGGTGCATCAGCAGGCATGGACAGAACATCCATAGGTGTGCTGACAAAAGATGCACCCGGCCGACCACTTTCTGCAAAACGGAAGGCATTGGCAATGACTTCTGAAATAGCCGTCGGCGTCGTAATTTCCGCACTGTATTTGGTAATGGGCTTGAACAGGCTGACCGTATCCATGGTCTGGTGGGTCAGCTTCAGGCGATCCGCCAGTTTGACGGCACCGCCAATAGCCAGAACCGGGTCCCCTTCTGAATTGGCAGTTGCAAGACCAGTTACAAAATTTGAAGCGCCTGGGCCGGATGTTGCAATTGCTACACCAGCCTTGCCCGTCAAACGCCCCAGACCACCCGCAATAAAAGCAGCGTTCTGTTCATGCCGGGTGACCACCGTGGTAATGGGGGAATCGACCAGCGCATCAAACAGGCGGTCAACCTTGGCCCCTGGAATACCAAAGACATGCGTAATGCCGTGGGCCACCAGATTTTGGACAATAAGCTCCGCGCCGCATTGTGCAGCGTGATCAGATTTTTTCGTCATGACTGTAAGATCCTGAAAGAATAACCACCAGAACTTGCTGTTTTGCAGATTCCGGTGGTTAGAAAAGGAAGTTAGCCGCCTTCAGCAATCCGAATGGCTTCGCTCAGGTGCTCAGGATTGAGATTGGCCTGAGCAAACTGCTCGGTGCGAGGCAGCTTGATTTCAAGGTTGGAGATCGTGGCAACTTCCAGTTGCCCCCGCACCAGCCGATATTCGGTAACATGCCCACCACGTTTCTGATCTTCCGTCAGAAAATGCAGGTGGTAACCAGCAACGTTCACACCCTGCATGTAAACAGGCGTGCGGAAACCGATCATGGTGCCGGTTACAGATTCCATGGTGAGTGTCGGCTGTTTCTTCACCACTTCAAGCATATGCGGGTATGGCTTGCACTGACAGAAGACCGTCCGGGTATCCACCCGTTCAAACTCACCGGTAAAACGCACGGCGGCAAACAGGTTGGGGTTCCCGACCAGACTGTCCACCAGGCCTTCAAAACTTTCCTTGGTCTGCGGACGATCAATGTTGAACGTTTTTTCCGGTTCGAAATAGGTGACGCAGGCAAAGGGTGTTTTCAAAGAACCAGGCACTTCCGCAGCCAGCCCTTCAGCCCGGAACTGGCGCACCACCCCTTCCGTGACAATCATTTCGCCATCAAGCGCGTTGAACGTTCCCAGCCCGAAATTACCGTATTGAAGCAGTTCATCCAGAGTGGTTTCGCCATCATAAACAGCATCCAGCAACGCTGCCATGGTGGAGGTCTGATACAGGCGGTTTGCCACGGGCTTTTTGCTGACACCATTTCCCAAGGCGGAAGACCGGACATCCATGTCGGTCACCGGGCTGTTTTTCATGCTTCGCACCGTCTCACACTCTTGCTGATTAAGATTTGTGAGAAAAAGTTATAACAAGCCAACCAAGTGTTCCAATATATATTGAACCCATTATCCATACATATTATATATGCGACATGAACATCCGACACTTGCGTTACTTTGTAACAGTAGCTGATCTTGGCAGTATTACCCGTGCTGCTGAAGAACTGGGTATGGAACAACCCCCATTAAGTCAGCAAATCCGCCAGTTTGAACAGAAATTGGGCGTAAAACTGTTTGAACGGCAGACACGCGGTGTAAAACTGACGGAAATTGGCGCAACCCTGATTCCGCGCGCACGCGCCATTCTGGAATTGCAGCACCAGTTTCAGGTCACAGCCGAAGGACTCGCCCGCGGGGAAGTCGGGCACATCCGGCTCGGGCTGGCGGGAGCAGTACCGCTTCTTCCAGTTATCCCTCTTGCCATCAGATCTTTTCGGGATATTGCCCCGGATGTCACCCTCTCTCTGGAAGAAAGCAATACACCGGCCCTGTGTGCCGCACTGCACGAGTCCAGTACGGATATTGCCATTGTTCGCCCACCCGTGCCTGATCCCGCGCGCCTTTCCGTTTCGCATCTGCTGGATGAACCGACCGTTATCGCCCTGCCCCGTGGTCATCGGCTGACAGAAGAACCTGTTATAAGTCTGGATATGGTGGCGGATGATCCTTTGATCATCTTTCCCCGTGAACTAGGCCCCGGTTTTCATGATGCCATTCTTTCGGCCTATCAGTTGGCCGGGGTAACACCCATCCTCGGGCAGCAGGCACCGCAGATTGCCGGCACGGTTCCGCTGGTTGCCGCAGGGATGGGCGTTTCAGTTGTGCCGCGTTCCCTGTGCCAGATTCATGCGGGCGGGGTCACGTTCCATACCATCAGCGAACCCGCACCACGGGCCACTCTTGCCGTCGCCATTCGGTCTGGCCAGAACATGCCTATTGTCAGCCGTTTTGTAAAAATTCTGCGCACAACTTGCCGAGAATGGGAAAAAATGAGCCCGGAAGCACAGTTTCCCGCTTCCGGTTTCTAAAACACGGAACATCACCCATTCCGCCTGTTACCGAAATCGGGACTTAAACGACCTGCTTCAGCAGATCAGGACGTGCTGCCTCAAAATAATTTTGAACCTGCCAGAATGATCTGACAGGTTCTCACTGCTTTTCCGAGTAAGCATTGAAAAGTCAGCCGTTACGGGATGGCGAAGGATTTTTGAGACGAAAGGTGGATTTGTCTGGTAGCACGGCGCTGCTATCCGGCTGACACCCCAGATCATTCAACCCCAAAACCTCGCCAGACCTAACTTGGCAGACTTTTCAACAAGCAGCCTCTTATTGACGGTGATACGGCACGGAAGCACGCGGCAGGCCGTCCTCTATCGGCATGCTTTCATCGCGGGACCATTCATTCCAGGACCCCATGTAAATGCGCAGTTTCTGGAAACCCGCAGACGCCAGCGCCACATAAGTATTGGCTGCGCGGGCTCCTTTGAAACAATAGATGATAATATCATCTTCAGGGAACAGATTCCGCGATGCCGCCAGTGCACGAATCTCCTCGGCAGACCTGAAAGCCGACTGCTCTGCGTCCACACGCATGAAATCGTACCATTCTATCCAGACCGCACCGGGAATACGGCCTTTGCGCGGGGCAAAATCCACGCCGTAAGGGGAAGAACTTTCGCCCAGCCATTCCACTTTGTCACGGTTATCCAGCAGTTTGATGCCAGGGTTTTCCAGAGCGGCAAATACGTCTTTCCGTGTTGCCATCAATGCCGCGTTGACCTTCAGGGGGAATTGGGTGGGCGTAATAACCGTACGCTCCGCCGTCAGAGATCCTCCCTGCGCACGCCATGCCTGCAACCCGCCATCCAGAATACCAACCTGCGGATAACCCAGATAACTGAGAATCCAGTATCCACGGCATGATGCGCCGTAGCGGGTATGAAGCGCATCTTCATACACTATGGCCTTTTTGCTGCCATCCAGCCCGTAATCTGCAAACAGAGTGGAAAATGTCTGCTGAAGCTTGCTGAGCCCTTCCTCAGATGTTTCTGCCAGATAGGTGAAAATATCCGGCATATTGACTGCACCCGGAATATGCTCCCTGGCAAAATCTTCTTCTGCCCGCACGTCAATCAGCAACGCATCATTCTGGCTGATCAGAGCGCGAACATGCTCAGGAGAATAAAGAACCTCTGCTGGCATCGCGCTTTTCCATCTTCATGTGAAAGGAGGCTTTATCCCTATAAGATGTCTTCTTCGCCCGGCAGGGGGGCGATCACAAAGCCGCTATGCCCGCGTCCGGCTGTACAGTTCCATCATGAAAACGGAAGGCAGGATCAGGGGCGTCCGGAACGATGATAGGGATGCCCTGCAGCAATGGCCTGCGCACGGTAGATCTGCTCCACCAGCATGATCCGTACCAGCATGTGCGGCCATGTCAGTGTGCCAAAAGACAGTTTTGCATCAGAACGTTCAATAACAGCGGCATCCAGCCCCTCAGCACCGCCAATGGCGAAGCATAACGGGCGGCCAAGAGCAGACCACTCCGCCATTGCTTCTGAAAAACCCGGACTGCTGAAGGAGCGTCCGGCTTCATCAAGAACGATGAGAAATGCCTGAGGAGGACACGCCGCAAGAATCGCCTGTGCTTCCCGGCGTTTGATTTCATCAGGGCTGCCGCGCCCGTCAGCCAGTTCCACAATATCCAGCCGGGGGCGCAAGCGCTTGAGGTAACGCTCCACAAGCGCCAGTTCGGCCTTGTCCTTCATGCGCCCAACCGCAACAAGCCTCATGGAGTGCTCCCCAAGGTTGGTTGGGCGTCAGGCGCATGAAAAAACAAAGCCGGAAACATCTGGTCACACGTCACAGAAAACAGACTCAGGCTGTGGGGACAGCCTCTGCGTTGCCGTCATCCAGCTCTGCGCCCCACATTTTTTCCAGACCGTAGAGTTCGCGTGCTTCTGGCTTGAACAGATGCACAATGATGTCACCCGTATCCAGCAACACCCAGTCTGATCCGTTAGCCCCTTCGATCAGCACACGCTTGATGCCGATTTCCTTGAGCTTGCGTTCGATATGCTGCGCCATGGCGGCAATCTGACGATCAGCCAGACCGGTAGCGATCACCATCTTGTCCGCAAATGAGGCCCGACCGGCAAGGTCGATGACCACAATGTTTTCGGCCTTATCATCATCCAGACTGGTGGTGATGATGGTGAGGGATTGCGCCAGAACGTCGGGGGAAACGGGCTCACGCTTGACCTTGCCCTTGGGGCCGGAGGCTGCGGCTTTCTTGCGGACAGAGCCCGTGCTGGTAGCAGCACCAGCCACAACCGGGCTGGCGGACGGCGCCTTGGCGGCAGCGGCTTTGGCGGTTGCCGTGGAAGACCGTGTGCGTTTCGGTTTCTCGGCGGGGGGATTGGTGGTTATGATCGTTCTCCTGAGTGTGACCTGCCAGACGGGACGAGAGAGCCGACAGAGCTCCCAAATCCACCATTCTGACGAATTGATGTTGCAGATATACCGTTTTGTCGCCCCGGAAGAAAAGTCCATACTGGGGGGGGGAGATCAGCAAGCAATGCTGCGCGGCGGGCCGGTATGCGCCAGTGCGCCATATAATGCCCCGCTGCCCCATGCAAGGCGCGATTATTCTGCCCCGGTCTGGGCATAACGGCCAGAGGCACACACCGCACCAGTTGCCGCCAGCCTTTCCAACGCGGCAGCGAGGCCAGACCATCTGCCCCGGTCAGCCACACAAACCGCGCATGGGGGAAACGCATCTGCAATTTGCGGATGGTATCAACCGTATAGCGCGTGCCGAGTCGGGCTTCTATGTCCGTTGCCACCAGCTTATGGCCATCCACCAGCCGCGCGACCGACTGAAGCCGCTGAACAAACGGCGCCATACCTGACGTTGCCTTCAAAGGATTGCCGGGCGAGACCATAAACCACACCTGATCCAGCCGCAGCGCCCGCAACGCCCGACGGGCAATGGCCAGATGCCCTTCATGCGCCGGATTGAAGGACCCCCCCAGCAACCCGATACGCGCGCGCCGCAAGTCCCCCGCAGTTGGAATAGCGTCCTGGCCGCCCACCCAGATCAGGTCCGAACCTGTCCTGTGCCGAGCACTTCGTACCGGAAGGTGGTCAGTTGCTCCACACCCACCGGACCACGTGCATGGAAGCGACCTGTGGCAATGCCGATTTCAGCGCCAAACCCGAATTCCCCGCCATCACAGAACTGGGTGGAGGCATTCCACATCACAACCGCGCTGTCCGTGCCATTCATGAAGCGGTTCGCTACTGCTTCATCAGACGTGACAATGGCTTCCGTGTGAGAGGAGCCATAGCGGGCAATATGGTCCAGTGCTTCATCCACACCGTCCACCACGGCAATATTCAACATGGCATCCAGCCATTCGGTCCCGAAATCCTTCTCGGTCGCGGCAGGCATATCCGGCACAATCTCACGCGCAGCAGCGTCGGCCTTGAAGCCACAGCCAAATTCAGCCAGATCACCCACAATCAGCGGCAGCAGGCCGGGGGCGATGGCCGCATCAATCAGCAGGGTTTCCGTCGCCCCACAGATACCAACCCGCCGCATTTTTGCATTCAGGATAATCCGCCGCGCCATGCTGGGGTCTGCTGCGGAATGAATGTAGGTGTGGCAAAGGCCTTCTGCATGGGCCAGCACGGGCACGCGGGCATCTTTCTGCACACGTTCCACCAGAGACCGACCACCACGCGGAATCAGCAGATCAACCAGCCCGGCAGCACCCAGCATCTCAGCCACATGGGCACGGTCCGCATCGGGGGCAATCTGTACGGCATCTTCGGGAAGATCGGCTGCCCGCAGGCCAGCCTGCATGGCGGCATGAATAGCCCGCGCACTGTGCAGACTTTCCGAACCACCACGCAACAACACCGCATTACCGGATTTGATGCACAAACCAGCCGCATCTGCTCCTACGTTGGGGCGACTTTCATAGATCACGCCAATCACACCAACAGGCGTGGCCACGCGACGAATACGCAGGCCATTGGGGCGCGTCCATTCTTCCAGAACACGACCAACCGGATCAGGCAGATCAGCCATATCCTCCAACCCGCGCGCCATGGCTTCCACGCGCTCCGGCGTCAGGGTCAGCCGATCCCGAAAGGCATCATTGGCCGTTGATGCTTCCAGATCGCGGGCATTAGCTTCCAGAATGGTGGCTGATGCCTCACGCAGGGCCGCAGCGGCGGCCCACAACGCCCGGTCCCGCGCGGAAGACGGGGTGGTGGCCAGAGTGCGTGCTGCCAGCCGGGCCCGCTTGGCCAGAACCGTCATTGGTCCCGGCGCAGACGCGGCCACGGTCTGCGTTATCACACTCTGTTCTCCGTCTTCATGCGCCTTCATGGCGTCCTTCATCCCCATTCCAGTGTTAGTCTCAGCCGCTTAACGTTACCGGATCACACGTTGAAGCGGAACAGCAGAACATCACCGTCCTGCACAACGTAATCACGCCCTTCAATACGTAGGCGGCCAGCTTCTTTTGCGCCGGCTTCCCCACCATACTGAACGTAATCATTGTACGCGACTGTTTCACAGGCAATGAAGCCGCGTTCAAAATCATTGTGAATGACTGCGGCTGCCTGCGGTGCTTTTGTACCTGCGGTAATGGTCCAGGCCCGTGTTTCCTTGGGGCCAACCGTAAAGTAGGTGCGCAGCCCCAGAAGGCCGTACCCGGCAGCAATCACGCGGTCCAGCCCGCTATCCTTCAGGCCGAGGCCTTCCAGAAATTCACGGCGTTCATCATCTGCAAGCTGGCTGACTTCGGCTTCAATAGCAGCAGACACCACCACAACCGCAGCGCCTTCCGCTTCGGCTTTAGCCTTGACCGCCTGTGAGAACGCGTTGCCCGTAGACGCCGAGTCTTCATCCACATTGCACACGTACAGCACGGGCTTGGACGTCATGAGCTGCAGGCGACGAACGGCTTCTTCCTGCCCTTCGGGAATGGCTGTGCGGGCGGGGCGACCTTCCTTCAGCGCTTCGATCAACGGTTCCGCCACGGCAATCTGGGCTGTGGCTTCAGCATCACGGTTCTTGGCGCGTTTCTGAAGAGCAGGCAGCCGCTTTTCAAGCGATTCCAGATCCGCCAGCATCAGTTCCGTTTCGATAATTTCCGCATCACGCACGGGGTCCACCCCGCCTTCAACATGTGTGATGTCATCATCTTCAAAGCACCGCAGCACGTGAATGATGGCATCTACTTCGCGAATGTTGGCCAGGAACTGGTTACCCAGCCCTTCCCCGCGGGAGGCACCACGCACCAGACCGGCAATATCCACAAATTCAAGGCTGGTGGGCACGGTCTTCTGCGATTTGCCAATTTCCGCCAGCTTATCCAGCCGGGGGTCAGGCACGGCCACACGGCCCACGTTGGGCTCAATGGTGCAGAAGGGGTAATTGGCTGCCTGAGCCGACGCCGTTGCAGTCAACGCATTGAACAGGGTGGACTTACCCACATTGGGCAGACCGACAATACCGCAGTTAAACCCCATCAGCCCTTACTCCCTTCTGGCAACGCAACTTGCGTCATGAATTTTTCCGGCTGGCCATCCGCCAGCAGCGGCGCGGCGGCCGCCATTTTATCCAGCAGCGGCTCAAGCCAGTCCTGCCGGTCAGACTCCGTGAAATTACCCAGCACCCATCCATGCACACGCTCCTTGGCGCCCGGATGCCCGATGCCAATGCGCACCCGCCAGTAATCCGGCGTGCCGAGCATTTTGTCCATGGAGCGCAAACCATTATGCCCTGCGGCCCCGCCACCCCGTTTCACCCGCACCTTGCCTGCGGCAAGATCCAGTTCATCATGGAAAGCGGTAATCTGATCGGGCGCAATTTTATAGAAAGCGGCGGCTTCCTGCACGCTGGTGCCGGAAAGGTTCATGTACGTCATGGGGCGCAGCAACAGCACGCGCTGATTACCAACGCGGCCTTCCGCCACCTCACCTTTGAACCGATTGCGCCAGGGGGAAAAGCCGTAGCGCTCTGCAATGGCGTCAACCGCCATAAACCCGACATTATGCCTGTGTCGGCGCATGGAAGGCTCAGGATTGCCGAGCCCGGCCCAGAGCAACATCACTGGTCCTGTATCTTGCAAGTAAAACGGGGGCACATGCGCTGTGCACGTACCCCCGCGCCATCACTCCATAACAGAATGACTGCTATCAGGAAGCGGCTTCTTCCGTGCTTTCTTCAGCGTCATCCGCTGCGTCAACACTCGGTGCCGCAACGGTGGCGATCACAAAGTTGGGCACGTGCACCAGCGGGGTCACGTTTTCCGTGCCCTTCAGGTCTTCCCAACGCACGTTGTCGTTGATGTCGAGCGTGGACAGATCAACACTGAAGAATTCAGGGATGTGTTCTGCATCGGCTTCAACTTCAACCGTGTGACGCACAATGTTCAGCACACCGCCGCGCTTGATGCCCGGAGATTTTTCTTCACCAGAGAAGTGAACCGACACTTCAACCGTCACGCGCTGACCAGCAGCCAGACGCATGAAGTCAACATGTTCCGGCGTATCTTTTACCGGGTGCAGCTGAATGTCACGAATCAGGGCGCGTTCGGTCGCACCGCCTTCAATCTTGATTTCGTAAACGCGGGAACGCCAGCCAGAAGCCTGAATACCCTTGATCACGATGCGGGGGTCGAGGGCAATAAGAGCAGGCTCTTTCTTGCCACCATAAATCACGCCAGGCACCAGACCGGCACGCCTCGTCGCACGCGCTGCCCCCTTACCAGCCTTCGCGCGCGCAGAAGCTTCGATGGATGTAATCTTTGACACGGTGTACTCTCCTAGAAACCAGAACGTGCAGGCCTCCAGGGGTGCCTGCACGGTGCGGTGCCCTTAGCGGAAATCTGCCCTGAAAGCAATGCTTCCCTTGCGCCAGGCCGGATTGACGCCACCCCCTGCCCCATGCAAGCCAGAACACAGGCTGCCGCCATGCAGCCCTGTGTCATACGCCCCGCCAGCGCAGGAATGCCGCCCATGCCTGAGACTCCTCCCCAGCAGTTCGCCAGTGACAATTATTCCGGCATCTGCCCGCAAGCACTTGACGCCATTGTTCGTGCCTCTGCCGCAGGCTCGGCCCCGGCTTATGGTGACGATCCATGGACTCGGCTGGCGGAAGATGCCATCCGCACCCTGTTTAACACGGATGCCGCTGTTTTCTTTGTCTTCAACGGCACAGCGGCCAACGCGCTGGCTTTGGCGACCCTGTGCCCGCCTTATTGCAGCATCATCGCGACCGACATTGCCCATGCCGATACATCCGAACGGGGCGCGCCGGAATTTTTTACGGGCGGCAGCAAACTCATGACGCCCCCGTGCCCCGATGGCAAACTGACATCCGCCGCCATCAAGCTGTGCTGCCGCAAGGCGCAAAGCCCGCAGGCTTCCGGCCCGGCGGTAGTCACCATCACCCAGCCCACGGAAAACGGACTTCTTTACACACCAGAAGAAATCCGTGCGCTGGCGGACACCTGTCACGAGCATGGGCTGAGCCTCCATATGGATGGCGCGCGTCTGGCCAACGCCGTTGCCGCGCTGGGATGTTCCCCCGCCGCCATAACGTGGCAGGCCGGGGTGGACGCCCTGAGCTTTGGCGGCACCAAGAACGGCATGGCTGTGGGAGACGCTGTGGTATTTTTCAATCGCAAACTGTCTCGCGGCTTTGCGGAGCGTGCCAAGCAGGGCGGACAGATTGCCTCCAAAATGCGCTTTATCACGGCTCCATGGCTCAGCATGATCAAGAGCGGTGCGTGGCTGGAAAACGCCAAACATGGTAATGCCTGCGCCCGCCTATTTGCCACAGAACTGGCAGGCGTGACCGGCCTTGACCTTGCATGGCCCGTACAAAGCAACGGTGTGTTTCTGCTGCTGCCTGAGCAGAGCATGAACACGCTGCGCGTAAAGGGCTGGCGATTCTATACCATGTTTGGCGGAGTAGCCCGCTTCCTGTTCGGATGGGATGCAAAACCCGAAACCGTAAAGGCACTGGCGGCTGATATCCGGGCCAGTCTGCAAGCTTGATCCACCTCTTCCCTTGACATCTGGGCGGCTCCCCGGCTTCCTCCCGCCCATATAGATAACAGACAAAGCGCCGGGCCTGTGTGATAGGCAGGCCGGGCCACAGTTCAGGACCAGACAATGCACCCTTACCGTACCCATAGCTGCTCGGCCCTTCGCGCCAAGGATGCCGGCACAACAGCCCGCCTGTCTGGCTGGGTCCACAGCAAACGGGACCACGGCGGGCTGCTGTTTATTGACCTGCGTGATGAAACAGGCATCACCCAGATTGTTATTCCGGCAGGCGCACCCGCACTGGCGCTGGCTGAAAACACCCGTGTTGAAAGCGTGATCACGGTCACCGGCGATGTGGTGGAGCGCGAGGAAGGCACCCGCAACCCGGATCTGGCCACCGGGGATATTGAAGTCCGCGCTCGTGAATTTGTGGTGCAGTCCGCCGCTGCCGTGCTGCCTTTTCAGGTAGCAGGTCATGAAAACTATCCTGAAGATCTGCGCCTGCGGTACCGCTACATTGATCTGCGCCGTGAGAGCGTGCACAGCAACATGCTGCTGCGTGCCCGCGTTATCCAGAGCATGCGCCGCCGCATGACGGATCTGGGCTTTGTTGAACTTCAGACCCCGATCCTGACCGCATCCTCACCCGAAGGCGCGCGTGACTTTCTGGTGCCTGCCCGTATGCACCCCGGCAAGTTCTACGCCCTGCCGCAGGCGCCGCAGCAGTTCAAGCAGCTTGCCATGGTGGCCGGGTTTGACCGCTACTTCCAGATTGCCCCATGCTTCCGTGATGAAGCCTCCCGCGCTGATCGCTCTCCGGGTGAATTCTACCAGCTTGATTTTGAAATGGCCTTCGCCACACAGGACGAGGTGTTCGCCACGCTGGAAGATGTGATGTCCGGCCTGTTTACGGAATTTGGCAAAGGCCGCACGGTCAGCCAGGCACCGTTTGAACGCATCCCCTACGCCCGCGCCATGAAAGTCTATGGGTCTGACAAGCCAGACCTGCGCAACCCGCTGCTGATTTCCGATGTAACGGAAGACTTTGCCAATTCCGGCTTTGGTCTGTTTGCCCGTATTGCAGCCGATGGTGGCGAAGTGCGCGCCATTCCGGCCCCCGGCGCTGGCGACAAACCCCGCGCATTCTTTGACAAACTGAACAACTGGGCGCGCGAAGCTGGTGCTGGCGGGCTGGGTTATATTGTGTTTGCTGAAGAAGGCGGCAAGGGCCCGATTGCCAAGAATCTTGAAGCTGACCGTGTGGACGCCATCCGCACCAAGCTGGGCCTGAAGGCTGGAGATGCCGTGTTCTTTGCCGCAGGCAAAGGGGATGAGGTTGCCAAGTTCTCTGGCCAGGTGCGCACCCGCATTGCGGAAGAGCTGGACCTGATTGAAAAGAATGCCTTCCGCTTCTGCTGGATCACCGATTTCCCGATGTATGAACTGAATGAGGAAACCGGCCGGATTGATTTCTCGCACAACCCGTTCTCCATGCCGCAGGGCGGCCTTGAAGCCCTGAACACCAAAGACCCGCTGGATATCACCGCCTACCAGTACGACATTGTGTGTAATGGTATTGAGCTTTCCTCTGGCGCAATCCGGAACCATCTGCCGGAAGTAATGATCCGCGCCTTTGAAATTGCCGGTTACCCTGAAAGCGAAGTGGAAGCCCGGTTTGGCGGTATGCTGAATGCGTTCCGTTATGGCGCACCGCCGCATGGTGGGTCTGCGCCGGGTGTGGACCGTATTGTCATGCTGCTGGCAGATGAACCCAACATTCGTGAGGTCATTCTCTTCCCGCTGAACCAGCAGGGCGAAGACCTGATGATGGGCGCGCCCGCCACGGTACCGCCCGAACGGCTGAAAGAACTCTCCCTGGCGCTGGACCTGCCAAAACCGAAACCCACCATCAAAAAAGTCTGAGACTGGAGATTCCCCATCCGGCGTGGTTGCGTCTGCCCGCCGGATGCTCTTTTGTATGAGGCATGACCAGATTCTGCGTTTCTCTGCCTGTTCCTGCCTCAATTTTACCTGCCAGACATAGCTGTCGGCGTTTCAGGGCCCTTTCTCTGCACATCAGTCTGGCAGCCTGCCTTCTGGCCCCTGCACTAACAGCCGCCAATACTGTCCTTGCGGCACAGGCACCCAAGACAGCAACGCAGGACACCACCACCGCAACGCCGCTGACTGCCCAGCGGGCCAGCTATGATCTGGCACTTGCGGAATCCTCAGGCGGCAACACACTCTCCGCCACAGGCTCCATGACCTACAATGTGCGTGATACCTGCACCGCATGGTCTACCCAGCAACATCTGGATATTCAAAGCGCAACACGCAGCGGCGGCGCCGTCGCCATGGAATCAGATTACACCACGCTGGAAAGCAAGGATGGACGGCATCTGATTTTTCGCACCGTACAGAAATCCAACAACACCATTTTGCAAACCATTAGCGGCGAAGCGACACTGGACGCCAAAAATGCAGGTGGTGTGGTGCATTATGAAAAACCACTCAAAAAAACCCTTAAGCTCCCACCGGGCACTCTTTTCCCCATGGCGCACACAGCCGCCATTATCTCCGCCGCAGAACATGGTACCTCCAACTTTTCCCCATTACTGTTTGACGGAACGGGCGAGGACGGTGCGCAATATACCTACATAACGGCGTTCCACTGGGGTAAGCCTGAAAGCGCACCACCGTTTCCGGCCCTACAGAACATGGCGGCAGGCCGGGTGCATGTCGCCTTTTTTGGCCACGCTCAGGATGCCATTCTTCCTGATTATGAAATTGGCATGCGTTATTTTGCCAACGGCGTTTCAGATAATCTTGATATGGATTTTGGAGATTTCAGAATGGCAGGAACGCTCCGTAGCCTGACCATCCCCCCTAAACCCCGCCATTGTTAGGGAGCCGCAGCGCTAAGCATTTTTTACACATTTTCCATTTTTGTCTTTTCATGACAAAAGCAGTCATTATTCCCCACTTCAAGCATGCAAGACGCTATTTGAAGAGCCTGTCAGGTTGGTTGGACGGAGCTGCTTGAAACTAAATTCTTGGATTTGCGTCTCGATCGTTTCGCATCAAGCCTTCAGATCCGCCATTACCTGCTCTTCCCAAACAGCCTCAAAAAGATTTTGAAGATCAGAACAGAAGTGAGTCTGTTTTAAAGATCGCAGTATAAAAACTGTTAGTTTTTCATTCCGACCATGCGTGGCTATTACGCTCCCGCGCCCAGTAACCATTCCCCTATACGAGACATCTTATTTCAGGGGCTGCGGTCGTCATTGCTCTTGTTGGAGAGCAAAAGCGCACCGTGCTTTAGCCGGCTCCGTCGGTGTAAATCCGTGCAGATGGAAAGATAAAATCTGACCATAAAAAAACGGGCCACCATGCGGCAGCCCGTTTTCCATCCCATCAAAGGCGTTACGGCCTAGCGCTTCACTTGTTCGGTGCGCAAAACACCAATCAAATTCTGTAAATCTGCCTGATTGGCCTTCAAAAGAGCAACATTTTCAGGCTCTGGTGTCGGCATCTTGCTGCTAGCCTGCCCCGGCGGCACGTTCATCAGGCTGCCTGTCAGACCCACACATGTCAGGCTCATCACAAAATCACGCGGCGCAAAGCCATTGGCCTTCAGAATAGGGGCGAGGCCCTGCACTTTGCTGACCATGGCAATCTGCTCATCCAGAGACATCCCGACATGGCCGGGAGGCTGAATATTGGCTGCGTGAATGGCCTTCAGGGCATTTGTCAGACGCGGCAGAACATCCGGGGCCAGTTTGTAATGCAGCGCGGTATCCATATCATGCCGCATGGTGGCCATCTGCTCCCCCGTCAGGGCTGGCGGCTGCTGGCCGCCCTGTGCCGGAGCGGTTTGCGCTAAGGCAACAGGCCCCACTGCCAAAAAGGCAGATGCGGCCAGTGCCATGATTTTAGCAGATGCCAAAAGGGACCGTGTTTTGGTAACCATTTTTTTCAAATCCGTGCTCATGCAGAAATAACCCATTCGCCTTTACGCATCAGAGGCACACGGCCTCCCTGTGCATCAAGCCCATCCACATCAATTTCGCCTGAACCAATCATCCAGTCGATGTGAATCATGCTGCTGTTGGCGCCGCGTGCGGCCAGAGCGGCTTCATCCTGTCCGGCAGTATCGCGCATGCATTTGGTGTAAGCCTGCCCAAGCGCGATATGGCTGGCGGCGTTTTCATCAAACAGCGTGTTCTGAAACAGAATACCACTGCGTGAAATGGGGGACGAATGCGGCACCAAGGCAACCTCACCCAGCCTGCGTGCGCCTTCATCCGTATCCAGCACGCGGGCCAGAACATCCTCGCCCTTGGCGGCGTTCATCTCCACAATCTTACCACCTTCAAACCGCACCTTGATCTGGTCAATCAGAGTGCCCTGATAGGAAAGCGGTTTGGTGCTGGCCACATATCCATCCACCTTTAAGCGGTGGGGCGTGGTGAACACTTCTTCCGTGGGGATATTCGGGTTGCAGATCACGCCATTTCCGGCTTTTTCAGACCCACCAGCCCAATCATGCCCATCGGCCAGCCCAACGGTCAGATCCGTTCCCGGGCCGGTAAAATGGAGGGCAGCGTAGCGGGCGTCATTCAGGAACGCCGCGCGCCGATGCAGGGTGGCGTTATGCTCAGCCCAATCCGCTACCGGATCTGCACCTGTCAGACGGGATGATTCAAAAATAGCCTGCCATAAACGCGCAACGGCCTCGTCTTCCGGCAGACCGGGAAACACAAGCTTGGCCCATGCGGGTGTGGCCGTGGCGACAATGTTCCAGTTCACATCGAAATTGGTGATAATTTCCATGGCGGGTTTATTGGCGCGGGACGCCGCACGGCTGGCGCGGGAAATCCGCTCCGGGTTCTGCCCGGCCAACAGAGCAGGGTCTGACCCGGTAATGGCCATACGCGCTGCACCTGCGCGAAAGCCTTCCGTCATCCCTTTGGCCAGCCACTCCGCCGCGGTATCAAATGTCTCGTCCTGTGCATAACGGTAACGGGCCAGCGTGGCTTCGGCATCTGAATAGAATGTTGTGACCAGAGACGCCCCGGCTTTGTAGGCATGCTCGGTCACCCGCCGCACCAGCGGAACGGCTTCAAGCGGTGCCGTAATAATCACCTGCTGGCCGGGGGCGACATTCAGCCCGGTACGCACCGCAACTTCACCCAGACGGTCCAGCATGGTTTCCAACTGCGCACTGCCGGGGGCATAGGCCTGTGCGCTTCCTGTTTTCTGCTCATGTGCAGCGTCTGTCATGCCGATCCTTCCTGCTGCGGGAGGACTCCCCTCCCGTTACTCATCACCGCATCCTACCGCCAGAACAGAGGACACAGCTTTACAATCGTGATCGGATACTGAAGCTGATCATCCGTCAACTCCCGGTAGGGACAAGCCTGCCTTCAGAACAGTACACTTCTCAGAAAAAAGCGACGTGAAGCAGGCTTCAGTGCCCCCCACAGAAGACGCAAGGCTCAGGTTTTGGGTAGCAGAACCGGCTTGAGGGCGGCAGGCAGATAAAGAGGATGACAGGGGCGCCCATTGGCCCCTACCCGCATGGCATAAACCGGTATGCCGTGCTGCTGAAGCATGCGCACCACTTCTGGCCCCCGCTCCCACAACGCTTTGAGGTGGGGAGAACCATAAGCCGCAATCACCAAATCAGCCTCACGCGCCATGGCCAGCAAAGCGGCGTCATTCTCCGGGCCAACCGGGTCTGGCGTTTCAAGCAGACGTTTCTGATCTGTACAACGATAGGCAAAGGTATTGCCCACCAGAATGCTGCCATACCCCCATGCCCGCGCATAACGCTGACACTTGGCCACCGTACGGTCATCTCCATATTCGGTCGCAACGGAAGGGTTCATCATCAGCCACATGACAGCGGGACGGTTGGCATCCCACACCCGTTTCAACTGATAACGGTAGCAGCGGTCCGGCCCCCCGTAGGTTGCCGTGCTGACAACATCATCAGACAAAGTCAGTGGGCGGGATTCTCCCACATGATGGGCATCAAAAAGGTCCGTCATGGTTTTTCCGGTTGGTCATCACACAGCACTGTAGCGCGCTGGCCCTGTTTTACCCGGAACGCAGACTGATAAAAGCCACTTAAACGCTGCCTGAAGGGTGGCAGACATAAAAAAACCGCCCTAAAGGCGGCAAAACCGACACCGGACTGGCGTCATTCTCACAGGAATGACGGTCCGGGCACCCCTGCACTGCCATATGGCAGGCGGGCGGTGCATTTGGCTAAGCGGGAAAACCCAACTCAGGCAACGCGGTCTGACACGGCGGTCGCAACCATCAGCGTGGCGACAATCGGCAGAAAAGCAAGCATGGGGGCAACCGTAGCGAAGTTCACAACAGCGGCAACCATTTCATTCACAATTTGCATAGACATTATTTGATATCCTTCGATTTACTTCGGTGAAGGGCTACAACCACACTTCCCCCCGGCGCGACAACAGAAAAGTAGAAGCTGCCAGATATCGAAAAAACGCATACTGAATACTTAAATTCTACGCTGTTTTTAAAGTAACCAAATGGCATTTATTTCGTATCAAATAGCTATACACCATGAAAATATGTAGTTTAAAAAAGATGCAGGCTCGGGAAAGACTCCCCTTCCACCTTGGCTGATATGCCTATTTTTTAATCAAAAGATCACTTCTTGATCCATCACGCTTTTATGATGAAAAAACGCAGTTTTCTGCCATTTCCCGCTTTTTCGTAGGCCGCTTTGTCAGCGCTGAGCCATAAAACGCGCGCTTGTTTTTCCGAGAAATCTGACGATTCGCCCCATGTCAGCGCCCATTGGCGGCGCAGGACCTACTGCTTCCTGACGCTTGCTTCCGGCTGCTTTTCATCCCAAGAACAAAGCCCTTCCAGTGATGATAAGCACGTGATGGACCAGCGATACCGCATTCCCCCTCTGGCAGCCCTGAATGCCTTTGCCGCCTTTGCTCGCACCGGGGGAATACGCCGCGCCGCGGCAGAGCTGCGTGTGGACCATGCGGCTGTCAGCCGCCATATGCGGGATCTGGAACAGATGCTCGGCATCACGCTGCGGGACCGTGCCACAGGCAAGCTGACCCTGGCAGGGCATACTTATTACAGCCAGATTGCCCCGCTGCTGGAAGGGCTGGCGCGTGCCACTGCCGATATCCGCCAGCAAACACCGCACCTGACCATAACCTGCGTGCACGGCTTCGCTTACCACTGGCTGGTGCCCCGTTTGGCCGCGTTCAGGCGGAATCACCCCCACATTGATCTGTTGCTACGCCCGGTTGACGCCAACACGACGTTCCATGGCAACGGCATAGAAACCGATAGTCATGCCGATATTTTCTATGCGCGGGATGATGCGCCATCTGCTGCACTGCGTACCCTGCGCAGTGTTGCCTTTGCACGCCCCCCTGTTTTTCCCGTGGCGTCACCTGCCTGCGTGGCCGCCATGGGGGGCCAACCCGCCCGACTGATTGATCTGTTACACGCGCCGCTGTTGCAGGAAGAGGACGATGCGGAATGGCGTTTGTGGTTCAACGCCCACAACGTGACTATCTCTCATGTTCCGAGTGCGGGCCGTTTGTGGCAGGCACATATCACGCTTGCCGCCGCCCGCGCGGGAGAAGGCATAGCACTGGGCAACGCGTTTCTGCTGGGGGATGATCTGGAAACAGGCCGGTTGGTACGCATCATCCCCACGCGCGAACCGCTACAGGAAACGCCTTTGGGATCTTACGTTCTGCGCGCTTCTGATCGCGCCTGGGAGAAGCAGTCCCTTTCCATTTTTCGCGCCTGGCTGCTGGAGCAGGTGGCTATTCAGAGCGTCCACACACCCTCCTGACAGGTGACGATTTCATACCGGATTGACCCGCAAAGAGCCGTTGCTTCATGAAATGAGACACAAAATGGTGTGCATTGATCACCATAGGTGCGAGAAAAAATCGCCTCCTCCTGTCCCTGAAAGTCGCTTACGAACCAGAGGTGACCACACCGGGCTTATTCCCGGTATCTCTCTTTTTTGCCCCCATAAGGAGCCCCTTTGGCATGAGCACCACCAACAAGGACCTTCTCACCCGCCGCGCCAATGCCGTGCCGCGTGGTGTTGCCACAGCTACACCTGTGTTTGCAGATCGCGCTGAAAACGCTGAACTGTGGGATGTGGAAGGTCGCCGCTACATTGATTTCGCAGGCGGAATTGCGGTGCTGAATGTGGGCCATCGTCACCCCAAGGTGTTGGCTGCGGCCAAGGCTCAGCTAGAGCGTTTCACTCACACGGCGTTTCAGGTTTCAGCCTACGAATCCTACATCGAACTGGCCGAAAAACTGAACGCCCTTGCGCCTTTTTCTGGCCCGGCCAAGACCATTTTCTTCTCCACCGGCGGGGAAGCGACGGAAAATGCCGTTAAAATTGCGCGCGCTGCCACCGGCCGCAACGGGGTGATTGCTTTCTGCGGCGGGTTCCATGGCCGCACGCTGCTGGCCTCTGCCATGACGGGCAAGGTTCTGCCCTACAAAGCACCGTTTGGCACCTTGCCGGGACAGGTTTATCACCTCCCCTTCCCTGATGGAGACGTAACAGTAGAAGACAGCCTGAAAATGCTGCACTTCCTGTTTGCGTCAGACATTGGGCCGGAGCAGGTTGCCGCCATTATTATTGAACCCGTGCAGGGTGAAGGTGGCTTCCGCATCGCGCCGCCTGCCCTGCTGAAGCATCTCCGCAGCCTCTGCGATGAACACGGCATCAAGCTGATTGCGGATGAAGTGCAGACCGGTTTTGCCCGGACCGGCAAAATGTTTGGCATTGAGCACTCCGGCGTTGAGCCTGATCTGGTGTCTGTCGCCAAGTCTCTGGGCGGTGGCTTTCCCATTTCCGGTGTGATTGGACGAGCGGACCTGATGGATTCCGTGCCGCCGGGGGGCCTGGGCGGCACCTATGCCGGGGCACCGCTGGCCTGTGCCGCAGCGCTGGCCGTGCTGGATGTGATTGAAGAAGAAAAGCTGATTGACCGTGCAAACACCATGGGCGAACGCCTGAAGGCACGAATCAATGGCTGGCACAAACGCAAGGATATTCTCCCCGTCAGCACCGCACGCGGACTGGGCGCCATGATTGCGTTTGATATTCTTGAAAACCATGCTGGAGAAGAACAGCGCGCAGGCTTTGCCAGCAAAGTCTGTGCCAAAGCCTGTGAAAAAGGGCTGATCCTGCTCTCCTGTGGAGTAAAGGGCGCCACCATTCGTATTCTCACCCCGCTCACCGCTTCCGATGCGCTGGTGGACGAAGGGCTGGACGTGATTGAACAGGTTCTGGTTGAACTGGCCTGACCGACACATTCTCCTTTGAGACAAAAAAAGAGAGCCTCCCGTGGGGCTCTCTTTTTTGCTTTTGAACTCTCTGCGTCAGACATATCTGCTCAGGCAAGACGGTCTGCAAGCCAGCAATCAAACCAGCGATAACGAGGGCAGCCCCATTATAAGAGGGTAGAAAATCTTCCTGCTCAGTATTTCTGCCTTATCTAATGAAGAAGCTGCATAGCCCCTTCTGCTTTTACGCTTGCTCTGCTGACTTGCCGGAAAACAGTCGGAACAGAGGACCTGTAAGAGAGGTGGAAATAACCGCCAGCACCATCAGAGCAGCAAAGGCGAACTCCGAGATCATACCTTGCGCGTGAAGAATGGTCGCGGCCACAATTTCCATCAGCCCCTTACATTGCAACAATGCTCCCACGCTCAGCCGCTGGCGCGATGTGAGACCGGAAGCGGGAGGGAAAAGATAGACTGCTCCCATCTTGGTCACGATGGAGACCGCCACCAGCGCCAGAGAAGCCGCCAGAGAAGGCCATGTCAGGGCATCGCCATCAATTTTCAGGCCACTATGGCCAAAGAACATGGGAGCAAGCCAGATAAGGGCAAAGGTGCCAACTTCCTCCACCGGCAGGCGACGCACCCAGCTTGGCGGCATGATAGCCCCAGCAAAGTAAGCCCCAATCAGTTCATGCAAACCAAGCTGCTTGCTAGCCCATGATCCGGCAGCCAGATAAACAGGCACTGCGGCCCAGATCACAATAAGGGGGGGATGCCGGAAATGCCGGGCCGCCCAGCCGCCAGCAGAAGCCAGCCCAACCAGCAGAAACACCGCCAGAAATTCCAGCCAGGACCAGCCATGCAGCGCAGAAGGTCCTTTGGCCATGAACTGCAGAATGGCCAACCCGATCCAGAGGGCAGCATCATCCACCACCGCCAGCTTCAGGGCCAACTGCCCCACTGCGCGGTGCACAGGTTCAAGCTCACGCACAATGCCTATCAGCACCGGCAGCGCGCTGACAGCAATACACAACCCCAGGGAAACAGCCCCCATCAAGGGAGAGACCTGCGGAGCCGCCCAGCCGTGAAGAGGCAGAAAGAACTGATAGACCACCAGAGAGCCGATCAGAAACGGCCCTCCCAGCGCTACGACAGCACCGCCAAGCAGCCGCCCCAAAGAGGGCGAAGGAATGGCCTCTTCCGCTCCTTTGCCGTGGTTTGGGTCCACCCACATTTCCAGCCCGGCCGTAAATGCCAGCACAAGCACGGCTACCCAGCCGATATCATCCCCATAAACAGAAGGAATTCCCCACTGCTCAACAGGCACATGCCAAACTGCCAGCAGAATACCCAAAAGTATTGGCAAAACGACTATTGGTAATACTCTACGCGTTACACGCCACAAAACCCACGGAAAGAGAACAAAAACACCAAAATCCGCAAAAAGAGATATTATTTTTTCCATTCTTGCCCTCCCTTTTGGATTAAAAAATATACATTATCTGTCTTTTTATCATTATAAATTGATATTTCCAACCAATACCATCCTATCGACATATTCTCTTCATTTTTTACCTAGAGAGTGCGTTGTATCATTGCACGCCAACACAACGTCACGTTTCGCAGTTTCCCGCGTATTATCTTTATAATTCACTGTATTAAAAGAGAAATTCTTCCCCTCTTTTCTCGCTCAGGCAGGAGAACGAAGACGAAGAGAACAAAATGTAATTTTTCTTTTAATCGGCCGATCCTGTCCGTTGTCGGACAAAAGAGCACCCGCGCCCAAGCTCCGGCTGCGAGCACGTTGCGCAGCGTCTCCTCACTGCTGAAAACCGTCTCAGCCATGCAGTGGGTCACTCATCATCGCTTTTGAAGCATCAGATCACAAGACCGGGTTCGATCTGAGACGACGCAAGCTTTCAAGAAAGCGCCACCGATGAGAGACTTCCCTATCATCGGATAGAATGCACAAAGAAGCTGAGATCAAACGCACCCGTCAACACCCCGCCCCTAAGCATGTGTTACCGGAGAACGGGAGCCACGCCCCTCGTTCACGATGCCCGTTGAGCAAGCACAACCCATTCTTCAAGAAAGAGGCAGAGGCAGGATAACGTGCGGCGTGTTACCCTCTCACGCGGGCAGATGTAAAATTTTCCAGACGTCTGACAAAATCTTGCAGTTCATCATGGTGCAGAAGAAATATCTTGTTTGTTTTTGCCAGTTGCTGCGCGGGAATTGTGTAAGGGGCATTTGAAACAACGGCCGCAAAACGTCCTGCATAATGGTGTCTGGCGGCAGCTACCTGCTGCACGGCATCATTCCCGACAGCCCTTGAATAAAGCTTGCACTGCAGGATCAGACGCAGGCCTTTTTTTGTCGCAACAATATCTGCTCCCTGATCTCCACATTCCGATGTGACGATTGCATCCCACCCCGCTTTTTTAAGCAGCTTTGCGCAATAACGTTCATAATCAAACGGGTCCATATCGGGGGTATAGATATCAGGATTACTGTTCTTGGCCGCAACAGCATGCGGCTCCTTGAAGGCAACCTGATCCAGATATGTCAGCAGTTCCGGTGTGGCTTTTTCAAAATATTTTTCGTACCCATGCTTGCTCAGGCAGGCATACATTTCCCGCCGCATGAATTCGGATTTTTCCTTATTCCATTTATCATAAATGGTTGTGCCATATGCGTTCTGAAAAACCAGTTGCTTGCGCCGGATCTGAAGCCGATCAGCCAGAGTATCAATCAGGCGTTTTCCGGTTTGCACCGTATTTCTAAACGTACGCCGCCGCCGATAAGCTCCTGCCGCTTTAAGCAGAACATACAGACCCACGCCCCATTCAATGACTTTTACAAACCCATTATGCCATCCTATCTGCGCAGACAGTGTGGACATTTTTTTCCAAAGAGCCTGAAAGCTGTTTTTGACACTATCGATTACAGGTTGCCCCCCCACAGAGCGGGCGGAAAATGTCTCACTCTGCGTTTTGTCAGCTTTATGCGAAACAGGTTGCCTTTGGCTGCTGGCAGAATGCTCGGTACGGAATGACTCAACGGTATGAATCAGATCCTGCTCAGCTTCTGACGTTTCAAGAAGAGGTGTGACAGCACGTCTGGCAAAATACAACGGAGGCAAGCCGGGTGTTGGTGGTGTTTTGCGCAGCAACAGCACATCACCATTTTCAGCTATTTCATCCCATCGGCCGGTATCATTTATAATGCGGCAATCATACAGTTTCTGGAATCTTGAGAAATCATGCCCATGCAGCATCGCCTCATTGGCATCCCGCGTGGCGCTAGGGGTGGCGCAGGCCAGAGTTGGCGCTGTTAACCGATAAACCGTTTCCGCTTGCGCCGGGCTCACCACAAACGCAGCAACGCTGACGATATACCGGATTTTCACCTTGTTGCATCCCTTCAGTCTCGGAACCCGCAGTGCGGCGCAACGGACACGCAAAGGCGTAGACTCACAGGCTGCAACAGGATCGGGTAAATTCACTTATCATTTTGGCTCAGATTACAAAAAAACTAAAGCCGGAAAGCGCATAACACCTTGTGAAAACGACTTTTCTTGGAAAAAAGAGGTCCTGATTGCGTCACTTTTTATCTTATGCCGCCCTCTGGATGCCCGTTTTAGGAAAAAACAGGTGAGAGAATCGGAAAAAGCGTTCTTCTCTCACATCAAGTTCAAGCGCTTACAAAGCAAAAGACCCGATCCTGACTACCATCTCCCCTACCCCAGAGGCCTGGTGCACACACCATGGAGACCGATTGAACATCAGAAAAAGACCGGGATGGTTTTCACAAGATGCACGCTGAAAACGTGGGCAACACAACAGCCCTACCCACAACAGAAGGCTATTCGTCTTCTCCCATCCCTTTGCCACCGGACATCCTGATGGCGCCTATCAAGAAGTAGCCATCACCACAGGCATGGGTTGAACAAGGCTTCACAAAAACACAGAGTTTGCAGAAATCTCGCGGCTCTTGAGGTTCTCACTCGGGGCGTAGAGTGCCTGTCATCATTTCAACGCATCTACGCGTATGTGAATAACAATACATTCTGCCTCGACAACAGAAACACATTTTCAGGCGACCAAGAACCCTCCCTACAGAGGAGGTCTTTAAGACACTGTTTGATGGTCAGTGGCTGTAGCAGAGGCAGAGGCAGAGGCAGAGGCAGAGGCAGAGGCAGAGGCAGAGGCAGAGGCAGAGGCAGAAACTGACGAGAGTTATTTTAGGCTGAAAAGGCAAATTTGCAGGCTTGAGAGGGCCATAGAAACAAAAAACCTACATTTTCCGCCTCACCGAGCCTCATCTGACCCAACCTGACTGATTTTTCAAACTCCCGTAGCACATCCCCTCAGACGTATGGGCGGCGTGACCCGCGATAGCGATACGGGAGAATATCTTTCTAACAACGCTGATCCTATCGCATGCAGCACATCAACACAGACTGCGAAAGCCGAGACTGCCTTCTCGATCATCCCATCGCCTTTTAAGCTCATCTCCCCCGGGCTCCAATTCGGCCGTTCAGAAGCAACGGATACGCGGGTATCTATGTCGCTCTCGTCACGTGCGCCACAGCAGCGTTAGGGTGACGGAGCAAAACTCTCCCTAGGCTACCCGCAATAGCGGAACAGGAGCGCGTCCAACTCGCAACGAAACAAGGGAGTATGGAACTCACCAACCTCACAAAGGCCCCCACATGCCATATGAGGAGGCTGAGAAAAGCCCCCACAAAACCCATTTTATGAGGCTTGGATGCCGTGACTTAAATCAGGGAGTTGTTGGCGGAGGGGAAGGGATTCGAACCCTCGATACAGTTTAACCCGTATAACGGTTTAGCAAACCGTCGCCTTCAGCCACTCGGCCACCCCTCCGCAAGAAGAGTGTAAAGATACACGACGTTTGCATTGGTGCTTTTAGGAGGTTCTTTGCTTTCCGTCAAACCCCCTAAACGCTTATTTGAGGGGATTTTTTACATCCCCTCACCCCTTATCCGTTCAGTTTGGCTTTCAGAGCCTCGTTCACCAGAGCTGGGTTGGCTTTGCCTTTGGTTTCTTTCATGACCTGCCCCACAAAGAAGCCGAACAACTTATCCTTGCCAGAGCGGAATTCTTCCACCTTGTCCGCATGTTTGGCCATGATGGCGTCCACAGCGGCGTCAATCACGCCGGTATCCGTTACCTGCTTGAGGCCTTTTTTCTCAACAATGGCGTCCGGGCTTTCCCCCGTTTCCACCATGTCTTCAAACACATCCTTGGCAATCTTGCCGTTGATGGTGCCATCGGAAATCAGGTCCAGCATCTTGCCAAGCGCTTCCGCGCTGACAGGACTGTTTTCAATGGTGCGCCCGGTGCGATTCAGGGCAGCAAACAGATCCCCCGTCACCCATGTCACCGCCAGCTTACCATCACGCCCTTTGGCAACGGTTTCAAAGAAATCCGCCACAGACTGTTCCGCCACCAGCACCCCGGCATCATAAAACGGAATGCCGTAGTCTTTCTGGAAACGGGCACGCTTGGCGTCCGGCAGCTCCGGCAGGGCCGCTTTAAGGCCATCCACCCAAGCCTGTTCAATCACCAGCGGCAGCAGATCAGGGTCAGGGAAGTAACGGTAATCATGCGCGTCTTCCTTGGAGCGCATGGTGCGGGTTTCCCCACGGCCGGGATCAAACAGGCGGGTTTCCTGATCGACCTCGCCGCCATTTTCCCAGATTTCCACCTGACGCGCAGCTTCCACTTCAATGGCCTGCATGACAAAGCGGATGGAGTTGACGTTCTTGATCTCGCAGCGCGTACGGAACGGCTCACCCGCTTTCCGAACAGACACGTTCACGTCCGCCCGCATGGAGCCTTCTTCCATGTTGCCGTCACATGTGCCCAGATAACGCAGAATCTGGCGCAGCTTGCGCAGGTAGGCCCCGGCTTCTTCTGGCGCACGGATATCGGGTTCGCTGACAATTTCCATCAGCGCCACACCGGCGCGGTTCAGGTCCACAAAGGAACGGGTGGGGTCCTGATCATGCAGCAGCTTGCCCGCGTCCTGCTCCATATGCAGCCGGGTGATGCCGATCTGGCGGGTTTCACCCCCTGCCAGTTCAATTTCAATCGTGCCTTCCCCAACAATGGGGTGGGCAAACTGGCTGATCTGGTAGCCCTGCGGCAAATCCGCATAGAAGTAGTTCTTGCGGTCAAACCGGCTTTCCAGATTAATGCGGGCATTCAGGCCCAGACCCGTCCGGACAGCCTGCGCCACACATTCCCTGTTAATAACCGGCAACATGCCCGGAAAAGCCGCATCGACCAGACTGACCTGCGTGTTGGGCTCTCCGCCAAACTTGGTGGACGCGCCGGAAAACAGTTTGGACTGGCTGATGATCTGGGCATGCACCTCCAGCCCGACCACAATCTCCCAGTTTCCGGTTTTACCTTCAATAACGTAGCTCATGCACCTGCCTCCGCATGCAGGGTGGGCGTGTGGGCAAAGCCCGCAGCAGCCTCAAGCGCGCCGCCAACAGACAGCACGGTTTCCTCATCAAAATGCCGACCAATAATTTGCAGCCCCAACGGCAGCCCTTTTGCGTCCAGCCCCACGGGCACGGACAGCGCAGGCACACCGGCCATGCTGGCTGGCACGGTAAAGATGTCGTTCAGATACATCTGCACCGGATCATCCATATTTTCACCCTGCGCAAACGCAGCACTTGGCGCGGTTGGGGTCAGCAGCACGTCCACCTGTTCAAAAGCCTGCACAAAGTCACGCTTGATCAGAGTGCGCACTTTCTGGGCCTTGAGGTAATACGCATCATAATAGCCAGCGGACAGCACATAGGTGCCCATCAGGATACGGTTGCGCACTTCTTCCCCAAACCCTTCGGCGCGGGTCCGCTCATAGATGCCATCCAGCGTGGGGGCGTCCTTGCGGGCACCAAAGCGAATGCCATCATACCGGGCCAGGTTGGATGAACACTCAGCAGGTGCAATGATGTAGTACGTGGCAAGCCCATATTTGGTGTGCGGCAGGGAAACATCCACAATCTCGCACCCGGCATCCCGCAGCCAGGCAATTCCCTGCTCCCACATGGCGGCAATTTCAGCAGGCAGACCAGGCGCACGATATTCTGCCGGAATCCCGACCCGCAGGCCTTTTACACTTTTGCCAACAGCCTGAGCAAAAGCGGGAACCGGGCGGTTGGAACTGGTGCTGTCTTTTTCATCAAAACCAGCCATGGCTTCCAGCATCAGCCCGGCATCTGCCACGCTGCGCGTCATGGGGCCAGCCTGATCAAGGGAGCTTGCAAACGCAATGGTACCCCAGCGACTGCACCGGCCATAGGTAGGTTTAAGCCCCACAATACCGCAGAAAGCGGCAGGCTGACGGATTGAGCCCCCCGTATCCGTGCCCGTAGCCGCCAGAGCCAGACCAGCCGCTACCGCAGCAGCGGAACCACCGGAAGACCCGCCCGGCACCAGCGCGGTTGCCTCATCCCCTTTCCGCTGCCACGGATTGAGAACCGATCCGAACGCGGATGTGATGTTGGCCGACCCCATGGCAAATTCGTCCAGGTTGGTCTTGCCCACAAAAACAGATCCGGCATCCAGCAGGCGCTGCGTCACGCTGCTTTCATACGGCGGTACAAAATCGGCCAGCATCTTGCTGGCAGCGGTTGTTTTAACCCCTTTAGTGCAGAACAGATCCTTCACGCCAATGGGCAGCCCTTCCATGGGGCGGGCTGTGCCATCAGCATAACGGGCATCTGCGGCATCAGCCGCTGCCAGAACATCTTTTTCCGGCAGAACGGTAATGTAGGCGTTCAGTTTGGGGTTCAGGCGCGCAATGGCCTGCATGTGCGCCGTGGCGAGGTCTCGCGCAGAAAATTTGCGGGCGGCAAGGCCAGTGCGCGCTTCGGTCAGGGTCAGTCCGGTCAGCATCTTATTCAACAACCTTGGGTACAGTGTAGAAGGGGCCAGATGTTTCCGGCGCGCAGGACAGAACGGCCTCACGGCAGTTTCCGTCTGTCACCACATCTTCACGTTGGCGCAGGGCTTCCATCTCCGTGCCCACCATGGGGGGCACGCCCTCAACATCCACCTCGGACAGTTGATCAACCCAGCCCAGAATGCCATCCAGCTTCTGGCGGACGGATTCAAGCTCAGCATCTTCAAGGCCGATGCGGGCCAGTTTCGCAATACGTCGGGTGGTCGCGAGGTCAAGCGACATGAAAGCAGACTCTCTTCAGACTGTTTAGGGGAAAAAAGCCCTAGCATAATCGGGCGCAAGGCAACATACCGTGCAGACATGGCACTCCTTAATCTGACCGACCTGACCGCCGCTCTGGCCCGCAATGACCGTCTGCTGGGCATAGATCCCGGCCGCAAGCAGGTCGGCCTTGCCCTTTCCGATGTCTCACGCATGGTGGCCACCCCGCTGGAAACCGTAAAACGCGGCAAACTGGGCGCCATGGCGACCCACATCCGCACGCTGGCCGACCGGCACGGCATTGGCGGAATGGTGATCGGCATTCCTCTCTCCCTTGATGGCTCGTTCGGGCCAGCCGCACAGGCGGCAAAGGACTGGGCCATGGCACTTTCTGATCAGACCGGTCTGCCCGTCTGTCTGTGGGATGAACGCCTTTCTTCTTCCGCCGTAAACCGGATGCTGATTCAGGAAGCAGACCTGTCACGCAAAAAACGGGAAGGTGTGGTGGACCAGCTGGCAGCCGCCTATATCCTGCAAGCCGCGCTGGACAGCATACCCCGGCCTGCTCTTTTTTGACGGCTCCCGCCCTGTGACACAGGGTCGGCACAGCCTGTTCTCATATTTGCCATAAACAGTTTCCATCTTCATACGATTGAACGAACAGCATTTGGAGATTTTTTATGGCGCTTATGACGATCCGTACGTTCGCAACGACCCTGCTTGCCACCGCGGCGTTTACTCTCTCCCTGCCCGGTGCGCACGCTGAAGAACAGGGACCGATCAACCGCGCCTGGAACGATACCCGCTCCACCACCACCAATGCGTGGGACAAAACCAAGCAGGGTACCGCCAAAACATGGGACCGCACCAAAGAGGGGTCCGAAAAGGCTTGGAACAAAACCGAAAACGGCACTTCCGAAGCCTGGGACAAGACAAAGCAGGGCACTGCCAAAACGTGGGACCGCACCAAGGATGGGTCCGAAAAGGCATGGGATAAAACCAAAAACGGCACTTCCGAAGCTTGGGACAAGACAAAGCAGGGTACCGCCAAAACGTGGGACCGCACCAAGGAAGGGTCCGAAAAGGCATGGGACAAAACCAAAAACGGCACTTCCGAAGCCTGGGACAAGACGAAGGAAGGGACCAATCACGCTTGGAACAAAACAAAGAACGGCACGGAAGAGGCTGCTGACTCCACAAAGAACTGGAGCAAACGGACCGGCAAGAAAATTGGCAACTGGGGCAAGGAAGCTGGACAGGACATCAGCAATACATTTTCTGGCAACAGCAAATAAAACAAACGGCCCCATTGTTTGAGGGAAGAGCAGCACGCTCTTTCCTCCCGAACAGAGAAAACCCCCACTTCCAAACGGATGTGGGGGTTTTTTATGGACCTGCGGGAAGAAGGTTAGAGATCACAACCATGCTTTTCTTCTCCCTCGTCTTTTGATCAGTTTTCGCCAGAAGACAGAAAAACTTCGGGAAAAGACGTTTTTCAGAGTTATCCAATAGTCTTGAAATGCTGTCATCAGCCACTCCTTTTTCTTTTGTTTTCCAATAATTTCATATCTCCATGGCACGAATATGACCGAAGTTCTTTTTCAGTTCATTTCCGAAAAGACAAGAGAGTTTCATGGAAACGTCACACCGTTGGAGGAAAAGAGAGGCTAAAAGGCCCTCGCACGTAAGCGCACAGGAAAGCACAATGCCCCGTTTTAACGAGCAGTCCCTCACCCCTGCCCCCAATGAAAAATGGCGCGAAGCCGTTCGGGAAACATGGCGGCAGACACTTCTGTATATCTGGGAACAGCCGACCGATCTGCCTGCCCCCCGACCAGCCCGTGCCAAAAGCGCGTCCTCCCTGGAACGGCTGACACCTGCATATAGCCAGAACTGAGCTCCATAGCGGCCTTTCGGCGGCTGAGACACAGAGCAGCCTCAGACAGTTTTTTATACAAACATCCGCTCCGGCTCTCTCCTGTTTCTCTTCTGGAAAAAAGACACAGAGAGCGATAACGACCAAATAGAGCAGGCGTTCTATAAAATAAAAGTTACGCTGCCGCTTGACGATTTCATGCGGAGTCTTTCTACAGCATCCAGTATGATCGTGTCATAACAACAAGAACAGAAGTTCTGACAATGGCACAATCTGACACACTCCTTGCGAACCCCGCCCCCCTTGGGCTGATGGGTTTTGGCATGACCACCGTCCTGCTGAATCTGCACAACGCAGGACTGGTGCCCATGGGCGCCGCCATTCTGGGCATGGGCCTGATGTTTGGCGGCTTTGCCCAGATTATTGCGGGCATTTTAGAATTCCTTAAAGGAAACACCTTCGGTTTAACCGCCTTTACGGCCTATGGCGCTTTCTGGCTGTCCCTTGTGGCGCTGATCGCCCTGCCCAAGCTCAACATTGTTGCTGCAACTGACCCCAGCCTGATGGGTAGCTACCTGCTGGTATGGGGGCTTTTTACCTTTGTCATGTTCCTCGGCACGCTGCGCGCCACCCGAGCACACCAGACCATTTTTGCATCGCTTGTGGTCCTGTTTGTTCTGCTGGGGCTGGGGGATCTGCTTGCCCAACCCAACCTGACCGTAATTGCCGGTTATGAAGGTATTTTCTGCGGTTTGTCAGCCATGTATCTGGCGGCAGCAGAAATTCTGGAAGCCCAGTTCCACTACGCAGTTCTTCCCGTAGGCCACGCAGGCCCCCGCCTGCGTGTTGCGATGGCCTGAAGCATCAGTCTGCACTCAGGCCACTTAAAACGACGCATTGCTCCTGCCGGAGCAATGCGTTTTTACAGGAACACCCCACGCCCCTTCTCCCTTCGGCGCATACCGGCTCCGCCCAATACGGATGGAACCCCTTCGGCAAACCAAACGTTTTTCCTTGTCTTAGCCAATCATGATTTTGCGTGAGAAAGGAAAAAGGCCCGGCATGCATGCTCTTGCCCGAATAACGTTTGGTGCCGCCAGTGTTCTGCTTATGGTTCTGGCAGTCCTTCTAGTGGGCTTTGGCATTTCCGACCTTATAAAGCAGCTCTTCAGTCATTCCTGGCAGACAGCCCAGACCGCCGTGGTACATGCCATCAGTTATGTGGTGATTGCTTTGGCTGTATTTGACGTAGCCAAATATTTTATGGAAGAGGAAGTCATTCTTTCACGCGGCAAGCATACTCTGGCAGAAGCCCGCGTCAGCCTTACCAAATTTATTACCAGCATTATTATCGCGGTGTTTGTAGAAGGACTGGTAGGGATTTTCGAGACACGAGGCGATGGTCCCGCCACGGTTATTTATCCAGCTTCCCTGCTGATTGTGGCCACGCTCATGGTTTTCTCTCTGGGCATCTATCTCAAGTTGAGCGTTCAGGCTGAAGGCGAAAAGAAGAAAGAGCAACTGGAGGACTGAGGCCCTTTCTTCCTCCATAAAGCTTTTGGGCCCCGAAGAAACCTCTGCCCTCTTGGGAACACAAAGCGGCACTGACCTGAAATGGCAGCAGCTCTGGCGCAATACCAAGACAACAACAGCTTACACAAAGCAGAGGGCAGTGGCGTACCGAGAAAGCATTATCGACTGGTGATAAATCGGATTACCGCTTAATCCTTGGACAAGAAAAGCTGTAACCAGCTTCTAACCAGTTTGTGCATAATTCCGCGAATAGTTGTGCATCGACGCGTAACGTTACACTACGGATCGCACGCAACACCTCGACAGAAAGTCTAGAGAAACCAACTGTCAAAGGGAGCGGATGAGCAGCAATGAGTAGCGCTGCCCGTTGTGCAGAGAAGATACGTGGCCCCGTATAAGGTGGGACTCTAGGCATGATAAGACTGCCACAACGTCACGGCTCTGGCACGGATTCCGTAGCCTCTTGGGTCCATTTCATGGTGCCAGACAGCATGAAGCCGACAATGAGGATGGGAAAAGAAAACACCAGAAATGGCTGTTTTCAGCCGGTCAAAGATGGTGGGCGCAACAGGGATTGAACCTGTGACCCCTACCATGTCAAAACCGGCTGACCCCAACAAAATCAGAGACTTACAGAGTCAAACACGTTCAAAAACGGCACGCACGATCAAGGAAAAATCGTGCAATGCGTGCGAGCAGCGTACTAGAAACTAACTCTATTGTCACGGATCTCCGGGCCTTTCAGGCAAGTTTTTTTCATCGCGTTCTGGTTTCGACCGGGAGTGCAAAGCGATGAGCCGCCATGCTTCCGTCAAGGCGGCTTTCCGCAAGCAGGTTCTGAGCCTCTATTTTGACCACCAACTGAAGCCTTCCGAAAAATCTGTGCTTATGACGCTCGCCACCTTCCTCGGGGCGGACGGCCTCTATCCGAGTCATGATGCCATCGCTCGAGCCTGTCGTTATTCGGTGCGGACGGTCATCCGGGCACTTGAACGGGGCTATGAGCTTGGACTGATCGAGCGAACCCACCGGCGCAAACGGGTTGAAGGACGATGGGTGAGAACCAGCAATACTTACAGACTGCTTATCAAAGCCAGTGATCAGGTTCGCGCGGCCGGAAAGCATATGGCCCGCGCCATTTTCCGTGGCGTGCAGGTTGTAAGTGACAGGATGGCGCAGAAGGCGTCCAGAGATATACATATTGAGGAGAAACGGCTGCTTTCAGGGCGTCGATACCCGGAGCCGCACGGTCCAAGCCAGTTTTCACCTGGCGAATGGATCGAAATCATCAAAGGCTGGGAAACCATCTGACCTGCAATTCAGTCTGATCAGCATTGCCAAAGGGGTATTTGCGCTTGTCACCCCTGATGCGCTCCTGTTACGTATTACGACATGTAATATGGAGATGAACCCATGGAAACGGTCGTCGTTCGCAAACAGGGTAATTCTGTGGGTGTCACCCTTCCAGCGGAGACACGTATCCGCCTTGGTCTTGAGGTCGGGCAGGAACTCACGCTGGTCGAAATGGCCGACGGAATCAAGCTCGTGAAACGTAATCTCAGGCTTGAACGCCAGATGCAGATGGCGCGTGAGACACTGCGTGAGCAGGCAGACGTTCTTCAGGAGCTGGCCAAGCGCTGATGCCGGATGTGCCTGAGTTTCTGGAACCTGACGCGGTGCTGTTCATGCACGATCAGGCCCTGAAGGAATACGGCGGAACCCACGGGCTCAAAAGCGAGGATCTGCTGTTCAGCGCGTTAGCCCGCGCGGAAAACCGCTGGCACTATGCTGAAGAGCCTCCGCCGGACACCGCGACTCTGGCTGCTGCCTACGCTTATGGCATCGCTCGCAATCATCCCTTCAATGACGCCAACAAGCGGACAGCATGGAGCTGCTGCGTCCTTTTCCTGCGGTTGAATGGCACGCGTGTGCAGGTCGGCGCTCCGGAAGCTGTCGAAGCCATGGTAGCTCTTGCGTCTGGCGCAATGGAGGAAGACGCGTTCGCGGTCTGGCTCCGGCAACATTTTCAAAACTAGTGATTCCACACTTTCGATATCGGACCAGATTTTCTCATGAGCACGCCCTCCCGGACCGCCTCCCTGTCCTCCATGATCTGGCAGGTCGCCGATCTTCTGCGCGGTGACTTCAGACCAGCAGAATACGGTCGGGTCATCCTGCCCTTTACCGTTCTGCGCCGCCTTGATGCCGTGCTGGCCCCAACCCGTGACAAGGTGCTGAAGGAAAAGGAGAAGTGGGAGAGTAAAGGCATCGACGCCATGCCTTTCATGGAGAAAGCCGCCGGTCTGAAGTTCGTGAATACGTCCGACTTCACTCTGAAAGGCGTGCTGGGCGATCCGGATAACCTGACCCAGAACCTCTCCGCCTATATCAACGCCTTTTCACCCGCCGCCCGTGACATCTTCGACCACTTCCGCTTCACCGAGCAGACGGACCGTCTGGCAAAGGCCAACCTGCTCTATCTGGTGCTCGAAAAATTCGTCAGCTTCGACCTTAGCGATAAAACCGTCGATAACCACCAGATGGGGCAGGTGTTCGAGGAACTGATCCGCAAGTTCTCGGAAGCTTCCAATGAGACGGCCGGTGAGCACTTCACCCCGCGCGAAGTCATCAGGCTGATGGTGAACCTGATCTTTGCCGAGGATGACAGCCTGCTGACCCCCGGCAACGCCGCCGTTCGCACCATCTACGACCCGACGGCGGGCACCGGGGGTATGCTCTCCGTCGCGGAAGAGTTCCTGCTCGACCACAATCCGGACGCCCGTCTGACCATGTTCGGGCAGGAACTGAATCCGGAATCCTACGCCATCTGTAAGGCCGACATGCTGATCCGCAATCAGGATGTCAGCAACATTTGCCTCGGCAACACACTCTCCGATGACGAACTGGCGAACCACAAATTCGATTACATGCTCTCCAACCCGCCTTTTGGCGTGGAGTGGAAGAAAGTCGAGAAAGCCGTTCGGGCCGAGCATGAAAAGCTCGGTTATGACGGGCGCTTCGGCCCCGGCCTGCCGCGCATCTCGGACGGCTCCATGCTGTTCCTGCTCCACCTCGTCCATAAGATGCGTCCGGCGAAGGACGGCGGCGCTCGCTTTGGCATCGTCCTGAACGGCTCCCCCCTGTTCACGGGCGCAGCCGGGTCCGGCGAGTCCGAAATCCGCCGTTTCGTGCTGGAAGAGGATCTGGTGGAAGCCATCATCGCGCTGCCAACCGATATGTTCTTCAACACCGGTATCGCCACCTACGTCTGGGTGCTGACCAACCGCAAGCCGAAAAACCGCAAGGGTAAGGTGCAACTGATCGACGCCTCCTCCTTCTGGCAGAAAATGCGGAAAAGCCTTGGCTCCAAACGCAAGGAAATGGGGGAAGACGACATCACTCTCGTCACGCGCCTGTTCCAGGACGCGCAGGAGGCTCAACTTGCCACCATTACCGCCACAGACGGCACGCAGACACGCGCAGTCGTGATGCAGGATGAAGCGCCACCGGAAGCGCCCGAAGGCAGCAAGGTCCGGCTCGCGCCGCTCAGCCGCATCTTCAATAATGAGGATTTCGGTTATCAGACCATCACCGTGGAACGTCCGCAACGCGACGAGGATGGCAATATCGTCCTCGGCCAGCGCGGCAAGGCGAAGGGCAAGCCCGTACCCGATAGCAGCCTGCGCGATACGGAAAATGTGCCTCTGAATGAGGACATTCAGACCTACTTTAAACGCGAAGTGCTGCCCCATGCCCCGGATGCGTGGATTGATGAGGACAAGACAAAGATCGGCTACGAAATTCCGTTCAACCGATATTTCTATGTGTTCGAGCCACCGCGTCCGCTTGCAGAGATTGATGCGGATCTGAAAGAGGTGACCGCAAAAATCATGGCTATGCTCGGGGAGCTTTCGGTATGAGTTTTCCGAAATATCCAGCGTATAAGGATAGTGGGGTTGGTTGGATTGGAGAAGTTCCAATCGGGTGGAATATCGTACCACTCAAACGAATATTTTCTTTAAAAAACGGAGCAACTCCAAAATCCGATCAGAGTGATCTCTGGGATGGTGAAATTACGTGGATAACCCCTGCAGATTTAAATTCTGAACAACCCGAGATTATCACGCATTCAAAAAGAACTATTTCTGCAAAAGGAGCTGAAAGCTGCGCTGTCAGTATTGTTCCTAAAGGCAGTATTATTATTTCAACACGAGCGCCGATAGGAAGTATCGGGCTTTCTGGGATCGACCTGTGTACGAATCAGGGCTGTCGTTCCCTAGTTCCTGACGAAGGAGTGTCGTCCAAATTTTTCCTCTATTTTCTTTATTCAGCAGTGTCTGAATTGCAAGTTCTTGGAAAAGGCACGACCTTTCTCGAATTATCTTCTGATAGTCTGGCATCATTTCCATCATGCTTTCCTTCACTCCCCGAACAGCAGGCAATAGCCAGCTTTCTGGACCGTGAGTGCGGGAAGATTGATGCCCTGATTGCCGAACAGGAACGGCTGATTGCCCTCCTTGCGGAAAAGCGGCAGGCCGTCATCTCCCACGCCGTCACAAAAGGCCTGAACCCCAACGCCCCCATGAAGGACTCAGGCATCCCGTGGATCGGGATGGTACCGGAAGGGTGGGAAGTTAAAAAGGTTTCTCATGATTTTACAGCAGAGAAAGGGAAAAATGGACAACTCCTAACAAAAGAATATTGTTCTGAAATTTCTGGTGATTTCCCCGTTTACAGTGGTCAAACGGAAAATAACGGAGTTATGGCATCCATAAATTCTTATGAATTTGATTTTGATAATGGTGTTATTTTTTCAACGACAGTTGGTGCTAAAGCCATGTCATTAAAATTCTTGTGCGGAAAGTTTAGTCTCTCTCAGAACTGCATGATAATTTTTCCAAAAAATAATATTATTCCTGAATATTCGTATTATGCATTCATGCCGTTATTTGATTATGAGCGAAGTTTGATCCCTGATCATATGCAGCCGTCTTTCAGAATATCTGATTTATATAATTTTTCTTATGTGATGCCTCCTTTTGATGAACAAATAATGATATTGAATTTTATTAAGAAAAAAGAAATGAAATTAACATCAACAGAGAGAGAGGTGCAGAGACAAATCACTCTCCTCAAAGAACGCCGTGCTGCTCTCATTTCCGCCGCTGTTACGGGCAAAATCGACGTGCGCGCCGAGAGCAAGGCCCTCGCAGCATGATCGACACCAAGGGCCGCTCTCTGGAGCTTTTTTACATCGACGGTCATCCGGACGGCATGATCACCGCCGAACTCTTCAACTGGACGGGGCATGTGTTCGTTACGCCGCGCACACGCCTGACCGAAGCGCTCAGACGGGAGGAGGCCGGTTATGCCGGGGTCTACCTGTTGCTTGGCGAGAAGGATGGGCAGGACTTCGCCTATATCGGGGAGGCCGAGGATCTTGGTGTCAGGCTGAAACAGCACGCGGCGGCGAGTGACAAGGACTGGTGGGAAACCGCTGTTCTGGTCTCCGCCAGCGCGAACCGGCTGAACAAGGCGCATGTGAAGTATCTGGAAGCGCGGCTTATCGTCATGGCGCGGGAGATTGGACACACACCGCTGCACAACGGCAACTCTCCGAAACCGCCGGGGCTGACGGAGGCAGATATTGCCAAGATGGAGGCGTTTCTTGCCAGTCTGATGGTGGTGCTGCCAGCCATCCGGGTGGATATGTTTATCCAGCGCAGCCGTCCAGCAGGGTCCACAAATGCCGTCCCCCCTCAGCAAACAGTCAGCGTCAATAGCCTAAACTCAGATCCGGTAGCAGAGTTCACGCTCAAATATCCGAAATACGAAATAGAGGCGCATGCTGTTCTACAGGATGGGGAATTTATCGTTCTAACCGGTTCCCGCCTTTATGCGTCTTGGCAAGGGAAAGAGGGAACGGGCTATCACCCGTTACGCGAAGAACTTGAGAGAGGGGGCGTTATAAAGCCTGAAGGGCAATTTGCTGTATTTGTGAAGGATTATGCTTTTTCCAGCCCAAGTGCAGCTGCATCAATCATATATGGACGCCCCGCTAACGGCCAAGAAAGTTGGCATGAAATTCGCTCTGGCGTCACTTATAAAGAATGGGAAAACCGTCAGCTTGATGCACTTCCCGTAGAGGACGCTGAAGCATGACCGACCTTCACAAAGAGCATCATCTGGAATCCGAAATCTGCGAGTATCTTGGTCGTTCCGGCTGGATTTACGAAGACAGTTCGGCGGCCCGATATGACGTGGGGCTCGCACTGTTCCCTGAAGACCTGCTGGCGTGGGTGCGCGAATGCGAGCCCGAGGCGTGGGAAACGCTGGAAAAAACGCATGGAGCCTCGGCTAGCGCAGTTTTATGCCAACGGGTAAGGGACGCGCTGAACACGCGGGGTGCGCTCGTCGTCCTGCGGGACGGGCTGGACATTATCGGGCTGACAAAAACGCTGAAGATCTGTCAGTTCCGTCCGGCCCTGACGATGAATCCGCATTTGCAGCATCGTTACGATGCCAATCGCCTGCGCGTTGTGCGGCAGGTGCGTTATTCGGCCAGTAACGGCAATGAGCTGGACCTTGTCCTGTTTCTGAATGGCGTTCCGGTTGCGACCGCTGAGCTGAAATCAAACTACACTCAGTCAGTTCAGGATGCGGTGGAGCAGTATTGCACCGACCGACTACCGAAACCGCCCGGTAAGCCTGCTGAGCCGCTGCTTTCGGTGCCGGGTGGTGCGGTCGTGCATTTTGCTGTCAGCAACAGTGACGTGATGATGTGCACCCATCTGGATGGCGCGCACAGCCGCTTCCTGCCGTTCAATCAGGGGAACGATGGTGGTGCAGGCAATCCCGGCACTACGGCGTATCTGTGGCGGGAGGTATGGCAGCCAGATTTATGGCTGGATATTCTTGGCCGTTACATCATTCCGGCAAAAAAGAGGGGGAAGATCACGGGCTGGATCTTTCCGCGCTATCATCAGCTTGCCGCCACACGGCTGCTGGTCTCCACCATTCTGAAGGAGGGGCCGGGGCAGCGTTATCTGATCCAGCACTCTGCCGGGTCGGGCAAGACAAACTCCATCGCGTGGACGGCGCATTTTCTGTCCGATCTGCATGACGCGCACAATCACAAGCTGTTCGATACTGTCATTGTGGTGTCAGACCGCACGGTTCTGGACCGGCAGCTTTCGGAAACCATCGAGAGCTTCGAGCGCACGCGCGGGGTGGTGGCCTCGATCTCCGGCAACGGGGGCAGCAAGAGTCAAGAGCTTGCGGCGGCTCTCCATACCGGCAAGAAAATCATCATCTGCACGATTCAGACCTTTCCGTTCGCGCTGGAGGAAATCCGTCAGCTTGCGGCGGCAGAGGGCAAGCATTTCGCTGTGATCGCTGACGAGGCTCATTCCTCGCAGACTGGAACATCGGCCAGCAAACTCAAGGCGGCTCTTTCAGCCGGTGAACTGGCGGAGCTTGCAGACGGTGGGGAGATCAGCACCGAAGACCTGTTGGCGGCGGAAATGGCGCAGAGGACTGCGGCGGATGCGGGCATTTCCTTTATTGCTTTTACGGCGACGCCAAAGGCCAAAACGCTGGAACTGTTCGGGCGTCTGCCGCATCCGGATCAGCCCAAGGGGGAGGGCAACAAGCCTGAGGCGTTCCATGTCTACTCCATGCGGCAGGCTATCGAGGAAGGCTTCATCCTTGATGTGTTGCAGAATTATGTGTCCTGGAAACAGGCGTTCCGCCTGAGCCAGAACGGGCAGATTCTGGATGACGCGGAAGTCGAGGCTTCGGAAGCAAAGAAAGCACTGATGAAGTGGGTGCGACTGCATCCCACCAACATCGCTGCGCGGGTGCAGATCGTGGTGGAGCATTTCCGCCAGAATGTGCAGCCGCTCCTTGGTGGCAGGGCGCGCGCCATGGTGGTGACGGCCAGCCGCAAGGAGGCCGTGCGCTGGAAGCTGGCCATGGATCGCTACGTGAAGGAAAAGCATTATCCCTTCGGGCTTCTTGCGGCATTCTCGGGCGAGGTGGATGATCCGGAAAGTGGCCCGGAGCCGTTTACGGAAAGCAATATCAACCCCGCGCTGAAAGGGCGCGACCTGAGGGAGGTTTTTGCCGAAGATCCGTGGCGGATTCTGATTGTGGCGAACAAGTTCCAGACGGGTTTCGATCAGCCATTGCTGTGCGGCATGTATGTGGACCGGAAGCTTGGCGGGATTCAGGCCGTCCAGACGCTCTCGCGCCTGAACCGCTGTTATCCGGGTAAGGACATGACCTTCGTGGTCGATTTCGAGAACGACCCGGAAGACATCCTCAAGGCGTTCCAGCAATATTACACGAAGGCCGCACTGGCTGATCTCAGTGATCCGAACTGCGTGGTGAACCTGCGGCACAAGCTGGATGATGCCGGGCTCTATGATCAGCCTGAAGTGGATCGGGTAGCTCATATCCTCACAAATCCGAAAGCGTCACAGCAGCAGCTTGATGCGGCCATTGTGCCGGTCAGTTCCCGTGTGCTGGGCCGCTATCGTGAGGCCCGGAAAATCGTTCGGGATGAACCGGAAGGCTCACAGGAGAGGAAAGGGGCAAAGGAACGCATTGACGGCCTGGTTCAGTTCCGGAGCGATCTGGCGTCCTATGTGCGGATGTATGAGTTTTTCAGCCAGATGCTGAACTACGGCAATCCGGATTATGAAAAGCTGTACCTGTTCGCAAAAATGCTGTGGCCGCTGCTGAAGTTCGACCGTGAGCGCGACACGATCGACACCACGGCCCTGCGTCTGACGCATCACCGTATGAAAGACCTTGGCAAGCAGAAGCTTGGGCTGAAAAACGAAGCTGGCGACGGGCTGGAGCCGATAAAGGAAGCCGGATCGGGGCAACCGCAGGACAAGATGAAGGTTCAGCTTTCCCGCATCATTGAGGCAATCAATGACCTGTTTGAGGGCGATCTGACGGACGGAGACAAGGTGGCGTTTGTCGCCGGGCTGGAAACCAAGCTGGCGGAATCTGAAAAACTGCGGGAGCAGGCAAAGGCTAATACAAAGGATCAGTTTGCCAACTCACCGGATCTTCAGGAAGAAGGGCTGAATGCGACCATCGAACTGATGGAGGCGCATGAAAAAATGGGCAAACAGATGCTGAATGACAGCTCGCTGTTGCGTGCCGTTATTGCTGCTATCGTGAAGCAGGGCGGGCTATGGGAGGGACTTCAGGGGTAATAGCTGGCCAGAAAATCTGGGGCTGGTCATTTTGAGTGTGGGGTAATGGCCCCGACGTATTTGTACAGCGTTGTCCGTGAGACATCATACCGGCGCGCCACGTCTGCTACCCGGATATCAGGATCGCGCAATAACGCCCTGATTTCTCGTAACTGCTTGTCATGGAGTTTGGGTTTCCGACCTCCAGAGCGCCCTCTGGCGCGCGCTGCGGCAAGTCCGGCGTAGGTTCTTTCACGGATCAGGCCGCGCTCAAATTCGGCCAATGCAGCGAATACATGGAAGACTAATACCAATTTGTCTTTGCTATGACTTATGAGCCCAGTTGCGTAATCCGAGTGACATGATTCTCCAAGGTTGGTCGATAAGTTTGTTCCATGCGTGACAGCAGATATCGACGATATCGTCATAGGTTTTGAAGATTCTGTTTGAGAGCCATGTATTACGGATAAACTGCCAGACGTTTTCGACCGGATTGAGTTCGGGAGAGCGTGGTGGCAGCGGCATGATGGTGATGTTGGCGGGAACCGTCAGTTTCAGACTGGTATGCCATGCGGCCTGATCAAGGATGAGGACTGCGTGACTTTGCGGAGCAACCGCCTGGGCGATTTCTTTGAGGTGGAAATTCATCGCATGGATGTTGCATGAAGGGAGAACAAGAGCGGCCCCTTTCCCCTGAGCGGGGCAGATTGCTCCGAAAATCCAGGCAGATCTGGTCCGTAGGTCGGCTGTCGCACGGGGGCGGGTGCCACGCTTCGCCCAACGCCGTGTCAGCTTCGTTTTCTGGCCGATCCGCGCTTCGTCCGCCCACCACAGTTCGATATCTTTTCCGGGGTGACATGCCCTGATGGCAGCAAGGGCTTGAGGGAAGTTTTTTTAAAAACGCTCTGGGCATCCGGGTTCTGGGCATAGTGCCGGGGACGAGCTGTCAGCAGACGAAAATTCTCACTCCGGACGATCCTGTTCAACCAGGAGACAGACACGCTGACCCCATGTTCCTCATGAAGCCAGGCGCACAGATCACACAATCGCCAGCGCACAACACCATGAGCAGCAGGAATGGGGCCTTCTTCAATCCGCTGCGCCAGAGCCTCCATGACAAAAGGTGTGATGCGGCGGGCAGCACCCCCACCATGACGATCAATCAGACCCGCAGGTCCCTGTGCGTTAAAGCGCAGAACCCAGTCCCGAACAATCTGTCGGTCCGTTCCCGCAAGACGGGCCGCTTCACCACGCGTCGCCCCGTCATAAATCGCCGCAAGGGCCAGAAGCCGCCGGGACTGGGCCGCGTGTCTGCTTCGTCGGGCAATACTGCGCACCCTCGATGCGTCATAATCCTCGCGCAGTGCAATAGCCTTGCTCATCTCGGATACCTTCCTTCTTCAATGGTATCCGGTGAATCACATTTCTACCTTTTTGGGTACCCCCCATGAGTCACAACCACGACAAATTGGTATAACTTCCCAGCGGCACTTTCCGTTTCTATCTTCTCGGAAAGGCTCTCAAAGCTCACTCCACCGCGTTCAAGATCTGCCACGATATTTACGAGGTCAGGCAGACTGCGGCCAAGTCGGTCAAGCCGCCAGACGACAAGCGTGTCACCACTCCGCAAAGCCTTTCGGCATTGCTCAAGCTCGGGGCGTGCCGCATTTTTGCCGCTGGCGGCCTCCTCATAAATAACGCGGCAGCCTGCCTTTTGAAGGGCATCGCGTTGCAGGTCCAGGTGCTGGTCTTCCGTAGAAACACGCGCATAACCGATTCGTTGATTCATTGGCATATCCTGAACATAGAAAACCGGACGGGAATGTTGACAATTTGAGTACGATCACGCGACATCAAAAAGCGCATTTTTGTGATGTCCAGAAAACCACCGTTTTCTGCACACGTGTTGCTGGGCGGCCCCAAATTTGTTGATTCTAAATTGTCTCGGGGGATGCTGCGTTCACGTGAGCCAGCCAAACCTTTTTGACATGACTCGCACTGCATCCTACCAGGCGGGCCGTTTCTAAAATACTGGTGCCGCCTATTCGGAGAGCCACAATCCGTTCATGAACTTTAATGTTGGGCTTTCGCCCTCTGTATCTTCCGGATGCCTTTGCCTGCTCGATACCTTGCTTTTGACGCTCGCGCCGGTCTTCGTAGTCTTCCCGTGCCATTTGCAGAGAAAGACGCAAAAGCATTTCCTGCATGGCCTCCAGGACCAAACGGGTTACGCCTTCAGCTTCTGCAAGAACCTCAGACAGATCCACCAGTCCGGGAACGGCAAGCTTCGCCCCACGCTGCCGGATTGTCTGAACCAATCTATCTGCTTCACCCAGTGGCAAGCGACTGATCCGGTCCATTTTTTCGGCAATCACCAACTCTCCCGGTTGGAGATCTGCGATCATCCGCATCAGTTCTGGGCGGTCGGAGCGTGCGCCCGATGCCTTTTCTCTGTAAACTGCTGCCACATAACATCCAGCCGCACGGGCGTCTTCAATTACCCGCTCCTGCCTTCGTAAATCCTGTTCATCAGTGCTGACGCGGAGATAAATACGGGCAATTTTTGGATGAATGACTTCACTTCTCTGTTGGTTGATATTTGCCTGGCTCATTAGGGTATACCCAATTGCGCCATGTGAGATTACATGGCTCTTTAATGAAATTCCCATTCCATAAGAGCTACCCTCTACGGGCGGACACAAAGAAGCCTATGGTTATGGAATACGGCGTCAACTTTCTTCTCTTCTCATGCCCTTCTCGCTTGCTGGCAAGTGATAGTAAGTGCGGGCGATAACGCCTTCCTCATCCTGTTCGCTTCCTGATGCAGCCGTCTTATGATTGGCGTCTTTCTGGATACCCATCGAATTTCTTCATCTGCTCGCATTTCACGGGTCAGGGCTTGCATGCAGTCGGTGAAGACGATCTTCCGCGCCGGAAGGCGTCTGTCGCGCCTGACTTGCCGTATGGCACAGTTTACAGCCCAGAGTTCTGGGTAAGCTGGTCCCGTCAAAGTCCGCATGACCTGGCCGATGGTCGAGATTTTCATCTCACCGTCGCGGAAATGGGCGATGATTCCCGCATAGGAGGCGCGGTCACGGTCCGCTGATGCGTCCACGGCGATCAGAGTCGCCAGTGGGTCAAACAACTCTTGGAACTGAATTCCCCATTCCAGGGCGAGGCGGTAGGCATTATCCATCTTTCACGTCCTGAGTGGAGAGGGAGAAGCAAATTAATGCTTCTCCCTCGGACCTGTTGACCGGTCAGCCATTCCCAACGGGACAGCCGAAGGACTACCCGCGCAACGCGCAGGCCCCAGGAAAGGGGCGTCCTCTTTTACCGCAGGTTTTGCCGGTTACCCGGCGTACAGAACTCGACATCCTCATAAGATCATCTCCTTATTGCTGCATGTGTATTGATTGCTGACTGTTGAAAAACAGTCAGTTTTAAGGGGAATGCAGCCAACATTCCCTTTTCCCTCGGTCGATCGTGGTGCCACCCACGAGGACCAGGAACATCGTCACCGGGTGCCGCCAAGCACCCTTGTATTGCGACTCTGTCGCATGGACCTTTCGAGACTTTGACAGGACGAGGAACCATCCTCGAAATCCCTGCCTCTCCCCAACGCTTCGGATAAACCGCGAAGGGGATTTTCACTCTACTCAGACCGCTCCCAGGCATAGGCTATCGCGTCGGGACCACCCGACGCAGCCCTTAGCCCTTCCCGCGTTATTCAGACGGATTTTAACGAGCAGTACGCGAGCATCTCACCATGACTGCTAGGCTCTTGGAGCCTTTCGACCGTGCCAGGGCACAGCCGATTTGGGGGGACCGAACATCCAAAGCGTCTCCCTTACTCACATCATGGTTTCCAATTTTACCCACCGGAACACTGTAGGCCCCGGCACTCGCACTTTCTCTCCGCGCAGCGTCCTACTGAACGCCGTTACAGGCTTGAGCTATCCGACGATCCAGGCGGCTTGCGCCCCCTGGTACCGCCTCATCCAGGTTTCCCCTCTGAGGCCCATGACGGTTTCCCGCCATGCCGTCGCCCACCTGCGCGGCACACGTTCGACAATCCCTTGCCGCCCGTGGAACGGACTGGATACCGTTTCTCCCATCTAACAGGCTCACCCCTTGCCGAAACCGGCAGGGGTGGCCGTGTCCGCGTCGCCCATCTTCATCTTGAAATGTCAAAGAGCGGATTGGATCGAACGGGGGAGTTTCACCCCCGAGCGCCCGTTGCAACCGGACGAGCCCGATTAAAGGCATCCGGCTACAGCAACAGATCGGGCGGGGCTGGTTAGGCCGCGCCCTGCTTGCCGATGGTTAGACGGCAGGCGTGCCCCGACTGGGGCGGCAATACGAAGTGACGTGCTGGGGTGGTGGTTTGTAGCCTGGCCCTCTCCTTTCATGGGGCCGGATTGGTGGGGTGCTGTTGGCGCAGCACCGGAAGGATGGCGAGGGTCGGTCCTGATGCTTGGCGGGCATCGAAGATCGACCACGAGGGACACGATTTCGACGACCAGAATCAGGAACCGGAACGCCGGTTCTTTCGGTGTGCCAGCGACCGGCACGCATTACGGCTTTCCATGTGAGGATCGGGTGTCGGCATCCAGCCGCCCCGCGTATGTCAATCAACGCACATGCAGGACGTGGAGGCCCTGCCAGGGCAGGATGCCTCACCCTGATTCCGCCCATCAAGTAATTTTTTATAGGATGTTCAAGTTATGAAGTATCCGAACGGCCTGCCGTTCGGATTCCGCTTATTTTATATGAAGTATACAACCCACCTCGCAAGAGGTGGGTTTCTGCCTGAAATATCATTTTAAATCAATTAGTTATTCTAAATCGAACGCAAATGAACATATTTGAACGAAAATGAACGTTTCTGAACGCCTGCCGCGCCTTGGTCGCCCGCTCACTCCGGGCATTCCTCGATTCAAGTATATATCTCTTAATGTATCGCGATACATTAGGAATGTATGGTCAAATCCCTGTATCTGTATTTTGACACTACCTTATTTTTTAATTTCTGTGTTACGGTTCGTGCGCGGATTTCTCAAACTTAAAGTGTATTTAAGTGAGTATTTTATTGCCGCTTAAATATGCCGGTTGAACATAGAAAACGCGGCATGAACATGACTGAGGATATGCGCGGGAGTGCAAAAAATATGACCGTAAATATGTTCAAAGGTGCTTTGGCAGTCACGATTTTTGCGCTGTGCAGCATATCCGTTGATGCAAAAGCGCAGGTCATAGTGACCGATCCAAAGACCGAAATTAGTACCGACCTGGGCTATCTTGAAGCTGCCAAGTCCTACCTGCAACAAGGTCAACAGTACTACATGCAGGGAGAGCAGTATTACGAACAGCTAGAGCAGGCGACGCAGGAAATACAGAACGCTAAAGGTCTAGCTAATATCGCTTCATTGGGAGGCGGATCACTGGATTCCGATATTTCCCGCCTTGAGAGCGTCACGGATGACCTGAGTGATCTTTATTCACTGAACGGGTTTAGTGGGAATTTCTCTCAGGAAGCGAGAGAAGTTCTTTCCAGAACCTACAATCTGCCGGGAAGCACCAGCGCCCAGGCGAGTGCGGCCAGCCTGATGGGCCTGGCATCGGATAGCCCGACAGATGCCGGATACGATCGGGCGGCCCGTGATACCAACCAGTCCATGCGGGAGGCCGCATCTCTGGCGTCAGTGAACGAGTATCGTCAGGCATCGGCCCAGGCGATGCAGCGACAGGACGAGGCTCTGGCCGACCTGGGGGATGATGATGTGGGGGCGTCCACGCAGCTTATCGCGGCCGAGCAGTCCACTGCGTTGCATCAGAACGACGCCAGCTTGCAGCTACAGCAGACCACGGCGGACATGGCTTTTCAGCAGCACATCCGGCAACTGGAAGTCGAGAACGACATTGCCGAAAAGAATCTCAAGCATCTGCAAAAGGTGCAGGCTTTTACAGCATCGAGTGACTGATATGAGACAGGCTCTATTGTTGGCCGTAGTGGTGGCCGGGTTGGGTGTGGGCGAGATCCACGCGGCTCACGCGCAGGTCATAGATCCCGAGTGGCAGGCGACACAGGCGGCCATGAAAGCCGATGAGCAGCGGCAATGCCGGCACATGACACTGACACGCAAGTTCCAGTGCCAGGAGCAGCTACAGGAGACCTACAAGGCAAAGGGGCTTGTGCCAGGCACGATGCCCTATGTGCGTCGGCGGTTTGGTGGGGAGAGCGTCCAGGGGCTCGACCAGGAGATACGATCCATCAACCGGACTTACGGCCAGGTGCGCCGTTTGAATGGTTACGAGCATCCATTGCCGGGTGAACTCACCGCAGACATGCAGCAAGACAACGTCAGCTATCTGAGCAAGCTGATAGAGGAAAAGGGCGGTATGCCGCCGCTTCTGCCTTTCGGGAACCGATAGGGGCCGGAGAGAAGGCGAAGAATGCACCACGCCCCCAATGCTCAGACGATCTACTGTATCCCAACCCTTACCGGAGTGACGCAGTAAGCGCGGAGCAGCAATAAAAATCTTACTCCTCTGTCTCTCGTGGAATTTGGCCTTTAAATACAAGGAAAGAAGGAAAGAAGGAAAGAAGGAAAGAAGGAAAGAATACTTCGCGTGAAGAAGTAAAGAATAAATATACGTCAAATATATTTTTGACACGCCTTAAAACGCTTGATAACGTTTGCTCTTGATACTCGTAAACTTTGATTGATCCAGGTGATCGCAGCGAACCGATGGGCGTGCTTCAGAAAAAACCTAACTTGCCAATTCCAAATGGTACGGGCGCATGTCGTTCACTTCTTATCCGCCACGTTGACGACCTGCGCCGTTTTCGTGACGAGGAGTGGTCATACGAATCGATTCATCGGGCATTTTTGGAGTGCTACGGTGAAGTATTCGCGATGTCTTTGCAGGTTTTTCGAGAAAGAGCGAGGCGCGTTCTCAAAAAAAGAACAGAAAAAGAAGTATTCCTTCCCAGGCAGGCACAATGCGCGAGGTTGCGTGAATGATGGCGAATTATCTATTATACACAGAGCCGGAAGCCGCTTCTCGCCTTGGCATTTCTTCAATTACACTGCGGCGAGAAAGGCAGGAGGGCCGGATCGGTTATCTGAAAATCCGTTCGCGAGTGCGCTACGCCGAAGTTCATTTGATAGATTACCTCGCAAGGAATGAAAGATGTCCGAGACTGACGCCGTGTTCCGAATTGGACAATACTTCCTTGGAAAACGTCCAAACTCGGATTCATGGTGCGCGTGCTGGTATGATCCCAAAACCAGACAAACAAAGCGAGCATCTCTTGGCACAAATGTTCTTCAAGAAGCGAAAATAAAGCTCGCAGAATATGTAACAGAATACGCCAAGAGAAGAAACGAACCAACGTCAGAGACGGGTTTGGCTTCTGTTTTTATGCGATATTTCAAGCATCATAGCGAGAAAACACGGAGTGCTGGTCCAAACAGAAGGGCGCTGGAGTTGATGCTGGATAGCATGGAGCCAGGCGCTTCCGTTGCTGGGTACACCGTGGCCGAACAAAAACGCATCGCCTCGTGCTTGCGTGGCAAGGGTTATTCTGCCGGTTATACCCGCCGCGTCATGGGTATCGCCGCTGCCGCCGTGAACTGGGCTTGGAAGAATGGCGAGATCGATCGTCAGATCCCGATTGTGCTTCCACCTGAAGGCGAGGGGCGCGAGCGCATTATGACGATTCAGGAGATGGCTCGGCTTTGGGAGACAAATATGCCGCCCCATCTTCGCATGTTTCTTGCACTTCTGATTGGAACGGCGTCACGCCCTGAGGCGCTTCTGCAACTCACTCGTGAGCAATGCGATCTGGGGCACGGAGTGATTGACCTTAACCCGCCAGGCCGTGCTCGAACGAAGAAGCGGAGACCACGTATCCCGGTGCCGGAGTTTTTGAGGTCATGGATTGAGAGCGTGGCCTCGGGTCATCTCGTGACCTACAAAGACAAGCCGATTCTCAAGATCAATGGAGCTTGGCGCGCCGCGCGTGAATCAGCAGGACTGCCGTCAGAAATCGTGCCCTACACAATTCGCCATACTATGGCGACCGAACTGATTACGCGTGGCGTACCAGAGATAGAGGTTGCCTCTCTCATGGGCCATGCCATGCCAAATCTTCGCACCACAGGACGTTATGTGCATGTGCGTCCGGACTTCCTCGCAAACGCCAAGCGGGCTATTGACGAGGTCGCAAGCGCCATCGACCGGGTGGCAGCCCGATCGATGGTAAATTTCAATATGCGTGCTAACAGCGTGCTAGACTCAAGTGCAAAGGATGGCAGTCCGATGCATAAGCCTCAGAAAACCGTTGGTTTTCTGCCGGAACGGATGGTGGGCGCAACAGGGATTGAACCTGTGACCCCTACCATGTCAAAAAACAGGACAAGCCATAAATCACCAAGGGTTCCCCTTGGTCCCGTATATTTTATGGCCTAACTCCTCGGATTTTCCTCGCTTTTATTTTTCTCTTGTACGTCCTCCAAGATGCAGAGGCTCACGGGGATGGCAGCTTCCAAGCCTGAGCCTTGATATGATCAGACACAGCAGGGAATGGATCGACACCGGTGTTGCGTATAAGGGTCTGGATTGTCACTTGTGTGCAATGCGGATGCTGTTGTGCATTACGGCATACGTAGGCGCCCGCTCGCCGTTTATTCGGCGAATAGACCGCCTTCCATGTCGAGCTGGGAACATATACGCGGTCATGCCCAAGTGTTTCGATCGGCTTGAGGTGGAAGGCGGGGCCGGTGACGACGTAGAGGTCCCCTTCTTTCTCAGCTATACTCCTCACCCGTCGCTCCACTCTGGCCCAGATACCCTCATTGAGGCTAGCAGTCTGCGGGACAATGTTCGTGAGTGCGTACGTCTCAGCCTGTGCCTGCTCAGTCGGCTGATCTCCGCTGGGTGCCATGTGGCCGCGATCGTAAATCGAGTTGTAGTAGTCCAGCAGATCTGAACCGCCGGAGACTCGCGTATCCTGATAGAATCGGCCTGTCCTCTTAAGAGACTGAGCCGTCTCTACATCATCCGACCACAGATGCTCGGCTGCCCACAATGGGCCATGTGACACACTTGACGCCAGAACGGCGTAGCCTCGGTTGCACAAAAGCTTGGTGCCAATGGCAAGCTGCTTATCGACTAACTCGGGAAGGTGGTTACCTGAGCCGAATGCAGAGCAATTGGTTTCTTCGGCGACAGCATAGACAGGCACAACAGCGAGTATACAAAATAATAGCAACGTTCTCATGCCAAGCCGCTGCCATTAAGGCAGACAAGTGTAAAGACTAATCATTACACCATAGGGAAGATACTCCGAAAGCGAATCGTGTCACAGCACTGGCTGGGACGGTTTGGGGGGGAAGCGGACCGGCAGCTTTTGGGCAGCGAACGAGAGAAACCGCTACCAAATTAATGACGTTTTGTGCAGATCGTCTGGGCAGACTTCATTATGGGATGATATTGGGTCACAGACTGAAATCATAGGGCGGTTCAGGTCGATTTGATCATCAATGAACAACCTTCTGCATTCAATAATGTGCCTCAGTCGAGTTGTTGTGCCATGTAAACAGAGAGGGTTACCTTGCAACTTCTGTTTGAGTGCTCAAACGCACTGGGGCGCCCTTGCATGACAAGAAATTTGATCTATTGAAATTTAAGAGAATATTTCGGAGGACGGAATGGCCACATCAATAGCGTTCTTTAATAATAAGGGCGGGGTGGGAAAAACGACATTGCTATGCAATGTAGCCGCCTATACAGCTGACGAATACAAACTTCGCGTCTTGGTGATTGATGCAGACCCACAGTGCAATGCGACCCAATATATGTTTGACGACAGGAAACTTACTTACTTTTATGATGAGACTTCATCTTTCACGCTTCAGAATGTGATACGGCCGCTCTCACTTGGTAAAGGCTACAGCAAAGAGTTCAATGTCAGCCCAAGCCCACGTTTCGGCGTGGATGTATTGCCAGGAGATCCTAGACTAGCTCTAGCTGAAGATTTGCTTGCGAAGGACTGGGGGGCGGCGATTGGTGGCGACCCGCGCGGCATGCGAACGACGTTGATGTTCGCAGAGCTCATGAAGCGCTGCGAGGATTACGACCTCGTATTTTTTGATGTGGGCCCATCACTTGGTTCTATCAATCGTTCTGTTTTGTTGGCTAGCGACTATTTCGTGGCCCCCGTGTCCATAGACATCTTCAGCGTTAAGGCGATCGACAACATCGCTGCATGGATGTCTAGGTGGCGAAAGCAATGGATTTCTGGCGTTGAGAACGTCGATGATCCTGATGACGTCGGCACAAATCTCGCTAGGAGTATCGGATTTCTCGGCTACGCATCTCAACACTATATTGCCAAAGCAGACGCTTTTGGTACGAAACGTGCTGTGAATGCTTATGAGAAAATTATGAAGCAATTCGAGAGCATAGTGTCTTCGAATCTATCAACAATTGCTCCGCCTCCCAGTACAATTACTCGCTTCCTACTAGGTTCAATTCCCAACCTCCATAGTCTTATCCCCATGTCGCAAACCGCTCGCGCCCCGGTGTTTGACCTTAAGGCGAGTGACGGCGTAAGAGGCGCGCACTTTTCGAAGGTAAAGGGTGCTCGTGAAACGTTTGGCATAGTCGCAGAAGAAATTCTTGCCCGGGCGGGGTTGAAGTAATGATCAATTGGCCAGAACAGCTGAAGCGCGATCTTATATCTAGGCGAGTTGTCGTTTTCCTCGGTAGTGGTGTTAGCAAAAACTCGGTGGGTAAAGACGGTAAAACGCGTCCTCCATTATGGGGCGAGTTCCTTGAACGTGGTTTGGCCAAGATTGGACCTCAGGGCACGGCTCATATCAAACGAGCGATCAAAAATAATGATTTGCTACACGCTTGTGAGTGGATCAAAAGCAGGATGGAAGAGGAATGGGAACACTTTATTAGGGAATGTTTCATTACGCCTGCGTATGCGCCTTCTGAGATACACAAGCTAATATTTAACTTGGACCAAAGAATATATTTGACGCCAAATTTCGATCAAATATTTGAAAATTATGTGCTGGGCGAGACTGGTGGTCAAGTGACGGTTAAACGGTATTTTGACCCAGACGTGCACAATTTCTTGCGAGAGGACCGGACCCACATTATTAAGGTCCACGGATCAATCGACCACCCCAATGAATTGATATTCTCAAATCACGATTATGCTAAAGCGAGAGTATCTCACTCAGCGTTTTATGACGTTCTAGATGCTTGTCTCTTGTCTCATACTTTTTTAATTATTGGATGTGGCATCTCAGACCCCGACCTCAATATGCTTCTCGAAAACCAGCGTTTCAATTTTCCAAATTCACGACCACATTACTTAGTAACATCATCGCGCATAGCGCCAGACATGGTGAAATCGCTGCGGTCAAATCGGAACTTAAAGTGTTTGTGCTATGATCCTGCTGATCACCACGCTGATCTGGTAAAGTCACTCGAAGAGCTTGCCGACTTGATGGATCAAGTGCCTGCCCAGCCCCTTATCAACTAGCAATTGTTGCGAGTTCTCTTACGTAGTTGTTGTCATCCTCTACTGCTGACACCTACTCATCGGCCTCGTCACACCGGAAACTGAGCTCGGATAAACCGGATCGTAGTACTAGAATTTCAGATATCGTCGTCGAAGGCTGCTATTCTGGATGCTTTCGATGCATATCACAGGAATTCGATAGGTTCTCTACTTTGTCGATTTGACATAGTAGATGCTTGAGCAGAACGACTGCTTTTTAGGAATTCGCATAGCTAGGCTGAATGGCAGGAATGAGGGCGATAGCTGACATGGCTACGTCTTTCCCTTGGTAAGGGAGAGGTCGACAGTTCAATCCTGTCCAGCAGCACCATGATTTCCCTAGGTTTTTAAATTCGGAGGCGTCTAGTTCCCTCGTCCAAGAGAACTAGAAAACATCATCATAGAATCCAGTGATGATGTTTGTAGGCCTCTGACCCTTCCCTTTAGTATCACCCCGCCTGCACAGCCGCATTAGCTGCATCAAGCTGCTGGCGGGCAAAAGCCCATTCATCGGCCGTTGGCTCACGACCCTCCTTCAGCGGGCGTAGCAGAGCGGAGATATCCTCCACAATCGTGGGGCCATTCGTAACCGGCCGTTCTGTGCCGCCTTGATTATGCGGCCTTTTTGTGAAGCGTATTCGCGGGTTGCCAGTTCCATGGCAACAATTCGTGGAGGCGGTTGATCTTGTGTTCGTTGATGCGGGCGAGAACATCGGCGAGGTAATCGTGCGGGTTGAGGCCTGAAAGTTTTGCGCTTTCGATAAGCGTCATGGCATCAGCGATGTTGTCGCCCCCGGCGTCTGAACCGGCAAACAGATAGTTTTTCCGCCCGACGCATACCGGTCGTATGGCCCGTTCGGCAGGATTGTTGTCGATGGCAACACGACCATCTTCGAGGAAGAGGGTAAAGGCTGCCCACCGGTTGAGCGCATAACGGATTGCTTTTGCCAGTTCCCCCTTGCCAGGGATACGGGCGAGCTGTGTTTCGCACCATGCGTGGAATGCTGTGACACGAGGGCGGCTTTTTTCCTGTCGGACAGCCAGACGATACGGAGCAGGAGACCCGGTGAGCTGCCGCTCGATATCGTAGAGTTCCCCGATCTGCTCGAGTGCTTCCCTTGCGATTGTCGAATCACTGCCCTTCCAGACATCATGGAAGGCCCTGCGGAGATGAGCCCAGCAGGCCGCTTCGCGCACATGCACGGTTCCCGTTGCATCGGGTTTATACAGATCCCTGAACCCCGCGTAGGCGTCAGCCTGCAGAATGCCCCGGAACTGTGCCAGATGGGTCTGGGGATTGATCCCCTTGCGATCGGGAGAGAACCAGTAGGCCACGGCGGGCGGATCACTCCCGCCCCAGGGGCGGGGATCGCGCAGATAGGTCCAGATCCGCCCTTCCTTCACACCACGTGGTTTCCCAGCCTGGCGCAGACGGGAATCAAGAACCTGGATGGGTGTATCATCGGCATGCAGCAGGTCTGCCTTTACGACATCCTGACGGATCAGATCTGTGAGAGGACGCAGAACGGCAACGGCCTGACCACACCAGTCGATCAGGGTTGAACGGGGAATGTCCACACCCTGACGGGCAAAGATCTCGTTCTGACGATAAAGCGGGATATGGTCATCGAATTTCGAGACCAGGATATGGGCCAGAAGCCCGGGGCCAGCCATCCCCCGTGGAACAGGGCGCGACGGTGCTTCAGGCTGCACCATCGTTTCGCAATGGCGGCAGGATTTCTTCAGCCGTGCCGTTTCGACAACTTTCAGTTTTGCCGCAATAAAGTCCAGTATTTCGGTGACATCTTCGCCTACAAGACGCAGAGGACCGCCACAGGCAGGACAGGCCTCACCCGGGTCGAGAACAATACGCTCCCGTGGTGTCGTGTCAGAAACCTGTGGTTTGCCACGCTGCCGTGGGGGAGAGACTGCATCATCGCTGACATCATGCTCCCTGATATCAGGAGAAGGATCGGCTGCCGCGATGGCGATTTTTACATCTTCAAGGAGCAGTTCGAGCTGTTCAATCTCACGGTCTATCTTTTCTGAACTGGCCCCGAATTTCTGTTTCTGAAGGCGTGCGATCCGGATTTTGAGAGACTGGACAAGAGCCTCATACGCACGGGCCGACGCAGAAAGCCGGGCCACTTCGGTCTGCAGGGAAACAATCATTTCCCTCAGGATATCCGGATCATCAGGCAGGACCACGGGTGCAGGCGTCATTATGAAAAAATAGCAGAAAATCTAAGAAAATTCAAAAGGTTCTACACGATCACGCCATAAAAATCAGGCTACGCGAGACGGTGGTGCAGACCAGGAAGGGCGTCTCCACTCCATGCCTTCCCACAGCATGGCCATCTGTGCTGTCGTCAGGCGTGCAACGCCCTCTGCCGGAGACGGCCATGGAAAACGTCCCTTCTCAAGCACCTTGTAATAAAGACAGAACCCCTGACCGTCCCACATCAGAAGCTTGATCCTGTCGCCACGGCGACCACGAAAAGCAAAGAGCGCCCCTGATGTCGGGTTCTGACGCAGCACGTCCTGTGCCAGTGCTGCCAGACCCGATATGCCCTTGCGCATATCGGTCACCCCGCAGGCCAGATAGACACGCACGCCGTTGCCCACGCCAATCATGCCGTCTCCGCAATCTGGATGACCCGGGCCAGAAGATCTTCGGCAGGATGTCCCGTCACCCTGATACTACGGCCATTGCGCAGCACTATGGCCAGTTCGTCAGGTCCACCGCCAGATGTCACAGCAGGTGTCGTCACTGAAGCAACAGGAATAAACGCCACAGACTGATCTGGCGAAGATAGTCTTTGACGGAATGAACTCCGCCATTGGTAAAGGTGTTGGCGGGTCAGGTCATGCCGACGTGCCACATCCGATACACTCGCTCCATCCACACCAACTTCAGACAGTATCGCCAGTTTGCGTTCATCCGACCAGCGGCGACGGCGTTCAACACCAATCAGGATTTCCTGGGCCATTCTTACCTCTCAAATGACGTCAATAACGACGTCGTTAACGACGGTAAGTTACCAGTCACAATCTTTAATCATAAGGCGGCCTCAAACGGCCGGTTACGGCCATTCTGGATCAGAGCTTCAACGGCCGAAATAGCGATCTGAGTGTAATTCACTGTCTGTCTTCCTTGGTTTAATGCCGATTTTTGGCGGTGCATGAAAGGGTGTCGCTATTACCGACACCCTTGGCGATCATTTTCCCGACGCCAGAAAAATGATCAGTTGGCGGTGGACGGCAACAACTTGCGGGCCGCATCGAGCGCAGCCTGCGCCGCCTCAACCGTGGCCTGCGGCAGCGGATCACCCTTGGCGGCCGCATCATCCAGCGGAGCAATCAGGTCATGTGCCTTTTGAAAAGCAGGCTTGAGCTTGGCGACCACGGCAGGATCCGCAGCCACGTTGTGCTCATAGTCGGCCGCCATCTGGGCAGCGGCTGAGTAGGACAGGCTCAGGCTGTAAACTGCCTGCTTGCGCTGGATAAGCTGATCACCGCTGCACGCCACCAGACTACCGGATAGGCCGATCAGCAGGAGCAGACCAGCCGTACCGCCGCCGATTCCGCTGGCCTTTTTGGCCGGCGCGCTGGCGGCAGCCTGCTGCTGGACCAAGGCAGATGCGGCCGCCGCAAGCAGCGCCCCACCCGGCACAGTATCGGATGCTACCTTGATGGCGGCCGGACCAATATCCTTGTGGGTGGTGAGGGCATGCACAATGGCAGCCAGACCATCCCGATCTGCCGAGAGTTTTGCCAGGATTCCGCTAGTGTCGGACACAGCCAACAGCGGCAGGGATGCAGCCAGCAGGGCAATGGAGGTGCCTTCTGGCAGCGCGCCAAACCAGTCGGCAACGCCCGTGCCAAGGACAAGCCCCAGCGCAATGAGGGTGGTAGGCTGGCGGAGATAAGCGCCGATTTTTGCGAGTTTCATACGTCTTCCTTCACGCGGCTCAGTTCGGCCGCGTTGAGATCATCAGTGGGATTGGAGGGAGTGGGACTGGACGGCACGGAGGATCCGGCACCAGTTGCCCCGACATAGAGATGCCATTCGGCCTGCCTGCGCCTGGTCAGACCAGGCACGCGGACCAGATGGCCGTTACGGTGCATGTGATCCCACAGCAGCAACTGCTCTCCGGCCGCGATGGTCTGGCCGGAATTGAGCAGCCGCAGCAGCGTGGATCCGGCAATCACGCCGGTGCCCAGATTGTATTGCCAGTCCAGGAGCGCCGCCTCCTGTTTGGCTGTTACCGGCACATGGATCAGGGCACGCAGTTTCACGCGCAGGCCTGCGAGGGTAAACAGCAGCAGATCTTCCGCCTGCTGTCTGGTGATCGGCGGCGTGCGCGCCGTGACGGCGGACCCGTCGGCCAGGCAGCGGTTGCCGTAGCCGATGGTCCAGTAACCGGCCGGACAGACGTACGGACGCAGGGACAGGCCTTCGTATTCGCGCGCCAAAGCAGCCGCGAGAGCGATGGAAGCATTCATTTGGATTTCCGGGTATAAAAAAACCGCCTCAGCGGGCGGTCTGTTGATCTGGGTCAATGTGGAAGCGGGGCGGCTCCGGCACGGTGATTCTGGGTGTGGGAGCACCTAAACTGGATGAGTGAGGCAGGACGGTCCGCAGGGGAGCGGGCCGTTCTGTTTTTATGGCGCGCTCCCCCAACCCAGGACATGCATGATGCCCTGGACGAGCCCCCAGCCGACACCAATGCCGCCGGTGATCAGGAACTGCCTCCAGCCACGCATGGTCTTCAACTCCGCCTGAATGGTGGCGATGCCGCTCTTGATGCTGGCAACGTCTGATTTCGTTTCCGTCTGATTGGCCTTGGCCAGAGCCATATCGCTCTCAAGGATCCGCACGCGACCATCCATCATGGCAAACTCACCCCGGCCGATAAAATCACCGGGCGGATAATTGGTATCAGGCATCTGGGCCCTTTCGGCAGACATAAAAAAACCGCCTCACCGGGCGGCAGAAACAACAGCAGGACGCTGTATCAGCTCATGATATTTTTTGGCCTGTCCGGCAGTTTTGTGCTGGCAGTGTCCGTGCCATCGGCAATAGCCTGAACCGCCTTCACATACGCTTTCATATCAGATGTAAACGTCTCTCCCATGGCAGCCGCCATTGACGCCTGTGACGCAATCCATGTCTGTTCGCCCTGCGCCTGGATAGGTAGCGGGACAGGTGGTGTGTAATCAACAATCTTACCGTCCTGCACACCTTTGCCTGAGTATGCGTGAATTTCAGGGTTATTCCAGTCCGCCTGCGATACAGCCAGCATCTGCTCGGCGTCCGGGAGGAGCGATACGTCACTCAGTGCCCATGTATCAAACCAGCCGGTAATGTCCGTTGGCTGTGCAGCTGTTGTGTCATACCGAACGTAATACCGTGCCGGATAAAGCAGTGCACCATTCTGGATGCGAATGTTGTTAGCACCTTGCGCCATTACATACTGATCTGCTGTCAGCGCGATCATGTCGCTTGCTGCAGGAAGCGCGTTGACTTTTGTATCAGACGCCTGTGTGTCGATAACAGCGGTTGCATGCGTCACACCTGTAGCTGACTTATCATATTGTGCATAATACCGTGCAGGATATGCCGCTTTAACAATATCAGCACCTGTTTTGGGTGTTGTCGTAGTTGATGTGTCAGTCATTATCGTGGTCCCCATGCTGTTACACCAATATTACCAGTCCATGTGTTTGCGTTCCAAAAGGTGAACCCACCGGAATCTAAATCCGTCCACCAAGTATCCGTATGGACCGTTGGCGTCAGAACAAGGCAAGTAGGGTATCCGCTAAATGCCTGAGGGAAGTTCACGCGGCCCCCCGAGCCAGCAGACACAATGAAATGAACACATCGCTGCCCGTGTGGCAGGTTGGTGACCTGAGAGCCCCCATCTGGAAAATCGTTGTTAAAAAAAGACTCTTTGTAGATATCCGTAGGAATATCACTGATGAAGGCTACATTGCCCTTTGTGGACTGCCCAATGGACCCATCAGGACCGAACCACCAAAATTGCTGCTGCTGTCCGTTCCACTCATAGACCAATACACCGCAAGCCGTTGAGCCATCCCCCACCTTGTCCTGAGAGAACAAGGAGAAGCCTGCACGGGAGTTCGTATATGACCGGAATGAAGGGGAATAGTTATAGACCCCCGTGGTCAGGTTGGGGTCGTTCCAGTTATTAAGCTGCCCCTTCATGCTATCCCCGGAGCGATTGACCTTGGCTGCATCCAGCCCCGCAACAGCATTCGCTCGGGCCGTCACCTCAGCATTGACTGCCGCGTTAGTGGCGTAATCGCCTGCCTGTTGCAGGTTGGTAAATCCGCCGCCTGTATGCAGCCATGGCACGCCAGTCTGTTTGTTGATGCCAGCACCATCAACCCGGCTGTTGGCACTGTCATTTACAGATTTGACATACCGCCCCTCTGCATCCGCTGCACCCAGCGCCTGCCGCTGTGTCCAGTCCGTGATGGATTTGACGATCAGATGGCCGTCCGCTTCCAATATCGGCACATATTCTGCCGGTATTTCGTTATAGACTTCCACGGAGCCGGAGAAATTGAGCGCCGATGCGCTGCCGCTTGTGGTGCCGATAATCGTGGTGCGCGAGAGCGTGCTGGGCGTGCCGATGGTCAGCGTGCCCACACCCCATTCGGCGCTGGATCCGTCATCAGCAAAGTAGAAAACGCTGCCGCCGTTGGGAAATGCGGAAGAGAAGCTGCGGCGGCTGGTTTCCGGGCCGTTGAGGGTAAAGCTGCCCGTACCGGGCGCTGTGGCTGTCTCCAGCACATAGTTGCCAAGCTGTGGTGCCATTACAGGCGCTCCGTGAGGGTTAAGGTCAGGGCATGCCGGTCAGCAGCGCCAAAGGGATTGGACAGATCACTGCCGCTCAGGCCGCCAAACAGCGCCTTCGCTGCCAGCACGTCTGGCGTGGCGGATGGGTCTGGCAGAAACAGGATGTTTTGGCCGGTGGCTGCCACACGCAGGATCCTGTCCAGGACAACGGCGTCCGCATCGCCATAGGATTGATGGGCGATGCTCAGCTTGCGCTGATACCAGCGGGTGGAGACAAACTCAGCACCACCGAGGGTTGTCACGCTATCCTGCCCCAGCGTGCGGTCTGCCGTGCTGTCCGTGCTGTAATTGCGCATCGGTTGCCAGATCGGGCCAGCATAGGCCAACGGGATAGACAGAAACCCGTCCGGATTGGCGGTATCCGTGATCTGGATGGTGGCTGTATCGCCCGTAACGGCCATTGGCGCCACCAGCAGGATCTGCCCATTGGCTACCGCCTGCGCCGTGCCCTGCCAGACCGTGTTGCCGCCTGACAGGACGGTGACGGTGATCTGGGCCGTTGCTGTCAGGTTGGTCCGGAACAGGCCAAAGGCGCGCCAGGGACCGGCAGGCGGGTGGCTGATGGTGAGCGTAGCCGCCGTGCCTGGCACCCGCCAGCCAAGGCTTGCCGCCCCCTGCTGGTTGCGCAGGTTTTCGACAGGCAACGCCGAGACCTGCGCAGAGGCCGTGAGCGCCGCGTCCAGAACGCGGTTCTCCCAGCCCAATCCACAATTTTCCATTTTTATCCGTCTTTAAACGAGGATCTGAAAGGTGACGGTCTGATCCGTGGCCTGCATGTGCTCACTCACCACGCGGGCGAGCTGCCTGTCTTCCAGCCCCGGCGCCGGCGCGGAGATGCCGATGACATCCCCCAGATCAATCCCCCAGGCGAGATCCTGCGGGATGGTGACAGCCCAGAGCCGCCGCTGCGTGCCCCACAATGCGCCATGCAGTTTGGCAATGGTGGTGGCATCCGTCTGGCGGGCCAAGGCCGTGGTGACCAGTGCCGGATCATTGGGCACCCGCCAGCGGCTCTTGATATCCGGAGACCACCAGATGGCGGCCCGATCCGCCACCGCGATGATGGCCTGCCGTGCGGCCGGAGCCTGCGGGTGCAGATTGGATCCAGTGGTCTGCACCGTGAAATTATGCTGCCAGCCAATGCGCCAGCGCCATGTTGGCGGATCCAGCGAACTGTCCAGCGTGGCGGCTGCAATCTCCGTGATCACATCCGCATTCAGCTCGGCGGCCGGTGTCTCGGCCGGGTCCGGCGCTGTCAGCAGGATGGGCAGCAGCGTGCCGGTGCGGGTGGGCACCAGGGTGATGCACAGCCCGCTGAGCAACGTACTGACCGCCTGCTTGCCGGTGATGGTCTCCGAACCATCCCAATACCAGCCACCCGGCCAGGGCGCGATCGAGGAGGTGGCAGGCCATGCGGCATCAAGATAGGCCGCAGGCATGACCAGATCCTCCAGCAGCATCTGCCGCAGGATATCCAGCACGTTGGCGGGTGCAGCCCCGGAGCGGAATTTCCCCACGGCGTCCACCGTGATGCCATAGACCGGCTTGGTGCCCAGCCTTAGCCAGGTGCCAGCGGAGCCGGTCTGCACGGTGTAAGTGCCGGGGCTGGGGCTGGCGGCATAGATATCCGCCACCGTGCCAGCCGAGGCGATGCCACCCGGATACCCGCCCTCATACAGCGCCGTGACCGAGGCCGGGCCGTCCGAGATCTGATAGACATAATTGACGCTATCAATCAGCACCGGCGTGATGTTGCACACACTGCCCCGGATCCGGGGCATGCCCTTGCCCGCCACGTTGCTGTCTCCATCCAGCTTGCCTGCCCCGCCATAGACGGAGACAGGCATGCTGCCCTCAAGCCAGTAGGTGGCGTCCAGCAGATCAATGGCCACGGATGTGCGGTCCGGCCGCCAGCTCCTGCCCAGACCGGCAAACACAGGCCGCAGGCTGGTGCTGGCAGGATCTTTCCACACCCGCCGCACCCCATCCCAGATCTTGCTGCCGGTGTGGATCCGCACCGGCAGATGATCATTGACGCGGGTGGTCAGCAGGCTGTCCAGCACGCCATCAGGATTGGCCAGCGTGATGGACCCGGCCGAGAGCGCACCGCCCATGGCGTCCGCCGTGAGGGTCAGCCCCCGGTCCAGGGTAAAGGCATCCGTCACATAGGGCGGATACGGCGTGCCTGACTCATCCACATACCCACAATCAGAATAGCGGATGGTGTCCGTGGCTTCCGGATTATGGGCGCGCCGACGCAGAGTGCCGTGCGCCCGCGTGCCGTGGCCATAGGTGGCCGCAAGCGTGCCAGCGGCAGGCTGGACAATGTCCAGCTCTACCGTGCGGATAACTGCCATTTTATGCTGCCTTTGCGCCTACGGCCTGCATCCGGATCAACCGTTGCAGGGTCGCGTTCATGGTCTGGATTTCCTGTTTGACCTGGAGCGTTGCATCCACCTGCTGCGCTGCCAGTTGTTTGGCCAGGTTGGCCGTAAATGTGTCAGCGCCCAGATTGCCGATGGCCTGCAATTTGGTCAGCATGTCCTGATAGGCCTTGCTGTAATCCGTGCCGGAGCCCAGCCATTGCTTATCGACGGACAGAGCCGTCTGGGACTCTGACTGGAGGCGCGTCAGCGCATCGTAATCCCCACCCATGGCTGCCTGATAATCCGTATCAAAATTATCATTGGCCAGTTTGTACTGATCCTGCACGGACAGGGGCGAAGCATCGGACGTGCCCAGACCCTGCACATAATCGGCAAGGTTTGAAAACGCAGACGCGACCGAGGATTGCGCCTGAGAGAGATATTCCGCCTGCTTTTCGGCCGCTTCCTGCTGCGCTTCTTCCTGATCTGCCAGGGCCTGGGCTGCATAAGTCGCCTGGATCTTGAGGCGCTCGGCCGCAAGGGTCTTGTCCAGGTCTGCCATCTGATCCGCATATGTCTGGCTGCTCGCGTAACTGTCCCCCAGATAGCTACGCCATTCATCATCCAGTTCCTGTTTCTGCTGGGCTGCCGATACATCAAAATTAAGGAGATCAGCGCCTTCCTGATCCCCCGTTGCGGCCAGATAACGGGCCTGCACGGACTGATCAGACTGCTCCAGCTTGCGGTTTTCATTGGCGATGGTCATCTCCGCAATGGCGTTGCCCTTGTCCAGGATGACCTGATAATCCAGCCCATAGGCTTTGGCCTGATCTGCTGCCTGCTGGTACTGGACCTTGAGGTCCTGCACCTGGTCAACAATGCTTTCAGCCCCGCTGGCCGTAACATCCAGCAAAGTCTTGAGGCTGCTGATCTGGCTTTGCAGCACATCGGTCGAGACAGTCTGACCGTCGAAACCGGACAGCACCTTGGCCAGATCTCCGGTATAACCGCTGATGCTCTCAACCGACACATGGGTCGCGTCCGTAAACTTGCTGACATGGACACCAAGCGCATCCAATGCGTCAGACGTCTGCTTGAGCTGCTGCACCGTCTGCGCGTAAGTATCAACGCTGTCAAAGGATGATGGCATGCCGCCTGCCAGCGCTTTTGCAAAAGTCGCATCAGAACTGGTCAGATCAATATCCGGCAGGATATCGGCCAGCGTCTGGTTGCTATGCTTACCCCTATAGCGCTTGGCATAAACCTGCCCGACAACCCCACTGTCAGACACGGACGCGCCAACGTCCGAATAAAGCTGATTCAGACTGTCCAGATCATCCTGCAATCCGGATGTGATCGTATCCGTATTGCGATGGTTGTGCACCCGGCTGATGCTGAGAGTCCCGTTTTCAGCAGAGACATCATCAATCGTGTAATGATGTTTTCCGCCAAAGAGACTTCCGAGAATACCACCGCCAGCACCGCCGATAATCCCGCCCAGCACCGTGCCCACAACCGGGAAGATGGATCCGACGATCGACCCCACACCCGAGCCTATGGCGCTGCCCAGCGTGCCATCGGTGCCCTTGCCGACATGACTGAACAGGGAGCCAACCGCCATGCCAGAGCCGACACCGGTCAGCAGGCTGCCAACGCTGGCTGTGCCGAACAGCTTTGTGGACATCAGGCCGCTCAGGCCGGAGCTTCCGCCCTGACCTGCGCCAAACAGTTGATTAAGGGCGCTCTTGTCCTGCTGATCAAGCCCGTCGGTTGAGCTCTGGCTGCCGCTTTGTGTTTTCTCACCAAACCAGTTCTGCAGGGCTTCCTGATCCTGCTGGTCCAGACCCTTGTCTGTGCCCGCGTTGGACGCTGATGACGATCCGGACAGCATATCCGTGACATCATCCATCGTGGTGCGCGTGCCGCCATCAATCTTGTTGAGCAGCGGATTGATCAGCGCCATTTTGGCCAGCATGCCCACAATCTGGGTTGTAATCCCCTGGAGCGTGGACTTGAAGGACATCCCGGACGATGTGCCCTGCAAAAACCCCTGCGTGACGCCATCCGTCAACTGGTCCGTCATGTTTTCCAGACTGCCGGTGACATCCTGAAGCACCTGCTGATGATGCTCATAGGCGGTGGTGGCATCCGAAAGCGCATCCACACTGGCCAGATAAGCCTGCACAGACTGGTCTTGCAGAGAGTTTCCTTTCTCCGTCTCTGCATTTTCAGCCTGCATGCGGTTGATGAGTTTGGTGCGCGCATCCGCATTCATGCCCAGAGTATCGGTTTCCAGGCCGATCAGCTTGATCTGGTTGTCGTTGGCAAATGTTTCCTGACTGAGAGCAGTATTGCGCTTTGAGGCCGAGAACGCATCAAGTTCTGCGGCCATGGCTTTTACTTTCTCATTGAAATCAGGCGCATTTTTACTGAAATGATCCAGAGCGTAATTATAGGCCTCCACATAGTTGGTTGCATGATCGGCCGCTGCACCACCTTTGGCCCAGGCAGCCGTGATGCCATCCTGCAACTGCGTGTTGCGGTCTATGACTGTCAGGTTGGTTTTGTATTCCGCCGCCAGAGTGCGGGCCGCAGCGGCCTGCACCAGCGCTTTTTCGCTGGCTGAGGCCATGCCACCCGAAAGCTGGCGTGCAGCATCGTCCGCCTGCTGGGACGCCTCTACCATCGCCTTGTCATAGCCTGTCAGCGCTGCCGCAGACTGGGCAGCGTGGTCCTGCTGCTCAATCAGATCCGCAAACGGCCCACGCAGGCCGCCCAAGGCAACATTGGCCGCGGTGAGCTGGCCATTGAGGTTACGCATGTCGGTGGCATATTCTTCATCAGCGATCTTTCCAGCCGCATGCAGTTCATTCAGGTCAGATACAGCAGTTTTCAGACCTTGAATTTTGCGTCTCTGATCATCCAACTGGCCGCTGAGGCTACTGTCAGAACCGATTTCCGCATCCACGGTCTTTTGTAGGTCAGCCCAGTGAGCAGAGAGGCTTGTTACGGCTGCATCCTGTGCTTTTAAGGATTGAGTAGACGGCACATTACCAGAACTGTCATTTGTTCCGCGGACATCCCCCGTAGCGTTGGTATTGGTGGGCATGGAGAACTGCGGGTCAGCCGTAGTTCCCTGTGCCATGAGGTGCGACAGATTGGTGGCCCCCAGCAGGTTCAGGCCACCCTCTACTCCCCCTTCCAGCTTTCCACCGACCCACGTCATGCCGGAGGCTACGGAATCCCAGATGGATTTGGTGGCTGTTTCAACCTTGGGCGCAATCTGTTCGATGAGCTCAATCAGCCCTGTGAGCCCTTTGATCCCGGCCGTGGCCATACCGACAATGCCATCCCCCATATGCTGAAAGGAAGAGACCACGGCATCTCCCACACCGCCGGTTTCATCTTTCAGATCCTTCAGGGACTGCTGAAACGGTGTGAGCGCCTGCTCTTCCGCGTTTTTAGTGGTCTGCTCCAGCACTTTGAGAACGCTATTCAGAGCGCCGGTGCGATCCCCTGCCTGCGCCATATGTTGGACCATGAGCACCAGACCGGCGTTGAAACCAGGCATGCCCTGCTGGGCAAACCCTTCCGCTGCCTTGGCAGGATCCTGCAAGGCGGACGCCATGGTCTTGGCGGCCTCCGGCACCGTCTGCCCCATGACGGCCGCCAGATTGCGGGCGTCCGTCATGTAACGCTCAATCTGGCTGCTATCCACGGTTGGCACGGAGACAATGGTCTGCACGGCCGTGCGGCTGTCTGAGAGAGATAGGTCACTGTCAGACTCATGCAGGCTGCGCGCCGCTTTTTCCGCAGCATCCGCCATATCAGCGTAATCCGTTCGAGTAGCCCGCAGATGGGTGCTGAGCTGCGTGAGCTGGGACTGCTCGCTCTCGGCATAGGAGCCGAGTTTGTAGATGGCCGCACCCGCTGCGCCGGCTGCCAGAGCGATACCGGCCGGACCGACAAGCAGACCGCGCACGAGCTGGAGGCTGTTGCCAAGGCCGCCCATGATCTGGACGGCATTGGGCACCTGATAGAACGCCGCCTGGAGCGGGTTGCCCCCTGCCAGGATCTGATCAAAGAATTTGTGCGCCTCATCCATCAGGATGCCAATCTGGTATCCTTCCAGCTTTGTGGCATTGGTGCTTTTGGACTGCACAAGCGTCTGCTCTTCCAGCGCCGTTGTCAGTTCATCGGCTGCGGCACGGGCCTGCTTTTCCAGGTCAATCTGCTGCTGGAGCGCATCCACACGCGCCTGCTGGGCCGCTACGCCATAGTTGGCATCATCATCGGATAGACCATTGGCCGTGGCAGCGCGGGCCTGAACCTGCATCTGCTGCAAGCGATCCTGCGCCGTTTCCAGCCGCAGGGTCAGCTTGGCGACTTCATCCCCCGCAGAGGCGGCCATACGCAGGAAACTTTTGACGGACGTATCCATCCCGGCAGACAGGCCAGTGACAGCAGCGTTCTGGGCGTCAATCACCCGAGACGTACTATCTCCCAGGGAGACCATGGCGCTGCGGCCTTCTGTCAGCTCACCATTCCATGCTGCCTGGGCATCTGCCGCTGCATGGGCCTGCCGCTGCGCCCGGTCCATCTGGATGGTAACGCGCGAGATCTCGGCATTGATGTTTTCCAGCTCGGTGGCCGTGCCCTCTGTGCCCAGACCGGACGCACCTGCGTTGCGGGTGGCATCCAGAAGCTGACTGCGTTTTTCCGTGAGCAGATCCAGCTCTTTGCCGAGCTGATTGACACGGGAGGCGGCAGTGGTGCTCAGGCCGTTGAAGGCATCCGATGCCGCACCAACGCCTTCAGCCAGCGCCCGTGTGGCCTTGCCCCCCGATGCGCCCATTTCGGCCATGGAGCCACAAACGGCCTCTGCCTTGCCCTGCAAGGCATCCATATTGCGGGCCGCACTCTCGGTACCATCGGCAGTCTGATCGGTAACATGGATGATGTTATCAATCTCATTGATCTGCTTGATGGTTGCCATTTTACTGTCCTGGCTCGGTAAGAATTAAGGTGGGATAGAGCATCTGCTGGCCAGCCTGCCGATCTGCGCGGTTGCTGGCGTAGGCCGCGTGCTTGCGGCTCCATGTTTTCGCTTTTTTGTTCCAGGACATGCCGGATGCGATGCCAGCCTGCCTGAGGACGTAAGGGATGGGCTCACCACGGGCATCACGGCCGCCCTGGAGCGGCTTGTAAGCCTTGTCCGCCCTGATGCTGCCAAAGCGGCGTTGCGTGGCCTGACGGACCGCCTCCACGATGCCTGGTGGCACACTGACACGCATGCCGCCGACTTCAATCTTGCGGGCATAGGGCATGGTGTTGACGATCCAGACCGTGCTGCCCTTGGGTATTTTTGCGGGAGCCTGCTGCCAGGCTATGCCATCCACCAGGATGACCCAGCTATCCCGATACGCACCGCTGCGAACGGGCGAGCGCTTGCGGCACTGATCCAGCGCCCAGTTGGCGGCCTGTGCCAGGGCGCTGAAAACGTAGACGACAAGACCGCCTTGCAACATGGCGGTTTCTTCTGCGGCATCGCGCTTGCCGTCCACGTAGGTGGTGTAAACCGGAGAGGCGCTGCCCTGCGCGATAAGATCATCCCGGTTCTGGCGGCATTGATCGGCCACCATCTCATGCAGCGCCGTGCTGGAAAGCGCCTTGGCGGTGTTGAGGTGGATCTGCTCACGCAGGACATTCGACCATCTCATTTGCCAAGGCTCCTTTTCAGTTTTTCTGACCAGTGCGCGATAAACACCGCATCCATGGCGATGAGGCAGCGATCCAGCAGCGCCATTTCCGCCTTGCTCAGATCATGATGACCTGCCCACGCCAGCACGGCGCGCCAGGGGATGGCCGTTGGCCTTCCCTTGATGATCATGCCGCCCATGGGGACGGAAAATCCCTCAGCAGGCCACTGACGTTCCGAGGAGAGCCGGTGCCAGGCGCGCCAGATCCAATGCCATTCCGGCAGGGGATCAACGCGGGCTTCATCACCTTCCAGCTCCGGCCAGATGTCCTCATATTCCGGGTCACCCCAGACCAGCCACCATCTGAGGGCGCGGGTTAGTTTCCCTCAGCCTTCTCCACCTGCTCGGCTGCACCCGTGTTGACCAGGGCAGCCGCGTCCCAGCAGGCATCCGCCAGATTGCGGTAATCCGGATTTGCCAGGAGGTTTTTGAACTCTTCCAGCGTGACTGGAACGGTTTCCGCATCATCACTGTAAAGGCCATCAACATTCACGATCAGAAATTCTGACAGCAGGCCGCTGTTGATCTGGCGACGCACAGCAAAGGGGATACGGCTGACATCATTGCGGAATTTCTGGGCGGCCTGCGCCAGACGGCGTGCCTGGGCATCGCGGAAGGCATCGGTGAAGCCGCGCACGGTGATCTTGAGGCCCGGATACTGCTCAACAGGGACAGTCACACCATCGGCAATGGCGGCGGAATCAATCTTGATGTCGGAAAGACGAGCCATGAGGGCTTACTCCACTAAAAAAAGGCCGCTCAGTGGCGGCCTGTGAGGATGGAAAGAAGAAAATTCAGAAAGAACGCAGACCGTCAGGACGTTGGCGTGATGCGCGTAATGGCGAACGTGCCGCCGCCCGGCAGCGGGTTGCCCGTGACGGAAATGGTGGTGACAATGGTGGCATTCTTGCCGCTGATCGGGTTTTTCGGGTTGAATATCCGGCCATTGAGGAGGGTGAACTGATAGCCGTAGCCATCACTCCCCTTGATTCCCACCGAGACTGGACCCTTTTTCCCGGCCTGCCATGCCAAAAATTCGGTATAATCCTTGAAAAAATACTCGATATCCATGGACGCCTTGAGCGCGCCGAACTGGATACCGCATGCTCCAACATGACCCATGCCAGTATCCTGCCCGGAGCCATCGCGTGCCAAGGTAATGGTGGCGGACTGAATGCACCCGGCTGGAGACTGGCCAAAAACGGAACAACCCAGAAAACCACCCACTACGTCCATCAGCGGGCTTTTGGTTGCCGCATTGACGGCGCTGGAGACATCCACGGTGGTGACGGTCATGTCTGAGCCGATAAAATCAATCTGGACGGTAGGAACCTGACCCTTTTGCAACTGGATCTGGACCTGATTGACCATATTCCCGGTAAAGACCTGCCATTCTCCGGCAAGCTTTTTCCGGATAGTATAGGTTTTGCCAAGACCGCTGTTAGTCACCCCGTTGTAGATAATCGACATGGTGGCCGAGGGGCTGATTGATCCAATGGCAGACAATGCCCCCGCCTGGAAAATGAGGGTGGAACCGGCATTTTTACCGATAACAACTGCATACAGATCGATATTGTTGGCCGGGTCCAGTATGCGGACATATGCCCCAACCGGCACGCTGCCAAAAACTGACAGCGACGTTCCTGCATTACTTGCCCAGATGGTGGGCAACCCTTTCCATTGCCCGGATCCACCTGCTGCACGGTAAATTTCCCAGGGCTGGGCGTGATAGCCGCCAGAGAGGTAAAATCCGCCCCCAGCACACCCGCAAGGAAATCATCATAGGTGCCGTAGGAGAGCACGCCGTTGACGCTGCCGCCGGTAGAGCGGCCAGTCAGAACTGTTTCGGCCACCTCTGGCAGATTGTTGATTTCGTCAGGCGTGGACGTACTGTCCTGCGCAGCGAGACTTTCTCCCGTTAACCGCAGACGCTGATACGTACCGGCCGGTGCGATGTTGTAGGTGACTTCCTGCGCGTAATCGACAGGGCTGGTGTTGGTCTGCTCACCGGCCGCATAGCCGGTTGTGGCACCCGTAGCCATTGCGTTGCTCCAATAAAAAAGGGCCGCACTGGGCGACCCTTGAGAAAAACAGAGATGTGAGGTGGCGGATTACGCAGCCGGGGCGGCTGTGCCACCAGAGACGACGGAGCCACCATCAGACGGCGCGGATCCGCTGCTGCTGGTGCCGGAACTGACCGTGCTGGATCCTGTGCTGCCCGTGTCAGGCTGAACGGCCGCAGGCGCTGCCTTTGCATCCGTAGGGATCAGGCCCAGCCGGTAACCGAAAAACTTTTGGAGCGACAGACACATGCCCGCAGCATCGGCCCCGATGGAGGCAAATACCTGCCCATTGGGCGAAAACTGGCCCGCAGTGCCCCCCGGCTGGGCCAGAACGTTATATTGCCGACCATTTTCGGCATCCGTTGGCGCAACGGCGGATGGCGTGCCAGAGATCATCTGGTACGGCCATACACCGGTGCGGCAACCTGCCGGAGCAGATTTTTCCGCCTGGGTGACGGCATCAGATGTGCTTTCAGCCTCAAGCTCGGTGCTGCCCAGAGCATACAGGCCGGTATTGGCTCCGGTTTCGTAGAGAGCGAAATACTTCATGTGAGGATATCCTGAAATTCATAATCTATGCCGAGAGAAAACCGGACACGGTTTCCGTCCTGGTCAAGATCGGGTGGGTCAAAACTATGGCCGTGATAGTAGAGACCAACTGGCAACCATGCGGGCCGGATGGTTTCGGCCTCTTTCATCACGGCGCGGAACGCATCTGACATGGCCTTGCGGCTGGTCAGGGCCGTGAGCGTGCCTGTGCCGCGCGGCACCATGAGGTGCAGCCAGACGGTGCCATCCTCCAGGTTGACTGGCTCACCGGCTCCGGCACGGTCTGACGTGCTGGATGCTGTTTCCATCAGCCAGTAGGGGCCTTCTGGCACGGATTGTTTCTGGGCTGCTGGATCCAGCAACTCCCGGCCATCTGCCTGCGCGGCTGCCAGGGCGATGGCCCAGGCGCTGGCCCATACTGCGGGTGAGGTCATGATGTTTCTCCGCCCGCCGCTATGAGCGTCCATCCGCAGAGGGTTGGGCCGTCATAAACCGGCGTGGCATCCGTCAGGGTGTAGAGTTTGGGGCCATCCTTGAGCCGATCCATGGCCGCAGGTGAGCCGTAGCCGGAGGAGGCAAGCTCATCATTGGTGATCTGGCAGATAAAGGAGGCCTTGACCGTGGCATCCATGATGTCAGCCGATTGAGCTGGGGGTGCGTATCCCTGCACAGTGACTGAGGTGTTGCCATCAACCCGCCTGAGCACCATCTGGCGGCCCTTGGCGCTGATCTGGCGGCGACGAGAGGTTGTAACCCAGCCCATTACATCAGCTCTCCGCGAAAGTTATCCAGAAGATCGGCAGCCGCCTGCGGCATGCCGCCAGTCCCGGACGCACTATTCCAGGTTGTGGCGCCCACACCCTGCACCGTTTCTGATTTCATGTTCGGATCTCGGCTGCCGCCCAGAAAGAGAGCGGAAGCAGTCATGAGAGCCGCCTGGCTGATGACCCTGGGCAACGTGCCTAGTTGAACCACATTGTTTGCATCAACCGAGGGCGGCACGTATCCAGCCTGAAAGGTGATGCCGTAAAGGCCCGCCCGCCAGAAGGGATGCCACTTTAACGGCAGGGACAGGAGCCCTGCCCTCTTGTCCAGGATAAGGTCTGCCATCTGATCCGCAGACCAGTCGGTCCCGTTATGGGATACCGTCTTGATCTCCGTTACCGGCACAACACCCAGAACGATCTCTTCAATCCGTTCTGAGGGACTGAGACGGAATTCCTCAGTCCACTCTCCCGACAGGATCGGACGGCCGATATAGGCCAGCACCATGCTGGATGCGGTCAGCAGAAGGCGCTCAAGGCGCAGATCATCGCTGCTGTCCGTGATGTCCAGATCCGCCTTCAGGTCCGCGACAAGCGCCAGCGGGACATCTGCCGTCGGACCATCAAGGGAAAGGCTTATCATGGGCTTTTCCGTAATCAGCCGCCTGCTGTGCCAGGCATGACCAGTTTCTTGATCGGCTGGGCCGCAGACGGCAGGCCACCACCGAAGCGGGCATATCCGAAGTAACCGGTCTGCAAATAGTCAGCATACCGCTCATTCAGGCGCACCACGGAGACCTGGTTGACCATGCGGAACTTGTAGTTCTTCAGGTTGCCAAACAGGATGGGCGTGGCACCGGCCGCAATGTCCGGCATGCTCTCATTAACCTCAATCGGGTAACCCGCAAACGTATCGGGCATACCGGTGACGAGGCTCGGCACCCACAGCGGGCGGCCTTGATTGTCCTTCAGCAGATGCAGGGCCTTGGTGCTGTTGTCATTCATCATGAAGACGGCACCGGACCGGTAAGCCCGGTTGACGCTGTGGATCAGCTCCACAAAGTCATCATACACCAGGTCTGCACCCTTGGCCGTTGGTCCGGCCGCTGCTGCTGTCAGAACACCCTGCGGCATCCCCACACCAGTACCGATGGTCAGATCATCAGCCAGTGTGCGCCCGAACGCCGTGGCAATAGCAGTCCGGATGAACGCATCCAGATCCATGAAGCTGTCCTGCATCAGCGTCCAGGGCACCAGAATGGCGTCCGTCGCATACAGGAAGGCCTTCAGGCTGACCTGCCCGAAGTTCATGTTCCCCTGACCGACCTGCTGATTTTCGCCAATGATCTTGGCGCGACGGGAGGTGTCATCATTGGTCGGCCACGGAAGATCCGCACCCGTGCCGCCTGTGATTTCATCAAACAGGTTCAGGGCCGTGAAGTAGTCCTTCAGCGCAATCAGCAGTTGGGCTGCGAACGCAGGCGGGACGAGATAGCCGCCACCAGGGCCGGTGCCGGTGCCCATGTCACCTGCGTTCTTGAAGTTCGCCTGATAAGCCTGAACACGTTGCATGGCAAAGGCGCGATCTTCACCCGCAAGCGCATCAATGCCGCCACGGAGCCACGCCACGAACACCCGTTCATGACGCTTCTCGTCCTCTTCCTGCTCATCAGGACTGGTGCCATTGTTTTCAGCACGGGCTGCAATGCCTGCGGCCAGTTCCTTGTTGGCCGCATCCGCTTTTTCAATACGGTCGATCTGGCCCTTGATCTGATCCGCTTCGGCCATCATGGCATCGAACTGGGTGACCTGCTCGGCTGTCATTGTCTCGCCGTTGGCCAGAGCGCGTGCGTCTTCAATCAGCTTCGCCCGTTTGGCGCGCAGTTCCTTGGATTTCATCAAATTGTCTCCGGTGAGGGAATGAGAGTGAACTGTCCGGAAAATCCGGAGAGGTGGGCGTCAGCTTTCGGCTTCGGCCAGGCGGACCATGCGGCGACGCGCTGCAATGTCCGGTACGGAAAGAGTATTGGATGGCTGTGCTGGCTGGTGCTCAAACACACCGTTTTTCAGGGCGGGCTGGGCCTTGTTCTGGCTGGCATCCAGAATGGTGTCGATGAACCCGGCATCCTTGGCTTCCTGCGCGGTAAACCATGTTTCCGCGTTCATCATCTGAGTGATGGCCTCCGGCTTCTGCCCGGTTTTATCGGCATACAAACTGACAAGCTGACCGTCGATCTTGCCCAGAACATCGGCCGTATCCGTCATGTCTCCCTTGTTGCCGACCACCACGCCCCAAGCGTTATGGATCATGAGGAAGGCGTTAGGAGCCATGCTGATGGTGCTACCAGCAAGCGCGATAAAGGAAGCAGCAGAGGCCGCTAGACCATCCACCACCACGTTTACCGGGCCGTCATGCGCTTGCAGGGCTGCGAAAATTGCCAGCCCGTCAAACACATCTCCGCCTGGGCTGTTGATATGCATGTCAATCGGCCCGGGCCCGATTGATGCAAGGATCTGGGTAAAATCCTTGGCTGTGGTGCCCCATAAGCCGATTTCATCATACAGATAGATGATTGCGGCCTCATCCGCTGCTGCACGTGGCCGCATATCAAGTTTCTGAGGAAGTCCGGTCTGGGCGTACGTCAGCAGCGCGCGGTTGGAGAACCGTGCCGCCGGTGAATGATATCGATACATATGGCCTCATGTTTTTTGAGGTGGTGAAGGCCTCTGTGGCTGCGGATCAGCCTTCTTGCTCGCCTGCTGCTCCAGCGGCACGTTAGTGCTGTTCACCAGCACGGTGTCACCGCCTTGCACGGCTGGCAGGTTCCGCTTCTTTCGGCTCTCGTTAATGGTCAACTGGCCGCTGCTGATCTGCTGTGCCGTTACAGCCGCTGCTTTCTGCGGGTCCATGGAGAGCAGGCCATCACGGTCAAACTCCACAAAATACGGTGTGCCCAGAAACAACTTCGCATTGAGCTCCCCTTCAATGCGCTTCAGATCCGCATCAAGGGTGAAAATCAGATACGCCAATGTGTTTTCAGAAAGGCCGGATCCCCACGATGTGGTTTTATCCGTCTCATTCAGCAGGTGTAGCGGCACGCCAAAAAACCGGGAAATGTCCGCAACCTGATAGCGTCTGGCCTCAATGGTTTGCAGATCCTGTGGGCTTAACTGGAACGGCGTATATTTTGCCCCATCATCCACAATGATCGTGCGGCCCCATTTGGAAACGCCTGAATAATTGTTCTCGATCTGCGCTTTCATGCGCCGGAACGAGGTATCATTCATTTTGCTTGGCACCTGCATCACCCCGCTGGGGAGTGCTGCATTCTGATGCAGGCGGCCGGTGCGTTCCTCCATGGTCTGCGCCAGACCGACTGATCCACGCGCAAAGGACTGGATGCGGGAAAGTCCCTTGACCCCATCAAAGCCCGGCCCCGGTATGTGCAGCATATCTTCCTGCAGAACCGTTTCCACCCGACCATCCAGATGGGTGCAGACGTAGAAATTCACGCCAGGCATGGACGGGATCCGGACAACCTGAACCTGCCAGGGCATGAAGGTTTCAAACCCGATCACACGGGCGGCACCATCATACCGGATGGCGCTGTAGTGGTTTCCCCACAACAGCAGGTTGAGCCCCCAGAGTTCCCGCCAGGAGAACGCCGTCAGGGATCTGCCCGGATAGGGCATGACATTCAGGAGCGGAGCGAGCCTGTGCCTGGCCGCTTCTTCCCGTTCCCCGTTGTCCTTCTGCTTCCAGATCTTCAGCGGCAGTCCGGCGATCACCCCGGCTTCCAGCGTGACGCAACGGTAAACGGCGGAGCATGCCATGGAGGTGGTTTCCCGCACCCGTGGCATCCACTCCTGCCCGCTTCCAGGCGTGCCGAGAAAATCCTCCCAGCTTGCGATATCGCTGAGCGGTGTTGTTGGATTTTCCGGGTTGCCCGCATTGCTGAAATGCGGCTCCTGCCGATCTGCGGGTGGTGCAGGCGCGCTACCGAACAGGCGGTTCAGGAGTCCCATAGTTCCTCACGATCATAGATGCTTCTGGTAGGAGGCTCCGGATTGCGCGCCATGCAGGAAACGGCATCAAACAGGGCCATCAGCGGATCAATCTTCTTGCCGCCCGCCATCTGCTTGGTGATTTCCACATTGTTCCCTTTGGCCTGCGCCTTGGCATTCCCGACAGCCCACGCCATGATGGGGCGGTTGCCATGAGAAAACGTGCCGTCAGCCAGCTTGCGCTCCAGCGTCTTGATGGCTCCGGTCATCTTCCAGCCCTGACTCACCCCGACAATGCGGTCCTGCTCAATGCCCTTCGCATGCAAAGCGAACACGATTTCAGCCACACCGGCTGGATCCAGACCAATCAGCGCCAGCTTGTCGGTCTCGTCGATCTGCTCAATCACATCCGCCAACTGCTGGTTGTCTTCTCGCATCTCCTGGGTGATGACGAGATCCCCCTCCTTCTGGAAATCCAGATAGCGCGGGGCCTCTTCCTTGCGGTGCTTCAGCACGTCCTTGAAAACCCAACTGCGCTGCCAGTGCAGCCAGTCCTGGCTTTTCGCGTCCCGGCCCAGAACAGCCAAGGAGAGAAAGTCATCCAGACCGCCGCCGTCGATACCGCAGACAATCACGTCCGAGCACTCCAGCAGCAGTTCCAGCGTGACCTGCGCATTCCCCTGGCGCTCCCAATACTTGGCTCCGGCCCAGGCCTTTTCCCGCAGGGACATGCCCACCTGGACGTTCAGGTGCTTGGCCGTCCACACGCGCAGCACTCCCTCCCCTGCCTCTTTGGCCTGGGCGTATTTGTCACGCAGGAACTCTTCTGACACCGACACACCCAGATTGGGGTTGGTCATGTACCAGTTGTCCGGGTTGTGCTGGCCGTTCTTATCCAGAACCTTCTGCGGGAATTCATAGATCACCGGCAGGAAACGCGGTGCCACGATCTTCCCGTCTCGCACTGAGCGGGCATAGTCCAGACGGCTCTTGAACACCCCGGCCGGTTCTTCATCCGACTGGGTGCTGAGATAGATGACAAAGCCTTCCGGACGGGACGCAATGCCGCCGGTGGCTTCCATCAGCATGTTTTCAGCAGTCGGTTTCTTCCCGAACTCCCACAGCTCATCCACCAGAATGCCGGTGGCCTTCTTCCCCACAACCGAGGATCCGTCAGCCGCTACCACCTTCAGGGTCGCACCCGTTTCCAGGTGCGTGATGATGCGTGTGTAATCCTGCACATGGAACAGGGCTTCAAGATCCGGATCCGCCCGGATCATATCCCGCGCTGGCTTGAACGCGTTGTCAGCAGCTTCCTTGGTAGGTGCCAGAATCAGGAACTCAGCGGACTGCCGCCAGTTCAGGATCAGCACCGTCAGCATCACACCGGCCGCAATGGTGGACTTGGTGTTTTTCTTGCTGACCAGCAGGAAGAACTCGGTAATCAGACGGGTGCCGGTATCCGGGTCATATGACCCGAAAATGGCAGCCGCAAAGTCCTTCAGCCAGTCCCGGCAAGATTCCCCGATGGTCGGTTCATACAGAACGTCCACGATCTTGAGCGCATTGAAGACCGCCATGCCCTGCTCGGCCGCCGCTGGAAAAAGCGGCTTGCACGGCACAAGGCTTTCGCCTGCCGTGATCCGCTTTTCCCAGTCCTTGCACGCCGTGCTCCAGACCGGCTTTCCGCTTTTGTCTGGTAGCGTCACAGCCCGCTTGCGTGTCCGGCTGGTTGTTGCCTTCTTCTGGGAGGCCGGAGCAACCTTGCACGCACCTGATCCTGTCTTCTTGGGAGATTTACTTACCATTGTTTACAACCAACTTCGGGGAAGGCATGCGGGCAAACCGGCCCTTCGCAGCTTTTTCTGCTGCTTCCTTGCGTTCTTCCTTCACGCCTTTCTTTCCCGCCTTCCCTGATTCCATCATGTCGATCTGCTTCAGGGTGCGCAGCGTCTCGGTCCGTTCTCTGGTGCTGATGGCCTTGAGCATGGCCTGCTTGCGGCGGGTGCTCCGGTCTTCAGCCGTTTCATCCTCAATGGCGTCCGCGATTTCGCCCAGGTAAGCCGTGGCATCCTCCAGTTCACCCATCAGGCGTGATGCCAGTGCGCTGATCCGCTCATTCAGGGGATGATCGGCACTTTTCCGGGGGATGCTGGCCTGTTTTGCAGGGGCTGAGGGACTGGTGCGCACAGGTTGGTGCGCACTTTGCGGTTTAGTGCGCACTTTGGAGGCATTGGTGCGCACCCATCCCTCAGCCTTGATGCGCTTGCGTATGGAGCTTTCCGCAACGCCATACTTCTCCGAAAGTTGGCGGTTTGACTGGCCTCCGGCGCGAAAGTCAGCTTCAACCGCTGCCCAGTCGATGCTTGATTTTCTGGCCAACAGCCCCTCCCTTTGCGCTCAAAGTGCGCACTTTAAAAACCCAGAAACGGAAAATTTTTCACGCGTGGGACGGGCGCGGTTACGCCCCTATGCGCCGGGCGAAGATTTACCCTCCCCCCCCATGCTCCACGCGCATGTCGCAGATCACCAGATTCGGGCGTTCCGTTCGGCCCGCACGCTGGCTGTTTTGGCCGTGTGACAGGAGCCGCACAGCAACTGCACGTTGCGTTTGTCCAGCTTCGCGCCGCCGTCCTTCAGCTCCACGATGTGGTCGCCAAAGAGACGCGTGCCGCTCCGCCCGCAGCGTTCGCAACAGTTGGGCCTCTCGCGCTTGATCTCAGCCATAAGAGCCCGCCATTCAGGGCTCGTATAAAAGCTGTCAGCACGCTTGGGCGGCTCCTTGGCTATGCTGGTATCCAGAACACCGACAAGCGGCTTCAGGCAGCTCAGTGAGGCATGTTTACGGCTCACGCTCACAGCTTGGCCATGTCGAATGGCACAAGCTCCCACTTACCTTCTACGTTGCCGCGACGATGCAGGCGCACATAGTCCTTCGTCACGTCTAGACGCACGCTGTCAGAAATGGCGTTCATGGCGCGCAGCCACCGTTCATCCTCAATGTTCAGACGACGGAGCCCAAGGATCTTGCCAGCCTGGAGCTTGCCCTGCTGACCAACGTCAAAGGCGTCCATGACGATAGCTTCAAGATTGGGGTTGCCGCCCTTGGTCCACTCTTTGAGGCATTCATCAATGATGGTCTTGGCCGACTGAATTTCCGGGCCGAACGAAATGCAGTTGCCAACCGCAACCGTGACGCGGAGCGTGCCATCGTAACTGGTGAGCGTGACGTTGCCTTTCTCACCACCGATCTTGGTCGCGTACTGCTCCGCCACCAGTTCAAGGAACGCATGCACTTCTGTGAAACAGGTGCGCTTGAATTCCAGCATGAACTGCCGCACCGGCTCACCCTGAGCATGCAAACGGCGTACAAGATCATCCTGCAGCTTGTCAGATGGCCGGACGTTCGCCTCTGGCACCAGCCGCCCGCGACCGTCCCGCATGTAACCGTCAGGCACGGTTGTCATTGTCGTCCTCCGTCGTTGTCTGATGTGCCCGCGCTCGGTGCGTCAGGCGAGAAGATCCGCGCCAACGGTGTCCGCGCTGGCGTGGCTGTAGCGTGTTGTCGTGGCGAGCGAGCTATGCCCAAGCTGGGCTTGCACCCAATGCACGTTTTGCCCGGCATCCAACTGGTGCGACGCGAAAGCGTGGCGCAGCCAGTGGGCGGACGCATCCGGCGCAAGCCCAGCCCTCTTTGCGGCCCGCTTCACCACGCGATGTGCTGCGCGGATGTGAAGCGGGCCGCCATCGTGGCCGGGGACAACAGGCGCATCCGGCCCGTCATCAACCCTGAGCGCCACGAGCTCTTTCCACAAAGACGCCGCGACCTGGACGTGCCGGGTCTTGCCGCCTTTGCCGAAAACCGTTGCGATGCCGCCAGACTGGCGGCGTGTCATGTCGCGCCAACGCAGTGTGCAGGCCTCCGAGAGCCTCACGCCGGTTCCATACAGCAACGCCAGCAAACCATGACGACGCGGATCAGCCTCGCCCGCAATCATGGCGAGCACCTGCGGCCGCGTGAGAATGCGCTCGTTCAGACTGTCCCTGCCGCGCTCCAGGCGAAACGCCATTCCCGCGTCATGCGGAAGGAAGTCCAGCTTGTGGCCGTAGGTCAGCAAAGACTTCACGGCGCTGAGCTTCCTGCGCCGCGTGCTGTCTGACGCATCGCTCATGCTGTCATGCCACGCCTGGAGATCCTCCAGGACAACATCAGCCATGGGCTTGGCAACAAAACGGGCGAACTCTGCAACGTCCGCGCGGTAGGCCCGCACTGTATGGCTGCTGCGGTTATGGAGCCACGTTTTGACGAGCGGAATGTCTGCCCTGTTGAGACCGTCATCCGGGGCTGCTGGCGCGGCCGATCTGGGCTGATCACCGCTAACCATTTGATATTCCTAAATTATAGGGTCGTTTCCAGACCTCAAAAAGCGTCAGATAACTGCCGTTATCTGACGGGTTTGAGAGGGTATCTGCGGGTTATCTGACACATTGCCCGGCAGGCGGTGTCAGATAACTCCGCGTTATCATGACGCTTTTCAGTCCGAAGGTGGGCCGCCGACCTTCCGGCCACGGCTCCCAAAAATCGGGCGGCAAGTTGACTTGATGATACCGGGTGGCAGTTGCTCACCTACGCGGGAAACGATCTCTCGACGGATGGCCTCATCCACGCGCGCCATATCCTTCTCACCGAAACGCACACTGGTGGTTTCGTTAAGCGGATTCAGACGCGAAAAAATTTCGTGTGATAGATCCGCGCAACGCGCTGCTGTCATACCAGGCCCCGCAAGCGGTGGCACGGTCACATCAGCACGATGGCGCGGGAGGCTTGCAGGCCGAAGTGGGACAATAATGGCCCCGGCTTTTGAGACTGCCACAACCAGAGATGGCTTCCCGGAAGACAGAACGACAGCACCACGGCAGAAATTCTGCCCGTGTTTCATTGGCTCTACTTTTCAGGAAACATAAAAAAAGCCGTGAACCCAGATGGGCACACGACTTCGAAGATTTTATAAAAATATGCCGATTAAGGGGGGCATGTCAACAAAAGAACCGGAGCAGTCGTTCTCTTCTGACTAATCAGCCGCACCTCACCTCATCGTATTCCTGTTCGGTTTCTGTGCTTGCCAGCTCCAGACGCAGCTTCTTTATCTCTTCTGGATAGCGATTAATGAGAAGAAGGTAAGCACGCGCACCACCGAGCGGCCGAGAACGGCCCTGCTCCCAATTTTTCACCTGATCGACATTAAAACCGAATGTGGAAGCAAAGCTATCTTGGGTAAGTTCTGTTTTCTGACGAATCGCCCGGACGTCAATCTCAGGGGCGACATGCATGCGGGCAGGTTCGGCATCTCCCTTTGCCACGGAGAGAGCTTCGACCAGACCCGCCTGGATCTTTTCGAATGCCGTCTTTTTCATGCTCTTGTGCTCACTTTCACGATTTTCTGTGCATATACTTCTACAATCTGAGACGTTAGTTTCGACAAAGAGTTTCGCTCAGACTGTGAAAGATCATCACACTCCCCCTTGGAGAAAACGGTAATTAAAAAAAGTGGCAAATTTGGTCCGGAAAAAAAAGTTATGGTTCTGTAACCGCCGCTTTTCCCTTTTCCTCTTCCAGCCACTCTTACCTTACGACATCCTCCAGTTCCCTTAATTACGTCTCCTGCCTCTGGATCTGCTGCAAGCATATCCACAAGGTTGGAAATCTCTTCTTCCGTCATGCCGGCGTCCTGAGCATCTTTCCGGAAGGTTTTCAGCTCACAGACAGAGTGAAGGGGAGAGGTTTCGTCCATACAGCGGACGCTATACGCATATTACGTAGCACGTCAACAATAACGTGGGCTGAGCGATATGACATTTTTGCGGGGCACTCTGCGCAACGACAGTTACTGCGGAGTGACAGCCCCCGTGGACGCTTTCCACATTTCAGGAGAATAAACGCTATTAGACTTGTCTTGTAATGAGGCAATTCTGGCCTTCAAAACGATGTTAGATTGCGCGCTGAATTGGTCCTGAATAACCCTGTCATCATATTGTAAACAGACCTCGGCTAAACTCCAGATGGCACTGCAGACCAATCTGCGAAGAGATTCTCCGGCATGTTGGTATAAGCCTCCGCTAACTGAACCAGCAGTAGGTCCAACATGCCTGCCACACGGAGTTTATCATATCGTGTAGCTACTGGCTTTTTAGGGCGACCCTCGTCATCTACTTCCGGAGGATGGATTGCCATTGCCATGTTGTTTAAAGACAATCCGTCGATCATAACTCTGATCAGCAAAGTCTCACTAAAAGCCCCGAGAGACTTACGGATATAGCGGCACCGATCTGCTGCGGCTATGCGCGAAAGAATGGCATATTCTGCATCCGGACACCCACTCTGCTTGGATGCTTCCGGATCCTTCCCGCCTAAAATCCCAGTTTCATAATCACGAGCCCAATCTTCCGCTGCCCCTAGCTGCGCATCAGAAATACTTCTGGCCGCATGCAGAGCATAAACTGCCCCCACACGGCTGCACATGTGCGGTTTTGACCTTTTATCAAATGTCACTTCTACAGTCGTGACATCACTTTTTTCTAAACGTTCTGCTGTTGCTTTAATCTCTCGCATCTTGCCCTACCGCCTGTTCGCGTATACCGTCCTCTGGCGTCACGGGGTTGTGGGCGTAAATTTAAGCGGTGCGCCATGCTGGCTTCCAATTCGGCATTGGCGCGCCGCTTTTTTTGTTCCATTCGCTGGGTGCGCAAAAACTGCACAATTTTCTGCCTGATCATGCGGCCTCTGGTGGCGGGAAATAGTAAGCCCGGTAGGCGTCTCGGCTGAATGGAATATCTGGCAGACCATTTTCCTGAGCAAGAGTTGGCCATTGCCTGGTAACGGCACCAAAATCCCGGTTTTCCGTAAATGCCGTCTTCCATAACTGGCTTGCCCGCGCCCAGTTATCCTCAAACTCCTGCTCCTGAGCCGTAAGAGCACGCTGTTCCGGCGCATCAGATGCAGCCTGTTCCACAACGCCTTGGGCTTCAATGGCCCGCAACACCGCTGCCTCAAACACCTTCAGGCGTCTGGGTGTTTCGCCATTCTTGGCCATCGTGCTCTTGTGCGCCCGAATAGCAGCAACAATGCAATCCGGCGTTGCCCCTATGCCCAGCCACCTTTTGGCGAATGACACAGCATACCCGACCTGATCATCCCCAAAGCCCGATGCGGTGAGGATCTTTGCCGCAGTCTGCTTGACCAGAGCTTCTGGGATCTCCGGTTTTGGGTTTTCGGTTTCCCCAGAAATAGAACCAGAAGGAATATATGTATCTCTCTCTGCTTCTAGATCTATGGAAACCGAAGAAACCGAATTTTCTGAAACCGAAAACCCATTGGGTTTTTTGTTTGGGTTTTGGGTTTCGGTTTTCCCGCCAGCAACCACGCCCATGAGCGGCATGTTCCGCTGAGCCTGTTGCGCAGCAATTTCACGGGCGCGGCGCGCATCACGTTCTTCCGGGCTCTCACCCTTGCGGCACCGGCCGCCCTTCATCCCGTTCATGCGTGCTGATATCTGCTTGCGTGTAAGCCCCGGTGGTAGATCACCTGTTTCTTGCACATGCTGCCAGGCTAGATCTGCCTGAGCCTTGCGCGCTTCCCGATCTTCCTTGCGCAGCAACCGACCGTATAAATGCGGGCTGAACAGAGCGCCTTGATCATCGCGCGCCATAAACCCCGCCTTGATAATCTCAGGCAGCGCCCACTCAAGATCTGAGAACTCTATCCATGCCTGCCGCGCTATCTGCTCGTCTGTCAGCACAAGGCAGCCTGCCCGGAAAACACACGCCCGCAACTCCTTGAGCGCATCATGCAGATTTGTCACGATCCCCCGCAACGCAGGTGACATTGAGCGCAACATTTTGAACGGCGTAACAGCGTCCAGATCAAATTCAGCCACATCTGGGCGTATCATGGCACTAGCCATTTTTTACCCTCCCAGGCGTAATGGGTTTCTTGCGGCGGAACATTTCAACACGTTCCAGGCCCAATGCTTCCAGGCAAGCGTCACTTACCTCCCGGTTGCAATTGGTCCAGTTGGAAACTGTGCCCTTGTTCCGGCCATGGAGGCGGGCAAAGGCGTTGTTTCCGCCAGCGCGCGCCACCTGTGTATTCAGTTCTGAAAACACTTGTTGCAGTGTCAGCAATTCCTCAGCCATGAGCGGCCTCTCTATCAGAGACTATGTAAGGCTGGTTGTCTTTCTGCACCCGATGCACGCGCGCCAGGGCGCGTTCAAGAATATGCTTGCCCTGCATCAGTTTGGGCGCGATCTCACGCGCCTCATGCGGATCTATGCGGCCGTCCTCAAGGATACGCACTGCCGTGCCAAGCACATCTCCAGACGTACGGGCAAATTCGCTCATGTCCTGGCCAAAATCACCTGGGCCGACATGCAACGGGATAACAACAAAGCCCAGTGCATGTGCCATTTCCATCAGGTGGATTGGCTTTTCTGCACAATGATCAAGATCTATCGCCACATCCAGCGGCACCACGCTGGGCTGGTTGCGGCTGGTATAAGCATGCAGTTGCGTTTCCTGCACGCGGGTGAATCCTGCAGCAGAACGAAAGTCCCCTACAGCCTGAACGGCCGTTTTGGTTGCCGTCTTGATAGCTGCGAGGAAACGGGCGGAAAACGGAGCCGTCATGTATCCTCGGAAAGAATGCTAGAAGGAAAAAAGCTTCTAAGTGTTTTCATTTTTGAAAACACCTTGGTCTGTTTGGGGCAGTTCCTTTGCTGGCAGCGGCATTGGGCGGTACGTTGCCGCACCGCCCGCCATCGTCCATCATGCGCTTGGAACCAAACATGAATGGAGACGATTCTTTATGAAACCCGATTTTATTGCGCATCCAGAAGACCAGATTACGCGCGAAGGCCTTATTGCTCGGTTTTACAATGCCTACAGCACAGACGTAAAAACCAAGGATGAAGCCCTTAATCTTGTTTCGGAAATTGCTCAGGCAGTGGATGGCCGCAGAACAGATGCAAGGTACAAACCTATGCAGCCGCCCACGAACCCTCCCAAAACTATTTGAGGTAGGCTTTAGCAAGCCTTCTACCGTGTTTATTTTGTGCTTCCATTCTTCGTAAGAAGCGGAATGCTCATCTTGGCACAAAACAACGGCACGGTATCTGCGCTGTTCACGAATGATGCGGGCAGTGCAGATAAAGGCACTGCTGGCTAACACTAGGCCCACATAAACAACCCGAACACCGTTCAGATGACAGGCTTCAGGCCCTGCGGCATGGTTGGTCCCATTATGGCCGCTCATGCCGCAACTCCTGATTGTTTTTCAGACCTTTTCGCATCAGCGGCATTGGGCGGTACGTTGCCGCACCGCCCGCCATCGTCCAATGTGTGATTGTCGAAAAACACAACTGGAGATTCGAATATGACTGAAGGCGTCAAATTACAGTCTGTAAAGATCCGTAAAGACGGCAAACTAAAAGCCAAAATTCCCTTTAAATGTAAGAAAACCGGCATCTCCTTCGTTCTGACCGCAGTGTATCCAGCCCATGAAGATGGCGGATTTAAAGAGATCTCACTCTCAGCGAAAAACACTCTGGAAGCAGGTAAAACTGCTATCCTTGATTTGTTCCGCGCTGAATAATAAAAGTTATGCATCAGGAAACACCTGAAACTGACGGCGTTTTATAGTCCCGAAACAGTATTTCTATCTTAGAGTATCCGCCTTCCTGCATAAGAATAACACCTGAAACGCGGGAAGAGCGGATCATACCGTTTAATCGCTCAACCACAGCCTGAATAACAGCGTCAGCTTCATCTGAAGTCAGGTTCTGGAATTCAAGCCACTCTTCACCGCAGAATTTCTGGCTCCAGAAATCCAGGGCGCGTTTAGCCGCAAGCTTCCGCTCTTGGGCAAGGACCTCTTGCAAAGCCGCATGCATCTCAGCCCGAACACCGTTCGGCTGACAGGCTTCAGACCTTGCGGCATGATTTTCCTCATGAGATGTCATGCCGCAATTCCTTTTCCCATTTCTGATTTCTTCTCATGCAGGTAATCGTAGGCAGCTTGGAAAGTGCGCAGCGTCACGTTTCCTGCTCGAAGTCTGCTAAGGAATTTTGGGTTTCCTGTTGCAGCAAGACTGAAGGCACGCTCAGACGTCGCAGTCTCTGCACAATAGGTATCAATCTCTACAAGCAAGCGTTCGCGGTACGTCATAGGACATATATGTCCTATTTCTGCCGCGCCAGCAAGAACATTCTTGTCCCATGCGCTTTAAGCAGGTGTGAGGCATAATTGTCCTATGAAGGCACCCACCACCATCTTAGGAACACGCCTCCTGCGTCTTATAAAAGACAAGGGAACAAGCATGCGAAAAGTCAGCTTGGATGCAGGTTTAAGTGAATCGGGCGTAAAGCATATCATATACGGGTCATCCGTAAGCCCGCGCATGTCGACTCTTGAGCGTATTGCAAGCGTTCTAGGGGTGTCTGTAGCCGAGATTGTTGGCGAGCAATCTTTCTCTGCGGCTGAACCTATGCCGCTTTTGAGGGTGCCTGTTATAGGCAAGGTGCAGGCAGGTGTGTGGCAAGATGCGCTTGAAGTGCCCTTCGCAGAGCGCTACGCCATTTCAATCCCGAACGTCGGAGATTACCCCGGCCTTCCCCGGTATGGGCTGAAGGTGGTCGGTGATAGTATGAACCGCGTTTTCCCTGAAGGTACAATCGTAATTGTAATCAACTTCTATGATCTTGCGCGACCGCCCCGGCATGGCGAATATGTGGTGGCTGAACGCCGCTCGCCAGGTAGCGACTGCTTTGAGGCTACGGTCAAGGCCGTACAGATCCGGGACGATGGTAGAATATTCCTTTGGCCAAAAAGCACGGATCCAAACTTCCAAGCTCCTATTGAGGTCGACAATGGCGGATGGGAAGACGGAGACGGATGGGGTGTCCCAGATGTGATCATCAAGGGGCTTGTTGTTGCTGTGTATCAAGTTCCCACCATAGCCACATTCTGAACAACCGTTAAAAAACGCATAGGACATTTCCGTCCCGAGTAGGACATTTTTGTCCTTGCATTCACGCTCAATGTAGGTCATTTATGTCCCATCACAACCCGTGATGGAGAAAAGCGGTGACAACCAAGCGTAGCTACAAGATCGAACAGGACGGTGAAAACTTCGTTCTGGTCGAAACATCAGACACCTACGGAAACCCCGTAGTGCGTGTGCCCTATTCCATTCAGCAGGAAGCGGAAAGCGGCATAATCGCTGTATCTAAATCACATGATTTCGTTAAAACCTGCCGCAAAAAGACTGCGCTCGATGTCGCCAGAGGTTTGACCGATTTTTTCATCAAGTCTGATGTGACAGCAGAAAGCCTGCTGAAGATCCGCCAGCGGGTGGAGATTCTGATTACGGCATCTATTGCTGAAATCCGCAAGAATGCAGGAATACCTACGCTATCACAGGAAGTGGCGGAACAAGATATGGAACCCTCTAACAAGGATATCATGCGCGAAGTACGCAGAAATAGAGCCCTTGCCAGAGGGGGTGCTTAATTCACTCTATGGAAAACGTTCCATCTTTGAACTTGGCGCGTAATCCCTCAAGAACTTCACCATAACTTTCAAGTATAGATTCAAGAGTGTTATGGCGGTTTCTTGCTTCTGATACGCGCCTTCCAAGTTCTTGGTCTGGAATATTAAGGTCATTTTCGAGCCCCTCAATATCTTTTTCTGCTGCCGTCATCGCTTTGTTTCGATGATACGTGCGTGTCAGTGCGCCAGCGGCCTGAATAAGAGCGCATTCGATATCTCGAGGTAATTCTTTTGTCATAGGTTTCTCCTTCTGATGACCAGACATCTTCAGAATGAGGGAAAGAGGGAAGGTCAGGCAACTGACTCTCCCGCATGGGAGCCAATAAGGATGAATATCCAGCCTTCTACACAGCCCCGGTCTCACCTGGCATCAAAACAGAATGGAAGAATTGTGCATGCCGTCATGCCAGTTAATATGGCGGTATCAAGGATAGGTGGAATTTATGGTGCAGCAACCAGAAAACGGCAGCCTTTGGCGCTTTCAGGAAGCGCTAAGGCAAGCAGAGAAATGCGTTACTGCCCAGCAAACGCAACTTGCTTGGGTGCAGGGACGCGCAACAACAACACTAGGCTGGATCAGTGCCGAACTATTGGGAGCTTTGGCACTGGTTGGGGCCAATATGTCCAAGGGCCTGCACAACTCGGAAACCTTATATTGGCTGGTATTTGGGGTAAGCGTTCTTATCCCGGCTTCTATTTCAACGCTCTACCTCATCAAAGTTCTTCCTCTTATGGAATGGAACTTCGAAGGGCTACAGCCAGAAGGCATACTCTTCACAAAAGGCATAGAAACCCAAGAAGAGATGCTGCATTCAACGGTTCTTGGTCTGGAAAATGCCAGACAGGAAAACGATGCAACCATCCGCAAAATGGTAAGAAGCTTGCGGATAGGCTGGATATGGTTTCTTGTCATACCGCCCATAGCCATTCTATCCGCACTTCTCCTGGCAGTCGTTACTCTTTACCGTTAGCACTGCCCTTTGTTGGAATAAGACCACCTAAAACACTTTTATTGGGTGTTTGTGGCGGCGGTGGCGGCTTGGGTTTTGAATCACCAGACAAAGTTTTCCTCCTCGAGTCTTTTGACAACCCGAGAATGGAAAAAAAGGGAGGGCTGGGCAACCAGCTCTCCCACATGGGAGGCGCTGCATGAACACGCAGGCCGCCCCCACAAAGCGCAATCACGTCATCAGCGCCGAGGACAACGCGCTGATTGAAAAGATCGCTGCACGTGTAGCGCCCCGCAACAGCCACAAACGCGCGTTTGATCTGGCCTGCACAATTCTGACGGAATGCCACCGGCTGTGCCGCCCTCTAGCGTTGCAGCAGATGGCTACGGCGGATGCTGATCAGATCCGTACCGATCTGAGCACGCTGCGCCAGCACTTTGACATTGGCAGTTGCACCCTGCCCCACACCGTCAACCTGCGCTTTGAAGCCAGATTCTGGCTGGAAAAATCATGACCCCCGAACAGGAACGCCAGCAGCATATCTGCGCGGCCTACCGGGCTGCACAGAGCGCTATCCCCATGTTTGTGGTCTATCGGCCCATCACGTCTGACCACCCCGGCAAATGGGTGGCCCGGATGCATCTTACTGAACCTGCCGCCGCAACTGACTTGCTGATTGAGGCAGACACACTAGTCGGTATCCGCATCCAGTTGCCGCCAGAAGCCGTGAATATTGGCCGTTATTTTTACGATAATCCCGTAATCGAGGAGGTCTGGCTGTGATCCCGACCACGCAAAACAACGCCCATGTCCCTGTCCTGCCCAACATACAGGCCCGCATTCGTGCCGCAGGCATTCTCCGGGCGCAGGCAGATACCCTCTTTATTGAGTCTGACCGCCTTGAGAATTACCGCCGCAACTGTGCTGCCAGCAACAACCCGCGTGGCGCCGCCATATGGCAGCGGCTGGCCAACCATTTCCGTACGGAGGCAGAAGCCTGCGTGTTTGAAGCGGATAAGCTTGTGGGAGCCCGGCCATGAACACGGTGCCGCAGACAAACACACTGCAGGTGCAGGCAGACCGCGCCGCAGAAAATACACTTGCACACTGTGCGGAACGCGCCCTGATCTGGGCCGCAACACTGGCTGGCAAGGCTGTGGTCACCTATCGCGGGCTATCCCGCACCATAGTGGGCGAGATCACCAACGCGCTTGCCTTTATCGCGCTGGGCACCGTGCTGATCTGCTGCACGGATACCGGCTGGTGGCTGCTTGGCCAATGGGCAGATGGCGTAACGGCCGCAGTCCTCTATCTGGAAGGCGTGTCCTGATGGTACCGCACCATGCACCTGCCCTTAACCGTGCTCGTCCGCGCTTTGGCTTTGTGTCTGCTCAGGCTCTGCGCCTTGGCGCTCCTGCGCCACGTGGCGCCACGCTCATTGATGACGGCCGACAGATCGACCTGGAGGAAGCAACAGGCCGTTTCCGGCCCAATGAAGCCGCAGAACTCAAGATGCACCGCCACATCGGAAGACGCCTGCGCCAGAAACGGCAGGAACGCGGCCTGAGCCTGCCAGCCCTAGGCAAACGCGTCGGCCGCTGCGGTCAGCAGATCCAGAAATACGAGATAGGGCGCGATGCCATTAAGGCCGCCACCCTCTTCCAGCTTGCCGATGCCCTAGGCGTGCCCATGGCATGGTTTTTTGAAGGGTTGATGTGATGACCACCGTCACCATTGATGTGGATGTTGATGTCGATATTTCCGACCACCTGGACGAATGCACAACATCTGAACTGGCAGAGGCGCTTTCTGACAAGCCGCGGACAGAAGCAATGGCAGCATTGCAAGCGGTGGGCCTCCTCAGTGTCACTGACGAAAACCCGGAAATGAACGATCTGGAAAACATGATTGCCGCTTTCAATTCAGGTGACAGAGACCTGTTTGAAATTTCGCTGCGCAATCTATTCCCAATCGCCAAAGAGCAGATCGCATTTGCGATGTGCCACAAGCAGTTGAGCCTCGCAGCATGACGTTTGAAGAAGAAGAAGACTTCGACGGCCAGAACGATCCTGACCGCGTTACTGGCGGGATCTCTGCTGATCGGCTGCGCAGCATTATTGAGCGCGTTGAACGTCTGGAAGAAGAACGCAAGGCTTTGGCTGGGGATATCAAGGATATCTACACAGAAGCCAAGTCTGCCGGGTTTGATGTGAAAGTCATCCGGCAGATCATCCGCCTGCGCAAACAGGAACCTGCAGAAATTGAGGAGCAGGAAACCCTGCTCAGTATCTACCGCCGCGCACTGGGTATGTGAAAATGAACGAAGACCAGAAAAAGAAGATGATGGAGCGGCTCAAGAAGCTGCTTTCTCTAAGCCGCAGTGCCAACGAGAATGAAGCTGCTGCTGCCCTGGCAAAAGCCCAGGCGTTAATGCGTGAACTGGAAATCACGGAAGATGACCTGCAACTGGTGGACTATGCCACGGTTGAAAGCCCGGTTATCCTGATGCGTCCTGGTCACCGCCTGCCAATTTATGGCGGCATGCTGACTGGCACCATCGAGAAAGCGTTTGGCTGCAAGGCTATTTTCTCGGATAGCACAATTATCTGGCTCGGCCCGAAGTCAAAAGCAGAGATCTCGGCATATAGCTGGACCGTCCTGGCTCGCTTGCTCAGCTCCAAGCGGGCAGAATATTCCTTTGTGATCATGCTCCAGGAGCGGAACCCCGGACGCCGTGCCGCCAAGGCTGACACCAACTGTGAAGGATGGGTGTATGGTGTTGGCCAGAACATCATTGAGGAAAAACTGTCTGAAAAGGAAAAGCGCCTGACGAGCCTTTTCACAAAACAGAAATTTCCCCGCCTGCGCACAATGCAACAGCGCGGATCCGGCCTCAGCAGCGACGATTCAGGCGATGCCTGGCTAGACGGCATAAAGGACGGCAAAAACACCCGTCTGCACTCCGGCGTCCAGGCCGACCACAAAGGCCAGATCCGCGAAACCCGTTACCTGGGAGCGGGCGCATGACAAATCATCTTGCAAAACAGGAGAAAATCGAAGCAGCACTGGCGCACCCCGTTGAGCTGGGAGGGGAGTATGGGTGAAACACTGCCTGATCTTATGACCATCAAGGACGTGCTTAGCCGCCTAAAAGGCAAAATAGGCCGCTCCAGGCTGGTAAAGCATTTGCATGAAACACCCGAATACAATGGTGGCCCCACGCATAGAAAATGGGGCGCAAAGTATCTTTTTTCCGCTCAGGATTATGAAAGGCTCATTGAGAGCATAGAATGCCCCTCAAGCTCGTCAAAACACCAAAATCGCAAAACCTGTATCTCCGCGGCACTGTCTCCGGCAAAAGCGTATTCGAAAGCACTGGAACGTCTGACAGAAGGCTCGCAGAGGAAATCAGGCGCAAGCGCGAAGCGGAACTCTGGAACGAAACAATTTATGGGAAGCGTGCAGTCATAACCTTTGCGGAGGCTGTGACTGCTTACATTGACGAGAAACCCAGATCACCCGCCACCAATCGTTACCTGCTGCGGCTCCTCAAATATTTTGGAACACGCAAGCTCACAGATATTAATCAGCAGTCTTTGAAGGGCGCTTACGAAGCAATCCTGCAGGATGGAGAGAACGCGAGTGCCGCCACTAAGAAGCGTGCCGTGCGTACGCCATTGCAGGCCGTTCTGGAATTTGGTGCAGTGCAGGGATGGTGTGACAGGCCAGCCTTCGCGCCGATTTCCATCAAAGCAAAACCAAAAAAATTCTTACGGCCCGAAGAAGCAACACGCCTTGTGGAGAACGCGGCTCCTCACTTGCAACCCCTATTCGTGTTCCTGCTAGGAACTGGGTGCCGGATGTCCGAAGCCCTAGACCTTGAATGGAAGGATGTTGATCTCTGGGGCGCACGCGCCATCGTGTGGCAAAAGCAGGGAAGGCAACGCCACGTAGATCTGCCGCCAGTTGTAATAAAATGGCTCACGACAATTGAATGGCGTGATGGTCATGTGTTCCGACCAGTAAAAACCACCCGCAAAGGTTCGGAGATTGGAGAACGTTACCATGATTCCGGGCGTCAATATGGTGGCCAGATCAAAAGCGGTTGGTCTGGAGCTTGCCGCCGAGCGGGCCTGCCTGGCCGCGTAAGGGAATGGATTCCTAAAGGGGAGGAGAAACTAAAAGAATGGTTTGTGCCTGATTACACCCCGCATGCTCTACGTCACACTTGGGCGTCTTGGCACTACTGCGTGCATAGGGACATTGTCCGGCTCCAAGCCGATGGAGATTGGAGCGACATCAAGACCGTGATGATCTACACCAAGCTTATGCCCGATGCTTACAAAGAACAGATTGAGGAGTGGTGGAGAATCGGGCCAGATGCAGGAAATGCGGCCTAGAAAGCTCCACGGATTTTCCACAGTGACAAGTGAGAATCGGGGAGAAAATACACATATTTATGGAAATGTATGATGGAAGAATTTTTAGGGAATAAATTCTCAAAACCCGCAGAAAACTGCCGGTCAAAGATGGTGGGCGCAACAGGGATTGAACCTGTGACCCCTACCATGTCAAGGTAGTGCTCTACCGCTGAGCTATGCGCCCATCCTTAACCGTGGGCGCGTTCTATCCTTCTTGCGTTCAAAGCGCAAGCCCACAATGATACCCGAATGAAAAATATTGCCCACACGCTTATCCGACGTGGCCTGAATCGCGTTTTTCCTGGCGGTGAGGGCACGTCTCACCCAGAAACGGACCGGGTTGCCGCGCCGCCGCCTGTGCTGGTTTCGGGCGCTGTGGAAACGCCGCTGGTGCTGGCCTCGCCCCATTCCGGCTGTTTTTACCCGGAAGCCTTTGTGCAAAATAGCCGTCAGCCGCTCCATCGTCTGCGCAGTGGGGAGGACAGTTATGTGGAAGAACTGGCGGCAGGCGCCCATGCGTTGGGGCCGGTCCTGTTATCCGCCACCTTCCCCCGTGCGTTTTGTGATGTAAACCGGGCCGCGTGGGACCTTGATCCGCGCATGTTTGACGGACCCGTGCCCAGCTTTGTCAAAGCCACACATCGGGGACTTTCCGGGTTGGGTTCCATTCCGCGTATTGTGGCCGATAACCGCCCAATTTATCACACCCGCATCCCGTTCATGGAAGCGGCGTTGCGCATCCGTGACTACTGGATGCCTTATCACGCAACTCTGGCGGAAACTCTGCGCCTGACCCACGCCCGGCATGGCATTTGCCTGTTACTGGACCTACACTCCATGCCGGATGCGCCTGAAGCAGGATCACCCGATTTTGTGTTGGGAGATGGCCACGGCACAAGCTGCGACAGCCGCTTTGTGACTACGGCGGAAGATACGCTTACAAACCTTGGCTACAAAACCACACGCAACAACCCGTATGCAGGAGGGTACATCACCCGCCATTATGGACGCCCACGTGAAGGGCTGCATGCCTTGCAAATAGAAATCCGGCGCGGTCTGTATATGGACGAGGCAACACGCACGAAAAACCAGGGCTTTGAGACCCTTCAACACACATTGACCACCCTTACGGCACAGCTTCTGCAAAGCCTTTCCCGCCGAACGATGACATAAACCCTTCTTTATTTTAAACAGATTTGAGGAAAACTGACGGAATACGATGCAGCGCACTTTCAGTTCCGGTTTCAACAAGTGCGCGTAGATCCAGACTATCCAGATCGGCCTCCTGCCGTTTGCCCTGAAATCCTTCCAAGAAACGGATCATGCTGCGATTGGAAACCCGATGTGAGCCACCATGCCCTGTTTGAAGGGCCCGTGCGCTCCATTTCAACTGGCGGGTCAACGCCAGACGCTCCAGCATATGGGTCTGATCTGCGTATTTCAGATGAAACATCCATAAATCCGTATCCAGCACGCTCGGCTGCTGACAGGTATGGAACCCCGGATTCCACGCCAACGGCACGGAAGACAGCAACGTTTTGCAAGACCATGACCGCACGGCCCCATAAGGACGCTGCGCCAGAATTGGTGCCTCCCACTGCACAGGGGGCAAACCGGCTTCCTGCTGCATGACATCCACCCCCACGCACCGGATGGTTTTATGAGGGGTGTGCGCCACATAATCCTGCAAGGACAGATAGTGAGACGGACGCGCCACCAGAAGTTCATCACAGTCTGTAAAAAGAACAAATTTGTAGCGCTCAAGAAGGGTCTTCTGAAATGCAGCCACCTGAGCAGCACGGTCTATTTCATCCAGCTCATCTCTTGGCAGTGTGATGATCTGGCATCCCGGCAAGTCAGGAAGATGATCGCTGCCATGATCCAGCACATACACATTTCCCGCCCCCGCCTGCCTGACATAATGGCGCGCCCATACCGGCAGCATCTGATGCTCATTATAGACCATGGTGAAGACTGCCAGACTCTTCCGGCCTTCCTGAGGCGTCTCCGCTGCCTTGGCAGAACGGGACGACTGCCCTCTCCCGGAAAACCGCTGACCCAGGCCCTGAAGGACTGACTTGACTGCACGCCACACTGAACGAAACTCCTTTCAGACCGTTCTGTCATTCTCTCTCGGTTTTGTTTCCGGCGCCACCTTTCATCACCAGCGTCTTCCGCAGGCGGCTGACGCGTGCGACAGAGGAAGGGTAAAGTCATCCATTTCAGGAATTATTCTTCCATGAGACACCCTTTGTTTTCCGGTTCGTTCCTCTCCCGCCTTCGCACCGGGGCCGCACTGGGGCTATGCCTTTCCGCTTTGGCTGCCTGCCAGACACCCTCACCCGCCACGGCAACCCCGACCGAGCAGACCAACACCTCAGCGCCCCCACAGGCAGCGCAGGCTGTCAGCCCCGAGGTCAAATCCCGCACGCCGGTAATTGGCATGGCCAACCCTGCCTCCGTCCATTGCCAGAAGGCCGGTGGCACTCTTGAAATCCGACAGGGAACAAAAGGAGCTTATGGCATCTGTCACATGCCTGATGGCCGCATGTGTGAGGAATGGTCCTTCTTCCGCACAGGAAAATGCAGTGCCGAGTCTCTGAAAAATTCGTAACCTTCGGGCTCGGAACCTATTGAAAACGTTTTCCTTTCATCACATCTCCCTAGAGCGCTGTGCAAACAGCGCCTGAACATATGCAGAAGGCGGTAGTCTTTGGCCTGCGGGTGAAGGGTGCCGTGCTTGTGACGCAACAGACGACGCAAATTTGCGAGGACCACGACTGATGACAGATACAGCCAAGGCTGCAACCGGCAGCGAAACACGGGAATTCAGCGCCGAAGTCGGGCGGCTTCTCGATCTGGTTGTTCATTCCCTGTATTCCGAGCGGGAAATCTTCCTGCGTGAACTGGTGGCCAACGCGGCTGACGCCACGGACCGCCGACGTTTTGAAGCCCTGACCGACGGCGCACGCGCCCTGCCGGAAGATGCCAAGATCCGTATCAACCCGGATAAGGACGCCCGCCTTCTGACCATCAGCGATGATGGCACCGGCATGACCCGGGAAGAGCTTGTTTCCAACCTTGGCACCATTGCGCGCTCTGGCACCCGCGCATTTGGCAAACAGCTTCAGGACGCAAAACCGGAAGATCGGCCCAACCTGATTGGCCAGTTTGGCGTGGGCTTCTACGCTGCGTTCATGGTGGCGGACAAGGTCGATGTGGTCTCCCGCCGGACGGGATCTGATGAAGCCTGGCGCTGGACATCAGACGGCAAGGGGTCCTACACGCTTGAACCTGCCACGCGCGAAAAAGCGGGCACCGACATTACCCTGCACATCAAGACCGATGCGGACGAGTTTCTGGATAGCTGGCGCTTGCAGGCCATTATCCGCAAATGGTCTGACCATATTGCATGGCCGGTTTCCATTGTTCGCGACGGCAAGGAAGAAGCCGCCAATGAAGGCACTGCCCTGTGGCGCAAGCCCAAAAATGAAGTAACGGAAGAACAACTGAACGAGTTCTACCGCCATATCACCCACAATTTTGATACACCGTGGGACACGCTGCACTGGCGCGCGGAAGGCACGCTTGAATTTTCAGCCCTGCTGTTTATTCCCGGCAGCCGTCCCTTTGAATTTGCCGAGCAGACGCGCGAGAGCCGCGTAAAGCTACATGTGCGCCGGATGTTCATTACAGATGAAGCCGATATCCTGCCCCCATGGCTGCGCTTTGTGCAGGGTGTGGTGGATACGGAAGACCTGCCCTTGAATGTATCGCGTGAAATGCTACAGGCCACCCCTGTTCTGGCGCGCATTCGCAAGGCTGTGACCAGCAAGGTGATGGGCGAACTGAAAACCCGCGCCAAGGATGCTGAAGCCTACGCCACCTTCTGGGAAAACTTTGGCCCTGTGCTGAAGGAAGGCATGTGGGACGATGCCGCACACCGTACAGAAGTTGCAGGCATCAGCCGGTTCCGCTCCAGCGCGGTGGAGGGGCTTACCTCTCTTGATGATTATATCAGCCGCATGAAGCCAGAACAGGACGCCATTTATTACCTGACTGGCGATAACGCGGAAACATTGGCAGCTTCTCCGCAGATTGAAGGCTTCAAGGCGCGTGGCGTGGAAGTTCTGCTGCTGTCTGACCCGGTTGATTCCTTCTGGCCGGACCGTTTGTCCAGCTATGAAGGCAAAGCACTGCGTAACGTGGCGCAGGGCCAGAATGATCTGGAAAAATTCGGCGCACCTGAAGAAACAAGCGCCGAAAAAGCCGATATGGACACCCTTTTGCCTGCACTGAAAACAGCACTGGGCGATGCGGTATCAGACGTGCGCGCCACAGATCGGCTGGTCAACAGCGCCATGGTGCTGACTGCGCCAGAAGGCGGCCCGGACCTGCAACTGCAAAAACTGATGCAGCGGAGCGGCCAATCTCTTCCGGCCGTAACACCGGTGCTGGAACTGAACCCGGCCCACCCGGTTGTTCATAATCTGGCGGAGAAGGTGAAAGCGGGTGAGCCCATAACGGATCTGGCCCACATCCTGTTGGATGTCGCCAGTATTCAGAGCGGAGAACCCCCCAAGGATGTCAATGCGTTCTCCCGCAGGCTGATGGATTATCTGGCAGGCTCCGCTCCCGCAAAGGATGCTGAACCCGCCTGATCTTCAGACCGTTTTTCTCACGTTCAAGAAGCGTCCGGGTAATGCCCGGGCGCTTTTTTTATGGTGTAAGGAGAACAGATACCCCTTTCCCTGCCAGGAGACCTGCTGCAATGGGCGCGCCGCCAAAGCTCATCCAGTCCATTGAGCGTTCCGCTGCCATTCTGGAAATTATTGCACAGGAAGGCGGGGGCGCACGCCTGCAACAGATTGCCGCCATTGCAGGAATAGGAAAAACCACAGCCCATAACATTCTGCAACCGCTGGCCCACCTGGGCTATGTGCAGCGACGGCCCGGTGATGTGCGCTATCATCTGGGAGGCCGCATTCTGAATCTGGCCCGCATTGCCGGAGATGACAACACTCTGCGCCGCCGCCTGCGCCCCGTTCTGGAAACCATTGCCCACAAGAGCAATGCTACGGTGTGGCTTGCCGTGCCCAGCGGAGATGAAGCCACCTATCTTGATATTCTGCCCGCACCCGGCCACCCTGATCCTGTTTCTTCAGGTGTTCAGCAGCGGGAAAAACTGGAAGGGTCCGCAGTAGGGCTGATTTTTCTGGCCTTTGTTCCGGGTCTGGGCAAACGCGTTCTCACAACCCGCACGCCGCAAACGAATGACGATATTCTTGCAAGAATTGAGACCGTACGCACCAGAGGGTACGCGCTGGACCTTGGGGGGTACCGCCCCGGCACGCATGGGGTTGCCATTCCCTGGCGGGAGAAAGGAGAGGTCCGGGCCAGTATCTGCCTTACCGGCACAGAAGACCACCTGCCCCGCGCGCGGCTGGTCCGGTTGGCCTGGATGATGATGAAAGAAGTGGAAACCGTGCCGTTCAGCAATGTTGAATAAAGAAAGATTTGATGACGTTATGTATTCCCACTCTCACCATCATAGCTAATCTGCGCCTTTTTCTTAGAGAACAAAGATCAGCCCCATGAAACTTTCCTGCGCCACTGCCATGCTGAATACCGCACTCGCCGAGGCGCAGCGGATGGGCGTGCAGGTTTGTGTCTCGATTGTAGATGCAGCCGCCTGGCCTGTCGCTTTTGCCCGGATGGAGGGTACACCACTTGGCTCCATTGATGTGTGCAACAAAAAAGCCCGTACGGCCGTGCTGTTTCACATGGACAGTGCAGATTTTGGCCGCATTGCTCACCCGGATGGCCATGCCTACTCTTTGGAAAACACCAATGGCGGCCTGACCAGTTTTGGCGGTGGTCTTGTTTTGAAAACAGCCGATGGTGCTGTTGTGGGCGCAATTGGTGTTTCTGGTGCCAGCACGGAAGATGATATTGCCATAGCGCGCAAGGCAGCCAGCGCCCTGACCACCTGACGACAGCCCTTTTTTAATCCGAGACCCGTTTATGACAACAGAAACCGTGCTGCCTGAAAACAGTGTTCCCCTGGTCGTGCCCCCGCGGGGCAGAACGGCTGCCCTCCTTACCCTTACCTTTGGCACCTTTGTTGTCGGCACTGGCGAATTCGCCATTATGGGCATGTTGCCTGAATTTGCCGCTTCACTTGGTCTTTCTGATGCCGATGCAGGCCATGCCATTACTGCCTATGCGCTGGGGGTTGTGATTGGTGCGCCACTCATCACCATTCTGGGGGCGCGTCTGTCCCGGCGGGAACTGCTGCTCAGCCTGCTGCTGCTGTTCTGCTTTGGCAATTTCCTCAGCATCGCCATGCCCTCGCCGGGGCTGGTGGAAGTCGCCCGCTTTATAACCGGGCTGCCCCATGGTGCCCTGTTTGGTATTTCGGCGCTGGTCGCTGCCTCCATGGTGGAACGCTCCCGCCGAGGCTGGGCGGTTGGGCGCGTGCTGTCTGGCATTGCCATCTCCACCTTGGTGGGCGCGCCTTTTTCCACATTCGCCGCAGACCATTTTGGCTGGCGCATTGCCTATCTGATTATCGGGCTGTTCGGCTTCCTGACCTTTCTGGGCGTCTGGCGCTATATCCCGGCAGACCGACCCAACCGCTCCAACTCGCCATTGCGGGAAGTCACCGCCATTGGCAATACACAGGTGCTGCTCACTCTGCTGACTGCGGCCGTGGGGTTTGGTGGTATGTTCGCCATCTACACCTATCTGACCAGTGTTTTGCAGAACGTCACGCTGGTGCCGGAGTGGGAGATCATGGTGTTCATGGTTGTCTGGGGGCTTGGCATGCTGGCGGGAGCCAATGCTGGCGCATGGCTGGTTGACCGCAATCTGGATCTGGCGGCCATTCTGGCCCTTTCTGGCAGCGCTCTGGCCATGCTGGTGTTTCCCGTTGTTCTGCACAGCACGGCAGGCCTGATGCTGGACGTGTTTCTGGTGCCCACCTTTGTCAACGGTCTGGGCCCGGCCCTGCAAACCCGCCTGATGGATTTTGCCGGAGACGCCCAGACTCTTGCCGCCTCCCTTAACCATTCTGCCTTCAACATCGCCAACGCACTGGGGGCGTCACTGGGCAGTGTGCTTCTGGCCAACCACTACGGATATGGTGCTCTTGGCGTAGGGGGAGCGCTCCTCTCCGTCGGTGGGCTGCTGGTTTACCTTCTTGCCATAGTGCTGCTGAAAAAGAGTGGACTGACGGAAATACGCGGCCCCATCACCTGAGCAGGCTGAAAGAAGAGACACCCTGCCTTTGGTTATGGAAGGGTGCTTTTACAGGTTCACTTGATCGAGATAAAAACCGTGCTGCCCATTATCCCAAAGCGCCCCGCCTCTTATACGGACGCTTTGGAAGCCTGTTTCCAGTCGGAAATTTTCTAAACCGCACCCGGCAACCTAGAGGGTTCTAAAAACCCTCTTTTTCCGCCTGTGTGAAAATCGTAACCCATTGATATTGCAGCCATTAGAAAAATCAAAAATAAGGGTTTTAGAACCCTCCACCTGAATAATTACAGATCACTTTCTACATCATGCGCGGAGCGTATCGTCCGCTGATGACGGCGATGGAGAGCCGGGCACAAACCCTTCATTTTTCTGTTCGCTTGACTTCGTTCCAGATGGCATCAAGTTTTTCCACCGTCTGATCCTGCATGGACAGGCCTTTTTCCGCCAAGCACGCTTCTACACCTTCAAAACGACGGGTGAATTTGTCACATGCCCGCCGCAGGCATGCTTCCGGGTCCAGATCCAGCCTGCGGGCCAGACTTGCCAGAGAGAACAGCACGTCTCCCAGTTCGTCCTGCATGCGGTCTTTGTCACCCGCTGCCATTTCCACGGCAAATTCGTCCATTTCTTCATGAACCTTGGCCACCACTCCCTCGACCTCAGGCCAGTCAAACCCCACCCGTGCAGCACGAGACGCAATTTTGGAAGCACGGATCAAAGCAGGCAACTGCGGCGGCACACCAGCCAACGCACCGGGCCGTTTGCCCGGAGCAGCGCCAGCCCTGCGTTCCTGTTCCTTCAGCTTCTCCCACTGGCCCGGCACTGCGGCTGAAGCCTTGCCGCGCACCTGTGACTGACCTGCCTGCGGGCTTGCATCATCCTGTGCGGCATCATTCTCTTGTTGTGCGCAGTCTCCCAATATATCAGGGCCAAACGTGACATGCGGGTGCCGGCGGATCATTTTCTCTGTTACCATCCGTGCAACGGTCGCCAGATCAAACTGCCCTGCTTCCTGTGCCAACTGAGCCTGATACACCACCTGCAACAGCAGATCTCCCAACTCATCGGGAAAGGCCTGCCAATCCTTGCGAGTGATGGCGTCAAGCACCTCATAGGCTTCTTCAATGGCGTAAGGCGCTATGGTTTCATGCGTCTGCTCCTGATCCCACGGGCAACCTTCCTTTGGGTCACGCAGGCGCGCCATCAACGCAGCAAGACGCGTGATCTCCCGCGCGACGTTGTTCCCGGTTTCATCCGTCATGGTTGAAGAGCAGACGCTATCAGCCCCTGCCACGGAGCCTTCATGATGCTGTGAATCCATATGTATCTGCCCTCGCTCCAGACTTTTTCAACACTGCGGCCATTGGGGAGCAGAAACACGGTGCCGCCCTCCGCCTGTTTCTCCCCTAATGGGTCTTTGCCCCATACCGGCCTTTGCAGAACAGGTGTGCAGGAAACGGTTTTGGAAACTGCCCCCTTTTACCTGCCGACTATTCCCCCGTATATGCGGTAGAAGACACACGCAACAACCGCAACCAGCGGAACAGCCCCAACCGGCACAGAGTCCCCCGCTCTGCAAAGGAGAAAAGGTATGACACAGCACCCCGTTGTTTTTATTGATGGCGAAGCTGGCACCACAGGCCTTGGCATTCGGGAGCGCCTGTCTGCCCTGCCTGTTACGCTACATTCCATTGACCACGCCCGCCGCAAGGACCCCGCGGCCCGCAAGGAGGCCATGGCCGCGGCAGATGTGGTTGTGCTGTGCCTGCCAGACGCGGCCTCCCGCGAGGCCGTGGAAATGGCGGACACGCTAGGAGAGAACGCCCCCCGCATTCTGGACGCCAGCACGGCTTTCCGCACGGCACCGGGCTGGGTGTATGGCTTTCCCGAACTTTCCGCAGCACAGGCTGCTGCCATTACGGGCGCACCACGGGTTTCCAACCCCGGCTGCTACCCAACGGGAGCCATTGCGCTGCTTCGCCCCCTGATTGACGCCGGTATTCTGGATGCCCGCTACCCTGTGTGCATCAATGCCGTCAGTGGTTATTCGGGGGGTGGCCGCACCATGATTGAAGCGCATGAACGCGATGGTGGTCCGGCTTTTGAATTGTACGGGCTGGGCCTTGAGCACAAACATGTGCCCGAAATTCACCTGCACGCCGGGCTGGAACGGCGGCCGGTTTTTGTTCCCTCCGTTGGCCACTTTCCACGCGGCATGATTGTATCCATCCCGCTGCATCTGGATGATCTTAACGGAGGTGTGACTGGCGAAGACCTGCACACGGCCCTTGCAACCCGTTATGCGGGGCAGGCGAACGTGCACGTGCTGCCGCATGACGCAACCCTTTCAGCCGAAGCGCTGGCCGGAAGTGACAAAATGGAACTGCGCGTGCATGCCAGCACCCATAACAGGCAGGCCGTGTTGACGGCCCGGCTGGATAATCTGGGCAAGGGGGCCTCTGGCGCGGCCCTGCAGAATATTGCCCTGATGCTGGGGCTTTAAAAAGATCCTTCCTAGCATTTTCAGACATTTAAGGAGACTGACATGACAAACCCTGTCGCTATTGTAACAGGTGGTAGCCGCGGTATTGGCGCGGCCATTGTAGAACAGCTTGCAAAAGACGGTTTTGATATTGTGCTGTCGTACGCCCGCAACGCTCAGGCTGCGGAAGAAACCGCCGATAAGGTGCGTGCCCTTGGCCGCAAGGCGCTGGCAGTCAAGGCAGATGGTAGCTCGGTTGCTGGCAACAAGGCCGTTATTGCTGAAACGGTGAAGGAATTTGGCCGTTTGGACACACTGGTGTGCAACGCGGGCATCTACCCCTACGGCCCCATTGATGAAATGAGTGTGGAACAGATAGAACAGGTGCTGAACCTGAACGTGCGTGGCGTTATGGTGGAAACGGCCGAAGCCGTGAAACACATGAAAAAAGGTGGCCGCCTGATCTTTATCGGGTCCGCTTTTGGCGCACGCGCACCCTTCCCCGGAATTTCGCTTTACGCGGCCACCAAGGCAGCCCTGCGTGGCTTTACGCAAGGTGTTGCGCGTGATCTTGGGCCAAAGGGCATTACCGTAAACGTGGTGGAACCCGGCCCCATTGACACAGACCTTAACCCGGCCACCGGAGAAGGGGCAAAGGTGATCAGCAGCTTTGTCGCCACTGGCGCTTACGGCACTGTGGACGATATCGCCAACATGGTCTCTTTCCTTGCCAGCCCGAAGGCCGGTTACATCACGGGGGCAGCCCTGCCTGTGGACGGTGGTCTGGAAGCCTGAGGCAAACCGCCTCTCCGTCACTCTGTCCTGCCTAAAGAAAAGGCAGAGCGGCGGAGAAGCTTTGAACATGGTGAGCAAGGCTTTCAGCCCCTCCACCATTGGGTCTGCAGCTGGATCACCCTGCATCTTTACCCAAGATGCAGGGTTTTTCTTTTGTCAGCCGGTTATACTCGAAGCATCCCGGCTTTCGGCAATACTCTCAGGGGGTTTTTACAACCACCCGCCCCCTGACTTTACCAGCCAGCAATCGCTCGGCCGTGGACACAACCTCTGAGAACGGAATTTCAGAGGTCATCTCCTCCAGTAGGTCCTGATCCACAAGCTCAGCCAGGGCGCTCCAGGCCGCACGGCGTTCCGCATTGGGGCAATTTACGCTTTCAATCCCCACCAGCGTGACACCGCGCAGAATGAAAGGCGCAACCGTTGCGGGAAAATCCATGCCTGCGGCAAGTCCGCACGCCGTAACAACACCATAAGGCAACATGGACGCACAGACCGCCGCCAGAATGGCACCCCCTGCCACATCCACCGCCCCGGCCCAGCGCGCTTTTTCAAGAGGGCGCGTCATGCCCCCAAAAAACTGACGGGGAATGACGTCTTTTGCTCCCAGCTTTTCCAGATAAGGCTTTTCTTCCATGCGGCCCGTTACGGCTGTAACCGCATACCCCAGCTTTGCCAGCAACATGACCGCCACGCTGCCCACACCACCGGAAGCCCCTGTGACCACGACTTCTCCACTGCGCGGTGTCACACCCTGCTTTTGCAAAGCCTGTACGCACAACATGGCCGTGTAACCAGCCGTTCCCAGCGCCATGGCCTGCCGGGGGGTAAATGCTTCCGGCAAGGGAACAAGCCATTCACCCGGCACCCGAGCACGGCCTGCCAGACCACCCCAATGCTTTTCTCCCACCCCGTACCCGTTCAGCAGCACTTTCTGCCCAACAGAAAAAGCGGGATTGCTGGAGGCTTCAACCGTGCCTGCAAAATCAATGCCGGGGACCATGGGGTAAGACCGAATAATCGGCCCCTTGCCAGTAAGGGCCAGCGCATCCTTGTAGTTGAGGGTGGACCACTCCACCCGCACCGTCACCTCTCCGTCGGGCAACTGGTCTTCTGAGAGAGAACGCAGGACGACTGACGGAGTGCCTTCCGCATTCTTCTCCACGACATACGCATCGAACATGCTGTTTTTCTTTCCTGGGGTCTGACGGCTCATCTGATCTGCATCTGAGGCCATTGGCTCCTCATGAGCAAAACACGTCCTGTTTACGGACACGCTACCGGCCGCAACGCGAAACAGACGGAGGGGATGCTGCCCAGCCCTGAAGACGCGCGATTAGCTGCCACCTGGCCGAATATGAAGCCTGCGGCTTCCCCCGTGCTCACCACAGAAAGGCCGGAGGTGTTATCCGTTTCCGCACATGCCACAAGAAAATGGTCTTAAAAGAAGAGAAAGAAAAAGATCAGCCGGTAAACCGCCCGCCTCTCAAGGGAAAAGAAACTAGGCGGCACGCGCTACACAAGTTATAGCTTACGGGATATTTTCATTTTTCTCTCGTTTGCAGAGTTTTCTCTTGATCCTGTTCCTGCTGGGCATTCTGGCCCTTGTCCTGCTGATTGCGGTCAGCATCCTGATTTCTCTGTCCGAGATTTCCTTCGCGGCAGCGCGGGAAGTCAGGCTTCGCTCCCGTGCGGAGGCTGGAGACAAGCGTGCGCAGGCCTTTCTGGCCCTGCGTCGCAACAGCGGGCAGGTGATGACCGTTCTTCAGATCTGCCTGAACGGGGTTGGTATTCTGGGCGGTATTGTCAGTTCGGAAATGCTGGCGCCCCCCAGTGCGGCCCTGTTGATGCAATGGGGCCTTTCCTCCGGGCTGGCGCAAAATCTGGGGTCAGCTTTCAGCTTCGTGTTGGTGACAGGTGTGTTTGTCCTGTTTGCTGACCTACTCCCCAAACGGGTGGCCATGAATGCGCCGGACAAGGTCGCGCTGGCCATTGGGTGGTTCCCCAAATTCGCACTGCGGGCGCTTTACCCTTTTGTCTGGATTTTCTCCAAGGTGTCCGATGCTGTTCTGCGGGCCCTGAAAATCCCTGCGGCCTCAGCCGTGGAACCGGTTACCCCGGAAGATCTACGCGCCATTCTGGCCGCAGGCACGGCCTCTGGCGTGTTGCTGGAGCAGGAACACCAGATGATCCAGAACGTGCTGGGCCTGCAGGACCGTTCCGTTACTTCCGCCATGACCCCGCGTGATGAGATTGTGTATCTGGACGTGCAGGACACAGCCCAGAGCAACCATGAAAAAGTACGGGCCAAACCATATTCCCGCTACCCGCTGTGCAATGGCGGGTTGGATACGGTTATTGGCTCCATTCGCTCTGAAGACGTACTGGCCTCCGTGGTGGACCCTTCCATTACGCCCGCTGCCGGAGAGATTGCGTTACCCAACCCCATTTTCCGCATGCGGCGCGATGTCCTGTCCGTGCCGGAAACCCTCAATTTATGGGATACGCTGGCTCAGTTTGATACGCATGGTGTGGGGTTCGCCCTGATTGTAAATGAATATGGGCTTGTTGTGGGGCTGATCACCTTCAAGGATATCATGGGGGCGCTGATGGATGGTCTGGCCAACCCCTTTGAGGAACAGGCCATTGTGCGCCGGGATGAAAATTCCTGGCTGATTGACGGCGCGGCCCCCATTGGCGATGTGATGCGCGAACTGCATTTGGCCGAACTGCCTGACAGTGCACAGTTTGATACCATCAGCGGCTTTGTCATGCATCGGCTGCGCCGCATGGCCCGCAAGACAGACCGGGTTGATGAAAGCGGCTTCCGGTTTGAAGTGGTGGACGTGGAAGGCTTCCGCATCAACCAGCTCCTGGTGACCCGCCTTTCCTGACAGAACGCTGACCTGATTTCAGCAATAGCACGGGGGCTGTCGCCTGCCCTTATTTGCAGGTGATCCTTCAGCCCGCATACACTGGCACCTTTCTTCTTCTGCTGCTGTCTGGTGCCATGCCTGTTCTGTCATTTGCCTATCTGCGCTTTCTCTCCGGGCAGAGGCATATCTTCCCGACTGTTTTGCCCGGTCTCCTTCTTTGCCTGCCGCTTTTACTCCCGCTCAAAGCTCAGGCTCAGGCTCAGGCTCAGGCTCAGGCTCAGGCTCAGGCTCAGGCTCAGCAAAATACTGAACAGGGTGCCGTGCTCAAACGGGTTATTCTGGTAACCCGTCACGGTATCCGTAGCCCGACCCAAACGCCCGAATCCCTTGAAGCCAAGACAGGGGTTATATGGTCTGCATGGCCTGTCCCTCCCGGTGAACTGACCGAACATGGCCGCACGGATGTAGCGCGTCTGGGTGCATTTCTTCACCGCTATTATCAGGCTTTTCTCCCTCAGAACGCTCGCCCCTGCGCAACACCTTCCTCTCTCTTTGTCTGGGCAGACGCGGCAGATAACCGCACACGGGAAACCGGAAATGTGCTCTCAAAAACCCTGAGTGCCGGGTGCCTGAAGACGGCAGCCTCTCTCCCTGCCGGGCAGAAAGATCCCCTCTTCAACGCTCTCGCCAGCGGCCATGAAACCCTTGATGAACACAGTGTTCTGAGCACTCTCACTCAGACACTACCGCACGGTGAGGCTGCACCGGAGGACGTGAGGCAGGCGACATCTTCCCTCCAGACGCTCTTCGCGCCACAGGGATGTATCCAATCCAAAGGCGTCTGTTTTTCCGCCCCGGCCAAATTGTCATGGAAAAAAGGAGCGCCGCATGTAACCGGCGGGCTGGCGCTCGCCTCAACCGTTTCCGAAAACCTGCTTCTGGAATATTGTGAGGGCCTTGCTTCCACCGTTCAGACGTCTGCCGTCACAGGAGAGCATGTCTCCTCCGCCTCCCCCACCCTAGGTAGCCACGCGCTCCCGCATCAGGCTGCTCTGTTGGCCACGGTCGTTCCCGCACATACCTACCTGAGCCATCTGACCCGACGCCTCCCAGCCATCGCCATACCGCGCGGCAGATATCTGGCGGACGCCATCGGCAGTTTACTGACAGACCCAATCACCCGCCTGCCAGACAGAAGCACCATACCCGCCTCCAGCCGCATGGTTGTTTTTGTCGGACATGATACAACGCTGGATATGCTGGCCACGCTGTTCGGGCTGGACTGGACCTTCACTGATCAGCCAGACCCAACCGCGCCGGACACAACGCTGGGATTTGAGCTCTGGCAGGATGGTACGGGCGCGCCATTTGTCCGATTTGTGGTGTTTCATCAAAGCCTTGAGCAACTTCGCAACGCAAGCCCGGTTGAAGACCGCACGGACGGCGGAAACCCTGTCATTCTGCGCAGTTCTCTCTGCCCGAAAGGGAAAAAGGATGAGAAATGCAGGCCATTAGTCCTCATGCACTCCCTGCGGTCAGAAGAGGGCCGGATGCTTCAGAAATCTCCCTGATTCCCCGCTGTTTTCAGAACAATCTGGTTGGCATGATGAACTTCAGGGACTGCCGCGCGTTTGAAGTCTGTTGTTTGAAAATGGTCGGGGTGCCTTAAAAAAGCTAAACTAATCTGATACTTCGCTACCAACTGACAATAAGAGTTTAAGACCTATGAAACTTGGACATGCCGCCTTTTTCCTGGTTCCTGCGCTGCTGCTGGCAGCCTGCGCGGAAACTCCCATGGGCCCCACCGCCCTGGTACTGCCAGGCCCGGGCAAGGACTACGCAACGTTCTCGCAGGAACAGAATTTCTGCCGTTCTCAGGCTGCCAGCAGCGTTAGCGGGCAAGCTGAACGCCAGAATCATCGCGCCATTTATGGCGGTCTGGCCGCTACGGCGCTGGGTGCCGGGCTTGGTGCAGCCGCAGGTGGTGGTGTGGGCGCTGGTATTGGTGCCGGTGCGGGCGCGCTGGCTGGAACGGCTGGCGGCGGTGCTTATTCCAACTCCCGCCAAGGCAGTATCCAGCAGCAGTATGATAACGCATACGTTGCCTGCATGATTGCTTACAAAAACGTCCTTCCGGCCCGAAACTACTAAAACCCTCTCTCGAAAGCCACGTTCTGCGGCTACCGTATGAACGAGACTTTTCTAGCTGAAAGCCCCGCATGGTCGGGGCTTTTTGCTGTTGGTGCTGCTCAGGCCCCCGCTACCATCAGCCAACGCAGGAAGCGGGCGCAAAAGATCTTGCCCTATCCTGCGGCGTACAGGACTCTTGGCGTATGATATCTTTCCCTTCACACCCCCGCGTTGCCGCCATCATTCTTGCTGGTGGCAGGGGCCTGCGTATGGGTGGGCGCGATAAGCCACTTCTTGCCCTGAACGAAGAACCTCTCCTCACGCATCTCATCCGCAGCTTGATACCGCAATGCACGGCTCTGGCCCTGAGCGCCAATGGAGATCCCTCCCGTTTTGCACCCTGGGGCATACCGGTTCTGCCAGACACCATGCACGACTGCGGTCCCCTTGCGGGTGTATTGGCCGGGCTGCAATGGGCGCGAACCCAGAACTGTGACACCTTGCTGACCGTGCCGGGAGACACTCCGTTTATTCCCCCAACACTGGCAAGCGCCCTGCTGCCAGCCCCTGCTGTTGCTGTCTCGGGCGGAAGAGAACACCCGCTGGTGGCAACATGGCCCACCGCGTGCCTGGAGCAGTTACAGGACTGGCTGGCACAGCCGCCTTCCCCCCACAGGCTACGCGTGCGTTTTTTTGCAAAAACTCTTGGCGTGCGAGAAGTCCCTTTTGCAGACCAGACACCTGATCCGTTCTTCAACATCAATACACCTGAAGACTACGCCGCAGCATGCCGCATGATTGAAAAAGGACTGATCAATGAGTGACCCACTCGTGATCTCATGGCCAGCCGAGAAACTGACTGACACAGACCATACGTCTACCCACCTGAGTCTGGCGGATGAGACCCCGGTGGGGTTTGTTTTCAACAGCGTGCCATATGCTGTGATGATGGCGACAAAAGAGCATCTTGAAGATTATGCTTTTGGTTTTTCCATAACAGAACGGCTGGTCTCTACACCTGCGTCCATCCGCTCCGTACGTGTGGAGGAGGCCGAAGATGGCGTGACGCTGCATCTTTCCATAGCGGGAGAGGATTTCAGACGCCTTCTCCAATCACGCCGTGCCATGACCGGCCGTACAGGATGTGGCATCTGCGGCAGTGATGATCTGAAAAGCCTACATACGCAACTTCCAAAAGTGCCGGCGGCCCCTCCTGTTTCCCTCAAAGCCATACAGAAAAGTCTGACGGAACTTGCCAGCCATCAGGCTTTGAACGCACAGGTCCATATGGTGCACGGCGCGGCATGGTGCGATGACACAGGCACTGTAAAGTTGATACGGGAAGATATTGGCCGTCATAACGCACTGGATAAACTGATAGGCGCAGGCTTACGGCAGAAGGCTGATTTTTCCAACGGGTTTTGCGTTATTACCAGCCGTTGCTCTTATGAAATGGCACAAAAAGCCATTATGGCGGGCTTTACAACGCTGGTCGCTATTTCCGCCCCCACCGTACGAGCCCTAAATCTGGCAAAAGAGGCCGGCCTGACCATTGTTGGTCTGGCGCGGCCTCCTGCACAGTTCTTATTTACCGGCACAGTAGGATGATACAGAACATCTGCATCATCCTTTTTAAAGCCGGAGGATTTTAGAAACCGGCCTGAACACGGGCGGCAACAGAGTTGCCCGTGCGCCCATAAATGTTGGTTGCCTGCTCGCTGCGAGACACGATGAAGTGGCTGAAATCAAGCATCAGACGGAAGTGACGGTTGGGATACCAGTTCAGGCCGCCCGTCCATACTGTCTGCTGGCCTCCACGGATCACGTTCTTGGCGTTTGCATCGCCCAGGTTGCTGTTCAGGTCGATCACGCTGTAATGACCCACAACTTCAAGCGCGCCCCAGTGGTTAAGAGCGGGATTGAATTCCTCGTTGTCTTTCACACCCGGAGCGGTGAACGCGCCGCTCTTTTCGCTATACATACGCGGTGTGCCGAAAATTGTGTAAGCTGCTGAACCATACCAGCCCTGGAACCCGGCAGATTTCAGGCCAGCACCTTCGCGCTGAACACCGACATGATAGTATTCGCCCTTTACGAGCAGACGGTTCCAACGCACCCCGAGTTCCGGACCTGCTGCCCAGACCTGCTTGGCGTTGCTGATAGCACCCGTTGCCGCAAGATTGGCTTCCCCGATATCAAATTCAGGACGCTGCCCAAAAGACGTGGAGCGGGAGCAGGAAGTCGCCGAACCGGAGTTAGATGACGCTGCGTTACACGCCAGACGGAAGGCGGAAATACCGGATGCACCAACGTGAACATCCCAATCTTTCGTGGCAACCGGACGACCGGCAACACGCAATGTGGCCCCTGTCTGGCTATCCATGGTGGTGCCGCTGCCGCCACCATAATAGGTGGAGCTGCTGTCAGACGCGTTGCGGTGGCCCCATTCCTGTCCGGTAAAGTAGCCTGCAATCCACCAACGTTTTTCGTAATGCAGAGCACCCACGCTGAAGCGTGCGTCACCCGCCGCAATGTTACGAACCATGTCGGTAATGCTGGGACGTTCAAGGGTGAAGAAGTCGTTGGAGCTTTCAGAATCTTCTTCAGTAACGCGGGGCTGGAAGTAACCAACCGTCAGAATGGTATTCCGCAAGCCGGTGTAGTTCAGGTTTCCTTCATACAGGCCGACATACCCATCATTATGGTTGGCCCCGAAATCTGGCGTAACCGCAGCAACAAAGTTTTTATAGCGGAAGGTAAACGGAATACGCAGGCGCCGCATGTTGCTTGTAAAGCTGTTGAAGGCACCGCGGCCTTCTCCACGACGCGGGCCAGCATTAAAGAACCCACCAAAATCTTCATGGAACGCTAGGCCAATGGACAATGCATAAGCTGCGTCTTCAGAAGCGATGGTAAAGCGGCCTTTGGGGAAGCCGATGATCATGCCACCAACATGCACATCTTCATCACTTGCCGTAGCTGCCTTGAAGGACTTCCAGGACATGATATCCCCACGGTCACTTGTGGGGGTGCCTGAATTGGCAAGGTGAATACGGTTTGCGCCGGGAGCAGGCTCAGCAAACTGCACGCTTGGGTCAACCGGCCCAGACGTGATCACGCGGCGGGTGGCCCGGCTATTCTCAGCGGCAGTGGTGGCAGTGCCTGCACGCCCTGCATGATGAGCCGTTGCTTCACTACGTGCCAGGCGAACTTTCAGGGTAGAAATCTGCCCCATCATTTCCTTGCGCATTTGCGCCATTTCCAGACGGAGCGCACGGATCTGCGCGTCATCCGAAGGAGCCGCAAAAGCGGAGGATGCTGCGCTGCTCAATAAAAAAGAGGCAAACGCAAAGGAAGAAACAACAGCTTTACAACGCATCAGGCCATTCCCTGAGAGAAGACGATGAGCGCTGAATACGTCGTATTCTGTTTCTTGTGCGTGATGGTTTCGTGATGGTTTCTTTACAGTTTTATGAAAAAGGGCCGCCTGATATTCAGACGGCCCTCACTTATTAAAATAACTTTTATTTATTACGATAATCTAAAAAATAAGTGCTTATTTCCAGGAAGACAGAATGGCGCTTTTCACTGCCTGCGGCAGAGCCACGTAGTCAAGTTTGGCAGCAATGGCATCACCCTTTTCAAAGCTCCAGGTAAAGAAGCTGCGCACGGCCTTGCCGCGGGCTGCATCTTTGGGCGGAACCGGGGTCAGCACATAGGTGGCGGACACGATGGGCCATGCGCCATGGCCTGCGGTATCCAGCAGATCAACAGCGAAGTGAGAGGCATTTTTCCAGTCAGCAGATTCAGCGGCATGCGCAAAGCTGGTCTGGTTGGCTTCAACATCTTCGCCCGCATGGTTGCGCAGCTTGATGGTGGTCAGGTGGTTGCGGCTGGCATAGGCATATTCAACATAGCCAATAGCGCCTTCCGTGTTCTGCACGGTAGCGGCAACGCCATCATTCCCACGGGCACCCAGACCACCGGGCCAGGAGATGGACGTGCCAGCACCCAGATTGTTTTTCCAGGAGTCAGAAGACCGGGCCAGGTAGGATGTGAACACAAACGTGGTGCCAGAACCATCAGCACGGTGGATCGGCGCAATGGCCAGATCAGGCAGTTTTACACCCGGGTTCAGGGCTGCAATCTTGGCATCATTCCATTCCGTGATGTCACCTGCATAAATACCAGCCAGCACTTCACCGCTCAGGCGCAGCGCGTTGGCCTTCATGCCCGGAATGTTCACAACAGGCACAATGCCACCCATAACGGTGGGGAACTGGAACAGATGTGCAGACTCAATTTTCTGCGCATCCATCGGGGCATCAGACGCACCGAAATCCACCGTTCCTGCCAGAACCTGATTCTGCCCGGCGCTGGAGCCAACGCTCTGGTAATTGACAGCAACACCCACAGCCGTTTTGGCGGCTTCACCCCAGGCTTCATAGATCGGGGCGGCAAAGCTGGAGCCTGCTCCCGTTACGCTTTCGGCCTTGGAGACGCCAGGCAGCGCAGCAGCAAGGCTGGTTGCCGCGAGCAGAATGGCAAGTGGCCGGAATGAAAGATGCATTTCGGTATGATCCCTGAACATCATCAAAAAAACACAGCGAAGCTGCGTCTGCCCTCTCCCTTAATGGGTCTGCCCCTTAAAAGGTAATGACGTCTTTAAGACAGTTTTATTACGTTTTTATGACAGCCGTCGCGTCACCCAAGGGCAGCCAGATTTTGCAGGTTGTGCCCTCTCCCACAGTGCTGTCCACCACAAACCGGCCGCCATGGCGGGTGATGATATGCTGCACAATGGCAAGCCCCAGCCCGCTTCCCTGCACGATGGCGGATGTTTTGGGCACCCGATAGAACCGTTCCGTTAAACGTGGCAGATGCCGCGCGGCAATACCCGGCCCATTATCCGCCACCTGCAGAACAACGCCCGGCCCCGTTGGCCAGCCGCCACCCGATGGCACCTCCGCACAGCTTACGGTTATTTTCAGCGCGCTCTCCCGTCGGTCCTTGCCATGGCAGGCGCCGTATTTCAGAGCATTTTCAACAAGGTTGATCAGCACCTGCAACATCTGGTCTTCATCGCCCGCCACACACAGGTGCGGATTATCCGGGGGCACAACAACCAGTTCTGCTGCATTCTTCTGCCGAAACAGGATGCTCGTCTCGCTCTGGAGTCTGCTGCACAGTTCCACCAGCCGTATCTGTCCGCGCGGGCGCTGATGTTCCAGCATCTGCACACGGGAGAGGTACAGCAGACCATCAAGCAGCCGCTGCATGCGACGACCCTGCGCGGCCATGATACCCAGAAACTCCTTTTGGGCTTCCGGATCATCCGCTGCCGGGCCTTGCAGGGTTTCAATAAAACCCATCAGGGCTGCGAGCGGGGTTCGGAGTTCATGACTGGCAAAGGCGACGAAATCCGCATGCTGGCGTTCCGTGATCTCGGCCTCGGTCACATCATAAAGAACAACAAAGGTCAGCAGAACGGTGCGGCGTTCCTCATTCCTTTCCTCTTCAGACGCAAAAATGTTCTTGGGAAATGCTTTTTTCTGGAAAAACCCTCGCACGATGCGATGCATGGGCACATCGAGAACAATGCGGGCTTCTTCTATTTCTTCTCCCCGGGTGGGACTGCGCGTCGCCAGCCGGTCCAGCGCCCCCTGAAACGCCGGATGCCGTTCAATACTGCCTACGCTTTCTCCAAATTGTCGGTATGCCTGGGGGGAAGCATAAAGCTGGCGTCTGTCCTGATCGAGCACCAGACTGGCCGCCGGGAGAGAAGACACCACCTGCTCCACAGCCATAAGCAGTCGCGCTCTGGCGGGAAGAAAGGGCGGAGGTTCCGGCAGTTTTTCTGGAACAGGGTCCTGACCACGCCGTAAAGCCAGCGCCGTCAGTCCGCTTGCCAGCAGCCCCCCCGCCAACGCACCACCAGCCGCAAAAAGCAGGGCGTGCATCATGAGTCAGGCCAGTTCGGGCAATCGGACAAAATCAGTCCTGCGGCAGATCAAGCGCGTAACCGCGCGCCCGCACTGTTCTGATCAGGTCTTTTTCATCCCCTTCATTCAGCGTCTGGCGCAGACGACGAATGTGTACATCCACAGTACGTAGTTCAACGTAGGAACTGCGCTCCCATGCGTGCTCCAACAGTTCCTCGCGGGAGAAAACCTGCCCAGGATGGCTCATCAGAAATTCGAGCAGCCGGTATTCGGTTGGGCCAAGCGCCAGCAGACGACCATTGCGTTCAACCTTGTGCGCTACCCGATCAAGCACCAGCGTTTCAAACTGCAAGGTTTTGCTGGGGGGGGGCACACGCCGCAAAATGGCCTTTACACGCGCAAACAGCGTTTCCATGCCAAAGGGCTTGACCAGATAATCATCCGCGCCGGTATCCAGCCCGCGCACGCTATCAGTCTCCTGCCCACGGGCACTGAGCATGATCACGGGCAGCGTACGGGTTTTGGGCTGCTCCCTCAAACGGCGGCACACTTCAATGCCGGAAACCCCAGGCAGCATCCAGTCCAGCAGGACAAGATCAGGCATACGGCGCGCAATCTGCTCCAGCGCGTCCTGCCCATCTGCTGCCAGCCGGACCTCGTAATCCTGTTTTTCAAGATTGTAACAGATAAGCCGGGAGAGTGCCGGATCATCTTCAACCACAAGAATGTTCGTTTTCTGCGTCATGACCTACCCATAACGATTCGGACGGAGAATAGGCTGTGGCCGGACAAAAAAACAACTGCATGGCGGAAATCCGCCACCGCTGCCGCCCTTGCGAAAAACACCCTGCTGATGTGCAAAATCTTTATATACATCACCAGACTTCCTGGATTATGGGACCGGAAAGGAGCTGGACCGGCAATCGTGCCGGATGCACCTCCAGGATACGCTCGCATGAGTATTTTTCGCACTTCTCTGCCGCATAGCGGCAAAGCGTCCCGCCCCTCCGTGACAGTTTTATTAAAAACCTTCGGGAAGCAGTTTTCCCAGGCTTTCTCTGCACGCGGCATGCTGCAACTGGGTATGCTGGAAGGCATTGTTGCCACGCTGGATGAAAATGCCCGCAAAGAGCGACTGCATGCCCTTTACCCCACATCCCGCGTGTTTGGCGGGTTTGCGGAAGGTCCGGCTGCCACGGCCATGCAGCAGAACCCTGCCCAGCCGCGCTGATACAAAAAGCCCGGCTCTGCCACTTCCGCGCCAGAACCGGGCCTTCACTATACCTTGACCCAAACGTGCTTCCCTTAGCCTTAGCTGGCCAGGGGAAGCTGTCTGTATGCCTCAGTCTTCAAACGGGTCACGCATCAGAATTGTATCATCCCGGTCAGGACTAGTGGACAACAGGGTGACCGGTGCACCTACCAGTTCTTCAATCCGACGCACATATTTGATGGCCTGCGCAGGCAGTTCTGCCCAGCTCCGTGCTCCGTGGGTTGTATCTTTCCAGCCTTCAACCGTTTCAAACACTGGTTTGATACGGGCCTGAGCCGCCGGAGAGGACGGAAAGCGATCAATGGTCTTGCCGTCCAGTTCATACCCAACGCAGATACGGATTTCATCAAACCCGTCCAGCACATCCAGCTTGGTCAGAGCCAGACCGTTCACGCCGCCAACACGCACGGCATGACGCACCAGAACAGCATCAAACCAGCCGCAGCGACGCGGGCGGCCCGTAACAGTGCCGAATTCATGCCCACGCTCACCAATCTTGCGGCCCACATCATCATGCAGTTCAGACGGGAACGGACCTTCCCCCACGCGGGTGCAGTACGCCTTGGCAATACCCAGTACAAAACCGGCAGCACTTGGGCCCATACCTGAACCCGTACCTGCGTTGGAGGCAACCGTGTTGGAGCTGGTGACAAACGGATAGGTGCCGTGGTCCACATCCAACATGACAGCCTGAGCGCCTTCAAACAGGATACGGCTGCCTGTGCGGCGGGCTTCATCGAGAATGTCCCATGTGGGGGCGGCAAACGGCAGCACCTTGGGGGCGATATCCGTCAGGAAGGCCAGCAGGTCTTCCTTCTTGAAGGTTGGTGCGCCAAGCCCCGCCAGAAGGGTGTTATGGTGCAACAGCAGTTCGTCCAACTTCCAGTCCAGCGTTTCCGGCTCGGCCAGATCACACAGACGGATGGCGCGGCGGGCCACTTTGTCTTCATAGGCGGGGCCAATGCCACGGCCGGTAGTGCCAATCTTGCGATCGCCGCGTGCTGCTTCACGCGCACGGTCAAGCGCACCATGCACGGGCAGAATCAGCGGTACGTTTTCCGCAATTTTCAGGGTATCGGGGGTCACAACCAGCCCCTGTTCCTGAATGCGGCCAATTTCTGCCAGCAGAGCCTGCGGGTCCACCACCACGCCGTTGCCGATCACGCCAATCTTGCCGCTGACAACGCCGGAAGGCAGCAGGGAAAGCTTGTAAACCTGATTGCCCACCACCAGCGTATGGCCCGCATTGTGGCCGCCCTGAAAGCGCACAACAATGTCTGCCCGGCTGGCCAGCCAGTCAACAATCTTACCTTTGCCTTCATCGCCCCACTGGGCGCCAATTACGGTGACGTTGGACATAAACAGTCTGCTCCTGGAAAATCTGCCTGATTACGCCCCGCATGGGGCAGAGAGGCCGCCTGAGGCTGGCGGCCGTTACTCAAGCTCCGTGCACGTGGCACCTGAAAGAATATGGCTGCACCCAAGGCGTCTGGCCTCGACCCGATCATACTCCGGCCCGTGGGCTTCTGCCTGTGTGGAAGCGGCTCCCTTTGCCCCGACGGCAGAGACGCCTCCAAGGGCCGCAAGCGTGGCATAGCCCTGCTTACGCAGGCTGGCCGCAACCTGACGGTCCGCCCCTGGGGCCAGATAGACACGCGGACGCGCTGCAGCGGGCGGAATCATGCGGAACAGCACGTCTGGCCGGAACGTAAGGCCACAGGCGGGTTCGTTATCATTGCACAGGTAGCGTCCGCCCCGGCCCAGTTCTTCAGACCGAGCAACGGCAAACACCGTAACGCATACGCCGGTGTGGTACTTCCAGCCCCGAAACTCAACCGGATCAACTGTCAGGCGCAGGGTGGGGTTCAGCGCCCGAACCGCTTCCACCGTATCAGCGAGACGCTGGATAATAGCGCGGGAGCGCGGCGGCAGATTGATGCGCGCCAGCAGGCTGACAGCTTGTTCCGCCGGGCCAGCCGCACGCAGCAGGGTAATCAGCGTTTCAGCCAGAGTTCCCCCAAGTTCCGCCACGGCGGCGGCATCCTTGCGGTCCAGCGCACGCATCAACGCAGGGCGCACGGCCGCAGGAACCTTTGCCTCTTCAAGCAAGGCAGGCACAAAAGGAGGCATGGTCAGGTCAAACGAGACACCCGGCACACCCAGTTGCGCCAGCGCTTCTGCCGCAACGGAAACGACTTCCGCATCGGCCTGAGGCGTATCCGGCCCGATCAGCTCGATCCCTGCCTGCATGATTTGGCGGCCGCTTTCTTCCGCCGCTGCAGGCAGAACCACCACGCAGGAACCGGAATAGGACAGACGCAGCGGGCGCGGGGCGCCACCAAGGCGAGTCGCAGCCATACGGGCAATCTGGGGTGTGATATCGGGCCGCAGCACCATCATGCGGCGCGTATCCGGGTCCATCACCCGGAAGCTCTGGTCAGCCAGAGAGGCCCCAGAGCCCGCCAGCAGAGTTTCTTCAAACTCCATAAGCGGCGGCCGCACCCGGTTATATCCGTGTGAGGCAAATACGCCCATAAGCGCGTCCACACCTTCTGCCTCGGTCCGGGCATCAGGCGTGAGCAGATCTACAAAGCCGGCCGGCAGCAAGGCCGGGCTGAAAGGCGGGTCATCCGTCATGCTCCGGGCTATAGCACCGCAGGCCGCGCCCGTCATGCCCGCAAGGCGGCACTTTTTTGCGTATTACGCCTGCGGCGCGCCGGGCAGGGTTTCCCAACCCGGACCAATGACCGTAATCACCCGGCGGCCCATGCCATCCGCCTGCAAGACAATCACGTTGCGGTCTTCCAGCCATTCCAGCAAACGGCGCGCTCTGCCTTGCGAGACAGTGCCATACACCCGGGCAATTTCCGCATCTGAGGGGCACGGCTGCCGATCAATGGCCGCGCGGGCCAGAAACAGAAACACGGATTGCAGATCTTCCGGCAGAGCATTGGCCAGCGCTTCTGCCTGCTGCCATTCCGGCGTGACGGACAGATCTTCTGTCACACCGCTCCGCGCCGTGGCCAAAGCGCGATTGAAGCCTTTCAAGTCCAGCGCATTGCGGCCCAGCCCGGCAATACGGCACCGCACCAGAAAATCCTGATACAGCACGGCAGCGGAGCGAAATGCTGTTTCATCATCCGCCAGCATGTCCCGCACAATGGCGGCCATGCGGGACTCGCGTTCGCCCTGATCTTCCGGCGTTTCTTCCTGCTCCTGCTCCACCTGTGCGGCTGCCGCCTGCGCCTCGCCATGGGCGGCAAGCTGGGAAAGCAGATCAGGCGGTGGGGTGGCAGGCGCTTTTCTGGGGCGCACAAATGCTTCCGCCGCAGGCAAAGGGGCCAGAATCAGATCATGCAGCGGCTCGGAAGGGGGCTGAAAGGGTGTAAGTACCGGCCCGGCGGAGCGGCTTTCTGTTTCAACCGAGCCTATACGCACGGGTGTTGGCCTACGGCACATTGCCGGACCCAGCGCCACAAACGTGCCGCGGGGCAGATCACGGAAGGCTTCCGCCTGCCGCCGCTCCATGCCCAGAAGGTCTGAGGCACGGGCCATATCAATATCCAGAAAGGTGCGGCCCATCAGAAAGTTAGACGCCTCGGCCGCCACGTTCTTGGCCAGTTTGGCCAGACGTTGGGTGGCGATAACGCCTGCCAGCCCACGCTTACGGCCACGGCACATCAGGTTGGTCATGGCCCCCAGCGAAGACCGCCGCGCCTCGTCCGAAACCTCAGCCGCCGCTGCGGGAGCAAAAAGCTGGGCTTCGTCCACCACCACCAGAACAGGGTACCAATAGTCACGCGGGGTTTCGAACATGCCCCCCAGAAACGCGGCGGCCCATTTCATCTGCTGGTCGGCATCCAGCCCTTCCAGATTCAGCACGACAGAGGCGCGATGCACGCGCATCCGCTCACCCGCCGCATGCAGCGCCATTTCAGAACATTCGGCCCCATCAATCACCAGATGGCCGAATTTGTCGGCCAGACTGACAAAATCGCCTTCCGGATCAATAATGGCCTGCTGCACCAACCGCGCAGACTGCTCCAGCAAACGCCGCAGCAGGTGCGACTTTCCTGAACCGGAATTGCCCTGCACCAGCAGGCGCGTGGCCAGAAGCTCGGCAAGGTCCATCTGTGCGGGACCGCCGCCCGGCACTTCCCCCATTGTGATCATGTTGGTCATGGGGCATCCGATACCGTCAGGAACGGGTTTCCCGCAACCATTGCAATGCACCCTTTGCGGCAGCGCGCCCCGTAGCAAGACAGGCATGCAGCAGATAACCGCCGGTTGGAGCTTCCCAATCCAGCATTTCGCCTGCAACAAAAACACCCAGTTTGGCGTGAAGCATGAAATTTGCCTCACACGCGGCCTGAGCCACACCCCCAGCCGAGGAAATAGCCCGTTCAATAGACTCGGGCCCAGTGAGGAGAACGGGAAGTGCCTTGAGCCGCTCCGCCAGCGCCTGAGGGGTGACGGGAACCTCACCCTCCTCACGCAGTAACGCCGCGACCACGGGCGGCAAACGCAACGCCTTGCGCAAACGGTTGGACAAACTCTCGCGCGGGCGCACTTTGGCCAGTCGGCTCGCCAGAGTCGCGACACTCAGATCAGGCCGTAGATCAAGAAGCAGTTCTGCCTGCCCATGCTGGGAGATGTGGTTCCGCAGCACGCCAGACAGCGCATAAAGCGCGCCGCCTTCCAAGCCAGTGGCCGTCACGACCACCTCCCCACGCACGGTATGGTCACCAAACCGCAGGGCCACAGGCTTGAGCGGCGTTCCAGCAAAACGGTCCCGCATGACCGCGGACCAGTTGGTACGAAATCCGCAATTGGCTGGCTGCAAGGGCACCACGGTCGCACCCTGCGCCTGCAATGCTGGAACCCATGCGCCGTTGCTGCCCAACCGGGGCCAGCTTGCGCCACCCGTAGCCAACATCACGGCATCCGCTCGGCAGGGTTCTACAAGGTCAGGCGGCAGATCAGAGCGCCCTTGTGCCGGTGTAAAACTCAGCCTTCCGGTTGTGGCATCCCAGCCGGTCCAGTCCACGCGGGTATGAAACTGCACGCCCTGCTGCTGCAAACGGGCAAGCCACGCCCGCAGAAGCGGAGAGGCTTTCATGCTTTTGGGAAAAACACGCCCGGAGGAACCGATGAAGCTTTCCTGCCCCAGTGCGCTCATCCAATGGCGGATATCATCCGTTGTCCATGCTGCCAGTGCCGGGGCAAGCCACGGGGCTGCCGCACCATAACGCGCCAGCAGCTTTTCCTGCGCTTCAGAATGGCTGATATTCAACCCGCCCCGCCCGGCCATAAGGAATTTACGGCCGAGGCTGGGCATGCGTTCCACAACATGAACCACACACCCGGCATCAGACAGCACTTCAGCGGCGGCCAGACCGGCTGGGCCGCCCCCAATAACGAAAACCCGATACGGTGTGCTCATCCGTTCAGGGCTGAACTGCGCAGGGTCATCAGGCGGTTTGGTCCGCAGCGGGAACACCGGCGCGCACGGCAGCAGCCAGATCGCGGATCTGCTCCAGCACGCGCGGCAGGGTTTCCGCTGTGGCTTTGCCATCCGCATCCAGCGTTTCAGCCAGAGTTGCCAGCAGGACAGAAGCGACAACCGCGCCATCTGCGATACTGGCCGCCGTTGCTGCCTGTTCCGGAGAGCGAATACCAAACCCGATGGCGACTGGCAGATCTGTTGCCGCACGCAGACGTGGCAAGGCTTCTTTCAGATCATGCTTGCTTGCCGTGCGGGTGCCCGTAATGCCAGTGATGCTGACGTAATAGACAAAGCCAGAGGCATGGGAGAGCACGTAGCGCAAACGCTCATCAGACGTGGTGGGCGCCACCAGCCGGATAATGTCCAGCCCCGCTTCCTCGGCAGGTTTTTCAATCACATCCGCTTCTTCGGGCGGCAGATCGACAATAATCAACCCATCCACACCAGCTTTGGCGGCGTCTGTGCAGAACCGGTCGTACCCGTAGGCTTCAATCGGGTTGAGGTAGCCCATCAGGATGACGGGCGTTTCCGCATTCTCCTTGCGGAATTCCGCCACCATGGCCAGCACGCCCGGCAATGTGGCTCCTGCCTTCAGTCCCCGGCGTGCTGCCGCCTGAATAACCGGCCCATCTGCTGACGGATCGGAAAACGGCATACCAACTTCAATCAGGTCCGCCCCAGCGGCAGGCATGGCCTTGAGCAGCGCCAGAGACGTTTCAAGATCCGGATCATACGCTTCCAGATACGGGATGAGCGCGCCGCGCCCTTCGGCGGCCAGAGATTTAAAACGGGCGGCGATGCGGCTCACAGTTTCACTCCCAGATGTTCGGCTACGGTGAAGATGTCCTTGTCTCCCCGGCCGGAAATATTCACAACCAACAGCGTGTCCTTGGGCAGGGTGGGTGCAATCTTGGCTGCATAGGCAATGGCGTGGGCGGATTCCAGCGCGGGAATAATGCCCTCCGTGCGGGTGCAAAGCTGGAAGGCATCCAGTGCTTCCGTGTCCGTCGCGCCCACATATTCCGCACGACCGATGTCACTCAGCCAGGAATGTTCCGGCCCAACCCCCGGATAATCCAGCCCGGCACTAATGGAGTGCGCCTCATCAATCTGGCCATCTGCATTTTGCAGCAGGTAGGTGCGGTTGCCATGCAGAACGCCGGGGCGGCCACGCTCAATGGAGGCCGCAGTCTTGCCGCTATCCAGCCCACACCCAGCGGCTTCCACGCCGATCAGCCTTACGGAAGAATCATCAAGGAACGGATGGAAAATGCCCATGGCGTTGGAACCACCGCCAATGGCCGCCACCACCACATCTGGCAGACGCCCTTCTGCGGCCTGCATCTGCTCCTTGGTTTCTTCCCCGATCACGCTCTGGAAATCACGCACCATGGCGGGGTACGGATGCGGCCCAGCCACCGTGCCCACCAGAAAATACGTATCCGCAACGTTGGCCACCCAGTCCCGCATGGCTTCGTTCATGGCATCTTTCAGCGTGCCGGCACCTGCCGTAACAGGCACCACTTCCGCACCAAGCAGCCGCATACGGAACACGTTGGGAGACTGACGTTCAACGTCTGTCGCACCCATGTAGATCACGCATTTCATGCCAAACAGCGCGCAGACGGTGGCCGTGGCCACGCCATGCTGGCCTGCCCCGGTCTCTGCCACAATGCGGGTGCGACCCATGCGGCGCGCCAGTAAAATCTGGCCCATCACGTTGTTCAGCTTGTGGGAACCTGTGTGGTTCAGTTCCTCACGCTTCATGTAAATCTTCGCGCCGCCCAATTCTTCCGTCATGCGGCGGGCGAACCAAAGCGGGCTGGGCCGCCCCACATAATCCCGCAGGTAGAAATCAAGTTCTTTCTGGAAAGAGGGATCAGCCTTGGCGGCGTTATAGGCCTGCTCCAGCTCCAGCACGAGCGGCATCAGCGTTTCCGCCACAAAGCGCCCGCCATACCAGCCACCAAAATGCCCACGCTCATCCGGTCCATGCCGGAGGGAATTGGCCTGATTTGCTGTTATGCCGTGTTCTACCGGGTCCGCCATTGCTGGTTCTACCGCTCCTGTGCCGCGTTATGCCGGGGCCACCCATGGCCACCTGGCAGTGTTCTGGCTTACCAGAAGCCATTGCAGCTTGCACAGCCCCCGCATGCGCAAAGCGCCATACCCTTGCCAGCCGGATGCAGACACGGGCATATCCCTCAATAGTCTTGTGGGCGCGGCACCCCGCCCGGTTCCACACCCGCACGGCCCGCAGGCTTGATGTGAATGCTGCTAGAATTTCAGGGAGATTTGCATGTTCCTGGCCCACAGGCCCGGCATGCCCGCCCGGGCGGTCGAAAACGAGGCAGACGCCCATGGCGTAACATGGCTTGATCTGCTGAACCCCACCCCACAGGAACAGGCTCTGGCCACCGCCCTGTGCGGCCAGCCCATTCCCACATTTGATGATCTGAATGAAATTGAAAGCTCATCCCGCATAAGTGTCCGCAACGGGGCGGCTTTTCTGTCCACCCCCCTGCTCAAAAAAATTGGCACCGAGTTTCAGACCTCGCCCGTCGGGTTCATTCTTACAGCGGAGCGGCTGATCACCATCCGCTTTCAGGCCTATCCCTCATTTGAAGCCGTAGCGCAGATGGTGGCCGATCACGCTGCCCCTCCCGAACATCGTGCTCCCGAGTCCCTGCCCGAGACCACCATGGCGCTTCCCCCCGGCCATATGGCTGAATCCCCCACGCCTGCGGCCGTTGTTGCTCCCCGGGCAGAAATCACACTCGGTAGTGGTGAAGTGCTGGTGGCCCTTATTGAAACCATTGTGGACCGCTTGGCCGATATTTTGGAAAGTGTGGGCAATCTGCTGGACAAACTCTCGCACGATATTTTCCGACGCCAGCGTGAACAGCCACCTTTGCGCAACGTTGCCGCATGGCAGCGGGATCTTTTGCAACGCGTTGGCAGTTCAGGTGATTTATGCTCCCGCATGCGGGATACACTGCTTGGGCTAGAGCGCATCACCATTTTTCTGGGAGAAAGCAAAAAGGACGGCGCAGCACCAGCCTCCGGCTTTCCGCTGACAACACGCCGATTTGAAGCGGGCGTAACCACCCTGCCAACGGAAAACGCGCCCTATGCACTCTCCGGCATGTTGCGCACCCGCATGACAACCGCCAACCGGGATCTTTCATCCCTTACGGATTATGTTTCACAAGCCGCAGGCAAGGTAGAGTTTCTGCTGGACGCCACATTGGGCTTTATCAGCATTGAACAGAACGGCGTAATGAAAGTTCTGACTGTTGTCAGCTTCATTGGCGTGGCCCCGACCCTGATCGCCGGGGTTTATGGAATGAACTTCAAGGATATTCCTGAACTCGATTGGCGCTTTGGCTACTGGTATTCTCTGGGGCTTATGGCGGCCTCAGTCATTCTTCCACTTCTCTGGTTCTGGCGCAAAGGCTGGCTAGGAGGCATCAAATGAACCGTTCCCTGTTTTCATTCCGCCCGGGTTTTGCGCTGGGCGCTGCCGTTGCCCTGCTACTTTCAGTCCCGGGAGTGACCACACCAGGACGGGCTGCCTCCTCTGCTGCTCCGCAGGAAAATTATCAGGCGTTTTTCAACCAGATGGCGGCAGAGCCCCTCCGTTATGGTGGTCTTTCCTCGCATGGTGATACGCGCATTCTGCTTGGCATGCACCAGACGCAGGGTGGTGGGCTGGAAGGGGAAATGATGCGGCTGGATTCCAGCATGCGCCCGCTGGTTGCCGGTCGCCTGAAAGGGCATATCAGCGCCACGGCCCTGAGCCAGACCTCCCGCTGCACGTTCAGCATCGCCCTGCCCCACCGCACATTGACACTGGATGGCCCCTGTTCCGAGGCCCAGATGTCTGGCGCGCTAACCAACCACCCTCGCCCGACGCAGCTGTGGTCTCAGGTCACGCAGTTCATCTCACCTGATACGTCCATTTCCGAATACTGGCTGACACGTTCGGCATGGCAGGCCGCAACCACATCAGCCACCGCCCGCTGAAAACGGCCCGCCGCGCCATGTTGCAACACGCGGATGGTTGACGAACGGGCCGGTTCCCACTATCTTCCCGGCCCAGACACTGGCTGACTTCACCTGTCCAGTGGCCCTCCTCCCTAAGTCAGGACCATCCTGCGTCGGCACGCTGGCGTAACACGCTGTTGTTATGCACCGGCACCTCCGATGGCAGGCTTTTCCCGGTCCAGACCTTCCCCTTCTGAACTATTGCCAGTCAGGGCATTCCTAGATGCATCTTGCGGAACTCAAGGCCAAATCACCGGCCGATCTTTTAGCCTGCGCCGAAGACCTGAATATCGAAAACGCATCGTCTCTGCGCAAACAGGACATGATGTTCGCCATCCTGAAAGCCTTGGCCGATAACGACCAGGCCATATACGGCGACGGCACGCTCGAGATCCTGCATGACGGGTTCGGTTATCTCCGCTCCCCCGAATCAAACTACCTTCCCGGCCCGGATGACATTTACATCTCCCCCACCCAGGTGCGCCGCTTCGGCCTGCGGACAGGGGATACGGTTGAAGGCCAGATCCGCGCCCCACGTGATGGCGAGCGCTATTTCTCTCTTCTGAAAATCAACAGCATCAATTTTGAACCGCCGGAGGCCGTACGCCACCGCATCAATTTTGATAACCTGACCCCGCTTTACCCTGAGCGCCGCCTCCAGATGGAAGTGGAAAACCAGGCTCCGGCCGTAAGCGAAACCAAGGGTAAAAAAGGCAAGAGCACGCAGGATTTCACGCCGCGCGTGATTGATCTTGTTGCCCCCATCGGCATGGGCCAGCGCGCCCTGATTGTGGCGCCGCCGCGTACCGGTAAAACGGTCATGCTGCAGAGCATTGCCTCCTCCATCAGCGCCAACCATCCGGAATGCTTCCTGATTGTGCTGCTGATTGACGAACGTCCGGAAGAAGTGACCGACATGGCCCGCTCTGTGCGGGGTGAAGTGATTTCTTCCACCTTTGACGAACCAGCCCACCGCCATGTGCAGGTCACGGAAATGGTGCTGGAAAAGGCCAAGCGTCTGGTGGAACACAAGCGCGATGTTGTGATCCTGCTGGATTCCATCACGCGTCTGGCCCGTGCCTACAACACCGTTGTGCCATCATCCGGCAAGGTGCTGACCGGTGGTGTGGACGCCAATGCGCTGCAGCGGCCCAAGCGCTTCTTTGGTGCAGCCCGTAACATTGAAGAAGGTGGGTCACTCACCATCATCGCTACGGCGCTGATTGATACCGGCAGCCGCATGGATGAAGTGATCTTTGAAGAATTCAAAGGCACCGGCAACTCCGAACTGATCCTTGACCGCAAGCTGGCTGACAAGCGCACCTTCCCGGCCATTGACATCACCAAGAGCGGCACCCGTAAGGAAGAAATGCTGGTTGACCGCGCCACCCTGTCCAAAATGTGGGTACTGCGCCGTATTCTGGCACCCATGGGCACTATGGACGCCATGGACTTCCTGCTGGACAAGCTGAAATACAGCAAATCCAACAATGACTTCTTTGAAGCCATGAACAACTGACCATGCGCAGGCGGAAGGGGGCCATGTTTCCCTTCTGCCTGCATCAAGGCCAGCCTGAGTGCTGGCAGTGGTCTCAGGCGGTCTTCGGGCCGCCTTTTTTCTGGATGGTCAGAACCACGCTGCCATCCGCTTCTTCCTCTTCAGAAAGAATAAGATGCCCAAGCGCCCGCACGGACCGGCTGACATTCCTGCGCGGCTCCTCCCCTTCCAGCCTGACAGCCAACAAGCTACCAGGAGGCAACCCATCCAGCGCCAGACGGGTTCTGACAAAGGTCATGGGGCACTTCTCTGCCGTGATATCCAACATCATGGCACTTGGACTGGCCCCATCCTGATGGTCGAAAAGGGCATTATGCATTGTTTTGAAACTCCTCAGGCCCACAGCAGGGGCGGGAAACTTTCTTCCTGACCGCAGCATAGAAAACCTGTAGGTCTGTGTAAAATTGGACAAACCCCTTCCATTTCGGCTACCTGATACAAGAATGAATGCAGGTGGTAATAAGCAGGATTTGCGCCCTTGAAGTCTCAGTCGGCAGAAGAATCGCGAATCGCGCAGCTCTGTGTGGAACATGGCCTGAAAATGACTGGGCAGCGTCGCGTTATTGCGCGCGTTCTGTCAGACGCAGATGATCATCCAGATGTGGAAGAACTCTATCGCCGGGCCTCGGCGCTGGATTCCCGTATCTCCGTTGCCACCGTCTATCGTACGGTCCGGCTACTGGAAGAAAAAGGGATTCTGGAGCGCCGGGATTTTGGCGGAGGTCGCGCCCGTTATGAAGCAACGGAAGGCGGTCGCCACCATTATCACCTTATTGACGTTGATAACGGCAAGGTGATCGAGTTTGAAGACCCTGAGCATGAGGAACTGATGCGCCGGGTTGCGGAACGGCTTGGATTCGATTTTGTATCCATGCGGCTTGAGCTGTTTGGCAAAAAGCGCCCACAGCCCGTCAAGGAAACCAAAGCTCCGGCCCGCGCCCGCAAGAAGAAGGAAGCAGGCTCATGAGTGCGGCCCAGCAGCCTCCGGCCGGTTCCCTCTCCACCCTTGATCTGGAACGCAATGGCTTTCCGGAACTGCGAGGGGGAAATCTGAGTGTGCGCATTGCCGCCACGGAAGCGGAACGCGATGCCGCGCAGGCCCTTCGCTACCGTGTGTTTTATGAGGAAATGGGGGCCCATCCCAGCCCGGAAACCCTCCGCCTGAAGCGCGATATTGATGAGTTTGACGAGGTTGCAGACCATCTGCTGGTGATTGATAACGCCATTGCCTCGGATGCCCGCGGCGTGGTGGGCACGTACCGCCTTGTGCAGAGCGATGCCGCCGCCAAAATCGGCCATTTCTACTCTTCCAGCGAATATGACATTTCCGCCCTGACGGAATTTCCGGGGCGTCTGCTGGAAGTTGGTCGGTCCTGCGTGGATAAAAACTACCGCGGTCGGGCCGCCATGCAGTTGTTATGGCGGGGTATTGCCTCCTACATCTTCCTGCACCGGATTGATGTGTTGTTTGGCTGCGCAAGCCTGCCTGGCACCAACCCGGATGATCTGGCGGATGAACTGACCTATCTTTATCATAATCATCTTGCGCCCCCGGCCTTGCGCGTAAAGGCCCTGCCGGAACGCAAGGTGGAGATGCTGCGGGTTGATCCGCACGCTCTTGATTACCGGAAATGTCTGGCGCGCCTGCCTCCTCTTATCAAAGGCTATCTCCGCCTTGGGGGCTATGTGGGGGATGGCGCGGTGATTGACCCACAGTTCAACACAACCGATGTTGCTGTTCTGGTGAAAAGTGAACTGATGGCTGATAAATACTATCGCCATTACGAACGCCGCCTGCGTGATGCACTGGACTGAGAGAGCCCCGCCTCTCTCTTGTCTCCATTTTTTGAGTTCTCTGCCAGCATGGGCCTGATCCTGTTGTGAAACGCCCTGCTTTTTTCCGCGCCTCTTCTTCTGAAAAGCGCCGTTCTGCTCTACGCCGGGCGGCACTCATGCTTGGCATCGGGGCTTTGACGGCCCTTGCCCTGCCCCCCGTCCATTTTCTGCCCATCCTGCTTTTTACCTTCCCCATGCTGGGGCGGGTAATCAATCGCGCCACCACGTGGAAAGAAGCCGCATGGGCTGGTGGGCTGTTCGGGTTCGGGCTCTACACCGCCAGCCTTTATTGGCTGGTCAATGCCGTCATGATCCGTGCGGAAGAATTCTGGTGGTTTGTGCCGTTTCCGTCCCTTGGCTGCGCCCTCATCCTCGCCCCCATGACAGCAGCCCCAGCGGCACTGAGCCTACTGGCGCGCCCCGGCCCTCGGCGCATGGTCTTTTTTGCAGGTGCATGGACCCTGTTCGATATGGGCCGCGTGTTTCTGTTCAGCGGATTTCCGTGGAATCCGCTTGGCAGCGCTCTGGCCATACCCGGACGCGTGGGAGATGTGCTGATCCAGCCTGCCGCGTGGATTGGTGTTGATGGCCTCACGCTCCTTCTGGTGCTTGGAGCCTTGTTCTGTGGCGAAGCCTTGCAGGATGCGTGGCGCGCCCGGCAGGGGAAACAGTGCGTGCTGTTGCCTACCCCCACATCCCGCTGGCGCGTTCTGGCACTTGCCGCCTTGATTGTGGGGGGAGGACTCAGCGCAAGCCTGTTCCGACTCCATGCCGTCCACCCATCCGGAGAGAATGGACCCATTGCCGTGATTGTGCAGGGCAATGTGCCGGAAACGGAAAAAGTGGGCCACCAGAACCCACGCGATATTTTTCTGCGCTACCTCAGGCTGACAGCCAGCGGCGTATTACAGGCCCAGAAGCTGAAGCAGACGACACCCGCCCTTGCCTCCAGCCCAATCGTCTTTCTCTGGCCGGAAACATCATTTCCCGGTTATGATCTGTTGCAGGATAGTCCCCGCGCCCGTCAGCTTATCATGGCATGGGGGGCTGGCGCAGAAGCCGGAATTATTGGCGCGCTGAGGCTGGATACAGACAACCGCTACCGTAACTCCGTAATGGCCCTTGCGCCGGATGGCGGCATTGAAGCTGTTTATGACAAAGCACGGCTGGTTCCTTTTGGGGAATATCAGCCTCCGTTCATCCCGCTTCAGATTGTACCGCAGGGCGGAATGGCGGCTGGCCCCGGCCCGCAAACATGGCATCTGCCCAACGTGCCGGGTGTTGGGCCATTGATTTGTTATGAGGTCATTTTCTCAGGTGCGGTCGTGGATGAGAAAGACCGCCCCCGTTGGCTGGCCAATGTGACCAATGATGGGTGGTTTGGAAACAGCGCGGGGCCACGCCAACACCTTTCCTCGGTCAGACTACGGGCTGTAGAAGAAGGTTTACCCGTGGCGCGCGCTGCAAATACAGGTATATCTATTGCCTATGATGGATATGGGCACGAACTGAAACGTATAAATTGGGGAAAAGCTGACATTTTAATTGTGGCTTTACCGCCCGCCTTAAAAAAGACGTTTTTTGCTCAATTTGGCAGAATTCTGCCGCTTATTTTGTGCCTTATCTGTATGTTCTCTGCTTTGATTACTTACCAAAAAGACACAAAAAGCACATTGAAGCGTTAATTATTCCTTTATAATGTCTTAGTATAGGATTTATATGTCGGTCTCTTCATCCGTGAGAGGCACCGTGACACACACTCCATCTCCAGAGGAACCGGTCAGTTCGTCCAGTTCTCCACGCGCTACATCCATGGATACGCATATTGGCAAACGTATCCGCCTCCGTCGCATGCTTCTGGGCTTGTCTCAGGAAAAGCTGGGCGAAGCCGTTGGCATTACATTTCAGCAAATCCAGAAATATGAGCACGGTACCAATCGCGTTGGGGCCTCTCGCCTTTATCAAATTGCCGCCGCACTGGATGTGCCTGTCAGTTTCTTCTTTGATGATCAGGAAAAACCGTCCTTCCCCCAGCGGGCAGAAACGCATTCCTCCCATTATTTCGGGCTGGCGGAAAGAAAAACGCTATTTGAAGGAGCAGCCCCCAGCCGTCCTCTTCCCGGTTTTGCCCAGGACGACATGCCCTTGCTTGCCCGCAAGGAAACACTTGAACTGATCCGCGCTTACTACAGCATTCCAGACGCCACGGTACGCAAACACATGCTGGACCTCATCCGCTCCATGGGGCCGCCAAGGACAAGAAAGAAACAGATCCGTCCTGACACAAAAAAGGGCGGAAGATCCGCCCCTTTCCGGTTGGTCAGAAGTTATCGTCGCCCCAGCCGCCGCCAAAATCTCCGCCGTCGCCGCCCGCATCCTGGCCGCCCCAGTCCGCATTGTTTCCGGCATCAAAATTCGGATCAGCCGTGGTGCCCTGCCCGGCAAACGGATCAGCGGCGTCTCCATAATTATTGATAATGGTTTCGTTCTGCGGCGCGCCCGCACCCCAACCACCATCGCCCATTCCGGCCCCTGCACCGTGATGATCACTGAACAGGCTGGTTAGCGCATTGGCCGCCAGCATCCCGCCGGCAACGCCCGTGGCCGTTGTCAGCGCGGACCCAAGGAACCCGCTGCCCCCGCGCTGGAACATGCCTGGCTGCATGCCATACGGCATCTGTTGATACTGCGGCGGCGGCACGGCACCCGGATTCCCCCCCCAACCGGGAGGAGCCTGCTGCGGCTGGGCCTGCTGAGGACGCTGGCCTCCACCAAAAAGCCCCCCCAGAAAACCACTTGAAGCAGGTTTCTGCTGCTGGGCCTGCTGCAGTTGCTGTTGTGCCTGCTGAAGCTGGAACTGAAGCTGCTGGATACGGTTCTGCGCCTCTACCAGCGCGGCTTCCTGCACAACCGCCATCTGCGTGATCCGATAGCGGGCTTCCGGATATTTCTGGAATTCCTGTGCAATGAAGTTATCTGCTTCCGGGTCGATCGGCGGCAGGTTGGGCCGGGTGCTGGGCACGCTGCCAAAGCCACCCTGTGGCGCACCGCTCACCCGTGCGACAAATTTCGAGATAAGGTCGCGTTCTTCGTTGTTCATCACATACCTTCCTGCCTGACTGCGGGCTGTTTCCATACGAACATAACATTACGCATGCTGCCACGTCACTCTGTTCAAGATGTGGCGCGCGGGCAGGAGCGTTGCAAGAGGGCTGCGGCACGAGTTCACCAGGTTCTCTTCCTGTATGCCGCGCACATCTGTATGGTGTGGCGCATCATGCGCCCGGCTGGTTTACGGCTGGGCGTTTATCTGACTGTACCACGTCATCAAGCCACACTACGGAGTTTCATCCTGACCATGGACCCGGCGTCTCCCAGCCCTACTGAGCGGCCTCTTTCCTTTCAGGATCTGATCCTGACCCTCCATCAGTTCTGGTCCAGGCAGGGATGCGCCATTCTCCAGCCTTATGATCAGGAAATTGGAGCGGGAACGCTCTCCCCGCACACCACATTACGCGCCTTGGGTAGCACACCGTGGAAGGCCGCATATGTACAGCCGTGCCGCCGTCCGTCTGATGGCCGCTATGGGCAGAACCCCAATCGGCTCCAGCATTATTATCAGTATCAGGTTCTACTCAAACCCACGCCGGAAGAGAGCCAGAAACTGCTGCTGGACAGCTACCGCGCCATCGGGATCGACCCTGACAAGCATGATATCCGCTTTGTGGAAGATGATTGGGAAAACCCGACCATCGGCGCATGGGGGCTGGGTTGGGAAGTATGGTGTGATGGGATGGAAGTCACCCAGTTCACGTATTTCCAACAGGTTGGCGGTATTCCCGTTGTGCTCCCTTCCACGGAACTCACCTACGGGTTGGAACGCCTGGCCATGTATGTGCAGGGTGTGGAAAATGTATACGACCTTGATTACAACGGTGCGGGCCTGACTTATGGCGATGTCTTTCTGCGCGCGGAGCAGGATTACTCACGCCACAATTTTGAACTGGCCGATACAGATCTTCTGTTCCGCCATTTTGCTGATGCCGAAAAAGAAAGTGCTGCACTGGCCGAAGCCGGTGTAGCCCAGCCTGCCTATGACCAGTGCCTGAAGGCCAGCCACCTGTTCAACCTGCTGGATGCGCGCGGCGTGATCAGCGTGAGCGAACGTGCGTCCTATATCGGGCGTGTGCGTACACTGGCGAAACTCTGCTGCGAGACCTGGCTGGCTGGCGAGGACAAATAAGATCATGCCTGAACTGCTGATAGAACTGTTTTCTGAAGAAATTCCTGCCCGCATGCAGCAGCAGGCTGGCGAAACGCTGGTTCGGCTGCTGACTGAAGCCCTGGCCCCCCTCAAGCCTGAAGGCCTGAAAGCCTATACCGGGCCACGCCGCATTGCCGCATCCTGCACGCTGGATGCCATGGTGCCGGGCCGCACCCTCTCCGAACGCGGCCCGCGTGAAGGCGCGCCGGACAAGGCGCTGGACGGCTTCACCCGCAAGCATGGTGTCTCCCGCGAGGCCCTGACCCTGCAAAATGGCTTCTGGGTGCTGGAACGCGAGGAACCTGCCCTGAGTGCGCAGGACCATCTGGTTGCAACCTTGCCTGATCTGTTACGGCGTTTTCCATGGCCGAAATCCATGCGATGGGGAGCAGGCAGCAGCTTTACGTGGGTGCGTCCGCTGCGCCGTATCCTGTGCCTGCTGGATGGAAACGTGATTCCTTTCACCTTGGCGCACGGCGATGATAACGGCCACAACCTACAGGCAGGAGACCAGACAGAAGGCCATCGTTTTCTGGCTCCGGGGGCCGTAGCCGTTAGTGGAACAGCCAACTGGCAGGAAACACTGCGTAGCCGGTTTGTCATGGTCAACGCTGCTGAAAGACGCACGGTTATCAGCAAAGGGCTGGCCGAACTGGCCGGAAGCGAAGGCCTTTCCGTTGTGCCTGATGCCGGACTGGTGGATGAAGTGGCCGGACTGGTGGAATGGCCGGTGCCCTTCCTGGGCCGGATTGATGAACAGTTCATGGATCTGCCTGCGGAAGTGATGCAGGTTTCCATGCGCGTGAACCAGCGTTATTTCGCTCTGCGCAACAGTGATGGCACAGCCGCCCCCCGCTTTGCCTTTGTGGCCAATATTGTGCCAACGGATGGCGGCGCGCTTGTTGTGGCAGGAAACGAACGTGTGCTTCGTGCCCGCTTTGCCGATGCCCGCCATTTCTGGGATCTGGACCGCAAGCAGACCCTTCACTCTCGTCTGGTCGCGCTCGATAACATCACGTTCCATGCCAAACTGGGCACGCAGGGGGAACGCACACAACGCATGGTGCGGCTGGCCGGGCTGATAGCGCCCATGGTCGGTGCCTCCAAAGAAGACTGTGAACGTGCAGCGCTGCTGAGCAAAACGGATCTGACAACCGGCATGGTTGGCGAGTTTCCCGAACTGCAAGGCGTGATGGGTGGCTATTACGCCCGTCATGATGGTGAAACACAGGCTGTTTCAACCGCCATCAGTGAACAGTACATGCCGCGCGGCCCCGGAGACACCGTGCCCACAGCGCCGGTTTCCGTTGTACTGGGTCTGGCCGATCGGTTTGATATGCTGACGGCATTTTTCGCGGCTGGTGAAAAACCGTCCGGCTCTGGCGACCCGTTTGGCCTGCGCCGTGCGGCATTGGGCATTATCCGCCTGATCCGTGAAAACACCCTGCGGCTGGATCTGGTTAAGCTCTTTACGCTGGCAGCAGAAGCGCTGCCCGAAGCCTTGCAGAACGCACCTGACCTGGGCTTGTTGCCTCAGTTCATTGCTGAACGGCTGCGCGTGCAACTGCGGTCAGAAGGCGCACGGTATGATTGTCTGGCCGCCATCTCGGTCGGCAATACGGACACAGATATCGTGCGGCTGCTCGCCCGTGCCCAGGCATTGCAGGACATGCTGGAAACGGAGGATGGCAAGAATCTGCTGGCGGCCACCCGTCGCGCCGCCAACATTCTGCGCATTGAAGACAAAAAGGATGGCCCGCACGAAAAAACGCCGGATGCCAGCCTGTACACCCAAACCGAAGAGCGCGATCTGGCCAGCGCACTGGATCACGTCGAACCGGCTGTGGAAAAGGCGTTTGCAGAAGAACGCTTTACCGATGCGATGAAGGAGGCCGCAACACTCCGCGCGCCACTGGACAAGTTCTTTGAGGCCGTGACGGTCAACGCGCCTGAGCCTGAACTACGCCTTAACCGACTGCATCTTCTGGCCCGAGTGGTCCGCATGATGCGCCTGATTGCCGATTTTACCCAGATTGAAGGGTAGTCTTCTTCCCCCGTTGGCACCTGCTGCCAACGGGGGTTTTTCTTGTGACGCCTAACAACAAAGAAAAAGTCACTCGGCTCTCCTGCTCTCCCTGCCCTCAGCCCGCTTTTTCTTTCCTTCTGCCTGATTGACGCTATCTGATTGAGGAAAGTTCTCTTTTCATGACCTCATCCAGAACATTGCTGGCCGGATTGGCCAATGGCGTAATGGCAGGTGCCCTGTGGGGCATTGTTTTTCTTGTCCCTCGGCTCCTGCAGGATTTCAGTCCGCTCCAGATGGCAGCGGGACGCTATATCCTGTACGGTATCCTTTCCTGTGTGATGCTCGCCCCTCGCTGGAAAATGGTCAGCCAGCAGGTCAATCAGGAAGAATGGCGCGCGTTGTTCTGGCTCAGCCTGCTGGGCAATCTTATTTACTACGTGTTTCTGGCCGCCGCCGTCCCGCTGATTGGCGGCCCGGCCACGTCCCTGATTATCGGGTTTTTGCCCATTACTGTGCTACTTTGCGCCTCACGCGATCAGGACAGCATGCCACTCAGGCATGTTGGGGCACCTGTTCTGCTCAGCGTTTTGGGCATTGTGTTGATTGTCTGCGGATCATGGCTTCACACGTCAGCGTCCAGTTCTTCCCCTATGCCTTCCTCGATGTGGGACTATGTGCTGGGTATTCTCTGTGCGGTGGGAGCTCTGGCCGCCTGGACGGCGTATTCTGTCATGAACAGCCGATGGCTTCGGCGGCGGCCCCACATCAGTGGGCATGACTGGTCATTATTGACGGGCGTTATCACTGGGGCACAGGCAATGGCACTCGGCCTTCCTGCTTTTTTCTACCCTGGGTCTGCAGGGTATCCACCCCACGCAGGCATGGACTGGCTCCGCTTCTGGACCATATGCGGTGGTGTGGCGATTTTCTCATCCATCATTGGTAACGGATTCTGGAACAGGGCAGCCCGCCTTCTCCCGCTCTCCCTGAGTGGGCAGATGATCGTGTTCGAAACCCTGTTCGCCCTGCTCTATAGTTTTCTGTGGGAACACCGTTGGCCCACCGGCACCGAAACCTTCGCCATGATCTTTTTGGTTACCGGGGTATTGTGGTGCATGGCCGCACATAGAAAACAGGCCTGAACCTGCCGGAGCTTTATGCCCCCGCAGCCCATCCTGCATCAAAAGCGGTAACCATTGGGTGAAGCAGCCGCATCTGCCCGCTTTCTGCACGTCCTGTATTCGGTCTCAGGCCATAAAAAAAGTGTGGGGCAAAGAGCCACCACACTTTTGTCTCGTCCTATCCGTTCGTGAAAATGCCGTTATGGAGAGCGACCAAAGAAGAAGCTGATCACCAGCAGAACCACAAAGACAAACACCAGAATTTTGGCAATTCCAGCAAAGCTGGACGCCGCGCCGCCAAACCCGAAAACGGAAGCGATCAGCGCCAAAATCAGAAAAACAAGAACCCATCTCAAAATCGCCATCGCGTCTCTCCTCAAGAAAACCGTTGCCCCTGTTCAGAGAAAGCTTCGGCATGCTTATGCTTCTAAGGTTACAACGCGCTAACGGCCTGAAAGTTCTTCAAAAAAGAAACGATAGCAAACTGAAGAGACGGTCTCAGTGCTCTTCTGACCCAGGAATGATATCATACCCTGCACTCCCTGGTGCCGGGCCGGGGGGCGGACCATTGCCAACAGCAATGCCTGTCAACTGGTTGGCAGAAGGCCCGATCTCACGCGCATCAATTGCCGTGCCGAGTTCCCCGCTGCTGCCGGTGCCTACCGCATAAAGGGGCTGACCCGGCTTGAGCCACGCTGCAACACGGCTCGCTTCACGTGCAGAAAGATAGACAACGGAGTGATCTTTCAACACCGCCCCCGTTACCTGCCCATCCAGATTATAGAGGGAGAGCCAGACCTCGCCATGCAGAACAATATCCGGCCCTGCAATCATCTCGGTCGATTGCTGCGGCATGGAGATGAAATTATCCTGCATGCCACGGCCACGCGGGCTGGTAATGCCAAAAGCCCGAATAAGCGGAAGAGTACGCGCCTTCAGCCCGCGGATGGAAACCGTATCGCCCGGTTTTACCAATCCAGCCAGTGTATGCCCCTGCTCCGGCGAGACGAGAACCTGCGTTCCATCTTCCAGCACCAGCCCTGTCACACTGCCATGAGGAGAGGGCAGAAACTGCACCACCTTGCCACTGAACTGCGGCAGACCGGACAGATCATACACACCAACAGCCTGTTGCTCCGTAACGGTCTGATGCGCGGCATATTGTGAGGAAGAGGCATGGTGTGCGGCCGGTGCGGCCACCGCAATGGAAGAAGCCAGCAGCGATGCTGGAAAAGAAAGCAAAAGGCGCATGGGGTCAACCAATGAAACCATCTCCGCCCGGCATCTGAGCGACACCAGACAGAGATATGTGAAACTTTACGCCATTGTTCGACAGGAAAGCCGTTCCGGCAAGAGCCGGAAAAGCGTGTCAGTGGCGGAAATGACGCATACCAGTGAAGACCATGGCAATTCCGGCGGCATCCGCCGCAGCAATCACCTCATCATCCCGAATGGAACCACCAGGCTGAATAACAGCCGTGGCCCCTGCCGCAACAATGGTTTCAAGGCCATCAGCAAACGGGAAAAAGGCATCAGACGCCGCAACTGAACCTTGGGTCAGCGGCGCATCCAAGCCAGCGGCCTTGGCGGCCTCCCCGCTTTTGGACGCCGCAATGCGGGCGGAATCCACGCGGCTCATCTGCCCTGCGCCAATGCCCACAGTTGCGTTGTTTTTGGCGTAGACAATGGCGTTGGACTTCACGTGCTTGGCCACACGGAAGGCAAATTCCAGATCTGCCATTTCCTGTGCGGACGGCGCGCGTTTGGTCACCACACGCAGGGAATCTGGTGTAATGCGGCCGTTATCGCGCGTCTGGGCCAGGAACCCACCCGCCACGGAACGCACAACCACCCCTGCTGCTGCCGGATCAGGCAGAGCGCCCGTTAGCAGCAGACGCAGGTTTTTCTTGCGGGCCAGAACCTCTTTAGCGGCCTCTTCGGCATCCGGGGCAACAATCACTTCGGTAAAGATACCGGCAATCTGTTCCGCCGTTGCGGCATCCAGTGTGCGGTTCAGCGCTACAATTCCCCCAAAGGCGGAAACTGGATCACAGCGCAGGGCACTCTGCCACGCTTCCGTCAGGGAAGAGCCGATAGCCACCCCACACGGGTTGGCATGCTTCACAATGACAACGGCAGGTTTGTCAAATTCCGCCACGGCTTCAAACGCGGCATCCGTATCATTGATGTTGTTGTAGGAAAGCGCCTTGCCCTGCACCTGCACGGCGGTCGCCACGCCGGGGCGCGTACTGCCATCACGGTAGAAAGCAGCCTGCTGGTGTGGGTTTTCACCATAACGCAGCACTTCTGCACGCTGGCCAGCCAGTGTGAAGCGTTCGGGCAGAACCTCATTCGCCTGCTTGGCAAACCACGCAGCAATAGCGGCATCATAGGCCGCAGTCCGCGCATAGGCAGCGCCCGCATAAGCGCGCCGTTGATCCAGCGTGCTGCCACCCTTGTTAAGGGCGTCAATCAGGTCGGCGTACTGGGCCGTATCCGTCAGCACCACAACATGATCATGGTTCTTGGCTGCCGCACGGATCAGGGCCGGGCCGCCAATATCAATATTTTCGATGCAGTCTTCAGCCCCTGCGCCAGAGGCAACCGTCTTTTCAAACGGGTAAAGATTGACCGCCACCAGATCAATCGGGGCAATGCCGTGTTCTTCCATCTGCGCCACATGGGCAGGCAGATCACGCCGGCCAAGAATGCCGCCATGGATCTGGGGCACCAGCGTTTTGACGCGCCCATCCAGAATTTCCGGAAAACCCGTGTGGTCAGAAACTTCCGTAACCGGAAGGCCAGCCTCCCGCAGGGCCTTGGCGGAACCCCCTGTGGAGAGAATTTCCGCCCCGTGCGCCACAAGAGCGCGCCCAAGGTCAAGAAGTCCCGTTTTATCGGAAACAGAAATCAGAGCGCGGCGCACAGGCTGCGGGGACTGGCTCATAAGCGGAGACCTTTCGCACGGCTAAAAGCTGTAAAGCGGCTGCTTACCCAACCTGCCGTGCCAGAGCAACCGTATGCTGAGGCAGGTCAGGCACTCAGCGGCGGGTAAATGTCCAGTAAAGCGGTTGCCGGCCTACGGCGATGGCTTTTGCCTCATACCGCGTAGGGAACCAGCCTTCCGGCCGTTCAGTGGCAGGTGGGGGCGCTTCAAAATAAGGCTGCGCCGCCATCACCTCTTCCACCCATGCCTGATAGGTTGGGTCATCACTGGCAACCCGCCACACAGCACCGGGTTTGAGCACGCGGGCAACCAGTTCAACATTCTGGGGGTGCACAAAACGGCGTTTGGCGTGCCGTGCCTTGGGCCATGGGTCCGGAAACATCAGGAACAGCCGGTCCAGCGAAGCTTCCGGCATGGCCTTCAGCAGTATGCGGGCATCATCATCCCACAAACGCAGCATGTCCGGAATGGGCGCGGTTGCTTCCTGCCCAACCGGCACAAGGCGGGTCAGGAGCGAGCAAAGCCCGTTATCAAAAACTTCTGAGGCAATATAGCCAATATCAGGATGTTCGGTGTGTTGGGCGTAGGAGTGTTCTCCTCCCCCAAAGCCGACTTCAAACCAGATCTGCCGGGGCGGCTTGCCAAAACCGGCAGCCGGTGTGGCTGCCTTATCAAGCGGGAAGCGGAGCCGGGGCAACGCTTCCTCCAGCAGACGTTCCTGACGCGGGCGAAGCGGATGGCCGCGCTGCCGTCCATAGAGTCGCTCAGGGGGCGGCTTTACATCAGGCGCGCGGGCATCGTCCGTCATAGGTAGCGTCAGGCTTTTCTTCTTAGCGGTTCAGTGCGCTGCGCAGGGCGTCAACCAGATCCGTGCGTTCCCACGTGAAGTTATCACGCGCATCATCCGGCTTGCGGCCAAAATGACCATAAGCAGATGTTTCAGCATAAATCGGACGGTTCAGGCGCAGATGCTTCCGGATACCGCGCGGAGACAGATCCATCACATCACGCAGAATCTTGCCCAGACGGGCTTCATCCACATCCTTGCCGGTTTCATCCAGATCCACATAAACGGACAGCGGATGAGACACGCCAATAGCGTAGGAAAGCTGAATGGTGCAACGATCAGCCAAGCCAGCAGCCACAACGTTCTTGGCCAGATAGCGGCAGGCATACGCGGCAGAGCGGTCAACCTTCGTGGGGTCCTTGCCGGAGAATGCGCCGCCGCCGTGCGGGGCTGCCCCACCGTAGGTATCCACAATGATCTTACGACCGGTCAGACCACAGTCACCGTCCGGGCCGCCAATCACGAAAACACCGGTCGGGTTAACGTAGAATTCGTTATCTTCCGGCATCCAGCCTTCCGGCAGAATACCACGCACCACACCGCCCAGACGATCGCGCAGTTCTTTCTGATCAATACCCGCATCATGCTGGGTGGAGATCACCACGGACGTTGCCTTGACGGGGCGACCATTGGAATAATGAAGCGTAACCTGGCTTTTTGCATCCGGCTGCAGGCCCGCAACGCGTGCATCGCCAGCGCGGCGCAGATCACGGATTTCGTGCAGAATGCGGTGCGCATAATACAGCGGAGCCGGCATCAGGGTGTCGGTTTCGTTGGACGCATAACCGAACATAATGCCCTGGTCGCCTGCGCCTTCGTCCTTCTCACCGGCACTGTCAACGCCGACAGCAATGTCAGCGGACTGTGCATGCAGGTAATTGGCAGCATCAGCCGTACGCCAGGAGAAACCTTCCTGATCGTAACCAATGTCCTTTACCGCATCACGCGCGGCCTGAATCAGGCCTTCTGAGGTAACGGAAGCCGGGCCACGCACTTCACCGGCCAGAATGATCCGATTGGTGGTAACCAAGGTTTCACAGGCCACGCGAGCTTCAGGGTCTGCTGCAAGATAGGCATCGAGAACAGTATCGCTGATCCGGTCCGCAACCTTATCGGGATGACCTTCGGAAACAGATTCCGAAGTGAACAGGAAATCGCCGTCTTTACGCATGATGGTGCCGTCTGCCCCACGCACTGTGAAATAGGAATTGTGATATCACCCTTGAGGAAAGGGGACGAAACCGTGTGGCGGAATAGTGACCAATGGTCAAGTGTATTGCCGCCATGCGTAGAAAATGTCCGTAGCTCCCGTGCGGGTGGATTAGCGGATAACCGCCAGTTTCATGAGCATTTACAACTGCAAAGCCATTTTTTCCGTTATGAAAAAAACGGCTAACTATTTTTATTTACAGCAAAACTTCGTAAATCATACACCCCGGCAACGGGCCGGGGCGCGTTTCAAAAAGGCCGCCTTTTTTAAAGAGGCGGAAGCCCCAGAACATCTTCCATACCAAAATATCCCGGCGCATGGCCTTCCACCCAGAGAGCCGCCCTTACCGCTCCGGTCGCAAAAATACGCCGGTCAAACGCCCGATGCGAGAGTGTGATCTGCTCATCCGCCGAGGTAAACAGAACATCATGCTCCCCGACAATCTGCCCACCGCGCAGAGCAGCAAACCCGATAGCGCCGGTTTTGCGCGGACCGGTATGCCCGTCTCGCCCGCTTTCCTTCACATCAACCAGAGCCACACCACGCCCTTGGGCCACAGCTTCCCCAATTGCCAGAGCCGTGCCTGATGGAGCGTCCACTTTCTGCCGATGGTGCATTTCCAGCACTTCAACATCATAGGACTCAGCCGGTAATGCACGGCCCATCATCTGCGCCAGACGCTGCACCAACGTCACGCCTGGCGAAAAATTGGCCGCATGCACAATAGCGATGGTCTGCGCGGCCTTGTAGACGGCAGCACTCTGTTCAGCAGAAAGACCCGTGGTGCCCAGTACCCACGCCGTACCATGCTGGGCCAAAGCCTGAGCATGAGGCACGACTGTCTCTGCATGAGTGAAATCAATCACCACATCGCTGATTGCTGCCAGAGATGCCATGTCCGAAAAAACAGGGACATTTTCCGGCAAGCCGACAACACCACCCGGCTTGCGGGCCGTACCCCCTGCCAGAATGGCCCCGGCTGCTTGCACTTCTTCTACCAGCAACTGGCCCACACGCCCTGAAATACCGGCAATCCCGACCCGAAGGGATTTTTCTGTCATGCAGGCTGTTCCTTTAGTGTCAAAATTCAGCTTTTGTTTTCAAAAAAATCACGCACGCGGGCAAAAAAGCCGGAGTGTTCCGGGCTGCCCTTCACGTTTTCACCGGCTTCTTTCTCAAACTCCTCCAGCAATTCGCGCTGGCGCTTGTTCAGATGCTGCGGTGTTTCAACAGTGACCTGAATATACATATCCCCCCGCGCACTGGAACGCAGGACAGAGAATCCTTTGCCACGTAGGCGGAAATGTTCGCCCGTCTGGGTGCCTGCGGGAATTTTTACCTTTGCCCGGCCGCCATCAATAACGGGAACTTCAATTTCCGTGCCCAGAGCAGCCTGGCCCATGCGCAACGGTACACGGCAATAAACATTCGCACCATCACGCTGGAAGATGGAATGTTCCGAGACAGACACATGCACATACAGATCACCAGGCGGCACGCCCTGCCCGGCTTCGCCCTCGCCAGAGATGCGGATACGGGTGCCATCCTCCACGCCAGCGGGAATCTGCACGCCAATTGTGCGCTCTTTTTCCACCGTGCCTGCACCATGGCAGGCCTTGCAGGGGTCTTTCACACTTTTGCCGGTGCCGTGGCAGGTGGGGCACGGCCGTTCCACTACAAAGAAGCCCTGCTGGGCGCGAACTTTTCCCGCACCATGGCAGCTTGGGCAAACCGTCACACCTGCCGCACCATCGTTGGACCCAGTGCCATGGCAGGACTCACAGGCCACACGGGTAATGACCCGCACATCTTTTTTCACGCCGGAAAACGCTTCTTCCAGCGTGATCTCAACATGGGTCTGGATATCACTGCCGGTACGGGCACGGCCACCGCGACGGCCACCCATCATGTCCCCGAACATCTGTTCGAAGATATCGCCCAGACCACCGCCACCAAAACCGCTGAAATCAAACCCGCCGGGGCCACCGCCACCGCCGCCTTCAAAGGCAGCATGGCCAAACCGGTCATACGCAGCGCGTTTCTGCTCGTCTTTCAGAACATCATAGGCTTGGTTGACGTCCTTGAACTTGGCCTCGGCCTCTTCATCACCAGGATTCCGATCCGGGTGATATTTCATGGCCATCTTACGATAGGCTTTCTTGATTTCGTCAGCCGATGCTGTGCGGGAGACCTCAAGAAGTTCGTAGTAATCAACCTGGGTGGCCATGAAAATCCTCTTACGGAGTTCTGCCTCTTACTGAGCGCAGCATGTGTCAGATATGACAAAGGCGTCCGCCTTCCAGGAAGCACGGACGCCAGAGAAAAAACGGTCATGGCAGGGGAAAGTCACCCCCGCCACCCGTGGTAGTCGCGCCCGATCAGGCTTTTTTGTCGTTTACGTCCTCAAAGTCCGCATCGACAATTTTTTCCTCATTCGGGTTGGCGCCAGCCGCACCGGCACCGCCCGGAGCAGCACCTTCGCCAGCCTGACCAGCCTTATACACAGCCTCACCAATCTTCATGGCAGCCTGTGTCAGACGATCGCTTGCGCTCTTGATGGCTTCGGCATCGCTGCCTTCCAGAGCCGTCTTGACCGCAGCAATAGCGCCTTCAGCTTCTGTCTTATCAGCAGCAGGAACCTTGTCACCCGCTTCAGACAGAGACTTTTCAACCTGATGCACAAGGCTTTCAGCGTTGTTACGCACTTCAACCTGTTCACGCTTGGCCTTGTCTGCTGCCGCATTGGCTTCAGCATCCTTGACCATCTGTTCGATATCGCCTTCAGACAGACCACCAGATGCCTGGATCTTGATCTGCTGTTCCTTGCCGGTTGCCTTATCCTTGGCGGACACGGACACGATACCGTTGGCGTCGATGTCGAACGTCACTTCAATCTGCGGCACACCACGCGGAGCCGGGGCAATACCCGTCAGGTCAAAGTTGCCAAGCAGCTTGTTATCAGCCGCCATTTCACGTTCGCCCTGATAGACCTTGATGGTCACCGCGTTCTGGTTGTCTTCCGCGGTGGAGAAGGTCTGGCTCTTCTTGGTCGGGATGGTGGTGTTGCGGTCGATCAGGCGGGTAAACACGCCACCCAGGGTTTCAATACCCAGAGACAGCGGGGTTACGTCCAGCAGCAGAACGTCTTTAACATCACCTTTCAGCACCGCACCCTGAATGGCTGCACCAATGGCCACCACTTCGTCCGGGTTCACGTTACGGGCCGGATCCTTGCCGAAGAAGCTTTTAACAGCCTCAATCACCTTCGGCATACGGGTCATGCCGCCAACCAGAATGACTTCATCTACTTCAGAAGCAGAGACGCCAGCGTCTTTCAGAGCAGCCTTACAGGGTTCAAGCGTGCGCTGGATCAGATCATCAACAAGGCTTTCCAGCTTGGCGCGGGTCAGCTTCAGCACCAGATGCTTCGGCCCAGAAGCGTCTGCGGTGATGAACGGCAGGTTGATTTCCGTTTCCTTGGAGGAAGACAGTTCGATCTTCGCTTTTTCAGCAGCTTCTTTCAGACGCTGCAGAGCCAGCTTGTCAGCGCGCAGGTCAATGCCCTGTTCGCGTTTGAACTCATCCGCCAGATACCCGATGATGCGGTTATCAAAGTCTTCACCACCCAGGAACGTATCCCCGTTGGTGGATTTCACTTCGATCACGCCGTCAGAAATTTCCAGAACGGAAACGTCGAACGTGCCGCCACCAAGGTCATAAACCGCAACCGTGCCGCCGCTCTTCTTTTCCAGCCCGTAAGCAAGAGCCGCTGCTGTGGGTTCGTTGATGATACGCAGCACTTCAAGACCGGCGATACGGCCGGCGTCTTTCGTTGCCTGACGCTGGGCATCGTTAAAGTAAGCAGGAACGGTAATAACGGCCTGCGTCACTTTTTCACCAAGGTAAGCCTCGGCGGTTTCCTTCATTTTGCCGAGCACGAACGCGGAAATCTGGGAAGGGGCATATTTCGTGCCGCGCGCTTCCACCCATGCATCACCATTGTCACCCTTGACGATGGTGTAAGGCACCATTTCCTTGTCTTTCTGAACGGTCGGATCATCAAATCGACGACCAATCAGACGCTTCACGGCATAGAATGTGTTTGCCGGGTTTGTGACAGCCTGACGTTTCGCAGCCTGTCCAACCAGCATTTCACCACCTTCGGTGAAAGCAACCATGGACGGCGTTGTGCGTGCGCCTTCGCTGTTTTCAATAACCTTGTTTTCGTTCCCTTCGCGCACGGCCACGCAGGAGTTGGTCGTACCAAGGTCAATACCAATAACTTTGCTCATTCATACTCTCCTTCAGCGACCTAGCCTGGCCCGAAGCACCGGACTGGGTCCTTAGTCTCTCACCTGATTTTCCTTTGCCGGAAAACAGGTTGCGAGTGTTAAGCCTGATGTATGGTGCGGCCTGCGCTCTTTCAAGTAGAAGCAAGCCGTTGGCAAACAAAATTTTTACCACCCATACCCTTGCCAGAAACCCGGCTTATTCCGGTGCTTTGGCCACTACTACCATGGCAGGCTTGAGAAGACGCCCGTGCAGCGTCCATGTCGGCGTCCATGCCTGCATTACAGTGCCCGGTGCATGCTCTGCACTCGGCTGTTCCGCCATGGCCTGATGCAGATTGGCGTCAAACGTCTTGCCTTGCGCGTCTTCACACTTGATGCCGTGACGCTCAAGAATGGAGATGAAGGACCGTTCAGTGCTTTCAATGCCTTCACGCATCTTGGTCAGAACACTGTCTTCCCCTTCCTGATGCGCAGGCAGACTGGCCAGCGCACGGCGCAGGTTTTCAGCCGCTTCCACCACATCCCGCGCAAATTTCTGCACGGCATATTGCCGGGCGTCTTCCACATCCCGCTTGGCACGGGTGCGCAGGTTCTGGTTATCGGCCTCGGCCCGCAGCCATTTCTCCTTGAACTCGGCAGCTTCCTGCTCAAGCTCCTGAAGACGGCCCTCGGCAGCAGAGGACGGCTCGGCATGGGTCTCCGCTTCAGGTGCAACCGCTTCCTGAGGCTGGGAGATCTGGTCGGTTTCAGCCGGCTCTGCCGGCGTGCCGACCCGGTTGGGATCTGTATCGTGGGTCATGCACCAAGAAGTAAGCAACCCGTCCGGAACCGACAAGACCTGCACGGCACCGCGATGATGATTTTACAACGCATGCAAGCCGTGCTCAAAAAACGCGGCAACATGAAAGACTCTGCCCCCATGGCGCAAACAGGGCGAACCCCGTATGCTCATGGGCTGGCGTTGAAGGCGATGAAGGAACACGCACACAATGGTAGAGCGTACCAAGCAGACGATTGCGCTGGTTGATGACGACCGCAACATCCTGACCTCGGTACAAATGACGCTCGAAGCCGAAGGCTTTCACGTCCGCACCTATACTGATGGCGAATCGGCCCTGCAGGGCATGACGGCTTATCCTGTTGATCTGGCCGTGCTGGATATCAAGATGCCCCGCATGGATGGCATGGAACTGTTGCAGCGCCTGCGGGCCCGGTCCAATCTGCCGGTCATCTTCCTCTCCTCCAAGGATGAGGAAGTGGATCAGCTTATGGGGCTGCGCCTTGGCGCTGATGACTACATCACCAAGCCCTTTTCCCAACGCCTGCTGCTGGAACGCATCCGCGCCCTGCTGCGCCGGAACGAAGTAAGCCGTGCGGAAGCCAACGGCACGCCAGTTGGCGGTGCACTGGTTCGCGGCCCGCTCTCTCTGGATGAACTGCGCCACAAATGCACGTGGAACGGGCAGGATGTCCCGCTGACGGTTACGGAGTTCCTGCTGGTAAAAACGCTGGCCCAGCGCCCCGGGCTGGTGAAGTCGCGCGATCAGTTGATTGATGCCGCCTATGGGGACACGGTTTATGTGGATGACCGCACAATCGACAGTCACATCAAGCGTGTCCGCAAGAAATTCCGGCAGGTTGATGACAATTTCAACCAGATTGAGACTCTCTACGGCATTGGCTACCGATACCGGGAAGACTGAGGCCCGCTGGTGACACAACGGACACGCATGTCTGTTTCTTCCTCGCTCTCCAGACTGAAAAGTCTGAAGCTGCCGGGGCAGGGCAACAAGCAGGGTGGCATTGAGGCCACCGCCGCGTATGAGGCCTCCAAAACACGGCTGGTCTCTCCGCTCATGCGGCGCATCATGCTGGTCAATATTCTGCCGCTCGCGCTGCTGGCAGTCACCATGCTGTTTCTCAATCAGTTCCGAAACAGCCTGCTGACCACGGAAGTTGCAGGATTGCGGGAGCAGGCGCGCATCTATGCCGGAGCCCTTGGGGAAAGTGCTGTGCGCAATACGCGCGCGCGCAGCACTGGATCGGATGGTGAATTTTCACTGGAATCCTCACAGGCCCGCCGCCTGTTGCTGCGCCTGACCGAGCCCAGCCCCAGCGCACATGCCCGTCTTTTTGGCCCGGATGGGCAGTTGGTGGCGGATAATCTGGCTGATCAGCCGGATCATCCCCCCCACTCCTTTCCGTTCCGTCATGGCTATCGCCCTCCGCCGCCAGGTGGCGTGAATGACCCAAGCGGGCCGCCCCCCTTTGGCCCCAGCTTTTTTGAACGCCTGCTGACATGGGTGTGGCGCAGTAACGAAACCAATATTGTCAGGCTCGACACAAACGAGGCCGACATCCCAGCAGACCCGGCCCGTCCGCCAGAAGCCAACGGTCCCAATTTTCGCCCGCCGCCAGAAGCCCCACCTTACATCCGCCGCACGGCCAATGGCCGCCTGATCATCACCGTGGCGGAGCCCGTTATTCGTGATGGCCATACGGTCGGGATTATCCAGCTTACCCGCGCCGCATCTCAGGTTGATCGTTCGGTTTTTGCCGTACGTTCCTCCATTTTATCCCTGTTCCTCACGGTTCTGGTTATTACCATCCTGCTCTCATGGTATCTGTCCCTTACAATCGCCCGCCCCCTGTTGCGGTTGGCAGCGTCCGCCCAGATCATGCGCGAATCTTCGGGGCGCACAGGGACCGTGCCAGCCCGCCTGCTGGCGCGGCGCGATGAAATTGGCGATGTGGCCCGCGCCCTGCAGGCCAGTGCGCAGGCGCTGTGGAAACGGATGGACGCCATTGAGCGGTTTGCCGCGGATGTCAGTCACGAGATCAAAAACCCGCTTTCTTCCATCCGCTCCGCCATTGAAACCCTGCTCCGTATTGAAGACCTAAATCAGCAGCGTCGCCTTCTGACCATCATCAACGAGGACGTCCGCCGTCTGGATCGTTTGATCACCGATATCTCTGACGCCAGCCGCCTGGATGCTGAAATGTCCCGTGCGCAGGCTGAGCCGGTTTCCATCAAACCGCTTCTCTCTGTTCTGGCTGAAATCCATCAGGCCACCCGCAAGGAAGGTCAGCCGATCATCACCACAAAAGTGGAAGGCGATTCCCCCGAGCATCCCCTCCGCGCTCTGGCGGTGGAAGACCGGTTGGTGCAGGTGCTCCGCAACCTGATTGGCAACGCCATTTCCTTTTCTCCACCCAACGGCCACATTCTGCTGGAAGCAGCACCTGCCGGGAACATGATCTCGATTTCCGTTTCGGATGAAGGACCGGGCATTCCACAGGCCAAACTCGATTCCATTTTTGACCGCTTTTATTCGGAGCGTCCCAAGAACGAGAATTTTGGCCAGCATTCCGGGCTGGGTCTTTCTATCAGCCGCCAGATTGTGGAAGCCCTGCACGGCACAATCGCTGTTGAAAACCGGCATGACGCACAAGGCAATGTCGCAGGGGCCCGCTTTACAGTGCGCTTGCCCAAAGTCACCACCTGACAGCTCATCCTACGGGCAAAACCGCACGCAAAGCAGGGGTTGAGAGCAGCCAGACCTCTGTCAGCTATTTTTTGAAGGGAGAGCGCGTTGGCTGTTATGGCCTGTCACCAACGCGAAAACGCATCTGCGTTTTTTAGACGGGTTCCGCTTCAACGCAGAGTTCGACTTCTATTTTCACGCCAGCAGGGGTCATGCTTTTGACCCACATAAAGGTCAGGGATGGCGAAAAATTGGAGAAAACCTGCCTTAACAAGGGAAAGCAGGAAGGGAAATCGGCTGCCCCTTCAATGATATACACCACCCGCGTGACATCTTTCAGGGACAGATCATCACGCGCCAGAATGGCCGTTCCCGTCTCCAACGCCGCCGCACATTGCTCCGCTATGGTCTGCGTTTGCGGAGAAGAGGACCGAAGCCCCCTGATCCGTATCCCTGCCGGTGTGTGCTCTACCCGTGGCATAGCGGCAGAAGGAGAACCAAAAGGAGTGTGGTGTAACGCGTCAGTCATGAGCATCCATCATACCGTCAGGCCTGTAAAAATCGCAAATTGCTCTTTCGTAACAATACATACATCATAATGGTGTAAAGCATGGCATGCACGCGGTGCAGGCAGGCATTGCCACACCAAAGCTGTGCAGACATATTGCGTAACATGGGGTGACCCGAGCATAATGCCGCTACCGTAATTTGGGTCAGTGCTTTATTCAGGACCGGATGCCTGCTTTGCCCACCGCAGGCGCTGGCTCCCCGCTTGCCATGCAGGCCTGAAAACTTTTTGCCCGCCTCAGGCCACAGAAAGGAACAGATGTAATGTGCGCGGATGATACACTTGTTCCACGCCGTATCCTGCTGGTTTCAGGGCTATCTGGTGCTGGCAAGTCCTCAATCCTGCGCATTCTGGAAGATCTGGACCACGAGGTTATTGATAATCCCCCCCTGGGAATGCTCGATGACATTGTGGCGCGCGCGGAACGCCCCGTGGCCATTGGTGTGGATTCCCGCACCCGAGGGTTTGATGCCTCCGCCGTGCTGGAGGCACTAGCGCGGCTACGCGTGAACCCCAACCTGCGGGTTGAACTGATCTACGCCACGGCGGAAGAAAGCGTGCTGCTGCGGCGCTATACGGCAACCCGGCGCCGTCACCCCCTTGCCCTGCACGGCAGCATCAAGGAAGGGATTGAGGAAGAAACAACACTGACCGCGCCCCTCCGCGCTGCGGCGGATCTGGTCATTGATACCTCGGACATGCCGCCACCAGAACTACGGCAGTTTGTAGAAAGCCGTTTCAGCCCGTGGCAGGGAGGATCAGCCGAAGGGCTGACCGTAGCCCTGATGTCCTTCGCCTTTCCTGCAGGTTTACCGCGTGAGGCCGATATTGTGTTTGATGCGCGCTTCCTGCGCAATCCTCACTACGACCCTGCCCTAGCCCCCAAAACCGGGCTGGATGCTGATGTGGCGGCTTATGTGGCGGAAGATTCGGATTATCTTCCGTTTCTGGATCAGATTCACACCATGCTGCAACTGGTGCTGCCGCGCTTTGTGCAGGAAGGGAAGAAATACGCCACCATCGCCATTGGCTGTTCTGGCGGACGCCATCGCTCCGTGACTTTGGTGGAAGCTCTTGCCAAGCGCCTCGCGGCACCGGATGGCATGGGCACCTATCAGGGGTCCGGCCAGTGGCCCATCATGATCATGCACCGCGAACTGGCCCGACAGGGGCTGGGTGCGTGGCGATGGGCCAGAAAGCCAACCGGCAGCCTTGCGGATGAAGCCCTTCCTCCTGTCAGTTAGAGAAATTCCCTGCCTCTTTTGTCCCTCTGAAGGGACTTTTACTGCCGCTGCAAGGCAGCTCAGCCTGAACCTCTTTGTTGCTCAGGCGTCTTTCATCTAGCCCCCTCTCTCTTTTTTAACGCTGGCATTTCAGGAGCAGCGTAGCACCCGCATTTTTTATTCGTTTACGGCAAGGTTCCCACTTCTCTTTATGTCCATCACATCCACCACCCTCCAGCATGAACCCATGGCGGAGACCATTCAGACCAAACTGACTCCTCTTGTCTCTTCCTTCCGCACATGGCTGAGCTGGCTTCCTCCTTCGCTGGTCTCCCTTCTGGTCCTTGCCCTCATCGGTCTTTGCGCAGCGCTTCTCAGCCGTTTGGTCACAGACCGCATTCTGATGCGTATTCCCGGTGCCAAACGCGGGGCCTTTGTTCGGTCCTTCACACGCACCATGCGGCGCCCTGTCCGGCTGACCGTTGTCATTCTGGCCATGAGCGTGGCCCTTCCCGCCTGCGGCCTGCGCGGAGATCTGCTGGATACGGTCGCGCATCTCCTGCTGATGAGTTTTGTAGCCGTCATGGGTCTGGGTACCCTGCTGACAACACGCGTGATTTCAGACGCCTATCTGGTGCGCTTTGCCGAAGCCGATCAGGATGATGATATTCTGGCCCGCAAACATGCCACGCAGGTACGTCTGCTCCGCCGGGTGGCGGAAATTCTGATCTGCGTACTCACGGTCAGCGCGGAGTTGATTACGTTTGAGCCGGTCAGGGAATATGGGCTCAGCCTGTTTGCTTCGGCAGGTGCCGCATCCCTGATTGCGGGCCTTGCGGCGCGCCCCATTCTGGTCAACCTGTTTGCCGGTGTTCAGATTGCCATGACGCAACCCATCCGTATGGGGGATCTGATTGCGTTTCAGGGAGACTGGACATGGGTGGAGGAAATCACGTCCACCTATGTGGTGCTGCGTTCATGGGACTGGCGCAGGCGTATTGTGCCTATTGCCTATTTTCTCGACACACCTTTTGAGAACTGGACCTACAACTCGGCAGAGCTGATTGGTGCAGTCTATCTGCATGTGGACTATCGCGCCCCCATGGATCGTATCCGCGCCAAGCTGGAAGAAATTGTACGGGGCTGCCCACAATGGACAGGAAAAGATTTCAGCGCGCAGGTTGCTGACTGCACAGACCAGACCATGATTATCCGCGTTACCGCCAGCGCACGCACGGCCATCAGAAGCTGGGATCTCCGCTGTGAGATTCGGGAAAAAATCATTCGCTGGATGTGTGACGATTGCCCGGAAGCCTTGCCCCGCAACCGCTTTGCCATGACACCAACGGAACAGGGTGCGCTACAAGCGCCATTCCCTACGATGGATCATCCCGCCACGAACAACAGGCCTGCCGGTGTGCCCAAGGGCCCGTTTGGACCATTTGACACGCCCCCGGCCCCATCGAAAGCAGCCTCTCAGCCACCCATCCCACCCCAAACAGCATTCCGTCCTCTCTAACTAAAGAGAACATTCTGTTCAGGGCGGTCAGCCAGAGGTTTTTATGTCAGAAAAGGAAGCGGCCCCTCTGGGCCGCGCCTGCCATCAGAACGTCTTTTCCGCCTGTGTCAGCCCTGATAAATCTGATCAAAGATGCCGTTATCGCCAAAGTGCTTTTTCTGAACTGTGGCCCACCCGCCCAGACTGGCAATGTCAAATGTTTCCACTTTTGGAAAACGGCTCGCGCTCTCAGCCGCAACAGTGGGGTCCACCGGGCGGAAATAATGTTTCGCGCCAATCCGTTGCCCTTCGGGAGAAAACAGAAACTCAACATAGGCCTGTGCTGCGGCCTGAGTGCCATGCTGGGCCACGTTTTTATCCACCACAGCCACTGGCGGCTCGGCCAGAATGGTCATTTTTGGCACGACAATATCAAACTGGTCCGGGCCGATATCCTTGGCAGCGAGAAGAGCCTCATCTTCCCACGCAAGCAGAACATCCCCCAATCCGCGCTGCACAAAGCTGTTTGTCGCCCCCCGCGCGCCTGTATCCAACACGGGCACATGCTTGAAAAGCGCCTTCAGATAAGCACGTGCAGTTTCTTCCGACCCGCCAGGTTGACGCAGTGCCCATCCCCACGCAGCCAGATAGTTCCACCGCGCCCCACCGGATGTTTTTGGGTTAGGCGTGACAACCTTCACATCATCCCGGATCAGATCCGGCCAGTCATGAATGTTTTTGGGATTTCCCTTTCTGACCAGAAAAACAATCGTGCTGGTAAACGGCGTGGAATTATGTGGCAGGCGTTTCTGCCAGTCCTGCGCAAGCAGGCCATGCTGGGCAAGGATATCAATATCATAGGCTAAACCAAGCGTAACAATATCTGCCGGAGCGCCTTCCAGAACGGAGCGCGCCTGCGCCCCGGAACCACCATTGGAGGTTCTAACAAAAACAGAACTATCTGCATGTGCTTTGGTGTATGCTGCTGCAAAGGCCTTGTTGATGTCCGCATACAATTCACGCGTAGGATCGTAAGATACATTCAGCAACCGGAGCGTATCCGCCTTTGCGGGCCGGAAAGCAAAACCGGCGGTTACACCACCAACCAAAGCTGCGGCACCCAGAAACGCGCGCCGTGACAGGATATCTGACACTGTAATTGTCTCTCCATCTTCCTTGCGCGTGTCTTTTCGGTAGCCTTGGCAAACCTTGGAACGTCAGCGCCTAATTCACGGTATCATTTGTATATTATTCGTCAAGTAAAAACATAACTCATAGTATTTTTTGATAACCCTTATCCTTCATCCTCATACGCCTTTTGAACCGCCACCTTTCCGCCAATTTGGCGCGTTTTTTGGCTGAATTCAATACAATCATCATAAATCGTTGTTATTTGTATATTGCGTTCATATTCGTGATATGCATATTCTTTTTTGTTACGATTAGATTTCGTTCAATTTGTGTCTACGCCTTTTCTGGAAAATCCCATGGTCGGTTTTCAACCTTCTGCAGTTCAGCGCCTTCTCTCTCTCGCCTCCTCTTCGGCGCTCTGCCTCATGGCGTCTCCAGCCATGGCAGCGCCCCCTGCTTCTGCCGGTCTTTCCACCCCTGCACCGACCCCAGCATCAGTACAAACGGCACCTTCTGCGGCAAAGGCCGCTGCTCCGCTTCCATCCCATTCAGGGGAACAGATCACCGTTCACACCGCACCGTTACCCCACATTGTCCTGTATCCTCACGCAACCCCAACCGGACAGCCTATCCGCACAACCGGGGCGCAAGGACGCTCTTCCGGACGGCAATATGACTGGGGCGTCTTCAACCGGGGTAATGGTGAAGCAGCAGGATTCGGCCCTGTGGGACAATACGGCGTTGCCCCTTGGGCAGAAGACTGGAGCCGCCTGCGTGACAAAAGCAAACGGACCGATCCTTTTGATATTCTGAAATATATCGCCCTGAACAACAGCGGCTCAATCTGGCTCAGTTTTTCTGGCGAGACCCGGTTACGCAACTGGTTTGAAAGCCGTCCCAATCTGGGCACACAGAAAAATAATGATTCCGGCCGCTTCGGCGTGAGAAATCTGTATGGGGCGGATCTGCACCTTGGGTCCCACGTGCGCCTGTTTGGTCAGCTTATCAATGCGGATGCAGGCGGATGGAATGGATACGGGTACGGCACCACTTACAGAAAACGCCTTGATGTCCAGCAGGCCTTCATTGAAACCCGCTGGACCATGCTTGGCGCAAAAAGTGGCTTCATGTTTGGCCGCCAGCAGTTTCTGGATGCCCCGTCTTACATGCTCTACAATCGGGAAACGCCGAACGTCCCGCTCTCGTGGAACGGGTTTCGCGCCTATATGGTCTGGCCGCGCCTGCGCATTGATGGGTGGGATTTTGTCCAGACCAATGACAGCTATACAAAAATGTTTCGGGATACCGAAAACTATAATACCCGCCTTTATGGTTTCAACATGACATGGTCCGCACCGGATGGACATTTCATGGGAGACCGGACCTATTCCTTTCTGGATGCCTTTTATATTGGCTATAAACTGTCCGGCTCCAGCGGTGCCATTGCAACGGCTACCGGTAGCAGCAATGGCTCCAACACCCGCAACAATTTTGGCATCCGCTGGCATGGCATTGCCGGACCTTTTGAATTTTCCCTTGGCGGAATCTGGCAGGGTGGCGTCTTCCGGTATGCCAAAACCAATGAAGCCCGCTCTGTCAGCAGTTATGCCATCAACACCCTTGTCGGATACCGCTTGCCCAAAAATCCGTTCCACACCTTTCTGGGGCTACAGACCGATGTCTATTCCGGGGGAAACAAAAACAAGAATTCCGGCACCATTGGCACTTATATTTCCCCCTTCAATCCGCAGACCAACTATCTGGACACCACAACCTACATGACAGGTTCCAACCTGATCAGTTTTGCGCCTTTAGTGCGGGCTACATTTGTAAAATCTCTCAGCCTGCAAGTTAAATATCCTCTTTTCTGGCGTTACAGCACGCAGGACCCCATTTACCGGTCCTCAGGATTTTATACGTTCGCTCATAATTTTGATGGAAAATTCATCGGCATGGCCCCTCAGGCCTCGCTGACATGGCAGATCACGCCCCATCTTTCCTGGACGCAATATGTGTCCCGTTTCATGACGTCGCACAGCCTCAACCGTGCAGGCGGATCAAGCGCGACCTATTACCAGTCAAATTTCGTCTTCCGGTTTTAACGTGTTCATAGCAGGCACCCCTGATTGCACGACATCCTGTCAGCAAAAAATCAGGGAGATGCCTGCTTGAGCCCTATTCGTAAATTACAAAACCCACTGAAAAATAATGAGCTTTGCGTAGAGTTTACCGCATACTTGAACAGAGAACCTGCAAAACAACATTAGGCGAGACGATGGCCATTGCAGCGCGACCCTCGTACTCTTTCACCGGCACCTGAAACCGGTTGCCCATAAGAATGGCGCTCTCTCAACCCTTCCGGCCTGTCCTAAATGACGCATTAAAGCCAGTACATCCCCAAGGATAGCCGTTGCCAAGCGGCGTTCATCTCTTCTTTCTCTTCACACTATGATCCGCCATCAGCGCTCCGCTTTCCGAAACTGGACGCCGTGTGCACTATCGCCCATCGTTACTAAGCGGTCCCTCACTTTTCCTTCCCGCGACCAGTCACAATACAGTCCGCAAGTCGGGAAGCAGGGCACTCAAGTCCCCTCCACTTATCATTGGTGTGCTGGCACACCACAAACCAATGACAAATGCTTGTTCGGTATTGCAAGCCCAACAACACCATGCCGGATCACATAGCCAGGTTCGTTGAATAACGCCCGCGAGTCATGATGGTGCAAGCCGCTGTTCAATCAGAAGACAATATGAATATCAAAGACCGTTTTGAGCAATATACTCAGATAAACATGGCTTCATTCAGAAAAATTTATATCTAATTGTACAAATAATGGAATATTAACAGAAATAAATATAAATATTGAAAGGAATATTTTAATTATATGAATAGTATTATTAAAACCCCGAACATATCTCCAATCCATTTTTATGGAATACAATATCATCCAGCATTGCCCCACAACCTTTCCCTATGCATCGACCTCTGCATGAAATGCGCCCGACCGACGTCCGCCTCCAATACCTGACCATTTGCACAGGTGCTCCGGGGCAGGAGCCACAGAAACGTCCCGGCTCAGCGGAAAGACTGTTACCAATTTGACACGACCATGCATGAAACACATCTCTGCCCTGATTTCTGTGTGTTCCTTGATGTTGTTTTATCGTAATGATGCGGCCTTGTCATTCTGTGACTTCACGCCCCCATTTTTCCAGCTGATGTGGACAGTACCCAATGCCCTCCTTCATGCGCCGCCTTCTTACAACCTCAGCATTGATCAGCTTTGCCATTCCTGCGGCAAGCGCACTCGCCGCTCCAGCAAGCGTGCAGAGTGATGGAAGCGAAAAACCTGTCCGCCAGGTCAAACCGGCAGTAGCGGCTGCGTCTTCTTCTCAGCCATCGATGATGGGATCGACAGCGCCGACGGATCAGGCACCTGAGAACCTTGATGTCAAAGGGGCGCGGCATCGGTCAGTGGGCGGCGGTCTGATGATCAAGGAAGACGCGGCCAAATCACGCTCCACCGTCACATCCGAATTCATCCAGAAACAGGCCCCCGGCCTGAACCCCATGCAGCTCATTGAAATGCTGCCGGGCGTGAACACCACCTCCACCGACCCGATGGGACTTTCCGGCGGCCATGTCAGCATGCGCGGCCTGACCGAAAGCCAGATCGGCTTCACGCTGGAAGGCTTCCCCATCAACGATATCGGCAACTATGCCGTTTATCCGCAGGAAATCGTCGATCCGGAAAACCTGCGCACCATCAATGTGGAACAGGGCTCCGCCGATCTCGACAGCCCGCACATCAGCGCCACGGGTGGTGCGGTGAACATGTATCTGCTGGACCCCAAGGAGCGTCTGGGCGGCAAGATTGTCGGCTCCTACGGCAACTATAACGCCCGCCGTATTTTCGGCCGTCTTGATACGGGTTATGTCGGCCACACCAATGTGCGCGGCTATGTATCTTTCTCTGATGCTGTCGAGCAGTCCTGGCGCGGTCCGGGCGGCCAGAACAAGCTGCACGGTGAGACAAAATGGGTCAGCGAATGGGGCAAAGGCAACAAGATCTCCTTCTCTCTGGTGGGCAACCAGTCAACGGGCGTGCTGTTCCCCACCACCTATATGGATACGTGGCAGCAGAAGGGCATTCACAATGCCTACGCCTCAAAATGGGATCCTAAAAACCCCAGCTCCAACTATTATCAGTTGCACCGCAACCCCTTCACCAACATCTACGCCAGTGCGCCCTCCACCTTCACCCTGACCGACAACCTGACCCTGACCGAAACCCCCTATTTCTGGTATGGTAACGGCAATGGCGGCGGCGCCTACAGTGAAAGCCTGACAAAGCAGCAGTACGGGTCCCAGGCCATGACGGGCTCCATTGGTCCCTACAATGCGTCCAACACCAGTTCTCTGCTGCTGTATAATCCGTCAAACACGCAGACCTACCGCCCCGGCGCGGTCACCAAGCTGTCCCTGCATACGGGTATCAACCGTCTGTCCATCGGGTACTGGTTTGAATATTCCAAGCAGATCCAGACAGGTCCCTACAGCCTGATCGATTATGCTACCGGCAAACCTGAAGATCTTCTGGGTGGCGGCCCCAACCTGGTGCTCGCCAACGGGCAGACGGCACAGTATCGTGACACGCTGACCCAGACGCGCATTCACACCATGTTCATTGCGGACAGTCTTTCGCTTCTGCACAACCGTCTGACGCTGGAAGCGGGCCTGAAATATACGGTCGTCAACCGGCAGGGCCACAACTTCCTGCCAGACACCTCAACGGGGCCCTATATCAATGGCTCCTGGCAGCAGCCCCTGCCCGCCGCCTCCATCCGCTTCAAGATCAATGACGAAAACCAGCTGTTTGCGTCTTCAACCACAAACTTCCGTATTCCCATGAATACGTCACTCTATGATTCCGGCGCCTATTATGCGGGCAGCGGCTATTCCACCCATGCCAACGCCAACATGAAGCCCGAAATCTCCATTTCTGAAGAATTCGGCTGGCGTTATCAGGGACCGCTGGTGATGAGCTCCATCACCTATTTCCACTACAACTTCACCAACCGCCTGTATCAGCAGACCGTCACCATGGCCAATGGCGACTATTACAGCCAGAGCATCAATGGCGGGAACTCCCATGCTGATGGTGTGGATGTTGAAGTGGGCACCCGTCCCATCCTCTACCACCTGCGTCCGTATTTTTCGGCGGAATACATCAACGCCCGCACAGACAGCAACGTGGCCGCCGGCAGCGGAAGCGACTATGTATTCAGCAAGGGCAAGTTTGCGCCGCAGACCCCCAAATACTCACTGGCCTTCAATCTTGATTACGATGACGGGCACTTCTTTGCGGGATACGGCCTGAAATACATCGCCAAGCAGTATTCCACCTTCAACAATGACCAGCATATTCCGGGCTATCTGACCATGAACGTCAATGCCGGTTACCGCTTCAAGGACTGGGGGATCATGAAATCTCCCACCCTGCGCCTGAACCTGCGCAACATCACGGACCGCCACTATCTTGGCTATGTGAACGGCACCGCCGCCAACGCTCTGGCCACCACCGGCGTGTATGGCACCAAGATCAAGGGAGGCAGCAGCACCTACTCCATCGCAGCCCCCTTCATGGTCATGGGCAGCGCAAGCGTCGATTTCTAAAACGACGTCAACACACAAAAATGCCGGGGAAAAACCCCGGCATTTTTTTTGGCCTATCTTTCAGGAAGCCGACACTATCATGACTTTTACATTCTGTTGTGCATTTCCACTCAACTGCAACACATAGTCTCCAGGTTCCAAAATAAAATCGACCATTTTAACAATGCCTGAGCAGGCGGGGCCATGCTGATGCGCAACTGAATCCAGAGATTTGCCGTCAGACACAACATCAATCCATGCCTTTCCGCCAAGCATGACACGATACGTCTCTTTCTTGGAAATATGGAACCTCACCATTCCAGCAAAATCGAAATGATGTTTTAACGCTCCTGACTGCAAAACGAACTGTCGTTCTGATGCCGGTAGCAACGGCACCTGAGCCGCCTGTCCCAGCGTAAGCGAAAATGCAGAAGAGGTCTTTTGGACCCCGGCAGCCTTCCCCTCGACAGGGTGAGCCCAACCTGCAAGCTCGGGGGGCACTTTATAAGATGCGGCATCACATGTTTCAGATGCGGCAAAAGCGGATGCTTCCGGCACAACCAAACCCATAGCACACAGAAAAAAGACTATATTTTTATGGCTCATGATGACCACCGACTTCCATCACTATTCAGACGGACACAGTAAAGGATCATGAGTTTTTTGTCACAACCAGCACTCTACGACCCATCTCAAAAGCGTGGCTAATAGGCTCTGATGTGCCAGAAGCCATCGTCTTTTTGTATCATCATGACGTCACGTTAGAGCTTCAGGTTCTTTTCACGATCTGACAAACGTCCCTGTCTTTGCCCTGCGTGTTATTCAACTTCCAGAATTTTCTCATCCTGTGTTCCTCCTCATGCTATGAGTCCATTCTGCGTTTACCAGCACCTTCTGGCTGCAAACTGAGTGGTATACCCATGACATCCGTCTCTTCCTCTCCTCCGCGCGTTTCCATTCGCTACTGCACACAATGCAACTGGCTGTTACGGGCTGGCTGGATGGCACAGGAGCTTTTGTCCACATTTGGGCAGGAGTTGGGAGAAGTCGCTCTGATCCCCGATACCGGGGGCCGGTTCGAGATACGCGTGGGCGATCACGTTATCTGGGAACGCAAACAGGATGGAGGGTTTCCTGACGTCAAGGAACTGAAACAACGCGTACGCAACGTGATCGCACCGGAACGTGACCTCGGCCACATTGATCGCCATTCTCATCCGAAGTGATACAAGGGAATGCAATCCCTATCATTGGGGCTCTTTTAGAAACAAAATTTTCCTGTCAGATAAAAATCTTTGATCACTTTATCTTGTGACTGGCTCGTCTTTTCTCGCCTGAATGCACTGACCCTTCATGCCAATAAAGCCACGCATATGTTTCAAACAGCTTCTTTCTGTTTGAATATTTTCAAAACTGACTGATAGCAAAAAGAAGCCTGCTGCATGTTCCAAAAATCACACAGCAGGCAAAACGCAGTTGTTCAGTTCGTAATATTCTGAAGAACCTGGAAGCCTTCAAAAACAGGCGGCCCCACTGTCAGGGGTTTACCTTCCCCCGCATTGGCATGAGCTGCCCGAAACTGTTCGGATTTTGTCCATCCGATAAAGGCCTCGTAAGATTCCCAGACAGTATGAGACGCATACAGGACATACTCCTCATACCGTGGCCCCTGAAGAAACTGAAAACTTTGAAAACCATGCACAGTTTTCAGAAGAACTTCACGATCGAGCCAGCGTTTTTTGAAAGCCTCTTCATGATCTGGATGAACCTTGAAGCGATTCATGGCGATATACATATGGTTTCCTTTTCATATTCGTGAAGATGACTGTTCCATCAGATCGTGGGGTATAATAAACGGACGACCTGTACCAACGTGAGTCACATAATTGCGTGACTGCACGCCAAACACTTCTGCCAGAAGGCGTGTGTTCAGAACTTCAACGGGCTTACCCTGCGCATGCAAGCCCCCCTGGGAAAGCACTGCAACATTATCTGCGCAGGCAGCCGCCCAATTGAGATCATGCAACACCAGTACAATACCCCCACCCTGCCTGGCATAAGCCAGCACGCATTCCATGATCAGTTTTTGGTGAGCCAGATCCTGCGCAGCCAGAGGTTCATCCAGCAACAGAACACCTGCGCCCCGGCTTTCCATTCCGCCCTCCAACTGCGCCAGCACTCGAGCTAAATGCGCCCTTTGCCGTTCTCCACCAGAAAGCGTTGTAACATCCCGTGTCGCAAAACCAGTCAACCCTACGCGATCAAGCACTGACGCTATAATCTGATTCTGCTTTTTTCTGAGGAGATGTTTACCGGTATAGGTTAGCCCCATACCCACCAGATCATGCACAGAAAAGCGCGCTGTGGTGATACATTCCTGCGCCAGAAGCGCACGGTGCCGTGCAAGCTCTATCGCACTGAACTCAGCCATATTGCGGTTGTCCAGCCATACTGTGCCACATGTCGGTTGTACGGAGCCGCTCATCACGCGCAACAGCGTACTTTTGCCTGCACCGTTAGGGCCGATAATCGCCAGAACTTCTCCTGCCCGCACTGAAAGATAGAGTGATTTCAAAAGGGTTTTATTCTGTCGGACAACATGACAGTCTTCAAGACGCAGCTTCATGATACACTGCTCCCTTTATGGGTGCGCACCAGCAGCCAGACAAAAACCGGCGCACCCAATATGGCTGTGATAATCCCGACCGGAACCTCCGCTGGTGCGGCCACAATACGCGCAAGGGAATCTGACAGAACCAGAAGCATGGCCCCCATAATCACACTCCCTGGCAACACCCACCTGTAATCCGGCCCGGTTACCAACCGTACAAGATGAGGCACCACCACACCAATAAATCCTATTGAACCGACCAACGAGACAGACGCCCCGACTGAGGCCGCACATGCCAACATGGCAAACTGCTTGGTTCGCTCTACCGGAAAGCCCATTAAACTGGCATCGGCCTCACCAAGCAGCATGGCATTCAGGGGCTGCGCCAGCCCTGCCGTGCACAGCAGGGAAATGCCAAAAAATGGAAGAACAAGCAGAACACGGAACCAGTTGACACCCACCAGACTCCCCATGGTCCAGAACGTGATGTCTCGTAGGGCCTGATCATTTGCACGAAAAACAAGGATGCCTGTCAGCGCACCACAAAACGCAGAAAAAGCGACACCCGCCAACAAAATAGTACTGATGGATGTTTCTCCCTGCCGTCTGGCAAAAAGATATAATAGCGCCGTTGCGCCAAACCCACCGATCATGCCGCCCAGAGGCAGGCTCCACGCCCCATAGGCGGGCGGAAAAAGATCCGGAATACCACATACAATCAAAAAAGATGTGATCAGACCAGCACCAGATGAAACGCCAATAAGGCTGGGATCTGCCAAAGGATTACGGAATAAGCCCTGCATGATGGCCCCCGCGCCGCCCAGAGCCGCCCCGGCCAAGGCACCCATTACAACACGCGGAGCCCGGATAGAGAGCACAACCTCCCGGTTGAGAGCCTGATGCGCGCTGGAGGATACAAGCACCCATAAGTTAATATGAGTTGCGCCAATATTAAGAGAAAATAAAATGGAAAGAATCAGACATATAAAAACAATAACAAGAAACAGGATTTTTTTATTCATTCTGAAAAAGCTTTAGGCAGGCTTACGAAATACGTTGATTTTCTGGGCCAGCTCCAGCGCAACATGCGGTGTGTCAGGACCAAATCCCAGCATGTGACCACCTTCCATGGGCACAAACCCTTTGCTCTGGCCTGCCGGGGTCTGCATGAAGGCCGCCGTCCCCATTAATTCAGACTGTATCCGTGCTGCACTCTGCTCCATCAGCAACACAACCTGAGGAGCCATGGGAATAAGTGCTTCATCATTCAGCATTTTATAACCATGCATGGTGCCTGCGGCATTTACGGACCCAGTCAGCTTTATCATGCTGTCAGCCGCAGTTCCGGCCCCGGCCACCATGGGGCGTCCATTTTGCATGCTCATAACAAAAATGGCTTTAAGGGGTGGTGTAGGCAAGGTTGCACGCCATTGCGCCAAAGCATCAAAACCCTGGGTTATACGCTGGCACAGGGTTTCCCCCTGCTTTTGACAGGCCACCACATTTGCCAGAAAACGTGTTCTGCTCAGAATTGTTTCTGGAGTAGGGGTTGAATCCACCATAATCACGGGCACGGATGACGCCATAAGCTGTTCAAGCGCGGTTGGTGGCCCGGCATCATTCAGGCTCAATATAAGGTCCGGCTGAACGGATAGGACCCCTTCGGCTGAAATGCTTCTCATATAGCCAAGGGATTTCTTGTTTTTTAAAGCGTCCACCGGCCATGTGCTGGTGGTATCCACCGCCACAATACGGTCCTGCACACCCAAGGCATAAAGTGTTTCCGTAATCGCACCGCCAATACAGGCAATACGCCGTGCTGTGCCCAGAGCAACATGTCTGCCCCGGTAGTCTGTTACTTCTTTTGGTGGCTGTGCATCAGATGATTGTGCGCTGGCTGCCGCTCCGCCAAAAGCAGCAGCCAGCCCCGCCCCCATCCCCACCATCATCATGCGGCGAGAGACAGAGTAGCACGTGACCTTTCTCATTTTAGAGAAAGATGTTCTTTTATAAGGCACGTTCAAAACCATAAACTCACGCCGCCTGCAGGTAGGGTTCGCATCTATCCAGATACTGCGTCACCCGTTCAAACGCAGCTTCCGCATGGCTTATGCAGATCGAGGTATCCAATGGGGCGTGATCAACGGCGGCCTTGAAACTCTGCCACCCATACGCCCGGCCCTGCGCATCCGGCGCAAGGTGTCGGGCGCCAAAACTTTCGGTAAGCCCCATATCCTGTGCACGCTTTGCCAGAATATTCGCCCCCAGCTTTGACCCTTCCGCAACATAGAGCCACCCGATAGCGGCTGAGACACTTCCAGCCACGCGCGGGTTTCTTCTCACCATTGGGTAAGGCACACACAGATCCTGCATATCCCGCTCTACAAGCTCAAGGCGGTTTCTGCTGTCCATATCTGGCACCAGTGCAGCAACATCCGCTCTGGCATAAAGATCTGACACATCCCGATGGAAAAGGTATTGCACGACCAGAAAGACCGTATAGCGCTCATGGCTTGAGAACAGGTCAAGACCCGTCATGCGGTGATCAAGCCGCTCATGCGCTGCGTGGGTGTACTGCCTCAGCACGCTGGTCAGGCCAGTTTGTGAATGCAACGTCATGTGCGGCCCCCTACGGTCTTTTTATTATGAAGGTGTGGCGCCGGACCTGTGAACATATGCCCCCCATACCCGCACTGTGTCCGGCGCCTACCCGATTCTATATCGCAAATGATAATCATATGCAACTAGATTGACAGAGATTTCTCGCGCCTCGTATTAAACGCGAATAATTCTTATTCTCGGAGTCTCTCATGACCAATCGCGCACCAGGAGCATTCTGGCCTCCTCTTCTGATGGCTTCGACTTTCCTTTCCATCTCCGCCGTGGACGCTCATGCGGCTGAGATTTCTCCTCCTCCTGCGCGTCAGGCAGAGGAAAAACAGACCGCACCGGCACAAACCCCCGTCAAGGCAACCGCACAGAAAAGCACCGTAACGCTGCGGCCGGTGCGGGTGCATGGCAAAGCCGACATTATCGACTCAATGAAAATTGATCCCGATGCCGATTACAGCGCCGTTGGCAAACCCCGTGTACTAACAACGACCACAACCATGAAAACGTTCCAGCAACGTATGGTAGATAATTTGTCAGACTATGCACGCCGCGTAGACGCTGCCGTCAATTACAATGCCAGCAATTTCAGTATCAACATGCGCGGGCTGGATCAGAACCGACTGCTGACCACCATTGATGGTGTCAGAACCGTATGGGCCAATGATGGCGCACGCGGCGTGGAAGGCGGTGTTGCCGCGTTTGACTTCAACTCACTTGGGGCGATGGATATTGTCAAAAGTGCTGATTCCAGTTTCTTCGGCACAGGCTCCCTGGGGGGTGTTGTCGCCCTCCGCACACTGGACCCGGAAGATATTCTTAAAAATGGCAAGAATTTTGGCGGCCTGTCCAAACTGACATATGATGGCTCCAGCGAGAGCGCCTACCTGAATCAGGCGCTGGCGGGCCGGTACAAGAACACCGTGTTTCTGGTTCAGGGCGGATACCAGAATGGTAGTGAAATCTGGAACATGGGCAAAACAAGTGGCACAGGCATCACCCGGTCCAAAAAGAACCCGCAATCTTATGATCAAGGAAACTTCCTAGGCAAGATCCGCCATTATTTTGAAGGCGGCCACCGCGTGGGGCTGACCGGCGAGTGGTTTGATCGTAATTCTGATGAAAATACCCTCACCAGTGTCGGTTCCACTTACAGCCGCTATCGCACACGGGAAGAGAACAAACGATCCCGCGTGTCCGCCAATTATGATTATAAGGCCACCAGCCCCACTGCTCTGTTCAGCGAAGGCCATTTTCTGGCCTATTGGCAGCAGATGAACATGATTACGAACACGACCTCCAACCGGCTGAGCGCCCCGGTAGGGGAATATGATCGTGACTCAAACCTTTCTGTACAATCATATGGCGTAACCGGTTCAGCGACCGCCAATCTGTTCACTGGTCCGATCCATCACGCCATCACGTTTGGCGGGGAGGCTTATATGACGGACACCAGCCAATATGCGGCAGGGAAAGACAATTGCACTGCCTCTATTTATTCCTGTAGTTTTCTCCACGTTAACCAGTCTGATATGCCCCGCGTTCATGGGAATGATCTTGGCGCCATTGTGCAGGACCGCATGGGCATTGGCCGGAATGAATGGTTCCATCTTACCCCCGGCTTCCGCTTTGACTGGTATGAACGCAACCCTCAGGCAACAGCCTCCTACACATCCAATGCTGCCTATATGGGTGAACCCAATCGCTCCAGCGGCTCTCATTTCTCGCCAAAAGTTCTGGCAGAAGCGCGTGTCTTGCGGAACCTGACACTTTACGGGCAGTATTCGGAGGCCTTTCGTGCGCCCTCCGCAACAGAGCTGTATCTGACCTACGGCGGAAACGGCAGTTACGTGAATATTGGCAACCCCAACCTCAAACCTGAAACCAGCCGGGGATGGGAAGTGGGCGCACGCTACGGAAATTCTGAAAGAGGCGCGACCATTTCCTTCTATGACAATTATTATCACAACTTTATTGATAACATCACCACCACCGCCGCTGCGGCTGGTATTGGGGGCTATTACCCCATGGGTGTTTTTGAATACGTCAACCGCCAGCATGTGCGGATTTACGGCGTGGAAGCCAGCGCGAACTGGACGTTTGACACCCATTGGCAGGCCTGGACATCCCTCTCCTATGCCGATGGTCGGGACACCGATGAAAAAGTGCACCTGAACTCTGTTGCGCCGTTCCGTGGAATTATCGGGTTTGGCTACAAACAGACCAATTGGGGGGCCAGCCTGTCCAGCACCTTTGCTGCTGCGCGTGACAAAGTGCAGGACCCTACATCCAACAAGAACAAAACGCCCGGCTATGTCATTTTTGATCTGACCGGGTGGTATTCCCCCTCTTTTGCAAAAAATCTGCGCCTGCAGGCAGGCATGTATAACGTTTTTAACAAAACCTATTATAATGCATTGGATATTCCTGACAGCTCTTCCCTGCCCAAAACATACTACACGCAGCCAGGCAGAACCTTCAAAGTCACCGCCCTTATCAATTTCTGAACGCAGAGCCGTTACACCAAGGGGTGCATGAATAAGCCATCCTGCCCCCTTTTTTGCTGAAAGCCTGTTTGAACAGTCCGCGATTGGGAGCCAATGAGAGGTCTTTAAAGCTGAAAGGTAGCTCGCACGACGCGAAGCCATCCTCACGAACATCCAACACACTCCGCACGCCAGAGCTCGCGCATGACCTGAGTGACCTTTCAAACAGCCTTTCTGGCCCACTCCGATCAAGCGCAGACGCTCACCCCAAAGCAAAATAACCTTGAGAACAAGCAGGGGCTGAGAGTCTTTTCAGGTGGCATACTCTCAAGGTGTGCCGCTCTACCTTTACAGGAAAGCTCCATCCTGCCGATGGGGCTCCCTCTACCACACATGCCGTTCTCTTAAGCGTGGTATCAACAAAAGCCGTAACCCCACCCTTGCCTGCAACTCCTCAAATATCCGCAGCACACAGCTCTTTTAGCCCGAGCCCTCCTTGTTACAACAAAACTCGTTGCATTGTCCGGGCAGGCATGACAGAACGGCCAGCCCATTCACTTTATCGTTCCTTTGATGAGCCCCCACAGCTTATGTCATTCACGGCCTGCTTCTTGCAGCACCATTATTCTGCCTCAGGTTGTGCGCAGGATTTGAATGCACACCCCCTGTTAGCTGTGCAATGCTCTCCAGAACGGATCACCGTTCTGTTCATTCAATACACATAAACTGACCTGCTTTTTATATCCTCTTCACATTCCATTCTTCACTCCAGACGACACTGCCCCCTTTTGCCCCAGAATTGACTGCCCCCGCCGATGAAAAAAAATCTGTCTTTTGCTCTGTCCCGTAAACACCCTGTACTGCATGCAATTTCCGGCAGTATCATGCCATCTGCATTGGCGCATTGGCTTGGTGTACGCGCCATTGCCATTGCACCGGAACAGATTGCCATACGGGAAGGGTTACGAGCAGGCGTGGCCGTTGGCACCGTGATGATTCTGGCACTGCATCTGGGTATGCCGCTCATGGCGTGGTCTGCTTTTGCCGCGTTCTGGACGTGCCTGGTTGATCCCGGTGGGCTTCTACGCCCACGCCTTAAAACCATGCTTACCTTCGCGGCGGCGGGTACGGTCATAACCGGGGTGATCTCGGCTGCTGCAGGATATGGCACTCTCCCTGCCTTTATTGGCGTTGGTCTGTGTTCCTTCCTGTGTGGGCTGGCCCGCATGAAGGGAGCCATCGCTACGCAGATCAGTGTCCTCGCCGCCATTGTCGGGGTTGTGGCTGTCTGTTACCCGCAAACCCCTATTGGGGCTTTGCATCTTTCCGGTTTGTTCATTCTGGGGGCTGCATGGGCAACCTGTATCTGCATGCTGGCATGGCCGGTAGACCCCTATGCACCGCAGCGTCAGGCCTGCGCCGCCATTTTTCGGGAACAGGCACGGATGACCCGCCGCCTGCTTGAATTTGCACAGCCCGCCGAGCCGGAAAGCCTGATGCACCAGAATGCCATCAGCGCTTACCGCCGGGATATTCGCAGCCGTATTGAACAGACACGCGCCAAAATAGAAGTGCTCTCCGCCAGCACACTAACCAGCCGCACCCGCAAAACCCTTTTGCCAGCAGTAGAAGCCGCCGACCGTATTTTTATTGCGGTTATGGCATTTGAACACGCCATGCTCTCTGGCTCACCCGCCCCTACACCTCTGGCGCGCCGCACCATCCGCCTGCTGGCGACCACCTTGCAACGCGTTGGCAGGGAAATTCTTTCCACCAAACCACGCCCGGAAGCCCTGCAAAGACAAATCCGTTTTCTGAAACTGGTGGGAGAACGGGAGGACGATCTTTTTGCCAAAGGAGCACGTTTATGTGCCAACGCCCTTTCTGATCTTCAGGCAGCATGGCAGACGCCAACTGCGGCCCCTCAGCAAGCCCGTCCTGTCGCGGCAAGCGCACCCGTACGCCCTGCGCCGCCAAACCGCCTGTTTCTGCGCCATGCCGCACGCCTTTCCGTTGCGGTTATGGTGGCCTACGCTATCTCTCTGAAACTGGATCTGTCTTACGCTTACTGGGCCATGATGGCGGTCGTGGTGGTGACACAGCCGCAGGTTAACACCACTCTGCCGCGTACCATTGAACGCGTGGCGGGCAGCATTGCCGGGGGGCTTCTAGCCGCCATTATGGGCGTATTGCTCCCCATGTGGGGCATTCTGTTGCTGGTGTTTCCGCTGGCAGCCGCCACAATTGCCCTGCGCAGCGTGAACTACACCCTTTGCGTGATGTTCATGACGCAGCTTTTTGTTCTGGTGACTGATCTTGTCAGCCCTGCTTTGGGTTGGGATGTGGCCCTGGCCCGTTCCATCAATAACATTATTGGCAGTCTGGTTGGCTTGGCCGCCTGCCTGCTCCTGTGGCCAGAACGGCGTAGCCCGCCCCTGGCAACGCTGATTACGGCCGCTTTTAAAGCCAACATGCAGTATGCGGCTCTGGCCACCAATCCCCAGCCGGTGGACTGGAGCACCATTGAACACGCCCGCAGAAAAGCAGGAACCACCAGCACCCAAGCGGAAATTCAGTATCAGCAGGCGCGCGTGGAAGGTCTACGTCGGGCAGAATACCTGAACAGGAGTGGAGAAATTCTGTTTCTGCTCCGCAAAATGGCCGGAGCCGCCAGCGTATGGTGGCTGGAACAAACCACTCCGCCGTCCGCCACTGCCCTTCAAAGGGCAGACCTTTACGCCCGATTGGACAAGGAGCTTTCCACATCATCACAAGAAGGAACGCCTGAGAACAACATGACGCTGGACGCTATTCTTGAACAGCTTCGGTGTCTGGATCTGGAAATATTCTAAAAAATGCGCCAGTGATCAGAATAAATAACTGGTGCGGGAGCTTTTGAAAACAGCCCCGTGGCTGTGACGACAAGCGGTCTCGCTGAAGGGAAAACCGCCGCGTTCAAACACCATAAGCGCCGAACCGAGAACAGGTGTTTCAACCAGCCGCTAAAGCGTTGCTCCTGCCCCGGCAGGAATGCGACCCATAAAAAAACTGCGGCCCAGCAAGACCGCAGCTTCTCCTTCACATAAGCAATCTGACATCTCGGATATCAGGCCGCCAGATGCTCAATGCGGCTTTTGCGAAACTGCGAGGCCACAAGCTGCGCCATAACGGCAAGATCGGGCTTTACCGCATTATGCAGGGCGCGCACGCTTTCATGCGCTGCGTAGAAACGCCGCCCGCCAAGCCCTTTGACCTGAATGGCCGTGCCCAGAAAAATTCCGTCTATTTCAATAATCTTTGAGTCCAACATAATGACTTACCCTCGAACACAAGGCTTATAAAAAGCCGTATCCGCCGGCAGTCTCACTACCGGCAATTTTTAGAACGCATGCTCAGATGCGCCACAACACCACATTCGGTATTGGCAACATCGATTGGCACGCATCTTGATCTCCACCATGAAAGCGCTCCTTTCATTAGCGTCCGGCCCTGCTGCCGGAACCACGCCACAATGAGCGGTTAAAGCGGGGCTGTCAATATTTAAAAACGATTCCATTTCGTGTTTAAATTTCACGCAAGCCAGATGCGCCGTTGAATTATTTTATCGTTTGTTTTCAATGCGATAATCTTTCCAACTCAAGAAAAACGAGACTAAATTTCTCGTCCGCGTGGGGTGGATTTCTACCAAAATCCTCTTCCAATGCAATTTTTAACTTATATTTTTCGTTTTTATAATGTATCACCAAAAAATATCGTGTCTTATGGTGATCCAAACCCAGCCCCCGGGTCTGACCATAGGGAAGAGGAGTTCTGTCTGATGCCAACATCTCTGCGTCATTCCACTGTTCATTCCCAGACTCCAGATTTTCTGGCGACAACCCCACGGCTCTCGCCCGCGCTGATACGCGCCCTTTCTCCTTTTGATCTGCTGATAGTACCCGGCCTGTTTGGGTCCGATGACGACCACTGGCAGTCCATCTGGGAAGATGTGTTCCGGGGGCATGGCCTTTCCATAAAACGTGTAGAGCAGGATGACTGGTCCCACCCCACACGCACAGACTGGCAAACCAGACTGGAACAGACTCTTCAGGCAAGCCGTCGTCCCGTATTGTTGATTGGGCACAGTCTTGGGGCCATCCTGAGCGTTCATCATGGGGCTACCCACCCCACATCCGCCGTGGCTGGCGCTCTTCTGGTTGCTCCGGCAGATGGAGAAGAAAGCACAGGGCCGGATGCCGCCCGCCTTGCGTCCTTCCTGCCGTTGCCAGATAAGCGCCTGCCGTTTCCAAGCACCGTCATTTTCAGCCAGAATGATCCGTGGCTGGCCCCGGCACGTGCGCATCATCTGGCAAAAAAGTGGGGCGCTTCCCTGCTTGATGCCGGATATGTCGGCCATATTGGAAACAACTCGGGCGTGGACCACTGGCCGTTAGGGCTGAACGCGCTTCATTCTCTGGCGCTGACATGCCACGCGGGGCAGATGCCCGCCCACGCCTGATTGCTGAGACCATCACCATTCGTTAATAATAATCCTTCTCATATAAAGCACATGAGACGGGATAAGGCGCAGTGGCGAAAAACGTGGTCCGAAAACTGTTTGGAAAGCGTGAAAAGGCTCAGCCCCTTCCGCCGCCCCCGTTGCCAGATGCCATTGAGGCCATTCGGCAAAAAGCCTTACGCGGCTATCATCTGGAACAGGTGCTGTGGGGCCAAACCCTGCTGGACAGCATTTATGTGCCCCGAGATCCGCACCAGGCGCTGATATGGTTCACCATGGCCGCCAACGCAGGGTATGGCCCCGCCCACAACATGCTGGGTCGCTGCGCCCATTTTGGCTGGGGATGTGAAAAAAACCTGCAAAAAGCAGCCCAACATTATGAAGCCGCTGCTGCATTAGGGGATGAATGGGGCCGGTATAATCTGGGCATTCTGACCATGCGCGGCATAGGCATGCCGCAGAACCTGAAGCGTGCGCTTCATCTCTTTCAGACAGCGGCGCAGAATGGTCACGCCAAATCCATGAATATTCTGGCCCGTTTTCTGGAAGAAGGCTGGGAAATTCCACAGGACCGGCAAGCAGCACTGGCATGGTACAAGCGCTCGGCGGAAGGTGGGGATTATCGCGGCCAGCACAATTACGCCACGGCGCTGGCGGAAGTAGGCAAAACGGAAGAAGCCCTGCACTGGTGGGCACAGGCACTGCCGGATGCCACCTCCGATATTCTCCTGGCCATGAACCGCTCCCTGACCCGGCTGGGGCCAGAAAAAGCGCCTGAACTCTACGCAGCCTTGCAGGAACGGCTTCAATCCCTCCCGCAACCGGAAGACCAAGCAACCAAGCCTGTCTGATCCGTTAGCGAAGGTTAAAAACCTGACGTGAAGGACGAAGCGAAGAATTTCCGAGTCTGAAAAAGTAAATATGTAAAACGAGGCACAGAAGGCGATATGCTGGCACCAGCAAGAGCATTCAGCCTAAAAGACCCACCACGCCAGCCTGACAGGTTTTTCAAGCGGTCTTTAGGGTGAATCAGAGATCACACCACTGGCGCATCAGGTTGTGATAGCAATTGACCAGTTGCAGCACCGCAGGATCATGATCAGAGAGCCGGGTCCGTAGATCCATGACGGCCTGATCCAGATCATACAGCACGCGCCGGCGGCTCTCCTCCCGCACCATGGACTGGGTCCAGAAAAATGAGGCCCACCGGCTGCCACGTGTTACCGGAGCAACGCTATGCAACACAGTGGTATCGTAAACAATCATATCCCCTGCGGGCAGCTTGATTTCCTGCACCCCGGCTTCATCATAAATGCAGAGTTCTCCCCCATCATAATCTTCCGGGTGGCTGAGAAAGAGTGTGCAGGACACATCTGTCCGCACGCGCATGCCGCCGGAATCTGGGATAGGCCGCACGGCGTTATCCACATGCGCGCCGAACTCCATGCCTGCATCATATCGGTTGAAAAGGGGCGGCACGACGCGAAACGGCACCACCGCACTATTAAAGACACGATTCCGCCCAAGTGCGCGCAACACCAGTTCTGCCAGTTCACGATGCTGCGGATGGTTCAGTGGCAGTTGCAGGTTATGTTTGGCCTTGGCCGATTGCTGCCCAGCGGTTGCTTTTCCGTCCTGCCAGTCCGCCTTTTCCAGAACGGAGCGACAACGCGCCAGTTCTTCAGGGGTAAGAACATCGGGAATATGCAGCATCATGATGTTTTGGTCCGACAATAAAAAACCGGGTTTCCCCGCCTGACATCCAACAGACGCCACCCGGTTTTTGTAAGCCGCCGCCTCACAAAGCTCAAGATGATCAAGTGTTTACGAGATCAGATGCAAACGCATTGCAAGAACCGTTGACAGCGCAGTTAATAATCACTCGAAAAACGGGCGCAACGCGATGTTGATAGTAAGAATTAGTTCCCATAAAATATTGATATATAACCACTTTTTTATTTGCATCCTGTTTTGCACTCAGCTAGACAGCAAACTGTATTTCCTCCCACACCAGCAAAGAGACAGATCATGGTTAAAGACCCAAAAGTTATTGAACACCTGAACACGCAGCTGACAAACGAGCTGACGGCCATCAACCAGTACTTCCTGCATGCCCGCACCCTGCGCCACTGGGGCGTAACCCTTCTGGGCAAAAAGGAATATGAAGAATCCATTGAAGAAATGCGTCATGCTGACTGGCTGATCGAACGCATTCTGTATCTGGGTGGCCTGCCCAACGTGCAGCGTCTGAACACCATCCTGATTGGTCAGGATGTAAAAGAAATTCTGGAATGCGATCTGAAGCTGGAAGAAAAGGCCATGGCCGACCTGCGGGAAGGCATTGCCTATTGTGAAAGCGTGCGTGACTTCGTCTCCCGTGACCTTCTGCTGAAGATCCTTGAAAATGAAGAAGAACACGAAGACTTCCTTGATCGCCAGTTCGACCTCATCAAGCAGATTGGCGTTGAGCGTTACATTCAGCTCAACTCTGCTGCTGCTCCTGATCAGGAATAAGCCGTCTTCTGCAGCCTCCCTATCCGTGGGAGGCTGCATGTCCGGCCAGTTGTCCTCATGCCTTTGAGAAGAAATTCTCGTAGGCGTCTGGCTTGAAACCCACTTCCAGAGCATCCCCTGCCGCAAGCACGGGGCGTTTGATCATGGATGGCTGAGCCACCATTAGGGCCACGGCCCGCTCCTCCGTCAGATTGGTTGTGTCGGCTTCCGGCAGCTTTCTGAACGTTGTGCCTGCCTTGTTCAGCAGCTTTTCCCATCCAACCTGTTTGATCCATTTCCGCAGATGAACCGCGTCAATTCCCTGACTTTTATAATCATGGAAGACGTACGCAATACCGTGCTCATCCAGCCACGCACGGGCCTTGCGCATGGTGTCACAGCTTTTGATGCCATATAGGGTCACAGACTGCGTCATTCTTGTTCCTTCTCTCCCATACAAAGCAGAACCACCCCTCAGGCGGCTTTTCCGCATGCCGTAACACGGCCTTGCATCATAACCGCGCAGCCAGCCGGATAAAGAGGCCCCCTCTCAGCCAAGCCCGGCAGAACATCCTGCACGTCTTATCTGACGAAAGAAGTGGAACACCGCCGTTACTCAGCGGAACCGAAGCCGCACAACAGGTGATGTTGACAGGCCAGACTCATTCAGACCAATTTGGCAGGATGTTGCGCCCCTCCGCCCGCCATATCGGCTTCTGCGCCACGCCTTTGCTAAGTGGCTGTGCCGCGCAGAGCGCGCCCACCTTTTCCATTTTCGGCGCTTATTTTCCAGATTGGATGCTCTGCGGCATGATTGGCGTAGCGGTGGCTGTTGGGCTGCGTGTGCTGTTTCTGATCAGCGGAATCGATTCTGTCCTGAGCCTGCGCCTTTTTACTTATGTCTCTTTGGGCATTATTGCCGCCTTGCTGGTCTGGCTGATAGCGTTCGGGCCATAGCCCATGAAAAAAGTCTCTCTTTCTCCAACCCGGCCTGTTGGTATTGTCATTGCTGGCATCTGTCTTGCCGGCGCTCTTGCTTTGGCTGTTTATGTGGCTCGGCAGGATAGCGCCTATCCCTCTTCCGACAGTGCGGAACTGGATGCCGAACTGGTTCACATGGCCTCCACCGTCGGGGGGCGGCTGGTTGATTTGCGGGTGCATGTCAATCAGGCCGTAAAAAAGGGGGATGTGCTCTACAGGCTTGACCCTGAACCCTATGAACTGGCGGTACGGCAGGGGGAAGCCAATCTGGCACTGGCCTCGGCCGAGGTGGAAAACCAGCAACGGCTTGTGGCCGTAAAAACAGCCAACGCCGCCGTGGCCAGAAGCCAGACAGAACGCGCTCAGACCAATCATGATCTGGCAGCCCGCACGGTGGAGCGGCTCAAGCCGCTTGCCGGAAAATCCTACATTCCCTGGCAGGAATATGATCAGGCGCGGGTTGCGCTGAACAACGCGTCCGTCTCCCTTTCTCAAAGCCAGCAGCAGGAACAGGCAGCGCAGATTGCCATTGGAGACCTGAAAAGCTCCATTGCCGCCCAGCAGGCAGCACAGGCTGCATTGGATCAGGCCCGCTACGCCTTACGGCAAACCACAGTCATTGCACCCACAGATGGTTACGTAACCAGCCTGCGGGTCAAAGCGGGGGAGATCCTTGCTCCGTCTCAGGTGCTGTTCACGCTGATTGCCAACGATGCCTGGTACGCCACCGCCAATATCCGCGAAATTGCGCTTAAGGCCGTGCAGCCGGGGGCATGCGCCACCGTGTATTCCATGATCGACAAACACACAGCCTTGCGTGGCCATGTGGAAAGTATTGGCTGGGGCGTGCTCTCTGCCGATTCCGCAGGAATTGGGGCTACCCTGCCTTTGGTGCCCCGCCAGATGGATTGGGTGCATGTGGCGCAGCGTTTCCCGGTCAGAATCAAGCTGGAAGCGGCAGACCCCCGCCTGCTCCGTCTGGGAGCCACGGCCACAGTCGAGATCCGCCATGGCGCTGCCTGTCCCTGACACCCTGCATCTGACACTGGCCCGGTTCTGGCGGCTGGTGTGTGACCCCGCTCCCGGCCGGCTGGGCTACAGCCTGCGCATGACGTGCGCCTGCACCGTTGTCATTCTGATATGCGAGATCTGGCAGGTTCCGGAAAGCGCACTCCCGGCGTTTGTCACCCTGGCGCTCTGGCAGAAAGACCGCGTCACGAATGTGGTGGCGGGAATTGCTGTTAATCTTCTGTTCGCGGTTGTGATTTTTCTAATGTTCGGACTGGTGCATCTCACACTGGACCATCCCTTGAATCTGGTTGCCGCCACAGCCCTGCTCTCCCTCGGTTTCTTTTTCCTTGGGTCAGCCAGCAAGCTGAAACCTGTCGCCTACATGCTGGCGCTGATTGTTGTTTACGCCCTGATCGCCATAGATCAGGCACCGATTGGTGAGTTGGCCACCCGTGCCCTGCTCTATGCTGACCTGTTCATTCTCATTCCGGGTGGGGTGATGGTTGTGTTGGGGGCGCTCATCTGCCCCTCCCCCAAAACCCTGTTGACCCAAGCCATTGCCGCACGGTTGCGCCTGAGCGCCCACCTGCTCCAGTATCCCGATGCCCTTGCGCAGGAACAGGCCACCGCCATGCTGCGGGAGGGAGCAGGCACCATGCTGAAATCCCTCAAAATGGCTAAGCTGGAAAAACTCTGGCGCACGCAGGATCTGCAATGCCTGCATCACGCACTTTACAGCAGCGTTGCCACACTGGCTCTGGCCCATGCCGCAAGCCGTGAAACCACTCCCCTACAGCCTCAACCTTCCCTTATTCAAACCCTTTCTGAGATGGCAGCCATTTTTGAAAAAGGTGATTATCCTACAGATATCACCATGCCCGTTGTGTTCGGCGCCTCTCCGGCTGTGCACTCCCTTGCTTCCCTGCTTTCAACGTTCACAACACCGCCTCAGTCAAACAAACCGCAAGCGGCTGAGAAAGACGAAAGCGGGCCATCCGGTTTTTTCTTCCCTGATGCCTTTACCAACCCAGAACATGTGCGCTTTGCCGTAAAGGGCACCGCTGCCGTCATGCTCTGCTATTTCCTGTTCAAGGTTCTGGCGTGGCCAGGCATCCATACCTGCGTCATCACCTGTTTCATTGTGGCGCTCCCCACAATGGGAGAAATGATCTCCAAACTCACGCTCCGTATTTCAGGCGCACTGGTGGGGGGAGCCATGGGGATTGGCTCTCTTATTGTCCTGATGCCTCATTTGCAAAACAGCGCGGCTTTTCTGGCCATGATGGCCGTTGGCTCGCTTCTGGCCTGCTGGATCAAAACGGGTGATGAACGCATTGCATATGCCGGATTGCAAATAGGGCTGGCTTTTTTCCTCTCTGATCTGAAAGGATACGGCCCCACCACGGATATGACCACGGCCCGAGACCGTATTATCGGGATTCTTCTTGGCAATTTCCTGACCTATGCGGTTTTCACCAGCATCTGGCCCACCAGCGCCTACGATAAAATCAAGGATACGTTGAAGACCGTTTTGCACGCTCTTCATGCTCTCTGTTCCGCCACCACTCCAGCAGAGCAACTTGTGCATGCCGCAGCCGCTCAGGCCGCCCTTGGCACCGCAGAGCGGACCATATGCGGGCGGACATGCCCCATCTGCAATCCTACCACTCCATGACACAGGATGCAGCCGTACTGGCAGAAGACGCCTTGATCCCAGCCCTCCACTCCGATACCGCTCATCAGGTTACTCGGCTTGAGCAGGGACTGCTGAAATGATGCATTTTTCCAGATTCTGTGTCCCGCTCTGTGGAACTATCACCCTCCTTCTTCTGTGTGGCTGCGCCACTGAGGCCCTTGAAACTGCTCCTGAACGGCCAGACACCCCATGGCAGCCCAATGTTTCAGAAAAAGGTGAACTGCTGCCCGGCAAAAACCGGGCAGGCCGTGGGTTGAACCTTCCCGCAGGTTTCACGCTGCCAGCCAATCAGACCATAAGCCCCCGCGCGCCGGACGCCGAGATCAGCAGTTCCCATCCCTATTCTCTGGCAGAACTGCTCGACATTGCGCAGTCGAGCAACCCTACGACCCGTATTGCATGGAACACGGCTCGGGACGCTGCACTGGCCGTGGGCATTACGCGCACCGCTTATCTGCCCCACCTGAGTGCCACGGTTGTCGGCGGTTATACGCACCAGCATAACAATGGTGGCAATCCAAGCCTGAGCAATGCGGGGCAGATTGGCGCTGATGCCAATGCCCTTATCAATCAGGCGGAAGGTTTGACAGATGGCGTCAGGAACCGGAATTCCGGTTCTGGCGAGGTTCAGACCCTAAGTATGGAATGGCTACTGTTTGATTTTGGAAAGCGGGAAGCCATTATCAATGCCGCCAAGCAGGCACAGCTTGCCAACAACATTCTCTTCACAGCCGCGCATCAGAAAGTAATTTATGAAGTCACTCTGGCGTTTTACACGCATGCCGCAGCCGCCGCGCGCGTGGGGCTTGTGCAGCAGGCTGTAAACAACGCCCACGCTGTAGAAGCCGCTGCCGAAATGCGCCTGAAGCAGGGGCAAGGTACCATTGTTGACGTCACACAGGCCCGACAGATGACCGCCCAGGCTGAACTTCAGTTGGTACAAGCCCAGAATGCGGCGGAAAATACCTATCTGGAGCTTATGACCGCCATGGGGATTTCCCCAAACACCCGCCTGCAAACCAGTGATATTTCCAACCGTCCGCTAACAATGGCAGACGCGCGGCTGACAGAAGACATGGTGCGTCAGGCCGTGGCCCAAAGGCCAGATGTGCTGGCGGCCTATGCATCTGCCAAAGCCTCACAAAATCGGATAGCCGCAGCAAAGGCTGAATTTTTGCCAAAGGTTTTTGTCTCCGGCAATGTTGCATACACAACAGGCAGACTGGCTCTTTCTTCCGTGCCCGGCGTTGGATCTGATTCCTCCCCCACCCTGAATCTGTCCACCAACAATTTCAGCAGCCTTATTCTTGGCGGTATTACCGTCCCTGTGTTTGATGGAGGTATGCGGGCTGCGGTTCTGAAGCAGGTAAAAAATCAGGCGGATAGTGCGCAGGCTCTTTTACGCAAAACTGTTGATGAATCGGTTAAACAGATCATTGTGGCTGAAAACGGCGTGCATGCCAGTCTGAGCGCCTACACAGCTGCCACCAAACTCCAGACAGCATCCCAGACCGCATTTGATGCCGCTTTTGCCGCATACCGCAACGGTGTTGGGTCCATCACACAAGCCACCATGGCCCAAAGCGGCCTACTGAGTGCTCAGCTTGGCAAATCAGACGCCTATTACGCTTCCCTGATTGCTGCATCCAGCCTGGCCTTTGCCACAGGCTCCATCCAGACAGCCGCACCTGAGTGATACGTCACATAAGAGAAGCTCACCCTTATTCCGTGCTTTGACAAACATCCGTTCAAAGCCTCGTGTCATTTTACCACGCGCTTTTCAAGGTTCGCCAATCAGCAGCCAAAGATGTCAGACGATATTCCATAACTGTTTAAGAAATATAGGTTTTTTATAACCCCTAAAACGTCTTTCCTTTGGCAAAGTCTGGCATCTAAAGCAAAGAGACGTTGGCCCGATGCGAAAGAAACGGTACAACCTGTGTCGCGTCTTTTCAGAAACAACAGCCGTGCCTCTAACCGATCCGTGTTAGTGTTTCATCCTTCAAACGAAGACCGTTCCGGAAGTGTCACTCGTCAAAATCCCAAAACACAGGAATAATCGCAACACCCCAACGGAGACCCAACCCAATGATCGTTTTATATGGCACGCCACTTTCCGGCCATGTGCATCGCGTCCGCCTGCTGCTTTCCATGCTGAAGCTGACATACCAGTTTGAAACAGTAACAGGCCGCACACCTGAACTGTTACGCATGAACCCGTTGGGGCAGGTTCCTGTTCTAAAAGATGATGATATTATTTTGGCAGATAGCAATGCTATCATGATTTATCTGATCAAGAGATATGGAGTCAACTCTCCGCTTCTGCCACAAGACCCTGTTGACGCCGCGCATGTGCAGCGGTGGCTTTCCATTGCCGCAGGCGAACTTCGCCAAGGCCCGGCTGCGGCCCGCATGGTCAGCCTGTTCAATAAGAAAAATGAACCCGCTGATGCAAAAGAACGGGCTCACTCCTTATTTGCGATCATGAATACGCATTTGGAGAAACAGGCATTTCTTGCCACATCTTACCCCACACTGGCTGATCTTGCGTGTTACGCTTACACGGCCCGTGCGCCAGAAGGTGGAATTTCTTTGGAAAACTATCCCCATATTGAGGCATGGTTGAAAAGAATCGAAGCATTACCCGATTTTGTGCCAATGCCATGGACAAAGGATCTTAGCGCCGCCTGATCACCCTGCTTCACAGTGTTTGTACCGGAAGCACGTTGGGTCGTGGTCATCGACCATGCCGACAGCCTGCATCCAGGCATAAACAATAACAGGCCCCACAAACTTGAAACCCCGCTCTTTCAAGGCCTTTGAAAGAGCGACCGAGTGAGGAGACTGGGTCAGCACCTGGCCGGTGGTGTTTCGTATGGGAGCATCAGGCACCATTCCCCATGTGAAGGAGGCAAAATCCTCACCACGTGCCTGCATGGCCAGATACGCCCGCGCATTGCCAATCGTAGCTTCAATCTTGGCGCGCGCGCGAATAATACCGGCATCCGCCATCAGGCGCTCTACATCGTGGCTATCAAACAGAGCCACCTGTTCAGGGTCAAATTCCGCAAAAGCCTTACGAAAGCCCTCTCGCCGCCGCAAGACTGTCAGCCATGAAAGCCCGGCCTGAAACCCTTCAAGCATAAGCATTTCCCATAGCGCGCGACTATCCTTGACCGGAGCCCCCCATTCTTCATCATGATAGGTCCGTAATAACGGATTTGTCTGAGCCCACTTGCAGCGGGGAAGCGTTTCAGCAACCTGATGTGTCATGCTGTGAGCATACGGCACACAAGCCGCCTTACGCTATCCCTTCCCTTCGCAATCCTTGTCAGCCCTCTTTCAGATTACGTGCCTGCGTCAGGCACGCTGTCCCAAAGAGAGAAGAAGAGACTGTTTTCAAGCCGCCTTCTTTTTTACCGCGCGGGGATGCTGGAGGATCGATATCTTCCCACCCTGACACCAGATCAGAGTGTGTTTCCACATAATTTTTCCAAGCGTGATGCTGGAAAAAATGGAGAAGGCCTGTCATGTCTTCCTCCTACGCATTTTTTATTTTTCTTGAGGGAGGGAGCTTTTTCTAAAAGCTCCTGTGTCCTCTTCTTTAAACACCGTGCAGAGGCATAAGTTTCAGATAATATGGCAAAAACGCCATTTTCTTGCTGTAACCATAGTCCGAAAGACACGATATTTAAAAATACCCTTTAAAAACCCTATCCGTATCAAATTTCGTAAACCTATATTTTATCAGGCTTTTTTCTGTTTTTTAGGCGCTTTCTTGTTTCCACTTCCCCAGAAGGTCGCTATGGCGAATACGCCTAGAATAGCGAGACCAAGACCAGAAAGTGTCATGATTATTCTATAAAAAAGACCACCAATCTTGGCAGCATGAACCGGGAAAATATCATTGAACAGCCGCGCTTGCACAGACATATCCATGGCATCTCGCGCTTCCACCAAACGGCCAGTATCTGCGGCAAACCAGAGCATGGTGCGCCCGTTTGGCAGCCACTCTGCCGGTTGACGCATGCGTAAGGTGATCAGACCACTCTCTTTTCTCGGTAACGCCAGACTTCTGAACTCTGCCTGAGGAAACTGCTGCCGTGCTGTTTCCATCATTGTTACCCAATCCAGATCCTTACCAAGCTTGACGGAAGGGTACGCGGGCGGCTTGAGGCCATGAGCAAGTGCTGCGGTCGTCCCCGGTCCGAATGCTACATTGCTAAGAGGCCGGAACACCATCAAAGCGCCAGTGATAAAAGAGAGAAACAACAAAGGCGCGATGATTACTCCAAGATCACGATGGTGCCGTATGATGGCCGGACGACTCATACGCTTGGGCCATAGCCGGAATTCAAATGTCTGACGGGTCCGCCACCACAAGATGCTGCCCGTTACCACCATGAGAATGCCAATAAAACCGGCTATCCCGACATACGTCTCGCCTTGCGGACGCATGAACAGATAGCGATGCAAACTCACGAGCCATAATTCTGGACGAGACCAGTCGCTTGCCCATGACGCCAGAACATGACCTGCCTGATCTGTATAGGCGCCCCCACCACCGGCATAAGCCAACCGGTCCACTCCCAAAGAAGGAGAGGCAAAGACGACCATCTGCGGATGCTTGCCTTCGGCTTTCATGAAATGCTCAACAAGGTCCCCAACTTGCTGACCACTTTGCACAACCGCATCATGCTTATGCGATACGATTGTCCATGCATCCTTATGAACCAGAAATGCTCCGGAAAGCCCTAAAAGAACAAGCACTATCCCCACCACTGCCCCGACCCAGCGATGAACCAGACTAACCGCCCGCATAAACATCAAATGAACGCCTTGATTATGTTTTTCGCTCTAATCCACTTTTCCAATGATACACACCAAAACACCAATAGTTTTACAGTCTAGATTTTCAATTTTTCACAATTATCGCGTTTTTTTCACATTTCTTACAAATCAGAAACATAAAAACCAATGGAGTTCTTTTAATAAGACATGCCCTCATTTTGAGAGTTCGGCAGCAGAAGCTGGTAATTTTCACTCTTCAAAATGGACAAATTTTGTAGGAACGCCAAGTTTGGCCTATCCCTTACCGCACTGGGCAGGGAGGTCTGGATGATTTACGACAATACGATTTTTGGTGCTGGCACCCAGAATGCCCTTGAGCTTGCTGAGGCCTTGGAGCGAAGCAAAAACTGAGCGCTTCAACGTGCCTCAGCGCGTGCATCTGGAACGCAGAAAGGCCGCCCTAGGGGCGGCTGAGTGTATGATATTGATTATTTCGGCTGGTTGCGGGGGCAGGATTTGAACCTGCGGCCTTCAGGTTATGAGCCTGACGAGCTACCGGGCTGCTCCACCCCGCGTTTGTGGTGATTTTAGGGTGATTTGGAAGACCTGGCGGCGACCGACTTTCCCACGACTTAAGCCGCAGTATCATAGGCGCTGGGGGTTTTCACGGCCGAGTTCGGGATGGGATCGGGTGGATCACTCCCCGCCATGGCCACCAGGTCATCCAAATCACCCTTGAGTTGGGGTGGTGTGGACGGTTGGGTATGATGAAGTATGACGTTTTGCATGGATGATTTCTGTGCACGGGCCGTTCTTTTAAGGGAACGGTAAGAGAGTGAGCCTATTGGGCGATTAGGACCAGTTAGCTACACGCATTACTGCGCTTCCACACCTGGCCTATTGACGTGATGGTCTATCACGGCCCTTGGGGAGACCTAGTTTTGAGGTGGGTTTCCCGCTTAGATGCTTTCAGCGGTTATCCCGTCCACACTTAGCTACCCGGCGGTGCCGCTGGCGCGACAACCGGTGCACCAGAGGTGTGTTCATCCCGGTCCTCTCGTACTAGGGACAAATCCTCTCAAGTCTCCAACATCCACGGCAGATAGGGACCGAACTGTCTCACGACGTTCTAAACCCAGCTCACGTACCACTTTAATCGGCGAACAGCCGAACCCTTGGGACCTGCTCCAGCCCCAGGATGTGATGAGCCGACATCGAGGTGCCAAACCTCCCCGTCGATGTGGACTCTTGGGGGAGATCAGCCTGTTATCCCTAGAGTACCTTTTATCCGTTGAGCGATGGCCCTTCCACGCGGGACCACCGGATCACTATGGCCGACTTTCGTCTCTGCTCGAGCTGTCACTCTCGCAGTCAGGCGGGCTTATGCCATTGCACTCAACAGCCGGTTTCCGACCGGCCTGAGCCCACCATCGCGCGCCTCCGTTACACTTTGGGAGGCGACCGCCCCAGTCAAACTGCCCACCATACAGGGTCCCGGATCAGGCTAACTGACCGCGGTTAGACATCAGAAAAATTCAGGGTGGTATTTCAAGGATGGCTCCACGGGAACTGGCGCCCCCGCTTCAAAGCCTCCCACCTATCCTACACAGAATGTCTCTGATGCCACTGTAAAGCTGCAGTAAAGGTTCATAGGGTCTTTCCGTCTGACCGCGGATACCCCGCATCTTCACGGGGAATTCAATTTCGCTGAGCCGATGCTGGAGACAGCGGGGAAGTCGTTACGCCATTCGTGCAGGTCGGAACTTACCCGACAAGGAATTTCGCTACCTTAGGACCGTTATAGTTACGGCCGCCGTTTACCGGGGCTTCAATTCAGTGCTCTCACACCTCCTCTTAACCTTCCGGCACCGGGCAGGCGTCAGGCCCTATACGTCGTCTTTCGACTTCGCAGAGCCCTGTGTTTTTACTAAACAGTCGCTACCCCCTGGTCTGTGCCACCCGCCAATGGTTGCCCACCAACGGGTCTCGCTTATCCCGAAGTTACACGAGTAATTTGCCTAGTTCCTTCAGCATCGTTCTCTCAAGCGCCTTGGTATTCTCTACCAGTCCACCTGTGTCGGTTTCGGGTACGGTCTATACGCCAGAGCTATTTCCTGGAATGCGCAAAAAGCCAGTCCAATCCATTAAGGACTGACAACATCTTGCATTCGTCACTTCTGACAGGTTCAGGAGTGTTCACCTGATTCCCATCGACTACGGCTTTCGCCCTCGCCTTAGGGGCCGACTAACCCTGCGTGGATTAACCTTGCGCAGGAACCCTTGGACTTTCGGCGACAGTGTTTCTCGCACTGTTTGTCGCTACTCATGTCAGCATTCGCACTTCCGATATCTCCAGAGAGGGTCACCCCGTCTCCTTCACAGACTTACGGAACGCTCCGCTACCGCGCATATCATAGATATGCACCCACAGCTTCGGCACGTGGCTTGAGCCCCGTTACATTTTCGGCGCAGGGTTTCTATTAGACCAGTGAGCTATTACGCTTTCTTTAAAGGATGGCTGCTTCTAAGCCAACCTCCTGGTTGTTTTGGAATCCCCACATCCTTTCCCACTTAGCCACGATTTGGGGGCCTTAGC
>NZ_LN606600.1:0-1805000 GCF_001499615.1 Acetobacter senegalensis | reverse complement strand
GAGCCCGCTTGTAGGACCCCGTTGCCGCCAGATCAGGCAGGCGCTCGGCCCCTGCAATCAGCAACTGGCCACGACTAACGGCCAGTTGTTCTGTTGCCTGCTGCACATCAAGGTTCTGCGCCGCCAGACGTTTTTCAAGAGATGTCAGTTCCGGATCATGGAAGGCAGACCACCATTCCGGATCAGGAGCCTGATTGCTTGGCACACTAAGATTACGGGACGCTCCTTCCAGTTTGGCATGCTGCCATTGTTCAGGCGTCCATGCAGCGGGCTTTTTGAAGTCCGGGCCAACCATGCACCCACCTAGCAGAAATGCCAGAACCATGGTGCTTGCGCCCCGCGCATACCGTTTAGCCACCCGTCTGCTCCCAATGTAAAGTCTGTCTATACCTAGAACCAATCTTGCGCTGACCGATCGGTTCGGTCAGCATGCTAACCTATCGTTTTTCAATGTTGCGTCAATCGTCATACTTGGGAATAACCATCTACCATGTCTGTTTCACTCCCCCCTTCCGCCATGCCGCCCAGCCAGTGCTCGGGGGAGTCTGAGGCCAAACGCCAGCAAATTCTGGATGGCGCGTTGGTCATTTTTGCCGCCCATGGATTTGAGGGGGCAAGCATGTCTGCCATTGCCCGCGAATCTGGCGTGTCAAAAGGCACTCTTTACAATTATTTTACCAACAAGGCAGATCTGTTCGCTGCATTTGTTGAGCATAATTGCCGCGAGAAGCTGCCGCTGGCACTGGCTCCTATTCAGCTTAATGAACCCGTGAAGGAAACCCTGACCGCGGTTGCGCGCGCCATGGTGCATCTGATTACCCTGCCAGAGAGCATCATGCTCTATCGGATCATCGTCTCCGAAGCGCCACATTTCCCGCACCTTGCCACCAGCTTCTGGCAACACGGCCCCAAAATTGCGATCGAAACCCTGGCAGGTTGGATTCAGCAGCAGGTTGAAAACGGCACGCTGGCGGTGGAGGACCCCACCTTTGCCGCTGAGCAGTTTTTCACGCTATGCCAGACACGCCTTGCTCACCGAAAACGCTTCAACATGCCATTTGAAAATGAGCCAGCGGACAAGGAAAAAGTAATCCATGCCGCTGTCCATATGTTTCTGGCGACATACGGCACCAATAAGTCCCACTGACTACTGCGCACTGAGGGCGTCAGACAGAGGATATAAAAAAACCCTGCCATGGTTCCAGTTTCAACCATGCAGGTTTTTTTAACGTCTTTCGCCTTTAAGCGAAAAACTTACTTCAGTTCTTCTGTAAGCTGAGGAACGATCTCGAAGAGATCTCCCACAATGCCATAATCCGCCACTTGGAAGATGGGGGCTTCAGGGTCCTTGTTCACCGCAACAATCACGCGGCTGTCTTTCATGCCGGCCAGATGCTGGATAGCGCCCGAAATCCCGAATGCCAGATACAGATCAGGGGCCACGATCTTGCCGGTCTGACCAACCTGATAATCGTTGGGCACAAAACCGGAATCCACAGCCGCACGGGAAGCACCAATGGCAGCGCCCAGCTTGTCAGCCAGCGGGTCCAGAATGTGGAACTTCTCTTCGCTCTGAAGTCCACGGCCACCAGACACCACAACCCGGGCGGATTCCAGTTCAGGGCGCTCAGATTCAGACAGATGCACCGCCTCAAACTTGGAAACAGCCGGGCTGTCCACCGGAGCAACCGTTTCAACTGGAGCAGAGCCGCCTTCCGTAGCAGCCGCATCAAAGGCGGAACTGCGAACCGTCAGCACTTTCTTTGTATCGGACGATTTGACGGTTGCCAGTGCATTGCCTGCGTAGATGGGGCGTACGAATGTATCGCCATCCACAATGCTGATCACATCAGGGATAGGCTGCACATCCAGCAGCGCAGCCGCACGTGGCAGCACGTTCTTGCCCACCGCACCTGCCGCCGCAACAATGTGGTCATACCCACCAGCAAGAGAGACAATCAGCGCGGCCAGAGGTTCGGCCAGTTCATGCGCATAACGGGCATCGGCCGCATGCAGCACCTTGGAGACACCGGCAATCTTGGCAGCTTCCTGCGCTACGGCGTCATCACCGGCAACCAGTACATGCACATCACCAAGCTTGGCAGCAGCCGTCACGGCGGAAAGAGCGGCCTGTCTGATCCGGCCGTCTTCATGATCGAGAAGAACAAGAGCGGTCATGATCAGATTACCTTTGCTTCGTTACGCAGTTTCTCAACTAGCTCACTCACAGAGCCAACCTTCACACCCGCCTGACGCTGCGGCGGTTCCGCCACGGAGACGACGGTAAGGCGACGTGTCATATCCACACCCAGATCAGCCGCATTCAGCGTTTCAAGCGGCTTCTTGCGGGCTTTCATGATGTTGGGCAGCGAGGCATAGCGCGGTTCGTTCAGGCGCAGATCGGCAGTGATGATGGCGGGCAGCGTGAGAGAGACCTCTTCCGTCCCCCCGTCAATTTCACGGCTCACACGCACGGAGCCATCCGCAACATCCACCTTGCCGGCAAACGTGCCCTGCCCCCAGCCCAGAAGACCGGCCAGCATCTGGCCTGTGGCGTTCATGTCATCATCAATGGCCTGTTTGCCCAGAATCACCAGACCCGGTTCTTCCTTGGCCACAATCGCTTTGAGCACCTTGGCAACCGCCAGAGGTTCCGGGCTTTCTTCAGACAGAACCAGAATGGCGCGGTCTGCCCCCATGGCCATGGCCGTGCGCAGCGTATCCTGCGCCTGCTGCACACCAATGGACACAACGACAACTTCCGTCGCGACACCCTTCTCCTTCAGACGAATGGCTTCTTCAACCGCAATCTCGTCAAAAGGATTCATGGACATCTTCACGCCAGCAGTTTCAACACCGCTACCATCCGCCTTAACACGCGGCTTGATGTTGTAATCAACAACCCGTTTGACAGGTACTACAATCTTCATGGCTTCTTTCGCTTGCAGATGCAGGATCTTTCAGACGCTGCCATACAGTATTTTGACCAAAAATCACATACCGGCAGGATAATTAGGTCCGCCACCACCTTCCGGCACGGCCCAGTCTATGTTCTGGGCGGGATCCTTGATATCGCAGGTTTTGCAATGCACGCAGTTCTGCGCGTTGATTTGCAGACGTGGGTCCGTCGCTTCATCCACCACTTCATACACACCTGCCGGGCAGTAGCGGCTTTCTGGTGCGCGGAACACATCCCAGTTAACCGTTTTCCACAGAGACAGATTCTTCACCCGCAGATGAACCGGCTGATCTTCTTCATGGTTGGTGGCAGAGAGGAAAACAGATGAGAGCCGATCAAACGTCAACTGGCCATCCGGCTTGGGGTAGGCTGGCTTTTCACACAGAGACGCCGGTTTGAGCACCTCGTTATCCTGATGCTTGAAATGCAGCGTCCAAGGAGCGCGACCTTTCAGCAACATGGCATCAATACCGGCGTAGATGGCCCCTTTCTTCATGCCGAAACGGGCAAAGGCCGGACGGATATTCCGCGCCGTGCGTAGTTCTTCCCACAACCAGGAGTCTTTCACCCGCTGCGTGAAGGAAGCTGGTTCGGGCCGGTTGCTTGCCAGCGCTTCCACCACTGCTTCTGCCGCCAGCATGCCGGACTTCATGGCCGTATGCGTGCCCTTGATTTTAGGCACGTTCAGGAACCCGGCGGAATCCCCGATCAGAGCACCGCCGGGGAAAGTCAGACGGGGGACAGCCTGCAAACCGCCTTCTGAAAGTGCGCGCGCGCCATAGCTGACGCGGCGTCCCCCTTCCAGATGTTTGCGGAATGCAGGATGGAGCTTGAGGCGCTGCATTTCCTCGAACGGGGAAAGCCATGTGTTGGGATAATCCAGCCCGACCACAAAGCCGTAAGACACCAGATTTTCGCCAAAATGGTAGAGCCATGCGCCACCATAGGTCTGATCATCCAGAGGCCAGCCAAAGCTATGCTGCACCAGACCGGGACGATGCTTCTCGGCCGGGATTTCCCACACTTCCTTGATGCCCAGACCATAGGTTTGTGGGTCCACCCCTTTGCGCAGGTCATAATGAACCATGACCTGTTTGGTCAGAGACCCACGGCATCCCTCGGCAAACAGAGTATAACGACCACGCAGTTCCATACCTGGCTGGTAGTTGGGGCCGTGTTCCCCTTCGCGCGTGATGCCCATGTCGCCCGTTGCCACACCAGCCACACGATTGTTTTCAATCAGAACTTCCGCACCCGCAAAACCGGGGTAGATTTCCACACCCAGTTCTTCCGCCTGCGTTGCCAGCCAGCGGCACACTTCCCCCAGGCTGACAATGTAATTGCCGTGGTTGGCCATGTGCGGCATCAGTTTGTCCAGAAAAGGCACGCGCACGCTGCCGGTTTCTGTCAGATACAGCATTTCCTCGGCGGTAACGGCTGTGTTCAGCGGTGCGCCGCGCTCTTTCCAGTCTGGCAGCAATTCAGCGAGCGCACGGGGTTCGATCACCGCACCAGAGACAATATGGGCCCCAATCTCGCTGCCTTTTTCAATCAGGCAAACGCTGGTTTCAGGCGAGAGCTGACGCAGACGAATGGCCGCAGCCAACCCTGCCGGACCACCGCCAACAATGACGACATCAAACTCCATCGACTCACGCACTGTTTCGCTCATTCTTGTCCTCTCCCCGGAACGCTTGCGCGGGGCCTCCTAAAGCCGATCTAGGCCGGAATTGCAAAAAACAGCCCACCAGTCATGGTGGGCCAGCTTGAAAAAGGGATGACTGTCAAACGTCAGACGTGCGCAGCAACCGGGCCAAATGCCAGTTCATGCACCGCACGCCAACTCTGATCGACAAAATTGACAATAAGGGTGCGGCGGGTGCCGCTGATGGGTCGTTTTACAAAGCCGTGCCACGTTTTATCTGACGGAATAAACAACACGCCGGAATTGAACGTACCGGATGCCCGGGCAACGGACTGACCTTCCGGCGTCATGAGGTCCGTGCCCCAGTCCTCCGCATTGTCATCCTGAGAAAGTGAGATCAGGAGGGTCAGTTTTTTGGCCCCGATATCCGTATGCGGCTCCAGCCAGAACCCATCCGTATCCAGGCACAGTTCCAAGCGCAGGGCCGCACCGTCCAGTTGGGCCCCGCAATAATCTGCAAAGGCCTGACGCACTTCCGCGCTGTTCAGCACATGAGCCATACGATCAAGACGCGCATCCTGCGCACGCTTGGCTTTGTCTACAAACACCCGCGCCTTGTTCCGCGTTTCACGACGCCCTCCAACATCCCCAGCACGCGCCTGTGCGCCGGGGTCCCACTCAACAAGCGCATCACACGCCTCTGGCGTCAGGACAGAATCCATCATCCAGTGCGGGTAGGGGTATGGTGCGGGACGGGTTCCCGCCAGCATTTTTACAAACGCGGAAGCGGTGCCGGTCCCTAAAACCTGGGCGTCAGAATGCATCTGCCCTGTCCTTCAGTTACGGTACGGGTGCCACTCCCTGATAGCAAATCTGCTTTGCATGTGGGGTGGACAGCCTCTTTCCATGCGCCAAAACAGCGACACGATCAACTCATGCTTATACGCAGAGCTGTGAATGAGGTTCAGAGCGCGCCCGCAAAACGCGGCTGGGGTGCCCCGCTAGAAGGCGCCTGAGACAAGGTTTTCCGGTGGGTATCAAACACGGCCGCCACATGACGCAAAAAAGGCCGTCCTTTTTCTGTCACTGTGATTTTGGGGCCTTCCACCGTGACCAGTCCATCCTGAATCAACGGTTCAAGCGCACCCAGCTCCGGCGAGAAGACATCCAGCTGAGCTTCCATCTGTTCCAGATCAACGCCCATATCGCACATCAGCCGTTCTATCAGGCTGCCTCGCAGCCGATCATCTGCCGTGCGCTCCACACCCCGCGCGATGGGCAGACCATCATGATCCGCCATGGCCCGAGCATAAGGCGCGACTGCGGTAATATTCTGCACGTATCCATCGGGCAGCATGGAAATGGCGGAGGCCCCCATACCCAGCAGAACATCGCACGAATCGGTCGTATAACCCTGAAAATTACGGCGAAGCGTGCCTGTTGATGCGGCCCGCACCAGCGCATCCTGAGGCAGCGCGTAATGATCCAGACCGACCGGCAGATAGCCCTCTGCCCGTAACACGGTATCCATACGGGCCCGCTGGGCAAGACGTTCAGATGGCTTGGGAAGAGACTCTTCAGGGATCAGCCGCTGACGTTTCTGTTTCCAGGGCACATGGGCGTATCCGAACACGGCCAGACGATCCGGGCGCAAAGACGCAATCCTGCGTGCAGTTTCTGCGACACTTTCTTCTGTCTGGTATGGCAGGCCATAGATCAGATCAATATTGACGCCAGACACCCCTGCATTCCGTACAGCGGTAACGCAGGCTTCTGTCTGTTCAAAAGACTGATGGCGGCCACAGGCATCCTGCACCTGAGGGTTCAGATCCTGCACGCCGAGACTGATCCGCGTGAAACCCAGACCACCCAGAAGAGCCGGATAACCTACGGGCACATGGCGTGGATCAAGCTCCATGGACAGTTCGGCATCCGGCTCAATCTGGAACATGGACCGCACAGACCGCATGATCTGCCGCAAAGCCGATGCCGGGAGTGTGGAAGGGGTGCCGCCGCCAAACTGCACATGTTTTACACTACGCCGCGTTCCAACCAGCGCAACAACACGGCGTAATTCTTCCCGCAGAAGATCACCGTAGGCCAGACGCCCGTCTTCATGCCGCATGACGGATGTGTTGCACCCACAAAAACGGCACAGCTCATCACAGAAAGGAACGTGGAAATAGAGAGAAACCGGCTGCTGAGCCGGAAGGGCGCGCAGCCAGCTTTCAGCTTGCGCGGGGCCGACTGCCTCAGAAAAACTGGCGGCAGTCGGGTAGCTGGTATAGCGCGGCAGGTTCCCGCCGTAACGGTGAACCAGATCTGAAGAAGATGCCGCGCTCATGCCATTAGAACCGGTAAGCGATACCAGCGGAAACGACGGTCGGGTCCAGAGATTCATGGGCACGGACACGCAGCGTTTCTGCCGGGTTCTGAACCCAGGCGTGCATACGGACAAACATCTGTTTGACGTCTGCATTGAAGAACCAGTTGCCAACCAGCTGATAGTCAAACCCGGCGTTGACAGACGGACCACCAGTGAAGCCAGCGTTCAGCTTGGTCAGACCCAGCGGGCTGCCAGCGTTGCCCTTCATGTTGTGGAACCACATGGCCGTGGCACCCACACCCACATACGGGTTGAAGCGCTTGTGCGGACGGAAATGCCAAGCGAAGGTCAGCGTCGGCGGCAGCACCCAAGCGCTCCCGACATCCAGCTTGCGCGGCCCACCCAGAGACGGAACATCGCTACCCAGTGCAGCCACTTCGTGACGGGTGCTGGTGGCGATCAGGTCAACAGACACGTTGTCCGTCAGGAAGTATTCCAGCGTCAGTTCAGGCATTGCCTGATTGGTGGTGGACAGGTGGGTGTTGCGCAGGGGAATGGTTGCGCCACCAGCATGCAGACTTACGTTGCTGTCACGATCCTGCGGCAGAACACCCACGCCGGAAAGGCGGATCATGAAATCGCCCTTGCCCAGACCGATCTTGGTGCTGGCGCAGGTTTCAAAAATGCCGCAATGGCCGCTGTAAGGACGCGGTGCTGACGGGATGTGGCTCAGCACCGGAGCGTTGACATAAGCAGCATTGGACGTAGCGGGGGCCGGAGCCACCTGGGTGGTCTGCGCCTTGGCTGTGCCAGAAAGAGCGGCCACCCCGGCCACCATGGCGGTCAATAAGGAACGAAGCTTCACCATCGTTTGATACTCTTCTAACTGCGCTGTGATATCTGAAGCGGAGAAATCACGCACAGCAGTGTGCAGCCTTGATTTAGATCAAGCATTCAACAGAATGCGGCAGGGGGTGTGTTCTGAAAACCACAGCATTTTACACAACCCAGATATACAACCGGGGCAGGTGTGAACGAGAGACTCGGTGAATGCTTGTCTTTGATTTATATCAAAAATCACATAGTATTAATAACATAGCTTTTTTAATGAAGTTTTCCGGTAACTTAGCGTTCTGGAAGGCTGATTCTACCGGATAGTGCGTGATGTCTTCTGCCCCACAACCTCGGACTTCGCCCGCCTCGATGCGCCGAAGGCTAGTCATTAACGGCGGAGAAGACATGCACAGATGTCTGGTATGCGAAATTCGCGATCAGAGCGTCTGCCGGGCGATTGATGATGAAGATCTGGTTGTTCTCGCCAAATCCTCCAAACAGCTTTCTCTCCCCCCCAACACGACGTTGATAGAAGAAGGCTCTTCCGCCACAGCCTTTTTCAACGTGACGGCTGGCACCGTAAAGCTGTTCAAATCCCTGCCCGATGGGCGGAGACAGATTACAGGCTTTGCCGATGTTGGCCATTTTCTGGGGCTGACCAATGCAGGCACCTACTCCTTTGGTGCGGAAACGGTGGACACTGTGCAGGTCTGCCGTTTTATGCGCCCGCAACTGGAAACATTGCTGGCCGATTACCCCCAGTTTGAACGGCGTCTACTGGCAGAAGTGACAGACGAGTTGGCCGAAGCGCAGGAACAGATGCTGCTGCTGGGCCGCAAGACAGCGCGGGAACGGGTGGCCAGCTTTCTGCTTGCCCGCATGATCCACCGCCCCTGCCAGACAACGGGGGAAGAAAACCGTGTCTCTCTTCCCATGACGCGGGTGGATATTGCCGATTATCTGGGCCTGACCATTGAAACGGTCAGCCGCACCATCAGCGCTCTTCGGCGTGATCATATTATTACAGGAACGGACCACCACGGAATCCGGGTGTTATCCCCTTCCAGATTACGGGGCCTCGCCTCAGGGCAGGAGAACGCTTAGCCCCTTGTCCGGATGCCAGGAGGGGTGATGCGGCGCATCTGACTCAGTGCTGTTCCACCATCCACCCCCCAGAGACTGAAACAGCGCCACTGTATCGGAAAGCCGATCTGCCCGCGCCTGAGCCAGCGCCAGTTCCGTTTGCAGGTGGGCCTGCTGGGTTGTCAGCATAACCACCTGACTGATGGCGCCATACCGATACTGCGCCAAAGCGATACGCAGGCTGTCCCCAGCCGCCGTTGCGGCTTCCGCATTGTCCGCCAGGGCCGTGGCATCTGTCCGGATAGCGGTGAGCGAATCCGCTACATCCTGCAACGCCGTAATCAATGTGGTGCGATAGTCAGCCGCAGCCTGATCATACGCCGCACGCGCGGCATGTTCCTGATGCCGAAGCAAACCGCCGTCAAACAAAGGTTGCGTCACCATGGCCATGACTTCCCACTGACCATAACCGGGTGCAGCCATCTGCGCGATGGACGCCGCAGCAAAACCGGGTGTTGCCCCAAGCTGAATGTTGGGCAGCCGGTTGGCTACCGCCACGCCCACCTGAGCACAGGCGGCATGCCAGTTGGCCTGTGCCGTGCGGATATCTGGCCGCTGCTCCACCAACCTTGCTGGCAGACTGACCGGCAGATCAGCCGGAAGGGTCAGATCACTGAGCGAAAATTCTGGCTGAGGCGCATCAGGAGGATCGCCAACAAGAGAAGCGATCAGATGCTTCTGCTGTTCCAACTGCTTTTGCAGGGGGGCCAGAGTCGCTTCATTCTGGGCCAGCGCCGTGCGCTGCAACGCCACATCATTCTGCGAGAACTCGCCAGCTTTTTCCTGCTTGCGGGCCGACTCCAGCAGGTTCCGCTGTAACGCAACAAGGGACTGAGTTGTCTCCAGTTGCGTTTTCAGGGTGGCGTAATCAATGGCCGCCTGCACCACCGAGGAGGTGAGAGTCAGATACACCGCGCGTAACTGGTCACGCTGGGCATCCCGCAGGGCCTTGGCGGCTTCCACCCCACGCCGCACGCCACCCCACAGATCCGGCACATAGGAAATATTCAACTGGGCCGTATGCACCGTGTAGAGCCACTGGTTGCTGTTGGGCACTGGTGAGTACGTGCGGGATGTCTTGTTGCGGGTCGGGTTGAAACTGCCAGAAATGGAGGGGTAAAGCGCACTCTGTTGCGCCAGCCTGTTTTCCTGTGCAGCGGCCAGAGCATCCCGTGCGGCCTCCAGCGAGGGATTGTTGTCAATCGCCTTGCGCACCAGTTGATCCAGCGCCGGAGAATGGAACAGCGTCCACCATTGGGCCGGAATATCCTGCCCCGGATGAAGCGCCTGTGCTCCACCTTGCAAGCCAGCAGCCGCCTGCTCCGCTTTGCCGGTAACCGCCTGTGTTCTGTCAGGCTGACCTGCCTGCCCGTAACGGCTGGCAGCAGGGGCTGCCGGTTTTTTGAAATCCGGCCCCACGGCGCAACCGCCCAGCCCCAAACCAGTAAGAATGCAGCTTGTCAGAAGTATCCGTTTCACGATTCTACCGGTCCCCGTGCCGCGGCTCGCCGCTCGCACCATGCTTCCATCTCGTAATAGAAGGTTGGCAGGATAAAGAGGGTCAGAATGGTGGCAATGCCAAGCCCCCCGACCACCACCGTGGCTAGTCCACGCTGCACGTCCGTGCCAATGCCCGTGGCAAGAGCGGCTGGCAGCATGCCCATGCTGGCGACTGTTGCCGTCATCAACACAGGGCGAAAACGCTCCCCAGCACCTTCCAGCACAGCATCCCGCAACGGCACCCCATCTGCCCGGTGCCGGTTAATGTTGGAGACCATAATGATGCCGTTCTGCACCGCCACCCCAAACAAGGCGATAAAACCAACTGCCGTCGCCACGTTCAGCGTTTCACCGCGCACCTGTAGTGCAACAAGGCCACCCAGCAGGGCCAGAGGCACCACCGCCAGCACCAGAACAGCCTGACGGAGTTTACGGAACTCACCAAACAGCAGCACCAACATAATGGCGAGCATGATGGCCAACGCCACGCTCAGCCGGGCCTGCGCGCGCTGCTGTTGCTCAAACTCGCCTGCCCATTCCAGCCGATAAAGAGCCGGATTGAAATGGACCTCGCTGGCAATGCGCTTCTGTGCATCTGCCAGATACTCAGACAACGGGCGTTTGCCGTTATCCACGCGCAGGGTGATCTGGCGCTCTGTCATCTCGTGCGAGATGGTGCCTTCCCCTGTTTTCAGGCTGATATCCGCCACCATTTCCAGTGGGATCTGCGCCCCGTTGGCAGCGGTGAGCGGAAGGTGACCAAGCTGGCGCAGATTGCTGACGCTTGCAGGCGGCACACGAATGGTCATGTTATAGGTGCGGTCTGCAATATAGATCTGGCTGATGGGTGCATCCCCCACAGCATTGCCCACCACAGCCATGATATCCGCAACGGAGATGCCGTAGCGCGCTGCGGCCCGACGATTGGCTACAATATTGAGCTGCGGAATTTCCGGTTCCTGAAAAATGGAGGCTTCGGTTGTGCCGGGCACGCTCTTCAGCACAGATACAATCTGACTGCCAATATGCCGCAGTTCCCGCGCATCGTTCCCGTAAACACGCAGCACCAGAGCAGAATGGGCACCACCTACCTGATCATTCATACCATCGGCAATGGGCTGACTGATGCCGAAGGTAATGCCGGGAATCTGGTTCAGCCGATTGCGTAACTTGACGATAAACTGCGCCTTGTTCTCCCCATGTGGCCATGTGTCATAAGGCTTCAGGCCAACGGGCACTTCAATGTGAGAGGGAGTCCATGGATCTGTGCCGGAATCATTCCGGCCAAGCTGCGTGACGGCGTAGGATGTTTCCGGGAACGAGCGGATAGCCTTGCGCACTTCATCCGCCATGGCGCCTGCTTTTTCCAGAGAAAGGCCGGAGGGCAACTGCACCTGAAGCCACAAAGCGCCTTCATCCATATCGGGCAGGAACTCCCGCCCGGTATGGGCGCCGAGCACCAGCACCAGAATAAACGCGACAACCGCACCCAGATAGGCCAGTCGCGGGCGACGCATGGCATGGTCCAGCCCCTGATGATAGAGCGTGTGGAGCTTTTCAAGCGGCTTGTTGTGAAAGATCTTGTGGGGCTTGCGCATAGCCAGAAACGCCAGAGACGGCGTGAGCACAATGGCGCTGAGCAATGCCCCCAGCAGAGCAAAGCTGACCGTATAGGCCATGGGCCGGAACAACCGTCCCTCCGCCCCCACAAAGGCGAACAATGGACTATACGCCACAATGATCACCAGTGTGGAAAACACGATGGCGCGGCCCACATGCCGGGTCATACCCTCCACGTCATCCAGCGTCATGGTATGGTCAGGCCGGGCTTCACGCATACGCAGAATGGATTCCGTCACCACAATCGCGCCATCCACAATCACGCCGAAATCAATCGCCCCTAGTGAGAACAGATTGGCCGGCATGCCCAGCAGACTCATGATGACAAACACCGTGGCCAAGGCCAGTGGAATGGTGATGGCCGCCACAATGGCGCTTCGCGGACTGCCCAGAAACAGAATGAGAATGACAAAGACCAGCCCCACACCTTCCATGACGGTATGGGTCACTTTTTCCGTGGTGGCGTGAACCAGATTATCGCGGTCCAGATAGGGGACAATCCGCACGCCTTGTGGCTCAAGCTGCTTTTGCAGGGCCGCAACACGCGCATGAAGAAGCTGAAGAACATGGGAAGCATTCTCGCCTGTCACCATGGTGACAATGCCTTCAATGGTGTCCGGGTTGGAATCCTTGCCCAGAATCCCTTCCCGCACCTGATGCCCCAGTTGCATACGGCCCAGTTCACGCAGGAAAACCGGGACGCCATCATGTTGGGAAACCGGAATATCGCCCATATCATCTAGCGTGTGGATCATGCCCACACCGCGCACAATATAGGACTGCTCCCCACGCGCCACGCGGCCGCCGCCCGCATTTACGCTACTGTTGCGAACGGCATCCAGAACATCATTCACCCCGATGCCATACCGGTACAACGCCGCAGGATCGAGCAGGAGCTGGTATTCCCGCGTAAAGCCGCCAAAATTGTTGATGGCCGCAACACCCTGAACCTTGGTCAGCGCCGGAACCACAATCCAGCGCTGAATCTCGGAAAGCTGCATCAGGTTCTGCCGGTCTGATTCCAGCGTGTAGCGGAAAATTTCACCCGATGGACTGCTGACAGGGCCGAGGCTGGCCGTGACCCCCGGCGGCAGAGTGACCTGCGCCAGTTGCTCCGTCACCCGCTGGCGGGCGGCATATACATTCACCCCATCCCGAAAAATCAGGTTGATGAGGGATAATCCGAATGTGCTGCTGGACCGACTGCTGGCAAGCCCCGGTGTGGCAGCCAATTGGCGTTCAAGGGGGATGGTAATCTGCTGTTCCACCTCTTCCGCCGCCAAGCCGGAGCTCTGCGTGGTCACCTGAACCGAGACCGCGCCCAGATCAGGATAAGCCTCTACAGGCAGGTCTTTCCACGCCCAGCCGCCCCACAGGGCGAGAATGGCCATGGCCACAAAAACAATCCGTCTCTCCCGCAGGCAGGCTGCGATAATCCGCTCAATCATCGTTCAGCAGGACCCCGCCGCGGGTCACAATCCGTTCCCCTACCTTCAGGCCGGAGAGCACCTCGGTATCTTCACCTTCATCATAGGAGATCGTCACAACACGCCGTTGGAACGTCCATGGTGCGACCTCCACAAACACGGTCACCCGGTCATTGTTCATCAGCAGGGCGGATTGCGGCACCATCAGGCCGGGAGGCTGCCTTAACTGAATGGCCACCGTGGCGAACATATTGGGTTTGAGGTCTTCATCCGGGTTCGGCACCGGGATCATGGCGCGCAGGCGGCGCGTTTCAGGGTGCAGATCCGGCTCCACCGTTGCAATCTGGCCCGGCAGCACTACGCCTTCCCGCCCCGGAAGCGTGATGGAGACGGATTGGCCCACATGCATGTCATCCACATCCGCCTCGGCAACATCCGCCACCGCCCAGACTTCAGAGAGATCTTCCACCCGCAGCAGGGGAGCCGTGATATCCGTCACATTCATGCCGGGTGCCACCGTGACAGACGCCACCACGCCATCCATGGGCGCCCGCATGACCAATTTGCCGTCTGTATCCACCTGATTCGTCAGGGACGCGACTCTTGCCTGCGCGCGGCGTTCTTCGGCTTCCGCTTCCTGCAAGGCTGCGCGGGCTGCCTCCACATCCTTGGTGGCGGCACCGCCTGCCTGCCGGACCTCCTGCGCACGTGCCAGAGCAGCGCGCGCCTGCACCAGCCCGGCCTGCGCCTTGGCTTCATCCGTCGTGGCCTGCGCCATATCCCCGGAAAGAAGGGTCAGCAGATCCTGCCCTTTGCGCACATGCTGACCGGGCACAACAGAAACAGAAACCACATGCCCCGTAACAGGGGCCAACACGGGCAAAACACGGGACGGTTCAGCCACAATGGAACCCGGCACAGAAAGCGTATCGCGCGGGGCAGACATCCGCACCGGGGTCACCTGCAGTTGCTGCCGCAATGGTGACGATTCCGGAACCGTCAGCGTGCCGTCCTGCCCCACAACCACGCTGGTGGTGCCCGTGGCGTATGCTTCTCCCTGCAGCGCGCAAAGAGCCACGGCCAGAGCGCCCGCCATGAAGGGCCTGTGAAAAGAACGCAGGGAAAAAGGGAAGCTAAACATCATGACAACAATCCGTCCCGACGGCAGAAAACCTGAAAAGCACGCATCGGTCCGCACATTTTTACACAAGACGGAAAAGCGCCACTTTGTGGAGACTTAAAACTCAGGGGTCTTATTCTGTGTATGGGGTGCGTATGTAAACAACCCGCCAGACCTTTGCCAGAGCTTTGACCGGGACACTGATTTCAACCCGGAAACCTGCCCCATAGGCACAGGCTGCCGATAAAAAGCAAAACTTAAAAACACGTTCAAAGACATCCTGCTCCATGACACACCGTGCATTAAGCCGAACGTGCAGAAAAATTCACCCTGCTCGTGTGTTTTTAATCAAAATTTTACAGTGGATTTCTTTGCTGTTCTTGTACAGAGCCCGTCAAACGATCCAACCCGCGACAACAGACCCACCATAAAAAAAGCGCCAGCCCCGAAAGGCCGACGCTTTTCCGGTTTCTTACCAGCTTGGTTTATTAGTCGTCATCATTCCCGTCATTATCAGACGAATCTCCGCCAGAACTTCCATCTGGAGAAATAGCGATGAAGAGGGACTGACCATCACGCAGAACGCGCAGGAGCACCGGCTTTTTGGCTGCCAGAGTCGCCCTGACCGCCGTAACGGCCGCCCGTGGCGCATCCACCGACTGCCCGCCAACAGACTGAATGATATCTCCTGGGCGAATACCAGCCTGATCTGCCGGAGAACCGGGCTGGATATCATTCACCACAACGCCATGCACATCATTACCCAGACCAAGCTGGCGACGCACATCCGCATTCAGCGGGGCCAGAGAAACGCCCAGATGCGGGCCGGAAGCCGCGCCGCCACCCACACCACCATCATTGCCAGCCGTGGCCAGATTACCGATCTTGATGGTAACGGTCTGCGGTTTGCCTGCACGAATGTAGCCCATTTTGGCATCTGTATTCGGTGCAAGAGACGCTACCCGCACCGCCAGATCATGCGGTGATGTCACTTTCTGACCGTTGAAATCGGTAATGACGTCTTCCGCTTTCAGGCCGGCTTTTTCTGCCGGACTATCAGGCGTTACACTCGCCACAAGTGCGCCAGCCGGAGCCGAGCCATCGCTGGAAGATGGCAGGTTGAGCGCCTTGGCCATGGCGGGGGAGATCACCTGCGCGTTTACGCCCAGATAACCGCGCACCACATGGCCGGTTTTACGCAACTGATCCGTGACACTCCGCACGGTGTCAGATGGAATGGCAAATCCGATACCGATAGACCCACCGCCTGAGGGGGAGAGAATGGCCGTATTGACCCCAACAACCTTGCCATCCTGCGTGAACAGCGGACCGCCGGAGTTACCCCGGTTGATGGGCGCATCAATCTGAATGAAGTTGTCGTAAGGGCCTTCATTGATGTCACGCCCACGGGCCGAGACGATCCCGGCGGTAACAGTGCCGCCCAGACCATAAGGATTCCCCACGGCCACAACCCATTCACCGGGCTGCACATCATCCGATTCACCCAGCTCAATAAAGGGCAGCTTCTGGGAGGATGTCACTTTCAAAAGTGCCAGATCGGTCTTTCCGTCCCGCCCGATAATCTTGGCCGGAAGGGTGGTGCCGTCATCAAGCGTGACAGTAACCTTGGTGGCGCCTTTCACCACATGGTTGTTGGTCACCACATAGCCATCAGCAGAAATGACAAAGCCTGACCCGCGCGCTTCTACCAATTGGCGGGAGTGCTGAGGAGCCATCTGGAACGGGAAAGGAAAGGGAAAGGGCATGCCGCCCATACCGCCACCCACGCCACCGTTTTCATCTTCCACCGAATCCGCCTTGAGCATGGACGTGATGGAAACCACAGCAGGTTTGACCTGTTTCACCAGATTGACAAAATCTGGAATTTTCTGGCCCTGACCGCTGGGTTTGATAGCCCCGGCATCCTGTGCGTGGGCTGCGTTATAGCCCATAATCGCTAAAGGTCCTGCGCCCACATCCACCATCAGGCTTACCCCGGCCAGCAGGGCCAGCAGTGTCTTGCGGCGAGACCGCCCGAAAAATTTTGACACAGATTTTTCCGACATCACGTTTCCGACTGTTCCTTGCATTGTCAGGCAGGGCAGTGCCCCACCCGGGCGCGGCATTGGGCCACCCTGTTCCCGCATCTTAACCGGCCTTTTTTGCCTAGTGCCAGACGCTTGTAAGGATAAGATGGTTCCTTGCCCCCAAAAACAAAAGACCCTGAGTTCAGGAATCCGCTGACAGAGGTGCGCCCCGAAGAGTCTGAAAAAATGTTTTAAGCAGATCAGCGGCTTCGCGCTCCCGCACCCCGCCAATTACGTCCGGCCTGTGCAGACTTTCCGCGCGATAGGGCACGCGGGGCCCGTGCTCCATTCCTCCCCCTTTTGGGTCATACGCGCCAAACAGCACGCGCCCAACGCGAAAATGCGTGATGGCTGCGGCACACATGGGGCAGGGCTCAAGCGTAACCACCAGCGTGCAATCCGCCAGCCTCTGCCCCCGCCGTAGCCGCACGGCCTCGCGCATGACCAACATTTCCGCATGGGCAGAGGGGTCATGCCATTCCTCAACACGGTTGCCATTCTGGGCCAGCACAGCGCCATCAGGCCCAAGCACTACAGCCCCCACCGGCACTTCGCCCCGGCTGGCCGCCGCCCGCGCCTGCTGGAGAGCAATCTCCATTCCGTTTTTCATGCACTCCCTCCGCGCTTGCCGCCACGCACGATAGTGCCGGTATGTAACGTTTCAACAGGGGATGCCGCGCCCCTGCCTCACAAAATGTGTCAATCCTCACACACTGTTCTGACCCAAAGCCTATCTGGCCCAAATTAAGGCACGGTTTTTTCTTGCATCTCTGCAACCTTTGCTGTCATCATGCCTTATAGATGCCATGATCTGTTCTGTAACAGATCGCGCGGTAGGTTGTTTCCATCAGGCCCTTAAAAGCCTGATCTTGCGGGAAAGGATCAGTACAATGCATAGCCTGTCTCTCATCCTGGCCGCTGCGGCCATCGGCCTTGGACTCTCTGTTGTGGATCGGACGGTTAATGAACCCTCTCCCACACCGGCGCGTACCATTCATCATACGTCTTTTCTACCGGGCTAACGCCCTCTTTTCTTTCAACCAAAAAATTAAAGACACTCCGGTAACGGGCAGATAAGCGCGTGCAAAACATCTGCCGCTATGGCAGTGAAGAAACGTTACCTTTGCGCTTTTTACTCAAGAACCCGGATAAATGACCGCACGCCGTCCTGTTATTGGCATTACGCTTGATCATGAAGCAGGCGGCATAGACCGTTATTCCAGATTTCCGTGGTATGCCCTGCGGGAGAATTACATGTCCGCTGTCTCCACAGCGGGCGGGTTGCCTGTGGCCTTGCCGCTCTTCCCGCAACTGGCGGGGGAGTATCTTCCCCATATTGACGGACTGCTGATTACAGGCGGGGCGTTTGACATTGACCCCCCCCTGTATGGTGACACCACCTGCCATGAGACCATCACCTTGCGCCCCCGCCGTACGCAGGCGGAAACGGCTTATCTGGCAGCAGCACTGCATCAGAACACCCCCGTTCTGGGCATTTGCGGAGGCATGCAGCTTATGGCCGTGGCCCTTGGGGGCACGCTGATCCAGCATATCCCAGCCTCCTTCCCGGATGCCCTGCCGCATGAGCAACCCAACCCCCGTGATGAAGCTAGCCATGCCGTAAACATTACGCCCCACACGCTGCTGGCGCAGATTGCCACCACCAGCCATATGGCGGTCAATTCCTCCCATCATCAGGCCGTGCGCACGCCCGGCCGGGCCGTTGTGAACGCCATAGCCGAAGATGGGCTGATTGAAGGCATAGAAGACCCCACCCAACGATTTTGCCTAGGGGTGCAATGGCACCCCGAATTTGGCATAGACCCGGGCGACCGGAAGATTTTTAACGCCTTTATTCAGGCGGCAGGAGAAACAGAGTGACGCAGGAACCGCGTGGAGAACGCATTGCCAAATGGCTGGGCCGCACAGGTGTAGCCAGCAGGCGCGATGCGGAACGGATGATTGAGGAAGGACGGGTGCGCCTGAATGGCCAACCTGTGACCCATCCCGCCACGTTTGTGACCGAGCAGGATCTGGTACAGGTAGATGGCAAGGCCGTTTCCTCCCCTGACCGCACCCGGCTATGGCGCTACCACAAGCCCGACGGACTGGTGACCACGCATAAAGACCCGGAAGGCCGCCCTACGGTTTTTGCCTCTCTGCCGGAAGGAATGCCCCGCGTTATCAGCGTCGGCCGACTGGATCTGAACAGTGAAGGCCTGCTGCTGCTGACCAATGATGGTGAACTGGCACGTCGGCTGGAACTACCTTCCAATGGGTGGATTCGCCGCTACCGTGTGCGGGTATTTGGCGTGGTGGATGAAGCACGTCTTGCGGCGTTAGCGGAAGGCAGCGTGTTTGAAGGTGTGCGCTACGGCCCCATTGATGCGGGGCTGGATTCCCGCAAGGGCGACAATGCGTGGCTTACGGTTTCCCTCCGTGAAGGCAAGAATCGCGAAATCCGTAAAGTGATGGCGGGCCTTAACCTGCATGTCAGCCGCCTGATTCGCACCAGCTACGGCCCCTTCCAGCTTGGCACGCTCAAGCGCGGAGAACTGGAAGAAGTGCCAGGCAAGATTCTGCGTGAACAAATGCCCAAAGGGCCAGAGAAAAGCGGTTCCCGCACCTCTGCCTCCAAGCCCCGCCCAACGCGCTAGACATGCGCATTATTGCTGGAGCCCGCAAAGGCCGCATGCTGGCCGCCCCACAGGGCACAACCACCCGCCCCACAGCGGACCGCGTGCGGCAGGCGTTGTTTGACATGCTGCTCCATGCGCCGTGGGGGGGCTCGCGCCTTCTGGACAATGCCCATGTGCTGGATGCGTTTGCAGGCACTGGGGCGCTGGCACTGGAAGCGCTCTCTCGCGGGGCGGCACAGGCCACTTTTTTTGAAACTGATCGGGCCGCTTTAGCAGCGCTGCGTGCCAATATTGCCGGGTGCGGCTGGCAGGACCGATGCAAGGTTTTTGCAAAGGATGTCACCTCCCCTCCTCGTGCGGCGATACCGTGCTCCCTGCTGTTTCTGGACCCTCCTTACCGCCAAAACCTCCCGGCCCGCACGCTTGCAGCGCTAAAGGCACAGGGATGGATTGCCCCACACGCCATTGCCGTTATTGAAACCTCCGCACAGGAACCGTTGCCCCTGCTGGATATTGAACAACAGGGTGTCTCCGTGCCTGAGGCGGATAATCCTCTTCCTGTTTTTTCTGGCGCCCTGTTGGCCGAACGCAAGCATGGCGCAGCGCGGATATCGGTGTGGCGGATAGAGGGGTAAGGCCGTCACTCTCCTTCCTTTTTCGGTTCTGATCTCCTCTTCGTCATTTCTTATCGTGCCTGTCCGCAGGAAACCCGTGTGGGCATCCGAAACGGATTTATAAGGCGCGATACAGAAAATCTGACGGAGAATACCCAAAACGAAAAAGGGGGATGTAGCAGGCGGCAGACGGTCTTCTGACCGCAAGAAGCCTCTCACATTCATGGGCAGAAAGAGCAGCCAAACGGCTTCACGGACTTTATAGCCGTAGCGGAGTGCGCTACACGGGCGTGACATTCTTTTTAAATGGTACAGCGAAACGGGGTCTCTGATGGCTGGCAGTGTCAATAAGGTTATTCTGGTCGGCAATCTGGGTAAGGACCCGGAAGTGCGCACCAGCCAGAGCGGCATGAAAATTGTTTCCCTGACACTGGCCACCAGTGACACGTGGAACGACCGTCAGTCTGGCGAGCGCCGTGAACGCACGGAATGGCACCGTGTGGTGATCTTCAATGAACGGCTGGCGGATGTGGCGGAACGCTTTCTGCGCAAAGGCCGCAAGGTTTATCTGGAAGGTGCGTTGCAAACCCGGAAATGGACAGATCAGTCCGGGCAGGAACGCTATACAACCGAAGTGATTGTGGAACGGTTCCGTGGGGAACTGGTTCTGCTGGATAGCCGTTCCAGCAATGATAGTGATGATGCCGGTGGCGGCTTTGGCGGCGGCGGTAGCAGCTACGGTGGCAGCAGCGGCGGATATGGTGGCGGTGGTGATTTTGGCGGCGGCTCTTCCGCTCCGCGCCAGAATACGCCTTCTCGTGGCGGTAGCTCCTCTGGCGGTTGGGATGCCCCCAGCAGCAATAACGATCTGGATGACGAAATTCCGTTCTAAGTCCGGACACCCGGAGGCCCGCCCGCATGAGGCGAGCGGGCTTCTGATGTGACTCGTTTTGACCTGATGGACGCCCCCCTCCCCCGCTGGCAGACAGTGCTGGCAAAAAGCCTGACACTCACCGGCACGGCCTGCACCCTGCTGCTGCCCCTGCTGATGTTCTACAGTCGGGCGCTCAGCGATATTGCTGCAACGCTTATTGGCGTTTTCTTTCTGATTTATTCTGGCCTGATGCGGGACTGGCAATGGCTTCGCAAGCCATGGATCATTCCCGCCGCCCTGTTCTGTGGGCTGTGCCTGATCTCTTCGGTGCATGTTGGCCTCAAGGGAGCCTGGACACAGGCCCTGTGTCTGCCGCGCCTGTTTTTGCTGACCGCCGCCACCCAGAACTGGATTCTCGCCCGCCAGACTCGGCGCATGGCCTTGGGGGGCGTGTTTTTTCTGCTGGCCCTATGGCTTATGAGCCAGTGCTGGGAACAATATCTGACGGGCACCAACCTGATGGGAGCCCCCCGATGGGGAGACGGCTCCCTGACCGGCCCGTTTATTAAACCCCGGGCGGGCTTTACCTTCCTGATGTTGTTCTTTCCCGGCATCATGCCCGTGGTGCTGCATGCCCTGCACAGTAAAAACCGTGGCGCGTGGGTTGGTGGCTGCGTGCTGCTGCTGTTTTCGGCCCTGACCATGGTGCTGATTGGCCAGCGCATGAGCAATGTGCTGCTGCTGTTTGGCCTGTTTCTGACTGCCCTGCTGGTGCGGCAGTTCCGGTGGCCGTTTGTCGCGCTGCTGGCGTGCGTTGCTGCGGCCCTTGCCAGCCTGCCGGTTATCTCCCCGCCCACCTATGCCAAACTGGTGCTGAAATTTTCCAATCAGCTCCAGCATTTTGCCACCAGTGATTATGGGCTGCTCTTTACCAAGGCCAGCATCATGGTGCTTAACCACCCATGGCTCGGGCTGGGCGTGGATGGATTTCGTAATTTCTGTCAGTTGGGCATGCATAGCGCTGGTATTTCCGCGCTCGGGCTTCCGCCGCTTGATAGCCCGGCAGGCACAGGGTGCAATATTCACCCCCACAACTACTATCTTCAGGTTGCCACAACGGCGGGCCTTCTGGGCCTTGCTGCTTTTGCCGCTACGGTGGTGTGCTGGCTGAGGGCTGGCGCACGGCATCTTTCCCCCACCCGCGCCCCCCAACAGGCCATGCTGTTTGTGATGTGCTGCACCGTCTTGTGGCCCATAGCCTCCACCAGCGCCCTGTTCTCCTTCCCTACTGCGGGGTGGGTCTTTCTGTTTGCCGGATGGCTGATGGCAGCCGCGCAGAACGCGGCACCCCTGCGCAAAAACGTGACCGTGCCCAATGATCCGCACGTACGGACCAAATAATCCGTTCCCATAACTGGTAAGCATTGGCCGAATTCTTGAACTATGGCGCATAGTTACCGGGCAGCCCTCCGCTTTTCTTGGCTCTTGCCTCCATTATCTTCTTGGCGTTCCGGGCAGCCCCCGTTATAAGCCGCGTCATTCTTTCAAGGCAGGATTCCTGTCATTGCAAAGGCTGACACTGACTATGATCACTCTACCGCCGGACTACCGCCCGTCAGACGACGAGGAGTTCATGAACCCTCTTCAGACGGAGTATTTCAGGCAGAAGCTTCTCAAGTGGCGTGCCGAACTCCTCAAAGAGGCAGGAGATACTCTTGCCAGCCTTTCCGAAGGCGGGATTCATGAAGCAGACATCACAGACCGCGCCAGCGTGGAAACAGACCGCGCGCTGGAACTGCGCACCCGTGACCGTGCCCGCAAGCTGATTGGCAAGATCAACCTTGCCCTGCAGCGTGTTGAAAACGGCAGTTACGGCTACTGTGAAGAAACAGGGGAACCCATTGCCCTGCGCCGTCTGGAAGCCCGCCCGATTGCGACCCTCTCCATTGAGGCGCAGGAACAGCATGAACGGATGGAAAAAACCCACCGTGATGATTAATTCCGCTTTTTAAGCGGAAACAGACTTGCGGCGTTGCGCGTGAAACGCTAGAACGCCGCCAACGTCGCTGCTGTAGCTCAGTGGTAGAGCACTCCCTTGGTAAGGGAGAGGTCGACAGTTCAATCCTGTCCAGCAGCACCAGCTCTCCTTATTTTTCAATGACTTGCGCTTATACGCAACTCAGGCGATAGCTAGCATAAGCCTAGCATAGTCGCGGAAAATGGGGTTTTTTGGGGTGAATAAGCATAGTTCTAGCTTAGTTTCCGCACCATATAATGTGTTTCAGCAGAAAGGCTCTGCTAACTGGTCAGTTCGGTTCTCGATTCCCGGACAAGGACAAATCCGCAAATCACTGGGCACAAGCGATCGCAAGCTAGCAGAGACGCTAGCACAGCGTGTCTATTACGAATCGCTTTTGAAGGCTGAGAGTGGCCTGAATGTTCGTGTGAAAACGATCTCAAAGATCATTCACGATTATATCCAGCACATGGAAAAACGCCTTGAACAAGGAATGATGCCCAAAGGCGTTGTCATTCAGAACAAGGCAATTCTCACTCGATATGTTGAAGGATTCTTTGGCGAACAGAATCCTAACTTCATTTCTAACAAATCCGTTCAGGATTATCTCTCTTGGCGTTCGGATTATTGGATTTCAGGACCAGGTAAGGACATTCAGTTTCTGACATATGAGAGGGATGGAAAAACCATCACCACACCAATCACACAGAAGAAACGCATACGCCCCTCCCCTGCTACATTGAACCGTGAGAGGGCTGCTTTAAGTGGCTTCCTTCAATACTGCTTCGATTCGCAGTACATTAAAGCCATTCCAGAAATCAGAACGAACAAGACAGGATACACAGCGCGTCCTTCCTTTTCGGCTCAAGAATTTAAAATTTTCAACACTTATGCTTTCCGTCAGATATCAGAGGAAGGCATACATCCTGCGGTCAAATATGATCGTGCCGTGTTCTATGCCTACATCAACATCATAGCTTTGACGGGTATGAGACCCACAGAAATTAAAAATATGAAGTGGGGTGACATCATAGGATTAGAACTGGATGAAAAGGGTCAGCCTTTAACCCATGACCTTCATTTGCGTGTTCATGGGAAAGGAAAATCTCGTGAACTGATTCCTCATAGAGAAGTCCTGTTCACCATCGTTGTGCTTCATGCGGTCTATAGAGAAGCAGGGTTCGTTCCTGAAAAATCCGATTCGCTGCTACTTCATCAAGACAAAACACCCTTCAAATCCTTCTCAGGTCAGTTCAACAGCGCACTAGCTGCCACAGGACTCACAAGGGATTATCGAGGTGTGAAACGAACGCCTTACAGCCTTAGACACTTCTATATAACTGAACAGCTAAGGAATGGTGTTGATGCGTATGTGTTAGCAAGGAACGCTGGAACGAGCGTGAAAATGATTGAAGAACACTACGACCACAACACCAATGAGAAATACAAGGATATGTTACGTCCTAAACGGACTTAAAGAGTATCGGCGTTTTTATATGGGGCTATTTTTAAATATGGCCCCATAACTTTCGGAAGCTCTTCACTATAAAAATTGAAAAGATTTTTTCTAATTTCACGACATCTTTTTAAAATTGGAGCAATTGTTTCTGACGAGTCACTTACCATATCCTCGATAAAAGATTTTCCTTCAGATTCTTTACTCTTTATCTCCCTGATGGATGTTACTAATCCATCAAGAGTAAAAATATCTACCCTAGCATCAGCAAGAATTTTAAAAACATCTTCTCCGAACAGAAACCTAGATTGCTCCCCCAACGAAACCATAACGTCAAAATTTTCCTGTATTTTACTTCTTATTATTTCTGACTTTTTCCATTTTTCACTATTTTCTTGCATTTCAGAACTTCTATACAAACATATCCTATCAGACCACACTGCCACATTCAAAAACAATTGGTATGTTTCAAATCTTTTCTCAAATAACTCTAACTTGTGCTTATCTTCCGCGAGTTCCTTTTGATTTCTCGACACAATATACTGCTGGTAAGCAATGTATGCTGTTATAGCTCCAAGAATAGATGTTGGAATTATTTTTAAGAGATCAATAGAACTACAAGACATAATGATTCTATCTACCAAAATAGCGAAAACGACAGTCACTGCTATAGTGACAACAGGACGATCTTTAATATAGTTCTTAAATTCGTTTAACATCCCAAAATCCTATACACAGACATACGTGATAACTTTAATTTTTCAGCTATAGCTGTAACTGACATTCCTTCATTTTTTAATTTTCTGATAGTCTCCTGCTGCATTTTAGCTATGGGTTTCCTGCCTTTATACTTCCCTTCTTTCTTCGCTTTCAGGATTCCCTCTTTCTGCCTCTCTTTCATCAGGTCCCGTTCAAACTCTGAAATGGCAGCAAGCATATGAAGCATTAGCTTTGAAGTAGGATTTGAAGTGTCAAACTTCTGCCCTCCCATAGAAAGCACAATCAGTTCACATCCCTTCCCCTTCAGTTCATTAACTATGCTCAAGAGGTCTGAGGTTGAACGAGCAAGCCGGTCTGGCTTTGTAATGACAAGCACATCCCCAGAACGCATGTTATCCATCAGGCGCGTTAATTCTGGTCTGTTCGTGCTGCTTCCTGAAATCTGCTCTGCGTAAATTCGTTCACAACCATTCAAGGACAAGTCACGCTTCTGCGCTTCCAATCCAGCTTCCTGTTCTGCTGTGCTTGTCCGTGCATATCCAAAAATCACTTGAAACCTCTCATTTGTCACAATGAAATCTAGTTCCTAAGTGATTAGTGTCACTTAATATCAAAAACAACCTTAAAGTGACAGAAATGAAGGGATTTCAGTTCGTCACTTTAGAGCTTGCTTCAAAGTGACATGATAAAAATTTACGTTGCGAGAAAAGAAAAGAAACGTGTAGATTCTTATTCAAGAAAGACGCCATAGGATTTCTCCTATGACGCCTTTTTTTAACGAAGTTCTATTACTGCATGAATTGTCGGGTGATTGGCGTCGGTCGACATGTTCACTGTGCAGTCAATTGAGTGCACTTGCAGTAATAGAACTAACAAGGGACTAATGAGTCGCCTTATCATTTTTATCTCCTTGAGGATTTACCTCCTGTTAGTTGAAAAACATGTGGTCTCAATGAATTGGCACCACATGTCGTATTACTGCTGCATCCTCGCCCCTATATCTAGTGTTTTTTTTACACTAAATCGGCAAAAAAAACTTGCTTTCCACTTTTGGCGCAGTTTTCAGCGACCGTTAGATATACGGGACAGAATATTTTTTTTCTAACTAAAACAACCACATCCAGCATAAGACAAAATTAGTATATGGATTCGATGTTGGTAAAGTTTACTTAGTGCGCGCTTGTGCTGCATCACACAAACCTTTTGAGGGGGGTATACCGACTTATGAGTAATAACGGAGAACTCCGTTCTCATTTGAAAGTATATCCCTCAAAAAGTGTCCATTTTAAGTCCTTTAGGAAGAAGTAATAATGGATGTTTTTTAATTACTTCCACTTAAATTTTTCTGAACAAGTAACCATATTTGCGTACTTCCTAACCCATCCCTCACACTCATTTTTCATTTCTTCTGTATTCCTGTAGTTCATTAAAACAAATGGAAGTATTTCTGCTTTTCTTTCCCAAAAAGTCATTTTCCTGACTAATTCACCAAGAGAGTCGTGTGATTTATTCAGTAAGAACTTTTCTTGCTGTTCTTTGCATTTTTTATCACGTAACTCATCATGTGTTTGTTTTATGCCACTTGTATTCAGAACTGCATTTATGGCCGGATTTACTATCCTTTCATAAATTTTCTTTTTATGCGTAGTTAACCCTATCATCTTTTGGCACATATATTCAGGAACTTTAATGTCCTTTCCTTTTAGTTCCTTACAAGGATCAAATATGTTCCCTTTATACCTATATGTTTGATAATCTGTTCTTTCAGGTGAGTGATTAGGTAAGTAGAATTTTGCTGCCGCATTGAACTTTGAATCATCAAACGGACCCATTGAGTTCTCTTTCCACTTAAACACACTTCCTTTTTTCCCTGCTTCTGTGGAAATACGTTTATTGATCCATTTTGTAAGCAGTTCGTGTGCTTCACATGTGATTGCGTGTTTCAATGGAAGCACGACACGGAAGTTTCCTTTTCCTGAATACGTCTCGTACATGAAGAAAGACCATCCTTGTTTCCTGAACCATGAAGCACAATCCAAGAATGAAAGGTCTTCGCCTGTTTCAGATGAGTCCTTATCAAACATAAGGCATGTATATCCATGATTATTATGTGCACCAAACTTCTTTCCATCCACTTCATTTCTATCTGAGAGAAGTAAACAACACCACGCAAGTCGTCCTTCTTTGTGTTTATCATTTGAAGTGAATTTTGATTCATTCTCAAAGAAGTCAAGTATGTCTTCAGGTTCTTTGAAATCAATGTATTTTGCTACTTCATAAGTGGATACTCCGTTCAATAAGTTAATTCTAAATCTGTTTTCATCATCCAAATAGAAGTCTTTAAACGCCTTACATTCTGAAATTATTATGTTTTTTGTTTTTCTCTTTAATTCAGTCAGTTCCTTTGTTTGCTTATGTGTTTTTATTTGTCCACCTGATTGCTTCTGTTCCGGTAGAAACATAAAGTTTTCAAGTGATGATACTCTGTCATCAGGTATTCCGAGCACTTCTTGAACATAAACTGCTGAACGATAATCAGGAACAGTAATCAACCTATAACTATCATCATGTTTGTCTCTAATAGAAGTACGACATATTGCTTGATATGTACTTGAAAAGAGAAATGATTTATCAATGTCCTCATAGGATAAACCAAATCTATCATGTAAGAAATCAGCTTGTGTATTTCTATAGTTCAGAGATGCAGCAAATGTTATGTTATGAATGTGCTTGTATCCATTCAATCCATGAACATAAGAACTAATCAGTTCTGAATTTTGAGGAAGTTTATATTCCTTAAAATCACCATCAATCATGTCTTTGTTCAAAACAAGTAACTGCTTATCATCTGGTGACATGTTTAATCTTGATATATCCAGTATGTTCTGAATTATTGTCTTTTGATTCAAGCACTTATATGAACGCATTGTTTTTGAAAAATCACGTTCCATACAATACCTAATGAAAGTGTGTGTTGTATTTTTATGTTCTTTGTATTGTAGCTTAAGAATTTTCTTTTCAACGAATTGAACACCTAATTCTTTAAAGATATGATAAATGTCTGATTCTTCAAATTTAGCTGATAGAAAATGAACATCTAAGAAATCATCAAATATCTCTGGAAGCATATAAAAATGAGTGATGAATGAAACATTATTTCTCCCATTTCTTTTATTTTTCTTGAATGATTCCCATACGCCTTTCCTTATTTCAACAGTATAGTGTTTTTCATCCAGTAATTTTTCAAACAGCCCTCTTAATTTGTCATTTATCTCATCCTCACCTTCTGCTGTCATACAAGTGTTCATTTGAACACGATCAATCGGTTTAAGGACAAAGAAATCTGGGTTCTTTGATGGTGCTGTCTGTATGTATTTTAAAAGTATGTCTTTGTTTGTTGATAGTGAAAGTGTGAACTCACCAAAAGATTCTTGAGGCACTTCATCAAAAACAACATAATAGTCATTTGTGATTTTCCCCATGTTAACCATATGTTTTAAAAATGATTGATGTGTCACAAGAAGAACATCAGATTTTTTAATTTTCCTTTTCAGAATATACGAATACAAACCCTTTGCTACTGAAGTCATTTCTTCTGTAAGATGGTCTTCGTCAATGATATATGGGGTCATACCACTTTCTTTAAATTGGCTTTCTGATTCAAGTAAATTTTCTTTCTTTGGCTGAACAAAAATAACTTTCCCATTGTAAAAGTCTTTGTTGATACTGATTAACTGGATCATTGAACGTGTTTTACCTGATCCGCAATTTGCTGATGAATATAACATGTGTATTTTTCTCTTTCATAATGTTAATGACAAAAGAAAAGCCAGTAAGTTTTTGGCTACTCACTGGCTTTGTATGTGATATGAAAGAGATGATTATATCATCATGTAGTATTTAGTATCACATACATAAGTCCTTTGATTTGCCAAAATCAGACTTTGTTTTCTTAGTTCTATTTATACACGAACAAATCAAAAAGTGTCCATTTTAAGTCCTTTAGGAAGAAGTAATAATGGATGTTTTTTACTTAACTAATACTTCCATATTCAGAGCCAACGGCTCCTTCATTCCTGATAAGTCAGTATTCTTCATGAGCCATTTAAATGAGCTTACAGACATTTAAAGTTCGTATCAGGTAGAAACACAGGTGAGTGGTTTAAACAAGTTGTGCGCTCGTCTTCGTGGATTTCTGAGAGGGATAAAATGTATGAGAACCCCATCAGAAAAAATTATTTCAAAAATTAGCCTGCGTAAAAAAGAAACTAGGGTGTGCGTTTGCACGTGCTTATGAAAAGTTTTCAGGCGTGTACCCTTTGAGCATACTCTGGGGGTTGAGAGAGCGGAATCAGCACGTTCAAAGTTTCCCTAACTGCATCATTTATTAGGTCGATACTCTCGCTTCTGTACAATACTCCACCACTCTCTAACTGAAACCCAATCCTCAGGTTTTGTAGATTTCCAGCCTGCCAATCCACGACGTCTCCATCTTTAATTGGAGATAATTTTTCCTGCCCTTCTAAAGGCTGTACGGACATTACAGTCGAATTAGGTGTTCGTTTGTCGACAGCAAATTTGTAAGATACCAAGTGAGAATAGGCTGGCATGAGAAAGCGATGCTTATCCTGATTGCTGAAGTCACACAGCAACGACAAACTCTCTCCATACTCCGCACGCACTCCCTCTATCGCTTTCAGAGATTCGTCAGAAATACCGGTAACTGACTTTCTTTCATTCCGGTTTAAATGTTCTCCTTTTCGTCCAAAAGGGAACTGGATATGTCTCAAATCCGCACTTGGGGTGTTCAACGTAACCAGCGCACACGTCACATAATCCAATGAACTTCTTAAGCTATGAATAACATCGCCTAATACTAGGCTTAACAAAACATCTGGGTGCTTTTTAAAACGTATAATTTGTTTGCTTGCATCATCTGAAACAGCCTCCAATTCAAAGTTATCTAACTTCTCAGCAAGCCTTAATTGCTCTCGCAGTGCTTTAAGGTGATTTTGAGCGTACATATAACGGATATATGCAGACTGACTTCTTAAGGAAGGGGGTAAAATCACTACTCAAATTCCTTAGCAAACAATCCTCTAAGAATTATGCCATATAATGATTTTCAGACTTGAAAATCTAGCATAGTCCTAGCATTATAATAACTTACTATCCGCAAGTCATTGATTAAAATAATGTTTTCTGGTTTTGTTGTTCCCTTGGTAAGGGAGAGGTCGACAGTTCAATCCTGTCCAGCAGCACCATGATTTTCCTAGTTTTTTAATCTTAGAGGCATTTAGTTCCCTCGGCCAAAAGAACTAGAAAACATCATCACAGAATCCAGTGATGATGTTTGTATCGCCTCTGACCCTTCCCCTTTAGTGTCACCCCGCCTGCACAGCTTCATTAGCCGCATCAAGCTGCTGCCGGGCAAACGCCCATTCATCAGCCGTTGGCTCACGGCCTTCCTTCAGTGGTTTCAGCAGGGCGGAGATATCCTCCACAATCGTGGGGCCGTTCTGGACCAGGGCTTCCACGGCCGAAATAGCAATCTGAGTGTAGTTCATCTTCTGTCTTTCTTGGTTTCCCGCCGATTTTTGGCGGATCATGAGAGGGTGTCCGGTATTACTGGACACCCTTGGCGACCATCTTCCCGATGCCGGGAAAATGGTCAGTTGGTAGTGGATGGGAGCAGCTTGCGGGCCGCATCGAGCGCGGCCTGCGCGGCCTCAACAGCGGCCTGCGGCAGTGGATCACCCTTGGCGGCCGCATCATCCAGTGGGGCGATCAGGTCATGCGCCTTTTGAAATGCAGGCTTGAGCTTGGCGACCACGGCAGGATCCGCAGCCACGTTGTGCTCATAGTCGGCCGCCATCTGGGCAGCGGCGGAGTAGGACAGGCTCAGACTGTAAACTGCCTGTTTGCGCTGGATGAGCTGATCACCGCTGCACGCCACCAGACTACCAGACAGCCCGATCAACAGGAGCAGGCCAGCGGCACTACCGCCGATTCCGCTGGCTTTTTTAGCCGGCGCGCTGGCCGCAGTCTGCTGCTGGGCCAGCGCAGTTGCGGCCGCCGCAAGCAGCGCCCCACCCGGCACGGCATCGGATGCCACCTTGATGGCGGCCGGGCCGATATCCTTATGGGTGGTGAGGGCATGCACAATGGCGGCCAGACCATCCCGATCAGCAGAGAGTTTTGCCAGGATGCCGCTGGTATCGGACACGGCCAGCAGAGGCAGGGCCGCAGCCAGCAGAGCGATGGAGGTCACTTCGGGCAGCGACCCAAACCAGTCGGCAACCCCAGTGCCAAGGACAAGCCCCACCGCAATAAGGGTAGTAGGCTGGCGCAGATAAGCGCCGATTTTGGCAAGTTTCATGCGTTCGCTTTCAGGCGGTAAAGTTCCGCCATGTTGAGATTTTCAGTAGGATTTGAGGGAGTGGGACTGGACGGCACCGAGGATCCGGCACCAGTTGCCCCGACATAGAGATGCCATTCGGCCTGCCTGCGCCTGGTCAGACCAGGCACGCGGACCAGATGGCCGTTGCGGTGCATGTGATCCCACAGCAGCAACTGCTCTCCAGCCGCGATGGTCTGACCGGAATTGAGCAGCCGCAGCAGCGTGGATCCGGCAATGGCAGACGTGCCCAGATTGTATTGCCAGTCCAGGAGTGCTGCCTCCTGATTGGGCGTTACCGGCACATGGATCAAGGCACGCAATTTCAGGCGTAGGCCTGCGAGGGTAAACAGCAGCAGGTCCTCCGCCTGCTGTCTGGTGATCGGCCGCGTGCGCGCCGTGACGGCGGCCCCGTCGGCCAGGCAGCGGTTACCGTAGCCGATGGTCCAGTAACCGGCCGGACAGATGTAAGGACGTAGGGACAGGCCCTCATATTCCCGCGCCAGAGCAGCCGCGAGAGCGATGGAGTCATTCATTCGGATTTCCGGATACAAAAAAGCCGCGTCATGCGCGGCGGGGGTGGACTAGTTTACAGGCAGCAAGGGCCGGATTAGTCCGTCAATACAAAAGACGCGTACAAAACTGCCATTTTGAGAGGAACAGTTAGTGGACGAGTTTTGGCAGGTTATGGGGCACTACCCCAGCCGAGCAGGTGCATGATGCCTTGGACAAGCCCCCAGCCAACACCAATACCGCCGGTGATCAAAAACTGCCTCCACCCGCGCATGGTTTTCAGTTCCGCCTGGATGGTGGCGATGCCACTCTTGATGCTGGCAACGTCTGTTTTTGCTTCATCCTGCTTGGCCTTGATCAGCACGATGTCGCTCTCGACGTTGCGCATGCGACCATCCATCATGGCAAACTCACCCCGGCCGATCAGATCACCGGGCGGATAATTGGTATCAGGCATTTTTGCCCTTTCGGCAGACATAAAAAAAGCCGCCTCACCGTGCGGCAGAAACAGCAACTATGCGTTGCCTCAACTCATGATTGTGGCCGGCCTGTCCGGCAATTTTGTGCTGGCGGTATCCGTTGCCATCAACAATAGGGGCAGATCATCATCAGACGCGGAGCCGTTAGCCCCGCTCCGTGTCTCTGTCATGTGTTTTCCAGAAGACCAATCCAGGCATTACGGCATGAACGTCATTGTGGGGGCATCGGTATACGTTACCGTAACAACGTCAGACTTACCCACCGGGATAGTCTGGCTTCCTGCCGGGAGAGAGATGGTCGTCCCCTGCCGGAGCAGTGTTACTGCCGTAACTGTCCCGCCAGTGATGACGAGATGCCCCTCATTTGCTGGTGTGTAAGCGAAGGGCGATGCTGTGACCGTCAGAGGGGCCAATTGCTCCTTGAACCCAGTGATGCTTTTAAATAGCAACGTGGGATAAGCAGCATTTGCCAGCGGATATGTGCCCGTAAACCCGTTAATCTGATAGGTCAGATTGCCTTGCATCAGGCCACCAGCATCCTGCACCAACCCCTTAAATGGTGTCCACCAGCCTGTTGCAGACCCAGATGCCTCGATTTTGAGGTTGCCGACAACCCGCGTCACGTTGATGTTGTTGGATGATTTAGCCGCAGAAAAGACCCACAGGCATTCCTGCACCAGCACATTGTTAAATACACACATATAGTTTCCGCCGAGTGGCGTAAACGCATGCACACAATACTGCATAAATACATTGTTGAGTTGCACATGCTCGCAGAGCGTGCTGCCGCTATAGTAACCGGCAATATATACATTGTCCAAAATGACAACGCCATAATTGTTGATTACGGGAGTGCGGATAGCGTTGATAGACGCGATAGACGGCATCGGGCAGTTGACGATAGGCACATCAATGTCAAACGATACGTTGTTGATCCGGGAATTGCCCACGTATTCGAAATTCAGCGCCGTGAGTGACGGCCCAACAGTTCCTACCGTCTGCCTGATGATCATGTTGCTGACATTGATCGTAATCGGATTGAGATGGGTGCTGTAATCGTTAAAAGGCTGGTCAATATGCTGGCCGTAAAAAATGGATGAGCCGTATTGGGTCGCAGTCAGTTTTGTGCTGAGCACAACACCATTGTTCGGGATGACCTGAGGTTTTTCGCTGTAACCAATCTGGGCGTAGTTATACCCCACCAGATCAACCGTGACAGGCTGCACCCACGGGCCAATATCGGGGCAACGCAAGATGGTGAACCCATCTGCGCTAACAGTAGTATCGGATGCTCCTTTATTAATATTGTATGTGCCAGACGGAAAATACGCCCGACCACCACCATTATTTGTCAAATAAGCGAAACAGGCGTTCAGCGCGTCAGTCTCGTCGTGGAGCACCTGAGCACCTGTTACCGTGGTATCAGCAGGCGCATCCAGAGTGATATTCAGCCCGTCAATACTCTCAATGGTCGCGACCAGATACCCACAGATCGAGGCAGCGCTTGCGCCCGCAACGGATACCGCATCACCAACGGCAAAATCCTCAATACTGGCAACCGTCAGTATAGATGTCCCTGCCGTGATCGTCCCCGTAGTCTGCGCCGCTGATCCAGTCGCGCCAAACTCGCGCACAGATACGTGCAGGTCACGCCAACGCATCATATCCGACACTGCACGGCTGCCTACGGTCCGAATGAGAGACATCGCAGTGACGTAGCCATCATCATTGAGGCCCGCTATACCGCCCGCCTCGTTAATCAGGCTCTTTGGGATAGCAGCCTTAGCCTGATCCAGCAGGCTGCCAAGCGTGTCGTCGCCCAGACCAACCGGTGTCGTGCCCGGAAGACCACCGGGGGGAATAAACTGTGCCATATTTATTAATTCCTTACTGCAACACCGGAGTTGTTGAGCCACTGTCCGGTTGTGTCTGTCGGGATTGCACCGTTGGGCTGGGCCAGACCGGCGATAAATTCACACCACAGTGCGTCAGTGATCTGTGTCTGGACTGTAATTGTGGTCGGCAGCCCTGCCGATGACAGCGTTGGTATGCCCGCGTTGTCGTACCATGAGCCAGGTGTAACTGGATCAATCTCTGGCAGGTTGTTAAACCACCAGTTCATTTGCGCGGGCCGAATTCCCCCGACCACAAGGGCTGGCTGTCCTATTCCTGCAGCGGAAACTGTTATTATCCCCGCATTATTCCAGCAGGTTCCAATTTCGTTTTTGTCTGTAGTCGGCAGACCAAACAGATAGGCTGTCACGTCTGCGTCCGTGATGGCTATTGGCTGTACGGTAACGACAATATTGGCAATCTGCTGGCCCTGTTGCATGACACGTCGCTCGGTCGCCTGCGCCGATGCATTGGCAATTTTGGCATCTGCTGCATCTTTTGCCGCTTGATTAGCGTATTGGCCGAGTGACGAATCAGACAAAGCCGCATTCAAATCGTCAGTTTTGACGATGTCGTCTGGCATGCCTGCGGCAACAAGGGTTCTGGGGTCAGCGAGTTTAGCCTCACCACCAAAAACACCAAAAACACCGTCAGTCGCTGCCACATCTTGAGCGGATGGCAACGACGAAATCGGCACACCACTCTGTGTGGTTGCCGTTGAGTTGGTCCCAGACATGGGCACTCCGATTTATGCGATGAGATAGGGCAGCCCGTCGTCGCCGGTCAGGATCGAGGCGCTCGGGAGTTGGATAGCATTAGGCGGGACTGGTACCCCGCCACTCATGGTAGGCGCAGGAGTTGGCACAGTAGCTGCTGTTTCGCTCGTGACCGCCAGCAGCACTTTTGGTGCCAATCTACGCCCTTGCTGAGTCACAACGTAGACAATGACCTCTTCCGTCTCGCCCGGTGTGCCGCCGCCCAGCATGATGCAGGCCAACCCATTAACGATGCTGGACCACAGTACCGTCAGTTGCGTTGGGTCTCCAGATGCAGTCGGGATATCCACGCGCTCGATGAACGCAATATGATCGCCGGTGGCATCCAAGATTTCAGACATATCAAGAGAGAAATCAAAATGGTCAGCGCTTGATTTGGGGGCCCATGATAACGTGACGATCTCTGGAACAAGCCCGCGCGTGCGCAAATTGGCAGGAGCGGCAATCGGGATAACCCGCGCGGCTGCGGGCTGCCACGTTGGCGATGGGATGGGCGCGATCATGAGGCGGGAGCCACCGGGAGGGTTGTGCTCGTGGTATCCGTGCCTTTGGAAATCGCCATCAGAGCCTTGAGATACGTCACCCACACATCCGGCGTGGCTTCGTTCAGGATGGTGAATTCCTTGCTGACCGTGGTCTGCGCACTTTCTAGAGCCACCGCTGCCCGCTGCTGCAACGTCATGCTCGTCCCATACCAGGCAGTAGAGGACACATCAGACGTACTGATAATATCCCCCGCCGCCGTCTTGATGACGGGCTTGCCGTCCGCATCGGCAGACAGCAGGGCTCCGCGATGGATTGCGTCCATGATGGCGGTGTAATCAGTATCGGGAACCTGCACCGCATCGGACGGGAGACCGCCCATACGGCTGTCAAAAAAACCGTTCTTGGTCGCGCTGTAATATGTCGTTGACGCATCGCTCATGACGGAGCAGTTCCCACGCAAAAATAGTTGATTACAGTGTCAGACAGGCTGCCGCTCGTGACTTCCCGGCCCAGAAGATGGATTGTCGATGCGTCCGTGCGCATAACCGTCACAGCATTGGCGTTACTGCCGATGTCGTTGCCAACCGCAATAATAAACTGTGCGCCAAAACTAGAGCGTGTCGTCAGTTAAGTAGGATAATGATTGAAGCGAACTGCACGGCTGCGAGGAAGGTCGATTTCAGCTTGTCGTAGCGTGTTGCGATAGCACGGAACTGCTTGAGTTTATTGAAGAACCGCTCGACAAGGTTCCGTTCGCGGTAGAGAGCGAAGTCGGTTTCCCGTTGGGTTGTTCTATTGCGTTTCGGCGGGATGACCGGAGTAATCCCGCGCTGTGTCAGCCGATCAATCAGTCTGTCCGCGTCATACGCCCTGTCGGCGAGGAAGGCATCCGGATCGATGTTTTCCAGCATCGGTTCCGCCTGGCTGATATCCGCATCCTGCCCCGGTGTGATGCCGAGTTCCACCGGATTGCCCAGAGCGTCGCAGATGGCATGGATCTTTGTCGTCAACCCGCCTCGTGATCGTCCGATGGCCTGATCCGCGCCCCTTTTTTGAGGGCTCCGGCACTATGCTGATGTGCCCGGACAATGGTGCTGTCGATCATCATGTATTCATTGTCGTGATCCGCGGCTAGATGGCGAAAGATCCTCTCAATAACACCGCTTTCACACCAGCGGCGCAGACGCCGATGCACGTTTTTCCAGTCTCCGAAACGGGCAGGAAGATCACGCCATGGAATGCCTGCGCGATAGCGATACAGCACGGCCTCCACGAACAGGCGGTTGTCCGCTGCTGTGCCGCCGACATGACCTTCACGACCGGGGAGAAGGTCTTTTATCCGTTCCCACTGATCGTTGCGTAAACCGTAGCGCCGCATCTGTTGCTCTCCCACAAAATCGGGAAAACAGTCAGCACAGGACGCCACAAAGTACAACCCTCACGTGCCATACTCAGCGCTTAACTGACGACACGCCGTAGTGGGGAGCGTTACCTTTGTTCCGGTTGTTCCATCGGATGCTGAATACGTAGCGTTGCCGCCCTGAATAAGCACGCCGCTCGGGAATTTCATCCAGAACCAGTCATTCCCGGACGAAGAAAAGGTATCGGAAAAGTTATTCGTGACCCACGTTCTGTCCGCAAACTGTGTAGTGCCAGACCAAAAAGTTCCGTCATTTCGCAGGCTGAAATAACCGTTTGAGCTGTTGTATCCGTTAACCTGGATTGCAAGCTGCGTATATTTTCCCGTCGTCTCGTTTTGCCGGAGAGTAACAATATTGCCGTTCTGGCCGGACAGAATGAGCCCGTTTGACGTATAGTTCCCGGTCGTTGACCAACTGGCAAGGCCTTTGATCGTCGTATCGCCAGTCAGGTTTCCCCCAGTAAGAGGGAGGTATCCGGAGAACAGGTTTTGCCATGTGGCCCCAGATGCGCCGGGCGTCGTCGTATTGTTGTCAGCAGTAGAGACCCAGAATGTCCCGACTACGCTACCGCTAACGATTGCTCCGGAAGGATACCCACCGATTGCAGAGGCAAAGGACGCATTGAAGGGGCCAAAATAACCGGCCTGAAGAACCTGAATGGCGCGAGATATACGGTTCAGAAAACCGTTCATATCCTGTCCGCGCGGCGGCTCACCACCCGCAGCCCGATCGATAAACGTTTCAGGGGGGAAGCCGAGAGCGATTGAGGCAGTGCCATCGCCAGCCGTTGCCTGAGTATCCGGGACGGTTGAGATATTTCCAGAAGCCGCATCCGCACCAATCAGCGTGCCAAACAGACCTAGATCATCAGTGCTTTTCATGTGCTTGCGCTCTTGATTTGATACCCGACGCCTACCCCGGCGGGGCGTGGCAGAACTCCGCTGTTTTGTATGATGCTGACTTGAACATCAGTCGGCACAAAGTCGAATACATACGTCATGGTCATGTCGCCGTTGTCTTTGATGTACGCATTCCCCTGATTGCCAAACAGCAGCATGAGGATGGCGTTGATCGAAAAAACCGACCCATCCGTGATGTTCGCCAAAGCCTTGGCGTAGATCAGTTGCCGAAACCCATCGTCAGACAGGCGGTAATTACTCGTGACTGATGATCCAGAATAAAAAGGGGCGCTGTTGAACCCCTCCTCCGTCAGGTCATTTGCTTCGGAAAAACCGAAGTATTTTCCGGACGTGATCGTCAGCACCCGGCTGACACCCACAATGCGGCCCCACACGTCCAGACCGTAGCCCTGCGCGGTGCTGAGGTTCCAGACCCGCTGGTACCAGAGGTCAATCAGGCTGGCCGGATCGAACGCTTGGTTCCAACCCTCAAGAATGGTCAGCAGACGCGGCGAGTTGGCGTATTGGGACAGGACCGTTTTTGCATAGTCCTGCATGTCATTGCACCGTGACGGTTATACCAGACGCATCCAGTGTCGGGATCTGATCAATCTGCATCTGCGTCGTGAAACCAGTCGGGCTGGCAGTAGTCCCGATTGTGATTTCCACGATCTGCACCCATGTTCCAAGCGCGGCCACCGCTGCGTAAAAGCGGGAGGCAAAGAGTTTGCCGCCAATACGCGCACGGCTACCGCCATCCTCCCCGTTGAACGCCGACAGAATTGCTGCCTGTATCTCGGTTTCTGCAGTAGCTGGTACCGCACTGGAGCTTTGCAGGGTTACGGCGATATAGACCGGAGTTGGCGTGGCGCGCGTGAATTGTACCGTGTAGCTGGGTGCGGTCCCGTATGCGCTGTTGGGATCGGATACGGTGACGGACGTTGTGCCAGTATAGCCGCACCCTGGCGGCTTTTTACGCAGAATGGCGAGGCCTATGTCCTCATCCGTTCCGCCGTTGACGCAGACAAAGAGGCTATGGGCCGCGATGGAGACGCCGCCGGTTGTGACCGCTGCGCCAGTGGCATTGTCCGTCACATAAGCGTCTGTCACGCCGGAGACGGCCTGCACAGCCCCGGAAATTGCGCCCAACGTACCAACGGCATTGGCGGCCACACTCTCCTGTCGGCGCTGCTCAAACGCGATCCGGCCCTCCTGATCAGACCCAGTGACGCCTGCCGCCGGATTGGTGACGGACGAAAGACCCGTTACGGATTGGTAGATGCTGACAGTATTAACTGGGCAGTCAATCGCGCCAGTGGTCGTGCAGGAAAATGTACCTGTGGCCGTGCCTGTAGCATTGAGCGTAATCGATCCGTCAGCCGCGTATTTGTTGCCGCTGCTGTCCTGTATCAGCGTGCCTTCTGGCACGACGGTGCCGGGGGAGCCGGTGCAGACGACTGAGACAACGGTTGCTGTGGCTCCGCGCCGCTCCAGAAAATAAAGCTGCCCGATGGCGTCCTGCATCTGTCCCGATGACCGCGCCGGGTCCACGCCATCAAACACTGCCATCATCTGGTCGTAGGCATCACCCAAGATAGCCGCCAGGGTCGTGGCGAGCTGACCCTGCGGCGTGGCGAGGTCCGTATTCAGGGCGTTGCCGAACGCTGCGTTGAGATCGGCCAGCGCGCCAGTCAGAATATCCGTCTCTGCCGGCGCGACAAACCCTGCATCCGTCAGGGATGGCGCGGGAACGGATGTGGTGCCCGTGCTGTTAGAACCCGACATTTTGCGTTGTACCGTCGCTGAGAGAAAGGAATATGGTGCCTGACAGTTGCCGTTGGGCGCTGATGGCTGTGATCACGCATTTTGCGGCTGTGACGTTCGGAACCGTCAGTGCGGCCTGCTCCGCCTGCGTGCGGAAGACCCCGGCGGACTGCGACCGCCCGAGGATCAGACGCATATACGGCAGCCCCTTGCTGGTGTCGTAATAGCACTCGCCAGCAAAAACACGGATTGCTGATGCCACGTCCTGCACAGTGGAATAAGGCTCCGACGCCACGGCGATGTTGCCAGATGCGTCCAGAACCAAATCCCACGTTGTCCGGTCAAGGAGGAGCGTGGAAGCCATTGCACCAAACAAAAAAGCCACCCCGAAGGATGGCTGGATACAGAAAATCGCTAGATTAGCTAAAATATGGCATGAAAAGGTACCGGGTACAAGGGTATTTTGTTTGAGTATCTACTGCCGGATATGGAGCCGATGATGATTCTCTATCCGCGCCACAGAAGGGGCGTAACGGTTGTTACCTTGAGCGGCAGCATCGCTCTCCTTGCTCAGGCGCCGGGAGGGGATAGCCCTCGCTTTATCAGAGCGCGCGTGTCGTCGCTGAGAACGAGCGGCTTGATGATTGTGAAGCTCTTTGATGAGGTACCAAAGATAGATCCGGCATTAGCGCGAGAGGCGAACCTAGACGACGCCATCCAGATCGTTCCCTGCGGCAGGCTTGTCCGCGTTTCAGCGCGCTACGCTTGGACCGTAGAGGACCTTGAGCCTGCAGAGTGGTATGATAAGATGTGTACCGGCAAACCGCCCTTCTGGTGATGGGCGAGCTAGGAAGGAAGCTTCTTGGCCTTCCTAGCTTACGGCGAGGGCAACCTCCAAGCCTGCTTCTTGATCTGGTCTGATACCGCAGGGAACGGATCAATCCCCGTATTGCGTATAAGTGTCGCTATGGTGACTTGAGAGCAGTGCGGGTGCTGCTGAGCATTGCGGCATACATAGGCACCAGCTCTCCCCTTGCCTGGCGAGTAGACCGCTTTCCACGTGCTCGATGGCACATATACGTGGTCATGCCCAAGCTTTTCGATGGGCTTAACGTGGAAGGCCGGACCGGTAACGACATATAGATCCCCCTCCTTCTCAGCGATATCTCTCACCCGCCGCTCCACTCTGGCCCAGATGCCTTCATTGAGGCTAGCAGTCTGCGGAACAATGTTCGTGAGGGCATATGTCTCAGCTTGGGCCAACTCCGTTGGTTGATCTCCACTTGGCGCCATATGGCCGCGATCATAGATTGAATTGTAGTAGTCCAGCAGATCGGAACTTCCGGCGAAACGCGTATCCACATAAAAGCGGCCAGTCCGCTTGAGAGACTGTGCTAACTCTACATCGTCGGACCACAGGTGTTCAGCCGCCCACAACGGGCCATGTGACACGCTCGACGCCAAAACGGCGTAGCCTCGGTTGCACAAAAGCTTCGTTCCGGCGGCAAGCCGCTTATCGACTAACTCAGGGAGGTGGTTGCCTGCGCCGAATGCAGAGCAGTTGGTTTCTTCGGCAGCAGCGTATGCAGGCACGGCGGTCAGGATGCAGGCGAGTAGCAGCGTTCTCATGCTTGGGCGCTGCCATTATTGTAAACCTGTGTAAAGGGCCATTTCAGCAATAAGCACTCAGCCATGCATACATGATAGCGAAGTCACGCTTTGTTCGCCTTACGGGACTCTGAGGGGTACGGGCAGAGTGCCGGGAAAAGGACTCTCCCCCATGAACATTATCCCCCGCGATCAATGGCGCGATGTTCTGCGCAGACTCAGTCCCTATGGGATGGCATATGTGCCAGATATCCAGGTCTTCGAAGGCATTGAAAGAGGCATGCTCTATCAGTGCCTCGCCTATCTTTCTGGCCACGGTTATATAATTAGCCATTGTTCCAGAAGCATGGACGGATTCTGGAATTGGGGAGGTGTCGAACTCACGGCCAAGGGCCTTGATTCTTTAAGTGATGACGGCGGAATAACCGCCGATGAAAAGACCATCACCGTCAAGTTGGATGGCGATACAATCAAAGCCTTGTTGTGCAAGGCAGTCGATGAAACGTCTGCGCCAGAAGCTACAAAAACAGGGATCAAGCAGCAGGTAAGGGCGATGGGAAGCGAGGCCCTGAAAGATTTAACGTCGTCTCTGATTTCGAAGGGTGTGGAGAGCGCGCCGGATTTAATTCAGTGGCTCGGTACAGCCCTCGGCTGACGTTTTCACCTTCAAAAGAAATTGCGCCCGAGAAGGTGAAGGTGGCTACGAATTCTTGCTCACCAAACAGGATCGGAGCGCGAAAGCCACCTGCTCCGACAAACGGTGAGTTTGTCATTGCCATGAGCATGGAGCCACGTCCGGTTGCCTCAAACCAAACTTTATCAAGCTGCACTAGGAGATTTGTCTGCTCAGCCATGGCGGGTCTTCCTATTTTCTGCCCAATGTGGACACCGTAGTACTAGTGCCCACGAGGTACGTGGTGATTTGGTTCTGAATTGATGAAGGCATATTTACTCGGGCGTGGACGTTGTGGAGCTACCTCCCTGCACTCCCCCGTGGACATGTTCTTCAAGGCTGATGCCTCCAGCCGTCACATCTCCAGACGCCGCTACTGGGCCAGTCACATTTACCTTGCAGTTAATGTCGCACTCGGCAGCATCAACGATGAATTTCCCCGCAGTTTTTACGTGGAAGTCACCGTTGATCCAACCGCAGTATTCCTCCGGGGCGGCGTTTAGGTAGCCGCCGAGGTAGACCGCATCCGCAAGATCAAACTGCCGGAATGAACCTGGAGCAGAAGGTTTGCGATTGATTTTGACGTTTGAAATATCACGGGCACAGATGATAGCAATTCCGATATCACCCACCGACGGATCACAGATGAAGGCCCGTTTGCCGCCTTGTAGTCGCGCATAGGGCGCGCCGTAGATCATACCGTGCGGTGTCGTTCTCCCCGCTCCGTCCTGCTGATGGACCATTGGCAGGATATCGACAAATCCAGCCGGGTTCAGGCCGTTACCGTTGACCGCCTTTACCTCGACCAGTGCTGGTCCGCCGCCCATGCTCAAAATGCGCCGGATTGCCGAATTGAGCGCGTTGAAATTACTCGCGCCATCCGATGCTTTTTTTGTCCCTGTGTATTTATCGGCCAAAGGTTGCCACCCTCCCTGCAAATTCAGGCCGCTGCGCCTCCAGCATCGTAAACCACGGTCCACCCGGCGTTTCCGTTTGCAGGTCGTGTTCAATCTTCTGCACAACCCACAAGCCATTGGAAGGCGGATACATGGAGGCCGCGCCTGCCACTTCCTGCAATTGCCCGTAATTATTGACCCACGCCGCCGGAGAGTATTCGCTTTGCAGCTTGATGGTGTCCCGGAAATTGATGCCCGGATTAAACAGCGTCTGCACCAGCACGCCGCCCTGACTGTAATTCGGATAGCCGATCATTCCTGTGTCCGCCGAGACAAGTGTGGCGGAATCCGACGCAGCAACATCCTTCGGCCAGATCGAAAGAGTGTCCATGCCGATGTGATATTCAATACCGACGGACCGGGCGCAGGAGTCAATTTGCTGCATCGCTGAGCCGGGATAATTGACGCCGCCCGTCATCACGGAATCAACGCCATGATTGGCAAATTCGAGCCCAACCTTGCCTGCAATTGCCTGCATGATGTCGGAAACCTTTGCTCCAGAGGCGAATGATGTCGGTTCGATCGGCATTGCGGCCGGGATCGCGGTAGACAGGGCCGTGACCTGAAACGCCACGTTCGGAGCGCCTGCGTAATCAACAAACGCCTCGACAATGCCGCCCGTAAAAATGGTTGGGCGTGTCGCCCCTGCATCTCCCGCTCGCACGGTGATACTGTTTGACGACTGGTCAATCACGCTGGCCTGCGCCACAGACAGGCGGTTCATGGCGCTGAGCTTCATGCCCTCGATCCGGACAGAGCACATCATTCCCGTTTCAAGGCCAGTGCTGAGAACCTGACAACTTACGCGATGGTCCATGAGGGTGATGGTTTCCGGGCTCCCGGAAAATCCGCCCTGCCTGATATCAAAATCGATATCAATTTTCTTTTGCGTGAAACTACCCGGCATTTTTTCCTGCCTCATAGATCAGGATGTAGCGACTGCCAAAGCCGGTATAGGTAGGGTCCTGCGTGCCCTGCGTGTCAAAAAAGCAGAGGTCGCCCGGCATCCCGAGATATGCGCGCCTGACAATCCACGTGCGGTCCTGACAGATGATGCCCGCGAGGATCTGCGCGCCATTCAGCGCCACATCCATATAGACGCCATTGGTGCGCTGTTGGATTGTGAGTGTGACAGCATTGCCTGATAATGGGACATTGATCTGTTGATAGGCCACGGCGCTGATGGGGATAGTGACGGTCGCCATCAGAATGCATCCAGCGGGTTGATGGCATTTTCCTGATCTGGAGTCAGGCTTTGCGTCTGCACATTGCCTCCCGTGACCATGGATTGGCCAGACGCTTCCTGTGCCGTTGCTGCCCCGGCCTTTGCTGTCATTCGTATTTCTTGCAGATAGATCCGCGCATACAGCATGGAAACGCCTCTGCGCGCTTCCCGCTCTAGAGAGTAGCCAAGGATGTTCACATTGGAATATGTGGCCTCGGGCGTTGCCACAGCATACAGGTCAAGACTGGAAGAAAGCTGACCGAGGGCCGCCGTGAACAAGGCCTTTGTCTGCGCAGCAGAGGACGGAGACGACGATAAGCCCATTGAGGACAGAAGGTCAGAAAAGATGCTGGCCGACCCATACTCGAAGCTGCTGCCGTCACACACCATCTCCACCTCATAGTGGCCCGGTATGCGACTTTTGTTGTAACTGAGGAACGAGCCGTTCTCCTGCGGGGCATCAGACGTCTGATACATGCTCTGGATATCAACCGCCCGTACGTGGCCCGAGGTCAGCACCGGCTGGTTGCTGGCGGTAAAAATCCCCCACTGACTAGCCGCACTGGTGATGGTGTATTCATCCAGAGCCGTAGCGAGGATGGTAGAGGCTGAGGCCGTAATCCCGGTCGAGACAGACTGCCCCAGCAGGGCCGGGACGCCAGCGGCAACGGGGATATCCCAGAGCGCTGGGAGTCCTATGGATGGTAGGGGCATGGGGGTAGACTCTCATATTTTGGGGATGGGTACAAGGAGAATTTTGGAGTTTCGTCTTGACTGCCCAGCGGGTACTGTTCTCTTTATGTTCTCATTATGGAGGACAGGAGCATGAGCGCATACGCAGGAGACCGGACAACAGGATTCGCCAGCCCCGCAGCAGACGCGATTGAGGGTCCGATTGATCTATCTGACGTACTGGATCTGCGCAGGCCCAGCCGTTATCCGGTGCGCGTGCGTGGCGCTACCTTTGCTGCGCGAGGCATACTGGACGGCGACGTGCTGATAGCAGACACGTCCGGCCAGCAGGTGTCCGGACAACTGGTGATTGCCTGCGCCGCTGGGCAGGTTCTGCTGGCTGAACTGCGGGCGCAGAAGGGTCGGTGGTGGCTGGTTTCTGGCGACGACAGCCGGGAGCCGATCCGCGTTGATCCGACGCAGGACGTGGATATCTGGGCCACTGTAACGGGCGTGGTGCGGGAAAAGCCATGACGGTTTACGGCCTGATTGACTGCAATTCGTTCTATTGCTCCTGCCAGCGGGCGTTTGAGCCGCGGCTGAAGCGCATGCCGGTTGTCGTTCTATCCAACAACGACGGGTGCGCTATTGCCCGCACCGCCGAGGCTAAGGGGCTGGGCATCAAGATGGGCGATGCCTGGCACCTGATCCGAAATGAGCGCAAACTTTCCGGCGTGCAGTGGTATTCCAGCAATTACCCTCTGTATGCCGACATGAGTCGCCGGGTCTATCAGGTGCTGCTAGAGCATGTGCCCCGCGTCGAGCCCTACTCTATTGATGAGATGTTTCTTGATCTGACCGGCCTGCCGGGGGATCTGGCCGAACGGTGCGAGGTGATCCGGGGGCGCGTGGAGCAGATCACCAAGATCCCAACGTGTGTGGGCTGGGGGCCGACAAAGGCCATTGCCAAACTCGCCAACTACATCGCCAAGGACCGGCCAGAAATGGAGGGTCTGTGCGACCTGACCGACGAGCGGACGCGGATGCGGTTCTATCGGAACCTGCCCGTCAGTGAGGTCTGGGGCATTGGCCGCCGACTGGTTCCGAGATTGCATGATGCTGGCATCCGTACCATTGCGCAGTTTGTAGAGGTTGAGCCTGCTCAGATTCGAAAAATCATGGCGATTACTGGGGTCCGGTTGCAGGCAGAGCTGCGTGGGGAATCCTGCCTTCAGCTTTCTGAGGTTGCAGAGCAGCGCAAAGGGCTGGCCTGTACCCGGTCCTTCGGTCAGCCGATCGCGATTTATGGTGATATGCGCGAGGCTATCGCTGGCTTTGCCGTAAGGGCGTCAGAAAAGCTCCGGGCGGAAGGTATGGACGCCGGGCATGTCTCCGTCTTCATCCAGACCAACCCGCACAAGCGGCAGGACGGATGGTACTCCAATCAGGCTGCCATAACCTGCGCGCCAACGAATAATACGCTAACGCTGATTGCGACTGCCACGCGACTTTTGCGGGCGATCTGGCGAGATGGCTACCGCTATACCAAGGGTGGCGTCTTGCTGAATGACCTTGCGCCCGCAGGACAGCAGGCGTCGCTCTTTGACGCGCCAGAAGCACAATCCCCCGCCCTGATGGACGCCATGGACTCTATCAACCGGCGCTTTGGCCGGGAGGCGATCAAGCCGCTCAGCACTGGGGTTGAGCGGGCTTGGAGGCCTCGGCAGGGGATGCTTTCGTCACGGTTTACGACGGAGTTTGGGGAGGTGATGGAGGCGCGGAGTTTTTAGAGCCCTCCACGCGGTCTTTCGACCGCCTCAGGTCGCCAGCAGCACCTATCTCGATATCAGACCGTAGGACCGCAGAACGCCCGTCAACTCAGGAGATAGCACGACCTTCCCACTCGGAGGCGTTTTAGCAAGACCCTCAAGAATGATTCTCTGGACTTCCAGCATGGCGCTGTAAGACATAATCATCGAGCTTGTTTTCGTATTTACATAGCTGGCATCAAATCTTGTGTTGAGAATATAGTCAGTAAATTCGTCAATCTTTATCTTCAACACGCATTGCGCACTTTGGACGTTTCGAAGAAGTTGGCATGCCCTCTCTCTCTTTTTGGAAACGTCAATTTGCATACTGCGACATGCACCATTATTTATTCAGGAGACGAAGTCATTCAGCCTATAACTCAGGCGTTAACACTCAAATAATACGCGTATCAAATATATAAGATTTTAGTGTAAAAAATTTTTCAGCCCTACGCTTTACCGTAATGGGAAGACAGCCTCCCGACTGCAGCACAAAAACCCCCGCAACTTTCGTCACGGGGGTCTATGTCAACCAGAAGACAGGACTAGAAAGGGGAGAGAGATGGGCCTCGGCTATCCCCTTCCTAGGGCGAGGGTGATCGCCAAGCGGAACTGTAACCGATGATCGGCATGAGTCGCAACGAAAAAAGGCGGCCCGAAAGCCGCCCTTTCCCCTGAAAACGGTATCTATTGGAACACCCGGACTCACTCTCTATTCTGCCACCGGAGTCTGTCAAGCTATGGATTTACGCTCTGCTCGTTCTGCCTGCTCCAGATCGCGCCACATCTGCATGATGGCTCGGGCGGCTGTTCTCAGCCTCTCACGCCCCTTTTCTACGGTAGTCCCATACTTTGTCCGATGCTGCGGCATGGCTTCGGCGATGAATAAAACGGCATTGGAGATTTCCCGCTCACTCATTCTCACGCCAGCGTTGCCACCCCCGAAAGGGTGGCTGGCCTGTGTCAGGCTGTGCGCGCTGGCGTTTTGGCAAAAGGGACAGGGCTGGACCCTAACCCCATCTCTTTCTGGCCCTTCACAGATTTAGGCAGAAGGTGACGGCCCGGCCCAGTGGAGAAGTAAGCGTTCGCCACGACCTCGTGGAATGACCGCACCTCTTCTTCCGCTGTATAGCTGACCGTGTAGCCCATGCGGATAGACTGGCGCATCAGGGCATTGGACACGCGCCGCACTAACCCCCTTGGGCGCTTGGTAATGCCGTAATGGTCGAGCCACCGCTTGGCTGTGCGGTGTGTGACCACGGCCACGCCGACAGGGCGCACAGCAAGAACACCATCTACTTTCTGTGAAAGCTGCTCGATCTTGGGCGTGATCTGCTTGTTGACGATACCCTTCACCATGCCGCCAAGGGCCTGCATCATGCGCTGTTCCATCTGCGCTACTGACACTGACGGCTGGATAGAAAGCGCCTGCTGTTCGCGCCAGATGAAATACCGCCGAGCCAACCGGCCCTTCTCGTTATTCTCGACCATGGAAAGTTCCTTCGCCATGTCGAGGGTGAGGCGATACTCCTTTGTCTTCTGAGGGCGAGATTTTGAGGTGTCCGGATTGGGACGGCTCAAACCATCATAAGTTTCAAAGTCTTGCCCTTCTGCAAAACCAAACTCCTCTATGCGTCCCGGCATCCAAGCGCGGAAAGCGCGTCCCACTTTTAGGCCCTCATGAAGAGCGCGGCCTTCGACGCCGAGAACAACCTTGCCGCCAATCGTCATTTCAGACGCAACGCAGATAGCGGCAATTTCAGCGAACTCTGCGGGGATGGGGAGGCTCGTGCTCATGCCCGGCCCCCTGCCTTAGACGCCCCGCGATATAGCTCTTCTAGGCGCATTTTTGCGGAGGCCAACACTTCATCGGCACGCTTTTTCGCTTCTTCTTCTGAGTGGCCGCGCTCCAAACACCCAGCGAAGTGGTTTGCGGAAACTTTGGATGCGTAAAGAATGGCCTCGACCAAAGGCTGTTTTTGCTCTTTTGCAAACTCTGCGGCCAGATATCCCAATCCGTAGGGGGTGATTTTTGGCTCCCCATCTGATCCGATATACATAGCCCCTTCTGGGCACCCAGAACCAATTGTCAATTTCGGGTTATTTGTGCTATCATCTGTCATAGCGAATATATCCTATTTGCTTCTCGAGGCAGCGGGTTCGGTCGCCAAACTTGCACCCGCTGCTCTCATCTCTTCCTGAATTTTCATTGCCTCTAGTCGGATCAATATCTCGGTATTGAGGCTCCTGGCGTTTTTCTGCGCACACTCCCTCAGCCATCTATGCAAGGCGAAGGAAAGTCGTAAGCTAGTTTTAACGCCTGTTTTTTCGTGCCTGGTGTTCATGGCTCCTCTTCGTGGCACCTAAATGATGCCGTTAATGGCACTATCTATGGCATCACAGGAGGCGTCAAGACAAATTATGAAAAAGGAGCTATGGCGGAGCTATGGAAGAAGAAACCACACTCCGATTCTCTTTGCGTGTTCCTAAGGAGCTTCATGAGCGCCTTGCCGCGTCTGCAAATGAACACAATAACTCTCTCAATGCAGAAATGCTGAGATTGCTAGATGTTGGTCTGCGACGGGAAAAAGAAAAAGTCCCAGATAAAGGCCTTGTTGAGCAACTTCTGCCTCCGGGAATGGTGTGGCGAGTAGAGCGTTTCCGTTCGTCTAATGGGCTCTCATCCAATGAGGAAGCCGCCAAACGGTTGGTGAAGTTTGCTCTGGAGGAACGAGAGTCTACGAAAGATATCCTAGAAAAACTGCATGCATCTTTCCAAAAAGAAAGAGATCTAAGGCTATTAGCCCAGAATGTAATTGCCTCGCATAGCGCAACTACAAATATTAAATATGGAAAAGATTATGTATGGTTTGAAACAAAGTCCGATGAGTCGGGTGCTATAGATAAAAAGGGAAAACTATTCTTTTCTGAGCATGGAAACGAATGGGATTCGTCAATGGATTATTATACGCCGCAACCATCAGAGACTATTAAGAAGTCCGTGGAAAACGCAAAGCCCTATAATTGGCAGACACTTAAATCAGATCCTGATCTGGACGATGAGATACCTTTTTAGGCCGGTGCCCCTGACTCATCCCATCAAATTATATATACAATATACTTGCCCTGTCCGATTTTATCGTATATACAATAATCCATGAGATACGATTGGGACGAAACAAAGCGCCAGAGCAACATCGCCAAACACGGCGTTGATTTTGTTGCCGCTGACGGCTTTGAATGGGACGTTGCTTTTGTCATGACCAGCCAGAGCGCAAACGAACCACGCCTTGTCGCTATCGCTCCGATCAATCTGCGCCTTCATGTGTTGGTTTTCAGCATTGAAACGCGCATTGTCCGCATCATCAGCCTGCGCAAGGCCAACAAACGGGAGGCAAAGCTCTATGCCGCGCAAACCTGACTTTATCATGCCGACAGACGAGGAAGATGCCCGCATCAATCAGGGTATTGCTCTGGACGCAGACAACCCGGAACTGACCGAGCGGGATTTCCGGCGGGCGGTTCCTGCTTCCGTTATTGTGCCTGACCTTGCTTCTCAGCGACGAGTGCGGGGCCCACAGAAAGCCCCGACGAAGACACTAGTCTCTATGCGTCTTGACCCGGATCTTCTTGAACGCTTGAAGGCGGATGGCCCCGGCTGGCAGTCCCGTGCAAACGATATACTCCGGGAGGCTGTTGGTTTGTCGCGCTGACGGCTGACTCCCCAACCCTTCCCAGCTATGCGCACATGGTGGGAGAGTCTCGATTTGTTCGCCTTACGGGACTCTGAGGGGTACGGGCACCGTGCTCAAAATCACTCCAGACATTCATTTCTGATAGTGATTGACGCGACTCCAAAGGTACTGGCTGCCTCACCCTTATTGCAGGGAGAGGTATTTTATGAGTGCAGTTACTGAGTGGCTTGGTGTATTGTTCGCAATGGTCGGGGCCAGCACCCCATTTGTTCTTTATAAATTGAATGGGCAAGAGAAATTACCCCTTATTGAAGCAAAAGCTCAAAGAGGAATTATTTCAGAACCAAAAGATGCCGTTAGAATTTCTTTATATTTCAACAACAGAATACCTGAAACTCTGAACATAACAGACATATATGTGAAGTCGCCTCGGGGCGTGGAAATTATGCCTATTACCTACAGCATAGGGGCAGATGGGCGGGAGCGCGGCATTATTACAATGGAACGCTGCGACAAATATTCTTTCCCGCATGAAATCGCGCGGCCATATACTGAAGCCACGCTAGTGCCTGGCCTATCCAGAATTAAATTCTACGTGGACCCTTTGCCTGCAGAACTGCGCTCCCTAACAATATCCCTGCGCATTTCGTCGAGTGCACGCACGCTCAAAAGAAGACGCTTGGCTATACCGATCAATATAACGGACGATAAAGCATATGATACGCCCTGAATAACGCCGAGAATTCCGAACATTTCTGGTGACATGGTAATTTTCCTTCAATGGAAATTTTCATCCATTCATCTGAGTACCGTAGTAACAGCGCCCACGCCGTACAAGAAAAAGTTTCCCACCCCGCAAGGTACAGCTATCTTCCATCGGATTTTGATGGGAGGTTATTTTGAAACGAGTTCTATTGTTGGTGACGCTGGCATCAATGGCAAACATAACCGCGGCGTTTGCCCAAAGTGGCCATTGGGGGAATAAGCCGGGACTTCTGCCCGGCTCTCAGGACGCATATTATAAAGATGGGTCAACTGAGATTTCCGTGTCCTCTGAGGCGGCAAACCCGCATTCGGGCCGCGCGCTTATCAGCTTCACAGAGTGGGGGACGGTCGCTTCATGCCAGCCCGGGAATGATGGAGTTTTGATAAGCGACCAAGGGAAGAGCGCCCCGTTGGAGTCAATGGGGTGCGCACCTCAAGGCCCGCAGGGAGCAACATTCATGGCGCAGCTAAGCCGAGATAATTTGAAAGTTCTACAGGGCGCTTCAAAATTATACTTCCAACAGGGAAAGTCCAGGTTGCCCATTGGAACTGACGGCTTAAAGTCGGCTCTTGAATCCATGCATTGAGGGCATGCGCGTTTGCGCATCCCCTACCCCTAAGTCAACCCCATATTAGTCTGCCACGCCTGCATACGAGGATCATTGAAGGCCGCCTTAACGGCCTTCGTGATCTGCTTGGGGTCGCCGCCGGGAACATGAAGTGTCATGTGGTTGGTGACGTTGTTTGTGGTGCCCCCACCTGCCGGAGTGGACAGCGCAGCCCCCACAACGCTTTTTTGCGAAGACAGATACTCGGCCAAAGCCCCCCTCTTCTCTACCTCGCCATCCTGATCTTTTGGCCGCTCGAAATATCGGGAGACAATGGCTCCTGCCATACCTGCGTCAGTGGCTTTTCTGAGATAATCTCCAGCCTGCTTCTCGGTGTGTGACAGTTCCCAGTTTGCAAAATCCATCTGCTCTTTGGTCGCTGCGTCCCGATCCTTAACGGACTGCATGGTGTGCCCGTAGCGCGCGGCGTATTGCGCCTGACGGTCTCCATGCCACTGGAAAAGCCCGTATGCGCCGCCATTGTCCCCAACAGAAAACGGATCAAGATTGCTCTCAGACATGGCGTTGGAGAGGAGGCCCATTGCCTGCTCCCTGCTCCACCCCATACCCACGGACATATTGGCAATCTTGATCATGTCAGCAGGGTCTGCCGTGCTGATAGCCTTGCGTGCATTCTGCTCCGCGTAAGAGCGGCCCATCCCTACTTTCGACGCAAGATTGTCCAGGAATGACGCGCCCGGCACATTGCTATCCATCCAGCCGCCGATGTTGTCATTCGGGTCTGCGGCCTCAAGCCCTTTGTGGGCAACATACCCCACGCCCGCCGCTGCAATCAGCTTAGAAATGCCACCCAACCCCGCACCGCTGGCTGCGGCCAAGAGCTGCACATTACGCAGGACCGCAAGGAATTTTGAGCCTACCCACAGGGCAAATAGTAACTCAACAGCTTTTGCCCATCCCCCGACAAACTGGGCTGCGCCATCTGCGCTCTGACCAAAAGACTTTATTTCCTGACCGACTTTATTCCAGTCAATCGCCTTGATGTAATCCCACCAAGCCTTAATCTCTAGACCGATCTTCTCCCAAGTTACGCTCTTGATAGACGCCGTTAGCTGATCTGCGCCCATCTTAATGTCCGCCAGCCATGCGTCAGAGTTTGAGCGCACGAAGCCACTAAAAAGATCCATAACTTCGCGCACCTCGGGGCTGAGGTCAGTCATGATGGAGCGACCAAACGCCTCAGACTGCGCCGTCAGTTTGGTCCAAGATTCGAGGAGTTTAGCAGACTCTGTAGTATCACGCTCCGTCGGCGCATACTTCTGCAAAGACGCATACAGCTTCTGGATATGCTCCGGCCCTTGCTCCAGCAGGTTGATGAACCCCTGAGAGAACCCGGCCTGCGAACCGAGGGCCGAGAACAACTGCGGGCCAAGGCGCTGCGCTGCGCTGCGCGAGCAAGGTCGGGCATCAGGCCGTTCATGTCGCGCAACTGGCCGTTCGCGCCTTCCAGCCGCACGCCCATCTGGCCGAACACCATGCCCAGATTGCGCCGCCCGTCGATTGTCTGGAACTGAGACACCAGAGAGCCGAGGGAGCCGGACACATCCTCAGCAGAGCCACCAACAGCCTGCGCCGCCTTCTGCCACGCTGTCAGGCTGTTGACTGACACACCAAGGTTACGAGCCATGTTCCCTGCGGCTACGTTGGCGCTGGTCGTGTCACTGATGAAGGCCTTGAGCGTCTTGCCAGCGGTCAGAACTGCAAAGAAGGCCAAAGCTTTGCGCTCCAGAGAATGGAACGCATCACCCGCCGTATTGGCGGCTGTGGCAACGCCATCGCCCATCTTCGCAGCGCTGGTCTGGACGCGCTTAAACGCCCCCTCAGCCTGCTTCTGCCCCTTCACGACGGCCTTGGCGTCCAGCCCCAGAGAGACGACGAGGGCATCAATTATGGTGGGCATGCGTACGGCTTTCGGGGGGGGTGATTTGGAAAGACTCTGAACTGTCTGCCACAAACATTCAGCACCATTGTTCGAATTTGGATGAGGATGATATGTATTTCTATTCGCCTATAAACCCAAAGTCTGCATATTTTAATAAGGGAGATGAAGTTATTCTTTTGGGAAATCAGAGTGATAACTGGCAGTTTTCTGATTTTTACAGGGCCGCAATTGAAAGAACTGATGGCAATGGAAATATTACCGTCATTAATATCGAAAAATTAAGCCTATTGGTTGGAGAAATCCAAAAAGATGTTAATTTTAAATCAGGCATTCAAGTCTCAATCCATACTAATTCAACTACTCTCCCTGCCAACTACATTTGGGAGATATCTCCAGTACGGAAATAATCCTCCCATGCTCTCTATATGAGTTACCTATTAAACCTTTTCACAACAGCAATCTCCAGCAGGTCTTCAAAGCCCTCGCTATCATAAACCGTCTGGAGATCGTGGAGGCTGGCGACGCCCTCGCTGATTACGAGGGCGATACGCTCACTGATGTTTCTGCATCGGGCGACGGGGCGCTGTTTCCCATTTGCAGCAGCAGGGACAGCAGGGAGAACAACTGGCCGACGCCCTTGAAAAAATCCACGTGCAGAGCGAAGGCTTCCTTCTGGAGCCAGCCCACTGTGGGAATTTCCTCAATCTGGTCGGTTCTGGCGGCCAGTTTGAACGGGATGGTGACGGACGGATTGGCCGGGTCCGGAACATAGGCCACGCACTCAAGAAGCTGGTCGATCAGCTCATCCATGCGGGCCGGCTCCATAGCGCCGAAGATGCCGACGCCAGCCGCCGCGACTTCCGCAAGGCCTCCGCCTTCCGTCACTCCGGGAATGGCGCCACCCCCGCCGATGGCCGCCTGCACCGCATGCCGCCCCCATTTGTCCGCCTCATAGGCAGACATGCGGGTGATGATGAACACCTTGCCCTTGTCCGCGCCCTCATGGGGGCACGTGACGGTTTTCTGTTTCAGCGCCATCAGATTGCAGCCGGGACAACCCGCTCCCAACGCACCTCAAAGGCCCTGGCCTCCAGAACACGGGCGGCGGACGGGATCTGCACGGCAGAGCGCAGGTATCCCCGCGTCAGGGTGTATTTCTTGCCGATCGCAGGAAGCTGGATCACCGCGCCAAGCCGGTAGATTGTACGGGCCTGATCCTGCGCCGTGATGATGCTGTCAAACACCGAGGCCTCGTCGCTGCTGGCCTGCAGGCTGATGGTCTGGCTCACCGCATTGGCAACCCAGCCTACGTTCAGATACCCGTCAACCGACATGGACTCTTCGGCCAGTTCCCGCGCCTCGGTTTCAAAAGCACGGTCGGCGGCAAAGTTTTTCAGAGTGAAGGGTGCGTTAAACAGGCCCGGCACCGTGATCGTATAGATCGCGTTGGCCGAGGTAATCAGAAGATCAGACATGGTTACTGCACCTCAACGCTGCTCATATTGATGGACTGCACGCTCTGGCCGTCGGAGTACCAGAACTGCGCGGGCGGCGTGGTGCGCTTGACCCGGTAGGAGGCCGGAGCAGTGGACACATTGGGTTTGAGATACCAGCCCTGAGACTGCACAGTATCTGCCGCCGTGGTGTTGCCAGCGGCGTTATTAATCTGCTGTTTCTGGGAGGCTGTCAGCGTTACGCCAGACTGCACCGCACCAAAGCTGACAGCGGTGTTGATGGTGTCCTGCAAGGCCGCCTCAACCAGCGTGTCGCCCTCAGTGTTGTACGGGATTTGCCCGTTGTTCAGCAGCAGGTTGACCAGATCAGTCGTGAAATTCGCGTTCATCCAGATCTGGTTGACGTAGCTGTCAGCCCACAGGAACGCGCCAGAGACCGCCCCGTTATCAAAAAACTGGAAGGTATCGCCCTTATTGGCATACGCACCGTAGAAGCTATAGCCGTTGGCCAGCAGCGTTGCTGCGGTCGTGCCATCCGTCACGCTCGGAATGACGTTGGCGCTCTGGATCATGTCCAGATTGCGCCTGCCGCCTGCTGTGCCGAACGGGAGAGAGGCCATCCATCCGAGTGCCAGAGCCGCAGCGTTCGGGTCTTTATAGACCGCCGTGATGCCGCTGAGTGTCGTTCCCTTGAGCCATACACCAAACGCGGTGGTGCTGCTGGCTGTGGTCGCCTCGGTATCCGTGTCCCACAGAACGCCGAAGATGGTGTTGTTCTGCGCCGACACCCATGTTGCGAATGCCTGCTTGTCTGCCAGAACAGGTTCAAACGCACACGTCACGCCATTCCACGAGGCGTTGGCCGCCAGCAGCTTGGCGAGTTCGGTTGCCATATCCCCGCCGGTTTCCGGGTACCCACCGATCAGGAGCCGCGCCGGGGTCTGGGTCGCGTTGGTGTAGCCGCTGAAATAGACCGCCGCCATGGCTGCTTCCGTTGAGGATGCGCCAAAGGCCGTGGCGACTGAGGCCGCGTCGTCATATTCCGTCACGGTGCCTTCTGCCACGACGCTGACGGTCTGGGTCAGGATCAGGCCCGTGAGGTTATTCAGGCCACCACCGGCAGACAGAACGCCCGGCGTGACCTTGACTTTTGTTGAAATGGGGATGCCAGCCACGGGCTACTCCTTTGGGGGATAGGTTGTATCGACCTCAAGCGTGTCGATGGTGAGTTTGTCGGCGAACTGCTGCGGAATGCGGGTGGTGATGTTGGCCTGCAAAATCAGGTCCACACTCCAGCAATCCTCGTAGTTTTTCTCGGCATTAATGAAGCCAAGCTGCCGGATATCGGATGTGTGCAGCGGGGCAATGGGCAGACCGGACGCGGCCAGAGCATCCACTGCACTCAAATCGCGCCAGAGCATCAGAACGGATTGGATCAGGTTGCCAGAACCCTTCCCGAACGCGGATATCTGCATGGAGATGCGCGTCTGCTCGACCACCACGCGCTCCGTATCCGTGTAGGACCAGCCGTTGGTGGCGATGCGCTCCCGGCCAATGATGGTCATGAGCATAAACGGGCCAATGGGCGCGGGCACATCGTTGAGCTGCCCCTGCCGGATCGTTATGGAAAACGGCAGGATAGATGTGATCCACGCCTTAACCGCCGTGTAAATATCCTTCTCGGACGGCGTTACGAGCAGCCCAGGGGCGGTGATGTTTGGCGGGTCACTAACACTTTGCACCATTCAGCATCTCCCCATTCCTCAAGGGATTGGGTCACCTTCCAGTAGGAATTGTAAAACTTGATGAGGTCGCCGCCATATTGCAGGGGTCGGTTCAGCGCCTTGATGCCTCCCCGGATATAGACCGCCCGCATGTCAGCCTGCTGGTTGAGGTTTTCGACCTGTTGCAAGTCCTGCCCGGTCAAGGCCTGCACCTCAATCCAGATGCGCGCCACGATGTATTTGGGCTCGACCTCACCAGACGGCGTGTCCTGCACCCCATCGCTGGCGAACAGATCAGCAGGAATGCACGGGTTGACCGCGCCGGTCATGCGACCCGCTATGCCGAAGAGGTTAAGACTCACTCGGGCCGTCCTTTACTTCATGCGTGACGGACTGGAACATACGTCCTGTGTCAATGAGGGGCCGGTTAAAGCCTTTTTTCCTGATGGTGGACGGTTTATTCTCTGGGCCGATGCGCTTTATTTCGTCGCGCATTTGATCCGACATCACGCGGCCCATGACGTTCAGAGACTTCTTAACCGAAAATTTTGTCTCCACCAGAGCATCGCCCAGCGCTTTCCCCCAATCTGCCTGATTGTTGACAACGGTATTTCTCATAAATGGCCGTGCCGGAATGGTGATCACATGCGACGGAACCGTGTGGGTGGTGGCAAAGTTTGACTTGTTGCGCCTGACGAATTTCCCGTTCTTGTTGAATGACCCGTCCTTCGCGACAGAGCGGTAAATTTCGGTCTCATGCTCGGGCACCTCGACGGTGCCACCGAATTCCTGCACGGACGCGATGTAGGCAACTGGCTTGCCGTCTGGATACGTCGCATCCTCAAAGAAGCCCACATCCACATGCCCGCCCTTCTCCACCTTCTTGGCGAGGTTGGTCAGAGCACGCTGGAGCTTGTCGCCCCCCTTGATCTTTACGGCCATGTCTGCCTCTGGATTCTGCGTGTGTGGACGTATCGCGCCGTGCGTAGCCATAGCGTGGCCTGCCAGAACGCAGCCCCATACTGGGTTTGCATAAACCACGCGGCTGCCCCCGGCTGGCTGCCCATGTCCGTGCTGACTGAAACGGAACCCCGGCTTGCGCTGGCTACCCGGCCGACCATCCCCGCCCCGTTTCCGCCGCTGGATGCTGGCAGATTCAGATAGGCGATGTGGGCGACCAGCATGTAGAGATAAAGCGTGCGCTGCGCCACGTTACGCACAGGGCTGCATTCCGTATTGTCGAGGTAGAGTTCTGCCTCGGCAAAATACAGTCCAGCCAAAGGCGCAGCCACCTGCTCAGCAAGGTCGGGGTAGCGGGCCGACCATGTTGCATAATCGAAGACCGCTACCGCCATTTTACTTACTGCCTGCTTTTGTCACGCCCGGTGCTGGAGCATCGGGGTCAAGAGGTTCTGCCCCGGTTTTGATCCCCGCCTGCTCATTGGCCTGTGCCGTGGCCTTGGCCACCGTGCTCTGGGCGAATACGAGACCCTTTTTCACGAGGTCACTATCCTTGTGCTTCGCGTGCCAAGCGTCCCACAGATCAGACGGCACGGAGCTGAGTCCATATCCCCCGATCACGTTGGAAGAGTTCGCGCCGGAGAGAATTGCTTTACTCTCCCCAACGCGCAGAACGACGCCGTTTGGCAGTTTGCAGCCGACGGTTACGGGGTTTGATGCGGTACCGCTCATGGCTTAAATCCCCGTCATTGTTGCAACGCCAAACGGCAGGTAGATGATCGCGCCCCACGTGCCCTGAGAGAGTTTCTGTTCCCAGCCAGACGGCGCAGTGACGACGGAGTGGGTGCGCAGCTTTTCGGTGAAGGCGGCTTCAGCGACCTGCTGCCCCTCGATCTCCTTGGCGACAGCAATCATGGTCTGAACCGTCATGCCAGCGGCATCACCAAACTCTACAGCCTGGACAATGCTGATGTTGGCATACTGCTTTTTAAGCAAGTCGAAGGCTGACAGGCCGTACTTGTTCGACAGGGTCATGACACCCGCGCGGGTGGGCGACATGCCGAGAGTAATCTCGGAATCCGTATCGACATAACCAGCGGACTGCGCACGAAGCTGGGTGATGACGGCAATGCAATCAGCCAAGATTTCTTCCGGCTCTGCCTTATCCCATGACGTACCACCGGCGGTTTTCACGCTGGCGACTTCTGCGGCAGGCAGGCGCGGGTCGTTCAGGTAGCCGTAATTCCGCAGCCCCTTCACGCCGTAAAAATAGGTCTGGTTCTGGAACTTGTTCAGCTTCAGCGCGGCAGACTGGCGCAGCTTGGCAACCCACTGGATGCGGGCCGCCCCTGCCATTTCCACTTCCCGCTCACCCCAACGGGCAAAGACCTGATAGTGGTAGGACTGGCGGTCCGGGAAATTGGCGTTGAGGTCAACAATGCCGTTGTTGTTCCAGTCACCATAGCTGACCGTCCGCCCCGTGCTTTCGATCATCGGGAAAATGGCCGTCGGCGTGATCCAGTCGCCCTTTTTTACTTCCCCCGCAATCTCCGCGCCGCGCATCGGAGAGAACACCACGTCGATCAGCTTGGGATCAACATAGGTCGCCATGAACGCCGGGATACCAGCGTTGGCCGTGGTGGAGAGAGTGGGCGCGGCGTCCATCGCCATGGCGTCAGACGCGAGAATGTCATTGGAGGGCAGAATGTGCGCGCCCTCGGGCATGACAAAGCCCCGCTGCTTCAGAAGCTCAAATTCGGTGTCATAAGCCATTAGCCACGGCTCCATGTGCTGATTGTGATCGTTTCGCCCGCGCTACCGCCGAGCGTGACGTAGAAGTTTGTTTCGACAGCGCCCGTGACGGTTGCTCCTGCGGCGCCGGTGGACAGTGTGCCGTCCGTGGTGGAGGCAAAGACTTTCTGCCCTGCTGTCGCTGCGGTCGTGGCCGCGGCAAAGTAATCACCGGCGGTCTTGAGATCGACCATGTAGCCCTGCGGCATGACCATGGTGGCCTCGTCGTAAATGTCGGAGATCCATGCACTGCGGTCGTTGAACACCAAGCCGGTGGGTGCGCCTGCTGCGGTTGTGCTGCTGGTGCCGGTCACGTTCAACGTCAGACCTGACCCGCTCCCGTTTGTGGTTGTCGCAACGCCGGTTGCTGTTGGATCTGTGCTCTGTGCAGTGGCGCTCTGGAGCGTCACGGCGGTCACAACGCCACCGGTTCCGATTGTGGACACCGTGGCCTTGCCGCCAGCAAATGCCGCCGTATCGCCAACAGCGTAGCCTGTGCCGCCCGCGCCAACAGCCAGCGCCGTGACCGTGTAGGAGGTCGTAGAGGCAGGCGGTGCATTCAGCACCGTCCCGTCACCCTGATCCCAGCCGAAGGCGGCAATGGTGCAACCACCGGTGCCCGCCACATACGCACCTTCCGGCGGAACGGCGCTTGCATCCGGGTTGTTGGACGCGAATGTGCCAGGCACGCCGTAGGCGAGTTCCTGATTAACCTGATTCTGAAAAGGCATCTGATTACCCTGCAATCTTCACGGCCTTGAGGCCGGGGTGGTTGTCGAGGAAGGACGTGCCTGCCTTGCTGTCAGCCGCTAGAACCGGGCGCTTTTCGCGCTGGGCGTTGGCTGCATGCTGGCGGAACATTGCACCGTATGCGCTGGCCGGGATGCCGGAGAGGTCATAACCAAGCTGACGCAAGGCGAACCGATGCACGCCTTCCGCGCTGTCCATGGTCACAGCCCCCACGAAAGGCTCGACTTCGGCCTGCGCGGCGACAAGAGCGCGCATCGCGGCCATAGTTTCGGCCTTAGCCTCGGTTTTGGCCTTGCTGATCGCGGCGTCCATCGCAGCTTTCGCCCCGGCAGATTCGCGCTCACGGTCGAGACGTTCTTTTTCGGCCCGCTCGGCATCGGCCTTGCGCGTTGCTTCTGCTTCACGCTGCCGGTCAGCCTCGGTCTGCTCTTCATCCTCAGCAACCGACGCAAGAGCGGAAATCATCTTGTCAATTTCATCGTCGGAAAAGCCAGCCTCGCGCAGTTTGGCGCGCCGCTCCTCCTCGCCATCATCTTCTGCTACGTTTTCCGCACCTTCGGTTGAGGTGTTTTCAAACAGAGCCAGAACCTGATCCATAATTTCATCAGGAACGCGACCACCGAGCAGATTACGTAGCGTTTCGCATGCGTCATCCTTCGCGGTTTTGTCATCCATGTCTTCGTCCATAGCCTTCTTGCAGGCTTCCATATCAGCATCTTGCGCAAGAAACGGGCGCAGCTTTGCAAGAAGGGCACCCTGCTTGTTCTTAGGAATTTTCTTCATGTTTGGATTTTCCAATTGTGCGTCTGCAACCAGAACGTCTGGACCAGCGCGGCCACTGGGAACGACAGCGACGTGCGAACCCACAATGTCGCGCATCACGCCGTCGTATTTCTCCCCCTCATATTCACCGGGGGTCATGTCGGCCCTGTACCGGTAGGCGCTTGAAAGCTCCCGCTGCTCTCCGGTCTTGATCCGGTCGATGGCGTCACCGTCCCAGATCACAAGGCTGTTCATCAGGTAGGGCGCGTCAAACGTCGCCTCATTGCCGGTCGTGCCAACTACCAGATCACGGCGCGGGTTGGCCGCTGTGACGTGGTAATGCTCTTCCAGCACCGGCAGGCCGTTGAAGCTTGACGCGGCCTTTTTCAACTCGTCAGGGTCACGGAGCATCTGGTAGATGCGCTCCGGGTCCAGCCCAAGTTCACGGTTGCTCGGAATTTCCCTACCCATGTAGGGGCAGATATTGGCCTTACTGATGGGCGTTGCGGCCACACGCAGGCGTCCTTCAGCGTCCGTCGTGCGCACGCTGCCCATACGATCATACGCGAGTATGTCGGTCATTCGTCGTTGAACCCTTTGAGGATTATCCTGCTCGCACACCGGCAGTTCGGCTTTTGCCCGGGCCATATGCGCTCGTCGTCAATCAGCGCGCCCTCACGCACGTCAAAGCGCAGCCGCTTACGACCCGCCTCAACATGACTGTGCCGCGGGTTTCTCCCGCCCGCAGAATGCACCCACTCGGCCTCGAACAGGCCGGTGTCTATCTGGCGCTGCCGGTTGATGGCGCTGGTGACTTTGGCGTTCTGGTCGCGCGCAATGTTGGCCGCACGCCTGCGGGTGATGCCAAGACGCTGCTCCAATCCCTTGGTTAGCTCGCCCAAGTCTCCGCCATGCGCTACGGCGCGCAGAACCATCTGGTTGACATCACTTAGGTGCTGCTCTCCAACATTTTTGATCAGGAGGACGTTTTCTTCAACGCAAGCCTTTATCGCGCCACTTACATCCTTATTCGGATTGAAATTGACCGTGAATCCAGCTTTCTTTTTCAGTTCTGATTTGAATGTCCTGTCCACATTCCCCTGCGCCTGCTGCACAAACGCCGGAGCCAGATGCTGAGAGAGCGAATTGAACTTGAGCCGCCACTTTGCCGTCAGTTGCGTCATCAGTTTTTGCAGATCGGTAGCTGGGTTTGCATCCTGCGTGATCTGGCTCTCTACGCGCCGGTAACGCGCGCGAAGCCAGTAGCGAAGACTGGCTTCCATTTCGTCTATGAGCTTGTTCAGTTCACGCTCATAAAACGCCCCCACCCCGGCGCTTGGCCTTATGGGCTTTAAGGATTTGGGTTTGGAGGCCATTACACGCCGTCATTGTCTGTGTGCGCAGCCGGGTTCCCGAACAGGCTTACGCCGCCATTTTCGGGGTCGCGTCCTTCCTGCTCGGCCAGCGGCTCATACCCGCCACCCTCCAGATTAGCCCCGTCGAAGAGTCCGTCTTCATCCGAGCGCAGAGCCGTCCGCACCTCGTCATTGCTGGCCGCGCCGATCTCCACATAGACCGCCCGCGTATCCGCGTTGGTCTTGGCAATGGCCGCTTTGGCAGCCTCATCCAACTGCCAGAGCGGGACAAAATTGAAGCTGATATCTGGATCTATCTCACCCCAGATATTCAGCATGCAGGCGTGCATGACTTTGGTCAGGTTGGCGCGGAAGAATGATTCCTGATAAGCCGCAACCCTGTCATACCAGACCCGGATTTCCCCCTCAGATGAGGCATTGAGACCGGACGGAGAGATGCCGGAGAACTTTACGAGCGGCTCCTGCGCTGCAACGCAGACCTGCTCCAACGCTTGGTTTTGCAGTTTATCCAACCCAGCCAGATTGGCGGAGAGGATCTGCAACTCTTCCTTGTCTTTGTCAGTCAGAAAAACCCCGCGATTGTCGCGGAATTTCATAAAGTTTTCGATGCGGTTGATCAGGCCGCCGATACCAGCCTGCTGATAAACCGCCTGCATCTCGGTTTTAAGATTGACGATGGAGCAGCCGTTAATCAGGTCTGATACAGACTGCCGGGTGCGGACCCAGTTATCAACATACGGCTTGGCAAGTTGCGTTAGCGCGATGCCGCCAAAATTGTATGTCGGGGCCAGAATGGGCGGCACTTCGCGCGACACAAAGCGCAGCAGGCGGTCTTTATGGACAGTAGCGCCCTGCACCCACCACTTTCGGGGCACGTAAAAGTCTGGCCGCAGCGGGTTGCTTGAGTTGTATTCGTTCGGGCTGGTCCAGATAGGCTCAATAGCCACAAGCGCCTTGAGCGATCCTTTCTGGAAAGTTTCTGGCGTCAGCAGCAGGGGATTGGCGAGCTTCTTATCAAGCTGGCCCAACCCAGTATCAAAGAAGAGTTGGCCGATCCCATAAAAGCCGTCGAATTCCGCCATCGTCTTGAAGTGGTCACGCACAGACAGGCGGACGAATTCAGCCTCAAGCTCGCTAATGCGGTCAGCCTTGGAAGATCCGCTTTTACCCCGGAACTCAATCCATTCCCGTGTAGCCTCATCCGCCAAGGTGCTTACAATGTGACGGTATTCGACGCGCTGCGCCATTTCAGCGAGGCGCGCATACCCTAGGAACGTGGTCCCGTCAGCAACAGCGTTATTGAGATACTGCGCAATGTCCGCCGGGTATGCACTGTCCATCGCCACAACAGCATCTTTTGGCACGACGCCAGGCAATGGTTTTACGGGGGAGAATACAGTCGTTGCACCAGACCGCACACGAGCCACCTCACGAGAGTCCGTGTCCGTCATCGTCATGACGCTGCGCTCTGGGCGCACCAATGCAGGCTCGATCCTCGCAGGCGGCGCGGGTCGATTGCGACGGAAGAACATTTTGCCTCTAAATTTTATTCAAGTCGTCCCGGCTCAGGATCATGGGATCACTAGCCTCGCACAGAACCGAAAAAGCCCCTGCCGCAGCATCCACCTGATCGTCATGACCCCCTGCAGGAAACTGCCCCAACTCGTCGAGGAACGTCCTATTCCACGGAGCCCGCACAAGAGAGACGTTCCCTGCGTTGGCCTGAGACGAAAACGGCGCGGCTCTTGTCGCTTTGTCGCCGGTTTCGCGTTCTGCACGAACCCGATAGCCAGCCAGCATGCGGATAAAGTATTCCGCCTGCGCTTTCCCTGCCTGCCCCGGGTCCTGCGGCAGAACAATCTCTACATTGGGGCCATCGAGCGCAGCCGTGTTTTTGATGGCGGCCTCCACTTCTTGAGGATCTCCACGAAGCCGCGCTACATCCAGAATGGTAAACCGCCCGTCATTGTAGCGAGCCATCTTGACGCCAACAGTCCAGTCAGGATCACGGGTACCAACCTGACGCGTGGCAGCCAAATCCCACCGCCTGACAATCGTGCCGCCCAGTGGGGCCGCATCCAAGACGGGAAACATCCCGGTTTTGAATAATGTGCCTTCACCGGGCGTCGGCTGCTGTTGATACAGTGCTGACCACTCACGGGGGCCAATTGACTTGCGGATGGCCTCAAGCTCAGAGAGCCCGAACACATCCGGCCATAGAGGCTGCCCGATCTCACGATGAAGCGCATCATCAAAGCTGTCGGCAATAGCCGGGAGCGACAACACATCCCAGCTTTCGCCGGTCCCGTTCTGCATCTCATCAAGCAAGCGCCCAGCCAGATCGTCAGGATGCCAGCGCGTCAGCACCAGCACGATAGCGCCTCCCGGCATCAAGCGGGTACGAAGAACGGACCGGTACCAGTCCCATACAGCATTACGGACAGTGTCGCTCTCGGCCTCCTGGCGTCCCTTAATTGGATCGTCAATCAGCGCGACATGTGCGCCCTTGCCGGTAAGTGATCCAGAGACGCCCGCTGCCGTGTAAACGCCGCCCTTACTCGTGTGCCATTTGTCGCGAGCAGCACTATCGCCCGCCACGCCCACGCCGGGGAACAGGACCGCAAACTCACTGGATGCCACGGTATTTCGGGCATGCCGCCCAAAGTCCTGCGCAAGGTCCGCGCTATAGGACGCCGTGATAACCTGCTTGTCAGGATTGCGACCCAAGAACCACGCCGGGAAGCGCTTGCTGGTAAGCTCAGATTTGCCGTGCCGTGGCGGCATAAACACCATCAGGCGCTTAATCTCGCCGCGTTCTACAGCATCCAGCTTATCGCACAGCAGCCGGTGCTGTGGCCCAACCCGGTAGCCGGGCATCGTGTATTGCGTGAAAGCAAGACAGCCTGATCGGGCTGCTATACGGCGGGAAAGTTCAGTGCGTGCTCTGTTAGTCGCTTTCCCCGAGAAGGCCTTTGAGTTCTTCATCCGTCATGTCTTCAATCTTTTTGACGGTGCGAACCTCAGTCTTATCCACAAACATGCCCAAGTGACGGCCTATCTGCGTAAGAGACCCCACCTTATCCCAGAGTTTTATTTTGTGGACGTATTCAACCTCGCCATCACCCAAGTTCTTCGTGACAACTTCCACGGAAGAAAGTGCCGCTGCTGCATCTGCGTCCAAGGCGCTGAGCGGCCTAAGATTGCCATCCTCAGTGAAAAGGCTTCGGATATCGGAAAAGCCTATCTTGGCGAACTCTTGGAGCACTCGATCTTGTGTGATTTGCGTGCGCTTGGACCGGGCATTTTGCGCTTCAGAAATCGCGTTTTGAATTTCAACATTCTTCAACAATCTCTGGCCGATAGAATGAGCAGTTTTCTCGCTATATCCAGCCCGAATAGCAGCCTGCGTGGCATTGAGATCAACAAGGTATTCCTCGACAAACCGGCGCTGTTTATCGTTCAGTCCGGCCATCCCTCAACCCCCACCCATCCTCAAAAGCCCTCATCTGGGCCTCGCGCTTAACTGCCGCGATAACCCGAGCCATAGTCGTTCCAGACAACCGCCCGACAACAACACCACCAGTCGCTGCCTTGGGCCAGCATCTTATGCGCGCATCAGGCCGCAACCCAGCATCAGCGCACTCAACCATTGAGAGAGGCACATCAGCGCGATGCCATGTTGTCTCAGTCGTCGCAATCACGCGACAGACATACGAAACGCCATGTATCTCACCAAGGCACACCGCATCATGACGCCGGAAGCGAATGACGGAGCCAGTGAGCATCAATTGTCCAGAAAAAGAAAAAGCCGCTCAGTGGCGGCTCACAAACACACGTATTGCAACGATAATGTTTAACCTACCTGAAAAGGTACCGGGGTACAAGCCTCTTTTTCACGCCTGCGTTCCCGATCAACATTACGATAATACTCGGACAACTGCTCCAGCAATAAGGCGCATTGGGCGGCAATCTTCTTACGGGCCAGATCGGTTGAGACGCGCGGGAACATGCATTCGCCAATCTTGCGGAATGACATCTTATCAACCAGCATTGCCCGCAACCGTGTCTCAGAGCAGACGCCGAGCGCTTTCCTCACATCATACAGATCACCGACCGCGTCAGCCCGCGTCATCAACCACGATAGATCATCATGCCTGATCTCGGTATTTGGCACGTGATTTTCGGAAAACTCTTTGTAGCCATTAAACGCGAATTGCCAGACACAAAACCACCGGTCAGCAGCATTGGCTGCGTCTTGGGAAATATCACCCGCAGCCAACATAGCATCAACCACTGTCTGCTCTTTAGCAGGCTTCCCGGGTGATGATTTAAACGCTGACTTAGCCGCCCTCTCCACCGTCGGCCCATTATCCTGAGCACGCCGGATTTCGTGGCGTGGCTTGCTGATAACTTTTTGCATATCACCGACCCTCTGGGATTACATATTCGCCGCGGCAGTTATACCTGCCTTGGGTAAAATCGCTCGGCGCAGGAAATGCCTCTGCTACGCCAGTGATTTGTCTGTTCGCGTTCGAGTGGTGCCTTTGATCGGCAGGACCCTTTGAGTGCGTCCAAAGGATATCTCCTCCCTTAAGGGTGATACGCTTTATTTCCGGACGATCACACTTGGTCATTTGGGTTCCAGAGACAACGCATATGCACTTGCCCTCTGGCTGGGACCAAACACCTCCAACACATCAACCCCAGCAACCCGCGCAGCTTTTCTGGCGAGCGCTTTCCCCCGCTTTGACCGCGCAAAAAATTGGAACATCAGCCTATCCCCGGTTTCCGGGTCGCGATCGTTCGAGACAATGATGTATTTTTTCATACCCGCATCTCCACACGCTTCATCTGCGCCATTAGGTTTTTGATTGCTCTGCTGTCGCTCGGTGTTACTGACCCGAACAGAAAAGCGCCGCTGTCATGCCGCCATTTGACGTGGCCACCATTCGTGATCTGCGCGACCCACCCACGCTTTTTGACGGCAGCTAGGATCTGTTTGACGTGACGACTGGGCATGCTCATTTCCTCGCCTCCTCCACCGCCACCTTCTGCGCCTCAGTCAACGGCACCCCATCCTTGGCCTGAGTAGCCGCACACGCCACCGCCCAATTCCGGGCTGGCGCATAGATGCTGGCGTTGTTGGGGTGGCGGCAGTCGGTAGGTTCGGTCAAATCGTCCGCCATCTCTCAAGCCCTTTCCAAATCGCATTGACTGCCACTGGGTGCCCGGAGCGCAATGGCTCTCGTCGCCTTGATAGCAAATCGATTTCGGCACTCTCTTCGTCGGGAGTTTCTGTAACAGCAGAAGCCTCTTTCTTGGCATCCCGAACACGCAGCAAAACCTGCCGCACACCCTCCATGCATTTGCCTGTGTGCAACCCAATCTTGCGCAGCGACAGGCCTGCCTCACGCAACGCAAGTATCCGCTGCACATCATCCGCGCTTGTGCGGTATGTTGCGGCCTTGCGAGACAAGATTTCACGATTGGAGGTTTGCGCCTGCATCCCAAAATAGAATCACACCCCCCGCAAAAAGTACAGGGAAAAGAACCAACATCCTGCTCATTTATGCGGAGTAATTTTGTGAGCCCCCCCCGCTTTCTGCGGTGCGTAGATGTGGCCAAATGAAACAGCTGCTATCATGGCTAAATGGCGCTATAGTGAGATAGATGATTTGATTCATCCTAAAATTCCGTGGGATATATAAATGAAAAACTGTCTTATTTTCGTCTTTTCAGCTCAGGCAATAGTAATAATTTCCCTCATTGCATTTATAGTTCCATCAACCATAACCTCAGATCTAGGTGACCACGCCACATGGAGCGGGTCTATAATATCATTTTTTACAATGATATTTACTGCGGCCATTGGATTTTACGCCTACACCATTGCGAAAGAGCAAAACAAATCCTCCCAAATCTCATACATGACTGAGATGCTTCGCGCCCTAGCCAATCAATCTAACGAAGCGGTTAAATTGGCGCACTGCAAAATGAAAAGCCCATCTGAGGCAGATGAATACCCAAACATCGAAAAATGTTTATCAGACCTTACTACCGCAATCATAAAAGCATCAGAAATAATAAATAAACTACATCCGAATGACTTCGATTTATACAGAAACATGTTCTACTCAATGATAGACTCATCCGTCTCTACTGAAATTATGGAGAAAAACATACTAACCGATCACAAGTCCGCGATGATGGGGGAAATATCAAACTCATATGACCGCGCAAAACGCATGGTTGAGCCATTCAAAAAATAGCCCCAAATCCTCCTCCTCCGTCAACCCCGGCTCGCTCTCGTGTAGCGGGACCGGGTGCGGCGTGACTGGCGGCCTGTGGGGCTCTGGCTCGGGCCATTCGTGCCAGTCTAGGGTGTCGCCTCTGCTGTTCTCACACATACCCCTAAAATCCCCTACGTTGCCCGCTGAGTGCGGTCTGGTTCCCGTACAACGATTTACCGTGCAAACACTTGCGCAGCACTGTGCGCCCTTCCTGTTGTCTCTTTCCCGTATGTAGCCATAACCTGCGCCTCCAACTGCGCAATGAGCGGCTCTAACCACACGCCCTGCGTTGGGTCCGCCGCCAACTGCCTGCAACACTCAGCCAGACGTTCTGACACGCTCGGTTGTGGCTCTACGGGACGGCGCTGCTCCGGCTCTGCATCCGTGTGCCCCATCGACTTGCGCCATTCAGCCATCTGCCGTGCCACGGCTGCCCGTTCCTCGGCGCTCACACACTCTTCGCGCTTCCCTGCCCGCTCAGCCAATCGCACGATGCGGCGGCATCCCTCGATGTTGCGGCGCAGCTTGTCGGCATAGGGCTGGAGGTGGGCGTAAAGCTCCGCAGGGCTAGGCCAGAACTTGCCTTGCGGGCCTTGGGTGACCCACGCCTTGCGCGTCTCCGGCGTCCAAACGGCTGCTGGCATGTCACCGCAGATTTCGCAAATGGCGCTAATCTTGGCTGCGCTATCGGCTGGATCAGTCGGCGGGTTTACCGTCAGCGGGATCAGTTTTTTCACCCACGCCGCGATGATGATTTCCTGCGCCGGAGCGTTGGCGTTCTGATCTCCCGCGATGGCCCTTGCCTCGGAAACGAGAGCAGGCGTCAAGTCACGGGCTGTCATCGGGACGCCCCGCTGCACCGCTGCGATGAGGGCTGACAGATCGGCGGAAGGCTCAACGGGCGCAACCGGCAACGCCATGGCACCAGGCTGGATTTTGGCAATGGTGGTCATGTCACACCCCCTCGATGTCGGGCACGTTGGCCCACGTTTCGGCTGCAAGCTGCTGGCGGGATTTTGGCTTTGCTCCCGACGCTCGATGCCTCACTGCGGCCTCGCACCATGCTTGCGGTTCCGCTGGCCTAAGGTCCGACGCTTGGCGGATTACGTCGAGCACACACGCCGCGTCGTCTCCGCCGAGCTTGAGCCATCGCCCGATCAAGGCCCTGACGTTCCGCTCCGGGAGCCCGGTCATGTGCCGGATGCGCTGAGTGCCGTCCGTGAAAAGCTGCGTTCGGGCATCGAGAGAATTCTCAGCCTCACCGATTGTCCGCGCTTCGGCCTCAGGCCCCGAACGAAGTGAGGGATCTTCTGAACGTAGTGAAGAATGTGATGGTGAAGGTGACACGGACGCGCATGACGCGCACGTATCACCCTCTTTGTTAGCGTTTTGTATGTTCAAATCGCCTACTTTTGTATCTACATTTGTAGAACTTTTGTTGTCGTTTTGAATGTCTTTTGCATTGGACCGATCACGTCTTTGTTGGACCGCGTCGCGCCGTTTGTTGCTGACAGACTGGGCGTGCGCCAACTCCTTATCAGCTCGCTTCTGATGCAGCAGTCCGTCATCCTCAGTGGAGAAAAATCGCTTGAGCGTCGGCCATATTGCCTTGTCCCATGTCTTGCGGTCAGCGCGCGCGATAGCTGCCAGTTCGTCCATATCAGCAGGCAGAGGCCCTTGCCGCCAATACTCCATCATGAGAAGGAAATACGCCCCATGCTGGAGTGTCGTCAGGCGCATGGTGTCGGCCAGATAATCACCGATATAAACGGGCATCCATGTTTTGATTTTGCTCATAGTGGACGGCTCCTGACATGCGCCCAATCCAGCCACTCAAAGACAAATTTGTGACGTTTAGGCATCTGCATATCGATGCCTACGGCTTGTAACGCTTCGATCTGGCGGCGCGGAATAATGCCGTATGCGGGGCTTTGCCGGGTCATAATCATATGCCGGAACTCTTCAACAATTTTGTCGCGCTTCGCCGAATTGCACTCCCAGCAAGCCAGAAGAAGGTTGGGAGGCAAGTCACTTCCGCCTTTGCTTTGCGGGAGCATATGGTCAATTGAGCAGTTATTTGCAGAATGAAGGGACAGCCTCTTTCCGCAGTATCCGCATACGCCGCGCTGCCTTAAGAAGATCCATTCACGGAATTTTTCCTTAAATGAAAATCCATAGCATTTTCTTGAAACGACTTCCGACATTGAGAAATCCGGAACGCTGCTTTGAAAAAGCTCCAAATCCACATCATAATTCAGGGTGTCGAGCCAGTAGCTATCAAGCCCAGAAACATCGGCCTTTCCGCTTTCCAGCAGAAGATATGAACGCTTCCATAGAGAACGCCTGTTTTCATCGTCCATTGGAAATGCTAGATTTTCATCAGCCATGCATTGAGTTCCTTTCAAGCACTGGTCAGAAGGCCGCCCGGTTCCCCCGAACCAGCGGCCTTCGCCATATTAGCAGGGTTGCGGAGCGTTGGGTACTCCACAGGGGTGGGAATCTCCTGGAATAATGGAGATGTTTTGCAATCTCCTCCCCATTGCTGCGCCATAGCATCGGCAATGCCCTGATATGTCTGTGAACGCAGTTTCCCTCTATCAGCAGATGGGGGCATCTTGTGAATGCGCGCCTCACGCCCAGGCACGACATTGGTGGCGCGAAGAGGCGGCAGACCTATAAGCCATAGGCATGTGGCTTTGGTTTCGCCGTGCCCAAACATCCACGGCTGAATGATCTGGTCTGGCCTGCGCCACAAGGTGGACATGATGCAGACCGGGTTCTCGATTGCGATTTTCGGTATCCCGCACTTTGCCAGCTTAAGAAAAAATGAGGCAGATGCTTGCTGTCGGCCATCCATCCGCTTGGCGGCAAAATGCCGCACCCCTGATACAGACAGATCCGTGCAAGGCGGATGGAAAATGGCCATATCCCATGGGTAGTCCAGAACATCCCGCACATCGCCCTGGTAATGCGGGCCAGGGCGCTCTGTAGGCAGCAGGTCGCACGACATGGCATCATGCCCGCGCTCGATAAACGCATCACGGACAATGCCGCTGTATTCGCAGCCGATCAGGATTTTCATGCCGGAACCCCAGTATTCTCCAGAGCACGAATACCAAACAGACCCAGCATAACGGCCTCTGCCCTGCCATCATCTTTCACGCGTGAGAAAATCCCCGCATTGGCAGGGAATAATTCACATGCGCGCTGACGTGCGGCCCCTTTGTCTGCGGGGCAGCCCATTCCCCTCTTCCAGTCCTGCGGTCTGATTTTTGTCATGGGGATGCAGAGGGCTGAACAAACGCCCTCAATCACGCCTAGACCGCGCCCAAAGGCAAACGCGCCCACGGCCCCCTCACCTGGCCTTACGGAAACATTCTCCACAAATAGATGGTCTGGCGCATGAGCCCGTAAATGTGCGGCAAGAAGTGCTGGGTTAATCACGCGCCGAGTGGTGCGCCCTACCTTCACATAATCAATCGGCATATCCAGAACCTCAATGATCTGATGCCGCCAGTTGAGGAATGCGATTGCACCGCCAGCGCCCGGGTCGATTGCTGCTATGATCTTCATTGCGTCACATCCCCAGCGCGCGGCGGTAAACGTCAAGCAGCGTTTCCTGCTCCTCCAGTTCGCCCGGTTCCTGCTTTCGCATACGGATGATCTGGCGGATGACTTTCACGTCAAAGCCCGCAGATTTGGCCTCTGTGAAGATGTCTTTGATATCGCCAGCCAGCCCTTTTCGCTCTTCTTCGAGGCGCTCCACGCGCTCTATAATCGACCGCAGCCGATCAGCCGCAATTCCACCTACAGCCGCATCATCGCCGCTGGAGAATTCGTTGTGTGTGCTGGGAAATTCGCTCATCGGTTCATTCCTTTCCGTGCTGGCACGCACATGGGCCGCACGATGTATCCAAGGGCGTTGATAAGGCTCTCGGGGATTGTCTCAGACGCGCCTGATAACACTTTCGATATCACTGGCTGCGGTATTCCTATTTTGCGAGAGAGGGCGCGTTGACCGCCTGCCAGATCCACACGATCGGCAAGGCGGCTGCGGATTTCCTCAACCGGAAACGGGGTCATTCTCCACACTCCCGCGCCAAAGCATCAGCCTGCGCCTGCATCCGATCGGCCTTTTCATTCAGCCAGTTAGCCCATTCCCTATAGTGCAGGGCTCGGCGCATTGCTCGGCAAGCGCGTTTTCGAATGACGACAATTCGCCACCGCAAAACGAAGTTCCCCATTTTTCTTCCCATTCATCATTTAGGGCACGGTAGATGGCGGCTTCCTGCTCGGCCTTCTCCTGTAAACGCCCCAGATTGCGGTGATAGGCGGCCAGCATCCGAAGGAAAACTTCGGCTGTGATCGTGATTGGCTCGCCGTAGTAAATGCTCTTCGCCTGACGGTCTGAAATCTTCAGGACAGATGCCAGACGATGAATTATCTCTTTGACGCCGAGGCCTGCCCCGAACGTCTTAACGATGGTTCGGGCCATGGTCTGGGCATCCTGCGTGACTGAATCAGTCATGTGCATTGGACGCTTTTCCAAAATGGCGGAACGATTTTCCAAAATCTTCTTCATCAACTGCTCCATTCTCTGTTTTGCGAGAACGGGAGACTGGAGAAACAATGGAGAAGGAGACTGAATTCGGAACGGTGCAGGTTGGTGGCGAGTATGTCACCAACCCGTTTTCACCGCTCGATACAGCGGACACAGCACCCGGCAATTTACACCTTGCCTCACCGTATCTGGGCATCTCACTGCTCAGGACGGCGCGGCTCTGGTCACGTCTGCACCCATGGGCAACCGTAGGCCAACGCATCGCGCTGGCCCAGGAAGTCGCCAAGGAGTTAGGGGTGGACGTGGGGTGCATTGGGTGAGCGGCCTAAAAAGGTATTTCGTCGTCGAGATCAGAGCCGCTAGCAGGCGCATCCCAACCGCTGCGCTTATCCAAGCCGCTATCGTATCCAGTGTTGCTTTGGCGATGCTGATGGCTGAGGGGCTGAGTGCGAGCACGATTGCCATCGCTGTGGGCGTTCTCACTATCCTGACGGCTATCGAGCAGCACAAGTTCACCACGGAATTTTTGCAGCACAATCTCGGTCGTGTAGCGATCCTGCCCGGACTGATCTGTCCATTTCCGGGTTTGCAGCGCACCTTCCAGATAAACCTTGCGGCCTTTGCGCAGAAAGCGTTCCGCCACATCAGCCAGCCGTTCATTGAAAATCACCACACGGTGCCATTCCGTGCGTTCACGGCGCTCACCAGACTGGCGGTCGTTCCACGTGTCACTTGTTGCCATGGTCAGATTAACTATCTTCTGCCCGCTCTGGCTGGTGCGCACTTCTGGATCTTTGCCCAGATTGCCCACGATGATGCATTTGTTTACGGAGCCACTCATGCGGATACCCGCCGCTGCATAGCTGATTTATGGGAAGACGCCCCATACTTCGCCAACCAAATAGCAGCATCTAGACGGACAATGTCTGCCCATGGCGCAAGGGGTTCTGACTGTATGCGTTTTATCTCTTTATCAATGGTAGCGCCGGGCCATGCTGCCGTAGCGCGAACCCGCACTGGAGTTACCTCACGCTTAATCCAATGGCGAACAGAATGCTTATTACGGCCAAGCAGAAACCCAATGTGGGAATACGGCGCCGCGTATTTTCTTAACGCCCGCGCAAACACAATCTCCTGCGTGGACCAAGGCCCATCGCTCATCTTGTACACGACACGCCCCGTCATTTTCCAATATTGTAGGCAGAAACGCGCAACGCTCTGGCAAACAATTTCAATTTGTGCGTTGGTAATAGTCTTTTTCTTCGTAAGAGCCCCACGCGTCATTCCGCAGTCACGCTCAATAAAGCTGATCAGACCGCGCTTTCTCTTGAGCGCTTCATATCTGGGACATGCTGTCATCACGCGCGCTCCTGGGCTGGGGTGCGTTTGGGGAGCAGTTCGCATAGCGGGAGCTTCAAGGCCTCACTCAGCGTATGGACGTGATGCGCGGGCACTATCCGCCACTGGCTAACTGCCTGCGGTGTTACGCCAACAATCTTAGCGAGAGCGAGCACGCCTCCCGCTTGATTGATTGCCGCCTGCACGCAAGGCGGCCTTTTTGTGTCTCGGTTTCTAGCCATGCCTCAATGTAAGCCATGCTTTCATTGTAAGCAAGTATTTCTTACGTGGGTAAGCGCGAATGCTTAGGGTATTATGAAAGAATGTCTTTCAAAGATAATCTTCAGGCGTCTATGGACGCTGCCGGAATAGGGCCGACCGACCTTGGAAGCGCCTTGGGAATATCGTCTCAGGCGGTCAGCCAGTGGCTCTCAGGCAAAACCCATCCAACAGGGAAGCGCCTGAAGGAAATAGCTGAGGTTCTCGGCACTAGCTGGGAAGCCCTGCACGCTGACGCGCCCAGTGCGGACAAAGCGCTTCCCTTGCGGACCACGCATGCCCCAGCGTCGCATGTCGCGATACCAGAATATGATGTAGTGACATCGGCGGGCCCGGGGGCATTGCCGGAGCTTTGCTCACCCGAAGATGGACTTCGGCCTGCAGAATATTGGAAGATTCCTCGCTCGTATATCTCGGCCTTCTCGGACGTACCCGATAAGCTTGCCATCATCCGTGTGGCTGGCGACAGCATGGAGCCGGAGTATCAGGCTGGGGACCGAGTGCTGATTGATACGTCGCACCGCGCGCCCTCCCCTCCTGGCATATATGTGCTGTGGGATGGATACGGCCTTGTTCTCAAGCGTCTAGAGCTTGTCCCCGGCATGGAAGAGCCCCGCAGAGTGCGGATTATGAGCATCAACCCTGCTTATTCTGCCTACGAACTCACGCTTGATGAGATTGCAATCAATGGCCGCGTAGTCGGCAAGTGGGCTTGGAAGTGAAGATGGGCGGATCTGCAATCAATGACTGAAACCACCTTATGCGCTCTCGATGCCATTATACTCGCCCCAAAGCAGATATCTGGCCGGGTGCATTGGAGCAACGAGGATAGGCCGTCCAGCGCATTTTCATTCTCTGCTGCCCTGCGTCTCAATGACGAGCCTCTGAGCGGCCTTAACTTACATGGATATGCTGCGAGCGATGGTCCAGTCGGCTGGTTGAATCTTATCCTTACGGCAGAAAAAATTCCCCTTGAGAGGTTGAGTTACCTTCCGTGTCGTCCACACACCAATAAATCTCCAGAGTGGGCACCGGCATATCTTCATCGGCAATACTTTGCCGCCCGGGTCAACCGAAGATACGCTTGGGGGGATAACCGCGTGCTTCCCCACGATAAGAAGAGAGAGATCGCTTCGCTCGTTGAAGAGAATTTAGTAGATGCCGCCCATGCTATCCGCTATGCATTGAAAGCTATGAACATACAGGGGGTCGTGCCGGAGCCTGAATTCCAGCCGACGCTTGGGTTATTAATATGAGCAACCACTTAAACGTTGCCGAGCTTTTAAGTCCGGTTTTTTCTGGCATTGAATCGCAGGGGGATGCTGTCCGCATCCAGACACACTGTCTTTACGCAGATGGCCAAGGGGTTGTCGTCACGTTATTTCGTTCCGGGGCAAATTCTTGGGTAGTTACAGACGCAGGGGATGGATGGAGCGTTCTCCGAGACCATTTCATCACCCCATCACCTCGATCAGCGGCTAAACGAGCTGATGCGATAAAATGCAACCTCGGAGTTTCGTATCATGAAGGAGAGTGGAGCGTAGAATGCTGCTCTCACGATCAGATTATTGGATCAATCTTATTGGTGGCAAACGCCTCTCAGGCGTGGGTGGAAAAGATGTTCGCGGCTAATGCAGTTCAAGGTCGGGCAGAAGCCGTCGAAGAAAAACTGCACAACATGCTTAAGGATGCTTTCGGAGAGAAGCGCATCGAGCGTGGTTCGCGAGTTCGCGGTTTGAACAAAACCTACGAAGTCTCAACCATAGTAGCGTTACCCCGGAAGCAGTACGCCGCGTTTGAAGTCGTGACGCCCTTTATGGCGTCCATCTATCCCGCATATACCAAGTTCTCGGATATTTCTCATGCCGACAAGAAGCCCGCCCTTATGGCGATGGCGTTGGAGGGAATAGATACTATCTGGAAGTCAGATGATCTTGCGCTTCTTCAGAGCTCTGGGGCGATCCTCATTGATGTCGATAAAGGGCTCCCCAGAAACATCGCTGCTCTCGCATAGCCCCGCTCCGGCGGGTTTTCTATTCCCTACTCCACTTTCCCCGGCACATCCCCCACACTCCCCAAAATCTCAGGCTCTCCGTAGTCCCCCGCCTCTTCATCGACGGTCATGCGGACAGCCTGAGCCCCGGCTACGCTAAGTAGCCCTTCCCGCACCTTCTCAATCCTGCGTAACGCATCCTCGGTGTCCCGGCACGCAACAGGCGTTCCTGGCTCCAGCGTCGTGCGCTTGCCGGTCTTTTTCCACACATAGGGCTGGAAGATGATTCGTTCGGTGGCGGCCATTTGTCAGATTCTCCGGTCATGTTCTACATTTGTTCCATACCGGTAAGCCGACCTTCCCAGCAATGTAAGTTTTTCTTACTTTTTCGCTTGACGTGTAAGTAAGTATTTCTTACGTTGATCCCATCACCACGGAGATGGGCAATGACCTCAACACTCTCAATTCTCGGAACGACTATCCGGCAGGACGCAGAAGGCCGGTTCTGCCTGAATGACTGCCACCGGGCATCTGGTGGCGCATCCAATGACGCTCCTGCACAATGGCTGCGGACCGATACCGCTAAGAAACTGATAGCGGAATTAGAAACTATGCAGAATTGCACAGTTTCCGAAACTACCGGAAAACAGGTAGTAACCGAGCCGGGCCGCAATGGCGGAACCTATGTCGTCAAAGAACTGGTCTACGCCTACGCGATGTGGATCAGCCCCGCTTTTCACTTGCAGGTTATCCGCGCTTTCGATGCGCTGGTGACAAAGGGCCTAAAGATTGTTGAGCCCCTCACCCGCGAACAGCAAGTAGCTCAAGCCCTCCTTCTGTCACAGGACATTATCCGCGAAAAGGATGAGCAAATCGCCATCCTCGCTCCCAAGGCAGAAGTGGCCGACAAGATCTCCGGCAGTGACGGCCTCTATACACTGAACCTGTCAGCCAAAGCTGCGCAGATGCCACTGAACCAGTTCACACGCATCGCACACGCCAATGGCTTCATCTTCAAGCAGAACGGAAAGTGGAACGCCTACTCTGACAAAGTGAAGGCAGGACACTGCTACGTAAAATTCCACTCATATCGCGACCGTGATGGCGATGAACGATTTAGCCCACAGGTGTTTTTCACGCCGAAGGGAATTGAGCGCATCGCAAGAATTAGTGGTCAGCACTGAGGAACATAGCAATGAACACACAGGTCGAGCAGACGGCTGCTCCCATAACACCACACTGGCGCGACATCCTCGAATACAGCGCAATCTGGGCTCTCTACACGCTGGCAGATGGCGTGGAGATCGTGTGCAGCTTCCTCCAAACTTGGTGGGCTGGCTATGCGCGCGCCGTGTTTGTCACCACGCTCGCTGGACTAGGTCTCGCGCAGTGGGACTGGTTCATGACGCGGTTTTGCCTCACCTGCGCTTGGCTTGTGGAGGCTGTGTGATGGGGGAAGCTAAGTTCACTCCGGGGCCTTGGGCTTGGTTTGGTAGTGCTGGTGGCGCGCCAGACATATATCTCGCCACAAACCATTCAGGCCGACGCTACGTCATGAGCTTCCGGCGTTGGGGCCTTAACGGCGCTCAGCCCTGCTTCCAGCCGGAAGGTCGTGGCATGAAAAAGGCTTCTGATCTCCTGCAATTTGAGGTTGGAGACAGGTCTATTGTCGGTATCGATGCTGCCAAAAAAGACACCAGCGTTTACCGGTATCAAATCCGTGGGATTGCTGCTCCAGATGCCCACCTGATAGCCGCTGCGCCAGAGCTTTATAAGGCGTTGAGTGATCTGGTTTCGTCTCTTGAGTGCTCCGATACAGACCTTTTCATCTTACGGGAAGAAATCAAGGTTGCTCGTGCAGCCCTCGCAAAAGCACGTGGGGAAACCCCCTAACACCCCCGCGTCACCCGGTTTGCGGACCGGGCTTCGTGGCCGTATTGGCCGATCAATATTACCGAGGCAATAATGCAAAAAGAACTTACACTGGATACTGTGGAAACACTTGTACCGTCTATTGTTTTTGCCGAAGGCGGTGTGGAAGATGTTGTCTCAAGGCTTGAGGCATATGTCCGTGCCCTGCCACTGGATGCCACAACAGAAAAAGGGCGCAAGCACATCAAGTCTGTGGCTTATGATGTGGCGCGCTCAAAAACTGCCCTGGATAACATGGGCAAGGAAGTGCAGGAGTCTGCAAAGGCAATTGTCGACCGGGTTAATGCTGATAGGCGTGTAGTAAAAAACCGCCTTGATACTTTGCGTGATGAAGTAAAAGCCCCGGTTGTCGAGTTTGAACAGCGCGAGGCAGCCCGTGTTGAAGGGCATCAAATCGCAATTCGCGATATTGAGGCTCTGGCCCGGTTCGATTTCGCGCCGGATGAAGCGACTGTTTCTGCTCGTCAGTCCGAACTTGAGCGCATCTATGGTCGCGACTTCGAGGAATTCAAAGAGCGCGCAAAGGTGGCGTTTGAGCAGTCCGGAGTAAGCCTGTCTGCGCATGCCGAGGCAGCAAAGGCGCGCCGGGTTCAGCAGGAAGAGGCTGAGCGTAAAGCTGCTCTGGCCGCAGAGGAAGAGCGTGAGCGCCTCGAAGCGGAGCGTATCGCCCGCGAAGAGCGTATCGCTCAGGAGGCCGCAGAGCGCAGCCGCGTGCAGGCTGAGCAAGCCGCGCAGGCAGAATGTGAGCGACTTGAGCGTGAGGCTCAGGCAGCGATTGCGAGAGAGCAGGTAGCCGCTCAGGCAATGAAAGAGGCGCAGGCCCGCGCTGAGCGTGAAAAGGTCGAGGCCGCAAGGCGTGCGGAGGAAGAGAAAGAGCGCGCCGTACAGGCAGAGCGTGAGCGTGTTGCCGCTGAGAAAAGGCAAGAGGAAGCCGAGGCGAAGCGACGGGCTGCTGACAAGGCCCACAAGAGCGCGGTCAATAATGAAGCCCTACTTGCTCTCGTGGAAGCTGGAGCATCTGAGAGCGTCGGAAAGGCGATTGTGACAGCCATTGTGCTCGGAAAAGTCCCGCACGTTTCTATCCATTACTGACACAGCCACACGCATCGGGTCTCAGGTAGGCCCGGTGAAGTGGCCGTGTTGGCCGATTGTTTCCCAACGGGAGAATGAAAATGTCACAGACATTGGAGCGCGAAAGCGTGCGCCGTCTGGCTCCTATTCCACAGATGGAGCCGCCTAAGGTCAGTTCATATGCTGAGCAGCTTGATCAGGAGGCGCGGGCAGATGAAAAGAAGCTTGAAGCATTTGCGGATATGCTGAAGGCAGCACACAAACAGGCAGTCTTTCTATTGAATAACCTTCACTTTGGGAAGGAATTGGATGGCCTCCCCGAAACTGTGCGGGGCTTAGCTATCTGCATTGCCAACACAGAGAAAGACGATATCGGAAAGCTTTGGGAATACCAGTCGTGACCGATCCCATACTCAAGGCAGTTAACCAGATCCACGCCGACAAAATGCGGCCTGCTCTGCTGAAGTATAACGAGTGCATCACGGCCATTCGTGTAGAGGGTGCCAATACTGATGCATGCGCGCTGGAAGAAATTGCCGCACTGGAAGAGGTCGAGCGGCAGGCCAAACATGCGCGGGAACTGCTTCGTGCTGAACTGGCCCTACGCATGCAGGAAGACGGCGTAACCGGGTTTCATAGCGAAAACTGGCAGGCCACGCTGCGCCAGCCCGCTCAGGATGTGCGTGTGACGGATGAAAAGGCTCTGAAGTCCGCACGTCCTGAATTGTGGGAACCGCAGCCTGACAAACTCAACAGAACGGAACTGAAGAAGCTGGCGAAGAAAGAAGAAATCCCCGGCGTAGTTCTCAGCAATGGTGGCGCTCCCGTTCTGGTGGTGAGCGCGAGAAAGGACGTTTGATATGAGTGGTGCACTGACGACAACAGGCGGCTTTGCAATCGATGGGATGCAAGGAGCCATGAACCTGGCCAAGGCCATGGCTTCTGCAAAGATGGTACCGCAGCATTTGCAGGGAAGCCCCGGTGATTGCCTGATGGTTATTGAGCAGGCAATGCGCTGGCAGATGTCACCCTTTGCTGTGGCGCAAGCAACCGCCGTTGTGCGTGGTAAGATGTGTTTCGAAGGCAAGCTGGTCGCAGCGGCTATCCAGACCAGCGGAATCCTTGAGGGGCGCTTACGATACGATTTTGAAGGGGCTGGGGATAAGCGCAAGGTTATTTGTTCAGGCCAAATACGTGGCGAAGCAAAAGAACGCTCAGTAGAAGTAACGCTCGAAAGTGCGAAAACGAACAATGAATGGTGGACAAAAACGCCTGACCAGATGCTGACATATCACTCAGCGCGAGTGTGGGCGCGGCGGCATGCTCCAGAAGTCATGTTGGGTGTGTATTCGCCTGACGAGTTTGATGAACCACGCAACCAGCGGCAAGCAATCGATGTAACGCCGGATGCACATGTAATCCCGGAACCACCTCCCCAGCGCGAACTGACAGAAGAAGAGCGCCACGAGCGATATGTCACGCTCTACACAAACCGCGCCAACGCATGCGCAAACACAGAATGCTGTGATGGCCTGTGGAAGGCGTGGGATGAGAAAATCGACCAGGCGCGTGAGATGGGAAAACCGATCCCAGCGAAAACAGTCGATGCCGTGCGCAACATCATCTCAGAACGGACTGAGGCTTTTCGTGAAGAGGCATATACGAACGCTCCTGTGGATGAGGTGCCCGCATGATACTCTTCTACGATACGGAAACAACCGGTCTTCCTGACCGGTTCGCACCCCTCAATTCGGAAAAGCAGCCACGGTGCGTGCAGATTGCCGCAATCCTAACGGATGAAAGCGGCGCTGAGCAGTCCTGCGTCAATCTGGTTATTCATCCTGATGGCTGGACAATCCCAGATGCTGCCGCCCGTGTTCATGGCATCACAACCGAAAAAGCCAAACTGATTGGAGTTCGTGAGGCAGTTGCTGCTGCCGCTTTCTATGACCTGACCTGCAAGGCAGATCTGGTGGTTGCCCACAATGAGAAATTTGACCGCCAGATCGTACGGATAATGTTTGAACGTCTTGGTCGTGGTTGGGCTTTTGACAAACCAGCCTACGACACTATGGAAGCCGCGGCCCCTATCGTGAACCTGCCTCCAACCCCGCGCATGGTTGCCGCTGGCATCGACAAACCGAAGGCACCAAAGCTGGAGGAATGCATTCAGCACTTCTTTGGAGAGAAGCTTGATGGAGCACATGACGCGCTTGTTGACGTTCGTGCCTGCGCGCGTCTGTTCTTTCATCTGAACCCAGAAGGAACACCAGCATGACCCAGACGAAACTACAAATCCTAGGCCCATACACGCCTGATCATGAGGGGCCGTTTTGCACACGGGATGGGCGGAAGGCACGCGTTATTTGCACTAACAAAAAGATCAACTTATTAGATGATTGTTGCGTAGTTGCTCTAGTCGCAAATGGATCGAAGGAGCTTACTGTAGATTACAGCCAAAGTGGAAGATTTGCCATCAACGATCATCCATACGACCTCATGAACGCCCGAGAAGTCCCTGTGGCGCGGGAGTTTTGGATTTATGACGATCGCATTTTTGCGTCAGAAGCAGCAGCTAAAGCCAACTGCTATTGGACACATAGAATTATCCACGTCCGCGAAGTCCTGCCGGGAGATGGGGAATGACATTTCCAATAGGGGATTTTCTCGATCTTCTCTGCGAAGTTGATGCAGATGAGAATGTTTTTGTTTCCGTAGATCGAAAAATAATCACGCGGTCTTTTTTGGAAGAACTGCGTAATGAAAATGAGAATTTTGGTTCGGTAACAATAGATGAACTTCTGGATTTTTTCGAGGAAATGGACAAATGACCGACAAACCCACAGGCGTATTCGTGCGGCTGCATAATGGGGCACTGAACGAAGAGCAGATTGCCAAGCTCTGCAACCCCAAGCGAACCATGACAGAAAGCCTCCTCGCCATCGGCACCCCTGTCACGGGCGGGGAGTTGGATATTGTATGCTCGATAGACGAAGATATCCTGCGCGACGTACGGGAACTTGATGATGATGACGAAGAATATGTCACGGATATGGTTTTTAAACCAAACCCTGACGGCGTTGATACTGTTCCCCTCGTCCGCCAGTCAGACGCCCTCGCCAAACTTGCCGAGAAGGACGCGGAGATTGCGCGGTTGAGCACAGCACTACAAAGTGAAGATATCGGGTTCACCCAAACGATAAAAGAGAGAGACGATGCGGAAGAAATCATCGCTGAAATGTATCAGGCGGTGATAGGGGGTCCTCCTGAATGGAGTGGCAGCTTTGGGCATCGTGATGCTGTCGAAGACATTGTTGATTATGTCCATGCGCTGCGCATGAGAGCAGTTCAAAAAGCAGGCGATACCCACCTCAACAATATCGCTACACTCATAGAGCGCGCGCAGAAGAATATTTCCATTGCTCACGGCGGACGGAAAATGGCTCGTACTATCGCGCCAATTCTAGGTGAGATCGAACAAGAGGTCGCAATCCTGAAAGGCCCGGAAGCATGAGTGAGAGAGCAGCGCCATGTCCGTTCTGTGGGAGTGAAGATATTTCGGCTCCACATCCCGGAGATATTAATACGTGGGCAGTCTGTTTAACCTGTATGGCCGAAGGGCCTGTAAAAGATACCGGGCAGGAAGCGTTAGACGCATGGAACACCCGCGCAGGAGAGAAGGCGTGATGGATAGCCCTGCAAACGATCCAGAAATGCAGAAACTTATTGCTATGGAAGTTGCCGATATTATGGAAGGCATGACCACCCCCACCAACTGGCCCAACCCCGAGCGGCCCGGTTATCCGATGTTTCCTGAAAAGACCTTGCACCATGTGCTCAAGAAGAAAGATACCGGCGAAATCATAATCCGAAATTGGAAATCTGATGGCCATCATTGGGATATGATTGGCCATTTTGCCCAATGGTGCTCTGAAACATACTTTTATGAAGGCCCCGTCCTTACCCCCGCGCAGATAACCGAGATGCTGACAGCAGAGCGTGAGCGGTGTGCGAAGGCTGCTCGGGAAGTTGATATGAAATACCGCAGAAAATGGCAAACAGCATCAATAGACGCTGATTTTATTCGTGGGCAATCAGAAGGAGCATATGAAGTGGCCGAAGCGATCCGCAACCTAGGAGCCGCGCCATGAGGACGAGAGAGGAGCAGATAGGAGCGTTGGCTTGTTGTTTGCACGGACAAGATATGACAGCAAACAGAGAAACAGCAGAGCGTATGGTGCGTGAGGCAGAACAGCGCGTGCGGGCGCAGATTGGGCGCGATAGTGAGCGGTTGGATTGGTTGGAAAAAACGAGATTTGTCACTCTTGAAGACGCAATAATCGGATGGCGTATCTCTTTTATTGGGGAAAGGTTTTTCTCCATGAAAGGTACAGTCAGAAAAGCCATCGACGCAGCGCGGGCATTATCAGGCAGCGGAGAAACAGAATGACAACGAACACCACGCTTAACAGCGCTCTGGCGTCCCTGAGTGGCCTGCTACGCCAACAACCGGATGTAGCCACAGTTGCCGTCAGCCGTTCAGAACTTGATGCCGTTGTGGGCAAAATTCTGAATGACGAACGCCGCCGCAAAGAAAGCCATGAAAAAAGCGATCAGAATCTGAAATTCATGGCTCGTATCTCTCCGCATGTCCTGAATTTCATGTCTCCGATTTTACGTGGCCCGAGAAGTCTGTCCCTGACAACAGATCATTGGCTGAGTTATGGCGGTGTGTCCGTGACACGCTCTGCTGCAGGTGGGTGCATTGTGGCCGCAACCAATGGACGCACAATAGCGATTGCCTATGACGCAGAAGCGTCGCTGGCTACTCCAGATGGCGTCCAAGAAATGCGCTTCACCTTACCAGACTGCATTCTTGATGCATGCAGACCACCATCTGCTCCAAAGCTGATCCCGCCGGGTGGAGAGCCAGAAGAGATACCCGAAGGGATCTGCGACCTGATGGTGCCGGACATGGTTTTTGCCAGTGGTGCTGGTATCTTTGTCTGTCCAGTTGGAAACCCGTCTGAATACTCTGGCTGCGATGAAGACGGCTGTGACGAATGGCCAGAAGGCGGCGTCCTGGCGACCAGTCATATTTCCACACGCGAACTGTCTGATAATCGTTACTGCATCATGGAAACCCGTGGGAAAGGCAATATCGTCAATGCAACTCTCCCCATCTTGGCGCGTGCTCTGGCTCAGAAAAACTTAAAGCCAATTTCCGATGTTGGCATAGGATCTGATGCTACTGGTCAGATGACCGACTGTATGGCCCGGATTTTGGAATGGGAGCATTTTAATCCGCACAGGGTGAATAAAGGACAAAAAGAGCCGGAACCATGTGGCATCTATTATAGCAATTTGGGTTGGCAAATGGGTGCATGCCCACCTCATAACGATGATCCACTCCGATCCCCTATGATTATTTATACCCACGGGTCAGGACGCTACGCCCTTATCCAGTGTGGCTTCAGGCTTGCGAAAATGCCCGATACACCCAAGGAGGACTGGTTCACCCCTGAGGCGAATGACTTCAAGGCGGCGCAGGAGGGAGAGTGATGGATAAAGCCATGAGCTTGCCACCGAAGATGATGAGCGTGGCTGATGTAGCTGATCGGTGGTCAGTATCATCCCAGACCGTTCTCAATATCATCAGACGTGGCCAGTTAAGAGCAATCCGAATTGGATCACGCTACCGAGTTCAACCTACCGCTGTTTATGATTACGAGAGCACCCAGTGTCACGCCCCAAGTCAGCTACCCCCACATACAGCCTCTGCAACCGTGGCGGGAAATACTACGTCCAATGGTGGGACGGTAAACAAAGCAAGCGCCTTTCGCTTGGGACAACAGATCGGGAAGAGGCAAAGCGCGCACTAAGGCAGTTTCTGGCTGGTGTAGATTCACCGGCCGCACCTAACTGCCCGCTCATCTCTGATATCTTGGCAGGCTACATACAGGACCGGACTGGCCGCGTCCGGAATATCGCCTCAATACAATATGCGTGCGCTGCCCTTAACGAGCACCTTGGGGATCTCCGGCCGGATCATATCACCACTCAAGTCAGCCGGAAGTATGCGCAGAAAAGGCGCGCCCAAGGACGCCGAGGCGCAACTGGTCACGGGAAACCATTGAGTGACGGCACAATCATCAAAGAGATTGTCACGCTCAGGGCTGCTCTGCGCTGGGCCGTCAACGAGCGATGGATCCAGACTGCGCCCAAAATAGAGGCACCGCCTTCCCCCCACGCGAAAGAGAGATGGCTGACACGAGCCGAAGTAAAGAGGCTTCTGGACGTGACTGGAACGCCTCACGTCCGCCTGTTTATCCAGCTTGCTCTGTACACTGGCGCACGGACAAGCGCGATCCTTGAGCTGCAATGGGACCAGGTTGATTTCGAGAGAAACGTCATCAATTACGGCACGGGATCCGGGAACAAAAAACGGGCTATCGTGCCGATCATACCAGAGTTGCGTGAAGTCCTGTGGGAAGCAGCGACGATTCGCACCCGCGATTGCGTGATCGAATTTAGAGGTGGCCCAGTGGCCAGCATCCGCCATGCCTTCCGTGAGCGTGTCAAAGCGGCAGGACTTCAAGATGTGACCCCTCATACTCTGCGGCATACCTGCGCCACCTGGATGGTCATGCAGGGGGTGCCATTTGAGATGGTTGCCAAATTCCTGGGCAACAGCGTGGACATGATAGAGAGAGTCTACGGCCACCACAGCCCTGATTGGCTCCGCAAGGCTGCGACTGCGCTATCAGGATTTGCAGGCTGAGAATCGGTGTTTTATGCTCGGCCAGAGGACGAGAAAACATCCTTTCCGTTTTGCTAAACTGCCGTTTTTTGGCGTTTCCCTTACCTAAAAACGGCAGTTTTGTGCGGCCATCAGAGTTTTGGTAAGGGAGAGGTCGACAGTTCAATCCTGTCCAGCAGCACCAGTTCTCTCCACAAAAAACAATCTTTGCGTTCTCTCCGCCCGTGTAAGGCAGAGGCGCATCTCTCCCCCTTCATTTTTTCCTGAAAAGCTGTTTGAAAATTCAGCAGGAAAAAACGGTAGCGGGACTGTTTCTGGCTGAGAAAATTGAATGGGGAATATCTGCGCGACCATAACGCAGCAAATTCATGTCCAGCAGACAAAAAAAGAGAGAAAGCGTGATGGCTTCCTCTCTTTTGATTTCTTTAAAACACGGTAAACGGGCCTCGTTTTAGCGAGGGCCGCGGGGGCCGCCGGAACTATGACCTCCGCCGCCGCCTCTTGAGGGACCGCGCTGGCCACCTCCGCCACCCGGACCTCCACCAGGACGCCCACCCGGACCACCATGAGCTCCGCCTCCCGGGCGACCACCGCCTCCGGGTCTACCTCCGGGCCGTCCACCACCACCCGGCCGTCCGCCAGGGCGAGGCGGCGGCGGCATGGGCCTTATCCTGCGTGCCGCATAGCCCCACCGTGGGCCGGGACCATAGCCGTAATACCCATCATATTGTGGGCCGTAGCCATAGCCTGAATAGCCATATGTTCCGTATCCCACATCCGGGCCCACACAGCCTGAAAGAGAGCAGGTTACAGCCAGACAGACCACGAGTAGAGGAATGCGCTTCATTTTTTCTCTCCGCCAGTCATCTCTGACAGGCCAGTCCCTTTACCCGGCCTTGATCAGCACATGATGCTTTTTACCTGAAGAAAGCCGAATAGCCCCTTCCACCGCGTCTGCCTGAGTCACCAGCCTGTTTTCATCAGCAACAGGCTGGTTATTCACGCGTGCTCCCCCACCGCGAATCAAACGCCGGGCTTCACCATTGGTTTTGGCAAGCCCTGCCTCCACCAGCAGACGGAACACAGGCACACCCTCCGTCAGCACAGAGAGTGGAACTTCGTGCACTGGCAGGTCTGCCGCGGCCACCTTGCCTTCTTCAAAGGTCTGGCGGGCCGCTTCTGCCGCAGCCAGAGCGGCTTTGCGCCCATGGCAGAGAGCCGTGGCTTCAGTTGCCAGAACTTTCTTGGCCTCATTGATCTCCGCGCCTTCAAGCGCTTCAAGACGGGCGCATTCTTCCAAAGGCAGATCTGTAAACAGGCGCAGGAAGCGGCCGACATCGGCATCTTCCGTATTCCGCCAGAACTGCCAGTAATCAAACACCGGCAGACGAGCCTCGGAAAGCCACACCGCGCCGTTGGCCGTCTTGCCCATCTTGGCGCCTGATGCGGTGGTCAGCAGCGGCGTGGTCAGCCCCATTACGCCTTTCTGGTCTGTACGACGCACCAGATCCACACCCGAGACAATATTGCCCCACTGGTCTGATCCGCCCAACTGAAGCGTGACGCCATGCCTGCGATTCAGTTCACGGAAGTCATAGGACTGGAGAATGGAGTAATTGAACTCCAGAAAGGTCAGGCCCTGCTCACGGTCCAGACGGCTTTTGACGGAATCAAACGCCAGCATGCGGTTGATGGAAAAATGCACCCCCACATCCCGCAGCAGGTCAATATAGGCCAGTTTGTCCAACCAGTCCGCGTTGTTAACCAGCTTGGCCTCAGATGCACCCTCACCAAATGTCAGAAACTGGCGAAGACAGCCTTCAATGCCTGCCAGATTGGTGGTGATGGTCTCTTCCGTCATCAACCTGCGGGCTTCCTCGCGGAAAGACGGGTCACCGATCCGCGCCGTGCCTCCGCCCATAAGGGCTACAGGCCGGTGGCCATGCTTTTGCAGCAGACGCAGCATCATGATCTGGATCAGGCTGCCCACATGCAGACTGTCTGCCGTGGGATCAAACCCGATATACGCGGCGACAGACCCCTTCGCCATGGCATCATCCAGCGCCTGTGCATCCGTGCACTGGAAAATGAAACCGCGGGCGGCGGCTTCCTGCATGAAAGGACTCTGATACCCGTTTTCGACCATTCTCTTACCCTTGTCTGTCACGCGCCAGCACGCCGCGTGGTCTTTCCGCACCACGCTCTACCACGAGAGCTCAAACAGCAGAAACCTCTCGATTCGCCCACGCATGCTCCTTTTGCCGCCTTTTTCGGTTCAATAAAATCCGCGCGTCAGCCCGCACGCGCTGCCACGCGTATCCCCTTTTTATGCTCAGGCCGTGCCGCCTACAGTCAGACCCGCCATTTTCAGGGTGGGCTGACCCACACCCACCGGCACGCCCTGCCCGGCCTTGCCACAGGTACCAATGCCCGGATCAAGTTCCATATCTTTCCCGATCATGGAAACCTGCGTCATGGCTTCTGCCCCGCTGCCAATCAGCGTGGCCCCTTTAACGGGAGCCGTAATTTTTCCATCTTCCACCAGATAGGCTTCAGATGCTGAGAACACGAACTTGCCGGAGGTAATATCCACCTGACCGCCACCAAAATGCACCGCATACAGACCGCGCTTCATGGAGCGGATCATATCTTCCGTTGACGCCTGGCCCGGCAGCATGAGGGTATTGGTCATGCGGGGCAGCGGCACATGTGCATAGGACTGACGCCGACCATTGCCGGTAGGGGCCATGTGCATCAGTCGGGCATTCAGGCGATCCTGCAAGTAACCCGTTAGAATACCGTCTTCAATCAGCACGGTGCGGCCCGTGGGGGTGCCTTCATCATCCACGGTCAGACTGCCGCGCCGATCAGGCAAAGACCCATCATCAATCACCGTGACACCGGGAGCCGCCACCCGCTTGCCCATAAGGCCAGCAAAAGCGGATGTACCCTTGCGGTTGAAATCTCCTTCAAGCCCATGCCCAACCGCTTCATGCAACAGAATACCGGGCCAGCCAGCGCCGAGCACCACTTCCATCTCACCTGCCGGAGCAGGACGGGCTTCAAGAGCGACCAATGCCTGCCGCAGGGCTTCATCCACAGCGCCCTGCCAAGTCGGTTCTTCAAGCAGGCGGTTGATTTCATAGCGGCCGCCCAGCCCGTGGCTGCCGCTTTCCCGTTTGCCACCCTGCTCCACCACCACGGACACATTTAAGCGCACCAGAGGCCGCAGATCGGCCACGCGCACCCCGTCCGCACGGATAATCTGCACGGCCTGCCACTCACCAGAAAGAGACGCCATAACCTGCACCACACGGCTGTCCTTGCCCCTGGCATAGGCATCAATGCGGGACAGCAGCCCGGAGCGGGCGGCAAAATCCGTATCCCCCAGAGGGTTTGCATCCGTATAAAGGCGCGTGTTGGTGGAGCGCGGCGCATCCGCCATGGTGCCGGACCGACCATTGCGCACAGCACTGACCGCATCAGCAGCCCGCTTCAGGGCTGAACGGCTCAGATCATCAGAATGGGCAAAGCCGGTTTCCTCACCCAGCACTGACCGCAAACCAAACCCGCAACTGGTATCAAAAGAGGCGGAGCGGATCACACCATCATCCAGCGCAATGCTCTCGCTTTCCCTGTATTCCAGAAAAAGTTCACCATCATCCATGCCTGTCAGCGCATCGCGGGTCAGCCCTTCGGCTTCGTCCCGTTGCAGCAAGGCGTTGGGCCGCTTGAAAAACAGGTCATCCGTAACGGCCAGAGCCCCGGGGCTTGAAAGAGGGGACGACATGAACAAAACTCCTGACAGGACTAAAGTGCGCGGGCCACAATCGCCCAGCATGGCTGAAAAGCATAGACAGTTCCGGTGTTACGCAAAACCCGATCCCGGTTGCACCGTTCTTTACCTACCAGCCGGAGGTTTCCATTCCCCCGCCTTGGCAAGAGAGGCTGACAGGTTTTGCGTTGGCCAGAAAGACTTCGACCGAAAGAAAGACATGAGCGCGCATACGGACAGAACAAGCCCTACAGCCCATATTTCCAGCATATTCCCTTCTTCCGTGCTGACTCCGCGCTCGTTGCCTGCTGCCACTATCTCTCGCTCACGCCTGCGCTCTGTGGCCCTGTTCCTTTTTCTGGCCAGCACACCGCTCAGCGGGTGGGCGCAGTCTGCTGCGCCACTTCCCTCCCCCACTTCCTCCTCCATGCAGGCAGACGCTCCAATAGGCGCACGAGCCCTCCCCTCAGTGGAAACTTCTAAGGTGGAAGGAGAAAAACCAACTCCGGCCCTCGCGGCTCCGTCCTCCGTGGTCAGGCTCACCTCCACCGCAACGCAGGCTCCTGCTCCTGCTCCTGCTCCTGCTCCTGCTCCTGCTCCTGCTCCTGCTCCTGCTCCTGCTCCTGCTCCTGCTCCTGCTCCTGCTCCTGAAAGCAACGCTGGCGTGGCGCAGCCCGCAAGCCCTCGTGATGCCTCTCCCGCGCTGGACCAGCAGGACGATGCAACGCCACCCGTGCAGGCCAAACTGTTCAATCGGCTTCCTGCTCCCCATGCGGGAGATCACCCTCTCTCCATTCCGCAGGATCTGCGTCCGCCGTCCATTGCGCTGGGAGAACTGTTCGCCGCCATTCATGCAGCCAAAATCTTCACGGATGCAAAAGCCGTGGCCGATGCCATTCCTGATCAGGCTCCTGTTGATCTGGTTGCCATGTGGAAGCAGCAGAAAGACCTGCCCGATTTCAACCTGAAGCTGTTTGTATCAGAACATTTCACCATTCCTGTTCTGCGGTCTGCTGCCTATTCACGCAAACCTGATGAAAACGTGCGCGATTACATTACCGGCATGTGGGATGTCCTGACGCGTGACGCCGATACTGCCGTGCCGTGGTCATCCCTGCTCGCACTGCCACAGAAATACATTGTTCCCGGCGGACGTTTTTCAGAAATATATTACTGGGACAGCTATTTTACCATGATTGGCCTCTATGAGGACGAGCGCATCGATCTGATGCGCAACATGGTGCAGGATATTGCCTCCCTGATCGCACGGTATGGGCATATGCCCAACGGAAACCGCACCTATTATCTCAGCCGGTCTCAGCCTCCGTTTTTCTCCGTGATGCTGGATCTGCTCGCCAGCCATGATGGGCAGGTGGTTTACACATCTTTCCTGCCGGAACTGCAACGCGAATATGATTACTGGACGGATGGAGCCGCCACACTCAAACCCGGAAACGCGTGGCGACACGCCGTAAAACTGCCTGACGGAACACTCATGTTTCGCCCATGGGATGACATGAACACGCCTCGCGATGAAAGCTACCCGCAGGATCTGGCCACTGCCCGCCAAACACAACGCAACGCCAATGATCTCTGGCGTGATCTGCGCGCGGGCGCTGAAACCGGATGGGATTATTCCTCACGCTGGCTGGCGGACGGCAAAACCCTTTCAACCATCCAGACAACATCACTCCTGACAATAGAATATAATTGTCTGATGGTGCATCTGATGCAGACCCTCTCCCACGCCTACGCGCTGAGTGGAGATAAAGGGAAATCCGCGTCATACATGCAGCAGGCCAAACAGCTTCAGGACGCCATCAACCATTATCTGTGGGATGAAAAAGAAGGCGCCTATTTCGATTACAACTGGAAAACCGGCAAACCCACCGGCATTCTGTCCACTGCCACGGCTGTTCCACTTTTCCTGCATCTGGCCCCGCAGGACAAGGCCGATGCCGTGGCGCACACCATCCAGAAACGGTTGCTGCATGTAGGCGGGCTGACCGTAACGGATCAGGTAACCGGCCAGCAATGGGATGCCCCGAACGGGTGGGCTCCTGAAGAATGGATGGCCATAAAAGGGCTGGAACAGTACGGGCATCATGATCTGGCAGCCGATATTGGCCGCAGATGGATGGCACGCGTTATTGGCACCTTTGAAAAAAGTGGTGTTCTATTGGAAAAATATGATGTTGTGGCAAACGACATAAGCCCCACCGGAGGCAAGGGCGGTGGAGAATACCCCATGCAGGTCGGCTTTGGCTGGACAAACGGTACTCTGCTGGGATTGATGAACCGCTACCCGCAAAGCACCCGAAAAGTTCTGGACAAAAACCCATTGGCTGATCAGCCATCCCAACAGCCGCTTCCCCCTGTTGACGCGTGGGATGCCAAGGGACCGGATATTCCTGTGACCGAAAAATCTCCGCTGAAGGGCGTGCCGCTTTCTGCTTTGCATACAGAAGAGAACGCACAGGATGATCAGCCCCGAAAAGACGCCCCTGCGGGAGCTAACGTGCAGCAAAACCCGCCAGCGGCGTCACAACCCATACCACCGGCAGAAAACGGAAAACCGCCGGTGGTCACGCCCCCGCTGTCACCCGCACCGCCTTCGCCACAACAGCAGCAACAGCAACAGCAACAGCAACAGCAACAGCAACAGCAAAAATCTGGCACTCCCTGAGAAGGGATAAAGCCTGATTTCTGCTGCCGATTGCTTAAAAAATCAGATGCCCGGCAGTTCGTTGACGGTTACAACCCGCCATCCCTCTTCCAGCCGCTCCAGGATGGTGAGAGATAGATTCTGGATGGAAAAATGCAAAGCTGTTTCAGCATGAATACGCAGAGCATGGGCCAAAGCCGCACGAATGGCACCGCCATGGCTGACAGCAATCATATCCTGCCCGGCATAGGTTTCTGCCAGATGATCCAGCCCGCGCCCCACGCGGGCGCAGACATCAATCATGCTTTCCCCTTTTGGGGGGCATTCAGAGGCCGCAACGGACCAGAACGGATGTGGCGCAAGATGCAGGTGATCCGGCAGATCCTGATGCGCCATTCCCTGCCATTCACCCAGATTCTGTTCAATCAGGGCTGGCTCAACCTTTAGCTCGGCAGGCCCGTATCCGGCATCCTGAATGGCTTCCGCCGTGCACCGCGTGCGCGAGAGGGGGCTGATCAGCCAGCGGGCCTTGCGGGGCAGGCGTGCCGCCAGCGCTTCATACATCGGGCGCTGGGCAATCAGGCTATCCGGGCAAAGGGGCACGTCCAGAGTGCCATACAGGCTCATTCTGGCATTTTGTTCCACCAGCGCGTGGCGAATAAGCCAGAAACGGGTCACACCCGTGGCCAGTTGAGGCGTATCCAGAAAGTTGCCCTGATTGGATTGTACGATTTGGGGAGAGGTTACAGATGCACTCATGCTGTTGTTGTGCTGTCAGGAACGACCCAAGGCAAGAGAAGAAATTGTAACGCTCGTCTGCTTCTGGCCTGATGGGTAATCGCGGGGCTCTGCCCCCGAAGCCAGAACACCCGCCTGAACCCTGGGGGCATATGAAGCTGGCGGATCTGCCTTGGCGATGGCGGACCAATGCACCAGAATAAGGCTGATTTTTTCCAGAACCTTGAGGGCGTCTGCGATCTCGCGCGCCATTCTGGCTTTGGTTCCCAGCCCATCATGGGACGGTTCACCCGAAATCAGGCGTGCTCCGGCAGAAAGCCGCAAGGCTGCCGCCTTTCCCCCTCGTGCATGAGGATGAGGAAGTGCCACGGGCTGACCGATATGGCACAAAAGCGCCCCCAGCTTGCGATCAGCCTGCGGTACGTACTCTGATACATCCGCATTCAGCCACTGATACACTTTTCGACATCGGTCAAAATCAAGCGGTGTATCAATATCCGGTGCCTCCGGCGCCCGAACCATGAAAGAGAGAATTGTCTGCCGCCTGTCCCAGTCATCTGTCAAAGCAGGACGTTGCGGCACATACGGGGTTAGTAATTGCAGGTCAGGCTGAGCAAGAATCGCCTGCGTTACAGCGTGAAGAAAACTATGGAGACGCTCGGAGACCACATCAGCCGGAATGGCGGCAAAAGCTTCCATCTCCGCGCGGGCGGCGGCCCAGCGCAACAACAGGCCATGATTGGCACTGCTTGCAAGCACTTGGCAGGCGGAAGAGGACGGCCATTCACACTGGTTGGCGTACGCTGCAAGCCCCACCGGAAGTGTTCCTTTTGCCAGGCGATTCTTCCAGGAAGCCGGTAACAGCAACGCCCCACAGAAGGGCGGGCCCGTATAGAATTTGGAGCCCGTGACCATCACGGCCCACTCTCTCTCCAGATACGCGCTGATCCGCTGTGGCATAAGGCGGGTCTGACAGGCATCGACCACCACATCCAGCCACCCGGGATAAGCGGCACACAAGGCTGCAACAGCCTCCATATCCGGTGCCAGAAGGCCCGTTTTGGACAAATCCAGCACGTGGAGAAGAACGCGCCGTCCTGCGGCAACCTCTTCAGCCACCATAACCTGACAGGCGCGCACAACGTCTTCTGATACGCACAGACCGCCTTCCACATTCCGCAAGGGAAGCGTCAGACTCCGCGCATCTGCGGGGAAACCCTCTATCAACGCGCCTTTTTCAACCGAGACACCACGCGCTGTTTCCTGCGCAAAATGACATCCCTGCGCAGCCAGGGGGATACCACTTCCTGTTTCGTCCGGTGCGGTCAGCACTGTGGTGACAGGCACCCCACCTGACGCCGACAACGCAAGCACAGCCAGCGCGCTATCCGTGCCAGATGGAGAAAGAATGACGGCATCAGAGTCGGCCACGCCAAAGAAGCCCGCCAGAAAACGTCGCATATCCCGCGCCTGTTCTCGCAAAAACGCCAGAGCATCGCCATGCAGCACAGCGCGCATCAAGGCCAACCGGGCAAGTTCTCCGCCAGTAAATCCCCGTTCAGACAACGATGATGCAGTAGAGGACGCGAAGGTCACAGCCCATGGGCGCGGTCGATGCGAACAGCCATAATGATTCAGCCCCGTGCGCACTCCCACGGTGAGGCGTGCATCGCCCCCTTCAGCCATGAGAGCTTCTACCGGGCCGATCAGCTCCCATGCTCCCGCCAGCCAGCGGAGAATCTCGTCCCATTCCTCAGAAGAAAGCGTGTGCTGTTGAGGACTTCCAGCTTCTGCCACAAGTGGCAAAAGAGCGGGGTAAACTGCCTTCAACGCAGCCTTTGCGGGGACATCAGCCGCCGTAAAAAGCCGTACCCAGGATTCGGGTTGAGGATGATCAGCAAAACTGTCCAACAGCCAGAATCGGGCTGTTGTGCGGGTTGCTGCAAAAAGGATTTTAGCGGTTTCACAGGACGATTCGGCCGTGCCTTTCAGCAGAACGGCCAGTTCAAGCGCATGGCGCAGGTGAAACGCCACCACTGTTTCTTCGCCTAAACAGGGGGCTCCAAGGACTATGTTGCCTTGCCGGTCGACCTGAAACGGGTGCCCAATGGAAGGGTTAAGGGTAATACAACAAAACTGTGCAAGAACTTTCAGTTCAGGCCGTTCCAATACCCTCAACAGCGCTTCCGTCAGGTTTTCGGCAAACATTCTCTTCGTCCCTACCAGTCAGTCACGCCGCGTCATTTAGCCCTTTTCATACTGCTGCCCGCCCTAATTGCGCAAATTATGCATGATTACTGGCGAACCGGAATTTTCTGCGTTATGCCTGTTATGTAGAAATTTGAACGTCTTCTTTGGTCACAAAAGCGGAAACTCTATGCGTATCTTATTAACTGGCGGATGCGGATTTATCGGGTCTGCGGTAATCCGACATATTATTCGGTCAACCGATCACTCTGTTCTGAATGTTGACTGCATGACTTATGCAGCTTCTGAAGAAACAGTGGAAGATGCCCCCTCCAGCGGACGCTACGAGTTTGCACGGGCCAATATTGTCAACGGTAGCGAGATGAGTCGTCTGTTCGAGGCGTTCCGCCCGCACGCCGTGATGCATCTGGCGGCTGAAAGCCACGTGGACCGCTCCATCGATGGCCCCGGTGTCTTTATCCAGACCAATGTGGTCGGCACCTATTCCCTGCTGGAAGCGGCACGGAAATACTGGCTCACACTGGACAAGGCAGATCGTGAAGCCTTCCGGTTCCACCATATCTCCACCGACGAAGTATTCGGGGCGCTGGAACCCAACGACCCGCCATTTACGGAAACTACGCCTTACGATCCGCGCAGCCCGTATTCCGCCAGCAAGGCCTCTTCTGATCATCTGGTGCGCGCCTGGTTCCATACCTATGGCCTGCCCACTTTTGTGACCAACACCACCAACAATTACGGTATCTGGCATTTTCCGGAAAAGCTGATTCCGTTGATCACCATCAACGCTATTGAAGGCAAGGATCTGCCTGTTTATGGCGATGGCGCCAACGTGCGGGACTGGCTGTTCGTAGAAGACCACGCAGAAGCGCTGGTCAAGGCCGTGGAAAAAGGCGTGCCGGGCGAAACATATGCCATTGGAGCCCGTCAGCCCCGCAGCAATCTGGAAGTGGTCAAGACCATCTGTAAGGTTCTGGACGAATTGTCACCGGATGCCGCTGGCCCGCGTGAACGTCTGATCCGCTTTGTGTCCGATCGTCCTGGTCACGACTTCCGGTATGAAATTGATCCATCCCATGCCGAACAGGCATTGGACTGGAAAGCCAAACATGATTTTGAAACCGGAATCCGCCGCACTGTGCAGTGGTATCTGGATAATCGTGACTGGTGGGAAGCCATCCGCGCCCGCCGCTATACCGGAAACCGTCTGGGAACTGCCGCAGAATGACACAGAAACCCCCTGTCGCCACGCCCATGAAGGGCATCCTGCTGGCCGGTGGTTCCGGCACGCGCCTTTACCCCATGACTCTGGCTGCCAGCAAACAGTTGCTGCCAGTTTATGATAAACCGATGGTCTATTATCCGCTCTCCACGCTTATGCTGGCGGGCATCAAGGATATCATGATCATCAGCACACCTGCTGACCTGCCGCAGTTCAAACGCCTTCTGGGAGATGGGTCCCAGTTCGGCGTACGGTTTGAATACCGGGTCCAGCCGTCTCCGGACGGGATTCCGCAGGCCTTCCTGATCGCGGAAGACTGGTTGGGGAACGCTCCCTGCGCACTGGCGCTTGGTGACAACCTTATTTTTGCTGATCACCTGAGCGCCGCCCTGCAAACCGCGGCCCTTCGCCCCACGGGGGCTACAGTATTTGCTTATCAGGTACGTGATCCGGAACGCTACGGTGTGGTCACGTTTGACAACACCGGTCGCGCGCTGAGCATTGTGGAAAAGCCGAAAGAAGCTCCTTCCAACTGGGCGGTGACCGGGCTCTATTTCTACGATAACCGGGTGTTGGACTTTGCAAAGCGGGTCAAACCTTCTGCCCGCGGGGAACTGGAGATCACGGATCTCAACCGCTTCTATCTGGAAGAAGGATCCCTGCATGTTGACCGCCTTGGCCGTGGCTGCGCTTGGCTGGATGCAGGCATTCCCGATAGCCTGATGGAAGCCGGTCAGTTTGTGCATACCATTCAGGCTCGTCAGGGCATGCTGGTCGGTTCTCCGGCTGAAGTCGCCTATCGCATGGGCTTTATTGATGCAGACCAGTTGCGGGCTCATGCACAGCGCATGATCAAAACCGAACTGGGCCGCCTGCTGATGCAGGTTGCCGATTCTGCTCCCGTGGGCTGCTGATCAGGCAGCCCTTTTTTCTATGCCCGCCTTAATTTTATGCCAGTCTTAATTTCTGGAGATCTGCCTTCATGAAAGTTGATCGTCTCGCCATTCCGGACGTCATCCTTGTTACGCCGCCGCGCTTTGGAGACAATCGGGGGTTCTTCTCCGAAACCTACAATATCGACCGCATGCGTGACGCAGGCATTACCCAGCCATTCGTTCAGGATAACCAGAGCCTTTCCCGCCAGAAAGGTGTTGTTCGTGGCCTGCATTGCCAGCTTGACCCATATGCTCAGGGAAAACTGGTACGCTGCACCAAAGGGGCCATCTGGGATGTCGCAATTGATGCCCGCACTGGCTCCCCGACCTATGGCAAATGGGTTGCGGCTGAACTGTCAGAAGAAAACTGGTCCCAGCTCTGGATTCCGCCGGGCTTCCTGCACGGTTTCTGCACGCTGACTGAAAACGCGGAAGTTCAGTACAAATGCACCGGCCTTTACAACAAGGCTTCTGAACGGGCGGTGATTTGGAACAGTGCGGAACTGGCCATTGACTGGCCTGTCAAACCTGAAGACGCCATTTTGTCAGAAAAAGATCTGGAAGCACCGGAATTTTCTGCCGCCGAAGGCTGGTTTCAATTTTAAGAACGGGAGCACGTCATGAGCATTCTGGCATCTGAGGGCAGTCCCATTCTGGTCACCGGTGGCACCGGGCAGCTTGCAACCTCTCTGGTCACACTTGGCGGTCCGCGCATTCATTGCGTTGGGCGTCCCGGTTTTGATTTTGACAAACCTGAAACATTGGCTGCCACGCTGGAAGCCGTCAATCCGGTTGCCGTGGTCAATGCCGCAGCCTGGACTGCTGTTGATCTGGCGGAAAAGGAACCTGAAGCGGCTGCCCGCGCCAACACGAGTGGTCCGGCAGAACTGGCCCGTCTGTGCGCCCAGCAGAATATTCCGCTGATCCATGTTTCCACTGATTACGTCTTTTCCGGAGACAAAGGCACACCGTATGTGGAAACAGATGCAGTCTCCCCTGACACGGTCTATGGCAGCACAAAGGCTGAAGGCGAAAAACAGGCACTGGCCGCCAATCCCAAGACCCTGATTTTCCGGACCTCCTGGGTGTATTCGGCTCATGGCAAGAACTTTGTTCGCACCATGCTGAACGCAGGTGCCAAAAATCCGGCCCTGAAAGTGGTCGGGGACCAGAAAGGCAATCCCACCAGTTCAGATGATCTGGCGCGCGCCATTCTTTCCGTTCTCGCCATTCTCGAAAAAGACGGCTGGAAAGATGATTTTGCCGGGATCTACCATGTGTGTGGAACCGGTGAAACCACATGGCATGGTCTGGCGGTAGAAGCCCTGAAAGATGCGGCGGACCATGGGCAGCCGATGCCCACAGTCACCGCTATCCGCACGGAAGATTGGCCCACCCCGGCTAAACGGCCCGCTGATTCACGGATGGACAATTCCAAGCTCACGCGTGTATTTGGCATTACCATGCCGGCGTGGGAAGAAAGCGTAAAGAAGGTTGTAAACCAGATTTTTGCCCAGACTCCTTCAGCCTGAGCAAAACGCACCTGCTGCTTCTGACTGCGTTACAGAAGCAGCCTTCTACCCCCTGTCAGAGGACACCGAGTGCAGGATAACAGTCAGAGCACCATGCCCGGACGCTTCCCTGCACAATCGGGCCTGTCAGATGCCCCCGTTGCTATTCTGCTTTCGCTCTATAATGGGGGCACCTATCTGAGCGAACAGCTTGCTTCCCTTGAAGGCCAAACCCACACCAACTGGGTTCTCTATTGGCGGGATGACGGCTCTACCGACGGCACGCTCTCCCTGATGCAGCATTTCAGCCAGAAAATGGGCCATCGCTGCATCATGGTCACACCCCGCAATGGCCAGCATCTGGGTGTTACAGCCTCCTATTCCCACCTTCTGGCGGCTGTTCCGCCTGATATGCCCGTTGCATTCTGTGATCAGGATGATGTCTGGCTACCTGATAAACTGGCACGTGGGCTAAAAGCTCTTGCGACTCTTCCCCCCACGCAGCCCGGCCTGTACTGCGCCCGGCAAACCCTGACAGACAGAAATCTCACACCTGTTGGTCTGTCTCCGCCTCTGCCACAGGCAACGTCTTTTCTGGCGGCTCTCACCCAGAATATTGCAACCGGCTGCACCATCATGCTCTCCCCCGCAGCGTGCGATCTTCTGAAGAAAGCCATGCCAGCATCTTCGCATATCCTGCATGACTGGTGGGCCTATCTTCTTGTTGCTGGCGCGGGCGGGAATATTCTGACAGATAACCGGCCTGTTCTGCTCTACCGCCAGCACGGACAAAACGCTGTTGGCGCGCCTGCACGCTTCATGCAACGTGCTCTGGGTGCCTTACGACGCGGCCCCAGCCTTTTCATGGACATCTTCCGTGCCAATACCCTGTATCTGCTCAGCCGCCGCCAATTGTTGACTCCGCAGAATCAGGAAAGCCTGCGCCTTATTCAACAGGGGCTTGGCCGTGGGTGGCGTGGTCTGGCTGCCCGATTCTCCCTGTTGCAGAAGATGGAACAGCTCCGGCGACATGAAAAACTGGAGCAACTGGTGTTCCGGTTGTGGTTTCTGCTCGGGTAAAGAGCAAAAAACGGGCATTTTGCCAAAACTCTGCCTTACAAACCTTCTTTACAGCAGAAGTTCACGGTAGGTTGGGCCACCGTTTCCGAACGATGTTTTTGAATTAACTGTCCTGAAAGAAACAGGCTGCCATTTGGCCTGCATGATCTTCAGGGCCATTTGGAGTCAGGATCCAGACCCTTGGCGCGAGCGAGCCACACACGATCTGCCGACTATGTCCTTCCCACTTACAAGAGCGCGCTTCGGCTGCGGCTTGAAGAAGGAGGAGGCCTCCTTCTCTGTGTGCTTGCCTGCGCGCTGCTGGTTGCTCTGGCCACGTACAACCCGAAAGATCCCTCTTTCAATACGGCAACAGGCCAGCCCCCCACCAACCTGCTTGGCATGGTGGGCGCTGTGCTGTCAGACACGTTGCTGCAAGGTATTGGCATGGCGGCCGTGCTGCCTGCCTTTATTCTGATGGCATGGGGCTGGCGCTTCATGAGCCACCGGTTGCTGGGCCACGAATCCCTTGTGGTGTTTGGCTTGCGGTTTCTGGCTATCCTCTGCCTTCTACCGGTAAGTGGGGCCCTGCTGGCCGCCATCCCCCTTCTGTTTACTGCCCTCCCCCCCATGCATTGGCCCACAGAAGCTGGTATTGGCGGCGGTATCGGGTTTTCCATCGCCCAGACCTCGCTTTCCGCCGGAACTGCCGCCATTGGTCCGGCTGGTGGCATGCTGGTGTGGATTCTCGGTCTGCTTCTGTCATGCCTGCTTCTGGCGCTAGGCACCGGGCTGCGCCGTCAGGAATGGGCGACGCTATGGCACGGGGTGATGGTTGTGCTCCGTCTGCCGGGCCAGCTCGGTATGCGCTTTGTACGCTATTATGCCAGCCGCAAACCGCGTGAGGAGGAAGCTCCCATTGGTACGGCAGGCCGTTTTGCCACCGCGGAGGAAACCTCCTACGCGGCAAGCAGAACCTCTGCCCACTCCCTTTTTGCGCAGGAAGAAGAGGAAGATGATCTCTCACTTCCTGACCACACTCCCCCTGGCACCGCTCTGGCCCTGCGGGAAGAAGACGCACCGGCAGTCTCACCCAGTGCAAGTTCTACCGCTCCAGCCCTGCGTGAGCCACCAGCACCAGCCCCCACACCTGCTGTTGCGCCGCAACCTGTAACGGCCGCAGCCCCCAAAAGCGGCCTGTTGGGTCGCCTGTTTACAGGTAAGGAAAACGCAGCCGGGCCAAGCATGCCCAAGGCTCCCGCCGTATCTGCCAAAAAAGGCGGCTGGGAACTGCCACCCCTTGATCTGCTGAAACCAGCCCCCGCCCACACGCAATATGGCCCCTCCGCCGAAGCACTGAACGCCACGGCGCGCCTGCTGGAACAGGTGCTTTCTGATTACGGTGTGCAGGGAACCATTGTGGGCATGAGCGCTGGCCCTGTGGTCACGCTTTATGAACTGGAACCCGCCGCCGGTATCCGCTCCGCCCGTGTGATCGGGCTGGCGGATGATGTTGCGCGCTCGCTCTCGGTTCTGAGTGTTCGTATCGCCACCGTGCCGGGACGGAATGTGATTGGTATTGAAGTACCAAACCAGACACGCGAGACAGTTTATCTTTCTGAACTGCTCAGCCAGCCGGATTGGCAGAATGATCCGGCCCACCTCTCCCTTGCTCTGGGGAAAGACATTGCGGGTGAGCCCGTGTTCAGTGATCTGGCACGCATGCCGCATCTGCTTGTTGCGGGCACCACGGGTTCAGGGAAATCGGTTGGCGTAAACGCCATGATCCTCTCGCTGCTTTATCGGCTTTCCCCCGATGAATGCCGCCTGATCATGATTGACCCCAAGGTGCTGGAACTTTCCATTTACGATGGTATTCCGCACCTGCTCACCCCGGTTGTGACAGAACCCCCAAAAGCCGTGAACGCCCTGAAATGGGTGGTGCGGGAAATGGACCGCCGTTACCGCACCATGGCGCACATGCAGGTGCGAAACATTGCCGGCTATAACGCCCGCGCCGCCGAAGCCCGTGCTGATGGTGAAGTGGTGGTGCGCCGTGTGCAGACGGGCTTTGACCCTGAAACCGGCAACCCTGTGTTTGAGGAACAGTCCGTCACGCTGGACCCGATGCCCTATATCGTCGTGATTATTGACGAAATGGCGGATCTGATGATGACCGCCGGCAAGGAAATTGACGCGTGTGTGCAGCGGCTGGCCCAGAAAGCGCGTGCGGCTGGCATCCATGTGATCATGGCCACGCAGCGCCCCTCCGTGGATGTGATTACCGGCACCATCAAGGCCAACTTCCCCACCCGTATCTCCTTTCAGGTGATCAGCAAGTTTGATAGCCGCACCATTCTGGGTGAACAGGGTGCGGAACAATTGCTGGGCCAGGGTGACATGCTGTTCATGCAGGGGGGCGGCCGCATTACCCGCGTGCATGGTCCGTTTGTGGCCGATAGCGAAGTGGAGCAGGTTGTCAGCTTCCTGAAAGAACAGGGCGAACCCATTTACGATGATGACGTGCTGGCCGAACCCGTGGAAGAAGCGCCCGCTGGCGGCGGCAAGTCGGGCGGCGGAGATAGCGGCGAATCAGACATGTATGATGAAGCCGTAGCCATTGTAACGCGGGAAGGGAAAGCCTCGACCTCCTTCGTGCAGCGGCATCTTTCCATTGGCTACAACCGCGCCGCCAAGCTGATTGAACAGATGGAAAAGGAAGGCATTATCAGCCGGGCCGACCATGTAGGCCGCCGCAAGGTGCTGGTGGGGTCCGCCCGCGAGGAATGAGCACCCTTTCAGCTCCGCCCTTTCCTCTCTCCGTGCTGTATCAGGACCAGCATGTGGTGATTCTGGACAAACCGGCGGGTATCCCTGTGCATGCAGGACCGAAAGGTGGCCCCTGTGTGGAGGACTGCTTTCCGCTTCTGTCGCGGCGCAAGGATGGGCCATGGCTGGCCCACAGGCTGGATACGGAAACCTCCGGCTGTCTGGCCATTGCGCTGCGCAAGCAACCCTTGCTGGCCATGCAACAGGCTTTTGCCAGCAGGACAGCGCAGAAAACCTACTGGGCCGTTGTTCAAGGCGGCCCCAAGAATGATACTGGCGAAATTGATCTGCCCCTTCTCAAACAGACAGATCGCAGCGGTTGGCGGATGATCACCAGCGAAAAAGGCACTCCTGCCCGAACGTCCTGGCGCGTGTTGGGTCGATCAGACTCACTCTGCTGGCTGGAACTTCATCTGCACACGGGCCGGACCCATCAGGCTCGAGTCCATTGCGCCGCCATGGGCTGCCCCATTGTAGGGGATACACTTTACGGGGCGCCCCATCCGGAGGGGCTTCACCTGCTGGCACGTAGCCTGACGTTGCCTTTTACGCCACCAGTGAAGGCCGTCGCTCCACCCCGCAAGGGTATGCAAGCGGCGTTACAAGCCTGTGGATGGAACTGTGGGTAGAATCGGGGCGACTCCTTTGAAACCCCTCTTATCCTGCGAAAAAAGACCTATTTGTCGAGTCTGAGTAAATTTTCAAAATTATCTTTCAGGCGTGGAAGGTGCCTTTCCAGCGCCATTCCCGCACAATGTCCTGATGCAGAAGGCGCCGCTTTTCACGCACGATGGTTGTATCAAACAACCACGCCCGCTGGCGGGCGTCCTGCCCCAAGGTCTGGCGCAGCGGTTCATCCCGCATCAGGCGCTCAATAACCTGAACCAGTTTGGGAAGATCATCCGGGTCTGCATACAGACCTGTATCGCCCACAACATCGGGCAGGCTGCCTTTGCGTGACGCGACAAGGGCGGCCCCGCATCCCATGGCTTCCAGCGCGGACATGCCAAAAGGCTCCGGCCAACGGCTGGGCACAACCACAATGGCGTCATGCGCCATGGCGTTCAACACGACCTCATGCGGTTGGTAGCCATGCAACACTACCCCTGCTTCAATCGCCTTAGGGCGGAGTGCTGCCAGAAAGGGAGTCTCTGGCGAATCCGGGCCAAAACGGTCCGCACCGATCATATCCGCCCGCCATTCCGGGTACCGGGGCAGAATCTGGGCACAGGCCGCAACAAACGCATCGGCCCCTTTGTCCGCCACAACCCGGCCTGCAAACAGCAGGCGTTTTTCCCGCTGGTCCGGTTGGGCGGGAAGAGAGGCCATAGTCAAACTATTGGGCAGAACCCGTACACAGGCTTTGACATTCTGGCTGACAAAGCGCGAACGCACCCATTCTGACACAGCCACAATGGCGACCGCCTGCCCCAGCTTGTCGCGCTCCCCCGATGTTCGCGCGCGCCGCATGCCACAGGGATCATTATGCAGCACCAGTACAACCGGCACGGTGGGGCACAGTTTGCGCAAGGCAAGCGCCACATCCGGACGATTATGCACTTCCAGCAGATCAGGCTGCACCTGCCGTGCCAGACGTGCCACCCCACCAGCGTAACGGTGAATACGGCTGAAAGGCCGAAAAACGCGCTGCACGGGCAGAAAAGAAATACCAGCAAAGGGTGCGCTGTCCGGCGGCAACCCCACCACAATTTCTCCCGGCGCAGCCATGCGCTGCACCAGCAGAGAAATTGCACCAGCCTCCCCCACCGCAAAGCGCTCTCTCGGGGGCAGGACAGTCATCACCTTCAACGGCATTGCGTCCTCATCCTGTGGTCTTGAGGCAGAAGCCTGCATCGACACCATAAGTCTGATGCCTCCCGTCAGGGATCACGCAATGGATTCGTACATGTCCAGATGCCACGCTTCCGGCTCACGCGCCGCAGCCTCGTACCATTCCTGCATCAGGGGATGATGACGCACTGCCTGCATATAGGCCCGAGACGCCTCGGAAAGCCCTGGCACGGAATAGGACAAAAAGCGCGAGACAACTGGCGCGAACATGGCATCCACATTGCCGAACTGCGCCCCGAACAGGAAGGGTCCACCCTGACCATAACGCGTACGTGCATCGGTCCAGATGGCATCAATACGCGTAATATCTTTCAGAACATCCGCATCAAGGGGTGTTGCCAGAGGACGAGCATCCCGCCCCAGATTCATGGGGAATGTGGAGCGTACACCACGAAACCCCGAATGCATTTCTGCCGAGAGAGACCGCGCAACAGCGCGCTCGCACCGGTCTGCAGGCCACAGGGCCGGGGCCTGCTCCGCACAATATTCAGCAATGGAAAGAGAATCCCACACCTGCACCCCGTTGTGCTCCAGATAGGGAACGCACCCGTTGGGAGAAAGGGTTTTAAGCGCCTTGGTCTGGCCAGCCCCTTCAAGCGGAACAACCTGTGTGGAGACATTCAGCCCAGCCAGCTTCACCATAAGCCACCCACGCAGAGACCATGATGAATAACGCTGCGTGCCGATAACAAGACGACCATCTGCCATGCTGTCTCTCCCTCAGGCTGCCGACGCGGCTGCTTCCCGGCGGATAAAACCACCGCCCAGAATACGGCTGCCATCATAAAACACACAGGCCTGACCGGGCGCAGGCATTGCCGGTTCGGTCAGTTGCACCAGCGCCCCGTCTGCCGTGGGAATAACCCGGGCTGGACGCGGCACTTCCCGCGCGCGCATCTGCACATGGCAGACAAGGCCCTCCGGCGGCGCATCCACTAGCCAGTTGACATCCCGCACGGAAAGAGAACTGACAAAAGAGTGCTCACGCGGGCCGATAATCACACGGCGGCGGCCCGGTTCCACGCCCACCACCATCTGACGCTCACCATTCAGGCGCGCCGCATTGCCCAGCCGTTTGCTCTGCCCCACGGTAAAGCGCATCACGCCCTCATGGTGGCCCACAACCTGCCCGGCACTGTCCACAATTTCGCCAGGCCCGGCCATTTCCGGATGCATGCGCTCAACCAGATCCACATAGGACCCATCGCTGACAAAGCAGAGATCCTGGCTGTCGGGCTTGCCTGCAACAATCAGACCAAACTTTTCCGCTTCCGCCCTTACGGCACCCTTGTCTGGCATATCGCCTAAGGGGAAGCGCAGAAACGCCAACTGTTCGCGCGTGGTGGCAAACAGAAACCAGGACTGATCCCGCGCGCTGTCCACCGGGCGGTGCAGTTCCACGCCATCGGGGCCTTCCACGCGCCGCACGTAATGGCCTGTGGCCATGGCATCCGCGCCGATTTCCTTGGCCAACCCTAGAAGATCAGTAAATTTCACGCCCTGATTGCAGGCCACGCAGGGCACAGGCGTTTCACCCGCCGCATAGGCATCAGCAAAACGCTCTATCACGCTGTCCTGAAAGCGGCGCTCGGCATCAATCACATAATGCGGAAAGCCAAGGCGATCAGCCACGGCCCGAGCATCACGGATATCCTGCCCCGCGCAGCAGGCCCCCTTTTTGGCGGCTCCGCGCGAATCATAAAGCTGGAGGGTGGCGCCTATCACCTCGTGCCCCTCTGCCTGAAGGCGGGCGGCAACCACGGAACTGTCCACCCCCCCGGACATGGCCACAAGAATGCGCATGGCGCTCCCTTTCTTACGTTAAACGGTGTGTGTTCAGGCCGTGCGCGGCAGACGCACCACCAGCCCGTTCAAATCTTCGGTCATGACGATCTGGCACCCAAGGCGAGAGGTTTTTTCAAGCCCGAACGCCAGATCAAGCATATCTTCTTCGTCATCCGTCGGCGTATTGAGCTTCGGCGCCCAGGACGGATCAACAATCACGTGGCAGGTGGCGCAGGCCAGAGAGCCTTCGCAGGCACCTTCAAGATCAATACCGTGCTTATGGGCAATTTCCAGTACGGAAAGGCCAAGCGGCGCATCAACCGTACGCTCTGTTCCGTCCTGCTCAACAAACGTCATCTGGGGCATTCGTCTTTATATCCTGCCAAGGCTGTCTCAACTGCGGTGAGGGTCACACGCATGCGGTCTCTTCGGGCATGCGTTGGCCGCGTACCCGCAGGGCGGCCTGCGCCAGCACATCCGCCGCACGCTCCGCCTCGGCGGGTGAGGTAAAACGTCCGGGGGAGAGACGCAAGCTTCTTCCCGCTTCTTCCCGCGTTAAACCCATGGCTTCCAGCACATAGGACGGTGCCAGTTCAGCCGAGGAACAGGCCGAACCAAGCGAGGCGGCAATGCCCGTTGCGGCCTCCAGCACATCAAGCGCGCGCAGCCCGGCTGGTAGACGCACACTGAACAGACCGGGCAAATGGGGCGCATTTTCCGCGTTGATGCCAACACCCGGCAGGCACTCCGTCAACCGTTGCATGAAGAGACTCCGCAGAGTCGCGAGATGGGTGGCATCCTTCGCCATCTCTTCTCGTGCAATACGGCAGGCCTCCCCAAATCCGGCCAGCAAAAAGCCGGGCAATGTGCCGGAGCGCAGGCCGCGCTCCTGCCCGCCGCCGGAAAACAGCGGTTCCAACCGCACACGGGGCCGCCGCCGCACATACAACGCCCCGGCACCTTTCGGGCCATACAGTTTATGGGAAGAGACCGAGGCCAGAGCCAGCCCCATGGCTGAGACATCTACCGGTATCTTGCCTGCGGCCTGTGCCAGATCCGCATGCAGAAGTGCCCCTGCCTTCTGCACAAGAGGTGCCAGTGTCGTGAAATCCTGCAGCACGCCCGTTTCATTATTGGCCGCCATGAGGGAGACCAGCGCCGTCGGAATTTCCAGCGCGCGCGCCAGCACATCGGGCGCAAGTTGGCCGTCAGGCTGCACTGGCAGAATAACGGGCTCGAATCCTTCTGCGGCGAGATCACGCACGCTTTCCAGCACGCATTTATGCTCGGTCGCCACTGTAATGATGCGTTTGCGCGGGCTACCCTGTGCGGCAAGATGCCGGGCTGCGCCCTTGATGGCCAGATTATTGGCCTCTGTCGCTCCGGACGTAAAAATAATCTCACGGCTGTCGGCTGCCAGAAGATCGGCCACCTGCTGCCGCGCTGCCTCCACCAGTACAGCCGCTCTCCGGCCCGAGTCGTGTGTCGCGCTGTGGGGGTTGCCGTTTTCCTGCTCAAGGGCCGCCATCATCACAGCCTGTACCCGCGGGTCACAAGGGGTGGTCGCAGCGTGATCGAAATAGAGTTCTTCCATTTGGTCCCCCATCAGACGTCTGCGGAAAGACTTTTTGAACAGCCAGCAGCCGGTATCTTATAGCCCCAGAACAGGGGAGGCACTTTGCGCCATGCCAGCATAAGCCTGAATAAACGTATCTATGTCCTGTTCCTGCACATTCCAGGGCAAAGACACACGAATCGCCTCTCCAGCCAGAGTATCCAGCCCCATGGCCTGCAAGACATGGGAAAACGCCACCTTGCCCGAGGAGCACGCGGAGCCCGCCGATACGCAGATATTGGCCAGATCAAGCCGCATCAACTGCCCTTGGGCCCGCCGCCCGGGCAGCGCCAGTGAGGTTGTGTTGCCCAGGCGCGGCGCTTCCGCCCCACACACCACAGCGCCCGCCGCTACTGCCGCCTGCTCCAGCCGGTTGCGCAAAGGACTGAGGTCACGCGGGGTTTCAACCGCGGCTTTCAAAGCGGCAGCAAGCCCGGCAATGGCCGGCAATGGCTGTGTGCCGCCCCGCCGCCCCTGTTCCTGCCCACCGCCTTCAAACAAAGGGGCTACCCGTGCCGGAGCCGGGCCAGCCAGCAGCAGGGCCCCCGCGCCTTTTGGGCCCCCAATCTTGTGGCCGGAAATCGCAACACTCTGCGCACCAATGGTTGCGACAGAAAACGCCATTCGTCCGGCTGCCTGCACGGCATCTACATGCAGGTGCGCCCCATAACGCTGGCAAAGTGCTGCCACTTCCGCCAACGGGTGCAGCACACCTGTCTCATTATTGGCCAACATCAGGCACACAAAGGCAGGCGACTCGTCCGCCGCCAAGGCTGCCTCAAATGCGTCCAGTTCTACCTGCCCATTGGGGGTGACCGGCAACCAGTTAACCAGTGCTCCCTCCGGAACACCTTTGCGCACGGCGTCATGTTCCGTCGCCCCCACCAGAAAACGACGTCCCTGCCCCAGACCGTGCATGGCCAACACATTGGCTTCCGTGCCGCCTGAGGTGAAAATACAGTTCAGCGGTTCAACCTCGAACATCTGGGCCACGGTATCCCGCGCGCTTTCCAGCACGGCCCGCGCCATACGGCCTGCCCTGTGCACGGAAGAGGGGTTTCCCGTCATGTCCGCCACTTCAAGCAGTGCGTCCCTTGCCTGTGGACGCAGAGGTTCTGTGGCGTTGGCATCCAGATACACAACACGGCTCTGGCCATCCCTGCTGTGTGTATGTGCGGTCATGATCCCGTTCCTGCCTGTTTCTGGGGTGCAATGGTGTCCTCTGCAAAGGGCACAAAACAGCCATTATAACGATTTATGTGGAAATTTCGGCTCCGCACCCGTTATAGAGGGGCTTATGGTCGATACCATACAGCGCAGCAAGGCCGTCTTTTGTGGAAACACTGTTTCCATAACAGAAGGCCGCGAGACAGAACGAGGGGATTATGCCCTCATTTCCGACGCCGTCAATGCCGGAAAAACTGCCTCCCCCTTTTCCTGCGTCTTGCATGATACCATGTCCATACTGTATGCCCGCCGCCCTCTGCCTTCCCTCCATGGTAGCGGATGAACAGTTCTTGACCTTTTTGCGGGCCTGATAACCCGCCTGTTCCGGCACGGTGCGCGGCATCGTTCCATGCTGGGACCTTCGCCAAACCTGGATGCGTCATGCCCAAGGGCGCATTCAAAGATTATGCGGAATACAAATGCCTGAGGTTATGTTTGCCGGCCCTGACGGTCGCCTTGAAGGGCGTTACCATCACTCAAACGAGCCCAATGCGCCGCTTGCCCTCGTGCTGCACCCCCACCCGCTGCACGGCGGCACCATGAACAACCGTATTACGTATGCGATGTACCGGTCCTTTGAAAAAATGGGCTTTTCGGTCATGCGCTACAACTCACGCGGCGTCGGCCGGTCTCAGGGCCGGTATGATGGCGGAATTGGCGAAATTTCAGATGCCGCCGCAGCACTGGACTGGATGCAGATGGTTAACCCCAATGCTTCCGGCCTGTGGATTGCTGGCTATTCCTTCGGGGCGTTTGTGGGCATGCAGCTTCTGATGCGCCGTCCGGAAATTACCGGGTGGATCAGTGTTGCGCCGCCTGCCACCTACTATGATTTCGGCTTTCTGGCTCCCTGTCCCTGTGGTGGGCTGATGATTGCTGGTGGCAAGGATGACATGGCTCCTGAACCTGCCATCCATAAACTGGTGGACAAACTGAACACCCAGAAGGGTGTGACGGTTGATTATCGCGTCTTTCCGGAAGCGGACCATATCTTTGCCAAGCAGGCCGACAAGATTACGGCTGCACTGGAAGACCATGTGACCACCGCCATGGCTCAGCGCAACATGCCGCTGGCTGCCGACTGAGGATTTTTATCTGTCAGGTGTGCCTGCATGCCTGACAGATAAACTCTCAACAGGGACCATAACCGGCCTCCCTGTTTCTCTCGCAAAAACACGAATCCGGCCTTGGATGCTGCCTGAAAAGTCAGCACTTACGGGGCACGAGGATTTTTAAGGCTGATAAAGCCGGATCTGAAGGCTCCATGCCGGACAATCTGGAAGAAAATCCTGCATACTTAGCCATCAAAAGAGAACCGGACCGACCTGAGCAACTTTTTCAAACAGTTGTCTTGGATTTCCGATGAAGGCCGCAGCCTTCTGCGTAAGAGTGGGTCTGTAACTCACACACGCCGCTCAGGAAAACCGTAACCCCACCAAACCGTGTACCAAACTGGTCCGCCCTTACCCGTCGCTTTGGGGGGAACTCCTTTATTTCAAACCGTCCCCAACAGATCAGAGACAGTTTGAAAAACCAATCAGACTTTTGCGCGCCTCTTGTTGGCCAGTTCACGCACCACCCCATGCATGGTGCGCAGTTCTTGCTCGGTCACTTCCCCCCGCGTAAAGAAATGACGGAGGTTCCGCACCATGCCGGGGCGTTTTTGCTCATTATGCAGAAAACCGCACTCATCCAGTTCCCGAACCAGATGCCCCATGAAATTTTCAAGCTCACCCTTGGTGGCAACATGGGTTTCATTGGTCATGAGCTCACGCGGCGGGGTCTGATCTGCAGCAAGCCACCATTCATACGCCATGATCATGACGGCCTGCGCCAGATTGAGGGACATGAAGGCCGGATTCAGCGGATAGCGAATCAACCCATCCGCCCGCGCCATATCCTCATTATCCAGACCAGCCCGTTCCGGCCCGAACATAAGGCCCACACGCAGCCCCCGGTTGGTTGCAGCACGGAGTTCGGCAGCGCCTCCGCGGGCGGTCATGACCTGCTTTACAATGTGGCGTGGGCGCGGACAGGTGGCGAACACATGGTGTAAGTCCGCCACTGCATCATCAACCGTTTCATGCACCGTTGCGGCATCCAGAATCCGGTCTGCGCCTGAGGCCGCACGCCATGCACGCTCCTGCGGCCAGCCATCACGCGGGGCCACAATGCGCATGTGAAACAGGCCGCCGTTAGCCATGGCCCGTGCCGTCGTGCCAATATTTTCAGCAAGCTGAGGCCGCACCAGAATAACAACCGGCGTATTGCCTATCGGCTCCAGCGGCGCGCCGCCATCACGCCCGGTCATGCACGCCTCCAGGTGGTGCCGTCCTTGCTGTCTTCCAGCACAATCCCCTGCGCCTGAAGCTGATCGCGCAGCGCATCGGCCTTTGCAAAATCCCGTGCTTTCTTTGCTGCCAGACGGTCGGCTATCAGGGCTTCAATGGCTGCATCATCTTCTGAAGCATCCCCTTTGAACCATTTTTCCGGGTCTTCCTGCAAAAGCCCCAGCATGCCTGCTCCGGCTTTCAAAGCCCCCGCCGCTGCGCGGTCTCCCGCCAGTGCTAGCCCTGCCAATGCATGCAGTTCGGCAATAGCCATGGGTGTATTGAGATCATCCGTCAGGGCTTTCAACACCCCTTCCGGCACATCCGTTTCAGGCACAGGGCCTGCGGCCAGTGCGCGGTAGAACCGGTCCAGCGTTTTGCGCGCTTCCTGCAACCCTGCCTGCGTATAATTCAGCGTGGAACGATAATGCGCCCCCAGCAGCAACAGGCGAAGCGCCTCTGCCGGAGCCTGAGCCAGCACATCACGAATGGTCAGGAAGTTGCCGAGCGATTTCGACATCTTCTCCCCTTCCACCAGCAGCATGGCATTATGCACCCAGTAATTGGCGAACTTGCCCTGAGGGAAACAGCACAGACTCTGGGCCCGTTCATTTTCATGATGCGGGAACAGCAGATCAGACCCACCACCATGAATATCAAAGCTCTCGCCCAGATAGCGGTGCGACATGGCCGAACATTCAATATGCCACCCCGGACGCCCGCGGCCCCACGGGCTTTCCCACCCTGGCTGGTCTGCATCGGAGGGCTTCCAGAGCACAAAGTCGCCAGGATCTTTTTTATAGGTGGCCACTTCCACGCGGGCACCTGCCACCAATTCTTCAGGGTCACGCCCGGAAAGCGCACCGTAAGATGGGAAAGAGGCGACAGAAAACAGCACGTGGCCATCGGCCTCATACGCATGGCCGTTTTCAATCAGGCGGGCGATCAGGGCCTGCATCTCGCCAATATTATGGGTAGCTCGGGGTTCAATATCAGGCGGCAGCACGTTCATGGCAGCCAGATCGGCATGGAACTCTTCCGTGGTCCGCTGCGTCAGGGAACCAATATCCTCCCCGTTTGCGCGGGCACGGGCGGTGATCTTGTCATCCACATCCGTGATGTTGCGCACAAACGTGACACGCGGGAACAGATGCCGCAGAAGCCGCACCAGAACATCCGCCGTCAACATGGCGCGCAGATTACCGATATGGGCCAGATCATACACCGTAGGCCCACAGTAATAGACCTTCACATGGCCCGGATCGAGCGGTGTGAAAGGCACTGTTGCGCGGCGTTGGCTGTCGTGCAGAGAAAGAAGGGGCATTGGTGCAGGCTCTGAGTACGGCATGATCGCCTAGATGCGCCAGCGCCTTGCGGGATGCAATATCATAACAGCCAAAAATCTGTACCAGGAGTGAAAACCAGCCCTTGACGTGCGTCAAAAATTGCCGTTTTAATCCTGCCCCTGCACCAAGTTGTGCTGTGCCCTTATAGCTCAGTGGTAGAGCAACCGCCTTGTAAGCGGTAGGTCGTGGGTTCAAATCCTACTGGGGGCACCATTTTCTCCCCTTTTTTATTGAAGTCTCTTCCGCTTGGCGGACTGGTGACGGCTATGTTTGGCAGGCGCTTTTATGCGCCCGGTTGCCAGCCATCCTGCGTTAACGCCACACCAGCCAGATACAGGCTGCCACAAATCAGCACCCGCGCCGGTTTTCCTTCAGACTGCGCCTTGAGGCCATCAAGCGCCTGCGCCAGCGTTGGCCCAACCTGCGCCTTACCACCGGATGCTGTTACAATGGCCTCTACCGGCAATGCCAGATGCTGCTTGGGTTCACTGATAGCCCAGACCGTTGTGGCGTACGGCAGCACAGGGTCAAGAAAACCGGATGCATCCTTGGTCTGCTTCATGCCCACCAGCAGGTGGAGCGGACGATCATCCCAGTTCTGAAGTTCCTTGGCCAGCGCATGGCCAGCACCGGGGTTATGGCCACCATCCAGCCAGACGTCCCACCCCTCCGGCACGCGCGCAGCCAGAGCGCCATGAAGGCGTTGCATGCGGGCTGGCCAGAAAACGTTCCCAATCCCCTGCCACGCCGTGGCGGGAACAGACAAGCCGGAAACCCGCAAAGCCTCCACGGCCAGACCGGCATTTTCAATCTGCCACGGGCCAGACAATGCCGGAGCAGGCAGATGCAGGATCCCTTGCCCATCCGTAAAGATGAGTGCGGAAGATGGTTTTGCGGTCTCGGCAGAACGTTCTGGCGTAATCTGCCACTCGTGCCCACGCCGATGCAAAGGCGCCCCGACCTTCTGGGCTTCCGCTTCTAAAACCTGCATCACGGCTTCCGGTTGTGCGCCTGTAATAGCCGGAACGCCGGGTTTAAAAATTCCGGCCTTTTCTGCCGCTATGGCCTGAAGCGTGTTGCCCAGAAAGGCCTCATGATCCATGGAAACAGAGGTAACAATGCATGCGGCCGGGTGTTTGAGCACGTTGGTAGCATCGCACCGGCCACCCAACCCGACCTCGATAATCGCCAGTTCTGCCGGATGGCGGGCAAACAGCAGAAAACCAGCGGCGGTCAGCACCTCAAAAACCGTAATGGGCGCACCTGCATTCACCCGCTCGATTTCTTCCAGCGTAGAGACCAGTTCAGCCTCGCTGACCAGCTTTCCCGCAATACGGAAGCGTTCAGTAACATCCACCAGATGCGGGGATGTCATTACATGCACACGCCAGCCTGCGGCCTCACCCATGGCGCGCAGCGTGGCGCAGGTGCTGCCTTTGCCATTGGTGCCCGCCACATGGATTACAGGAGGCAGTTTTTCTTCGGGGTTACCCAGCTTGGTCAGCAGGGCTTCAAGCCGCCCCAGCGAGAGATCAATCAGCGCCGGGTACAGATGGTTGAGGCGCTCCAGCACCTCACCAGTGCGACCAGAAAATTCGGTTGTCGGCGCTGCGCCGGCGGCAGAAGCGGGCACGCTCGCCAAACTCAGACAGACGGAGCCGCGGTGGGTGCTTCCTCTACCGGCGCAGGCCGATCAGGTGCTGATTTTTCAGCACCAACCGGCGCGCGCGTCAGCAGTCCAATCACGCGGCCCAGCGTGGCACGCATGTCCTTACGCACCACCACCATGTCCAACATGCCGTGATCCAGCAGATATTCGGACCGCTGGAAGCCTTCGGGCAGTTTTTCACGCACGGTATCCTGAATAACGCGCGGGCCTGCAAACCCGATCAAGGCATTGGGTTCTGCAATCTGCACATCACCCAGCATGGCGAAGGAGGCCGTAACCCCGCCCGTTGTCGGGTTGGTCAGCACCACAATGTAAGGCAGACCGGCTTCTTTCAGCATCTGCACGGCAATGGTGGTGCGGGGCATCTGCATCAGGCTGATGGCGCCTTCCTGCATCCGCGCCCCGCCAGATGCGGTGAAAACAACCAGCGGAGATTTCTGCAAAACAGCCAGACGCGCGGCGGCCACAAAGCGTTCGCCAAAAGCCGCGCCCATGGTGCCTGCCATGAATTCAAACGCCATGACGGCCACAACGGTAGGATGCCCGCCAATGCTACCGTGCGCCACCACAAGGGATTCATCCACATGGCTTTTGGCGCGGGCGTCCTTCAGACGGTCCGTATATTTTTTCTGATCCCGGAACCCTAGCGGATCAACGGGAGCGGAAGGCAGTTCAATACGGGTGAACTCGCCGTTATCAAATGTCCATTCAAGGCGTTCCGTCACCGGAGCCTTCATGTGGTGGCCACAGTGCGGGCACACATTCAGGTTCTTGTGCAGTTCCTTGGTCAGAATCATCTGACTGCAGGACTCGCAGTTGGTCCACAGATTATCCGGCACTTCACGGCGGAGAAGGCCGCGAATTTTGGGACGGACATATTCGGTGATCCAGCTCATTTTGAACCTTGCAACTGCGAGACATGAAAATGGGCATGCAGCCCCAATGAGGCGTGCATTACGCTGCTTGGGCCTTCCTGCCAAGCATTATGCGCCGGAACGTGCCCCGCACACAGCCTGCCAGAAAAGCCCAACCCTGAATGTTTCAGGCGTTACAGAGCGCCTTCAACCCAGGCTTTAAGCTGGCTCTTGGGCAGAGCGCCTACCTTGGTTTCCACCACCTTGCCATCACGCACCAGCATGAGGGTCGGAATGGAGCGCACGCCATAGGCGGTCGGCGTTGCGGGGTTTTCATCAATGTTCACTTTGGCAACCGTGACCTTGCCAGCAAAATCCTTGCCGATTTCTTCCAGCGCCGGGCCGATCATCTTGCACGGGCCACACCATTCCGCCCAGAAATCCACCAGAACCAGACCGGATGCCTTAAGCACATCGGCTTCAAAGGTGGAATCGCTGACAGCAAGCGTATGTTCACTCATTAACCTGTTCCTTTTTCTGGGCGGGACATTTCAGCCCCTGCCTCCTTGGCTGCCATAAACCGGATGCCGAAAAACGGTTCCGCATCATCTGATAGCCCTACACTTAAGGCGGCAACGCAGGCGGTCAAGATGCAGGGTTACCCGGAGCATGTGCATCCAATAGCGAATCAGGCAACACGTCCGCCCGCGGGCCTTCCGTCCACACCAGCACACAGCGCACAGGCTTATCGGGATAAAGGCCCTGCAACAGAGCGCGATAGGCCGCCATCTGCCGCAGATACAGAACCGGCGTGCCCGCCACGGTACGGGGCGTGTGCCGACCAGTTTTGAAGTCACACACCACAATGCGGTCTGGCAGAACGCGCATACGGTCCACCTGACCCACAATCACCTGCCCGCCGGCCACGCCCGCCAACCGCTGCTCCGCACGCGCCTCAGGCGTGAACAAGGGCGCAAGATCCGGCAGAGCCAGAACCCCCAGCACCTGATCTGCCAGCACTTTGGCCTCCTGCGGCTTCAAGCCACTGGCGGGGCGCGCCAGCCACCCATGCGCCAGATCGGCCCACCGCTCAGGCGGGAGCCCTGGCAGATATTGCAACAAGGCATGCACCAGTGTGCCGCGCCGGAACGCAGCCTCACGCGCGGCGGCAGGAGTCACTGCGGCAACATCCAATGGGGAACGCACAGGAGGCAACGGGCCCAGCATGGCATCATCCGGTCGGCTGGGGGCCAGAGGCCGGGCCAGTCTGGCATCAGGCACAGGTGGCACAGGCCGCCAGTCTGGGGCTCGCCCCATCCACGTGGGCAGAGAAGAGACTGTCGGTTTACCGGTTTCGGGTAGCGCATTCGCATCCGCCTTTGGGGTCTGCTCCTTGACCTCTGCCCGTTCTTCCAGAACCAGTATGGTGTCTGCCCAATCACCTTCCGTCCACGGTTGGGGCTGGGCGCCCGCAACGTCAAACCCCTGACGACAACGCTCGTACCAGCTTTCAGCAGGTACATGCCGGCCCGGCATCCAGCCGCACACAATCAGCCTTTCCGCCGCACGCGTCAGCGCCACGTAGAGCAGGCGATTGTACTCCTCTATGGCGCTGGCCTGCATGGAAGCCCGCAAGGCCTGCGTCAGCCCTACGGCAAGCGCCCCACGCGGCACATATACCGGCACGTCCAGCCCTGTATGGTTGTCCTTTGCCCAGAACAGCCGATCCTCATACCGGGGCCTGCTGACCGTGTCTGGCAGAATGACCAACCGGGCCTGCAAACCTTTGGACCCATGGGCTGTCATCACCCGCACGGAATCTCCCCCGGCTTCGGCCTCACGCTTCACGCTTTCTTCCGAATTACGCAGCCAGTGCAGAAAGCCTTGCAGAGAGGGTGGATGCATATCCTGATACCGGAGAGCCGCCGAGAGAAGTTCATCTACCGATTCCGCAGCTTCCGGCCCCAGCCGCGCCAGCAGGCGTGCCCGGCCTCCTGCCCGGCCCAGTGCTTCAGACAGCAGTTCATGCGGGGTCAGATAATCCACCCGGCGGAAGAGACTATCCAGCAGCGCCCATGCCTGCGCCCAGTCCGGCCGCTCTGCATGCCGATCCCTGAGCGCGGACCACAAGGGCTCGGCAGGTTTGCGTCCGGTAGCCAGCAGCATCAGGCTGTCATCCGACACGCCCCCCAATGGAGAGGTCAGCACGCACGCCAGCGTCAGGTCATCCTGCGGCAGCAGCAGGGCGGCACACAGCGCCATCAGATCCTGCACGGCGAGTTGGTCTGCCAACCCGGTGCGCACCAATGTGGTCACCGGCACGTTCTCGGTTTTCAACGCCCGCACAAGAGCCGTGACAAACTGAGACCGGCGCGGCACCAGAATCAGGACATCGCCCGGCGTGAGGGGTTTTTCACCCAGCGCAGGCGGCGTGGCAAGCAGGCGCGCAATATGCCGCGCCAATGTATCCGCCAGTTTCTGCCGGGGATTCTGCCGCGTGGCATTGGCCAGCGGTGGCTCCCACGGGCTGGCAGGATCAACCTCCTCTTCCGTCGCTTCCGCCAGTGGCCAGAGTTCAACCCGGCCACCCTGCCCCGGTCTGGCCGTTATGTGGTGCATGGGCCGACCATCTTCTTCCGCCACCCCCTTGGCTGCCTCTGGAAGAGAGAAGACAGAATCAACCAGTTTCAGAACAGGTGCTGTTGAACGAAAGGAAACGGTCAGTTCCGGCTCCCGCCATGGCAGGCCGGCTGACGTAGTACGATTGTGGAACACACGGCGCCATGTGCGGAAGGCATCCGGGTCTGCGCCCTGAAATCCGTAAATGGATTGTTTATAGTCTCCCACAGCAAAAACGGTCCGCGGGCCAGCCTCTGGCGCGTGGGTGCCCTCGCCCGCAAAAAACTCCTCGGTCAAATCTCCAGCAATGCGCCATTGCTCGCCCGATGTATCCTGCACCTCATCAAGCAGCAGATGATCTATTCCGCCATCCAGCTTGTATAGAACCCAGGCAGCACCCGGCTCTTTCAAAAGCCCCAATGTTCGGTGAATAAGGTCATCATACTCCACAAGACCGCGCTGTGTTTTACGTGCCTCATAAAGATCAGCTACAGGAGCAGCATTTTTCAGAAGAGCTACCCCCAGGCGCGCCAGTTCACGGGCACGCAAGGCTTCCTCTATTCCCTGAATCCGCTCAGCCTCCCGCGCAAGGCATTCAGCCTGCTCCGCATATTTCTCCGTCAGTTTTTTGGTAATCAGTCCTGTTTTGCGTAATGTTCCTTCTTTGGTCAGGAAGCCATTACGCCAGACATCCCATTGGGCTGCGCGCTGAGGCGGCTCACCACTCAACCAGTCCAGCAACGCCAGCGCATTGCGCTTGACCGCTTCCGTTCCTTCATCTGCCAACAGACGCAGGAAATGGCGTAGCGTCTCCTCACCAGAAAACATTTTACAGGCCCGCTGGAGAAACTCCTGATTGCTTCCCTTCAACGCACCCGCTGCAAGCCCCAGAACCCGACAAAAAATTGCTGGCAGATCTTCCGGTTTTTTTGATACCCACCCCCGGATACGCTCAGCACGGGAATCATGCCGCAGTGATCCTGCAAGACTGACAAAATCGCCCAGACCAATCTGTCCGGCCACAGGCGCCAGCACGGCGGAGGAACGGCTTCCCAGCACTGTTTCCACACATCCCTGCAAGGCAAGAGAGGCATCCGTTTCTTCCATGACCGTAAAATGCGGGTTCATGGCGGCTTCCAGCGGAAACCGGCGCAGCAGGGACTGGCAAAACGCATGAATGGTGCCAATCCGCATACCGCCTGGCAGATCCAGAACATCTGCAAACAATGCCCGTGCCTGCCGCCGTGCTTCTGGTGTGCAGGGCACGAACAGAGCCTTTAGTTCCTTGTCCAGTTCCGTATCAGATAAGGTAACCCACCGCCCCAGCCGGGTTTGCAAACGGATGGCCATTTCTGCCGCTGCGGCCTTGGTAAAGGTCAGACACAGAATACGGGCAGGATGACTGCCCGGTACAGTCTCACCTTCTGGCGTACGACGCGGCAACATCAGGCGCAGCAGGCGGTCAATCAGCAGTTTGGTTTTACCACTGCCCGCCGAGGCCGATACAAACACGGACGCCAACGGATCTGACGCCAGCGCCTGTTGCTGGTTGGCCTGTTCAATCGCATCAGACACCAGAGTACGCTCAGTCATGATTCGTCTTCCACTCGGGCAGTATTCCATTCCGGCACACGGGCCAGACGCGCATAATCGGCAAAACGCGGCTCCTGTCCCGGATGAGGATGAGACAGGTAGGGCTGGGCCGGATTGTCATACGCCACCACACGGTCCCGCAAACGTGCCCATGTCTGCTCCGCCAGGTCTGTCAGCGAAATATCCTTCCCGGCGGAGACAGCCACCTCTCCTCCCGGTTCTGCCCCGCCGGTCAGTCGCCAGTAGATCAGGCCGCCAATCTCTGGCGCCTCTTCTGCATCCATTTTCGGTAATCCTGAGAAACCACCACGCAGAATCATGGCAGCCTCAAGCGGTAGCTGCGGGCTCCACCCAGATTGCACATCCCGCGCCGTTGGCAAGGTGCCTGTTTTGTAGTCCCGCACAATCACGCGGTTCTGCGCATCAAAATCAATACGGTCAGCCCGCCCGACCAGACGGAAGGGACCGCACGGCGCATCTGGTATCTCCACACGCCCGCGCAACTCGGTTTTGATGGCATGAGGTGTTCCCGCCGTTTCACGCCATGTTTCTTCCGCCTGCACCACCCAGGTGGCAATACGCATCAGGCGCGGTTCCCACCAGGCCCGCAAGGCAGGGCGTAGCGTTTGGGCATGCAGAACATCCTGAAATATTTTTTGCAGACCTGCTTCGGCATTGGTTGGCCATGTTGTGCCATGCGTACTGAACCAGCGTTCAAGGGCTTCATGCACAATCATCCCGTAATCGGACGCATCTGCCGGTTCTTCCAGTTCCTGCAAAGGCTGAAGCCGCAACACATGGCGTGCATAAATAGCGTACGGATCACGCATCCATGTTTCAATTTCCGTCACACTCAGACGGCGGGGTCGTAGGGCGACGGGCGGCATGGGGCGCGGCGGCGCAACCGGGCGTACCGGCCCTGCTGGCCGGTCCACCTGATGCAGCCATTCCATAACCGGATGCGTTGGCACAGACAGACCACGCCCAGCCAGAAACGCATCCAGCCGGGATAACCAGCGGGCAGGCACAACGGGTGCGCCTTCACGTCTTTTGGGGCAGGAGAGCACCACTTCATCCGCCGCCGTCGCGCTGGCAAAAAAATCATGCGCGGCCTGCCCCACACCCTGCTCTGGTGAAGGCAACCCCACACGCTGGCGCATGGGGCGGCTCATCCACGGGCCTGCTTCGGCCACCGGTGGCCAGACACCCTCCGCCAAGCCGCCCAGAATCACTGTATCCGCTGTTTGCAGACGTGCTTCAAACAGCCCCCAGATCAGCACGCGCGGATGCAACGCTGCCGGGTCTCCCCCCCGCCTGCTGGCCACACGCTCTTCCGCCAGAACGGCGCTGAGCAGACCATCCAGAACGGCAGGAGGCTGAGGCGGCAAAATATCAGATGCCATCATCAGGTCCGTCAGACGATTGGCCAGAAGATTTCCCTCTTCCCCCCGCCATAAACGATCAGCCGCTTCTTCAGCATCTGTACCCACCAGACGCTCAACTGTCTTGATCAAGGTTTCCAGCAGTTCCGGCACAGGAGCCCGGTAGGTATCGGCCAAACCTTGAAGATGCTCCGGCACATCTCCCTCTGCGCCCTCATTCTGAGGCCACGCCAGCACCGGCTCGAAACACACCGCCAGCCGGTCCATGAACATCAGAAGCGGTTCCGGCCCAAAAGGACGATCTGCCTCTGCTCCAGCTTCAACACGTTCCGTTTTTCTCTCATCGCACGTGTGTTCGGCCAACGCACGTTCAACAGCAGCCCGCAACGCCGCAAAGCCGGGGGGCGGTGCAGGCCCCCGCAGCACCACTCGCTCCAGAAGACGGGCCGAGGCACGACACACCCCGGCAGAAAGCCCGCAGGCCACCAAAGGGTGTTTCAGAACAGAAAGAAGAGAAACCGGAGAAAACCGATTATCCACCAGTTGCGCCACCAGCCGCAACAACACACCACCTGGCGTACCAATGAGAGAGGCCCCACCACTATCATCCGCCAGAACACCCCAGCGCGAGAGTTCCGTAACCACGCGGGCTGCCAGACCACGGTCTGGTGTAATCAGCGCCACCCGTTTCTGCGGCTGCTCGATCACATCCCGCATCAGCATTGCGATAGCAACGGCTTCTTCCTGCTGATCCGCCGGGTCCAGGCGGGTTACGTGGGGCAGGGTCACCTGTCCGGCCCGTGCCCAGTCTTCCAACGCAGAGGCCGGTAGCAGGGAACGACTGAGCGCCTCCGCACGCTCCGGGTAGCCCCCTTCCGCCATCCAGACATCAACATCTGCCCGAACGGCATCCAATGAGGCAAGCAGATGGCTCAGACCAGCCTGCGGGTGGCTATCCGGCAGATGGGCAAAGGTTTCTTCCGGCATGGCGGTATCCAGCCCCGGAAGCACCACCAACCCGCCGGGGCAGGCCATAACGGCCCGCAGTGCTTTTGCCGTAGCGGGCATAAGATTTGTAAAACCCGCTGCCCATAACCGGCTTTGATCCCCTTGCTCAGCCTGTTCGTGCCAGAGTTTTGCCTGCGCCCGCAGCAGAGTCACCTGCCGCGCGACGGGGTTCATCAAACCCTGCCCGCTCAACCATTCCGGCCATGCTTTGGTAACAATATCCAGAAACTGCAAAATAGTTTGCCAGTGCTTGGCAAAATCATCCTGCACCGCTTCTGGCAGACGCGCAGCAAGATCAACATCCGCCCATTCCGCTTCATCCATAAGATCAGCAAGCGCCTTGGCCAGAGGCCATGCCTGATCAAGCGTGGGCCGTGTGCCAAACGCACCTTCTGCCTGCAACACCAGACGGGTCAACACGGCAAGGCGGGTCATGCTGGCAACAGGAGGCGGCAGATCCAGCCCCTCCGTTCCTCCCAGATCAGACGCCAGCCCCAGTTCCGCTTCGTCAAGGGCACTGATTGGCATAATACGAGGCAGCAACATGGGCTTACCGTCCATGTGGCGTAAAAAGGCCTCTGTCAGCCCACGCGCAGCCCGGCGGCCAGGCAGAACAATAACGCCTTCACCAATTGCCTCCGGGTCTCCACCCGCCGCTTCAATCCACCGTAACGCCAGATGATCCAGAAAGGGGAGATGCGCTGGAATTGTCGCCAAACTCATATGTTCTGACCCTATCGTCTTCAGGCGTTCTCTGGCGCGGCAAAAAAGCCCTCAGATCGGGGCCGCCAGACTGTTCAAACCGCCTTTTACACCTGTGCCTGTCAGCCAACAAACAGACCGGCTTCTTTAAGTCGATGGGACCATCCTTCAACGGAAACCTGCCTACTGCCATCAGGCTGCACGGAAAGAGTCAGATGCAACGCATCTTCCGGTGTCAGATCTTCAAGCCGTTCTGGCCATTCCACCAGCACAATGCCGTCACGTGCTTCTTCCCATCCCAGCTCTTCCAGTTCATCCGGACCACTCAGGCGCCATAGATCAAAATGAGACACCGCACCTTGTGGTGCGGCGTAGGTCTGAACAAGGGTATAAGTCGGGCTTGGCACTTCCAGACTGGGGTTTTCACACAAGGCGCGTAAAAAAGCGCGTGCAAACACACTTTTCCCCGCCCCGAGTGGACCAGAGAGCAAAATCGTATCTCCCGAACGCACTATTCCTGCAACCTGCATGGAAAAATTCTCTGTAGCTTCTTCATCTTTGAGAATCATGCTCGTTCCCATACCCCTCCCCCACCTCATGCCTTGCCTGACTGAATATTATCTTCAGGTCTTTTTATCAGATCCGCACAGTGCAGCACACAGGCGGGGCTTTCTTTAGCTGGCACCACGTACGATCCAAAAAATGATTTGTGATTTTATTTAAGAAAAGAATGTTTCAAAAAAATTATTACTATTTGATATTATTTTCTTTACAAATAATGATGGAAAACCATTTGACGATAGCCTTTTCATCTTTGCCTCGATCAAATGTCTTAAGTGAAAATATTCAATCATAAGTTGTAGTTAACGGTTGCATGATGCGCCATGCGATAAGTGCATACCCTCATCACGATACAACTAATGGTGGTAAAAAATTCGTTTACGTTATATGAAGCGATATGAATTGATATTATAACACATAAAGCACAACCATAAGGTGTGCTCACACTCTCTTCCGGGAGAAGGGATTAACGCCATGCGAATCTTGTTGGCCGAAGATAACAACACATCCGCCCAGACGATCCTTCCTGTGCTTGTACACGCGGGTCTTCACGTAGATGTGACTGACACAGGGCGCGGCGCGATTGAAATGCTGCGCAATTATAATTATGGCTTGGTGATAGTAGAGTTATTTTTGCCAGATATGGATGGTTACGATTTTATTGCGTCTCTGCGCGCAAGAAAAATCCAGACGCCTATCGTCATTCTTTCAGCGATTGACAAACCTCATTCAAAAATAAAGGCGTTTTCAATCGGGGCTGATGATTATCTTACAAAGCCATTCGACCCTGAAGAGCTTGTTGCGCGTGTTCAGGCGATTTTAAGGCGCTCAAACGGCTACAGCCAGCCTGTTACAGAAGTGGGCAATATGGCCCTTGATCTTAATCAGCACACAGTCAGCGTAGCAGGCGTTCCTGTTCATCTGACCGGCAAGGAATTTGCCATTCTGGAACTGCTTGTGTTGAGGAAAGGTATTTCCTTAACCAAGGAAGCCCTGCTGAATCATCTCTATGGCGGACATGATGAACCTGACATCAAGATCATTGATGTTTTTGTCTGCAAATTACGCAAAAAACTTCAGGCGGCAGGGGCCGGCAACCTTATCTCCACCATATGGGGACGCGGTTATGTTCTGAATGACTCCCAACCCAAAAAAACCGTAGCAAACCGTATTAGCCCCGCCACGCATTATCAGGAAAACCGGGTTCCCCAGCTTCAGGCTGCCGGGGAGTAGAAGACTGCCCCAAAAATGAGGCACAAGTCATGAGCCAAGAGGTTTTTTCAGGCCTCTTGGCTCATGACTTCACAAAAGAATGTGCATGCCATAGTGGCCCTGCCCCTTGGCCAAACCCGGGTGCTTCAAGAATAGCGTTCCGCACATACTGGCGGCTTAAATGAATGGCATCCGTCATGGAATGATTTTGGGCAAGCAGCGTTGCCAGCGCACTGGCCAGTGTGCAGCCCGTACCATGCGTATGACGGGTAGCAATCCGTTTATCCGCAAATTCCGTAAAGCCGGCATCGTCCAGAAAAACGTCAACCAGATCTTCACCTGATAAATGACCGCCTTTTAGCAGGACCGCAGCCCCTGTTTCCTCTCGCAATTGTCTGGCCGCCAGCCGCATATCCTGCACAGTCTGCAAAGAACGGCCTGTCAGCCTTTCCGCTTCCGGCAGATTGGGGGTCAACACAGTCGCAAGTGGAAACAGATGGGTCTTTACCGTGCTGATGGCATCCTCAGCCAGTAAGGCAGCGCCACCTTTCGCCACCATAACAGGATCAAGCACCAGAAGCGCGTGCGGAGTCTGCTGCCGGTAGGCCGCAATTTCCTCCGCCACGACCTGAATTTCAGCGGGCCCACCCAGCATACCGGTTTTAAAGGCATCTGTGCCCAGATCATCCAGCACACTGCGAATCTGTTGGCGCAGAAAATCTGGAGTAACAGGATAAATCCCTTGCACACCCAGGGTATTCTGGGCTGTCAGCGCGGTAATGGCCGTCATGGCGTAACCACCCAACGCCGTTATCGCTTTGATGTCGGCCTGAATGCCTGCGCCACCGCCCGAATCACTTCCCGCGATGGAAAGCACGCGCGCCGGAGTGCTTTGCCGCCGTCCGTCCATCAGGTTTTCATCCCCCGTTAGCGCTTCAGGCGGGCTCACTCACAGCCTGGAGCGCATCACACATCTGGGCGACAACTTCATCCACCAAAGCGGCATCTTCGGCTTCCGCCATCACCCGCACCAGAGGCTCCGTTCCGCTCTTGCGCAGAACCAGCCGCCCACGGCCTGAAAGCTTTTTCTCTACTTCTTCCTGCTTCGCCTGCACGCTATCCGCCTCAAGCGGGCTGTCTCCCGTAAAGCGCACGTTCTGCAATTTCTGCGGGAAAGGCTTGAACATCCGGCAGACTTCGCTGGCGGGACGTCCGTCTTCCACAAGTACGGCCAGAATTTGCAGGGCGGCAATCAGGCCATCCCCCGTGGTGGCGAAATCTGTCAGCACCATATGGCCGGACTGCTCGCCGCCAATATTGGTGCCCAGCTCCCGCATGCGTTCCACCACATAACGGTCTCCAACAGCGGTGCGTTCAAGGCTCACGTTCAAAGTGTTCAGAAAACGTTCCAACCCCATGTTGGACATGACTGTGGCCACAACGGCCTCGCCAACCAACCGCCCTTCCCGCGCCCAGGACTGGGCAATCAGAGCCAGAATCTGGTCACCATCAATGAGGCAACCCGTTTCATCTGCAATCAGAACGCGGTCTGCATCACCATCCAGTGCAATCCCTAGGTGGGCCTTATGCTGCACCACCGCTTTACACAACGCTTCCGGATGGGTGGAGCCACATGCTTCATTGATGTTCACGCCGTCAGGCGTACATCCAATCCGGATCACTTCCGCCCCAAGTTCCCACAGGGCTGTAGGCGCCACGCGGTAGGCTGATCCATTGGCGCAATCAATCACGATCTTCATGCCATCCAGCCGCAGCTTGCGCGGGAAGGAGGCTTTCGCACTTTCCACATATCGCCCGGCAGCATCATTCAGACGGGATGCGCGGCCAATTTTTTCCGGCGTTGCAAGCCGCCCGGTCAGATCGGCAGCCATCAGGTCTTCAATATCCGTTTCATCCTGATCGGACAGTTTGAAGCCATCGGGACCGAACAGCTTGATACCGTTATCCCCAAACGGGTTATGCGAGGCAGAGATCATGACCCCCAGATCGGCACGCAGAGAGCGCGTCAGCATGGCAATGGCCGGTGTGGGTAAAGGCCCCACCAGTGTAACGTCCATGCCAGCAGACAGAAAGCCGGCCACCAGCGCGCTTTCAATCATGTAGCCGGACAGGCGGGTGTCCTTGCCAAGCAGAACGCTATGACGGTGATCACCGCGCGTAAAACGCAGCCCTGCGGCCTGCCCCAGCTTTTGAGCAGTTTCCACGGTCATGGGAGCAATGTTCGCGGTCCCCCGGATGCCATCTGTCCCGAAAAGACGTCTTGTCCTGCTCATGTCATCTCTCTCCATGCCGTCTGGCCGTTTTGCAGACGATGTGACGCCCGAAAATGGCTTTTTTCTTTCTTCCCTTCTCCCTAAAACGATTCAGGGTGTGAAGAAACCGTGAAGACCCCTAACAGCCGTCTTTTTTCAGGTTGCGTGTACGGCCCGCCACAACTTTACTGCCTGCACCATTCCTTCCACCGCATGCACGCGCAAAAGACTGTTCCCCAAAGGGAGAGCCTCCAATGTGGCGGCCTGTGTGGCCGGGTCCCTCCGCGCGGGGTCTGACACCCCTGTTAACGCTCCGATCATACGTTTACGGGACACCCCCAGCAGCACGCGGCAACCCAGATTGGCCAGCAAAGGCAAACGGGACAGCATTTCGAGGTTCTGTTCTGTGGTTTTGGCAAAACCCAAACCGGGATCAATCACCAGCCGCTCACGTGCAATGCCACCTTCCACCGCAGCACACACTCTCTTGCCCAGTTCCCTCACCACCTCACATGCCACATCCTGATACACGGCATGCTGCGCCATGGTTTCCGGAACGCCCCGCATATGCATCAACACCACGCCGCACTCACGCTCCGCCAGAAGCGGCAAAGCATCTGGATCATGCACCAGGGCTGAAACATCATTGATCACATCAGCGCCGGCAGCCAGAGCCTGTTCCATCACCAGACTATTACGGGTATCCACGGAAAGAACCGTGCCTTTGGCCTGTGCCCTCAGGGCGATGAGGGCTGGCCCTATCCGATCCCACTCCTGCTGGGGTGTGACGGGCAGGGCACCGGGGCGAGTGCTTTCCCCACCCAGATCAAGCACACCCGCACCGGCCTGAACCATCGCCAGCCCGCCTGTGACCGCATTAGCAGTTTCCAGGTGATGGCCTCCATCACTGAAACTGTCTGGCGTGAGGTTGAGAATACCCATAACCAAGGGGGTCTCGGGCAACATCCCGCTGACCGGGCTCCTTGCAACTCGCGCCAGCTCCGGCTGCCAACTGGCAGGGATAGAGGCTACGGGTACAAACCCGCTCCGTGCATCATCCTCTATCAGATCGGCACAGGTAAAAGCCGCAGGCCCCCCTGCCAGCGGCAAGGCATTTCCGCGTTGCACTGCCTGCCGGGCCGCCACGCCATACAGCAGCCCTGCGGGCTCCACCAACCGCCTGAAATCCATGACTCTCCCCCCGAAACGCAAAGAAGGCGGCATTGCTGCCGCCTTCCTTTAACCATAGCTCATCCTGCTCTTAGCCCGGCTGAGGCACGGGTGTCATGCCACCCTCATCCCCTTCCGGCTTGGAACCGGGCGGTGTGATGTCCGGCCCAGAAACCTGAGGCACGGAAGACCGACGGTTCACGGGAGCAGAGTCATCAATCTCTACCCGTTCAATCGGCTGTCCACGCATGATCTGGCGAATTTCCTCGCCTGTCAGCGTTTCAAACTCCAGCAGGGCTTCGGCCAGACGGTGCAGTTCATCCACGTGATCGTGCATGTAGTTGCGGGCCTGATCATAAGCCTCATCAATCAGGCGCTTGATTTCAGCATCAATTTCCTTGGCCGTATGTTCAGAGAAATTCTTGGCAGCCCCACCAAAGAAGCCCATGCCACCACCCTGATCATCATTGGCAAAGGCGATCATGCCAACCTTTTCGCTCATGCCCCATTCGGTCACCATGCTGCGGGCAACACGGGTCGCCATCTGGATATCACCCATCGCGCCGTTGCAGATGTTGTCCTTGCCGTAAACAACTTCCTCTGCCACGCGGCCACCCATGGCCACCACCAGATGAGCAATACAGTTCTTTTTGCTCATGGACAGGCGATCACCTTCAGGCAGACGCATCACCATACCCAGTGCCCGCCCACGCGGAATAATGGTCGCCTTGTGAATGGGTTCACTTTCCGGCACCAGCACAGCCGTAATGGCATGGCCAGCTTCATGATACGCCGTGCGCTTCTTTTCCTCATCACTCATGACAAGGGAACGACGCTCAGCACCCATCAGCACCTTGTCCTTGGCGTCTTCAAACTCACGCATGGCAACCGTGCGCTTGCCCAGACGGGCAGCAGCCAAAGCGGCCTCGTTCACCAGATTGGCAAGATCAGCCCCGGAGAAACCGGGCGTGCCACGGGCGATAATGCGCGGGTCCACGTCAGATGCCAGCGGAACCTTGCGCATGTGAACACGCAGGATTTTTTCACGGCCAGACACATCCGGGTTCGGCACTACAACCTGACGGTCAAACCGGCCGGGACGCAGCAGGGCCGGGTCCAGCACGTCAGGACGGTTGGTGGCCGCAATCAGAATAACGCCTTCGTTGCTTTCAAAGCCGTCCATTTCAACCAGCATCTGGTTGAGTGTCTGTTCGCGTTCATCATTGCCGCCGCCCATGCCTGCCCCACGGTGGCGGCCTACGGCGTCAATTTCGTCAATGAAGATAATGCACGGTGCAGCTTTCTTGCCCTGCTCGAACATGTCACGCACGCGGGAAGCACCCACACCTACGAACATTTCCACAAAGTCAGAGCCGGAAATGGTGAAGAACGGCACATTGGCTTCACCTGCAATGGCGCGCGCCAGCAGCGTCTTACCTGTCCCCGGAGGACCACACAGCAGAACCCCTTTAGGGATTTTACCGCCCAGACGGGTGAATTTCTGCGGGTCTTTAAGGAAATCGACAATTTCCTGCAACTCGCTTTTGGCTTCATCAATGCCAGCCACATCCTCAAACGTGACGCGACCATGCTTTTCCGTCAGCATCTTGGCGCGGGACTTGCCAAAGCCCATGGCCCGACCGCCGCCGCCCTGCATCTGGCGCATCATGAACAGCCATGCCCCCACCAGCAGAATAATGGGCAGAGAGTTCAGGAAGTAGCGCAGCAGCGGGCTGCCTTCCTGATCCAGCGGCTTGGCCACAACCTCAACTCCCTTGCCGACCATACGGCTGACAAGTGAAGGATCCTGCGGCGCAAACGTCTCAAAAGCGGTGCCGTCGGTCAGAGTGCCGGAGATATTGTGATTCTGCATCACAACGGAGCGGACATGGCCTGAATCCACGTCTGCCACGAAATCTGAATAGGCAAGCTGCTGGGCCGCATGCTGTGTGCTCCCCGGCTGGAAAACATCCACCAGCAAAAGCAGCAGCACGATGATGCTGACCCAGAGAGCCAAATTGCGGCCTAAATTGTTCATCTTGGCTGTGTTTCCATACTTATCGTGCGAGAGCGCCGGAGAGCCCCCAATCTGAGCGGCAGATGCCGGAAAATGCAACCTCTGCTGTTATAAATGGGACGCTGTACGGATATTCCTACCCCGCAAACAGTTTTTTCTGCCCGTTTGGTGACCTGCACAGCGCTTTTTTCTCCTGCCTTACTCTGGCAACTCTCCATACACACCGCTGCCAGAAACCGGAACAGGTGGGCGGAACGTAAACCGTGCTCCACACAGAACCGGATCTTCCCATATATTTAAATGAGGCACCGCAACACGCTGCCCCCGGTGCCACAGGGCTGGCAGGGTTGCGCATAAGCGCGCGGGCCAACCGGCACGGCTGGCGCGGGGCACGCCTATCCCTGCCGCACCCATCCGTAATCCTTCCGCCTCAAGCTCTGAAGGCAGGTGCAACACAAAACGGTTATCCCATAGGTTTCCATTCTGTGCGATCACACGACCCTGCATGGCTGCGGCCTCACGCAGTAAAATCCATTGCCCTTTATGCCGAAGCATCTGCACCCCCGCCAACGTGGCTGGTTGCGCTTCCTCACACAGGCGCGCGACGGCAGAGGGAGATGGAGGATAAGGCAATCCGCCCACGCTCCGGATAAGGGGAGAAAGCAGCGCTGGCTCCGGTAAGGTCGACCCCAGACACACCCACCCTTCCGGTAGAAACGCTGCGTTCTGCGCCAGATACTGCGTGTAATCCGCTTCCTGCTGCATGCGCGCCCGACCATAGCGGATGGCTTCTTGCCACAAGGTGTCTCGCCTATCTCCGGTGAGCAAAGCCTGCCGGACACGGACCCGTTCCGCTTTGGTATCCTCGTTGGAGGGATCATCCACCCACGCTACACCGGCCTGCAGCAATGTGTTGCGCAACGCCGCGCGAGAAAACCCCAGCAGAGGACGCACCAGCCGAATATCGGGCAGCACCGTGCTCCACCCCATCCCCGCCAACCCTGTTGGGCCGCTACCAGCACGGTGTCGCATGGCAACAGTTTCGGCCTGATCATCCGCTTGGTGCCCCAAGAGGAGATCAAGGCAGCCCATCTCCCGGCATGCGTGTGCCAGCGCCGCATAGCGCGCCTGCCGGGCACGCTCTGCCATGCGCGGGCCTTTTGCCAGATCTGTCAGTGTCAGAATACGTCCGGGCACGCCCAGATCCGCGAGACGACTTACCGTTAGACGGGCTTCTTCTGCGGATTCGGGGCGCAATCCATGGTCAACCACAAACGCAATAAGCCGCTTGCGCCAGCGCGACGCCAGCCACGCCAGGCAAAGACTATCCCCCCCGCCAGACACCGCAAGTGCGATGGGTGGAAAGGAGGGATCATCCGGCATCCATGGCCCAAGGCGTGTGATAATGGCCTGAAATTGCGCGGGCAAAACGGGAGTGTCAGAAAAAGGAGAGAGAGAAGGCAGAGCGCCATCGGCTTGCCAGAGTCCCTCCCCTTCAAAGTCGGTCAGTCCAGAAATTACTGGCAGCCGCCCCGACCGGCATAAATTTCAGCAGCATGAGAAACGCGCTGTGTTGGTGAGGGAAACTCTGACTTCAGTTTTCCCAGCGCCTGACACGCCGCCTTTTTGTCCCCCAACGCCAGCAGGGAAGCCGTAACACCCAGCAGGGCATCCGGCGCACGTGCACTTTTGGGAGCCTGACGGTACGCATCATAATACGCTACGGCAGACTGGCGGTATTGCTTTTCCCCGGCCAGAGACTGCGCCAGCAGGAACTGGGCATCGACCTTGAAGCTGCCTTTGGCATTTTTCAAAGCGCCCTCGGCGTTCTCGTGAGCGGTTGCGTAATCACGCTTCTGCAAGGCGGCTTTCCCGGCGGCCAGCATGGCGTCAGGCGTTGTCGGCTTGGCCGCAGCATCCGTTCCACTCCCGCTTGCTGCGGACGCGGTCGCTGCAGTTGCTGCCCCCGCTGCGGCACCAGCAGCAGCCCCGCCGCCGCCGTTCTGCGCGGCAAACTGTGCATCCGCTACCTGTTTGGAAAGCGCGGCTGTCTGCTTTTGCAGATCATTGGTAAGCTGATCAATCTCACCCCGCATTTCACGCTGCTGTTGTTCAAGCGTGTTCACCCGTTCCAGAAGCTGGGCTGTGAGATCCCCACCGCCACCGGATGACGGCGCGGGGGTAGAGGATGGCGCAGGCAGCGCGCCACTTCCCCCTGAAGACTGGATCTGGCTCAGCTGCTGCTGAAGCGCCATGATCTGGTTTTGCAGAGCAAGCCCTTCACGGCTGGAAACCTCCTGCGCATGCGCAAGCGGCGTGCCGGCGGCCAACACGGCAGCCAGCGGAAGACCCAGCACGGCCATGCGCCCGCAGGCGGAAACTGATGTCATCACCAGGCGTTTCATAAAGACCTCACCCTTTTAAAAAAGCGGGCAAGGATTTCATCATTCCAGCCCGGAAAACAAGAGCCTGAACGCAAAAACAGGCTGGGCGAAAACCACCCAGCCTGCTTTTTCAGACCAAATATGAACGAACTCGAAACTTATTTGACAGAAGTAATCGCGTTACGGTTCTGGGCCCATGCGCTTTCATCATCACCAACTGCGGTCGGGCGGTCCTTACCGTAGGAGATGGTGGAAATGCGGGAGGAATCAACCCCTTTGGCCACCAGGAAGTCACGCGCGGCGTTTGCACGACGCTGACCCAGAGCAATGTTGTATTCTTCCGTGCCGCGGTCATCGCAGTTGCCGGCAACTTCAACGTTGACCTGCGGGTACTGAGCCAGCCAAGAGGCCTGCTTCTGCAGGGTGGTCTGGGCGTCAGAGGTCAGGCCGCTCTTGTTCAGATCAAAGAACACGCGGTCCCCAACGTTGGCGACCAGATCGGCTTCACTACCGGGAACTGGGCCGCTCGGCTGTGCCGTTGCTGCACCCGTGGACGCACCGGTATCCGCCTTTTCATGCGCACAGGCAGAAAGAAGGGCAACCATACCAAGTGCAGCGATAAACTTCAGTCTCATGTGTCGGATCCTGAGATTAGTTCAATATGAGAACTATTCGGAGAGAAAAAACAAACTTAAGTGCTTGCATCCCCGCGTATTCTTCTGCTCCTCTCCGAAGCCTTCGAAGAGCCGACGAATTTTGGAGACCACCTTGCCCTAAGCCATAGCTTATTCTTCCGGTCAAGCGACATCTCAGATTTAGATGACAGCCATTCGCAAACCGATGCCAAATAGCCACAGAAGGGCGTCAACGGCAGCAGTTTACTAAGCATGCGAAGTAATCGAATCGCATTTCAGGCTTTTTATTTCGATACAATCCACACCTCTCCAGTTGGAGTCGGGTGTCTTGTTGTCCATTATCCGCCCCAATGCGGCATAAAAAAGGCGGAGCGGGCAAATTTCCCGTCCGCCTTTCATGACCTCGTTTTCGCGCACCCTTAGGCGCGCAAACTAAAGCCTCTTAGCCGTTAAGAGGAGACCATGCCGGATCAGACGCCTGCCCCGGTGTTGGCAGAACGCGATCATTGAAGCCGGTGATATCCACCATGCCGATCGTGGAGTTAAAGCCTGCCCCCCCTGCGCCAGCGCGGGTCTGGCGGCAATAGGCCAGAACACGGCCGTTGGGGCAGAAACTCGGGCTTTCCACTGTAAAGCCTTCGGTCATGATCCGTTCACCCGTGCCATCCGGGTTCATGACCCCCAGAGAGAAGCTGCCATTGGCAATGCGGGTAAAGGCAATCAGATCCCCGCGCGGAGACCATACCGGAGACCCATACGTGCCGTTGCCATAAGAAATACGGCGTGCCCCGCCGCCTGACGCACTCATGATGTACAACTGCGGGCTGCCGCCACGGTCAGAGTTGAAAACAATCTGTGAGCCATCGGGGCTGTAGCTGGGGCTGGTGTCAATGGCGCCGGATGCCGTGATCTGGCGGCGCGAGCCAGAGGCCAGATCAACCACGAACAGGTCTGACCCACCATTACGGGTAACGGACAGAACAACGGAGCGACCATCTGGAGAGAAACGGGGCGCGAAGGAAATCCCCGCAAACTCACCCAGAATCTGCTGGCGGCCACTGCCGAGGTCAAACAGATACACCCGCGGACGATTATTGGCGTAGGACATGAAGGCCACCTGATCCTTCACCGGGCTGAAGCGCGGTGTCAGGGTCAGCCAGTTGCCTGCCGTCAACATGCGGGCATTCGCGCCGTCCTGATCCATGATGGCAAGACGTGTACGCTGATGGGCCCGCGCGCCAGAGCGAGAAATGAAGGCGATACGGGTATCAAAGTACCCTTTTTCACCCAGCATGCGCTCATAGATCACATCCCCCACAATGTGGGCGATCCGCCGCCAGTTGGCGGAAGATGTTGTGTAGGCCGTGCCCTGAATCTGCTGCTGTGTCAGTACATCCCACAGACGCATTTCCACCCGGACGGACCCGCTGCCGGAAACTGTACCTGTTACCAGCGCCCGTGCACCAGTTGCTTTTGCGGTAGAGAAATCTGGCGCGCCCGTGGAGGCCCCACCCGGCAGAACCTTGAACAGGCCTGTATTGGTCAGATCATTGCTCAGCACTTCTGCAATCTGAGCACCCAGCCCACCGCCAAAATTGGGCAGGATAATGGGGATCGGTGCCGTGCGGGCCTGATCAACAGTAATTTCCGCTTCCGGTGCGGCGGCAGCGGCTGCCATGGCGGAAAGCGGGGTTGCCAGCAGGCCCCCTGCTGCCAGCCCGGCTCCCATCACGGTACGGCGGCCCAGAAAAGACTTCAGGTTGTCGGCATCCTGGTCAGAAATAATCGGCCGGGTATTCGTCAGCATACGTTTTTTCTCCCTGTGGCCTGAATCAAGGCCTGAATATAAATTTCAACTGCCGGGTCTGACCCAGAAGGTTTTTGGGAATTGGCAGCTTGGAACAGGTCGGGCTCAAAACCGCCGCCCGCGCCCGTTCCGCCAGAGCACGATAGGAAGGATCAGCGTTCATCTGTGCCTGTGTCTGCGGAGCAAACTGCACAATACGCGCCTCCCCTGTGGCATCCACCGTCACAATCAGGTGCGCCACAAAGGTCGCGTAATTCTTTGCGGCCGTATCTTCCGTATAGCAGCGCCGCACTGCCCCCCCGATGGCCTTCTGCTCACCCACACTCAGGCTGCGCGTAATATCCCCGGTGGGTGACCCACCCCCATTGGGTGCACCACCCTGCACGGGGTTGGCCTTTGCCGTGGGCGCATGCGTCTGCTTCTGGTCCGACCGGAATGAATCCAGGGTCTCCAGCAGAGAATGGCTGTCCGTCTGGGTTTTCTTCGCCTTGTTCGGCTGCGTGATATGCGACGGAATAGGCGTATCAGGCAGCGTATCCGTGGGTTCAGTCACGGGAGAAGGCGGCGCCACGCTCGGCGTCGCTTTTGGGGGCGACGGCGGAGACGGCGGCGTTTTCACCACATCCGGAGAAGGCTCATCCGCTTTGGGCGGAATGGGCGTATCAGGCAGCTTTTCCGCTTCCGGCACGGGCGGTGGCGGAATGGGCTGCGGTGGGGGTGGCGGAGGTGGCGATTCCTCGTTCGGAACAGGCTTAGGCGGTTCCGGCGTAGGCGGCGCATCATTCGGCACAGGGGCCGGAGCGGGCGCAGGTGTCGGGGAAGGCTTGTCAGCCTTGGCCGTGGAGCCGCCACTGTCAGCGCTTTCAAACTGCATTTCCACAACCGGAGGAGGTTCCTCCGGCGGCTTGGGGGCAGGCAGGGAAAGAAGAAGCGCCAACAGAAGCGCAATGTGCGCCCCGCCTGACAGATAGAGAGACCGCCGAAGCAGAATCTGTTCGGAACGGCGTGGCCGCACCATGAGTTTGTCCTCTCCGCGTGGGAGAATTTAGTGCCCGCTGCTGGCGGGTTGCTGCGCCAGCAGGGCCACGTGGGTGAAGCCGCCTTCGGTGATCTGCCCCATCACCTGCATGACACGCCCATAATCAATATGAGCATCACCACGGACAAAAATACGGTGTTCCGCATCGTTATTGGCAGCAGCGTTGAGCTGCGTCACCAACTGGTCCGGCGAGACTTCGGAATCTCCCAGATAAAGCGTTCCGTCAGACTTGATGGACACCGTTATGGGTTTGGTATCTGAATTAACGGGCCGGGCATCGGTCTTGGGCAGGTCCACGTTCACGCCGCTTGTCATCATGGGGGATGTGACCATGAAGATGATAAGCAGAACCAGCATGACGTCCACCATGGGTGTCACGTTGATTTCGGCCATCGGACGCCGCCTGCGGCGCCCCCCTCCTCCCGACGGCATCGCCATGGCTCAGGCCCTTTCTTCGGACTGGCGGGAAAGAATGGCCGCAAATTCCGTGCCAAACCCTTCCAGACGGTCCTGGAACAGATCAAGGCTGTTGCTGATCACGTTATAGGCCACATAAGCAGGCACAGCCGTAAGCAGGCCAATGGCCGTTGCAAACAGGGCTTCTGAAATACCGGGGGCCACAACGCTCAGATTGGTGTTGTGCATGGCGGCAATGGACGCAAAGGAATGCATGATCCCCCACACCGTGCCAAACAGGCCGACAAACGGTGCAACGGGCGCCACTGTCGCCAGAAAAATCACCCAACGGCGCAGGCGGTCCATTTCACGCGTCACCGTAATGCCAATGGCGCGGTCAACACGTTCCTTCACACCCCCGCGCACCAGATCCACACCGGGGATACGGGCAGAACGCCGCCATTCCCCCATAGCGGCACCGAATACGGCAGCCAGCGGGTGCACCGGCTTGGCGCCATCACTTTCATACAGATCATCAAGGCTGCCGCCAGACCAGAACCGGTCTTCAAAGGCTGAGGCCTGTTTGTTGATCCGCCGCAGTGTAACAATCTTGTCGAAAATAATGGCCCAAACCATCACGCTACACAGCACAAGCCCCAGCATGACCAGTTTGACCATAAAGGAGGCATTCATAAACATGCCCCATACCGACAGATCTCCCGCCGCTGCTACGCCGAGATTTGCCGCGTCAACCGCACGATCCAAAAACGCCTCCTGCCTCTGCACCCATAGTGGGCAACCAGTCACCGACTCGGGCTTTTACCTATGCTGCCCAACTGCACCGTTTTTACTGTCTTCCGTGCGAAAGCAGAAGAGGGCCTCTACTCTTCCGCTTCAAGTCGGCGTAAAAGATCACGCCATAACGGCGGAAATCGGGCAGGACGACCATCTTTTGCTTTGACGCAGGCCAGAACCACGTCAACACGCGCGCAAAATTCATCACCGCGGGTAAAAACCTGCTCAAGTCTGCAACTCGCAGCCTTTTGCTCAAGCAGGCGCGTGGTGACGGTTGCAATATCATCAAGCGTGAGCGGCACCCGGTAATTGATCGTGGCGTCCCGCACCACAAACACCAGCCCGAACTCGGATAAAAGACTGGCCGCCGGCATGCCCAAGCTGCGAATGGCCTCCGTGCGGGCCCGCTCGGCAAACGCCAGATACCGGGCGTGATACACAATGCCCCCTGCATCTGTATCTTCATAATAAATGCGAAAATCGATGCTATGCGTGGTCATTCGCCCTCCTCATCTTCCGGCAGAAGATCCATCTGGGCTGAACGCGGCTCATCCGGTCTGGCCGGTGGGGTCAGACCCAGATGCCGCCAGCCCCGCTCCCCAAGCATGCGCCCCCGACTGGTACGCATAATCAGCCCTTCCTGAATCAGATAAGGCTCAATCACGTCTTCCAGTGTGTCCCGCGCTTCAGCCAAGGCGGCAGCAAGTGTCTCTACGCCAACCGGGCCGCCATGGTGATATTCCGCAATGCGGCGCAGGTAACGGCGGTCCATGGCATCCAGCCCCAGTGCATCCACTTCCAGACGACTGAGAGCCGCATCCGCAACCTCACGACTGACGGGAGCCGTGCCTTTGCCGCTTACCAGCGCAAAATCCCGCACCCGGCGCAGCAGACGCCCCGCAATACGGGGTGTGCCACGGGAACGGCGGGCAATTTCCTCCGCCCCCTCGCTGCTGAGCGCAAAGCCGAGCTTTTCCGCCCCGCGCGCCACAATCAGCCGGAGTTCATCCGGCGTATAGAACACCAGCCGAAGCGGAATACCAAAACGGTCCCGCAAGGGGGTAGCCAACAGGCCCGCACGGGTTGTTGCCGCCACCAAGGTAAAGGGGGGCAGATCAATCCGCACAGACCGTGCAGCCGGGCCTTCCCCAATAATCAGATCAAGCTGGAAATCTTCCATCGCGGGATAGAGAATTTCCTCGATCGCGGGCTGCAGGCGATGAATTTCATCAATAAACAGTACATCCCGCGGTTGCAGGTTGGTCAGGATGGCTGCCAGGTCACCAGCCCGTTGAATAACCGGGCCAGATGTTGCCCGAAACCCGACCCCGAGTTCACGAGAGACAATCTGCGCCAGTGTGGTTTTGCCCAACCCCGGTGGCCCATGCAGAAGAACATGGTCCAGGGCCTCTCCCCGCTGACGGGCAGCGGCAATAAACACGGCCAGATTTTCCCGACTCGCACGTTGTCCGGTAAAATCCGCCAGAGTTTGCGGGCGAAGCGACCCTTCTCCCGCATCATCTTCGTGGCGGCCAGCATCGATTTCCCGCTCAGGCGTGAAGTCAGCACCGCTCATCGGGCCAGCTCCTTCAGGCTATCCCGCAGCACTGTATCCAGCGTGGCGGCTGCACCGCGTTCGTCCAGCAAGCGCCGCACAACCGGCACAGCCTCCGAGCGACGGAAACCCAGACCGGCCAGCGCCATCAGGGCATCCGCCTCGATCCCGCCGCCAGGTGTGGCCGCAGCAGGGAACACAATCCCACCGCCACCGCCGGGCATTTTACCCGCTTTATCACGCAGTTCCGTCAGGATTCGGTCGGCCAGACGCCCCCCTACACCCGGTGCACGGGTCAGGCTGGCTTTGTCCGCTGTGGAAAGCGCAGCCACCAGTTCACCCGGAGAAAGTGTGGACAGAATCCCCAAGGCCACTTTGGCCCCAACGCCCTGCACGCTGGTCAGCAGCCGGAACCATTCACGTTCCGCGCTTTCCATGAAGCCGTACAGAAGAATGGCATCTTCCCGCACCACTGTTTCAATCAGCACGCGGGCTTTTTCCGGCGGGTTGGGCAGCGCCGCCAACGTGCGTGTGGACGCCGAGACCAGATATCCCACGCCGTTCACATCAATAACGCACGATCCTGTTTCAACCTGAATGACCAACCCGCACAGAAACGCAATCATGCCATTCTTACCCCGGCCGCAATGTGGCGGGCGCTGGCCCGATGATGCGCATGGCAAATGGCCACTGCCAATGCGTCAGACGCATCTGCCCGCAAAACCTTAACCCCAGGCAGCAGACGGCGCACCATCATTTCCACCTGATCCTTATCGGCAGAGCCTGTGCCCACAACAGATTTTTTAACAGACAACGCGCCGTATTCCGCCACATCCAACCCGGCCAAAGCCGGAGCCAGAAGGGCCACGCCACGCGCGTATCCCAATTTGAGCGTTGCTGTGCCGTTACGGTTAACGTAAGTTTCTTCAACTGCCGCTTCAGACGGAGCCAGACGGTCTATCAGCAATGTCAGGTTTTCGTGCAGCACCTTCAACCGGTCTGGCACGCTATCCGCGCTGTTGGTTGCAATCACGCCGTTTTCAACGTGCCGCAACCGGTTACCCTCGACATCAATCACACCCCAACCGGTAAACCGTAGGCCGGGATCAATGCCGAGCAGGCGCACCACTGTCAGGAAGACAGTTTTTCGGCCAGATCATCCGGCAGATCAAAATTGGCGTAAACGTTCTGCACGTCGTCATTGTCTTCCAGAACGTCCAGCAGCTTGAACACGCTGGTGGCTTTTTCTTCATCCAGCGTCACGCTGTTTTCCGGCCGCCAGTCCAGCTTGGCGCTTTCCGGCTCACCAAACTTGGCTTCCAGCGAATCCCGCACAGTAAAGAAAGATTCCACTTCACAGGTGATCTCGTGCGTTGTGTCGGAAGACACAACATTTTCAGCCCCTGCTTCAATGGCGGCTTCCAGCATGTCATCTTCTGAAGCCACAGAAAGCGGATAAGTGATCACACCAAGACGACGGAACATGAAGGAGACCGAATTAGTTTCCCCCAGAGACCCACCATATTTGGAGAACGCCGCGCGCACATCAGATGCCGTGCGATTACGGTTATCGGTCAGGGCTTCCACAATAACAGCAACGCCAGCCGGGCCGTAACCTTCGTAGCGCACTTCCACATAATCTTCACCGCCCGCAGCGCCCGTCGCCTTCTTGATGGCGCGGTCAATATTGTCCTTGGGCATGTTCACATCACGCGCGGCGGCAATAGCCGCCCGCAGGCGCGGGTTGGACGCAGGGTCAGGCAAGCCGGAACGGGCAGCAACCGTCAGTTCACGAATAACCTTGGCAAACTGTTTAGCCCGCTTGGCATCCTGCGCACCTTTGCGGTGCATGATGTTCTTAAATTGGGAATGACCCGCCATAGTTCCTTACCTAACTGTCCCGTCCACACTCCCGCCTGCTCAGATCAGGCGGCCATGACAATGTTTATATTTTTTGCCTGAACCACAGGGGCATGGCGCGTTACGCGGTGTTTCGCCCCAGCTTGACGGATCATCCGGCATGATGGCACTGGCCCCGATGGGTACTGCCATTTCAGGCGCAGCACCCGGAGACAATCCCGGTCCGGGTTCGGACTCAAAGCCCGGAATTTCCGGGTTTGCGTGAACTTCTGCTGTATCGGCAAACGGATCAACCGTGCCAGCCGGAGCCACTTCCACACGCGCCACCAGAGACACAACGCGTTCACGCATTTCTTCAAGCATGATGGTGAAGAGCTGGAAGGCCTCATGCTTGTATTCGTTCAGCGGATCTTTCTGGCCGTATGCCCGCAGCCCGATGCCCTGACGCATCTGATCCAGCGCGTGCAGATGCTCTTTCCAAACGGCATCATAGGTGGTCAGCAAGACCTGTTTTTCAATGAACCGCATCAGATCCGGGCCAAGATTGGCAGCCCGGGCGGCATGTGCCTGCGTAGCAGCCTGACTGATGCGCTCAGCAACCTGCTCCGCATCCATGCCGTCTTCCTTCGCCCATTCGGCAATCGGCAGATCAAGTGCGAATGTCTTGTTTACAGCCGCATGCAGTCCGTCCACATCCCATTGTTCCGCAAAGGATTTTTCAGGGATATGGCGCGCCACCATGGCGTCAATCACATCTTCCTGCGCTTCCGCAATGATGGAGGACACATCCTCGGTAGACATGTATTCCCGGCGCTGAGCGTACACTTCCTTGCGCTGGTCATTCATCACGTCATCATATTTGAGCGTGTTCTTGCGCATGTCGAAGTTGCGGGCTTCAACTTTTTTCTGCGCCCGTTCCAGCGCCTTGCTCAGCCAGGGGTGAACAATGGCCTCGCCTTCTTTCATGCCCATTTTCTGGAACATGCCGCCCATGCGGTCAGACCCGAAAATCCGCATCAGGTCATCTTGCAGGGAGATAAAGAACCGCGAATTACCCGGATCACCCTGACGCCCGGCGCGACCCCGCAACTGGTTATCAATCCGGCGGCTTTCATGCCGCTCGGTGCCGATAACGAACAGGCCACCGGCCTGCTTCACAATCTCATGGTCACGGGTCACACGGTCCCGAATGGCCTGCTCGGCCGCATCCCGTTCCGGTGACGGCTCCATGCCTTCAAGCTGCTGCTCTATCAGCATGTCAACATTGCCGCCCAGTTTGATGTCCGTCCCACGTCCGGCCATGTTGGTGGCAATGGTGATAGCGCCCGGAGACCCCGCCTGCGCCACAATCTTGGCTTCCATTTCATGGAAGCGGGCATTGAGCACATTATGGGGAATGTTTTCCTGCTTCAGCAGGGCGGAAAGCGCTTCACTTTTCTCAATGGAGGTCGTGCCTACCAGAATAGGCTGGTTGCGCTCATGCACCTCACGGATAAGACGCGTGACAGCCGCGAATTTCTCCGCTTCCGTCAGATAGATCTCATCATCTTCATCTTTACGGGCAACTGGCCGGTTGGTGGGAATTTCCACCACATCCAACTTGTAGATTTCCGCAAATTCGTCGGCCTCGGTCATGGCCGTGCCGGTCATGCCGGACAGTTTGGGATAAAGACGGAAGAAGTTCTGGAAGGTGATGGAGGCCAGCGTCTGGTTTTCCTGCTGGACCTCAACATGTTCCTTGGCTTCCAGCGCCTGATGCAGACCATCCGAATACCGGCGGCCTTCCATCATGCGGCCGGTGAATTCATCAATAATCACCACCTTGCCGCCCCGCACGATGTAATCCACATCACGCGAGAACAGGGTATGAGCCCGCAGAGACTGCTGCACATGATGAACCACAGCCACATGATGCAGGTCATACAACCCGCCTTCATCCAGCACGCCAGCTTCCCGCAGCAGGTCTTCCACCTTGTCAGACCCGGCATCCGTCAGCACAACGCTGCGGAACTTTTCGTCTTTTTCATAAGTTGCGGGGTCCTGCACCAGCCGGACCACAACTTCATCCACAGCACGGTACAGATCTGAACTGTCTTCCGCAGGGCCGGAAATAATCAGCGGCGTACGCGCTTCATCAATCAGGATGGAATCCACTTCGTCCACAATGGCGTGGTAGAAGGGGCGCTGAACCATCTCTTCCAAGCGATACTTCATGTTATCGCGCAGGTAATCAAAGCCGAATTCGTTATTGGTGCCGTAGGTGATATCCGCCGCATAGGCCGCACGGCGGGCTTCATCAGGCATGTTGGGCACGATCGTCCCGGTGGTCAGCCCCAGAAAGCCATAAAGCCTGCTCATCTCGGCCGCATCGCGGGAGGCGAGGTAGTCGTTCACCGTCACCACATGTACGCCTTTGCCAGCCAGGGCACTGAGGTACACTGCCAGCGTTGCCACCAGCGTCTTGCCTTCCCCGGTGCGCATTTCGGCAATACGGCCAGCCTGCAGCACCATGCCGCCAATAAGCTGCACGTCAAAATGCCGCATACCCAGCACCCGGCGGGATGCCTCACGCGCCACAGCGAACGCTTCAGGCAGGAGGCTGTCTAGCGTGGCCCCCTGGGCCAGCCGTTCACGAAACTCTCCCGTCTTGGCTGCAAGCGCGGCGTCATCCAGCGCCTGCATCTGGGGTTCCAGGGCGTTGATTTCCGGCACGCGGCGCTGGAACATCTTGAGCGTCCGATCATTGGCAGTGCCGAACAGGGCGCGGACGAAGCTTGCGAGCATGAAAACCTTTCCGGAACAATGCGCGACCCCTTCCGCCTTCCATCCGGAACCAGACCGGCGGAGACAGAACAAGGCATCAGCATGGAGTGGCTCGGGGGCAAAATAGGGCCGAGGCCGCCTGCGGTCAACCAATCACCCCGGTTTCTTGCCTTGCACCCGGCAAGAGGGCTTGCAGGGCTGGGGAGCCTCCTTCATAGAGGTAACACTGTTTAGTCCTTAGTTTAGGGTTTGTCCTCATGCGGTTTACCAAACAGGCCTTCGCTCTTGCAGCTACGGCCCTGCTTGCCTCCACTGCCTTTTCTGCTTCTTCTTTTGCGGCTCCGGCTGCACCGGCAGCGGCTCCCGCCACGCCGACAGCTCCTCCAGCAAAGCCGGTAGACCCGAATGCCGTGGTCGCTACCGTGAACGGTGAAAAGATCACGGTGTCTGATGTGCAGGACGCCCTGTCCAACATGCCGCCGCAGATGCGCCAGCTGCCGCCGAACCTGATCTTCCCGATGCTGGTCAATCAGCTGGCTGATCAGAAAGCCATCCAGATTGTTGCCCGCAAGGAAGGTCTGGACAAGACACCAGACGTCAAGAAAATGATGGATGCTGCTTCCATCAATGCGCTACAGAATGCATGGCTGTCCAAGCAGGTTACGCCCCAGCTGACGGATACGGCCATTGAGCAGTATTATCAGCAGAATTACGCTGGCAAGCCGCCGGAACAGGAAGTGCATGCCCGCCACATCCTGGTAAAGACCGAAGCTGAAGCCAACGATGTGATCAAGAAGCTGAAAGCTGGCGCAGACTTTGGCAAGCTGGCCGCGGAAGTTTCAACCGATACCGGCAGCGCCAAGCAGAACGGTGGTGATCTGGGCTGGTTCAAGAAAGAAGACATGATCCCGGCCTTCTCAACCGCTGCCTTCGCCATGAAAAAGGGCGATATCAGCAGCACGCCGGTCAAAAGCCAGTACGGCTACCATGTCATTCAGGTGCTTGATACCCGCACTGATCCCGTGCCGTCTCTGGACAGCGTGAAAGACAAGATCCGTCAGGCTCTGATCCAGAAATACGTGCGTGAAGCCGTTGGCAAAGCCACCAGTGATGTCAAGATTGTCCGGTTTGATCCCTCAACCGGCAAGCAGCTTCCTGATGCGCCTCCTCCCGGCACACCGGGCGCAGCACCGGCTGCTCCGGCAAAAAAATAATCTGATCTGACCACTCTCTTCCAGCCGCCATGCTTCCTGCATGGCGGTTCTGCCGTTTCAAGGACATAAAGCGTTATGGCACACGCCCTCCCCGTTTCTCCTCTCGCCCGGCCTCTTCCTGAGCTTGGTGTTATTCGCGGGGTGCGCCTTGGCGCGGCGGAAGCAGGTATCCGTTACAAAGGCCGGACAGATCTGGTTCTGGCCGAATTTACCCCCGGCACCACAGTGGCGGGTGTCTTTACCCAGACAAAATGTGCTGGCGCACCGGTTGACTGGTGCCGCTCCGTGCTACCGCACGGACAGGCAGGGGCGCTGGTGGTCAATGCCGGGAACGCCAACGTCTTTACCGGTCGCGCAGGCCGCGAAACCTGTGAAGCCACGGCGGAAACCGCAGCCAAACTGGCCGGATGTTCGCTGGATGCCGTCTATCTGGCCTCCACTGGTGTGATCGGGGCGATTCTTCCGCATGAGCGCATTACAAATGTGCTGCCCGCGCTGCACACTGCACTCAGCGAAACCGGGTGGGAAGCCGCAGCACGCGGCATCATGACCACTGATACGTTTCCGAAAGCCGCTGTGCGCACTGCCACGCTGAACGGCACCACTGTGACCATTCAGGGCATTGCCAAGGGCAGCGGCATGATTGCGCCAGACATGGCCACCATGCTGGCGTTCGTGGCGACCGATGCCGCTCTTCCGGCACCTGTGTTGCAAAGTCTGCTTTCAGCAGATGTCAAAACCACCTTCAACTGCATCACGGTCGATTCTGATACCTCCACCTCAGACATGGTTCTGCTGTTCGCCACAGGTGCGGCGCAGAATCCGCCTGTTGCAGCAGAAATTGACGCCCTGAATGACGCCGCACTGGCAGATTTCCGCGCAGCCCTGAAAGCGGTGCTGCATGACCTGGCACTTCTCGTCATTCGGGACGGAGAAGGGGCCACCAAGCTCATGAACATTCGGGTGACGGGTGCAGTCTCTGATGCGTCCGCATGGCGTGTTGGCATGGCCATTGGCAATTCCCCGCTGGTGAAAACCGCTGTTGCGGGAGAAGACGCAAACTGGGGCCGCGTTGTCATGGCCGTAGGCAAATGCGGCGAACCGGCAGATCGTGACACACTTTCCGTTTCCATAGGCGGTGTTTGCATTGCCCGTGATGGCACTGTTGTGGCGAACTATGATGAAACCCCCGTGGTTGCCCACATGAAGGGGCAGGAAATTGATATCGCCGTTGATCTTGGCCTTGGCACAGGATCAGCTCAGGTCTGGAGCTGTGATCTGACCCACGGCTATATTGATATCAACGGCTCCTACCGCAGTTAGCCCCGCCGCCCACACGGACGGTTCATGTTCGCTGCTTCGCCAGCAACAGTTTTTAAGGAACAGGCCTGATGTCCGCTTCTGATCTGCCGCCCGGCTGGGGAGGCCCGTCGCAACATTCGGATAACGGTTTCTATACACCACAGGAGGGCATTGGCCGCCCGATGTGGATTTACGCTGGCTTCTGGTGGCGTGTGTGGGCTTTTATAATTGATAGTGTCATTCTGAGCGTGGTGGATGGCGTGCTGGGCTTCTTCATGTTGCCTGACCTGAAAGTGGAATGGGAGGAAACCCCCATTCCCGACGCATCCGGCCAGACCATGGATGTTGTGGATATCGCCTCCTTCGTGCAGCCGGAAACGGCGTCCGTCCTTATTCCGCATATTCATGCAGGCAACTGGCATCTGCCCAGCCTGTTTCTGGCACTGCTTCCGGCCCTGTATTTCATTTTCTTTGAATCGTCCTCCTTCCGCGCCACACCGGGCAAACGGCTATGCCGTCTGGAAGTCACCACCACCCGCGGCAGACAGATTTCCATTGGCCGGGCGACAGTGCGTTTTCTGGTAAAGGCCTTCATCTCGTTCCCGTTTTTTTACATCGGGGTGCTGATGGTGGCTTTCACGCGCCACAAACAGGCGCTGCATGACCTGATTGCGGATACGCTGGTTATCCGGTCTGAAACTGCACAGGTTGTGACTTTCGAACCCCGTTCCTGAAACGCCGGCCATCCCTGCCCTCCGGCGGTCTTGATACTGCCGGAATTGCCCCCTACCCTTGAGCGCACTTATCGGGCATTCACCGCCCATTCTCTCATCGCGCTGAATACAAGGAGACGGCACGCCATGGCGGCAACAAGCCTGGTGCGGGGCTCGACCAGAACTCAATCTGCTTTTTCTTCGTCTTTATCTTTATGGAGCAGATCTTTCTTTGCGCTCTGCTGCCTCTGCCTGCTTCTGGCAGGTATGGTCCCCGGCTTTGCCTCTCTGGCGCACGCGGCAGATGCACCTGCCGCCGCAACGCCCAGTGCAACGGGTTCGCTCAGCAAGGAAGATGCCCAACAGCTTCTGAACGTGCTGAATGACCCGAAAAAGCGCGAGGACTTCACCCACACACTCTCCCTGATGGCAAAAGGCCTACCTGCCGCAGCGCCAGCAGCCGCCAAACCTGCCGCCGCTGCCCCCGCCGTTGTGGATAGTGATGTCAATTCAGAGCTGGATAATCTGACATCATCCATGCAGGGATATGTTCAGAATTTTGCCGGTCTGTTCAAGGATCTGGGGTTTGTCGGCTCATGGTTCCGCAGCCAGATCAGCAATCCGGAAACCCGAAAAACCCTGCTGGACGCCTTCAGCCGCGCCGCAATCATTCTGCTGGCAGCCCTGGCTCTGGAACGCGGCACCAGCCTGATGCTGAAAAAGCCGCTTACCGCTGTCACCTCTCATGCGGAAGCCCGCGAACGCAAACAGGAAGCTTCGGCCGCAGTCGAATCTGTTCAGGCAGCCACCTCCACACCCGATGGAGACAACACTCAGACCCGCGCGGATGATCAGAGACGACGGAATGAGGTCATGCGCTATCTGGTGCGTGTACCTTACAATTTCCTGCACTTCCTGCTCAAACTGCTGCCTGTGGTTGTCGCTCTGGCCATTGGTTATCTGGGCGCAGAATTTCTGACCACCACATCGCAGGCGCGCACCGTCACCATCACGCTGACAAACGCCTATGTTGTGGCACGCGGCCTTTACCTGCTTCTGGAAACAGGGCTCGCCCCCCGTTCGCCGGCCATCCGGCTTATCCCTGCGCAGGATAACACGGCACGGATGCTGACCCGGTGGTGGAACGTACTGGTTGCTGCTCCCTCTCTGGTCATCTGTCTTTCCACACTGGGCAGCGAATTCAATCTGGCCCCTCGCGGCACGGAAGCCATGCTCCGTGCCGTGGTGCTGGTGCAGCATCTGATCATTGCCGCCTTTATCTGGCGGGTGCGCCATATTGTGGCCAATTCGCTCCAGCCGTCCCCGGAACTCCGTAAAAACGCCTTCTGGGCCTTTGTCGGGGCCATGGCGCGCTTCTGGTGGATTCCCGTCCTGTTCCTGGATATTGCTCTGTGGTTTGTGTGGGCCGCACACCTGAAGGGCGGCTATCAGTGGATCCTGCGTGGCACCCTGCTCACGCTTGTCTGCCTGGTTCTCGCACGTCTGATCGCTGTGCTGGCTTACGGGTTGCAGGATCGTCTGTTCCGTATCAGCGATGCCATGGAGGCCGAATATCCCGGTCTGCAAAAACGGGCGGATTATTACTATCCCTTCGTGCGGCGCATGCTGACGGTCTTTATCGTCTTTGTTGCCGCCATCAGCATTGCGCAGAGCTGGAACATCCCCAGCTTCCATTTCTTCTTTGAAAATCCGCTTGGCTCGCGTCTGGTCAGCGCCGCCGTGATCCTGACACTGGGTCTGGTCATCGCCTCCGTGGCGTGGGAAGTTATCAACGGCCTGCTGAACAAGCAGATTGACCGTTACACAACATCCTCCCAATCAGCTCGGGCCACGCGGCTACGCACCATTCTGCCCATTATCCGTACCGTGCTGCTGGTGTTCATTGTGGTGATTGTCACCGTCACAACGCTCTCCCAGATCGGGATCAATGTCACACCCCTGCTGACAGGTGCCGGAATTCTGGGTGTGGGCCTGTCCTTCGGGTCCCAGAGCTTGTGGAAAGACGTGATCACGGGCTTCTTCATGCTGGCGGAAGACGCCATTCAGGTGGGGGACTGGGTCACAACCAGCGGTGTCTCCGGCACGGTTGAACAGCTTTCCATCAGGACGCTTCGTGTGCGGTCCATTGATGGTGATCTGCATATCATCCCGTTCTCGTCCGTCACCTCCATTGCCAACACTGGCCGCGGCTTCAACCAGATCATCATCAAGCAGGTGCTGGATCTGGGCGAAGACCAGAAAAAAGTGGTGCACATCCTAGCAGAGGTAGTGAAGGAAATGCGGACGGAAGACAGTTTCCGCCATATCATTTTCTCCGATTACAATGATCTGGGAGTTGATTGCAGCGACAGTAACGGCGCGGTGCTGGTTGGCAGCATCCGTACTGCCCCCATGATGAAGTGGAAGGTCCAGCGCGAATTCTATCGCCGTCTGGCTAACCGCATGGCGGCTGCTGGCGTTAAATTCTACACACCGACATCGTACTACACCACGCCGCCGGGCAACGCCATGCATCTGGCCATGGACGCCATGCCTGAGTGGACTCCGCCCCAGCCCGCAGCCGGTGCTGCGCAAGCTGCTCCGGCAACTCACCCCCCGGTCGCTGCCCCTCAGGCGGACGTCCAGAAACCACAGGCACCCCACCCCACCGAGGAAAACCCGCAGGGGAAAGCCTCTCCAGAAGGTCCAGCACATGCCTGATGACGCAGACCACCCCGTTGACCAGACTGTGCCGCAAATGCTCGGCACACTGGAAACGCCTCTGGCCAAGGAAGGCTTCACATACCAGCAGGCCGGCTTCATGCGTCCCCTGCTGGAACAGTTTGGTCTGGCACAATGGAACAGCTTTGCTGAAAGCTGGGACCATCTGGGGGTAGATCGGTATATGGCGGATGGCGGACGGTATCGCCGCCGCCGGTATGCCACTTACTCCCTCACACCGGACCAGATTCTCCGTAAGCCGCATCAACCCCATTACCAAAGCCGGGATTACAATACCCTGAATGGCGGGATTGAGCGGTGGTTCAAACCTGTCACGGACGCAACGGGCCACCACCCGGCGCTGCTGGCCATTCTGGAACTGACCCATCGTATCGCGTCAGATCTGACGCCAGCAGATTTGCAGCCTCAGGCATGGCATGCGGAAGTGCATCAGTTCCGCATTGAAGCCAGTCCTGAATCTTCAGGGCAGCCGACACCCGAAGGCCTGCACCGGGATGGCGTGGACTGGGTGTGTGTGTTGATGGTGAACCGGGAGAATATTGCCAGCGGTGAGACAACCATTCATGACCTCAACCGCAAGGCTGTGGGCAGCTTCACTCTGGCTCACCCGCTAGATGCTGCTTTTGTAAATGATAGCCGAGTTTATCATGGGGTAACGCCCGTTAAACCCGTTGATCCATCCCGTCCGGCATATCGGGATGTTCTGGTTGTCACTCTACGGCACGAGTAAGTCAGCAAAGCTGACAATTACGCCTCTCTCTTCTTCAAGGCTGGCTGAAAAGTCAGCCATTGAGAAGATAGGAGGGATTCCAGAAGTTAAAACCGGGATTTGATAGGCCGCTGCGAGGCCACCAGGACAAAAGAATCCCACGCCGTCAGCCGCAAAAGATGTTGATGGACTTTAGTCCACTTCATCAGAACGAGATTTAATATCCCACATAAGAAATGGCGTGCAGACCAAGTGCGGCAAAGCCAAACACAAACACCATGGCGCCCACCATCTGAACAATTTCTTTCATACTAATATCATACTCCTTCACTGGTGCGGCCTGAACAGGTGCTGGCGTTACCGGGATAACGGGATCAGCCATCTCGGCTGAGGTTTCAGCCGTTACCGTGTTCCGTGTTTCTTCCACCGCTGCGTCATGTGCGTTCAATTCCTGTTGCGGCGTGAAGGGCTGCATGGGGACGGGTGCATCATGAGATGACTCTGTTCCTGTCATGGCAAAACCCTTTCATTTTTTGCAATACAGACTTGTAATACACACTGATCTGGTGATCAATCGCCCCTCCGTCAAGAGGCGCTTGCCAAATAGTGAGCACCGGCTTCCCGCTGCAAAGGGATGGACGAACCGCCATTGGGCAGGCACATGAAAGAGACCATTCTTTTCGGAGAACCTGCCATGAAACGCCTGTCTGCCCTGTCTTTTGCCTGTGTGGCTGCACTGGGCACCAGCTTCGCCCTGCCTGCCACGGCCCATGCGGGGGATGCCCCTCCGCCTCTGGCGGACGCCCATACGCAATACCCCACCAGCCTGTTTGAAGGGCAGTGGGCCATCATGGCCATGAGTCCCGTGACCGTAGCAGCCAACAAAGCGCTCGGCCCCGCAGCGCGCCTTTTGGTGACACTTCCAGACTCCCTGAAGAAAATTGTCGGGCAGGACCGCTTCTCACTCTCCCGTCAGTCCGGCACCTCCTGGAAAGGCACCTCGGGGGACGCAACGCTCACATTTTCCCTGATTTCTGAAAACAGCGCCCAGATTCACATCACGGGCAAAGATAATCACAAGCTGGATCTGCCGCTCTACCGCGACAACTGATTGAAAACAGCGTCCTCAACAAAAACGGCTCCCGTCCATACAGGAGGGAGCCGTTTTTGTTGAGTCTTGAAGGGTTTTTGCAGGATCTGGCGGCTTTGATTTTAAACCCGCCTGCAGGGCCTCTCAAAAAAACTCGTCGTTTCAGGATGCCTCTTCAGGCGTCCAGTTTTTCAGAAACTCTTCCAATGCCGCGTCAGCCTTGCCGATCTTGACCTGCAAGGTGACATACAGGTTTCCTGCCGGGCGAGACCCATGCGCCTGCACTCCTTTGCCGCGCAAACGCAGTTTGCTGCCACTGTCAGACCCAGCGGGCACGTTCATTTTTACGTCACCTGTTGGAGTCGGCACGGTAATGGAGCCACCTAGCACCGCCGTTTTCAAATCCACCGGCAATGTCTCGTGCAGATCAAACCCATCCCGTGTGTAACGAGCATCCGGCAGCACCGTTATGGTGATCAGGGCGTCTCCTGCTGGCGCACCAGCCGCCCCGGCCTCGCCTTTCCCACGCAGACGCAGCATCTGCCCGTCTTCTATGCCGGGGGGGATTTTGACATCCAGCGTCGCCCCTTCCGGCAGCGTGATGCGGGATGTCCCCCCATTCACGGCTTCCAGAAAGCTGACCTTGAGGGAATAGGACCGATCGGCACCCTTACGCGGGCCTGCACGGCGGGCCCGTGCGCCACCGCCAAACATCCCCCCGAACAGATCGCTCAGATCTTCTTCCGAGAAACCGCCGCCCGGACCACCGGGACCGCCAGGGCCGCCATAACGGAAGCCCCCCATGCCTTCCCCAAAATCACGATAGCCTGCGCCACCGCTATAACCGGGATGCATACGCTCCTGCCCGGAGGCATCAATTTCACCCCGGTCAAATCTGGCACGTTTTTCAGGGTCAGATAAAAGCTCGTTCGCCTGACCAATGGCCTTGAACTGCTCTTCCGCCTTTTTATCCCCGGGGTTCAGATCGGGGTGATATTTTTTGGCCAGATTCCGATACGCCTTGCGGATATCATCCTGACTGGCCGTTTTTGAGACGCCAAGCACCTCATACGGATCACGCGCACTCATGCCTTGTCTCCCTGTGCTGTATCAGAAGCCGGTGCGAAGTTGTCCGTATCAAGCAGACTGATCAGAAGAGCGATGGTCACATCCTGAGCAAACCCGGCTTTCTCTGCCTCCGCAACAAGAGCTTCTAGCCGAGGTTTCAGAAAAGCCTCCGCCGATAGCGTGTTCATATAGTCACGTTCTCCACATCTTCTTTGAAAGTGCGCCCTGTTTTTTGCGTACCTTCAATGGTTTCAATATCTTGATAATAATAATGGGAACGGGCTCCCCCATGGTCAATGGACAAGGACGATCACCAGCCCCTCATCCCGCGTCGGCAGATACTCTCACCTTGCCTGCCAGAAATGCTCCACCTTTTCTGCCCATGCACAAGCCTGATGCGAAGGGAAACTGCTTTCGCCACCAGGCAGGAATTGTCGGGCAATGCCGTATCTGAACAACAGACCATTCAGACATTTCCAAAGAACCAATAGCCTCTGGCCGTCATACTCACTATAAGCCGTAAGGAGACTGAACAGCTTTGACAGAAAAACCAACCTGCCAAAGCGACTTTTTGAGTGGAGAACCGGTGATGACTGACAAACCGCGCTTTTTTGATGATCTGGCCGGCGTAGCCGGTGGCGCTTTTTCAGCCCTGACCGGTGTGCGGGAAGAAATCAACGCCATTGTGCGCAGCCGCGTGGATGAAGTGCTCAGCAGCCTTCAGGTTGTACGCCGTGAAGAATTTGAAGTTGCGCGCGAACTCGCGGCGCAGGCCCGCATCGGGCAGGAAGAAGCTGAACGCCGCATTGCAGCCCTTGAAGCACGTGTAGAAGCACTGGAGCACAAGGCTCACGGTACCCACACTCACCATCAGGCCTGAACCGTTCCGCTTTTTCCGGGAATGGCGGAAGCACGCTTTTGCCATTCGGCCAGAACATCTGCCCGCATCACCCCCCGCAGCTGAGAGTGAGCCATGCCCGCGTTAAGCACTGATACCACCTTGTCCCCCGCCAACCCGCTTGATCTGATGGAACAGGTTATTGGCGGCCTGGGTTGGAACTTTGAGCGCTGCAACCTGACAGAAATGGCCGTGGAAGCACCCGGAAAATGGTGTGACTACGGGCTGTTCTTCTCATGGTCGGCCGAACTGGGTGCCATTCATTTTACGTGTGCGTTTGATCTGAAGGCCCCGGCCCCGCAGCAACGCACCCTGTATGAACTGATCGGCATGGCCAATGAACGCATCTGGATCGGGCATTTCAGTCTGGATCAGGAAGACGGCGTCCTGCTGTTCCGCCACGCCCTGCTTCTGCGCGGCGCACACCTTTCCGTAGAGATGTTTGAAGACCTGATCGACATCGCCCTGACAGAGTGTGAGCGTTTTTATCCCGCATTCCAGTTTTTCCTCTGGGGTGGGCAGAACCCGGCAGACGCACTGGCAGCCGCCATGCTGGATTGCGTGGGAGAAGCCTGATGAACACCACTTCTCTTCTGCCATCCGTACTGCTGGTTGGATGCGGCAAAATGGGCGGAGCCATGCTGGAAGGCTGGATTCGCCATGGGCTCGCTCCCTCTGTGGTCATGGATCGTCATGACCACACGCTACCCGCGCCGCACCAGCATGCCCGCACACTGGCCGATATTCCAGCAGACTTCACGCCAGACATTATTATTCTGGCTGTAAAGCCACAGAAGGCCGATGAGGTTCTGGGGGAACTTGGGCAACGCTTCCCCACAACGCCCCTGCTATCCGTAATGGCGGGACGGACGGTTGAAAATCTGGCGCAACGCTTCAGCGAGGCCAACAGTGCAGCCAAGCCAACCATTATCCGCGCCATGCCCAATACACCCTGCGCCATTGGGGCTGGCATAAGCGGGCTCTACGCCGCTCCCACCGTAACAGATCAGCAAAAGCAGTATTGTGACCAGCTTTTGCAGGCTGTGGGAGAAACCGTATGGGTGGAGCAGGAAGATCTGATCGATTCCGTAACCGCCGTCTCTGGCAGTGGGCCCGCCTATGTCTTTCTGCTGGCCGAACTGATGGAAAAAGCTGGCGTGGAGCAAGGGCTGCCTGCCGAGACCGCCAGAAAACTGGCGCGCCGGACGATATTCGGCGCAGGTGCCCTGATGGATCAGTCGCCGCTTGATGCGGCTGAACTCCGCACACGGGTCACCAGCCCCGGTGGCACCACGGCTGCAGCTTTGGCTGTTCTGATGGCCCCGGATGCCTGGCCTGCCACGGTTTCCGAAGCCATACAGGCTGCGGCACGCCGCGCCAAAGAACTTTCTTCCTGACTTTTCTGACCGCTGGCCTTTTCTGCCCGCATACCATCATGGTGTTCGGACAGAATGGGCCACGCTCTGATCAATTTTTTCGCTAACAGGCCTTTCGCTATGGATACAGATGATTTTGACACAGCCCTTCTTGCCGCCGCCATGGCGCAGGCAGAACAGGGTGGATGGTCTTCCGTTTCTCTTCTTGATGCCGCCCGCACGGCTGGGCTCTCCCTACCAGCAACACGGGAGCGTTTTCCGATCCGGGCCTCTCTGCTTCTGCGTCTGGGCCGCATAGCCGATGATTCCGCACTGGCGGATGATACAGCCACCGGTAATGCACGGGAGCGTCTGTTTGATCTGCTCATGCGCCGTCTGGATGTGTTTCAACAATACCGGAACGGAATCAAGGCTGTACTCCGCGCCCTTCCGTTTGATCCGCCACTGGCTCTTCTCTTGGGGGGCGCCACACTGGAAAGCATGCGCTGGATGGCCGATGCCGCTGGCATCAACACCACTGGGCTGGGCGGCCTTGTGCGTGTGAACATGGTGGTTGGCATATGGACCCATACGCTCCGCACCTGGGAAAAGGACGACAGCGAAGATATGGGCAGCACCATGGCAGCGCTGGATCAGGCCTTAGACAAGGCAACCCGCTTCCGCCTTTTCCCTGCCGAGACAGATATGAACGCGGGCGGCCTGCCAGATCTGGATTTCGCTGAACCCGAACCGCCGCTCCACCCCCACGCCGAAAATACGCCGCAAGAGTAAAAACAGCGCATCCAGCCTCTTTACGAACCGTGCTGGTTGGTCTTAATAGAGGCCAACCGCATTTCTCTGGTGGGGCGTAGCCAAGCGGTAAGGCAGCGGATTTTGATTCCGCCATGCGGAGGTTCGAATCCTCCCGCCCCAGCCATCTTTTCCCGTCACACTATATCTATCACAAACGAATGCCTCATCACGGGGCCGAAGCGTCAGACCCGCTTGTTTTAGCCTCTTCACGATAGAAAATGTTCCCCTACCCAACTGAGGGGAACAGACAAGAAAGACCTCATTATCCCTTATTTGCGCGACCTGCAGTGGGACACTGCGTGAGCGGCATGGCACCACAAACACGCCATTTCAACGTCACCGCACACCGCACACCGCACACCGCACACCGCACACCGCAAAAATGAGCCCTTAGCACTCAACGCGCCATCCTTTTATGCCGCGTTTTTGGTGTTCCTTTGCACGTAACAAAACATGCGTGGCTTATCAGGGCCAATATCGAACGCTGAGACTGCTATAAAGTGTGAACACGGAGAATATCATGAAAATAAAGACCATGGCTTGCAGCGAGAAATTTATATTACTCTGAATTTTCAGAGTTTTTTCGCTTTTTACAATATTCTTATTGTTCATATATAGAATTTGTATCCCGACAGGAAGCAGCAGTATCAGTGGCAGGAAATAACGCCCCTGCACCCCTTCAATGTGATCTGCACCAACGGCAGTCCAACTCAGATACAAGGCCAGAATAATACCGAAGACAGAGCCGCAAAGAAGAGCAAGCACGCCAGATGTAAAGACAATCTGCCTTGTCTGTATTTGTGGCGTCTGCACACAAAACATTCCCAAAAATGAGAGAATCAGACAGACTTCAGCCACATGATAGAAAAGAGGGGGGAGAGAGGTATCAAGCCACCCCAAAACACCTATCGCTTCATGCAGCAATGGCTTACAGTTTTCGATCCCAAAATGAACAAACATGTTGGCCATTTTCAACGGATTATCAAGAACGAACAGCATCTGATTATGAACCGAAACACCCCGCACAGCGATTGTTGTCATTGTCGGGTGTATGCCGATCACAAACCATATCAAAAAAATGCCTGTGCCCAAAAAAGAGGATAACAACGGCCAGACAATGCTTGCCCCTCTTCTTATAAGTAAAACCAAAGGAAGGAGCACAATAGGGGCATAAGGCACTTTTGCAGCTGCAATACACCCCAGAATAACACCAGCCAAGAGTATGAAACCGTGGGATATCTTGTTATCCGGCCGTTTGAAACACTGGCCGATCAAAGCGCATGCGAGCGCACTGAAGGAAAGCAGAATGCCATCCTGCGAGGCCGACGCCATGAGGCTGACACTCATGGGAAGACTAAGAATGACACAAAAAAATGGAGCCATCTGCCCTGCCAGAGCGATAGCAAACATCGCAATGGCTGTACACAAAAGGCCGTTTATGCCTCGGGCAATATACAAGCTTGTTAAAGGCCGGACACCCAGAGCATCGCCCAGCCAAATTCCCAAAACCACTCCCCCGTAGGATGATGGAGGATAAAAAGCTGTATTGGGGTACTCAACAAATTCTGTTTTGCCTGACCAGGGCATCATATACGCTTGCGCCAGACCACCAAGATCAACTTTTTTAGCAGGATTGAACTTCAAATAATCAAATGACTGCGCCATGGGAAACAGGGGAGAAGGCAGAACACCACCACTTTGTGTTGCGCTAAGGCGCGTGCCAGTCACCCCGCCTTCCGCGATCTGAACAGCACGCATAAAATGGTTAAGTTCATCTGCCACCTGAAAGGGAGGAGTCAGCACAACACACTCCAACCCCGCTATCAGCATGAACATTCCATAAATCCAATGTATGGGCAAAAGACTTCTCTTGATTTGAAGAGATCCAAGGCGCCATGTGAATTTCATAGTCCCGCAATCCAAAAATTAAATTATACTTAGTAGCGGGGCAGGAAGATAACACCAACGCCTGCTTTAGGAAATCAAAAAGAAAACACTTTCTGATTTATTGATTTTAAATCCCTTACATTCTGTTATATTAAACAAATAACAAACTAGAAATACAACTTTTAATTGGATGAAAGTTTTATATCGTGAACTCTTCCCCACGTATTTATCTTCCAATTTTATGCCTTGTCCTGCTGCCGTTCATTGCACACTTACCTGACCTTCTTGGTTTACTCATTGAAGATCCCGCCTACCGTACAGCAGGGCCCGGCGTGCGTGGCATCTCATGGCTGCTGTTTGGAACCCCCGGGTGGGTTGATCCCAATGCGGGCGCAACAACAGAAGCTCTCGGTCACGAGGCTGCATTACAATGGCTTTCAGGGCATATTCCCTGGTGGAATACTTACACAGGCTTAGGGATGCCCTTAGCCGCTGAAATGCAAAACTCTGCTTTATTTCTTCCATTCATATTACTTCTTGCTTTGCCGCATGGTGTCATCCTTATTAAAGCAGCCCTTCAGGTTCTGACCGGTTTATGCGCATTTGGTCTTGGAAAATCCATGAAGTTGAGCCTTCCGGCTTGTATCTTCATGGGAATACTCTGTGAATTTTCCGGCACATTCGCATGGTTTGGGCATGGCCCAATAATGCCTCTGCCATTTCTGCCTCTTCTTTGTTTGGGGAGGATTTAATGTTGCAAACGCTGTTGAAAATAAAAAACGTAGGGGATGGCTTCTTGTAACCGTTGCCATTGCAGGCAGTATTCTTGCCGGCTTTCCAGAAACTGCTTACATGAATGGGCTGTTGGCACTTGCTATTATTACATGGCGTGTTTTCCAATCGCCCCGTTTTTATAGAAAAGCCATTATCTTCCGCATCCTTTACGGCGGCATCTTGGGGCTCTGTCTTTCAGCACCGGCATGGCTTTCTTTTGCCCTTTCTCTGCCTGTTTCTCTTGTTGGTATGAATGCTGATTTCGGGAATGCTCATTTTCTTTCCGGCAGTACAGCCCTTCATTTTTTCCCCTACCTTTTTGGCGCGGAACAGGGGAGGATGGATCTAGTAGAGCTCTGGTGGCATACGGGAGGATATATTGATCTCGGTTTGCTTACATTAGCGGCTCTTGCGTTTACAATACCATCAACATCATACAGCAGTTTGCGTTATGTCTTAGGTGCGTGGCTTATTCTTACAGCCATGAAAGCCGAGGGTGTACATTTTGTTAGCAAAATTATAGATCTGATCCCCCTTATTCGGCAGACAATGTTTTTTGTCTATGCCTCACCGGGCTGGTGGTTTGCATTAACTCTTTTGGCCGCCATAACAATTGATAGCTATTCACATACGAACACATCGAAAAAATCATCCATCTTTTTAATGAGTGGCATTATTTTTTCGGCAGCATTGCTCTCTCTTCTTTACGCAAGGCATGCACTGACGCTGCAACAACATCTTCCCCATGCCAATTTATTGAATTATGCTTCTACTTTATGGGGATTTTCTATTCTATTTTTAATTGTTTTTGTAGCTATTAGCGCAAAAAAGAAAGATGTTTTTCTTTCGTCTATCGGCATAACAAATGCTGTTCTGTTATTTTGTGTGCCCGTGCTGTGTGGATCACGTAACGCAAAAATTGACTATCCTGCCCTTGACTGGCTCAAAAGAGAAACAGCCTTCACGCGTGTTGTCTCTTTTGGAACTCTTCCTCCGAATTATGGTGCCTATTACGGTATTAAGTCTATTAACTATACTTATCTACCTGTCCCTCGTGTTTTTGCAGAAACGTTAGACGCCAACATCGATCCGAATATCGATCCTAGCGGGTTTTATACACCAGGCCTCGGTCAGAAATACAGTGATGCCTCATCTATCCATGATATGAATCTTTACCTTTCCGCGTCTTCGCCCAATACATTGAGCAGCCTGCACTGGCTAGGTTCTGTTGACAAAAGGTCTTTGCAGACTGGCCTGGACGTGATTCAGCGCTGGTCTTTGTGGAGACCTGTGGATGCGTGGCGACCTGACGGACGAGGAATGGGCGATCATTGGCAGCCTGCTGCCGCCTGAACGTGGCCGCTGGTCAAGACCGGCACAGGATAACCGTCTGTTTCTCAATGGAATGCTTTATGTCCTGCGTGTCAGTTGCCCATGGCGGGACATGCATGAGCGCTACGGTAAATGGAACTCGGTCTATGTGCGGTTCCGTCGATGGGCAGAGCAAGGTGTCTGGGACGCTCTGCTGGAAACGCTGGTTGAACTCGGTCTGACCGTAACCGGCCGTTCTGTGCCGCCTTGATTATGCGGCCTTTTTGTGAAGCGTATTCGCGGGTTGCCAGTTCCATGGCAACAATTCGTGGAGGCGGTTGATCTTGTGTTCGTTGATGCGGGCGAGAACATCGGCGAGGTAATCGTGCGGGTTGAGGCCTGAAAGTTTTGCGCTTTCGATAAGCGTCATGGCATCAGCGATGTTGTCGCCCCCGGCGTCTGAACCGGCAAACAGATAGTTTTTCCGCCCGACGCATACCGGTCGTATGGCCCGTTCGGCAGGATTGTTGTCGATGGCAACACGACCATCTTCGAGGAAGAGGGTAAAGGCTGCCCACCGGTTGAGCGCATAACGGATTGCTTTTGCCAGTTCCCCCTTGCCAGGGATACGGGCGAGCTGTGTTTCGCACCATGCGTGGAATGCTGTGACACGAGGGCGGCTTTTTTCCTGTCGGACAGCCAGACGATACGGAGCAGGAGACCCGGTGAGCTGCCGCTCGATATCGTAGAGTTCCCCGATCTGCTCGAGTGCTTCCCTTGCGATTGTCGAATCACTGCCCTTCCAGACATCATGGAAGGCCCTGCGGAGATGAGCCCAGCAGGCCGCTTCGCGCACATGCACGGTTCCCGTTGCATCGGGTTTATACAGATCCCTGAACCCCGCGTAGGCGTCAGCCTGCAGAATGCCCCGGAACTGTGCCAGATGGGTCTGGGGATTGATCCCCTTGCGATCGGGAGAGAACCAGTAGGCCACGGCGGGCGGATCACTCCCGCCCCAGGGGCGGGGATCGCGCAGATAGGTCCAGATCCGCCCTTCCTTCACACCACGTGGTTTCCCAGCCTGGCGCAGACGGGAATCAAGAACCTGGATGGGTGTATCATCGGCATGCAGCAGGTCTGCCTTTACGACATCCTGACGGATCAGATCTGTGAGAGGACGCAGAACGGCAACGGCCTGACCACACCAGTCGATCAGGGTTGAACGGGGAATGTCCACACCCTGACGGGCAAAGATCTCGTTCTGACGATAAAGCGGGATATGGTCATCGAATTTCGAGACCAGGATATGGGCCAGAAGCCCGGGGCCAGCCATCCCCCGTGGAACAGGGCGCGACGGTGCTTCAGGCTGCACCATCGTTTCGCAATGGCGGCAGGATTTCTTCAGCCGTGCCGTTTCGACAACTTTCAGTTTTGCCGCAATAAAGTCCAGTATTTCGGTGACATCTTCGCCTACAAGACGCAGAGGACCGCCACAGGCAGGACAGGCCTCACCCGGGTCGAGAACAATACGCTCCCGTGGTGTCGTGTCAGAAACCTGTGGTTTGCCACGCTGCCGTGGGGGAGAGACTGCATCATCGCTGACATCATGCTCCCTGATATCAGGAGAAGGATCGGCTGCCGCGATGGCGATTTTTACATCTTCAAGGAGCAGTTCGAGCTGTTCAATCTCACGGTCTATCTTTTCTGAACTGGCCCCGAATTTCTGTTTCTGAAGGCGTGCGATCCGGATTTTGAGAGACTGGACAAGAGCCTCATACGCACGGGCCGACGCAGAAAGCCGGGCCACTTCGGTCTGCAGGGAAACAATCATTTCCCTCAGGATATCCGGATCATCAGGCAGGACCACGGGTGCAGGCGTCATTATGAAAAAATAGCAGAAAATCTAAGAAAATTCAAAAGGTTCTACACGATCACGCCATAAAAATCAGGCTACGCGAGACGGTGGTGCAGACCAGGAAGGGCGTCTCCACTCCATGCCTTCCCACAGCATGGCCATCTGTGCTGTCGTCAGGCGTGCAACGCCCTCTGCCGGAGACGGCCATGGAAAACGTCCCTTCTCAAGCACCTTGTAATAAAGACAGAACCCCTGACCGTCCCACATCAGAAGCTTGATCCTGTCGCCACGGCGACCACGAAAAGCAAAGAGCGCCCCTGATGTCGGGTTCTGACGCAGCACGTCCTGTGCCAGTGCTGCCAGACCCGATATGCCCTTGCGCATATCGGTCACCCCGCAGGCCAGATAGACACGCACGCCGTTGCCCACGCCAATCATGCCGTCTCCGCAATCTGGATGACCCGGGCCAGAAGATCTTCGGCAGGATGTCCCGTCACCCTGATACTACGGCCATTGCGCAGCACTATGGCCAGTTCGTCAGGTCCACCGCCAGATGTCACAGCAGGTGTCGTCACTGAAGCAACAGGAATAAACGCCACAGACTGATCTGGCGAAGATAGTCTTTGACGGAATGAACTCCGCCATTGGTAAAGGTGTTGGCGGGTCAGGTCATGCCGACGTGCCACATCCGATACACTCGCTCCATCCACACCAACTTCAGACAGTATCGCCAGTTTGCGTTCATCCGACCAGCGGCGACGGCGTTCAACACCAATCAGGATTTCCTGGGCCATTCTTACCTCTCAAATGACGTCAATAACGACGTCGTTAACGACGGTAAGTTACCAGTCACAATCTTTAATCATAAGGCGGCCTCAAACGGCCGGTTACGTCTGACCGATGACTGGCAGCACATGATCGACAGCACGGTCGTTCGGGCTCACAGCCAGGCGGCTGGCGCAAAAGGGGGACGCATAAGGAAGGCTTTGGTCGAAGCCGCGGCGGCTTTACGAGCAAGATCCACGCCCGTGCCGACGGTCAGGGACGCCCTCTTGGCTTCGACCTGACGGGGGGTGAAGTTTCTGATTATTCCGGCGCTGATGCCCTGTTGGACCTGCCAGTCGTGACACCGCGCCGACTTCTGGCCGACAAGGGGTATGATAGTGACAGGATACGGGAGAACCTGCTTTTTCGAGGCATTCTTCCCGTAATCCCACCGCGTTCAAATCGCACAGAGGATATTCCCTGCGACTTCCGTCGTTATCGGGATCGAAACCGTATCGAGCGGATGTTCAACAAACTGAAGCAGTTCCGACGTATCGCCACACGATATGACAAGACAAGAAAATCGTTCCTCGCCTTTCTTAACCTCGCAGCCGTAAAAATGTGGCTACCGTCTTTTGTCAACAGAACCTAAGCCAACACGGCGTCGGGCTCGTCGCAGTTTCTCCCGAAAAAAATATCTGGCAAGACATTCTTCTAACCCACCCCGTTGCAGGAAATGCCCAAGCATATGATTTCACCGCAGGCCCCCTCTCCGGCCATATCCCTGCTCCCCGCAACAAGGGGGCCGCTGTAAGCAAGGTGGGTATTGCCGTTGGCACATTTTCTGGGCGTGCTACAGGAAAAATCAATATCAGATTATGTAGCAAAGATGTGTGTCAATCAGGAACAACATCCGTAGATCAAACTCCGGACAACACCGTTATCTTTATTCCTCTTGATCAGAAACTGGCTATTACCGGGCCTGAGGACTTGAGTTGGTCCATCTCTACAGATGGCAATGACATTAAACCGGCAGTCTGGGTGTGGCAGAATAAAGAAAATGGTGAGCTGTCTCCCATGATGCCACTTCAGACAGAATTTGATCCACCGGACTATGTGAAGCTTTCCTATCAGGATCCTTACATAACCATATGGAAACTTTCCAATGCTGCCCCTTATTTTTCTGCAGACAACTGTCATCTGACAATTCACTCTACAGAGAAACTTGAAGCTGATTGCGAGAATAAAGGCACCCTTGTTCGCCAGGAAATTGCCTATCCGGGATGGCATGTCACTGTAAACGGTGTGCACACAAAAACAGGGGCTACAAAAGACGGGCTTTTTCAGACAGCAAACCTTGTTTCTGGGCACAACACCATTACGTTCACCTATGCTCCACCCAAAGGAGTGTTAATGCTTTTCCTGTTTATTGTTGGACTATTGGGAACGGGAATAGGTTTTTACCGATCTCGTCCCATCTCCTTGCACTAAACACCGTCCACTTACATCTTGGCAGCGCGGTACGGTACAACCCCGCGCTCCTCACTTCCTGCATCTATGCCTCTTCCTGAAACAGGAAGAGAGCGGTGGCGACAATCATCCCGCGCGCAGGCCCGGCAGCCTGGGCCAATAGGCACAGCATTTCTCTGGTCGGCTACATCCAGGCCTGCTGCGTAAATCATCCGCCCTGCGTGACGAATATCGCAACCCAGCACAACGGCAACCTGACGCGGGCGATCAAAATAAGACATGCTGCTGTGCCGCACGGTGCGGGCCACATTCAGGTACACAACATCATCCGTCATACGAGAAAGCTGCACCTGCACCTGCCCCGGTGTCGTGAACGCCCGAAAGATGTTCCACAAAGGACAAGGACCACCAAAACGTGACTGCATGAAATGGTTTGCTGAAAAACTTTTCAGAATATTTCCTGCAATATCCAGTTTCATGAAGTAAAACGGGATACCCTCCGCCCCAGGGCGCTGAAACGTGCTCAGCCTGTGACAGGCCTGCTCAAAGCTGACACCAAACCGACGGTGCAACCGGTCTATATCATGCTGCATTTCCACTGCCGCCGTTCTGTATAATTCATAAGGCAGCAGAAGAGCTCCTGCAAAGTAATTGCCCAGATACAGCCTGGCCAGAGCACGGGCGTTCTCCCCTTTGGGGCCGGACCGTCGCAGAATACGGTCCATCACGGCCCCCTGCTCCAGTTGCCCGACAACCTGCGCCAGACAGAACAGACTATCTTCGGCCAAAACATCCTGAGACAGAAAGAGGGTATTGGTTTTCTGCTCCAGACGCCACCGCACGCCGCGCTGCTCCAGGGCGTGATCTGTTACAATCTGAAGGCGGTGCTCATCCTGCAAATACTGTATCAGTGCGGGGTGCAACCATCCTTCCTTCGGGGCCAGCTTTCCGTAAAGGGCTTCAGCCGCACTATCCAGCGCATGAAAATAATTGTGATTGGCCTGCACCCAGTCTCCCACAGCTTCATACGGCTCTATCACGGGCTGCGGCGGTGCATCCGCCAGAGATGCAGCCTGCTCCTGTGCATTTCTGTAGGCACTGTAAAGCTGCATAACTGCATGCCCCAGTGCGGGTGCTTTCTGCGCGGCTGTCAGCATTTCTGAAAAATTCGGCCGGGCTGCGTCAAACAGGGGGTCTGCCAGAACTTCCCGCAAAGCCTGAACCAGACGCACTTCTTCCATATCGCTGAAATATGCAGGGCTTACGCCAAACACCCGGCACACATCTTCCAGATGTCGCTCCGGCAGGGGGCGTTGATCCCGCTCTATCTGGTTCAGATAGCTGGCTGAAATACCCAGCTTTTGCGCCAGAACGGCCTGCGTCAGTTCGGCTTGCTGCCGCAGCGTGTTCAACCGGCTTCCTACAAACAGCTTTGTGGCTGGTTTTTTCATGTTCGCAATCTTTGCAATACGGGCGTTTTTCTTCGCCTCTTTCCGCTTTTATCCAGCTTCTTTCTTGGGGGGCTACTCTGCAACACTCGGGCCAAGGATACAAATCAAAGGGTCTGACCATGCAATCCCATCAGGTTACCGTTCACCCCGAAACCGACCGCCTGCCCCGCACAGAGCAACTGGCATGGAAAATTGCCGAAGTCGCTGCTGACCCTGTGCCGGTGGAACCCGAGGTGGCGGAAATGGTCATCAACCGCGTGATTGATAACGCCTCCGTCGCGCTGGCGTCTCTCAACCGGCATCCGGTCATGAGTGCGCGGGCTCAGGCTGTCGCACACGCTCACCCCGGCGGGGCCACCCTGTTCGGACTGGGGCCGGATATCCGCGTGCATGCAGAATGGGCCGCGTGGGCCAACGGAACTGCCGTGCGCGAACTGGATTATCACGATACTTTTCTGGCAGCGGACTACTCCCACCCGGGAGACAACATCCCTCCCCTGTTGGCGGTCGCCCAACAATGCGCCTCCTCCGGTGCGGATTTGATCCGAGCGGTTGCCACCGGTTACGAAATCCAGATTGATCTCACCCGCGCCATCTGCCTGCATAAGCACAAGATTGACCACGTGGCGCATCTTGGTCCCTCCGTAGCGTCTGGCCTTGGCACACTGCTCAAACTGCCGCCCGCCGTTATTTATCAGGCCATTGGGCAAGCTCTGCACGTTACCACCGCAACCCGCCAGAGCCGCAAGGGCGAGATTTCCTCCTGGAAAGCCTTTGCCCCGGCCCATGCCGGAAAAATGGCCGTGGAAGCCACGGACCGCGCCATGCGGGGTGAAGGCGCACCAAGCCCGATCTATGAAGGGGAAGACAGCGTGATTGCCTGGATGCTGGACGGAAAGGACGCACACTACACCGTGCCCCTCCCCGCACCCGGCGAGCCCAAACGGGCCATTCTCTCCTCCTTCACCAAGGAACATTCTGCGGAGTATCAGAGTCAGGCCCTGATTGATCTGGCCTTCCGTCTAGGCAAGCAGATTGAAAACTTTGAGGATGTGGCAGACATTCTGATCGAAACCAGCCACCACACCCATTACGTGATCGGTACCGGTTCAAACGACCCACAGAAATTTGACCCCACGGCATCGCGTGAAACGCTCGACCATTCCATCATGTATATTGTGGCGGTGGCTCTGCAGGATGGTCGCTGGCACCACGTCCATTCCTATGAGCCCGGACGCGCTCAACGCCCGGACACCGTGCGCCTGTGGCGCAAGATCCGCACCGTGGAAACACCGGAATGGACGGCGCGTTACCATGCAGAAGACCCGGCTGTAAAAGCGTTTGGCGGCAAGATCATCATCCGCATGAAAGACGGACGCGTTCTGGAAGAAGAACAGGCTGTGGCCAATGCCCATCCGCTTGGTAGAACGCCCTGGCAGCGAGCAGACTACATCCGCAAGTTCAAGACTTTGACAGAAGATCTGATCTCGCCTTCCGAATCCGAACGTTTTCTGGAACTGGTGCAAAGGCTGCCTGATCTGAAACCGGCCGATCTGCTCGCGCTGGACCTTGTGGTGCCGCCCAACCGTATCTCGCGGAATCTCAACCCCGGTATTTTTGACTTCAGCCAAAGCGCAACCCGCCAGAATCCATCGGACGCACCTGCACGAGAAACCCCGGCTCTGGCCACTTCGGTCTGACCCTTACCAGCCTGACCACATCGCCACCAACAAGATCAAAAGTGCCGTCAAGGCACCCGCAATTTGGGAGACCCGTGATATGGACAACACCACGACGCTCCATCCCCGCCAGAAAAAATCCGTGGCTCTTTCTGGCGTTTCAGCAGGCAACACCGCTCTGTGCTCCGTCGGCCAGAGCGGGAATGATCTGCACTACCGGGGATATGACATTCAGGATCTGGCCGAAGCCTGTTCCTTTGAAGAAGTCGCCCATCTACTGATTCATGGGCATCTGCCCAATAGTGCTGAGCTACAGCTTTATAAAGAACGCCTCCGCAGCCTGCGGGGCCTGCCAGATGCTGTAATGCGCGTTCTGGAATCCCTGCCAGCCGCAACACACCCCATGGATGTTCTGCGCACGGGTGTTTCTACCCTGGGCTGTGTTCTGCCCGAACGGCCGGATACCCCAAGTGCCGGAGCCCGCACCATAGCGGACAAGCTGATCGCCTGCCTGGCGTCCATGCTGCTGTATTGGTACCATTTCTCCAACCATGGCCGCCGCATTGCCGTGGAAACGGAGGATGACAGCATTGGTGGGCACTTCCTGCACCTGATGCATGGACGCACGCCGCCCAAACACTGGGTAAACGCCATGCACAGCTCACTCATTCTCTATGCGGAGCATGAGTTCAATGCCTCCACCTTTACCTGCCGTGTGGTGGCGGGCACGGGATCGGACATTTATTCCGCCATTACGGCGGGAATCGGTGCGCTTCGTGGCCCCAAACATGGTGGGGCGAACGAGGTCGCGCTTGAAATCCAGCAGCGCTACACCAGTCCAGAAGACGCCGAAACCGACATTCTCCGCAGGCTTGAGGCCAAGGAAGTAATCATCGGTTTCGGGCACCCAGTTTACACCATCTCGGACCCCCGGAACGAGATCATCAAGCGGGCCGCACTGAAGCTGGCGCAGAAAAGCGGGTCACGCCGCCTCTATAATGTAGCCGAACGGATTGAGGGGGTGATGGCGCACAAGCGCAAGATGTTCCCCAATCTCGATTGGTTCAGTGCCGTGGCCTACAGCCACATGGGCATTCCCACCGCCATGTTCACGCCCCTGTTTGTCATCGCCCGCACAGCAGGGTGGAGCGCGCATGTTCTGGAACAACGGCAGGACGGAAAGATCATCCGCCCCTCCGCCACCTATACCGGCCCCGAAAACCGCCGATTCCCCTCCCTGCATGAACGGGATGGACTGGAGAACGCAGCATGACGTACCTGACAGGCAAAACGCAGCCCACCATTCCTGCTGGCCAACGGTTCCGGCAACTGCTGGCGCAGCCAGGCATTCTGCAACTGCCCGGTGCGCATAACGGGCAAGCGGCCTTGCAGGCAAAGGATGCCGGGTTCAATGCCCTTTACCTCTCCGGCGCCGCCATGACAGCCAGCATGGGCCTGCCAGATCTGGGCATTATCACGGTTGATGAGGTCTGTTTCTTCATCCGCCAGATTGTCCGCGCCTCGGAACTGCCGCTGCTGGTGGATGGAGACACGGGCTATGGAGAAATTCTGAATGTGATGAACATGGTGCGGGCCTTTGAAGAAGCCGGAGCCGGAGCCGTGCATGTGGAAGATCAGATTCTGCCCAAGAAATGCGGCCATCTGAACGATAAAAAGCTCAGCACACCGCATGATATGGCGCTGAAAGTGGCCGCCGCCGCCAAAGCCCGGCGGGACATGGTGGTCATTGCCCGCACAGATGCCGCCGCACAGGAAGGCATGGACGGGGCCGTTGCCCGCGCCCGCCTGTATTATGAAGCCGGGGCAGATGCCATTTTCCCCGAAGCGCTGACAACGGCGGAGATGTTCCGCGAATTCGCCCGCCGCCTGCCGGATGTGCCCCTTCTGGCGAACATGACGGAATTTGGACGCACGCCCTTTTTCACAGCGTCGGAGTTCCAGGAGATGGGCTACCGCATGGTCATCTGGCCTGTCAGTTCATTACGAGTCGCAAACAAGGCGCAGGCGGACCTGTACGCCACACTGGCCCAGAACGGCAGCACGGAAGCCATGCTGAGCCGAATGCAGACTCGGGAAGAACTCTACAAAACCCTACGCTATCACGAGTATGAAGCGCTGGATGCCAGCATCATCACCACCGTCCTGCCAGAAACACGGGCAGGTACTCCTAAAGCGGCCTGATCACACAGCCGTTTTTACGCCAGAGGCTGTTCCGGCACTGTTATCCTGCTATGAACAGCCTCATCATGACAGATCATCCGGCGGCTTCTACGCCTCTTCTCGCTTTACCCGGCCTGAAAGCCGTTCTGACAGCGCGCACGTTGTCTGCTTTTTCCTCTCAGGTGCAGGCCGTGGCTGTGGGCTGGCAAATTTATGCCCTCACTCACAGCGCCGCCGCGCTCGGGTTTGTGGGGCTGGCACAGTTCCTTCCCATGGTTGCGTTCATTTTTCCCGCAGGCCACGCGGCGGACCAGCATGACAGACGCCGGATTGTCATCACCTGCCAGACCATCGAAGCCATAGCAGCCGCTTTCATGGCGGTAGCCTCCTTCACCCATCATCTTGCTCCAGGCATGATTTATGGGCTGGTCGCCCTGTTTGGCATGTGCCGCGCCTTTGAAATGCCCGCACAGCAGACCTTTTTGCCCTCCATGGTCTCTGCTGCGGTTTTTCCCAAGGCGGCAGCACTTTCTTCCTCCCTTTTTCAGGTGGCATCCATCGCGGGGCCATCTTTAGGCGGGCTGCTTTATGGGCTGGGAGCCGACGTCTGCTACGCCCTCTGCGCCATTGGATTTGCCGTCTCGGCCTTCGCCACCTTTTCCATGACGCTCCGCTTTCCCGCCCGTGCCAGGCAGCCAGCGAGCCTGGCGGCGGTTTTTGGGGGCATCGCCTTCCTGCGCCGCCGCCCCACCATGCTGGGTGCACTCTCGCTTGATCTATTTGCTGTGCTGTTAGGGGGAGCCACCGCCATGCTGCCTCTCTACGCCACGGACATCCTGCACGCAGGGCCATGGGGGCTGGGTCTTCTGCGGGCAGCGCCTGCCATTGGGGCGTTGGGCGTAGCCGCTGTGCTGGCCCGCTACCCCTTGGGGCGGCACGCTGGGCAGTGGATGTTTGTTTCGGTCGCCATCTTCGGCGTTGCCACCATTCTGTTTGGCCTTTCCAGCTCCATTCCGCTCTCCGTTCTGGCGCTGGCGGTTCTGGGCGGCGCGGACGTTATCAGCGTGATGGTCCGCAGTTCTCTTGTTCAGTTAGGCACACCAGATGAAATGCGTGGGCGTGTTTCCGCCGTGAACATGCTGTTTATTGGCTCATCCAATCAGCTTGGCGAATTTGAAAGCGGCATGCTGGCCAGCCTGATCGGCGCCGTCCCTGCCGTTGTGGTTGGAGGCTTGGGGACATTGGCCATTACGGGCCTGTGGATGATCATGTTCCCCGGTCTCAGGCAACTCGACCGGCTGGAAGACATCAAACCGGACTGATCGGTACAATCCTCCAGCCTGTCCGGTTGGTCTCATATAAAAACAGCCCGGAAGGTCTCCCTTCCGAGCTGTTTCGACCAAGAAACATTGTAATAAAACTGAAATGCTTCCTGCGTGTGGCCGTAAAGGCTCAGACCGCCTTTTTCAGGTTGGGGCTGGCCTTGAAACGAACGGTCTTGCCTGCTTTCACCTTCACAGGTTCACCCGTGCGAGGATTCAGCGCTTTGCGAGCTTTGGTTTTGCGGACAGTGAACGTTCCGAAAGACGGCAGGGTAAACCCACCTTCCCGCTTCAGTTCTTCTATGATCGCATCCATCAGATCGTTCGCTGCCTGATTGGCGGCCACGCCGGTGCAGTTGATCGAATCCTGGATCACCGCAGCAATAAAGGCCTTGCTCATTGAGACCGTATCTCCTTTTCAGACAGAACTATGTGAGTAACAATTATTCGGTTACGATAACCAACAACACTCGCGGCTTGTAGTCATATTTTCACGAAAAAACCAACTTAAAAATGCATTCAGTTTCGATTTCTCCCGCCACCATCAGCGAAAACGCTGTTGAAAGTGCCCCTTCGGGTCCCCTTCCACCGGGATCAGTCTGCCTGTTTGCTGCCTATACGCCAAATGGTAATTTGCCGCCATATACCTGTTTTTACCTGAAAAATCTCAAACGCTGTGGCCTGACAGTGCATATTGTACTCTCCGGCTGTTCAGTTATAACAGAAGAAACGCGTCTGTTTTGTAACGCGCAGGCTTTTACCGTCTGGCACCGGCCCAATGGCGGCCTTGATTTTGGCGCATGGCGCTTTCTGCTCGGCAAGAACCTCGTTCAGACCGCGCCCTATATCGTCTTTGCGAATGATAGTGTCTTTGGTCCACTCGCTCCCCTTCCCCCGCTTCTCCGGCTTTTACAGGCGGATACACGCCCTGCGTGGGGACTAGTGGCGTCCCGTGCCGTTACGCCGCACCTGCAGTCCTGGTTTATCGGCTTTTCTCGCGCCACATTTGAACAGGACGCCGTTCAAAGAGTCTTCTCCCTTCCCTTTGAAGACATGACACGTGCTGAAATTATATGGCATGGCGAACTTGGGCTTTCCGTTGCTCTGCGTTCAGCAGGAATTCCTCTGCATGCGTTATGGAGTGATGAAAGCAGTCCATTCGCCCGTATATTCCCCACCAACCCCATGCATTCCCATTGGCGTTCGCTTATTCGGTCAGGCCGAGTTCCTTTTCTGAAACAGGAATTACTTCGCGATAACCCTTTCGCTCTTTCAGAAGTCAAAAACTGGCGCTCGATCATTCCTCCACAGTGTGGTTTTGACCCGGATTGGATTGAAACTTACCTGAGCCAACATCCACCTCGGTCATTTCGGCAGAAATCGACTTGGAAAGGACGATTACTTTATAAAGCCGTAAACATATCTGATTATTTTAAATGTTAGAATTTTGACGCAGTCAAAAACTAAAAAACACTGAGCACTTAATATTTTGTTATTATACAAAACATATTTTTATTATTTATTTTTGAAAAATTCTATTCAATTCTATTTATCATTTTACAGAAAAACAATTTCTATCATCAATAATGCCAAATCGAAATATTGAGAACATAAAATAATTCTACTATCACTTAAGAAATGAATACACTCTTATGTGCAGCCCTTTTAAAAGGCATACTACCTCGTTGTTTAACATTCCCCATAAAAAAACCGGGCTGTTAAGCCCGGTTTCTTCAACACATAAAATCTAAACTGAGATCTTATTTAATGTTGTTAGCAATGTTGAACTGGCTGGTGTTCAGGCTGTCAACGCCAACAAACGTAATCTGGCTCTGGTCAGACAGAGTGATGGTCGTGTTGCCATCTTTATGCGTTGCAGCATCCAGAACCTTCTGCAGGTCTGCATCGCTGTAACCGTAGTTTACCAGCAGAACAGAGTTGCCGGCTGCGCTACCGAAGTCAGAGATGGTGTAGTCTGCACCAGCAATCCCGTCACGGAAGCCGAACACGTTTGCTGCGCCCGTGCCACCCTGCATGGTTGCGTTGCCCACGCCACCAACCAGCGTATCGCTGGCGGAACCACCGATGAAAAGCTGGTTACCCGTGCCATAGGTTGTGCCGAATGCATGAATACCGAATGCGGAAGAAGCGCCATCCAGCGTTTCATTGCCTTCGTTTGCAACAAACAGAGACGTGCCAGCCGTAGAGTTGACAATCGCATCCAGACCGTTCGCACCGAAGATGGTGGTCTGGCCAGCCGTGATGGTGGTAACGCCCGTGCCACGGATGAAGGTCAGAGAACCGCTGACATCCACGTTGGCTGCATTGGTGTTGGAAACTTCAAAGTCACCGTAAGCAGCGGAAATGGTGCTCAGCTGGCCACCAATAACCGTTCCGGTAGAACCGGCCAGGTTGATGGAGGTGTGCGGAACGCTGGTATCATTACCGTTGGAACCACCGATAACAGTGCTTCCACCACCAACCGTGATCTGCTCACCATCGGCGCTGTTATCAACAACCAGAGAGTTTGCACCCACCTGCACAACAGAGCTGGCACCGTTCAGGGTGATGTTCTGCGTGCCTGCCGTTGCGGTAATGGTGTCCTGCCCATCGGAGTGGACATAGTTAACACCCGTGCCCAGCGTGATGGTGTTGTCACCAGCGCCTGCGGCAATCGTGTTGTTGCCAGCACCGGTATCAATAATATCGTTGCCGTCACCGGTCAGGATGTTCCAGTCACCAGCGGTGCTGAGGTTGCTGCCCTGGAAACGGTTGTCACCGGAACCAGCCAGGAACGTACCGCTCTGGCTGCCTGCGCGGAAAGAGATACCGGCTTCGGTGCCACCCAGAACCGTTACGTTCTGTGCCGTGTCCTTGGTGATATCAACATTCACCCAACCGGCAAGAGCGGAACCCGGCTGAGCCGTGGAATCAGAGCCGATGGACAGCCATTCGGCATTACCTGCTACGTTGTAGGAACCAGCGGAGGTGATCACTCCGTATCCAGCCTGGTTGCTACCAGCCTGTCCATTATTAGCGCCCGGGGTCAGGTACCGCACATCAAGCGTATCGACAACGCCGCTCAGCTTAGAGGAAAGAGCGTCAGCCTGCTTGACGAGGGTCGAGTTCTGCGAACCATCGACAGTAACCTGTACCTGTCCACCTGACGCACCGACAACGGTGATAATCGCCATTTATTTCGTCCTTCTCACTCTCCGCTGCGGCGCGAAAAACCCTTACCTTCACAGCGGCATACTTCTGTCATGTTCAGTTCTAGGCGAATCATCCGCGAGCTTGCAAGCATATTTTGAGTATTTGCCGGGTATATTCGCTTTTTTAACACCCCCGTCTCATAACAGAAACGCGGTCAGTTCTTTTGACCGTACGTTACAAAACTACAGCGTCAAATACCGCACCAAGATAGCAGAGCATTTTTCTTGCGGTTTACAGCCAATAGACTCGCCAATGCGCACAATTGCACAACGACCGGCCTTTTCTACTCGCCTGTCCTTTCAACAGCAACATTTCTGCATTCTATCTAAATGAGAAAATATTGCTGTCATTTCCCTCTTACAGGCAGACTCGACTCTGTTTTTCTTCGGAAAGAACTGCTTCATACAGGCTCAAAAGTTGATCCGCCTGCGCCGAATAGGTGGGCAGCGCCCCCTTAAGAGGGTTTTCATAATTTTCCAGCATGGCGGCATTCTCAAGTAATGAGCTTATGGCGCTCCTCAATCCTTCAGACCGCCCATCTAGTTCTATATAAGTGCCATTTACCCCATCAACCACGTCTTCAGACTGACCACCGGGCGCGGTTGTGACAACCCATACATCACGCGCCAGAGCTTCACGCACTGTCAGGCCAAAACTTTCTTTCCATTGGGAAGGGAAAAGAAGAACATCGATTCTATCAAAAAAATCATCAACGTCTTCAGGAGTATAGGACGGAATGACCTCCACTTTCCCGCCTACTTTCCATAAACGTGTATCAATCGATTTGAATCCGAGCTTGAGTGTATTATCAACCAGCACCAGTTCCCAATCTGTTCTTTCCAATGCCTCGAAGGCTTTCCTTACAAGGGGAAACCCTTTTACGGCCTCATTCCCCCCCACATACCCGAAGCGAACAGGTGCCCCCGGTTTACGCTTAAGATGGGGGCGTTTGGGCCAGACAAAGCCATTCCTGTTGACAACAAGCCGGTCAACCGGAACGCCATTGGCTGCATAAAGCTCAAGATGAGACTGACTAGGGCTTAGGAGACGAGAGGCATATTTCAGGCATTCCTGCATCATAAGCATCCGTTCCGACAGATGCCGGACACCGGGCACACAGGTTTCACACACCCGCAGATCTATGGTTTTCTGAAAACAGTATCGGCCGTTTTTCTGCACCATGAACTGGCGATCACATAGCCACCACGCATCATGCAAAGTGACAATGTAAGGAACGCCCAACTCCTGACACACACGCACCAAGGATGTGCCCAGCCCCTGAGTTGCATGAAAATGCACAATCTCCGGCTGCCAGGTCTGAACCCAACTTCTGAAAATTTCTCCAATCGCCGGGTTATCCAGACCTGCAATAGGGTCTTCCGGCACGGGAACAGAAAGTGCCTGCATGTCATGCACCTGATACCGCAGGGCTGAGTTCGGCAGATCCTCCAGAGACGGACGAGAGGTCATGACCGCAACATCCATGCCCCGCTGCTGCATGGCTTTCGCCATTTCCTCCGCAACCAGCGTTGCCCCGCCAAATGAACGGGGCTCAAAGAACACATTCACAACCATAAGGCGGGGTCGTGTATAATCAGGCTTAACGGGTGCGCCAAATGCGGGAAGAACCTGCTGTTGTGCCACCGCCTGCGGACGATAGCGCGCCAGAATATCGGCCCGCGCCTTTTCGCCAATGTCATGGCGCAACGCGGTATTATCCGCCAACGCCAGCAAGCCCGTTTTCCAGTCCTCCGGGGTCACGGCCAGATAGCCGTTTGTTCCCGTCTCAATAACATCCGCAAAGGCCTGAGCCGGAGAACAGACGGAGGGAACAGCAAGAACTGCCGCTTCCAGATATTTTATGTTGCTTTTTGCATCATTGAAAAGGCCGGGCTCCAGAGGAGCAATGGCAATATCCGCCTGCGCAAGAAGCTGCAAATAAGCCGCATAGGAGCGCCCTTGCAGCCTTTCCACCCGGTCTCCCAAAGCGTCAAACTCTGATGGAAGAGTCAGATCACCAACAATCTTCAACCGCATGCGTGGGTTTGCCTGCATGGCGGCCAGAATTCCCGGTGCGGCAACCCGAAAATCCATATCATGCGTCTTGGTGCCAGACCCGTAAAAGACAACGATCTGGCTTTGATCTTCTCCTTCTGCCTGAGCAGGCTGGGCACGGAGCGCGTTTGCCGACGTGAGTGTTTCTACATCCAGCGCGTTCTCAATAACGGCAACATCATTCACGCCAGCCTGGCGCATGGCGTCCGCAAGCCCGCGGGTAGACGCTATAGCCCGACCACAGGCAAGCAGGGCTTTTCTATAATTGGCGACGCCTTCCAGCACATTACGCCGCTCTGCCCCGGAGAGTGTTTTCAGGTTGGTATTTTTCTCATAAGACGCCGGGTCAAAAATAAGGTCATCCACTTCCCACCATGGTGAAAGGGAAAGCCGATGCGCCTCATCTATCAGTTGCATCCCATCCTTGTTTCCTGGCACGCGGTAGAAGACCACCCGGGTACAGACCTGCAACAGGGAAAGCGCACGCGTAATATCGTACCATTCCACCACAACAACCCGCCAGCCGAGGCTTTCCAGCGCCTCCTGCCGTTGCCACACGCGATATTTGGCGCATTGCGGAATGGAAAGTTCAGCAATGATCAGAAACAGAGGCTGGAAATCATCCGTCGTTCGGGCAGGGAGGGAACTGAGGTAGACGTCTTCTGCGCGTTTGCGGCTTTCTTTCTCGGTTGATCTGGAAAGAGACCTTACGGATTTGCGCCCGAAACCCCCTATCCGTGGAATATCCGGCAAACGGGCATGAAGGCGCTCCGCCACACCGCGCCATCCCTCATCCTGCGCAATCTCGCGCACCCTTTGCACAACCTCTTTCACCGGCCGCCCGGAGGGCATGCGCCCTGCCGCAAGAGACCTCACCGCCCGCAGAGGCATGGTCACTTTCCATGAAAGGGATGTCCGCTCCAGATGCCGGTAATGACGCTCGGACGCCAGAGCAGAGAACATGCCATCTGATCGCAGGGAATGCAGGCGCGCACTAGCGCGATATCCCACCACCAGATCTTCCGCCAAGTGAAGCTGCTTTTGCAGGAGCGCATCATCCACGGAGGCCCCCTCGCTCTGAGGAAGGTCCTCTTTTACACCAAGCAAAGAAACCGGATCACGCATCACGTCAGTCATGCCCGAAACATGCCGTTCTTCCTCATGGCTGTCCATAAAAACAAGATATACCCTCGAATACCCCAGTAATACTGGCTCTTTGTTACAGAAACGCCTGAGCAGAAGATCGTTCCTGAGAGGTACACTTTGACGGGCCTTCCCGAAGATTTATATATCACTCAGATATTTGGTTTATTTGATTTCAGTTTCGGCTTGCCGTTTTCAAAGTGAAAAGAAGAGAATGCCCCAGCGTCCCTCCGCCTCAGTGTCTGCTACCCACCTGTCAGAACAAAAGGCCTCTCCTTTTCCGGCCCGTGCAGAGCATGGCTCGCTCCATCCACGCCCTCCTGCTCCGGCCAACACCCCGCAGACAGAGACTCCTGCAGACAATCGGGCGCTCAGAATTGCGTTGGCAGACGCCCTGACAGAACTTTCCCTCGCCCGTAGCGCCCTTGCGGATCAAACACGACGCATCCAGTTGCTCGAGCAGGCCGAGGCAGAACGAGAACGCGCCTTTCAGGTTATCACCACCCAGTTGGCGGACCATCAGAGAGCACTGGCAGAAACAGCCCGGACGCTGACTCCTCACCCCTCCCGCCTGCGTCGTCTTTGGCGCACTCTGCGCTATCCTCCTGTAACACCGGCCTTACCTGACGCACCCGTTCTGGAAGCTCTTCCTTCCATTCCTCCCTCTCTTCCACAGCGTCCCGCCCATCGGCCTCTTCCGCTCCCTCACAGCGGGCCGCGCAAGATTCTGTTTGTTGCCGGAGAGCTGGATACTACAGGCCGCATCTATCGGTGCGAACGGATGGCGGCAGCCTTTGCGGCGGCTGGCGTTGAAGTGCGCGTGCTTGATTGCCCTGTTGTAGGGCCGGATGATGTCAACTGGGCGGATGCCCTTGTCATCTGGCGTACCCGCATGAGTGAGCATGTCAGCATCATGCTGCGTCTGTTTCAGGAGCAGGGAAAGCCCACAATTTTTGACATCGATGATCTGGTTTTCCGACCGGACCTCGCAAAAATCGAGATTATTGACGGCATTCGTCACGGCGGGACAGTTACAGAAGAAACCACCTGCCAGATTTTCACAGGTTTCAAACAAACCGTTGAAAAATGTGACATGGCGTTCACCACCACCCTCGAACTGGCCGACGCGCTCTTCATGACCGGCGTAAGACCTGTGGTGGTTCTACCGAACACATTTGATCATGAAACCCAACGCCGGGGCCGCCTTGCCGCCCGCCGCAAGCAGCTTATCGGGCCAGATGGTCTTATCCGCATTGGATACGCCGCCGGGTCACGCACGCATCAACGAGACTTCAAACTTGTTTCACAGGTGCTGGCAGACCTGTTGCGGGCAGATAACCGGCTACGGCTTGTGCTGTTTACAGTGAACGACACCCTTCCTCTGCTGCTGATGGAAGAATTTCCTGAACTGAGCGGGCTGGAAGAACAAATTGAATGGCGCACCTTTGTGCCTCTTGTCGATCTTCCTGCCGAAATGGCCCGGTTTGATATTTCCATCATTCCGCTTGAGACTGACAATGTGTTCTGCGAAGCCAAAAGCGAGATCAAGTTCTTTGAAGCAGCGCTCGGAAATGTCTGTTCCATAGCCTCGCCCACCGCCCCCTTCCGGCGGATTATCCAACACGGGCAGAATGGCTTGCTCGCCAGCACAGCGGACGAATGGCGGGAGGGCCTGCTTACGCTTATTCGCGATCCTGCTCTTCGGCAGAAACTGGCCTGCAACGCATTCAACTGCGCCCTGTGGTTCTTTGGCCCGGAACGGTTGAGCTTTCTGGCACGCGATGCCGTGCTCTCCATGGGTGCCGGGCTGGAGTGTGCTCAAGCCAGCGCCCGCCTGCTAACCGGCAGCAGAGACACGACACCTCTCATCCCCGTTGTACCGGATAGTGAGACACTCTTTTTGCATGACCAACTGGATCAGGCTGAAGTGAGTGTTGTGGTCACCTCCTACAACTATGAACACTTCATTCTGGAAGGGCTTGAAAGTGTCGTGGCGCAAACGCTGGACATGCTTGACCTGATTATTGTGGATGACGGCTCCACCGATGGCTCCGTACCCCTGATTCTGGCATGGGCCGCAAAACACACATTCCGTTTCAATCGGCTGCTTGTCTTGCGCTCCATTTCCAACGCAGGTCTTGGCGGCGCACGCAATATTGGTATGGCAGCAACAGAAACCCCTTACGTCATGCAACTGGATGCAGATAACAGACTGACACCAACTGCCTGTGAGCGCCTTATGGAGGCGCTAAAGACTGAAGGGGCTGCCTTTGCTTATCCTATAATCGAGCAATTCGGTGCCCGTATCCATAACGGCGTTCTGGGCAACCGTCCCTTTCAACCCCTTGCCTTTGTGCCTTCCAACTACATTGATGCCATGGCCATGGTGGCCAAATGGGCATGGGCAGCCGTAGGCGGCTATTATGTGCAGCGTGACGCCATGGGCTGGGAGGATTTTGACCTCTGGTGCAATTTTGCAGAACGCGGCTTCGTTGGTGTCCATGTACCGGAAATTCTGGCGCAGTACCGCCGCCACACATCGTCCATGACGAATGCAGTAACAGAAACACCTGATCACAAACCTCAGATTGTGTCACTTCTGGAAACACGGCATCCTTGGCTGCGCCTGACCCACCCCCACGCTGCGCCCAGAGACGACACACCGACAGAAACAGCGGTTTAAAAATGAACTGGCAGCCATACTCCAGAGCACGATTTCAGGCCTCTTTTCGATGTTTCCGACACCAGCCTTTCCACTACGCCTTCTGAGTCGTCAGTCTTGTGTGGTTGGCTCAACTTTATGATTCAACCAATGCTTGTGGCGTGCCTGCACATAGGTTTTCGTGTGAGGAAAAAGCGGCCTGGCAGACTGTGATGGGACGTAAATCGCGTTAAATAAGGACCATCTCAAGAAAGCGATTCCCCTGCCTCAGCTTAACAGGAGCTTTCGGACTACTTTTCTTCAAAAGATGTGTGCGCAAATCTGCCTACCATAATGACAAACAGTGGCGATTTTATTTTTACATTGTGATGATATACGATGCAGCTAGATGAACAAAATTTTCATTCATCTAAGCTCCTGATTTTCTTGATAAAATCTGGAGCGGGCGATGGGATTCGAACCCACGACCCCAACCTTGGCAAGGTTGTGCTCTACCCCTGAGCTACGCCCGCATCGGATGGCCACCTTCTACGAGGGAAAGAGAAAACGCGCAAGAGGGTATTTCAAATTTTTTATGCTTTTGTTTCAGCCCTCTCTGCCTCCCTTCCCTCATCACCATTTGGAGGGATGGTTCGCCTGCATATTGGCGTTAAAAAGGCTTGTCTGTAATCATGACGCCCGTTTCAGGTTCAGGAGGGCAGTTCATGCCGGTTTCCCCATTTCACGCCCTGTATCATCAGGGCTTTGCCCGTGTGGCGGCCTGTACTGTTCCTGTTTCTCTGGCAGACCCGGCCACCAATGCGCAGCGTATTCTTGCCGCAGCCCAAACGGCATCGGAAGAAGGATGCGCTTTGTGCGTCTTCCCCGAACTTGGGCTGTCAGGATACGCCATTGATGATCTGCGCCAGCAGGAGGCTCTGCTCAACGCTGTGGAAAAAGCGCTGACAGCCCTTGCCGCCGCGTCAGCATCTCTCCTGCCCGTTCTGGTTGTGGGTGCTCCCCTTCGCCACAACAACACCCTGTATAATTGTGCCGTCATTCTGCATCGCGGTACCATTCTGGGAATCGTGCCTAAAAGCTTTCTGCCAAACTATCGGGAGTTTTATGAGGCCCGGCATTTTACCCCGGGTGCAGGAGTCCGTGGGCAAAGCATCCTTATTGATGGCAGGGCTGTGCCCTTCGGCCCGGATCTGCTGTTTGACGCCACAGATCTACCCGGGTTCTGTCTGGGAGTGGAAATTTGCGAGGATATGTGGGTGCCCGTCCCGCCCGGCACGTTGGCAGCACTGGCAGGGGCTACGCTGCTCGCCAATCCCTCCGCCAGTGACATCACAGTCGGCAAGGCGGAGACACGCACACTTCTGTGCCAATCCCAATCCGCGCGGTGCGTTGCGGCCTATATTTACGCCGCCGCAGGCGCTGGCGAATCCACAACCGATGTGGCGTGGGATGGCCAGATTTCCATCTTTGAAAATGGTGTCCTGCTTGCCGAGAGCGAACGCTTTCCCTCCACGGCTCAGACCGTCACGGCAGATATTGATCTCATGCTGTTACGGCAGGAACGCCTGCGCATGGGCTCCTTTGCGGCCAACGCGCAAGCCATGGCAACCAACGCGCCAGACTGGCGGCGAATACCCTTCACACTCGCCCCACCACAGGCAGATCTGGGACTACGCCGCCCACTTGCACGTTTTCCGTTTGTGCCAAGTGACCCCGCGCGGTTGGCGCAGGACTGTTTTGAAGCCTTTACCATTCAGGTAACCGCCCTCAAGCAACGCCTGCGCGCCAGTGGCGCCAAAACCATGGTCATCGGCATTTCCGGGGGGCTGGATTCCACGCAAGCGCTGTTGGTGGCCGTGCGCGCTGCAGATGAACTCGGCTGGCCGCGTTCCGCTGTGCTGGGCTACACCATGCCCGGTTTTGGCACGACGGAAAAAACTCTCGCCAGTGCGCAGGCCCTTATGGCGGCTCTTGGCACAGGCAACGAGCTTCTGGATATCCGTCCCGCAGCTACCCTTATGCTTAAGGAGATCAAACATCCCTTTGCCCAAGGCGAGCCCGTGCATGACATCACTTTTGAGAACGTGCAGGCAGGACTGCGCACGGATTTCCTGTTCCGGCTGGCCAATATGCGTAATGGACTGGTGATTGGCACCGGCGATCTTTCGGAGCTTGCACTGGGCTGGTGCACTTATGGCGTAGGCGATCAGATGGCCCATTACAATGTGAATGCGGGCCTGCCAAAAACCCTTATCCAGCACATCATTCGCTGGGCCATCGCCTCGGGCCATTTCTCGGCTGAGGTCACGCCCCTGCTCTCCACCATTCTGGCCACGGAAATCTCCCCGGAACTGGTGCCTGCTGGCGCGGATGGAAGCATCCAGAGCACGGAAGACATTATTGGTCCCTACGCGCTGCATGATTTTACCCTGTTTTACGTGCTGCGCTACGGCTTCACCCCTTCCCGTATCGCCTACATGGCGCAACAGGCATGGCAGGACACCGATGCTGGCGCGTGGCCACCCGGCTTTCCGCAGGCCGAACGGAAGACGTATGATCTGCCCACCATCAAACACTGGTTGCGCGTTTTCCTGCGGCGGTTTTTCGCCACCAGCCAGTTCAAGCGCTCCGCCATGCCCAACGGGCCGAAGATCATGGCTGGCGGCAGCCTTTCTCCCCGTGGAGACTGGCGCGCTCCGTCTGATGGCAATGCCACGCTCTGGCTGACAGAACTGGAACAGAACGTTCCCTGAGAGGTTCTGCCCCACCGCATGCATGATGGTATCTGCCGCACTCTTCAGCTATAGACTCCGCATCATGAGCACTCCGCGCCAAGCCACCCTTCATCGCGTTACCAGCGAGACAGATATTGCCGTCACTCTTGATCTGGATGGATCAGGACAGGCAGACATTGATACCGGCATCGGTTTTTTTGACCATATGCTGACAGCGCTGGCCAAGCATGGCCTGCTGGATCTGACGGTAAAAGTGCGGGGAGACCTGCATATTGATGGTCATCACACCGTGGAAGACACCGGGATAGCACTGGGCCAGGCGTTGCGGCAGGCGCTGGGCGACAAACGGGGAGTGCGCCGCTTTGGCCACGCGCTTGTGCCGCTGGATGAAGCGCTGTGTGAAGCTGTGGTTGACCTTTCCGGCCGTCCCTTTCTGGCATTTGACGCCACTTTTGACCGCGACCGCATTGGTGAACTGGATACCGAACTGGTGGAAGAATTTTTCCGCGCCTTTGCCATGTCCAGCATGATCACCCTGCATCTGACGGAAAAAGCAGGTAAAAACTGCCACCATATTGCAGAAGCCGCGTTCAAGGCTCTTGCCCGCGCCCTGCGCATGGCAGTTGAGATGGACCCTCGGGCGCAGGGGGCCATTCCCTCAACCAAGGGAGTGCTGTAAACAGGGCCGGGTCTGGCGCCACGCCGTGGCTGCCTGCTCAGCCTGTTTCAGAATGATCCAGCGGCCACTGTCCCTTCGGGGTATGCCAGCCCGTTTTCCAAACAGGACCATAAGTGCGAGGTCCCATGACCCAGTCTCTCTCCATTGCCGTTATTGATTATGAAGGCGGCAATCTGGCTTCCGCAGCACGCGCAGCAGCACGCGCGGCCGAACTCTCTGGCATTGCGGCCACAGTCACCATTACCAATTCACCCTCCGCAGTGCTGGAGGCCGACCGTATCATCCTGCCCGGTCAGGGAGCCTTTGCGGATTGCGCGCAAGGGTTGGATACACAACCGGGCCTCAAGGATGCGCTGCTCACCGCCACACGCAACGGGACGCCTTTTCTGGGTATCTGCGTGGGCATGCAGCTTATGGCCGAGCGCGGGCTGGAACACGGCGTTACCCCCGGCTTTGGCTGGATAAAGGGAGACATTGCGCCCATGGAGGCCCCCGGCCTGCGGCTGCCACAGATGGGCTGGAATGAACTCAACCTCACCCAGCCCCACCCCTTGACGGAAGGACTGGGCACCGCTCCGCACGGTTATTTTGTGCATTCCTATGCCTTGCAGGGGGCCGTGCCGGAGACCTTGATCGCCACCACGGATTACGGAGGGGCCGTGCCCGCCTTTGTCTGCAACGGCAATGTGGCAGGCACGCAGTTCCATGTTGAAAAAAGCCAGACCGTCGGGCTGCGGATTCTGGCCAATTTTCTGGCTTGGCAGCCTGAAACACGCTGGGCGGTCTGATGTCTCGGAAAAAACCCGTTCAACGTATCCTTAAACTGGATGAAGATGATCTTCAGGCCCTGTGTGAAGCCGTAGATGCCGCCATTCTGGACGGTGGCGGTTTTGGCTGGATACAGCCGCAGGGGCGGCAGGTTCTGGCGCGCTATTTCAAAGGGCTGCTTCTGGTGCCCGAACGCATGCTGTTTGCCGTGCGGCTGGATGGCGTGATTGTCGGCTGTGCGCAACTGGTCCGCGCCGCCCGCAATAACGAGGCTCAGGCCATGTGCGTCACGCTGATGCACCTGTTTGTTGCGCCTTATGCCCGGAAGCAGGGTCTAGGCACCCTCCTGTTGCAGGAAGTGGAAAACGCCGCCCGCAGCATGGGCTACCGTGTGCTGAACGTGGATGTGCCAGAAACCCAGACCGCCGCCATTGATCTGTTCCGCAAGGCGGGTTTTGAACAGTGGGGTACCCATCCACACTATGCCCGCATTGGCGATCAGACCGTATCTGGCCTGTTCTTTACCAAACTTCTTGATAACGCCCGTCCCGCAACAGCAGAAGCACCCCGCATGACCCAGGCAGACGTTGCTCCCGCCGAATACACATCCTCCTCTTCCCGCCCTTTGACGCTTTACCCCGCCATTGATCTGAAAGATGGCGCCTGCGTACGTCTGCGCCGGGGCGAGATGGAAGATGCCACCGTTTATTCAGATGATCCTGCAGCACAGGCCCGTGCCTGGTGTAATGCCGGGTTCAAATGGCTGCATGCCGTTGATCTGAACGGCGCTTTTGCAGGACAGTCCGCCAACGTGCCCGCCGTACGGGCCATTCTGGAAGCATCAACCGTCCCCATGCAGCTTGGCGGGGGACTGCGTGACATGAAGGCCATTGCTTCCTGGCTGGAAGCTGGCGTCACGCGCGTTATTCTTGGTTCGGTCGCTGTGAAAAATCCGGCGCTGGTGCGCGAAGCATGCCGCGCCTTCCCGGGCCGCATTGTGGCGGGCATTGATGCCCGTTCCGGCCACGTCGCCACGGAAGGCTGGGCAGAAGTTTCAGACATGCAGGCCACGGAACTGGCGCTGCGCATGCAGGAAGCAGGCGTTGCCGCCATTATTTTCACGGAGATCAGCCGGGACGGTATGCTGGAAGGTCTTGATCTGGAACAGACGGTTGCTCTGGCCAATACGGTCACCATTCCCGTTATCGCCAGCGGCGGTGTTGGCTCGATCGACCATCTGGTAGCCCTGCGCAAAGCGGCCGATCAGGCTCCCGGTATTGAGGGCGTGATTGTAGGCCGTGCTCTGTATGATGGCCGTGTTTCTCCCGCAGAAGCGCTCAAGGTTCTGGCCTGATGCTGAAACTGCGCGTTATTCCCTGCCTGGATGTCAAAAACGGACGCGTTGTCAAAGGCGTCAATTTTGTCTCCCTGCGCGATGCAGGGGACCCGGTTGAACAGGCCGCACTGTATGATGCCGCAGGCGCTGACGAATTGACTTTTCTGGACATCACCGCCAGCCACGAAAACCGTGACACTATTCTGGACGTGGTCAGCCGCACTGCAGAGCGGATTTTCCTGCCGTTGACGGTAGGTGGCGGTGTGCGCGCCACAGAAGACATGCGCCGCCTGCTTCTGGCTGGTGCAGACAAATGCGCCATGAACTCCGCCGCAGTATCCCGCCCCGAACTGATCAATGAAGCCGCCCGCAAGTTTGGCAGCCAATGCGTTGTCGTGGCCATTGACGCCCGGCAGTCCGCTCCTGGCAAATGGGAAGTTTATACCCATGGGGGCCGTACCCCCACCGGGCGTGACGCGATAGAGTGGTGCAAGGAAGTGGCTGAACGTGGGGCGGGAGAAATTCTGCTCACCTCCATGGACCGTGATGGCACACGCTCCGGGTTTGATCTTGACCTTCTGAAAGCCGCCACACAGGCGGTTCGCCTGCCAATTGTCGCTTCTGGCGGCGTTGGCGCGCTTGAACATTTTGTGGAAGGCGCTCAGGCTGGCGCCACGGGGCTTCTGGCTGCCAGTGTCTTCCATTTTGGCCAGTTTACGGTTTCCCAGGTTAAAACGGCGCTGGCTGAAGCCGGACTGCCGGTTCGTCCTTCTCCTTCACCCTTTCAGGCAAATCCAAGCGCATGATCAAGAAAGCCAGCACCAAACCGGGCACAAAAGCTGCTCCCAAGGCAACGGGCAAAGGAGCCGCCAAGATGGCCGTCAAAAGTCAGTCCAAAAAAGCAGCCGCTGCAAAACAGCCGGAACACAAACCTGATACGCTACCGGCAGATCTTTTGAGCGAACCGGCGGACATGACCGTTCTGAATAGGCTGTATGATGTGGTTCTAAGCCGGAAAGGCACAGATCCCTCCGTAAGCCATTCCGCACGTCTGCTCTCCCGTGGCACATACAAGATTGCGCAGAAATTTGGTGAAGAAGCCGTTGAGTGTCTGATTGAAGCCGTAGCTGGCCGCAAGGATCTTCTGGTTGGCGAAAGTGCTGATGTGCTCTACCACCTTATTGTTCTATGGGTTGATGCTGGCGTCACCCCGGACGAGGTCTGGGCCGAACTGCGCCGCCGTGAAGGTGTGAGCGGAATTGCTGAAAAAGCAGCACGTCCTAAAGAAACTTTTGCAAAAAAGGGTAAATGATGGCTGTCAACGGAACAGGTCCCTATAATTCGGACAACATTTTCGCCAAAATTCTGCGTGGAGACATTCCGTGCAAGAAGGTGTTTGAAAATGAATGGGTGCTGGCGTTTCACGACATCGCCCCCAAAGCGCCTGTGCATATCATCGTTATTCCAAAACAGCCTTATGTTTCCTTTATTGATTTCAGCAAAAATGCCACCACTGAAGAAATTGCGGCTGTCATGCGCTCCACGGGGCAGGTTGCGGCGGCCCTGAATCTGGAAGAAAGCGGATACCGCGTTATCACCAATGCAGGGCAGAATGCAGGGCAGGAAGTGCCGCATTTCCATCTGCATGTGCTGGGTGGCAAAGCGCTTCCGCCGTTTCCTGTCTGATTAACTGCTTTCTGTTCCTGAACCGGAGTTTCCTGATCATGACCCCTATGGAAATGCTTCTTAGCCGCGCATCTACAGACCATCTGGCAGAACCTGCGCCTTCAGCAGCGCAGCTTTCCGAGATTCTGGCAGCGGCCATGCGGGCACCAGATCACGGTAAACTCCGCCCCTGGCGCTACGTTGTGATTGAAGGAGATGCCAGACCGCTTATGGCGGAACGGATTGTCGCCAGCATGCAACGCATGGATGCCGAGGTTCCGGAAGCAAAAATTACCAAACGCCGTCAGCGGTTTTCAACCATGCCCATGATCCTTGCCTTGGGCATGCACCTCCGGCCTGATCACAAAATCCCATTATGGGAACAGGAAATGGCCGTTGCCGCCGCTGCCATGAACGTCTTGAACGCCCTGCACGCCACCGGGTTCGGCGGTGTCTGGGTCTCCGGGGATGTGGTGGACGATCCCGTTCTTGCTGCGGAAATTGGGCTCCCTGCCCCTCATAAACTTGCCGGGTTCCTTTTTGTCGGCACACCATCCGGCAAACCCGCTTCTCCCCGCCGGCCAGATCCGGCGGATTTTACAGCCTACTGGACCGGTGCTCCGGTTACCTTTGCGGCAGATAAGGACTGATCACCATGCAGACCGCGGCACAGACAGACGTTGCCATTATAGGGGGAGGCCCTGTTGGGCTTGCCACAGCGCTTTCTCTTGAAAGTGCGGGGCTTTCTGTCACGGTTTTGGAACGTGCGCCTGCGGCTGTATGGGAAGAACCCTCCTTTGATGGCCGTGAAATTGCTCTTACGCATCATTCCGTCCGCATTTTGCAGGAAAACGGTGCCTGGGAGCATATTCCACAGTCCGCCATCTGCCCACTTCGGGAAGCGCGTGTGGAAACCGGAAAGTTTCGTCACCCGCTCACATTTGATACGCATGGCCGTGGAGTCGATGCACTCGGCTGGCTGGTCTCGAACAATCACATTCGCCGCGCGCTCTATGCCGCAGCCGCAGCCCGCCCCGGCATCACGCTACTAGACGGGGTTACGGTTGAAACCGTACGGCAGAACCCTGCACAGGCCGTGGTGCATCATTCCAAAGGCCACCTTCAGGCACAACTGGTTGTCGGGGCAGACGGGCGCTTCTCCCCTACCCGTCGGCGTGCCGGAATCGGGGCCATTATTCATGATTTCAAACGCACCATGCTGGTCTGCCGCATGGCGCATGACTCGCCACACCATAACATTGCAACGCAGTGGTTTGATGAAGGCCAGACCGTCGCTCTCCTGCCGGTCAACGGCATGGCGTCCTCTCTGGTCCTGACCTTGCCCTCGGATGATATCAAACGCCTTCTGGAAGCACCGCGTGATGCCTTCAATGCAGAAATCATGGAGCGCATTGGTAATCGTCTGGGCGCAATGCGGCTTGTCAGCACCCGTCACGCCTACCCGCTGAAAGGGGTCTATGCGCATCGCTTCACAGCCCGCCGTCTAGCCCTTGTGGGGGATGCCGCAGTGGGGATGCACCCCATTACCGCCCATGGTTTCAATCTGGGCCTCCGCGGGCAGGAAATCCTCTCTCAGGAGGTCGCACGGAACGTTTCCACAAATGGAGATGCCGGTCTGGCACAAGGCCTGCGTCGTTTTGAACAGAAGCACCGCCTTGCCACAGCACCCCTCTTTGCGGGCACAAACGGTATTGCCACCCTGTATACGCATGACGGCGTTCCCTTCCGTCAACTCCGTGAGACAGGTCTGCGCCTGGCAGACGCCTTCACCCCCTTCAAAAATGCCGTCACAACCCTCCTGATGGATCGTCACTCCGTTCCCCCCAAGGCATCCTGACGCCACGGGCTACAGGGCTACAGGGCTACAGGGCTACAGGGCTACAGGGCTACAGGGCTACAGGGCTACAGGGCTACAGGGCTACAGGGCTACAGGGCTACAGGGCTACAGGGCTACAGGGCTACAGGGCTACAGGGCTACAGGGCTACAGGGCTACAGGGCTACAGGGCTACAGGGCTACAGGGCTACAGGGCTACAGGGCTACAGGGCTACAGGGCTACAGGGCTACAGGGCTACAGTTTGGGGCGTGATTTCCGCTTGTAAACCCTTATCGGCGTGTTTTCTTCTGTGGGCACAGGCAGTGTTTCTTCCCGCTCCAACCAAGCGCCAATCACTGCCAGCACATAATTTTGCTGCTGGACTGTAAGAGGAAACCCTTTGGTGAAATGGTGCCATTTTTCGAGGCACGACCTACAGCAAGTTCCTGTAGCATGTTGCGCAACAAAAACCGGATGGCCCTTCCACGGTGTTTGCCGACCGTCTTTCTCCGGATGTGCTGGAGCCAATCGTTTTGCGATAAAATCCGCACCGTGTTCCAGAACAGCGCCCAGTCCTTTTTTTGTCAGATAAGCCCGATCTGAAGCATTTAAATGAAACTGCTGCCGAAATGCGGACCGCGCGAGTTTTTGCCAGAGATCAGGGTCAATTTCTGGTAACTCAAGCGTAGAAGCAAAGAGTTCCCCCTGTGAAGCAGACTTCATTTTTTCTGAAAAGTCAGACAAAACCGATCATGCTTTCTTTAAAAACAATACTTGGTTTTTTAATCTGAATGATGGCGAACGCACAAGGGTTTGAACCCTAGTTCCGCTGATTAAGAATTATGCAACCGAGACAGAAACAAAAACCCACGAACTTTTAAGAGTTATCTCTGCACCAGTAAGAGTCCCTCATCGCTACAGAGGATGTCACGACGGTCAACTCGGTGATCAGCATGAGGGCACAGTAGAAATCCATTTGTGACTGTCTATACAGGCCGTGCCTGCGGTCATACATGGTCAAGACTTAGTGTGGTAGGCAGTCAGAAACCGTGGGGCTGGCCAACTTATCCGGCAACCTCTTTCTATCGCTTTTAGGTTGGCTCAGAACCTTCTCTACCTGCACTTCCCTATGAACGCGCTCACAGCTTGAAGCATGGTGCATCCCACGTAAGAAGGAGTATCAGATAACAGCCGCAAGCAAGGACGATAGCCAACTTGCGTCATTTGCCCACTAAGCACATCAGGATGCAGGCCTGCCGCCCTCGTTGGCATAAGCATATGCCCCACCGCGATGCAGGGCACGCTGATAGGAAGGACGGTCATGAATACGGCGCAGGAACGCCCTGACATGCGGCCGATTATCCGTTGCTCCTGCACGTGCGGCTGCCGCTTCAAGAGGGAAACTCATCTGAATATCCGCAGCGGTAAAGTCATTCCCAGCGAACCATTCACTTTCAGACAGGCTACGCTCCCAGTAATCCATATGCAGTTTGACCTGCGAATTGATGAGCTGTGTTTGCGCCCCTTTTGAAACCAGAAAAGCAAAAGGGCGAAAAGGCAAAGGAGCCTTCTTGGGCAGCATCCCGAATATCAGTTTGAGCAATAGCGGCGGCATGGCAGATCCTTCCGCATAATGCAGCCAGTATATGAAGCGGGTGTATTCGGGAGTGTCGCGCGCTGGGGCCAGTCGGCCATTGCCGTATTTATTGATAAGATATTCGATAATCGCCCCGCTTTCTGCCAGCGTCACGTTCCCGTCCGTGTCAGTTATCACCGGAGACTTGCCTAGTGGATGAATAGCCCGAAGCGATTTGGGAGCCATCATGGTTTTGGGGTCACGTTTGTAAAACTGGATGTCGTAGGGAAGTTCCAGTTCCTCCAGCAGCCACAGAACCCGCTGCGAACGGGAATTATCCAGATGATGCACGATAATCATAAGATGCAGTCCTTCCTTCAACTGGCATGAAAATCCTGCCCAGCCTTACCCATCTTGGCAGAGGGGCTATGGCATATGCGTTCCGGGCGAAGTTGATTACCGGCTAAAGAACGTGACGATGGCTTTGGTTCCATGGACCATCCGGATGCGCAAGGCTGATTACAGGCAGAACTCTCCTGTTACCTTGCGTCCCGCAACTGCATTTTTTGCCTACTCTTTTGAGGAAAGCGTAAAAATTTAGGGTCTAGTAATGCTAAGAGATCAATGAGCAGATTTTGAATGTCTATCAACCGGACACGGGCCAGATGCTCATTAGCTCCTAACTTACTGATTTCCTCTCTCAAAATATCGATCTGCTTGTTTTTACCCGGCGGAAACGTGTCCATAAACTGAGCAAACCCCATGCAGGAGGAACTGCCGTCACGCCGAATAATAAGATTTTCCCCAATAGCCCGCTGCTCCCCTGCAAACAGGCAAAAAATACCGTGATATTTTGTTTTATCCGTGCCCCACAAAGTTTGCACGTTATCCTGCAAATGCAGTAGCTGGCGCGTGTCTTTTTCGTTTTGTAATTCGATGTAATATAATTCCTGCCGTGTAAGCTCAAACCAGCAGAAAAGCTGTGAGATAAGAAACGCCGTGTTTTCTACACAATATTCCCGCGTTCTCTCATCCCCATGAACATAGAAGTGGTTCATGAAATGCCGTTCTACAATGTTGTATATTCTGCTTTGAAGATCAAAAGCCGCATGGGCCAAGGGCTCACTATAAACAGAAACCTCTTTTTCTCTTTGATGGACAGCTTTCTTTTTCTCATGTCGAGCAGAGAAAAAACCACCCACTCCCCCACTAATCCAGCCACAGAAAGCTCCAATAACAGTGGGAAGAACACCCGATAATAACCCGCCATCAGTCATAAACAGAATCCATAGAAATTTCCCCTCACCCTAGCATTGGCTTCCATCTGCACAAGGATGAACAATTTTCTCTGCTGCACTAAAAGCCCAAGTATTCAGTCTCAGGATTTGATGGTGCATTATGGGACAAATACGTCATGCCAGCGCCACGACCATGCACGCTGTCCAAGAACAGCAATATAACGATCGGATGTTTCGCTCGCGGAGCCTGACCTCTAGGCCCTGCCCCTAAAACAGGGACAAAGTAGCGAAAGTATCAAACCATCAAGGACTAGAAGACGGCTCCAAAAGAGCCTCGCTCAACGGTCCTGTCTGAAACAGACGAAGCGATGGTCGGGACCGTTCGCCGACGTAATCTGCTGCCTCTGGGGTAAGTAGCCTGTAAGCTCTGTAAGAAGCCGTCCAGAATTCTTAGCAACCATGAGCATCTAAGCCCAGCAAGGGCAAATTTTCATACCCGCAAAATTGCAGAGAAAAGCTACCAAGACAAAGTGAAGGATTGGGCGGATAGGCTGAAGATCTGGATATTTATCATGAGCGGGGAAAAGGCCCCTGCCCTGCTAGCCTAAACCGGCCTTTCAAATGATTCCGGAAAGCCATGAGGGTGAAGCACCCCTAAGCCTGAAAACCACCTAAGTCTTTGGAAAGATTGGTGGGCGCACAAGGGCTCGAACCTTGGACCCGCTGATTAAGAGTCAGCTGCTCTACCAACTGAGCTATGCGCCCTTACAGTCTTGTGGACTGAAGTGAGGGCTTTGTATCACCCTCCCCTTCAAAGCACAAGTCTGAATTTCAAGATTTCAGACGAGAGAGAACGTCATCCAGTTGGTCCAGGCTGTTGTAATGAATTTCGAGAGAACCACCTTTCCGGCCGTCAAAATTCACCTTCACGCGTAAGCCAAGCCGCGTTGCAAGATCCCGTTCCAATGCTGCAATTTCAGGATCACGCGCCTTCTTGTTTTGCTCGGCTTTTTGGGGTTTGGCCTTGTTTTCAAGTGCTGCCTGAACCAGAGCTTCCGTTTGCCTGACGGAAAGGCCTTTGGTTAGCACATCATGAGCAGCAGCAATCGGGTCAGGATGAGCAAGCAGAGCCCGTGCGTGTCCGGCAGACAATGCGCCAGTTCCAACGGCTTTTCTTACGGACTCAGGCAGGCGTAGCAAGCGCAGGGTATTGGCAACGTGCGGGCGAGATTTACCAATTGCCTTGGCCAGTTCATCCTGCGTCAGGCTGTAATCTTCCATCAGCCTGCTGAACCCTTCAGCTTCTTCTATCGGGTTCAGATCTGCACGCTGGAGGTTTTCCACCAGGGCCGCCGCCATGGCGTCACTTTCGTCCAGATCACGTACCAGCACTGGCACTGTATGGCACTGTGCCAGTTGGGCAGCACGCCACCGCCGTTCGCCTGCAATAATCTGATACTGATCTTTTTTATCCGGATCAGGGCGTACCAGAATAGGTTGCAGAATACCGCGCGCCCGAATGGAATCGGCCAATTCCTGCAATGCCGTGGGTTCCATGTCCTGCCGTGGCTGAAAAGGACCGGGAACAAGAGCCTCAACAGGCAGTGTGCTCGCTGGTGCAGCAGGTTCTGCTTTTGCTGATGAGGAAGAAGCCTTCTCGGCCGCTACGGGAGCCGTATCTCCCAGCAACGCGGCAAGACCACGGCCCAGTTTGGGACGGGCAGCAGGTTTACGAGCCATGCTTACGATGTTCTCCTCTTGATTTCCTCAGCGAGCGCTCTGTAAGACGCAGCACCACTCGCCTTGGGGTCATACACCATAACGGGCTGCCCATGGCTCTGCGCCTCAGAAATACGGATATTACGGGGTATCAGAGTTTCAAGAACATCATCCCCAAAGAAACTGCGGGCATCAGCGGCAACCAGTTCGGAAAGATTATTCCGCCGGTCATACATGGTCAGCGCAATACCGGTTATTTTCAGACCTGTGTTCAGCTTCTTGCGAACACGCTCAATGGTCTTCACCAGATGGCCCAACCCCTCAAGCGCAAAAAATTCACACTGCAAGGGCGCCAGCACCCCATCCGCAGCCACCAGAGCATTCAACGTCAGCAGGCTCAGGCTGGGAGGACAATCAATAATCACATAATCAACAGATTTGGTCAGAGAAGCCAGAGCAGTGCGCAATCGGCTTTCACGCCCATCTTCATCAACAAGCTCTATTTCCGCCCCGACAAGCTCCGTATTTGCCGCGATAACAGAAAGGCCATCAATCTCGGTGGGCTGAAGCAGTTCTTCGGCGGGTTTTTCCTGCATCAGCAGGGCGTAGGCACCTCCCTGCCGGGCATCATATCCTACGCCCAGACCTGTTGATGCGTTGCCCTGAGGGTCCATGTCCAGCAGAACCACGCGGGCACCATCTTCTGCCAGCGCTGCGGCAACATTAATGGCCGTGGTTGTTTTCCCTACACCGCCCTTCTGGTTTGCTACTGCCAGAATGAAACATTTCTTTGCTTTTTTATCGGTCTTAGACACGTTCAAGATTGCTCACTTCAAGAATCACACCATCATGGCTTGTCACACTGGGGTGGATACACACATCCATGTGCCAGTTCCGTCTTGCCTCGGTCAACTCATCTTCGGCCTGCTGGCCTTTCAAAAACACGGCTTTTCCCCCTTTTGCCAATAACGGGGCCGTCCACTCCAACAATTTGGGCAAAGCGGCCAAAGCCCGCGCTGTGACAATAGGCGCGGGTTCAGGTGTCGCCTGCTCAATCCGCTCCGCCAGAACTTTTACCGGAGCTACCGTAACACGCGCGGCCTCGCGTAAAAATGCGGCTTTACGCTGATCTGATTCAATCAGGGTTCCGGGCACATTTGTGGCAATGGCTGTAATCACCCCCGGGAACCCACCCCCAGACCCAAGATCAATAAAGCTGGAAGCACCTTGCACCAAGGGGGCAATCTGGAGGCTATCACGCACATGCCGGTCCCACACAAACGCCATATCCCGGCTGGAAACCAGATTGATGCGCGGGTTCCATTTTTCCAGCAGGGCCACAAAGGCTTCCAGCCGCTCCTTCGTTTCACGTGAAACATGCATTTCAGGCACGATCATGCTCATCCGGCCACTCTCTGCCGCACATGAGCCAGAATAGCCACCAGAGCAGAAGGCGTTATTCCTGGAATTCTTTGCGCAGCACTAAAGTTTTCCGGCTTTGCACGCTCCAGCCTTTCCTTCATTTCAGCACTAAGGCCACCGATATCACTGAAATTGATACCTGTTGGAAACCGGATCTCGCTTTCAGCTTCCAATTGTTTGATCTCCCGCCTCTGCCGGACGAGATAGCCTTTATACCGCGCCTCGGTTGTCACGTAATGACGTGCTCTTTCTGAGGCAGACAGATACCATGGGGCCAATCTGGCAATAACATCATCCGTTATGCCATAGCCCAGAATTTCCAGAAGCGTTCTACGGCGGCCATCAAGTGCCACTTTCACTCCTGACTGAACAAGCACATTTGGGGCCCAGCTCTCCTGCTCGGCTTTTTCTGAAACCTGCTTTATTTCAAGGCAATCTTTTTCAAAAACGGACTTCCGCTCTTTCCCCACGCAACCCCAGTCGATGCCAAGCTGGGTCAGACGCATATCCGCATTATCCGCACGCAACGTCAGACGATATTCCGCGCGTGAGGTGAACATGCGGTACGGCTCACTCACTCCCTGCGTGGTCAGATCATCCACCATGACGCCAATATACGCTTTGCCTCTATCAAGGCTGACCGCTTCCTGCCCCCCTGCCCGCCGTGCAGCATTCACGCCTGCCAGCAGCCCTTGAGCCCCGGCTTCCTCATAGCCTGTCGTGCCGTTGATCTGACCGGCCAGAAACAGGTTGGGACATTTCTTAAGTTCGAGAGATGCCGTCAGTTCTCGGGGGTCAACATAATCATATTCAACAGCATAACCCGGCTGAGCAATGATGGCGTGCTCCAGCCCCGGGATAGTGTGAATCATCTCTTCCTGCACATCTGCGGGAAGGCTGGTTGAAATGCCATTCGGGTAAATCAGATGACCACCTTCATGCTCAGGGAGAGCTTCCGGCTCAAGAAAGATCTGATGGCTGGTTTTTTCTGCAAACCGCACCACTTTATCTTCAATAGACGGACAATAACGTGGTCCACGGCCTGAAATAGCCCCTCCATATACTGCTGAAAGATGCAGATATTTATTGATAATATCGTGTGTTTTCTGGTTTGTCGCCGTTATGCCACATACCATTTGCGGGTTTGTAATGGCCTGCGTCAACCGGCTGAACGGTTCAGGATGATCATCCCCTTTATCTTCAGCCAAAGAGGCCCAATCAATACTGTCCTTAACCAGACGCGCAGGCGTTCCCGTTTTCAACCGGCCCATTATCAAACCAAGATTTCTCAGCCGCTTGGCTAACGCAACCGCAGGTTGTTCCCCCACTCGGCCCGCCGGTTTAGATTTATGCCCAATATGAATAATTCCATCCAGGAAGGTCCCTGTCGTCAGAACAACAGCGCCAGCCCGATAGGTCGTCCCGTCCTCACACACCACTCCCTGCACGCTTCCATCTTCCGCACACAGAAGATCACCTGCAGCACCTTCAGCACAGTCCAGAAGAGGGGTTTCAGCCAGCAGGTCCTGCACAGCCTGTTTGTAAAGCATCCGATCAGCCTGAGCACGAGGCCCCTGCACGGCTGGGCCTTTAGACCGATTAAGAAGCTTGAAATGGATACCTGCACGATCAGCAGCGCGGCCCATAATGCCATCCAGCGCGTCTATCTCGCGCACCAGATGCCCTTTTCCAATCCCGCCAATAGCAGGATTGCAGGACATGGCCCCCACCGTGCTTTTGTGATGCGTTAACAGAAGTGTGCGGGCACCACAACGCGCTGCGGCAGCAGCAGCTTCACAGCCCGCATGCCCTCCTCCAACAACAATCACATCGTAAAAACGGTCCATTATTCCGCCGCCTTTTGCAAACCTATTTCCCAATACAGAACTGCCCGAACACTGCATCCAGCAGATCTTCCACGCCCACATGGCCTGTAAGCCGCCCTAACGCCCGCATTGCCAGACGCAATTCCTCTCCCCGCATTTCCGGCCATTCCTGCTCCAGTGCCTGCTGCAGACAAAGGCAGGCTTCCTTCACGCCAGCCTCATGCCGTGCGCGGGTTAAAAGAGGCGCACCAGAAGCCGACTGTGCCGTTAAGGCTTCCACCTTCTGCTCAAGAATCGTTCGGAGTGCGTTCAACCCCTCGCCCGTCTGCAGACTGACAGGAATTACAGACATCCCTAACACTTTTGCAGGCACAGGCCCAAGGTCTGTTTTATTGCCTATCAGCAAAGCGCCAGGAAAGACATTCTCCGGCAGCATATCCCCCGTGAACATTTGCAGTACACAGTCTGCCTGTTTCACGTGAAACAGTGCCCGTTTGACACCTTCAGCTTCAATTTCGTCCTGAGTTTCCCGCATTCCGGCCGTATCAACAAATGTCACCCGCACACCGGCCAAACTACCGTTCACTTCTATGGCGTCCCGCGTCGTCCCCGCCACGGGGGACACAATGGCGGCATCACGGTCTGCAAGCCAGTTCAGTAGGCTGGATTTGCCTGCGTTAGGAGGGCCCGCAATGGCAAAGACAACGCCCCGCCGAATCCGTTCGCCTCGTTTTCCGTCCTGAAGATGCTCCTGCATGGCACCAATAAGCGCGTGAATCTCGTTCAACAGGCCTTGTTCCACCTCTTCCGGCAGATCTTCATCCGGGAAATCAATCAGTGCTTCCTGATGCGCCAGAACCCGCTTCAGCCGCTCTGCCCAGTTTTCATACAGGCGGCTGAGCGCTCCATCAGTTTGCGCCAGCGCCAGCTTCCTCTGGCTTTCCGTCTCGGCATCCACCAGATCAGCAATGCCTTCTGCTTCCACCAGATCCATGCGACCATTGGTAAATGCCCTACGGGTGAACTCACCCGGTTCTGCAGGACGAGCACCGCCTGCTACCAATGCCTCTGCAACTGCTTTGATAACCGCCGGTCCCGCATGAAGATGCAGTTCAAAACCATCTTCCCCCGTGTAGCTATTTGGGCCAGGAAACCAGAGCACCAGCGCTTCATCCAGAAGATTGTCTTTTACGCTGGCATCCTGCCATACACGCCGCAAAACGGCTTTCCGGGGTAGCGGAACCTTCCCACATAAGCGGGTCAACAGGCTTGCGCTTTGGGGACCGCTGACACGCATGACTGCAATGGCCGCTCGTCCCAGACCAGTTGAGAGCGCAAAAATGGTCTCTTCACTCTGATAGCCCACGGCGGCCTGCTCCTTCTGTCATTCCGTAATCTCTGAAGTCTCTCTTTTTCGGCCCGCGTCTCAGTATGATCCGAGCCGACAACCAAAACAGGTCTTCCTTATCCTGCTAAGGAAAGGAGGAGCGAGAAATACCCGCCTCTCCCTTTGATTGGCTGAGGCTTTCTAAAACAGATTCCCGCCCACGCGTAGCCAAAATTAAGACCTTGCAGCCTGCTCCCTTCTTCCTGCTTGGATGGAGAGAGCTAGGAAACTGTTTTCAAAGAAGGCAGCAAAGCGAAAAAACAATCAGGATAAAAAATAAGCGACACAGAATTGAAGCTCATATCTACAGCGTAAGATGAAAGCCTTCCCAAATTTTGATTGAAAAATCAGGCAGATCAATTTGGCTACTTTTTGAGTTAAGGCTTACTTCAAAAGTCCCTACGCTAGGCAGGCACTCATCTGGCGTGAATATGCGTTGTCCTTTCACCCCGATGCATCCGTATAAGCAGCAAGACTTCTTTTTAGCTCAAAAAATGCTCTGCCTATCCTCCCTTCCGCTTTTTTGATGGTGACTTAAAATGCGGGTCGGGTGTCGTGCCCATGGTGCCATCTCGCGGGTTCAAATCTGCCCTTCGATGCATCCAAGCCTCTTGCGCTTCTCCATTTCTGGGGTTCGCCAACAGTCTCTAGTCGAGGTTCGCGGGCTCTTCCTTTTGTTTTGGCCTGACATTTTGTGGCTTTCCTTTTGAAAGAGAAAGAGCATCCGCCAGTGAAGAGATAGCCATTTCTGCTGCTAAAAATTACAGCATGCAAACTTTCAGACAGAAATATCAGGATAAAGGCTCAACGAGCTTGTCTGATACTGAGAGCAACCCAACTCAGTTTGAAGAAAAGCAAAAACCGTCCTTTGGATATTTCAGCTACGAAAACCGAAAGAGGAGGCAAACTTAAAACCATGCCCGGCTAAGCACAGACAAAAGTGGATTCATGGAGAGGGAGAGCCATTTTAAAATGGATGCCCGTAAAAATTCGTCTCTGCTGAAGGTCGGTATCTTTTTTAAGCCCCGTCTTCAATCTGCTTGTATAATGTCCCTACTCTCGTCTGAAACCATAACGCCCGAAGGGTCGATTTATGCCGCAGCTTTCCCTCCACTCACCACTTGGTCCGCTCACTCTCACCGAGGAAGAGGGAAAAATCATTTCTCTGGATTGGGGATGGGGTCGGGACCAGACAGAAACGCCTTTGCTCTGTGAAGCCAGAGACTGGCTGGATAAATGGTTTGATGACCCCAAAGCATCGGGAGCTTTTCCTTTCCCGCTTGAACCGTTTGGCACGCCTTACCAGAAAAAAATATGGGCGGCTTTGTGCGCTATCCCGGTCGGCAGTGTCACCACCTATCAGGCGTTGGCTCAACAGGTTGGCGGCAGTCCGCGTTCTGTGGGGCAGGCTGTAGGCCGCAATCCTATCCCGATCCTGATCCCGTGCCATCGCGTGGTGGCTCAGCGTGGACTGGGTGGATATTCCGGGGATGGCGGCATTGAGGATAAACAGTGGCTTCTGAACCTGGAAGAAGCCCGTCTAACAGCATAAGGACTGTTTTATGTAAAAGGGCCGTAGCACCCTTCTTTGGCGCGCTACGGCCTTCTTTTTACCGAAAACTGAGCAGCGTGTTAGTGCTGCTGATCAGGTGATGTCACGCTCATGGCTGCTGCTGAAGCAGCATCTTTGTGCGCAATATCCGTCTTCACCACAAACGCATTATCTGTCCGGTTAAGATCAGGAATTTTGTGATCAGGGTCCAACACTACAGACTGGATAGCCTGTTTCCCCGGAATCTGAAGCGTGACGTCGTTCTTCTGGTACCACGTTTCAGTTGGAATCAGCACACGGGCTGAGCTGCCGTCTATCCACGTAATCGCCATTGTCACCGGCAGGGGTAGCCACCCCTTGTTTTTGACATGCACAAGTGCGCCTTGAGAGGGATTGCCGTTAACGTAAGAAACGGACCGTAGAGCATAGTCAGGCCCCCAGTTCTTAAAATACCAGCCCCGCCAGAACCACGAGAGATCTTCTCCCCCTTCACTCTCCATCACCCTGAAAAAATCTGATGGCGTAGGATGCCCAAACGCCCACAACGCAATGTAGCGTCTGAAAGCACGGTCAAAGCGCTCTGGGCCCAGTATCTGTTCTCTCAACAATTGCAGACCATAAGCGCCTTTAAAGTATGTCACCGGATGGCGATATTTTTCGGGTATAAGGTCCGCAGCCGTCATCAATGCGGGTGCAGAGGCATCTTTCAGAACAGGGACAATATCATCCGCAGGTTGGCCGGTCTGGGGCGCAAATTCCACATCACGCTTGGGTGCAAACTCACCATGATTGAAATGCTCTGAGGCATACATATCAATAAACGTATTGAACCCTTCATCCATAAAAGCATGGCGGCGTTCATTGGAGCCCACAATCATGGGAAACCACCCATGCCCCAGTTCATGAGTGGTCACCCAGAACAGTTGAGATCCCGCATCCTCTTTCCCATCAAAAACAATGCCGGGATATTCCATGGCGGCGCCATGCCCGCCAACATTCACTGCATTGGGCCATGGATAAGGGTACCACTTGCCTGAAAAATACTCGATCGCATGTTTGACGTATTCTGTGGAGCGATCCCATTTTTTCTCCCCTGCTGCTTCAGCCGGGTAAACCGACATAGCCAGACGCGGAAGTGGATTTTTGGCATCCGAGCCTTCCAGTGGAGGCAGATCAAGTTTTGCGGCATCCCACAGCAACGCAGCGGACGCCACAAACGCCACATCACGCGTATTGGACATGTGGAAACGCCATGTCTGTGTGCCTTGCTGCACCTGATCAACCAGCGCTTTGACGTCTGCTTCCGTGCGGATCAATACGCGTGTTTCACTTTTGGCGGCGTCGGCCAGACGGCTCCGTTCCTGTGCGGTCAGAACATCATCCGGGTTTGTAAGAGCACCGCTCCCCACCACCAGAAACCCTTTAGGCACAGTAACGCTATAATCGATAGTGCCGTAATCCAGATAGAATTCCTGCCCCAGATACGGGGCTGTATCCCACCCTCTTACATCGTCATAAACAGCCATGCGGGGATAGAACTGGGCAATTTCATAAACCTCCCCGTCCCGATCCTGACTGAACGCTGTGCGGCCACCCCATTCAGCAGGAATCTGGTAATGCCAGGAAATTTTCAGGGTTAGTTTGCCACCGTTTGCAGAAAGATCGTGCGTCAGGGGCACCTGCATACGGGTGTCAGACACTATCGGCGAAACAGGCGTATCTTGCCCATTATCCTGTATGGCAACCCCATCTATCACCACGCCATCTGTGTGGTGACGCAGCCACCGGGGCGTTGCAAAGGAAGCGCGAGAACCAAGAGCATACAGATTCTGGTCAAGCTGCACCCAAAGGGAAGAAAGAGCGTCCGGGCTGTTATTGGTGTAGGTCAGTGTCTCAGTGCCAGATAGCACATGCGTGGCCGGATCAATCTGGACATGGATGTCGTAATCAGCATGATTTTTCCACGCTTGCGGGCCGGGTGCGCCGCTGCCGGAATGATAGACGTTCACGGGTTGCGGATAAGCCAGCGGCGCAAAAATCTCTTGTGCATCTGGTTCTGCCGCATTTGCAGCAACGCCAGTCACGGTGGCAGCAAGAAGACCACCTGAAAGAGTTAAAGCCCGATACCCAACCAGAACCCTGCACGACGCCAGATAATCACGTAAATACTTAAATGCCACCACGCTTATCCCCTTTTGACACTCTGCTTCCCTATCAAACATTTACCCTAGCGCAGTTTTTTACTGGCCATAAATGCAGAAAGGAGAAAAGGGCTGCCCCTTTTCTCCTTCCGTAATGGTCTTGTGGTTCTGGTATCAGAAAATAAACGATAGAATCAGCGTTTATCGCAGCTTTCCGTGTAGGTATTAAAGAAACGCCCTGCACTACAACGCACAACATCAGACGGCTGTGAGACATTTTGCGGCACAGCGCCGGAATAAGCTGGCTGCTGATAGGAAGAATACGCCGGGTCTCCCACAGGCTGAGAAGACGCTCCTCCATAATAATAGCTTTGAGGCGCGTAAATATTCTGGCTCTCATACCCATCATAAGAGGACGCAACAGCACTTCCTACCGCCAGCCCGAGCGCTGAGCCGAAGACAAACGGCGCGCCCCAACCCCAGCCCCAGCCGCCATAGGGACCAGCACCCCAGCCCCAACCGGGATAACCCCACCCCCAGCTATAATAGGGGTAGCCCCAGCCTCCGCCACCCCAGCCCCATCTGGGGCCACCGCCCCAACCGCCGCGCCAGCCCATACCGCCGCCGTAAAATCTTCCTGGGCCGCCAAAGCCCGGGCCACCGCGAAAGCCGCCACGCCCCGGACCACCAAAGCCGGGACCACCGGGGCGAAAACCGCCGCCCATACCGCCGCCTCTAAAAACCGCCACCAGGCCCCATGCCGCCACCGCCACGGAATCCTCCCCCACCGGGGCCGCCACCATGAAAACCGCCGCCTCCCGGCCCACCACCACCGCCCGGACGCGCCAGAGCCTGCGCCACAGGAGCCAATCCGGTTGCCAGAGAAAGGCAAACCGCCAGGCCATATTTGAATGATGCTTGTTTTTTCATGATCCTCTCCCCGCAGGGTAGATATCCAATTCCATGGGGCTCCGCTTTCTCAACCGAAGCCGTTGTGGGTTCTCATTATAAGATGGGGCATCAGATGCCGCGTTTCCATCCCCAATCCGGCTCTGCTGCATGAAATACTAACACGATCTGCAACAAACATTCACCTTACATGCCTCTATACGGCAATCTCATGGCGTCCAAAGACACGAACATGTAAGAGATGGACAAGATATCAGGCAGAGAAATTGCTAGCCGCAACAGCGTACCATGAGTCTCTAACGGGACATAACAGCGCCAAACCCTAAGATTTGATCTGTTGCCAGCGCCTTAACCACATTCTGTCAGATACGCATTTCCAAGCAGCATCTGGAATTTATGGTACCATTTCAGGAAGGAAACCGTGCCATCCATCTGCTTTTATAGCAGCTATGCGATGACATTATTATAGCCCAACTCTCCAGAAAGGAGTTGAAGGGTTATTTACTATTTTGGTGGGAAAAGTCTGGTCGGAGTGAGAGGATTCGAACCTCCGGCCCCTGCGTCCCGAACACAGTGCTCTACCAGGCTGAGCTACACTCCGATGACCTGCACGGGGCTATACCGCTCTCGTGCCGGTTTAGCAAGAGCAGAAACGCACGGAATCGCATTTCTGCCCCGTTTTATCGTGCTTTAAAGCTGCCCGGCAGGCACTTTCTGCTGCGCAATCTGTGGCTGAGAAAAGGCCAGAGCGGTCTCAATATCAGGAACCGTATGAATCATGGCGCGGGAGACAGGTTCCGCAAAGCCTTGCGCTACGGCAGCATCCAGCATGGCAATCACATGGTCAGCCCAGTGCTCCACATTGACCAGAATGATTGGTTTCCCATGCTGGCCAAGCTGCTTCCATGTCAGGATTTCCATCATTTCATCAAACGTGCCAAATCCACCGGGCAGGATCCAGAACGCATCCGCACGTGCAAACATGATCTGCTTCCGCGCATGCATGGAGTCCACAACAATCAGTTCTGCAACGCCTTCATGCATTTTTTCACGCGTTTCCAGAAAATCCGGAATAACCCCGGTTACAGCCCCGCCAGCCGTTAAGGCGGCATCTGCCACCACACCCATCAGGCCATGAGCTCCACCGCCATATATCAGCCTGATGCCCTGCTTTGCCAACACCTGTCCGGTTTTCTGGGCTGCCTGCCGATAAAGCGGATTATTTCCAAAACGGGATCCACAAAACACAGCAACAGCACTCAGCGTCACAGGCATCAGCTTTTTCTCCTCTGGCAAAAATGATGCATTACTGTCTCATGCCTGTTCACGAAACGCCAGCCGTATGATGCCGCTGATGGCTTTTCACCACCATGCACAAAACAACCCCCATCAGGCAGCACAGCGCCGTTATCTGAAACAGCACGCCATACCCCCACAACGGTATGATCAGGCCCAGAAGCGGGCCGGAAATACCAATGGCAATATCCAGAAAAACAGAAAACGCACCAATGGCCCCTCCTCTGTTCTCGGGCCCAACCTGTTCCACCGCACCCACTCCAAGAGCAGGAAACAGAAGCGAGAACCCAGCCCCTGAAAGAGCTGCCCCCACATTCGCCCAAAGTGGAGAATTGCCCCATGCCAGAACACTCAGGCCAAGAGCTTCAACCAGCAGGGAAAACAGGGCAACGCTCATGCCCCCCCGCTTTGCAATCTGTGATGTGAAGGCAAAGCGGGTCAGCACAAAAACCGAGCCAAACAAAGACAGCCCAATGGCTGCGCCATTCCAATGCTGATCTGCAAAATAAAGCGCCAGCAACGCTGAAATTGCCCCAAATCCGATTGATCCTGCCGCAAGTGCCAGACCATACGGCATGACACGAGAGAGAATGTTGAAAAAGGAGTGCTGTTTTGTGGCAGGAAGCGGATCAACTGCTGGCTGACGATTCGCCAGGGGCAGACCTATGCCCATCAGCATGGCTGAAAGCAGCCCCACCCCAAAAAAACCGCCAAAAGCCGGTAAAGTTGTTGCATGGTAAAGAAGTGTGGCAATCGGAGCACCTAGCGCAATGCCCCCATAGGAGCAGATTCCATTCCAGGAAATTACCTGAGCAGTATTTGCCACCCCCACCCGTCTGATATTCCAGACAATAGCAGCCGTGGCGACCCAGCTTTCCGCAAACCCCAGAACAATACGCCCCACAATTACCAGAAGCAGGGAAAGCATGGGCACACTGGCCAAAACACCTGCCATAGCCAACATGACACCGGAAAGCACACCTGCCGCCAACCCGACCAGCACAACTTTCTTGGGGCCTATGGTGTCAATCCTGCGCCCGGCCGAGGCGCGGGTAGCAAAAGTGGCCAGATACTGAACAGAAACAGCAAAGCCTGCCATGGCTGAACTGAAGCCCAGCTTTTCACGCACAAACAACGGCACAACAGCCATTTGCAGGCCAATGACCGTGTAACAAAGCAACGTAAAAAGCACGACCGCCAGAATGGTCATAAGGACGGAGGGCGAACGTACAGCCGTGACAGACATGATAAAACCCTTAAACAATCCGCTTTTTCTGTTTCTTCACACACTCCGTCCGCAGATGCCAGAAAAGCCCGGAAGTGCTTTTTGAGAAAGAGTCCTGTAAAATATGCTCTTCCAGATACCGGAAGATGGAACTACGCGTCATGACCACGTCATTCCCCGATGCAGGCGGATACCTCGTCCTCTCATCCCGCATTGCTTATGAAAACCCATGGACCCGCGTAAGGGAAGACATTATCCGCCGCCCAAACGGGAAAGACGGGCTATATGGCGTGGTTGAACGTGGTCAATTTGTTGTGATCCTGCCCCTTGGCCGTACGGACGATGGAAAACCCACGGTTACCCTGGTCAACCAGTATCGCTACCCTATTGGCAAACGGTTATGGGAATTACCCATGGGCATGTGGGAGTCCCGCCCTGATGCCTCGCCCGCAGATGTTGCTGCAGGGGAACTACGCGAAGAAACAGGGCTGATTGCCCGCACCATGCATCACGCAGGAGAAGTGTATCAGGGAGCAGGATATTCCACCCAGAAAGGGCACGTCTATCTGGCGACGGATCTGACCCCCGGCCCCACAAACCGGGAAGACACGGAGCAGGACATGACATGCCACACGCTGCTGCTGGAAGACGTTGAAGAGATGATCCGTAAAAACGAGATCACCTGCATGGTCAGCCTTGCCGCCTTTGGCATGCTGCGTGCACAGAACCTGATATAATATGGAGTTTTTATAACTTTGTATTTCAGAAAACACCTTCCGGACCATAGTTCCGGTCTGGAAGGTGCAGAATGTTTCTTATTGAAAAAGATAGACCATAAAACAGTTTTTTAGAATGGTCTTACAATGACCATGATCACAATAATCATCATCAGAACTGTCGGCACTTCATTGGCAATACGGTAATATCGTTCAGGGTGACGGTTCTGATCTTTTTCAAAATCTTTCCGCCACCGTGCACAAAATCCATGAAACGCAAACATGCCTAATAAAGCAGCCATTTTGCAGTGCCACCACCCAGCATGCCAATCAACGGCCCCTGGCGTAAGCACAAGAAGAATACCAAAAAGCAGGCTGGATATCATGGCAGGATTGATAATGGCCCGCAGAAGCCTGCGTTCCATGATCTTGAACCGCGCACTTTCTTCCGATCCAATCTGCACCTGACAATGATACACAAACAACCGAGGCAGATAGAACATCCCCGCCATCCACGCCATGACAGACATGACGTGAAACGCCAGAAACCAGCGTGTCCAGGGCAGGAAGGCTTCAATTGTCATGCCAGACGTCCCTGCGCCTTCAAGGCTTCTTTCAGAAGGGGTGCAAATTCACAAAGATGATGAATAACAACCAGATTTGGCCAGTCAGGCACGTCTTCACCTGCCTTGCGCAGTAGAACGCACATCATCCCGGCATCAATTGCCGCCCGTGCTCCTGTATTACTGTCTTCCAGAACAACACAGTTTGCAGGAGCAACCTGTTCTTCCTTTGCCGCATGCAAGTAAACATCCGGCCGCGGTTTGGGGATTCCCATATCCCGTGCAGAATGAATACGACCTTCAAAATACGGTGTCAGGTTGGTTGCAATGAACTTGGCATCCATTTCCTCAACAGAAGAATTGGAACCAACCCTGACAGGCAGACCAAGTTTTGTAACATCTTCAAGCATGGCATAGACACCGTCTATCGGCTCCACGCCCTGCTTCATGGCGGCGACAAAACGAGCCTGCGTTCTGGCAGCCCAATCCGCACCAAGAGATTTTCTGGTTTTCTGCTCAATAACATCCTGAATACTGGGCAGCGCCATACCAGAAAATGTATCAACGGCCAGATCATCTGGCACGTCCATACCTGCTGCTCGCGCTTCCTGAGCGCTGATACGGCAGCAGGTTTCCTCACTGTCCACCAGAACCCCGTCACAATCGAAAATGACAAGTTTCAGGCTGCCATCAGCCGAAAGAGCAAGAGGAGAAGCCATCATGCTGTCTCCCTGACTGTTTTAACCAGATCAGCAACATGTTCCACAGGCGTTTGCGGCAACACGCCATGGCCAAGGTTGAACACATGAGCCCGGCCTTTACCCGCATTTCTGACTGCCAGCGCTTCCCGTCGCATAGCCTCTCCACCTGCCAGAACGGCAATAGGGTCCAGATTGCCCTGAAGACCAATGGACTCAGGCACCTGCGTGCGCATCAGCGCCAGATCCGCACTGGTATCCAACGCAACAACATCTACACCCGTTTCGCGTGCATATTCCGGCACCATCATGCCGCCCAGACGCGGGAAACCGATGATTTTCACAGAAGGATGTTTTGCTTTCACAGCCTGAACAATCTGCCGGGTAGGCGCAATAACGTGCTTGCGGAATTCGGAGGGCGGAAGCAGACCTGCCCAGGAATCAAACAGCATGACGGCTTCCGCCCCAGCTTCAATCTGGGCACATAGGTAATCTGCCGTCGTTTCTGTCAGCAGAGCCATGATACGATCAAACAGCGCGGGTTCGGCAAACGCCATCTGCCGGGTAATGGCAAATTCACGCGAACCACCCCCTTCAACCATGTAACAGGCCACGGTAAAGGGAGCTCCAGTGAACCCCATCAGGGTTGTTGCTCCGCCTTTTGCCACACCAATATCGTCCGGGCCATCAAGAACTTTGCGCAGGCGGCTTAATGTTTCAAGAACAGGTGCGGTAATCTCCGCAATGCGGTTACGGTCCAGTCTGGCAAAATCCTGTTTGCTGCGGATAGCGCCCAGAACAGGGCCTTTTCCTTCAACAAACTCTAAAGACTGACCCAATGCCCAAGGCAGGATCAGAATATCGGAAAACAGGATGGCACCATCCATTCCAAAACGGCGGATGGGCTGCAATGTCAGTTCCGTGGCGATATCTGGCGTCATGCATCGCGTCAGAAAATCAGCCTGCGCACGCATGGCCCTGAATTCAGGAAGAAAGCGTCCTGCCTGTCTCATCATCCAAAGCGGTGGTGGCCACATGGCCTCACCATTCAGGGTTCTGAGAAGGCGCTTGGAGGGGGGGATTTCTGTCTTGCTGCTCATGCTCAGAAGTCCTGCACGTCTTTTTCCAGCCTGTCCACGCCCTCTTAACTATAAAAAAAGAAGATAGAATTGATTGTAGGGGTTAAGAGGTACTGTGGATGACGGGGTACCCACCATTCCAAAAATGTACCCCATCTTTCCCACAGTGTGTACAGATTACAGAGCCTTGGAAAAACAGGGGTTTTTTGAGTTATCCAGAAAATACCCCAATAAGGCTGTGTACAACTCACCGGTTCATGACTCTTGCAGGTTGTGCACGGTACTCGGTACGGGCTTGTCATGATCGCCGTACAATCCACATGTACCCCGGTACTCAGGATAGTACTCACACCCCTATTTTTTGCTCAGTACCTGAAAGGGACTCGCTCACGTGACAGATTTAGTACTTAAGCCGACTCCATTACAGGACAAACGTCACGAACTAGTACTAGCCAGCGGTTCGGCTATCAGACGAATAGTACTGACCAATGCCGGACTTGCTTTTTCAGTCATGCCTTCCAGTGTTGATGAAACGGAACTGAAGGAAGCTGGGCAGCGTGAGGGCTGGTCTCCCGCAACGGTGGCCCTCCGGCTGGCGGAAGCAAAAGCCCTGGCAGTGGATGTGCCTGATGCCTTTATCATTGGCGCGGACCAGATGCTGTCCTGCAATGGTGTTCTGTTTGACAAGCCAAAGGACAGGCAGGCCGCCCGGCATCATCTATGCTCGCTGCGCGGGCAGACACATATCCTCCACACGGCAGTTGTGGTGTGCCGGAATGGCGCAGTGCTCTGGCAGCATGTGTCTGAACCACGTCTGACCATGCGGCTGTTTTCAGATGCGTTTCTTGAAGCCTATCTGGCGGAAGAAGGAGAGCGCTGCCTGGCCTCAGTGGGAGCTTACCGGATTGAGGGACCGGGCGCGCATCTGTTTGAGAGAATAGAGGGGGATCACACTGCTATTCTGGGTCTGCCTCTCTTGCCGCTTCTGAGTGCGTTGCGTGAAATGAGTGTGATACTTTCCTGAAAAAAGGGGCTTGCCACCCGGAAAAACGCCTTGTATTAGGCATGCACACACATACCACCCCCAAGTGGTATGGTTGGAACAGTGTGGGGCCATAGCTCAGTTGGGAGAGCGCTTGAATGGCATTCAAGAGGTCGTCGGTTCGATCCCGATTGGCTCCACCAGTTCTTCCTTCCCTGACATTCAGACATTATTTCGTAGGACATGCTGTGGCAGAAGGTATTTTCCTTTTGTTGCGCTCCCTTGCGTCTGACAGATGCAATCGTTCTTTTGCTCCCTGAGATCATGCAGAAAAGCTGGAATGGCGGATAAGGCGCAAAGCTATTGTGACTAAAGTCCACTTTCTCCCAAAAAGAATGACACTTCAAAATATTCTTCGGGCCTCTCTCCTGAAGGAGAGTGCCCGTTAGATGCGTGCTGTTCTTCTGCTGAGACACTTGAAAGCTGATCGCATGGCGCGAGAAGCCCTTCTTTTCTTTCCGGACTGAGCGCCATCACGCCCTGCTCTGCTTCTGATCTGGGTGGACAAAACAGGGCTAAAAGACAAAAGAACAATTTCTTCCTTTTTTCGGGTCTGGTTTGGTTCATGACACGCTTCTCTCCCCCAAAAGCATTGCCCGGTGGTAGTTTTACCCCTTGGCTGATTGTGTTGCTGGGGTTGGTAACGGCCATTGGTCCGCTTGCAACGGATATGTATCTTCCGGCTTTTCCGGAAGTGGAGCGCGATCTGGCCGGAGGGCCGGGCTCTGCGCAGTTTACATTGGGGGCCTGGTTTCTGGGGCTGGCGATAGGCCAGTTCTCTCAGGGGCCTTTATCTGATCGGTTTGGCAGGCGTGCGCCGCTGGTGATCGGGCTCGCCATTTTTGTGCTGGCGTCTGCCGGGTGCGCCCTTGTGCAGGATTACCACCTGTTTTGCCTCTGCCGTTTTATTGGTGCGGTTGGTGGCTCAGCCTCTGCTGTGATTCCACGCGCGATCGTGCGGGATGTAGCGACAGGCAAAAAGGGTGCCCGCATCATGTCGCAACTGACACTGGTGTTTGGGGTCATGCCGGTTCTTGCCCCCAGCCTTGGCAGCATCGTGCTCAAGTTCGGCAACTGGCGATGGATCTTCTGGGTTGGCGTCTTCTATGGGCTGGCTGGTATTGTCGGTATTCTGCTGTCTCTGCCTGATACATTGGTTCCTGAACGGCGGATCGCCTTTTCTCCTGTCAGAATTGCCAGCCGTTATATTCTTATTCTTAAAGAACCGGTTTTTCTTTCCAATGCGCTGCTGGCTACGTTTTCGACCTTTGTGATGTTTGCCTATCTGGGCAGTGCACCTGTGCTGTTTGAACAGGTGTTGCACTTCTCCGCAGGGCAATTTGGGTTGTTCTTTGGCATCAATGCCGCCGCCTTCATTCTGGGAACACAGATCAATGGTCGGCTGGTGCATAAATTCGCCATGCCCGTGCTGCTGGAAAGTGCCCTGCTATGGGCTCTTGTGGTTGGTGCGCTGTTTGTGGTGCTCGCCCTTACCGGCATTGCGGGTGAACATCATCCCATTCTGACCTGTGCGCTTATCACCAGCATCACCGGCGCGCTGGGCTTTATCGGGCCTAATGCTACCGTGATGTCCTTTTACCATCACGGGCAGCATGCTGGCAGCGCATCGGCCATGCTGGGAACCATGCAGTTCAGTATCGGTTCACTGAGTAGTGTATTGGTGGGGCTGCTGCCTGGGGGTAGCGCTATACCAACGGCTATTGGCATGATGACAGGTATCCTTGGCATGGCGGTTGCTGATCTCATGCGCCGCCGTGCTCCGGCCATCGGGACGGAGGACGACTAGGGCCTCATGATTTTTCTGGAAGAGGGAAGAATGGTATGAACCAGCAGGCGACCGAACAGACATCCTTGCTTACGCAGGCACGGCAACGCAGATCTCCCTTCTCTCTTCCGGCTCTGTTGCTAGCGGGGGCCTGTTCCCTTGTGGCAATAGGCCAGCCTGTGCAGGCGGCAACGGTGTCAGCACCGGTTTTGCTGGAACACGTGCGGTTATTTGACGGTACGGACACGCCCGAGCAGGAGGATATGGCTGTTCTGGTGGAAGGTCAGTCCATTGCGGCTGTAGGTCATAATGGTGCGGTCAAAGCGCCTAAAGGCACCAAACGGATCAATCTGTCCGGTAAAACCCTTATTCCCGGCCTGATTTCCAACCATAGCCATGTTGGGGTGGTGTCCGGCACCAAGATAGGCGCGGAGAATTTTACCGCTCCGGTTATCAAGACGGCACTGGACCAGTATGAGCGCTATGGCGTGACGACAGTAACAGCGCTTGGCCTGACCAAATCGCCTCTGTTTGATGATCTTCGCAAAGCCCAGCATGCCAACACGGATGGCGCTGATCTGTTCGGGGTGGATCAGGGCATTGGTGTGCCGGGCGGCATGCCGCCGGAGGGCATGGTCAAGGTTGGGAAAGACCAGATTTTTCGGCCATCAACGGCGGAAGAAGCCCGCCAGGCCGTGGATACCATGGTCAGCGAAGGCACGGATCTGGTTAAACTGTGGGTGGATGATTTCCGTAACGGTGTAAAATCAGCCAAGCCCCTGCCCGTCATGAAGCCGGAGGTCTGGCAGGCCGTGATGGCGGAAGCGCATGCCAAAAATGTGCGGGTGGCTGTCCATATTCATGATCTGGCTTATGCCAAAAAGCTGGTTTCTGCTGGCGCGGATATTATTGCCCATGGTGTGCGTGATGAACCCGTGGATGATGAACTTATCTCTCTGATGAAAAGTCATAACGTATGGTATGTGCCAACAATCAGCCTGGATGAAGCGACCTATCTGTTTGCCGAACAGCCTGCCCTGCTGAATGATCCCGTTCTGAAGGCAGGACTGAGTGGAGACCTGAGCCGCCAGTTCTCTGATGCAGCATGGCGGGACAAAATTGTGAAGTCACCGTTGGATGCGGCGTCTCATAAAGCTGTCGCCATGAATGAGCAGAACTTGCTGGCCCTGTATAAAGCGGGAGTCAAAATCGGGTTTGGCACGGATTCCGGCGCTGCGCCTGTCCGTATTCCGGGCTTTGCCGAACATCGGGAACTCAGGCTGCTGGTTGAGGCTGGACTGACACCGTTGCAAGCCCTCCGGCTGGCAACCAGTCAGGCTGCGGCTTTGCTCAATCTGTCTGACCGTGGGGTCATTGCCCCCGGCAAGCGGGCGGATTTTGTGGTGCTGGAAGCTGACCCTGCCCAGAATATCGCGGCAGTTGATCAGATCAGCGCCGTGTGGCGCGGCGGCGTGCGGGCTGATGGCCCACTTGTGCCGCGGTAACGCGCAGCGCATTCAAAACTGGAAACAGAACAGGCTTCCGTAATGCTGCGGAAGCTTGTTTTTTTGTCTAATGAAGCGTGCTGCCCTGTTGGCAAAAGAGACACCGCCAAGAGTGCTTCAGGCTGGAAAAGGCTAAGTCGTTTTTCCGGCCTCTGACTGCCTTTAACGGGGTTGCTGCGTCTGCTGTGGCGGCTTGCCGTAGATCGCTTCTGTTTCCGGAATAACGGAATGGCCATCGCCCTGATCCAGCGGTCCGTTGGCCGCGTTGGAAGGTGTAAGGGCCTCATACCGGTCTTCAGGTTTCTGCGGCTTTTCTTCAGGCAACTGGCCGTTGGCGCGGGCTATGTCTTCGCGTTCTTCCTGTTCCTTGGCACGGCGTGCTTCCGCTGGGGCCGCTTCAGGCATGAAACGGCCGGGGCGCTCGTAAGGAAGATCAATATTGTCACCTTCAATTTCTCTGTGACAGCCCCCCAGAAACGGGAGGGAAAGGAGTGTAAGGCCTATCCCCACCAGAAAACCGGAAGAATGCGGCCGTATGCCGGTTGTCCGGTTGGGCCGAGCCAGAGAAAAACGATGTATCACGGAAGAATGGTGTCCTGCCGCAGGTTAGCCTTCCAGGTGACGCGCTTCCTCAGGCAGCATGACGGGAATGCCATCACGGATGGGAAAAGCCAGATGGGCTTTCTGACTGACCAGTTCGTTGGTTTCAGCGTTATAGGTCAGCGGCCCTTTGGTAACGGGGCAGACCAGCAGGGAAAGCAGGCGCGGATCAAGTGGGGCGTGGGTTTCAGCACCAGACATCAGGTATCATCCATACAAAATCATCATGAAGGCGGCCCCTCATCTTCCGGGCCAGCCAGATCAAGCAGCATCTGTAGCACACGCACACGGTCTGTCAGCGTGCCAGCATCAAGCAATGCCTGTTTTTCAGCCGGAGGGAAAGGACAGATCATGGGCAGGGTGACCAGCAGAACATCATCTCCCATCTGTTCAATGGCGGACCAGCGTGCGCCCAGCCCCCGTTGCTGGAAATACCGGCGCATGGAATCCAGCAGTTTCTGGCGATCAAAAGGCGCGGAGGGAAGTTCGCTGAGGTCAGATGCAAAGGAAGACGCATCAATCCGGGCTTGCCGGTAGCCGCGATGCAGCCCGGTCTCCCGCAGAAGCCGGAACCGGGCAATGCCACTGAGCGTGATGGCGTATGTGCCATCAGAACGTTCCGTAAAGGAGGTTATCCGGCCAATGCTTCCAATATGGTAAAGCGGAGGCGCGTCATCTGTTTCTGCATCTTCCTCCTTCCAGACGGGTTGAATCAACCCAATCAGCCTGTGGGAGGCCAGCGCATCTTCCACCAGCGCAATATAGCGCGGCTCAAAGACGTTCAGAGGCAGCTTTCCCCGCGGCAGCAGCAAGACACCGCTGAGCGGAAAAAGCCCGATCTCGGCCGGAATATCGGCCAGTGTCAGGTCAGACACCCGCGGAATGGCCCGCGGGATGTCCTCGTCGTCAGGGAAATAAGAAGCCAACGGTCCGGATATCAGGAAAAAAGGAGGGAGGAGAGCTTGCGGCGGGCCGCAAGGGTGGCAGGGTCATCATGCCCCCAGGCTTCAAAGAAGCGCAGCAGTTGCAGGCGGGCAGCCCCTTCTTTCCAGTTCCGGTCAGCGCGGATCACGGCCAGAAGTTCATCTGCGGCTTCTTCCCGCTTGCCAGCGGCGTTCAGCCCGGTGGCCAGTTCACAGCGCGCATCATAATCGTTGGGGTTAGCGGCCAGACGTGCCCGCACTTCCTCCATTTCCTCGGCGGCTTTGCGGCCTTCCTTTTTCAGTTCAAGGGCCGCGCGGGCCCCCACAACTTCCGGGGCTTCGGCAATTTTAGTGGGCACATCCGCCAAAGCGGCTGCGGCTGCTTCTTCATCATCAAGCGCCAGCATGGCGCGGATCAGGCCCCCCCATGCCTTGGGGTTTTCAGGCTCTTCTCCAATCACGGCGGAATAAAGCTCGGCAGCGTGCTCAGGGCGGCTGGTTTCCAGTGCTACATTGGCCTGCTCAAGCAGTTCGGTTGCGGGCATCGTGCCACCACCAGCGGCTTTCAGCACGTTTTCCACGAATTTCTTGATCTCGCTTTCCGGCAGGGCTCCCTGGAACAGATCCAGAATCTGTCCTTTCCAGAAGGCGGCAACCAGTGGGATGGACTGAAGCGGCAGACCAACCTGCGCCAACTGGGCGGTCAGCGCCCGATTGGCTTCAATATCAATTTTGACCAGACGCAAACGGCCTTTGGCTGCCGTCACCACTTTTTCCAGCACAGGAGCAAGCTGTTTGCACGGCCCACACCAGTCGGCCCAGAAATCCACCAGCACAGGCACGGTGCGGCTTGCTTCAATCACATCCTGCATGAAGGTGGCCTGAGAGCCATCAGAAACAAGCGGGACAGAAGCCTGAGCGCCCGCGCCTTCATTCTGCGCGCCGGGACGGGACTGGCCGATAATATGGTCCATCTGGTGTTATCCTTGCTCAAAACTGCGGTGGAGGCATGCAAAAAACGCTCCACATTTTGCGGCATGCGCCGCGCTTATCGTTCTAGATGGTCAATCAATCGTCCCGGTGCAATGGGAATTCAGGCAATCCATGCCCATATGGGCAGATTAAGTGTGTTGGGCAGCATTCCCATACAGCATGGGTAAGGGCTACAACAGCAACAGGACAAAACAGGAACGGCGGCGAACCCAAGATGGAAAATACCCCTCTGCCCGGTCATCAGGCCATTCGCGTTCGTGGCGCGCGGGTGCATAACCTCAAGAATGTGGATATTGATATCCCGCGGGACAGCCTGACCGTGATGACGGGCCTTTCTGGCTCCGGCAAGTCTTCTCTGGCGTTTGACACCATCTATGCCGAGGGCCAGCGCCGGTATGTGGAAAGTCTCTCCGCCTATGCCCGCCAGTTTCTGGAACTGATGGGCAAGCCGGATGTAGATTCGATTGAAGGGCTTTCTCCGGCCATTTCCATCGAACAGAAAACCACCTCCAAGAACCCGCGCTCTACCGTAGGCACGGTGACAGAAATTTATGATTACATGCGTCTGCTATGGGCGCGTGCCGGAGTGCCGTATTCCCCAGCAACGGGTCTGCCCATTGAGGCGCAGACCGTCAGCCAGATGGTTGACCGGGTGATGGCTCTGCCGGAAGGCACGCGTCTGCTTCTGCTCTCGCCTGTCATTCGGGACCGTAAAGGAGAATACAGAAAGGAACTGGCCGAACTGCAACGCAAGGGTTTTACTCGCGTGAAGGTGGACGGCACGCTGTATGAAATTGGTGATGTCCCTTCCCTGAACCGCAAGTTGCGGCATACGGTGGAAGTGGTGATTGACCGTATTGTGGTCAAACCCGGTCTTGAAACGCGGCTGGCGGACAGTTTTGAAGCCGCGCTGGAACTGTCAGATGGCATTGCCTACACGGAAGAAGTGCTGCGTGACAGTGATGCCACGCCAGAACGGCTGGTATTTTCCTCCCGTTTTTCCTGCCCGGAAAGTGGGTTCACGCTGGAAGAAATTGAACCCCGGCTGTTTTCCTTCAACGCGCCGCAGGGGGCCTGTCCATCCTGTGATGGGATTGGCACGGAAACCTTTTTCAACCCTGCGTTGGTTGTGCCCAATCCGTCTCTTTCCCTGAAAAAAGGCGCTATTGCGCCTTGGAAAGATGCAAAATCGCCTCTGCTGGACCAGACATTGCAAAGCCTGGCTGAGCATTTTGGCGTCAGTATGGAAACACCGTGGAAAGATTTGCCGGAAAGTGTGCAGAACAGTATTCTGGATGGTAGTCTGGAAGATGTGACGTTCACGTATAAGGACGGCAAGAAAAGCTATAGCGTAACCAAGCCGTTTGAAGGGGTGCTCGGCAGTCTTTCAAGGCGATTGGCCAATACGGATAGTATGTGGGTGCGTGAAGAACTTTCACGCTATCAGTCTGAAAAGCCCTGCCATGTCTGCAATGGCGCACGGTTGCGGCCAGAAGCGCTGTGCGTGAAGGTAGCGCAGAAAACCATTGCGGAAGCCAGTGATCTGCCAATTGGCAAAGCGTTGGACTGGTTTGATACGGTGCTCCCTACCCTGACACCACAAAGAGCAGAAATTGCTCGTCGTATCCTGCGTGAAATTCTGGAACGTTTGAAATTTCTGGATGATGTGGGGCTGGAATATCTGACCCTCTCCCGTAGTTCTGCCACCCTTTCTGGTGGCGAAAGCCAACGTATTCGCCTCGCCAGCCAGATCGGGTCCGGGTTGACCGGGGTTCTGTATGTGCTGGATGAACCCTCCATTGGCCTGCACCAGCGTGATAATGAACGCCTGCTTGGTACATTGGACCGTTTGAAAAAGCTAGGGAATACTCTGATTGTTGTTGAACATGATGAGGACGCCATTCGCAGTGCAGACTGGCTGATTGACATGGGGCCCGGTGCGGGCGTCAATGGTGGTACAGTTGTGGCTGCGGGTACGCCTGAACAGGTTGCAAAGTCACCAGAAAGCCTCACTGGTGCGTATCTGTCTGGCCGCAAGAAAATTCCAGTTCCGGAAACAAGGCGCCCGATTGATAAAAAACGGATTCTGACAGTTGAGGGCGCAAGCGGGCATAATCTTAAAAACGTAACTGCACGCTTTCCATTGGGAACATTTACCTGCGTGACTGGTGTATCTGGCAGCGGCAAATCCACGCTGGTGATTGATACACTTTACAAAACCCTCTCACGGGAACTGATGGGGTCTTCAACCACACCGGAACCTTGCAAGGCGATAAAAGGGATAGAACTGCTCGATAAAATTATTGATATCGACCAGTCTCCCATCGGGCGTACACCGCGCTCCAACCCGGCAACCTATACGGATCTTTTCACCCCTATTCGTGACTGGTTTGCCGAACTGCCTGAAAGTAAGGCGCGGGGCTACAAGCCGGGTCGTTTTTCGTTCAACGTCAAGGGTGGTCGTTGTGAAGCCTGCCAGGGCGATGGTGTGCTCAAGATCGAGATGCACTTCCTGCCTGACGTGTTTGTCACATGCGATACCTGCAAGGGAAAGCGGTATAATCGGGAAACGCTGGATATCAAGTTCCGCGGAAAATCCATTGCGGATGTTCTGGCCATGAGTGTTGATGAAGCCGTACCCTACTTCTCCGCCCAGACCCGTATTCGGGACCGGTTGAGCATTCTGCAAAAAGTGGGGCTGGGGTATGTGGCGTTGGGCCAACAGGCCACAACCCTTTCGGGTGGTGAAGCCCAACGTGTTAAACTTTCCAAGGAACTGGCACGTCGGGCGACAGGCCGCACGCTTTATATTCTGGATGAACCAACAACAGGACTGCATACGGAAGATGTGCGGAAACTGCTGGAAGTACTGCATGCGCTGGTTGACCAAGGCAACACGGTTGTCGTGATCGAACATAATCTGGAAGTGATCAAGACCGCAGACTGGATTGTGGATGTCGGGCCGGAGGGCGGTGACGGCGGCGGACAGATTGTGGCTGAAGGCACACCGGAAGAGATAGCGGCTTGCCCTGCAAGCCATACTGGGCACTTTCTGGCACCGCTGCTTGTTCAGAAACCGGCAAAGAAAACAACCAGAAAGAAAAAATAAGAATGCAGAGTCAATTCGGGAAAAACACGTTGCGGTCCATGGCGGCGTGTTTTCTGTGTGGTGCGGGCGCTCTGGCTGCTTCGCATCTTGCCTGTGCTGCTCCCCTTTCTTCCGTGTTGTTCGAACAGAACACATGGAAGGAAATTCAGGCGGATATTGCTGCCGGTGCCACCACAATTATTGTCCCTGTGGGCGGTACGGAACAGAGTGGTCCCTTCATTGCTGTCGGCAAACATAATACGCGGGCATTGTATCTTGCGCAGCAGATTGCTGAAAAAGCAGGAAATACTCTGGTGGCGCCAGTGATAGCTTATGTGCCGGAAGGAGGAACGTCTCCCCGGTCTTCTCATATGCGGTTTCCGGGAACCATTACTGTTCCACCAGATGTTTTTGAAAAACTTCTGGTTTCAGCGGGAGAAAGTTTTCAGGTTCAGGGGTTCAAACTGATCGTGTTTGTGGGAGATCATGGTGGCTACCAGAAATATCTGCAAAAAGCGGCCGAAACACTTACGCAAAAATGGAAGGGAACAGGCGCGAAAGCCCTGTATGCTGCTGGCTACTATACAGTTGTGGCGCACCAATATGCTGACTGGCTGAAACAGAAGGGATATGGGAAGGATGTTGGCATGCATGCTGATATCAGTGATACCTCCCTCATGCTGGCGGTTGATCCCTCCATGGTCAGAGAACAGGCATTACGGGCTTCTGGCACGCCTTCATCAGCCGACGGTATCTATGGGGGAGATCCTCGTCGGGCTTCTGCATCGTTGGGGCAGGCAGGACTTGCCATGCAAGTGAACGCGGCCGTGCAGGCTATTGAACAGGCCCGTGGGAACTAGCGGGCAGTAAACAAACGCTGTCTGAACAGCCGGTTCGGTCTGGGCAGACAGCTATTGGTATCTGAGACAGGCGATAGTGCGGGCCGATATTTTTGTCTCGCCCTGCCTTACTTGTCTTTTCATCCGCAAAAATATCTTTACAGTCTTTCCCTGTGGCTATTTAAAAACAGCCATTAAGAAAGTTTTTATAAGCTCAGCTGAAAATAGACGCAAAAAAAAGCCTGTGCTAAATATTTCCATGCTTACTAAAAGAGTACAAAAAAGGTACGGTCTGTAATATTATGGTAGTAAAACGACATCTGGCAGCCGCAACGGCTGTTCTTGTTGCTTTGGGCGCAGGATACGGCGTGGCCACAGCGCAGGAAGCCGCTCAGTCCCCTGTGCAGACACCTCCGTCTGCTACCAACCCTCAGCAGCCTGTTCCGGGAACAGCGCCATCTGTTCAAACGCCCCCTGCTCCGGCAGTTTCCTCTGCTGCTGAGGGACCGGTTATTTCAGGGGCCACGGCGCCTGCTGTGCAGACCATTCCCGGTATGCCGCCGGTTATCAATCCGAACAATCTGTATAGTGAAACAGGTGCAGGCCATATCGCTCCGCAAATTGCGCAGGACCCGGCCCGTGTCTATGTGCCTAATCTGCGCTCTAATGATGTGTATGTGATTGATCCCGCTACATCCAAGGTGGTTGATCGTTTTCCTGTTGGTCAAAGCCCGCAGCACGTTGTGCCATCATGGGATCTGCGCACCCTATGGGTGACAAACAATGCAGAAGGCAAAACCAGCGGTAGCCTGACCCCCATTGATGCCCACACAGGTAAACCGGGCGCCAATGTGCCAGTGGATGATCCTTACAACATGTATTTCACGCCAGATGGTAAATCTGCCATTGTGGTGGCGGAAGCGCGTAAACGGCTGGATTTCCGTGATCCCCACACCATGGAGCTTCAGCAGTCAGTTGAAACGCCAGACTGTAAGGGCGTGAACCACGCGGATTTCTCCATTGATGGGCGTTACGCCATTTTCACCTGTGAATTTGGTGGGCATCTGGTGAAGGTTGATACCGTCAACAAGAAAGTGCTGGGTTATCTGAAGCTTTCCAGCGGAGGAATGCCGCAGGACATTCTCATCTCTCCCAACGGCAAGACATTCTATATTGCTGACATGATGGCTGATGGTGTGTTTCTTGTGGATGGTGACAGTTTTCGCGAAATTGGCTTTATTCCAACAGGTATCGGCACCCATGGGCTTTATCCAAGCCGCGATGGTACCAAAATGTATGTGGCCAACCGGGGGTCTCATAAAATTCATGGTAAACCGCACAGCAAGGCGGGTGGCGTAACGGTAATTGACTTTGCCACAAACAAGATTGTTGCCAACTGGCCTATTCCTGGTGGTGGTAGCCCTGATATGGGCAATGTCAGTGCTGATGGAAAAACACTTTGGCTATCCGGGCGCTTTGATGATGTCGTTTATCAGATCAACACGGAAGATGGCTCCATGCAGAAGATCCGTGTTGGTGCGGAACCGCATGGGTTGACGGTCTGGCCGCAGCCGGGTCGCTACTCAATCGGTCATACGGGTATTCTACGCTGATACAGTCAAAGATTTTACTAAAAGCAGAAAAGAAAAACCCCTTCCTGAACAAGGAAGGAGTTTTTTAAGGTGAGGGGAACAGGTTTGAAAAAAACTCTTTCCCCGTCTTTCTATTGTCAGGCGTTCAGATAAATGGTTTTGGTCTGCACATAGGCTTCCAGACCATATTTACCGTCTTCCCCACCAAGGCCACTATCTTTGTAACCATGGTGGAAACCTTGCGGCGCCTCTCCGCCCTCGCGGTTGACATAGACCTCGCCAAAGTTGAGATCAGAACTGATACGCATGATACGTTTCAGATCATTGGTGAAGACATAAGCAGAGAGACCATAGCGACAATCATTCGCCTGGCGGAGAGCATCATCATAATCAGCGACTTTTGTCAGCAGCATGACGGGGCCGAACACTTCGTCTTTCACAATGTCCATGTTCTCCCGCACATTTGTCAGAAGCGTCGGGGCATAGAAAAACCCGTTGTTATATTCATTGCCTTTCAAACGATGACCACCAGTTTCCAGCTTTGCCCCTTGCGAGACCGCTTTTTCAACCATGGCGTGAACTTTTTCCAGTTCCTGCAGGCTGACTTTAGGGCCCATGTCAGTTGATGGATCAAGCGGATTGCCAACTTTTAGGGCGTCAATTTTTTTTCTGACTAGCGCTGAAAATTTATCATAAATGGCGGCATGAACATAAGTGCGTTCATTGCTGGTGCACACCTGCCCGGCATTGGTGAAACGGGCAAGAACAGCCGCTTCAGCCGCTTTTTCCAGATCTGCATCTTCCATTACAATGAACGGTGCCTTGCCCCCCAGTTCCAGACGAACTTCCTTGAGGGTATTGGCAGCTGCAGCCATGATCTTTTTGCCGGTGGCTGTGCTGCCGGTCATGGTGATCAGTTTTATATCCGGGTTTTCGACCAATGGGGTACCAACGTCTTTACCATCGCCTGTCACCACATTTAGCACCCCAGCCGGAATACCGGCTTCCTCTGCCAGACGTGTGGCTTCCAGCGCAGCTAGAGGAGCCAGTTCATGGGGTTTGATGACAATGGTATTGCCTGCCGCCAGAGCAGGGGCCACTTTGCGAATAAACAATGCCAGCGGGAAGTTCCATGCGGAAATACCGCCAATGACACCGTGTGGAATTTTTTCCAGAAGAATTTTCTCGCCAGGGCGGCTGCCGGGCACAATATCGCCTTCCAGGCGGCGGGTATTTTCCGCAGCAAAGCGCAGAAGGCCCGATGCAAATCCAACTTCGACTTTTGCTTCCTTAAGCGGTTTTCCCATTTCACTTGAAATAATGCGCGCCAGCCGTTCGGCATCCCTCTCAATCAACGCCTTGAAAGCATAGAGAGCATCCGCACGTGCTTCAGCCGTTTTACGGCTCCAGGCTGGAAATGCGGCATTGGCGGCGGCTACGGCACGCTCTACATCATTTTTGGCTCCGTTAGCTACCTGTGCCAGCACATTTCCGTTTGCCGGGCTCTTTATTTCTGTAAACGTGGTTGTAGATGCTTTTGTCCATTTACCGTTAATAAACAGGTCATAATGCGTTTTGTGATCTGTATCAGTCATCAAAATCTCCTTGTTGCAGAGTATGGAAAAAGTGAGAGTTGTTTGAAAAAGGCGGCGGATAGATGCAGAACGGGTTTTGTGTGGACGCTTACCGTCATCTTGAACGGGATGTTCCTTCAGTTGTCTTTTTATATTTATCCGATCATACACGAATGATTTTTATCCGTTCCGTATTAGCAATTTTTCAAATACTCTCCAAAATTTCTCTGATTTCTGTAGCATGATTTAACAACAATCATGTCTGGCTTGGGTTTCATAGTTTCACAGGGAATGTATAAAGGAAAGTGATTTAAAAAGAGCAAAAACATCATTTAAAGTGAGGATAGGATGTACGTTCCCAAACTGTCTCAGCTCCGTTTTTTCTGCGCCATTGTAGAAGGCGGTTCCATTGCCGCGGCAGCCCGGAAGATGAATTGTGTCCCTTCCAACATTACAATGCGACTGAAAGAACTGGAGACGGATATTGGACAGGATCTTTTTATAAGGGATCGTAAAAAATTACTGATTACACCGGCGGGGCGGCTGTTTTATCGGGAAGCGCGGGAAATTGTCAGTCGAGCAGAACGCCTACCCTCTTTGTGGTCCCGGCCAAAATCACGCGGTATTCTGAACGTAGGGGCGTTGGATGTGGCATTTTTAACGTGCCTTCCCAAACATGTGCCGCAATTTATGATGGATTATCCGGATGTGGAGCTGAATGTTTTGCAACATTCCAGTTTTGTACTGGAAAGAATGCTAAGTGAAGAGAAAATTGACCTCGCCATTACCGATGGACCAGTTGAAAACACGCTTCTGGAAGGCTCTTTTGCGTTTCATCAATCTCTTTATCTGGTCATGCCGGAGCATATCAAGAAAATCACACCGGACGTTATAAACCGGTCTGATATTTATCTGTTCAATAAGGACTGTTTTTACCGAAGATGTGCAGAGTTATGGATGGAGCAGAAAGGATATCAGCCGCGTTCTGTGCTGACCATGGAATCCTATGATCTGATCCTGTCTTGCCTTGATATGGGAATTGGTCTGGCCTGTATGCCGGAAAGTGTTGTTGCCCAGTTTCGGGTGCGGGGTAGAAAGCTCAATATCTTCAAAATGGATGATATAGGGCCAACAGATGTTTACTATGTCTGGAGAAAACACGGAAAAAATGACATCATCCAGGCGTTTCTTGACTACATGAGAGAAGACTGAGCAGCCTTCTCTTCACGGAGAGAGGTAGGCAGAGAATGGTAGAGTCCCACTTTAGGAATTTTCCTGCCTTTTTAAAAGATATTTGAAAATCAGACGTAAGTTAAACCAAAAGTGCCGACATTTTCACATGCGGCCTTAAGCACATCTCCTTTCATAATGCGGCTTACGCCTGCCGGCGTTCCTGTCATGATCAGATCTCCTGCTTCAAGCCGGACAGATTGTGAGAGTATGGAAATTATTTCTGGAATAGACCAGATCATATCGTCAATGTTCCCTGACTGCCTGACCTCGCCGTTAACTGTCAGCGTGATTTTGCTGTGTGCGAGAGATGGTATCTGGGAGGCTGGTTTGATGGCGGAAATTGGACAGGATGCATCAAACCCTTTTGCAAGGCTCCATGGTCTTCCCGCTTTTTTTGCAACAGCCTGAAGATCTCGCCGGGTCATATCCAGGCCTACTGCGTATCCGTAAACATGCTTGAGCGCTGTTTCGGAAGAAATATTAGCGCCCCCGGCAGCAATGGCGACAACAAGCTCCACTTCGGGGTGCAGGTTATCGGTTTTGGGTGGGAACGGCAGAACCGAGGCCTGGGTGACGGCATCAGCGGGTTTGGAGAAGAAAAAAGGTGGGTCCCGGTCAGGGTTGCCGCCCATCTCGCGGCTGTGTTCGGCATAGTTTTGCCCAACACACCAAATGCGGCGCACAGGAAAACGGCTGTTTTCTCCCTGTACCGGAAGCGTGGGAACAGAGAGCGGAAAAAGTGTTGGGAGCACGTTTGTTGGCATGACCAGAATTTCCTGAAAATGAGGGACCCAAGACAAACCCGTAACGACATATCTGAGTGAAACGTGGGCAATCCGGTAAGGTACCGCTTCAGGGCGGCCTGCCAATGCACATTTTCTTGAAATAGGCCCTTCGTTTTGCCTCCGAGATATCTCGACAGACAACCTGCTGAGTGCTTCAACACTCTTACGTTGAACATGCGGACCATTGGTTCATGAAGCCATTGCTCATGACCTTGCCAGAATGGGATCGCATCATAGGGAGACACATTTGAACATGTCTTTACGAACTCACTTTCTCTCATCCGCCATGCGTGTCTGTGCGGGAATGCTGATCATGGCCGCAGTGGCGCCGCATGGTCTATCAAAAGCCTATGCGGCTGATGCTTCAGCTCAGTCGCAACCAGAACCTCTTCCCCTGCCTCCCTCTGTGCCGACGCCGCAGGATGTGCCTTATGGCGGCACCATTAGCCTGAAGGTGAACGCAACAGACCTACCACGTCACATCCTGAGCATGCAGGAAACCATTCCGCTTCCTGCGAATGTTGTGGAAAAAGGGGGAAACTTCACGCTCCTGTATCCCATGTGGTTGCCGGGTAATCATTCCCCTACAGGCACGATTGATCAGCTTGGCGGATTGAAAATACAGGCTGGGGGGAAACAGATTCCGTGGGTGCGGGATACAGTTAGTGTCAGCGCGTTCCATGTTCAGGTGCCCAAAGGAACGCATCAGCTTGAAGTATCCTATCAGTTGCTAACCCCGGTCTCTCCCAAGGAAGGCCGTGTGGTGATGACAGACGTCATGGTGAATGTGCAGTGGTCGGCTGTCTCCTTGTATCCGGCAGGGTATTTCACACGCCAGATCCAGTTCAAACCGCAGGTTGTGTTTCCTGCGGGCTGGTCTTATGGCACAGCCCTGCGGGCTGATGGCGCACAAAGTGGAAATACGATTACGTTCAAACCCGTTTCCTTTAATGTTCTGGAAGATTCTCCCATTTTTTCCGGAAAATATTTCCGGAAATTTGATCTGACACAGGATGACAAGGTGCCTGTGACATTGAATGTCATGGCGGATCGTCCGGAAGATCTGGCGGCAACGGATGAGCAGATCAAGGCGCATCGGGAACTGGTCCATCAGGCCAACCTGCTGTTTGGGTCACATCACTATGACCACTATGATTTTCTTCTGGCGCTGACGGACAAGCTGGGTGGCATTGGTCTGGAGCATCATCAGTCCAGTGAAAATAGCGGCCCCCGTGGGTATTTTACCCATTGGGACAAAACATTTGCCGCACGGGACCTGCTGGCGCATGAATTTACTCATTCCTGGAACGGAAAATATCGCCGTCCGGCAGATTTGTGGGCGGCCAATTTCAACACGCCCCAGCGGGGAAGTGGCCTGTGGGTCTATGAAGGGCAGACACAGTATTGGGGATATGTACTGGCCGCGCGTGCAGGGTTGATGACAGCACCGCAAGTGGAAGATGCCCTCGCCGAGGTCGCTGCGGTCTATGATGGCAGACAGGGCCGCACGTGGCGTCCGCTGATTGATACAACCAATGATCCAATTATTTCACAGCGTGCACCGCAATCTTGGAGAAGCTGGTCACGAAGCGAAGATTATTATTCTGAAGGCCAATTGATCTGGCTGGATGTAGATACGCTTATTCGCAAACTGTCAGATAACAAAAAATCCCTGAATGATTTTGCGAGTACGTTCTTTGGTACTCATAATGGCAGTTTTGTCACCAGCACCTATCAGTTTGATGATGTTGTGCAGGCTCTCAATGCCGTACAACCCTATGACTGGGCAACATTCCTGCACCAGCGCGTGTATGATATTCGGGATCACGCACCGTTGGACGGTTTTATGCGCACGGGCACGCGCCTTGTCTTTACGGAAAAGCCGTCTGACTACATCACATCCTATTCCACACTGCGGCATGTAACGGATTTCCTGTTCTCGCTTGGTTTTAGTGTTGGCAAAAAAGGCGTGTTGGCAGAGGTTCTGTGGGGCAGCCCTGCATGGCAGGCAGGGGTTACGCGGGATCAGGAACTTGTTGCTGTAAACGGGCAAGCCTATGATGCTGATGATCTGAAGGATGTCATTACAGCAGCAAAAAGCAAGGATGGTGCGCCTATCAGCTTGCTTTTGCGGGATGGGGATAGCTTCCATACCGTTTCCATCACCTATCATGGTGGTTTGCGTTACCCGCATCTGGACGGAAAAATGGATGGTCTAGCGGCTATCCTTGCTCCTGTGGGCGGGCAGCCTTCTGCAGCGGACCATAAGGAGTAAAATGCTAGGGGATATAGGTCTTTTTTATGTCCGTATCCCTTCCATAACCGGAGAAGAGAGAGCACTGCATGGAACAGAGTCTTCATAGCGCGGAAAATGATGCGATAGATAAGCTCTCGCCCACCAAGGTGCTCTCTTCCCAGCAGAATGATCTGAAGCAGGCTATTCGGACGTTCTGCCTGGCGCATCGGCAGGATGAGCATGCTGTCTTCCTGATAGAGGGAGATGCCGGAACAGGAAAAAGCATTGTTCTGAATTCTATTTTTAATGAAATACAATCTCTGTCCCGGCAGAAGGAAAAAAATAGCCCCTTTTACGGAATGCAGAATTATCTTGTTGTCAATCATCCTGAAATGATGAAGTTGTACAAGAACATATCAGAACAGTTTCCGTATCTGAAGAAAAAGGATTTTGAACGCCCAACAACCTTCATCAACAGGATGCAAAAGGCCGGAAAGAGGGCGGATATCCTGTTTATTGATGAAGCCCATCTTCTGTTGACCCGGAGCGACAAATATAATCACTTTGAACAGAACAATCATCTGGAAGAGCTGATCCGGCTTTCCCGTATTACGGTTGTTGTTTTTGATGAAAAACAGGTTCTGAAATTCAAGAGCTGCTGGAACCGTGACCTTCTGAAAAAACTTGTTGGCCCCTACCCTGTGCAGACATATTTTTTAACGCAGCAGTTCAGGGTTCAGGCAAATGCGGATGTGCAGGAATGGATAAGCGCCTTCTGCCAAAAGATTATTCGGCCGATGCCCGCAAAGCAGACGTTTGACCTCAGGTTTTTTGATGATGCACAAAGTCTGTATGATCTTCTGTGTCGCAAAAACGCAGAACATGGCCTTTCACGCATGTTGGCGACATATGATTACTCCTACAAGCTGGATGGGCATGACCATTTCATTCATGAAGGCCGGTTTCACCTCCGATGGGATCGGTCCAAGCCCGATGAAAAACTTCCTTGGGCCGAACGGCCGGACACCATAGAAGAAGTGGGATCAGTCTATACCGTTCAGGGGTTTGACCTGAACTATGTCGGGCTGATTCTGGGGCCGTCCGTTCTGTATGATGCCTCGACAGATGGCATCCGTATTGACACCAGCAAGTATGAAGATGGGGCCGCTTTTGCGGGGCGGGACGGTCTGACTGATCCGGAGAGCGTGAAGGAACGGATCATGCTCAATGCCATGAATGTGCTTATGACGCGTGCCGTGCATGGGCTATATATTTATGCGCATGACCCCGCACTGCGGCGCAAACTGATGGAAATTCAGGCCGAACGGGACTACGCTTCCTCCCGTGCTACAAAAAGTCCGGTGCCTGAGGCGTGAGCCTTTGGAGAGGATGCATGGCAGCATCCACTCTTTAGCGAAGCCTCTTCTGGTGCTTTTGGGGCATGTGAAGGCCCCGCAGTGTGACACGGTACGCCAGAACACGGTTTTTTCTTTTATACAGGACTTGTCCTGTCCCCATTCTGGTGCCAACTGATGAGAAGAAACGGACTCAGCAGAGAAATCAGGACCCCTTCCCATGTTTATTGAAACTGAAGACACTCCTAATCCCGCTACGCTCAAATTTCTTCCAGGCCGCCCCGTGATGGGCGATGCAGGCACCATTGATTTCATTGATGCCGACTCTGTGGCCGGGCGCTCCCCTCTGGCGGATGCATTGTTCGCTATCCCCGGCGTCTCCCGTGTGTTTCTGGGCAATGATTTTGTGTCCATCACCAAGGCCGATAGTGAGGACTGGTCTGATGTGCGCGCCAAGGTGCTGGCAGCACTGGTAGACCATTTTGTAGCCGGTTTCCCGGTTGCGGCGGAAGGCGTGGGCATTACGGAAGAACCCATTGCCCCGGAAGACAAGGAAATTGTCGAACAGATCAAGGAACTGCTGGATACGCGCGTGCGTCCGGCTGTGGCGGGAGATGGTGGTGATATTGTCTTCCGTGGATACCGGGATGGCGTGGTGCGTCTGACCATGCAGGGGGCCTGTTCCGGGTGTCCGTCTTCCCGTGCAACATTGAAGCACGGCGTGGAAAACATGCTGCGCCATTATGTGCCGGAAGTTGTCGGCGTAGAGCAGGTGGAGGGCTGAAAAGCGCTTCCATCTTTCCGTCTGCACGCCTCTGACCTAAAAGAGAGCAGAAACTGAAACCCCTGCATCGGTAGGGATGTGGAGACGGAACAGAGATGCTGGATGAAAGCGGGCTGGATATTCTTTTCCAAAAGGCGCGTACGCCTCGGCGGTGGATGGCCCGGCCGGTCGAGACGGATGTTCTGCGCCGCCTTTATGATCTGGTGAGTCTGGGGCCAACATCCGGCAACTGTAGCCCGGCCCGTTTTGTGTTTATTACCGGGTCTGACGGACGGGAAAAGCTGCGGCCCGCGCTTTCCTCCGGGAATGTCAATCGCGTCATGGGTGCGCCCGTTATTACCATTGTGGCGCATGATCCCCTGTTTTTTGATCAACTTCCCCGCCTTTGCCCCAGTGAGGAACTGCGCTCCTGGTTTGCTGCGGATGTGGGTCTGGCGGAAGAAACAGCCTTCCGGAATGGCACCTTGCAAGGTGGCTACATGATTATGGCGGCTCGTGCGCTGGGGCTGGATGTACTGCCGGTTTCTGGTTTTGATGCCTCTTTGGTCGAGGACGCCTTTCTGGCGGATACCGGATGGCGCGCTAACTTCCTGTTGTGTCTTGGCTATGGGGACACGGAAAACCTACCTCCCCGCGCGCCGCGTCTGGCGTTTGAAGAAGCCTGTCGTCTGCTGTGAGCACGATTTCACGTATTCTGGTTCTGGATGGCAGTGCGGCGGGCGATGCTGCATGCGGTCTGGCAGCGTGTGTCTCGGTAGGGAGTGAGGGCGCGTATGCCCTGATTGCCCAGCAGAAAGCGGCAGGCAAACAGGCTGCGGAAGGTATCGGGCTGCTGGCTGGGCAGGCTCTTGCACAGGCAGGCTGGCAGGCAGGAGCACCCTTGCAGCCACAACTGGTAGCGGTCGTGGTTGGTCCTGGGTCTTTTACGGGGTTGCGGGCTTCCTGTGCCACAGCGGCGGGATATGCGTTGGGTCTTGGCGTGCCCGTTGTCGGCGTTACGCGGGGCGAAGCCCTCCGGTCTGTTCTTGATACGGAAGTAAAGAAGGCTGACGGCTTGCAAGGCTGGCTGCTGGTAACGGCTGCGCGTAAAGGCCGCGTGTTTGTGGAAACTGTGGCAGGCGTGCAGGCCGTGGCGTTGGTGGACTGGCAACCGCCTGAAGGCCGCTGGCTGGTGGCTGGTGATGCAGCGACGTCCCTCCCTATGCCAGCAGGTACGGTGCTGTCCGAGAGTGCAACTCCCACAGCAGAGCAGATTGCCGCTGCCGCGTTGGCTCGTCAGAAAGGGGAACTCGGCCCTCGGGAGGCGTTACCCCTCTATGTGGACCCTCCGGAGGCCAAATTGCCTGCTGCGGGTTTACGCTCGGCTCCGGTCTGATGCCTGGCGTCGGCGGGAGCGCGGCCAACGGAACCTCTTTGGAGATCCTGCCGGTTTCAGCACCCCATGGCGGGCTTTTGGCGGCCCTGCATGCCGCCAGTTTTCCTCCGGCTGATCAGTGGGATGAAGATGCCATGCAGAGCCTGCTGTCTTCGCCCGGCGTGGCTGCGGCAGTCGGGGTGAAGGATGGCACACCTGCTGGCTTCATCATGATCCGGTCTGTTGCGGGAGAAGCTGAAATTCTGACCCTGTGCGTGGTGCCTTTCTTCCGGCGGCAGGGCGTTGCACAGGCCTTGCTGGCGTGGGCTTTGCTGACAGCGCAGACAGATCAGGTTGAGCAGATGTTTCTGGAAGTCTCGGTTCTGAATGCAGGCGCAAAAATATTGTACGAAAATGCGGGTTTTGCAAAAGCAGGGCTACGCCGGTCTTATTATCCTGACGGATCGGATGCGCTGGTGCTGTCTAAACGCCTAGACGGCTGAAGCACCGGCGTAGATTCCGGGCAGATCGAAATCGTGTTTTGATGCGCATGCAAAGAAGCCTGTGCCGGGCAGGTTTTTTAGATCGTATGGTTACGACGGCATCGTGCCCGGTGTCATGATGATCGGGACTTCTTTTGTGTATGCGGCCTCATCTCTTTTCAACAAAGAGGAGGACGCGTCCTGTCATCGTTATTGGTCTGTTGTCTCTTCTGAACCGTTGTTCATGATTGCTTGCCGGTAAAGCGGCTCAAGTATGACCTCTGATCAGACAGACGGATTCAGCCTCATGTATGCAGACACCAGTTGTCTCGGTCTGGGAGCAACTGGGTCAGTTTTGTAAAACCCGGCGCAGTTTTTGTGCGCCGGTCAAAAGGGGTCAGAGTGCGCGAGCGCCAATATCTGTGCGCCATTGTGCGCCGTCCCATGAAATGGCTTTGACTCCTGCATAGGCTTTGTCTCGTGCTTCCTGCACCGTGTTGCCGACAGCACAGACTGACAAAACGCGCCCACCGGCAACAACCAGTTCTCCTGCCGCATTTTTTGCTGTGCCAGCCTGAAAAACCGTTACATCTTTCAGGGCATTGGCATCCGCGATGCCGGAGATAACGACCCCGGTAAGGGCTTTGCCGGGATAGCCTTGCGCTGCCATTACAACGCTGATGGACGCCTGATCGGAAAAAGTGATGGGCGTGGCATCAAGCTGGCCATCGGCCAGAGCTTTCAGGGCAGGCAGAAGATCGGAGGTCAGGCGGAGCAACAGGGCCTGAGCTTCGGGGTCTCCAAAACGCACGTTATATTCGATCAGTTGCGGGCCTGCATCTGTCAGCATCAGCCCGGCAAAAATCACGCCCCGGAAGGGGGTGCCACGGCGTACCATTTCCTTCAGCATGGGGCGAACCATGACATCCAGCGCCTGTTCCTGTGCCGCCCGGTCAAACCCGCGCGGAGGGGAAACGGCCCCCATGCCGCCCGTATTGGGGCCGGTATCTCCATCGCCAATACGCTTATGGTCCTGCGCCGCGCCAATGAGTGTTGCGGTTTCTCCCGAGCAGAACGCGAACAGCGAGACTTCTTCTCCCACCAGGCAGTCTTCAATCACCACGCTGCGTCCGGCATCGCCCATGCTGCCCTGTGTCATCATGTCGTGCACGGCGTCTTCCGCTTCGGCAAGTGTCTGGGCCACAACAACGCCCTTGCCTGCTGCCAGACCATCCGCTTTGACAACGATGGGGGCACCGCGTTCCTGTATGTAGGTCAGTGCGGCATCCACGCTGGTAAAGCGTTCGCCCTGTGCGGTGGGAATACCCGCAGCGTAGCAGATTTCCTTGGTGAAGCTTTTGCTGCCTTCCAGCCGGGCGGCGGCGCGGGTGGGACCGGCGCAGGCGATTTCGGCCTTGGCGCAGGCATCTGCCAGACCGGCTACAAGCGGGGCTTCTGGGCCGGGCACAATCAGGTCAATGGCCTGTTCCTTGGCAAAGGTGATCAGCGCTGGCACGTTTTCTGCCCCAATGGCAACATTCACGCCATGTTTGGCTGTGCCGGGGTTGCCGGGCGCAATGAACAGGGCTGTCAGGTGCGGTGAGCGGGCAAGTGTTGCGGCCAGTGCATGTTCCCGTCCGCCTGATCCAATCAGTAATACCCGCATTGTTTTCTCCCGCATGTAAGGTCTGCTCTTTCAGGGCGAGCGTCTGTAGCATAGATTGCGCTTATGGACGAAGGCTTTGCAGCAGGCACACCCGCAGGGAATGTGCCGGAATATACCGTTTCAGAAATTTCGGGGGCCATCAGGCGCACGCTTGAGGGCACATTCGGCCGCGTGCGGGTGCGTGGGGAGATAACGGAGTTCAAACGTTATCCCTCCGGCCATGTCTATTTCTCTCTCAAGGATGAACGCGGCAAGATTGCGGGTGTGGTCTGGCGAGGGTCTGTCTCCCGCCTTGGGCTGGTGCCGGAAAACGGGCTGGAAATTATCGCAACCGGCAAGATTTCCGCCTATGGCGAACGCTCAAGCTACCAGCTTGTTGTGGAACGCATGGAATATGCGGGTGAAGGCGCGTTGCTGGCCCGTATTGAACGCCTGCGCCTGAAACTGGCGGAAGAAGGGCTGTTTGATGCTGAGCGCAAACGTCGTTTTCCGCTTCTGCCGCAGGTGATCGGGGTTGTGACCTCCGCGCAGGGCGCGGTGCTGCATGATATCCGGACCACATTGGCCCGTCGTTTTCCGCGCCAGTTGCTGGTGTGGCCTGTGGCTGTGCAGGGTGAAGGTGCCGCTGCGCAGGTGACAGCCGCCATAAACGGTTTTTCTCAGTTGGATGGCACAGGCCCGGTGCCGCGCCCGGATGTGTTGATTGTGGCGCGTGGCGGTGGCTCGCTGGAAGACCTGATGGCCTTTAATGATGAAGGCGTGGTGCGCGCGGCAGCGGCCTGCACCATTCCGCTTATCTCCGCCGTGGGGCATGAGACGGACACCACCCTGATTGATTTTGCAGCGGACCGGCGGGCCCCCACCCCCACCGCCGCTGCCGAAATGGCCGTGCCCGTTCGTACCGAACTGCTGGCAGACCTTGAACACCGTGGCGCGCGCGCGTTGGGGGCCCTCTCTCGGCAAATGCAGACGGCGCGGTTGCGGTTGGACCGTGCGGCGGCAGCGCTGCCCGACCTCCCAGCCCTGCTGCAAACAGCCCGCATGCAGTTGGATGATCGGGGGCGCAGGCTGGATGTCGCGTTGCCGGGGTTTGTGCAAAAACAGCGGGCTGCGCTTGTAGCGATTGAGCGACATATGCCTTCGGTAGAGACATTGCTGTCTGCCCGGCGGACCCAATTGGCCCTGTTGGGAAATGGTCTTCTCAATGGGTTGCGGCACGGTCTGCAGGGTAAGGAAGCGCGGCTGGGGCGGGTAAGGCTTTCCCCTGCGCCGCTTGCCGCACTGGTGCGGGAGCGGCGGGTGGCTCTGGCAGGCTCAGGAGGGCAGTTGGAAGCAGTCTCCCCCAAGGCGGTTCTGGCGCGAGGCTATGCGCTGGTTACGGCGGAGGGCCAGCCTGTTACATCGGCTCGGGCCCTGAAAACAGGGGAGCAGGTGACACTTACTTTTGGGGATGGAAGCCAGGATGCCGTGATTGGCCGCAGGAAAGGCGGTGAACGCGCACAGGGGCTTCTTGACCTGTAAGGCCACGTGCGGGCCTTGGAGTTTGAGGCGGTTTAAGAGTATCACGGCACAAAGAGAAACGGGGCTGCAAGGCCCGACCTGAGTGTAAGAGAAGAGCGCATGTCCATCCGTTTTATGACCCGTGCCACGGGCTGTCTGGTTCTGGCTTTGCTGGCAGGGTGTGCGGCCCAGCCGCAGCATACCGCCTCCCGCATACCATCGCAGAGTTTTGCGCCGGGTATGGTGTCAGATGCCCCCCACCCGGATGAAAGCAAACTGACGAATGATCCCTCCGCTCCGGCCAATACGCCCTTGTGTGGCGTGGCCGCGCGGGAGGCCATTGCCGCGGCAACGCAGAATTACCCGCAGCCGCTCGGGTCCGGAAACAGTTGCGTGCAGAATGCGTGCTTCAATCCACAAACCGGCACTTATATTGCCGCAGATGGCACACCCCGCGTCTGCCGCTGATGCAGCCGTAGGAGTTTGGGCTGCGCTGTGAGCGCTTTAATTGCGTGAAGCAGACTTTTCGACGCAGCGTTTTGCTGATAGGAAAGACCCAGCCGCGAGAGTGACGGAACGGTAGACGTAGTCGGCTCAAAATCGACCGCCGCAAGGCATAGGGGTTCGAGTCCCCTCTCTCGCACCAGAGCTTGTCTCACTTCCCAAGACCGGACAGGGCGATGACCGTTTTAGATTCCGTAGTTTCCTCTCGTCCGGCTACGCGCCCCGCTAATCCGTGCTTTTCCTCCGGGCCATGTGCAAAGCGGCCGGGGTGGAGCGTATCTGCTCTTTCTGGCGCGCTGACAGGCCGTTCTCATCGCTCAGCAGAAGGCCGTGCGCGGCTGGGGGATGTGATAGAACGCTCCCGCACCATACTGGGCGTACCAGAAGGCTGGCGGATCGGTATTGTTCCTGCTTCTGATACGGGCGCTGTGGAAATGGCGCTGTGGTCTCTGCTGGGGCCTCGCCCTGTCGATGTCCTGGCGTTTGAGAGTTTCTCTTCCCTTTGGGCGCAGGATATTGTCTCCCAGTTGAAGCTGGAGAATGCGCGTGTGCTCAAGGCGGATTATGGCGCGCTGCCTGCGCTGTCTGACGTCAATTGGGCGCATGATGTTGTCCTGGCCTGGAACGGCACAACGTCAGGTGTCTGCCTGCCGTCTGCTGATGTGATTCCGGCGGAACATGACGGGCTTGTGATCTGTGATGCCACATCTGCCGCTTTCGCCATGGATTTGCCGTGGGACAGGCTGGATGTGGTGACGTGGTCCTGGCAGAAAGCGCTCGGCGGTGAGGCAGCCCATGGGATGCTCGCCCTCTCACCCCGTGCTGTGGAACGGCTGGAGCAGTTTCAGACATCACGGCCTCTGCCCAAGATTTTCCGCCTTATGGCCAAGGGCGCGCTGATTGAAGGGATCTTCAAGGGAGATACCATCAACACACCGTCCATGCTGTGTGTGGAAGATGCGCTAGATAGCCTGAAATGGGCAGCTTCTGTTGGCGGGCTTGAAGGACTGAAAGCGCGCAGCCGGGCCAATCTGGCGGAAGTGGCAGCATGGGAAGCCAGAACGGACTGGGTTTCCTTTCTGGCAGAAAATCCGGCCGAGCGCTCTTCAACCTCCATCTGTCTGCGGATTGTGGCCCCGTGGTTTCTGGCGCTGGAACGTGCCGAACAGATGAAGGTGGTCAAGAAAATGACCGCAGTACTGGAAAAAGAAGGCGTGGCGTTTGACATTGCCAGCTATCGCGATGCACCGCCCGGCTTACGGATCTGGGGTGGCGCAACGGTGGAGGCCAGTGATGTGCGCGCGCTCCTGCCCTGGCTTGACTGGGCATTTGCAGAGGTGTCTCCGGCCTGAAAAACGCCTGAGAGAAAGACATGCTCTCTTGAAAAACCGGTCATTGTGGCCGGTTTTTTTTATGGCATACCGCAGAATTCCGATAATGGATGGCATCCTAGAGGCTCTGTAAGCCGGAACACATATGCGTTTTTGGTTTTGCCCCTGAAACAGGGTGGACGTGCGAAGAAAATCGACGCATCGTTCGGGAACCAGCTTGAAAAAGCATAGACCCAAAAACAAAGTGCAGACTCATGGTATCGTGTTCCTTACCCCTGAAATCTGGAAAAACTGAACAGCGCACATCGTGGTGCGGACGCCTTGTGGCATCGGGCCTTCTGGCCGGACTTCTCTCCGGTACAGCGTTTGCAGCACCGGCGCCAGCTTCTGTGCCGCCATCTGATCCGCTTACGGTGCAGACAGGCACGGATATTCCAGCAAAGGTTGCCTTCCCTGTTGCCGAACAGCAGCGCGATTACATCAAGCGTGTTGCCATGGTGCCAATGCGAGATGGCGTGAAGCTTTATACGGTTATTGTTATTCCCAAGAATGTGCGGAATGCCCCCATTCTGCTGACCCGTACGCCTTATAACGCCAAAGAGCGGGCAAACCGTACGCCAGATGCCCTGACCATGGGGGAACTGTTGCCGCAAGGGGATGATGTCTTTGTAGAAGGCGGCTATATCCGCGTATTTCAGGATATTCGCGGGAAATATGGCTCGGAGGGCGATTATGTAATGACCCGCCCGCCACGTGGCCCGCTGAACCCCACAAAAACGGATGAAACCACGGATGCGTGGGACACCATAGACTGGCTGGTGCATAATGTTTCGGAAAGCAATGGCCGTGTGGGGATGACCGGATCATCCTACGAAGGGTTTACGGTTGTTATGGCGTTGCTGGCCCCGCATCCCGCGCTGAAAGTCGCGGCACCTGAAAGCCCGATGGTGGACGGCTGGATGGGGGATGACTGGTTCCATTACGGTGCTTTCCGGCAGGGCACGTTTGATTACTTCACCTCGCAGATGACCGTCAGAGGAAGCGGGGATTCCATTCCGCGTAAAGATGCTGACGATTATACCAATTTTCTGAAAGCAGGCTCTGCCGGAAACTTTGCGACACAGGCGGGGCTGGACCAGTATCCGTTCTGGCAGCGGATGCATGCCCACCCGGCTTATGATGCCTTCTGGCAGGGGCAGGCGCTGGATAAACTTCTGGCCCAGAAAAAACCCACCGTGCCCATGTTGTGGGAGCAAGGGTTGTGGGATCAGGAAGATATGTGGGGAGCCATTCATACATGGCAGGCCTTGAAGGATGCAGATGTCAAAGCCCCCAATACGCTGGTCATGGGGCCGTGGCGGCATAGTGGCGTCAATTACAATGGTTCAGAACTCGGCCCGCTGTCCTTTGAGGGGGATACCGCGCACCAGTATCGGAAAGATGTGTTCCGTCCGTTCTTTGATGAATATCTTAAGCCGGGCAGCGCATCCGTGCATTTGCCTGACGCCATCATTTACAACACGGGTGACCAGAAATGGGATTATTATCGTTCCTGGCCGTCAGTTTGTGAAACTGAATGCACGAATAAACTGACACCTCTTTTTCTGGCCAGTGGGCATAGCCTGAGCTTTACGCATCCGGACAAGGATGATGCAGATAGCTATGTCTCTGACCCCGCACACCCTGTTCCCTTTCTGGCTCGGCCATTTGCATTTTCCATGGGGCCGCGCTGGAAAAGCTGGCTGGTGCAGGATCAGCGGGAAGCGGAATCCCGCCCTGATGTGCTGACTTATGAAACAGAAGAACTTGATGCGCCTGTGCGTGTCAGTGGTGTGCCGGTAGCCGATCTTTTTGCGGCAACAACGGGCACGGATTCAGATTGGGTGGTCAAGTTGATAGATGTTCAACCAGCCGCTACGCCGGATAATCCTAAAATGGGTGGGTACGAACTGCCTGTTTCGATGGACATTTTCCGTGGCCGGTACCGTGCCAGTTTTGAAAAACCGGAAGCCATACAGCCCAATACCACGCAGCATTATCATTTCACGTTGCCAGCAGTGAACCATGTGTTTGCCAAGGGCCACCGTATTATGGTGCAGATCCAGTCTTCCTGGTTCCCGTTGTATGACCGTAACCCTCAGAAGTTTGTGCCAAACATTTTTGATGCCAAAGCCGAGGATTATACGGTTGCCACTCAGAGCATTCACCATGGAGGAAATGCCTCAACGGCCATTCTGCTGCCTGTTGTGAAGGCTGATCAGAACCCGTAAGAAGAGTGCTAAATAAAATCATGTGATTTTCAAGAACCAGTTTTTCGGGAACAAGGCGCATCAGGCTCTGGTGCGCCTTGTATTGTATCTGAGAGACGGTTCTGCACGGAGACGAGAAAATGACCAAAGCGACAGTTCATATGGCCAGGCTGACAGCGGCAGAAATGCGGGAAGCGGTTGTCCGTAACCCTGTTATTCTTTTGCCGCTCGGCAGTTTTGAAGATCAGGGCCCGCATATGCCCATGGGTGACTATCTTCTGGCGGACGCGGTAGCCGAACGTATTGCCCAGGAAGCGACACAGGCAGGGCATGAAACTTATGTTGCCCCGGTTCTCCCCTTTGGTGGTGCAGATTTTTTTGGATACATGCCCGGTGGCATTGCTCTTTCTCAAACCACACTTCAGGCTGTCCTGTCAGATATGCTTGAAAGTCTGCTACGCCATGGCTTGACGCGTCTTGTTATTCTGAACGGGCATGGTGGAAATTGCACCATGATTCATGATGTGACGCATAGCATTATGAGGAAAAGTGGCGTGATTATTCCCAGCTTTTACCTCTGGCGTGTGGCTGCAACAATAATGCCGCATATCATGGGCAAGGAAAAAGCGGCTTTGTCTGGTGGCCATGGCGCCAACCCTTTGACCAGTATCGGTATGCATTTGCTACCAGAGTGCATCAAACCGGAACGTCTGATTACGCTGGATTTAGAAAAAACAGCGTGGGGTTTAAAAGTTGTTGATTTTGGAACCGTTGATCTGAACGGGGTCCCGGTTTCCATTCCCCTGGAAGGGGACAGCACGGCAACGCACGGTGTCGGGAAAGGGAATCCTCATTTGTGCTCGGCTGAAGATGGTGAAAGGTTGACCGCAAAACTGGTAGAATACGGTGTGCAGCTTGTGGAGCATGTCATTAAGAAAGCTTCCTGAAAAAACGATTTCAAGAACGATATTTTCAATATTTGAAGAATGTCAAAAGGCGGCAGATAACCTGCCGCCTTTGCGTTAATAACCTGTTACAGCCAATCAGGCTGGCGCATCAATTGGCACGACGTTGATCAGCTTTTTGTTTACAAATTCTTCAATGCCCATCATGGCCAGTTCCCGCCCATAGCCTGAGCGTTTTATGCCCCCAAATGGCAGGTCCGGTCGGGTCCATGTGGGGTGATTGACATATACCATGCCGGTGCTGATGCGTTTAGCAACATCCACCCCGCGTTCCGTATTTTGCGTGAAGACAGAACCACCCAATCCGTATGGGTTGTCATTTGCCAGGGCAATGGCTTCGTCTTCATCCTTCACCCGGAAGAACAGGGCAACGGGACCAAAAAATTCCTGATAAAATGCAGGATTATCTTTTGTGATGTCTGTCAGGATGGTGGTCTGAACAAACGCACCCTTGTTTGGCGGAGCAGGACCAACCCTGTGGGCGGTCGCACCGTGTTTAACAGCGTCTTCCACCTGCTCGTTCAACTGGTCCGCCGCACTCTGGGAGGACATGGGAGGCACGCCTGTGGCGTCATCAGACGGATCACCAGGGGAAAGCTTGGCCAGTTCTTCGCTAAAGCGTTTGAAGAACGTATCAGCAATCTTATCAACTACAATAATGCGTTTTGCAGCCACACAGCATTGGCCGCCATTATTCATACGGCCCCACACCGCCCACTTGACCGATTTTTCAAGGTCAGCATCTTCCAGCACAATAAAGGCATCGCTGCCACCAAGTTCCATGGTGGTTTTTTTCAGGTTCTTGCCTGCCTGAGCTGCAACTTTGGCTCCCGCACCTTCACTACCCGTCAGGGCAATGCCCTGCACGCGTGGGTCATCAATCAGGGCTTCAAGCTGCTCGCGTGTGGCAAACAGGTTGGTGTAAAGCCCTGCCGGAGCACCGGCATCATGGAACAGTTTTTCAAATGCGGCCGCTGCCTGAGGAACAATGGAGGCGTGTTTGACCACCACAACATTCCCGGCCATCAGATGCGGCCCGGCTACGCGGGCAAGCTGATAGTAAGGGAAGTTCCACGGTTCAATGGCTAGAATAATGCCCAAGGGCTGGCTGACCACCATGGCGTCATCACCGCGTTCTGCACCGCCGGGCACTTTTTGCGGAGCCAGGAATTTTTCTGAATTCTGGGCGTAATAATCAAGAATATCGGCAGAAAGGTCCACTTCTGCTTCGGCCTCACGCTTGAGTTTTCCCATTTCAAGCGTAAGGAGTTTTGCATAATCCTCCTTCTGCTCACGCAGCAGGGACGCAGCCCGGGCAATAATTTTGGCCCGGCCTGCAAAGGAGGTCTGAGCCCAGCTTTTGTAAGTGGTCTCCGCCTGATCCAGAAGGGTCTGAAGTTCTCCGTCTTTCAGATCAGGAAAGGTAGCGATCGTCTCATTGGTGTATGGATTAACAGTCTTGTAAGCCATTTCCAGAGCCTTTCGGTTCCCCTTGACGGAGATCAGGCGCGAAAGTCGATCACGATACGGCCTTCGACCTTTCCCTCCTCAAGGCGTGTGAAAATATTGTTTATGTTCTCCAGCCTGTCGGTCTGGGTCACGGAAGTCACTTTGCCCTCTGCAAAGAAGGAGAGAGCTTCAATCATATCAAGCCGGGTCCCCACAATGGATCCGCGAATGGTTGTGCCTTTCATCACCATATCGAAGATCGAAATTGGGAAATCTCCCGGCGGCAGTCCGTTCAGAACCAGCGTGCCCCCTGCCCGCACATAACCCATTGCCTGTGAAAAGGCTTTTGTGGAAACAGCGGTAATCAGGCCGCCATGCACACCCCCAACCTCTTTCTGGATGAAGGCGGCGGGATCTGTCGTCCTGGCATTAACGGTCAGAGCTGCGCCAAGTTTCCGGGCGGTAGCCAGTTTTTGATCATCAATATCAACCGCAATCACATTCAGGCCCATGGCCACGCCATATTGCACGGCCATCTGGCCCAGGCCGCCCACACCAGAAATGGCAACCCAGTTGCCAGCTTTGGTGTCTGTCATTTTCAGACCTTTATACACCGTCAGCCCAGCGCACAGCACCGGGGCGACTTTCACGGGATCTATCCCCTTGGGTAGGCGGGCAACATAGTTGGGGTCTGCCACCACATATTCGGCAAAGCAGCCGTTTACGGAATAGCCGGTTTCCTGCTGTTTGGCGCACAGGGTTTCCCAGCCGCCCAGACAATGTTCGCAATGGCCGCAGGCGGAGTAAAGCCACGGCACGCCAACTTCATCCCCCTCCTTCACCCAGGTTACGTTGCTGCCAACCTTGGTAACGACGCCTACGCCTTCATGGCCCGGAATAAAGGGAACGGTAGGCTTCTTGGGCCAGTCGCCGCTCGCGGCATGCAGGTCTGTATGGCAAACGCCGCAGGCCGTCATTTTTACCAGAATCTGGTCTGGCCGGATGTCGGGAATGTCCAGTTCTTCAATAGTCAGCGGTTTGCCGAATTCATGAACAACAGCGGCTTTCATTTTTCCTGACATAGTTCCTTAACTTTCATTCTTTATCTTATTCTTACAGGCCACCTGCGGGGCAGGCAGAGGCCCTCCCTGCCGGTTTTTGGCTGGAAGAACAAGAGGGGGCTTTCGGGCTAAGAGATTGAAAAGCATGAATTCTACAGCCCTTGTGGTTGAAAGATCGTGTTGCCCCGCCAACTGCCAGGAACGGAGCGGAAAGTCAGTTGGCGTGGTCGGTGCCGGGCTTCTGGTGCGTGAAGGTTCTCTGTGGTCGGGTGGATGCTTCAACGTCAGGCTTCCAACTGGTTTTTTACCCCCAAGAAACCACCACACATCTCTTATCCCGGCAGCGTTTTTTCGCGGTCATTCACTCTGAGCGATACAGATGCTTCTGCGGCTTCTGGTGTTTTTCACGCTGTTTTTGGAGACCATGGCTCCTATTCAACTCTATCTCTTTCTGAATTACGCCGGCCCATGCAAAAAGCTGCATTGACCTGTATCAAAAAAAGCCACGTTTCCTTTCTAGGGCAGACATGACTTATAGAAAGCCTTGTTTTGAAAAGAGATTTCCTGCCCTTGAAATAAAGGTTTCATGGTTGCCATGAACCGGCAGGAAGAGCAGAGGACAGCTTGATGGAACTGAGTATGAAGACCCTGGGTAATCTGCCCGCAACGGTCGTGATGTCAGATTATGACCGCAGCGCGGTGCGGCCGGGCATTGCGCATCTGAGCGTCGGAAATTTTCATCGCGCTCATCAGGCTGTGTATGTGGATCGTGTTCTCGCTCTGCCCGAACAGGGCGGCTGGGGAATTGTTGGTGTCGGTCTGCTGGATACACCCGCAGAAGCGGCGAAGGCTGCGGCATTGCAGGCGCAGGACGGTCTTTACACTCTTACGGAATGCCCGGCGGATAAACCGGATGTGGTGCGGGTGATCAAGTCCCTGGTGGAGTATGTTCACGCCCCGGCGGATCGGGCTGCGGCCATCTGTCGTCTGGCTGATCCGGCTATCCGGGTGGTCACCATGACCATTACGGAAGGTGGCTATTATATGGATGAAGCTGGACAGTTCATGCATAGCCATCCCGATATGGTGGAGGATCTGGCACGGCAGGTTCCCCATTCTGCTTTTGGTGTCATGGCGGAAGCCCTGCGGTTGCGACGCGAGGCTGGCGTTGTGCCGTTTACCGTATTGTCGTGCGATAATGTGCCTCATAACGGGCATGTGGCGCGCAAGGCTCTGGTGGGCTGGGCCGAACAGCGGGATAAAGATCTGGCTGGCTGGATCAGCCAGAACGTGGCGTTTCCTTCCTGCATGGTTGATCGTATCACGCCCGCTGTGCGGGAAGCTGATATTCAGCGTCTGGATGCCGCAAGCGGCATACAAGACCGCGCTCCGGTTTATTGTGAAGATTTTATTCAGTGGGTGGTGGAAGACACGTTTTCCTCAGGCCGCCCTGACTGGGAGAAAGTGGGCGTTCTGTTTACACAGGATGTTGCGCCCTATGAGCAGGTGAAACTGCGTATGCTCAACGCAACCCATTCCATGATGGCGTTGCCCGGTGTGTTGATGGGGTACCGGGTTGTGAGTGATGCCATGCAGGACGCCAGCCTTTACGCTCTGCTGCAGCAGTTTCTGGGGTTTGATGCGGAGCCTCTTTTGCAGGCTCCTCCCGGTATGGCGTTGCAGGAATACGGGGCGCTGCTGCTCTCCCGTTTTCGCAACAAGGCCATAAGTGACCAGCTTGTGCGCATTGCGTCTGATAGCGCCTCCAAGCTTCCGGTTTTTATAAGGCCGACCGCGTCAGGTGTTGTTGCGCAGGGGCGTGACGCGCGCCGGATAGCCTTTTTGCTGGCCTGCTTTTGCGCCTATCTGGCAGGGCGGGATGAAAAGGGTGCTGCGTATGATGTGCTGGAACCGCACCTGACAGATGAGGATAAAAAGCTGGCATTTGATGCTGACCCAGCCAAGGCATTGGAGATGAGTGTTTTCTCTGGCTGGGATCTGGAAAAATCAGATGCGTTTGTCACACAGTTTGTAGAAATGCGGCAGGCCCTTAAAGCACAGGGTGTTCGGAAAACCCTCGAAACCGGCGTTCTGGCCTGAGGGCTTCTTTTGGGCCCTATTCTTTTAATTGAGAGAACGGTGCCCAGCAGCGGCCATCCCGTGCCAGCAGGGCGGATGCTGAGGCTGGGCCGTCCGTGCCCGCCTTGTAAGGTTCGGGCGGCGCAGGGTCTTTGGCCCACGCCTTCAGAACCGGGTCTACCGCCCGCCAGGCAGCTTCTATATTATCGGCACGCTGAAACAGGGTGGCGTTGCCTTGCAGACAGTCATACAGCAAGGTCTCATACCCGACATTGGGAATGCTGCCGAAGGCTTGTTCATACCGGAACTGGGAAACAACTTCCTTCACTATGGTTTCCGGGCCTGGCTGCTTGGTATTGAAGTGCAGATCCGCTCCTTTTTCCGGACGAATATTATAGACAAAGCGGTTAGGAGTCTGGGCTGCGCCCTCCGCCGTATGAAAAAGCGGATGAGCTGTCTGTTTGAACTGCACCACAATTTCCGTCACGCTGGAGTCCAGCGCTTTGCCCGTGCGCAGGTAAAACGGCACTCCTTTCCATCGCTTACTGTCAATTTCGATCTTCAGCGCAGTATAGGTCTCGGTCCGGCTGTCGGGGGAAACGCCCTTGCTGTCCCGATACGCGGGAAGGATGCGCCCCTTTATCAGGCCAGCTTCATATTGGCCTCTCACGGCATTTTGGGGAGAAATGGGCCGGATGGCCTCAAAAACCTGCTGCTTGGCGTTTCGAATGGCTTCTGGTTCAAGCGATGCAGGGGGTTCCATGGCTACCAGCGCCAGAATCTGGAACAGATGGTTGGGCACCATATCCCGCAGGGCCCCTGTGGCGTCATAGAACACGCCGCGGCCTTCTACCCCCAGTATTTCTGCGGCGGTAATCTGGATATGATCAATATACTCGCACCGCCAAAGCGGATCGAACAGAAGGTTGCTGAAGCGGAGGGCAAGCAGATTCTGAACGGTTTCTTTCCCCAGAAAATGATCAACCCGGTAGATCTGTGATTCCTGAAGGAAGGAGAGCAGGTGCGCGTTCAGCGCCTGAGCGGACTGGAGATCCGTTCCAAACGGTTTTTCGATAACCAGTCTGCGGAACCGATTGTCTGTTTCCTTTAGGAGACCAGCCTTGGCGAGCGTTTCTGCCGCAGGTTCAAAAAAACGCGGTGGCGTGGCCAGATAGAAAACAGCATTCCGATCGCCAATATCCCGAGCAAGGGTACTAACAGCGTCAACTGACGTAAAATCCAGTGCCTGATAGGTCATGCGCTCGGTAAGCCAGGACCAGGCGGTTTCATCTATTTTGGGTGTATAGAATTCCGCATGGCTGTCCTGAGTGAACGTCTCCATCTTGGCGCGTAGGGAGGCTTTCCATGAGGCGGATGTCAGGTCTTCCGCACTGACGCCAATAATTCGGAAGTCATCAGGCAGGAATTTGTTACAGGTGAGGTCATACAGGGCCGGAACCAGCAGCCTGTGGGTCAGATCTCCCCCCGCGCCGAGAATGACCAGCGTGCCAGCCGGTGCCGGTTGCGTGGCGGCCGGGGCAACAGGAGCCCCCGCCGGGATGCATGTGGGTGAAAGCTGAACCAAGACCGCTCTCCTTTATGCGTGGGCGACTCCACAAGGGGCGCCTTTTGAAAAACAGGGCTTTTTATGGTCCTGCCGGGAGAGGAACAATTCCATTTATGTCCAGTTTGGTCTAGGTTCGCCGCCCGGTCAGGCATTCAACAAGAACAGAAGATAGGGAACGTTATGGGGTATCGGGTTGCAGTTGTCGGAGCCACAGGTGCGGTTGGGCGTGAAATCTTAAAGACACTGGCGGAGCGGGAGTTCCCGGTTGACAAGATTGTGGCCCTGGCATCTCCCCGCTCTACCGGGCGTGAGGTTTCCTTTGGCGATAAGGTTCTGAAAGTACAGAACCTTGAAACCTTTGACTTTACGGGGTGGGACGTTGCCCTGTTCTCTCCAGGTGGGGCAGTTTCCGCCAAATATGCGCCGGTTGCCGCCAAGGCAGGGTGCGTGGTGATTGATAATACCTCCCACTTCCGTATGGAGCCGGACGTGCCGTTGGTGGTGCCGGAAGTGAACCCGGATGCCCTGAAGCGCATGAAGCGCAACATTATTGCCAACCCGAACTGTTCAACCATTCAGATGGTGGTGGCGCTCAAGCCCCTGCATGATCTGTTTACGCTCAAGCGTGTGGTTGTGGCCACGTATCAGGCCGTTGCGGGCGCGGGCAAGGACGGCATGGATGAGCTGTTTGCCCAGACTCGGGGCAGTTTTGTGAACGATCCGCCCAAGATCGAACAGTTCCAGAAACAGATCGCCTTTAACTGCATTCCGCAGATTGACCGCTTCATGGATGACGGGGCAACCAAGGAAGAGTGGAAAATGGCCGTGGAAACCAAGAAGATTCTTGATCCCGATATTTCCGTGATTGCAACCTGTGTGCGGGTTCCGGTGTTTATCGGTCATTCTGAAGCGGTGGTGGCCGAATTTGAAGAACCTGTGGATATCAAGCGTGCGCGTGAAGTGCTGCGTGAGGCAGATGGCGTGATTCTGCGCGATGAGCGTGAAGACGGCGGGTATGTGACTCCAATTGAATGCGTTGGGGAAGACGCAACCTACGTTTCACGCCTTCGTGTCGATCCCACTGTTCCCAACGGTCTCGCTTTCTGGTGTGTGTCCGATAATCTGCGGAAAGGTGCGGCTTTGAACGCGGTTCAGATTGCTGAAACTATGATCGCCCTGGACCTCCTTCCCAAACACGGCTGAGTGAGGCGGCCCCGCCTCTCGGTGTCGTGTTGCCTGGTTGAATTGACCACTCTGCGGGTGGGGCGTAGGACGAAATCAATGCAGAAACGCTGGCACTAAGCCAGTGTAGGGATAGACGGACGGGATACGAGGCTGACAATGCAGGATATCCGGAAGGCCCTCTACGTAGGGAGCCGAAGTGACGGCAGACTCATTCAGCGGCCTATGTCGCCGCATCTGCAAATTTACCGCTATCGGCTCTCCATGGTTCTTTCCATTTCGAACCGATTGACCGGTGTTGCAGCAACAGCGGGAGCGGCCCTGGGCGTGTTCTGGCTTGCCGCCGCCGCCAAGGGGCCGAAATCTTTTGAAACGGCACGCAAGGTTACAGGTAATCCGGTTGGCCAGCTTCTGCTGGTGGGATGGCTGGCTTCTGTTGTGTACCACACGGTGGGCGGCATCCGCCATCTGATCTGGGATAGCGGTTACCGCTATGACAAGACGGAAATCAACAAGGATGGGCCGGTTGCTGTTGGTGTTACCGCTGGGGTGAGCACGGTTCTGGCCGGTGCCCTTCTGTGTGTGGCGGGTGGCCGGGCACGTTCCCGCGCCAAGGCAAGGAAGGCAGGCTGACATGAACGCTTCTGTTTCTCATATCGAGGTCATGCGCTCCCAGCTTGGCCGTGCACGTGGGCTGGGCGCAGGTGGATCTGGCGTAGGGCACTGGTGGGCGGAGCGTGTTTCCGCAGCGGCTCTTCTTCCTCTTTCAACGTGGTTTGTCGTTCAGATGTTCCGTCTTGGCGGGGCTGATCACGCGGAAGTGGTGAAATGGGGCGGCAAGCCGGTGAACGCCACAATGCTTACCGCACTGATCATCACCACATTCTACCATGCCCAGATGGGTCTGCAGGTGATTGTGGATGATTACGTGCATGGCAAGGCGCACCTGCCCACGCGAATTCTGGTGAAAATTGGAACGTCTCTGATCGGACTTCTGGGCGTGTTTGCGGTCATCAAGCTGGTGGCGGCGGGCAACAGCCAGAAATCCTGAAAAAACTCTGAGCCTTGTGCCGCCTGCCTGACAGGATCTGCGCGGCACGAACCTGAAGACATGACAGGCCGAACGCACATGGGAGCGCCGTCACGATGAATGCCAATACCTCTCCGTCACGGGGAGCCTACCGGATTATTGACCACGCTTATGATGTTGTGGTTGTGGGTGCAGGTGGATCCGGCCTGCGTGCTACGCTGGGCATGGGGGCCGCTGGCCTCAAAACTGCCTGCGTGACCAAAGTTTTTCCCACACGGAGCCATACCGTTGCCGCCCAGGGGGGTATCGGAGCTTCTTTGGGAAATATGGCGGAAGATAACTGGCGCTGGCACATGTATGACACCGTAAAGGGGTCTGATTGGCTGGGTGATCAGGACGCCATTGAATTCATGTGCCGTGAGGCCGTGCCCGCCGTGCAGGAACTGGAACATTTCGGTGTGCCGTTCTCCCGCACGGAAGAAGGCAAGATTTACCAGCGCCCGTTTGGCGGCCATATGAGCGATTACGGCAAGGCCCCTGTGCCACGTGCCTGCGCCGCTGCTGACCGTACCGGCCATGCCATTCTGCATACGCTGTACCAGCAGTGCCTGAAACATAACGTTGAGTTCTTTGTCGAATACTTCGCCATTGATCTTATTATGGATGATGAAGGCGCCTGCCGTGGTGTTGTGGCGTGGTGTCAGGATGATGGCACGATCCATCGTTTCAATGCCAAGATGGTTGTTCTGGCAACCGGTGGATATGGTCGCGCCTATCAGTCCTGCACCTCAGCCCACACCTGCACGGGTGATGGCGGCGGTATGGCCATGCGTGCTGGCCTGCCTACGCAGGATATGGAATTTGTGCAGTTCCACCCGACTGGTATCTACCCCGCCGGCTGTCTGCTGACGGAAGGTTGCCGTGGTGAAGGTGGGTATCTGACAAATTCTGAAGGCGAGCGCTTCATGGAGCGTTATGCGCCAACGGCCAAGGATCTGGCATCGCGTGACGTTGTTTCCCGCGCCATGACCATCGAGATCAAGGAAGGCCGTGGTGTTGGTCCGAAGAAAGATCACATCATGATGCATCTGGAGCATCTGGGGTCTGATCTGCTGCACCAGCGTCTGCCGGGCATTATTGAAACCGCCCGTATCTTTGCTGGTGTGGACGTGACCAAGGAGCCTGTGCCGGTTCTGCCGACCGTGCATTACAACATGGGCGGTATTCCTACCAATATTCATGGTGAAGTTGTCCGCCCAACGGCTGATAATCCTGATGCCGTTGTGCCGGGCCTGATGGCGGTGGGTGAAGCCGCCTGTGTGTCCGTGCATGGGGCTAACCGTCTGGGCACGAACTCCCTGCTCGATCTGATCGTGTTCGGGCGTGCGGCGTCCAAGCGTGCAGCAGAAGTTGTGAAGCCCACGGACTTTGTAAAACCTCTGCCAGCAGGGGCAGGTGAAGCCGCACTCGATCGTCTGGACAAGCTGCGTTATGCCAAGGGTGGAACCAAAGTCTCCGCCATGCGTGATCGTCTCCAGCGTGACATGCAGACCCATGCTGCCGTGTTCCGTACGCAGGAAAGCCTGCAGGAAGGCGTGGACAAGATTCACGAAATCTGGGGCGGTTTGGGTGATATCTCCGTTTCTGACTCATCACTGATCTGGAACAGTGATCTGATGGAAGCTCTGGAGTTTGAAAACCTTCTGGCCAACGCGACAGTAACCCTTGAAAGCGGTCTGGCCCGGCACGAAAGCCGTGGCGCCCACGCGCGGGATGACTTCCCCGACCGTGATGACAAGGAATGGCTGAAGCATTCCGTTTCCTGGCTGGATGACAAAGGCAGCGTGTCGCTGACTTACCGTCCGGTTCATATGAAGACACTCACCAATGATGTTGAGGTCTTCCCACCCAAAAAGCGCGTTTACTGATCTGTCGGCACGAACGGGCGAATAAGGGAGGTAAAGATGGTCGAACTCAGACTGCCGCGCAACAGCGAGATCGGGAAAGGCAAAACCTTTCCCGCGCCAGCCGGGGCCAAAAACGTTAGAACATTCAAGGTGTACCGTTGGACACCGGATGATGACAAAAATCCGGTTGTTGATTCCTACGAACTGGATCTTGATACAATCGGGCCGATGGTGCTTGACGCCATTATCCATATCAAGAACGAAGTGGACCCTACGCTGACATTCCGGCGTTCCTGCCGTGAAGGAATCTGCGGGTCCTGCGCCATGAACATTGATGGTGAAAACACGCTGGCGTGTCTGAAGCCCATCAAGGACATCAAGGGCGATGTGCGCATCTATCCGCTGCCGCATATGCCGATTGTCAAGGATCTGGTGTCCAACCTTGATGGTGCTTACGCTCAACTGCGTTCCATTGAACCGTGGATGAAGTCTGACAGCGCGCCGCCGCCGGATTCAGAGCGCCGCCAGAGCATTGAAGAACGGGAAAAGCTGGATGGGATGTGGGAGTGCATTCTGTGCTTCTGCTGCACAACCTCCTGCCCGTCCTATTGGTGGAACGGTGACCGTTATCTTGGTCCTGCCGTGCTTCTGGCAGCGTATCGCTGGATTGCGGACAGCCGTGATGAACATACGGGCGACCGCTTGGATTCTCTGGAAGATACGTTCAAGCTGTATGCCTGCCGTACCATCATGAACTGCACCCAGACCTGCCCCAAAGGCCTGAATCCGGCCAAGGCAATTGGGCGTATCAAGGAACTTCAGATTGAGCGGAAGCTCTGACATCAGTCAGAAGTCTTTCTCCTCAACGCTGCTAAAATGATGGTCTGTCTTGTAAGAGAGAGGACCTTCATTCTGAACTGAGCAACCCCCACGCAGTTTGATGACAGCGTGGGGGTTGTTTTTTGCGTTTCTGAAATGCGTGAGGAAGGGTTGGGTACATACCCTCTCGTGATATGGCGTGCTCAGCTAAAATGCTGAACGGCACATGCCATAATGGGAGGATATGCGGGAAGAATGGTTTCTTTTTCCAGAATGAAGCAGAGGATGTTGGAGTCTCTGGCTCAGGGTGCAGAGATAACAAAAATACCTGTGCTTCTGCTCTGTTCTATCCTTCTTCTGGCGCTCTGTTATTTTGCCAGCTACAGCGTGCTGCCTTTTTCAAATGGAGATATTGCGTACTACGTCATAATCGGGCGCGGTATTCTGCGCGATCATCTTCTCCCATACAGTTATGCCTTTGATCATAAACCGTTGGCCGTTTATCTGGTTTATGCGGTGTGGGACCAGATTATTCCGCTTCCTTATGGAAAATTCGAACTTCTGGCCTGTTTGCTGATGGGCGCCTTTGTCTGGTTCTGCCGTGCCTTCGGGCCTTTTAACAAAGTGCTGGCGTGGCTGATCCTGACGGTGGGTGGATCAGTGTTTGGTATTCTGGATGCCAATACGGAAACGGTTCTGGTGGCGGGGGAAGCCCTGTTTCTCCGGTTGCTTTATCAAGGGAATACTCAGGGAAAACTGCTACAGTTTTTTGGTGCCGGACTGGTTTTTGCGGGCATCGTAAATGTCAATTATCTCTCAGCCGTCTGCCTGTTTCTGCCGTCCCTTTTTCTGTTTCTGGCTCCCGGCTGGTTTCGCATCAGGCATATCCTGCTTGCAGGATTAGGGCTGGTGACGGGGTTGGCGCTGCTATTCGCACCTTATTTTGTGGTTGGTCATGGTGCGTTACAGGCATATTTTTCCATGCAAAGCGCCTTTCTGCATCATTATGGGGCTTCCCTTAAAGCCCGTATGCGGAGTGTGCTCCGGTGCGCCATTTACACAGTCCTCCTCTTTCCCGTGCTTCAAGGTTGGATCAGGGTTTTCCCCCTTACCCTGAAAGGGGAGGACAGGAAAACACTTGTTCTATTATTGTGGTTTTTGTCATCCCTTCCCGCAGTTATCCTATCAGGACATCCGTTTGAGCATTATTTTATTTTGTGCTTTGCGCCTGCTGCCATCATGGCCGCGATCCTGTTTGAGAAAAAATACGTCTTCCCAACTTACTGTTTCGTGCCATTCACGTTTTTTTTCGTTGGGGGCATGATTCAGGATACCCGGAAGAACATGGATGAAAGACTATATTATAATCGGGTGGACTATGCTTTTCTGTCAAAAGAAATCGGGACGCAAAAAGTTCTGAATATTCGCGGCAGTCACGAGACATTTTACCTCGCTGATTTGCGTCCTTTCGATGTTTATCTATTTCCCACACACATAGATATTCTGTTCGGGAAAGAGAACGCGTGGAAGCGTTATATGCAGGATCTTCTGCGCAGGCCTGCATATGTCATAACGCCTTATGCAGGGTGTGCCCGTAATCTGGTGGAACCAGTTCTGTGTCAGTGGCTGGCAACGCATTACACGCGTATTTACTCACTGAATACGCGACATGCTCGCCCGCAAAAAGATCAACGGTTTTCCTTTGATCTCTATAAGCTGACCTTACCCGAGCAACGTGACGACCGCACAAACCAGACACATTCCCCATAGCAGAAGGCGTTATGAGCTAATCCTGATGACAACTCCGACGAATGGAAGGGTAGCAAGTAGGACGGATCTTCGGCGCTAAGATGACTGGTTGAAACCGTCATGACCCATCGCATGTGTGGGGCGCAGTCATGCTAAGGGAAAAGCAATTTTGAGGCAGGTAGCATCCCTTTGAATGCGGCCTTCGGCGGCAGTGCATGCAAAAAAGTGCCGTAGGTTAGACATAAAAAGATCCGTCAGACTGGACAGACAGGTTTTTCGCCGCTTCTTTTTAAAGGGGGAATTGGAAAGTCAGCAGTTAAGACGCTGAGGCGGATTTTCGAGGCGGGGCAGGTAGATTAAAGGGCCATTGCATGAGCCCGTGCGGACGAGAGACGAGCGCATTCAGACAGAAAAAGACCCGCCTGCTGGATGTGACAGGCTTTTCAAATACCCCTCAGAGTTCGGCAAAGGTAAGAAGGCACGGTATGCTGGTCAGGAATGCAACAGAACAAGACGCGCCAGCCATAGCGCATATCTATAATCATAATGTGCAGTTCAGTACGGCGATCTGGAATGAACGGGTTGTGGATGGTCCTGACCGTGAAAGATGGATCAGGGAACGGCAGGTAGCAGGGTATCCGGTGTTGGTTGCGCAGGACAAGGCAGGGAAGGTGGTAGGATATGCCAGCTTCGGGCCATGGCGCGCGTTTGACGGGTATCGGCACACGGTTGAGCATTCGGTTTATGTTGATCCGGACCATCAGCGGAAAGGAATTGGTCGCCTGCTGCTGGAGGCCCTGATCGACCGGGCGAAAGCGGATGGCCTGCACGTTATGGTGGCGGGCATAGAGGCTGGCAATGAGGGTTCAATCGCTTTGCATAAGGCGCTGGGGTTTGAAGAAACCGGCGTGATGAAGGAGGTAGGAGCCAAGTTCGGGCGGTGGCTGGACCTTGCGTTTCTGTGCCTGAAACTGGACGATCGGCCCATTCCCTGAAGGGCAGGTAACGCAGAATGGATTGACGCCACGCCCCAGAGGGTGGAACACATCATGACCCCTTTATGATCAGGAGCTTCTGCAGTCGTGTTTGACGGCCAACTGACTTCTCTGGCGGGCCGTACACGGGCCTGGACGGATAGCCTGTTTGTTGACCACGCCGTATTTCGGCTGGTGTGGACCAACTTTCATACCGTGGTGCCGGGTAAGGTATACCGGTGCAACCACCCTACCCCTGCGCGGCTGAAATGGGCCATGAAGCGGTATCAGCTGCGCACGCTTGTTAACTTACGTGGGCACAGAAAATGTGGTTCGGATGCCCTTTCCCGCTCTACAGCGCACAAGCTGGGTCTGGCACACGTGGATATGGCTTTTGAAAGCCGGGGCGCGCCGCACCGGGATCGTATTTTGCGGTTTGCTTTCCTTTACCAGAGTATTGCCTTTCCCATGTTGATGCATTGCAAATCTGGGGCAGACCGCGCGGGGCTGGCATCTGGGCTGGTGGTTCTGTTTGAAGGCGGGAGCGTTGCACGTGCGCTCAAGGAACTCTCCTGGCGATATGGGCATTTTCGGGGGTCACGCACAGGGATTCTGGATGCCTTTTTCATGCGCTATCAGGCCGAAGCGGAAGGACGCCTGCCGTTTCTGGACTGGGTGCGGGATGAATATGATGAAGTGGCGCTCAAGCGCGATTTTGTGGCCGGAAAGCTGGCGTCTTTCATGACCGATCAGGTACTGCGCCGGGAATAGGCACTGGCGTGCAAGACAGGGGCAGGATGTATGGAGCATAAGCCTGCGGGAGCCCGAAAGACGCATGTCTTCCGGCATGGAACCATGCTGGCCGCAGCGTTGGCGCTGGTGTCCTGGGGGAGCGCTTATCCCGTTGTGCGCATGGCGCTGCATAGTATGGCACCCATTCCTCTGGCTGCGGCACGCTATGCGGTTGCGGCCATTGTGGCGCTGGTGTGGGTGGTCTGGAAACGGCCGTTGCTGCCACGCGTACAGGATCTGCCGCGTTTTGTGCTGTGTGGCGCAGTCGGCATTACGCTTTATAACATTCTGTTCAATGTAGGTGAGCAGACGGTCTCTTCTGGTGCAGCAAGCCTGCTGATCAGTTTTTCACCCCTCATATCAGCCTTTATTGCGGTTGCGTTTCTGGGGGAACGTCTCTCTTTATGGGGCTGGGTGGGGTCTCTGGTCAGCTTTGCCGGTGTGGTGTTGATTGCACGCAGCCAACCGGGTGGCCTTGCGTTTGGTTCCGGCGCTGCGGATATTGTGGGGGCAGCGTTTTCTGCCGCCCTCTACAACACGCTCCAGAAAAAACTGGTGGCATCTTATGGTGCTTTGGCAACCACGGCGTATATCCTGATAGTGGGTGCTGTATTGCTGGCACCCTGGTGGGCCGAAGCGTGGCACAGCCTGAGTATTGCGGGACCAGGTACATGGGGGCTGGTGCTCCAGTTAGGTCTGTTTCCCGCAGTGTTGGGCTATGGGGCGTGGGCCTATGTGGTGGGGCATCTGGGCGTGGCGCGGTCTTCTGGGCTGCTCTATCTGCTTTCTCCCACCACGTTGGTGTTGGCGTTTCTTTTGGCCGGAGAAGTGCCCACATTCAGAATTCTGCTTGGCGGCGCCATCATCTTGAGCGGAGTGGCTTTAATGAATGCTAAAGGCCGGAAACCAAAAAGCGCGGGATAGACAAAAGAGAGGCACGAAAGAAAAAACGCCGGAAGCAGACATGCTCCGGCGTTTTCTGAAGAACCCTTCCTGTTTTTGATCAGAATGAGAAACAGGAAGCGATTTTCTTAAGGTTTTTAGATGGGAATGGTGCGTTCCAGCGTGGTGCTGATGGCGGTCAGACCCGGCAGAACCTTGCCTTCCAGCCATTCCAGAAACGCACCGCCAGCGGTGGAAACATAGGTCATGTCTTCCAGAACCCCAGCATGGCGCAGGGCGGAAACGGTATCTCCCCCACCGGCAATGGTTTTCAGGGCACCGGCTTTGGTCAGGCGTGCCGCTTCCTGCGCAACAGCGTTTGTGCCTTCGTCAAACGGAGGCATTTCAAACACGCCTAGCGGACCGTTCCAGACCAGCGTTTTTAGGCCCGACAGTTTTTCTTTCAGCAGTTTGACGGTTTCAGGCCCTACGTCCAGCGCCATCCAGCCATCGGGAATATCCGTAACCGGGGCAACAGCAGTGGGGGCTCCGGCCATGAAGTCTTCAGAAAGCACAACATCAACAGGCAGAATCAGCTCGCACTTCTTGGCTTCAGCCTGCGCCATGATCTGACGGGCTGTGTCCAGCATGTCTTCTTCCTTCAAAGACTTGCCAACCTTGTAGCCTTTTGCTGCGAGGAATGTGTTGGCCATGGCACCGCCAACAGCCAGAACATCCACTTTTTCCAGCATGTTTTCCAAAAGTGCCAGTTTGGTGGAGACCTTGGCCCCACCAACAATCGCACCAACCGGACGTTCCGGATTTTCCAGCGCTGCATCCAGCGCTGCAATTTCCGCTTCCATCAGGCGGCCTGCATAGGCGGGCAGATGCTCGGCCACGCCAGCGGTGGAGGCATGGGCCCGGTGCGCGGCAGAAAACGCATCGTTCACATACACATCGCCCAGATTAGCCAGGGCTGCGGAAAGATCGGGTGCGTTGGTTTCTTCACCCGGCTGGAACCGGGTGTTTTCAAGCAGAAGAACTTCGCCGTCTTTCAGGGATGCAGCAGCAGCTTCCGCATCCGGGCCGATGCAGTCATGCGCAAAGCTGACAGGCTTGCCCAGAGCCGTGGCGAGCGCCGTGGCGATGGGCTGGAGCGACATGTCCGGCACCACTTTGCCTTTGGGGCGGTCAAAGTGGCTGAGCACAATCACCCGGCCTCCCTTGTCGGCCAGTTCCCGAATGGTGGGAACAATGCGCTCGATACGGGTGAAATCAGAAATAACCCCATCTTTCATGGGAACATTCAGATCGACACGCAGCAGGATACGCTTGCCGCGAGGGTCAAGCTTATCCAGCGTGTTGAAAGGGATCATGGCCATTAGAGAGTTCCAAACAGAGCGGCTGTATCAGCCATGCGGTTGGAGAAGCCCCATTCGTTATCATACCAGGAGCAGATACGAACCAGCTTGCCGCCATCCACCAGAGAAGTCTGGGTTGCATCAAACGTAGAGGACGCCAGAGCATGGTTGAAGTCGGAGCTGACCAGTGGCGCATCGGAATACGCCAGAATGCCCTTCAGCGGACCAGATGAAGCTGCCGTTTTGATGGCGTTGTTGACGTCTTCAACAGAGCCCGGGATTTTTTTCGGCACGAAATCAAGGGAGACCAGAGACACATTGGCCGTGGGCACGCGAATGGCGGTGCCATCCAGCTTGCCCTTCAGGTGTGGCAGAACCAGCCCCACAGCACGGGCCGCGCCGGTGGAGGTGGGGATCATGTTCAGGCCAGCGGCACGGGCACGGCGCAGATCCTTGTGCAGGGTATCCACGGTGCGCTGGTCACCCGTGTAGGAGTGAATGGTCACCATGTAACCGCGTTCAATGCCGAACGTATCTTCCAGAACCTTGGCAACGGGGGCCAGACAGTTGGTGGTGCAGGAGGCGTTGGAGATCACCGTCATATCCGGCGTCAGCACGTCCTGGTTCACGCCAAACACGATTGTGGCGTCCACATCTGTTGCGGGGGCGGAGATCAGCACCTTGCGGGCGCCAGCCTTCAGCAGCGGCTGTGCTTTTTCCTTGGAGGTGAACAGGCCTGTGCATTCCATGGCCACATCCACACCTTCAAACGGTACCTTGGACGGGTCACGCTCTGCGGAAACCGTGATCGGGTCCCAGGTGCGGCCCTGTGTCGTGATGATCAGTTTGTTGCCATCCACGCGCACATCCGCGGGCAGGCGTCCATGCACACTGTCATAGCTGAGCAGATGCGCGTTGTCTTCCACACTCCCAAGATCGTTAATCGCTACAGGGACAACATCGGTCCGTCCGCTTTCAATCAGCCCGCGCAGGACGAGTCGGCCAATGCGACCGAAGCCGTTGATAGCGATTTTGACTGCCATTTGTCTGTTCTCCGTTTTTATCTTTTATGGTCTTGTCAGTAACGGTCCCCGAGCGCGTGCCCGAGGCTGGTCCGGCGCGAACGAGGAAGCTCCCCGTGCAGCGCCTGAGGCAAAAAGGTGATGCTCCACCTTTTCACAGATCGCTTCAGCAGTAATGCCGAAACGCTCATACAATGCGTTGGCCGGGGCAGACGTGCCGAAATCATCCATGCCAACAAAAATTCCTTCCGGGCCAAGCCAGCGTTCCCAGCCAAAGCCGGATGCGGCCTCAATCCCTATCCGTAATCCCGCTCCTCCCAGAACTGCGCGGCGGTACGTGCCGGGCTGGGCGGCAAACAGTTCCCAACATGGGATGGATACCACCGCAGCGCGGATGTTCCGCTGCGCCAGATGGTGCGATGCTTCAAGCGCAATGGCAACCTCTGGGCCGGAGGCAATCAGCGTGACCTGCCGTTTTTCCGGACTGCGGATAACGTATCCGCCACGGGTTGCGCCCCCCAAGACTGCGGCCGGAAAACGGAGGGGCGTGTTCTGGTGGGGACACAGTACCAGAACAGCCGGGCCACCCTGCCAGTGGAGAGCGGCCTCCCAGCATTTGAAGGTTTCCTCTGCGCTGCCGGGGCGGAAAACGGCCAGATTAGGGGTGGCGCGCAGGCTGGCCAACTGTTCAACCGGCTGCCACGCGCCGCCGCCATCCCCAAGGGCCAGACCGTCTCCGGTAAGAAGATACAGCACTTTCTGGCGCATGAAGGCGGCCATGCGTAGCGCGGAACGCATGCGGTCCACGGTCATCATGCTGGCGGCGGCGCAGGCCAGCACACCACCATGCAAGGCAAGACCGTTGAGCATACCAGCCATGCCGTGTTCCTGAATACCGCATTCCCGACCTTTGGCCAGTGCCACGGGCCTTTGCCATCCGGCAGTATTCTGGTCAGAGGGAGGCGCGTTCTTGGCGGAGGCTGCGGTAAGGCAGGTCAGTTCCGGCAGGATATCCGATAGAGCATCCAGCCCAGCCAGCCCGGATTCCTGAGTGGAGGTTTCCAAGGCGGTGCGCATCCGCCATTCCCACGCGCGCTGCCAGTCTTCATGGAACAGTGTGGGCGGGCGTGCCGTCTGTTCGCGTTCAAAGGCGGTGCGCTGGCGGTGCCGGGCAAAGCGGCGCAACCAGGAGCGACGGGTGGAAGCGCCACGCCTTGCCGTGGGGCTCCACGGGCCGGTCAGTTCTTCTTCTGGCGGAAGGTCTGGGCCAAGGGGAGAGAGTGGAGCGGCGGAGGGCAGGCAGGCAATCAACGTTGGTTTGCGGGCCCGTAATGTTGCGGCCAGAGCGGAGGTGATGGCGGGAAGATTATCGGCCTCCACCTTGCGCACCGTCCAGCCAGAGGCACTGAACCGTGTGAGCGAATCGACAAAATCAGCAGTATCGGGTTCTGAAGGGGGTGCGACCAGCACGGCCAGACGGTCCAGCCCGAAGCGGCCCGCCAGTTGGGCGGCTTCCATCGCAACACCTGTGGCAAGGTCCGTATCCTGCGCCAGAACCCAAGTTCGGTGATTGACCAGAGAGCGGCCAAACCGGCGGCAAAGAGCCTGTTCAGCCAGAGCCATACCGGCAGCAGCGGCCACCCCCTGCCCTGCCGGGCCGGGGGCCACTTCCACCGCAGGATGACGACCATATTCAAGAGGAACAGCAGCGTGTTTTTTCTCGCCTGTCAGGCGCAACATGGCGCGGAGCAAGGGCTGCATGGTGGTGGAGGGCACCACAAAACGGTCCCGGTCCGGCCAGTCTGGTGCTGCAGGATCAAACCGGAGCACCCGGCACCACAGGGCTGTTACGGGCAGGCACATCAGTTCCAGCACTGCGCGGATATGGGCTGGCAGGGTTTCCGTGCGGAGTAACTGGCGCGCAGCGTGGCTCATCCGCACAACGCTGATCTGTTGAGCGGAGAGGCCTCCTTCCTCATTGGAAAGGAGATGGTCTGTCGAAAGGGCTGTTGCCATTCGCCTGCCTCAGGTGACGGGCCTGTCATGACGACCGGTCTTCTCATCACTGCGTTTTGGTCAATAAAGGGGTGTGGAGATTTGAGCAAGGGCTCATCCACATAACCGAATGTACACAAGCAAAGGCCAGAAAAACGACAACAAAACGGCAGACGGGCGTGATTTTGGCCTGTCTTTATGAGGGTGTTGCCTTGCGTTGGGCGCAAAGGAGCGCGAAAGAGAGAGAAAGACCACTCTACTTTTTCAGCCTGCTCGGAGATCTGCCCCTCATGCCCTCTGTTTCCTGTTTTGCAGAAAGGCGGCCTGTTGTGCGGATCATGCTGCTGGCAGGCGTTGCGCTGTGCCTGAACGGGTGCAAACTGGTGGACCAGAAAACCTTTAATCCGCAGGCAGGCACACCGCCCAAACCCTATATTCCGCCGCCGCCGCCCGGCCCGCCCCCTGTGCCGCCGCTGGTGGAACTGGTGGGGGGCACACCTTCTGAAGAATGGGCAGCCCCAGTTGACCGGATGGTGCATGAGGCATTGGCACGGAAGCCAAACATTCTGTTTGTGGTAAAATGTCTGGTGCCGGCGTCTGGAAAAAGCGAACTTGATCAACTGACACTGGTGCAACTGGTGCAGGGAGATGGGCAGGCCGTGACAAAAGAAATTGTCAAGGCAGGAGCGGCTCCTGAACAAGTGGAAATAACCGCTATGCCAGATTCGACCGTGACGAAGCCGGTCATCAGGGTGTATGTGCAGTAAAGCTTACACCATTATGTGAAGTCATACTGTAAAAAGACACCGGCCAGACGGCCGACGGGCCATGCGCCGTGCCCCGACCGTTTCTGACGACGCGAGGAGAGTAGTAGCGTGGGATTGATCAAGAACGCCCGGCATCCGTTTTATGAACATTGCCATTCGGCGTTGAACGAGATCAGGCAGCAAGGACGGTACCGCACATTTACACCGCTGGCGCGATTGGCTGAGCGTTTTCCCCTGTATGAGGAAGAAGTTGCCGCCGTGCCGGAAGGGCGTGAAGTGGTGGTGTGGTCAACCAATGACTATCTGGGCATGGGCGTGGTGCCGGAAGTGCAGGAAGCAGCCATTGCGGCTATCCGTGAGCACGGCGCTGGCGCAGGTGGCACCCGCAATATTGCCGGAACCAGCCCGCTGCATACGCAGCTTGAGGCGGAACTGGCATCGCTGCATGGCAAGGAAGCGGGCCTGCTGTTTGTTTCCGGTTATGTGTCCAACCAGGCCAGCCTGCAAACCATCCTGACCTCCATGCCGGGCTGGATCTGCTTTTCAGACCGCATGAACCATGCGTCCATGATCGCCGGTATCAAAGGGGCCCGCGGCTCTCAGACCGTTATTTTTGAACATAATGATCTGGCTGATCTGGAAGCCAAGCTGGCGGAAGCCCCAGCGGAAGCCCCCAAGTTGATCGCGTTTGAAAGCGTGTATTCAATGGATGGGGATATGGCGGATATTGCCGGTATCTGTGCGCTGGCGCGCAAATACAATGCTATCACCTATCTGGATGAAGTACACGCCGTTGGCCTGTATGGTGAAGAAGGCGGTGGTGTTTCCCAGCGTGATGGCGTGGCGGATCAGGTTGATATTATTGAAGGCACGCTGGCCAAGGGATTTGGCGTGCATGGCGGGTACATCACGGCTTCAGCCGAGATTGTCGATTTCCTGCGCTCCACGGCATCTGGCTTCATTTTCACAACAGCACTCCCTCCGGCTGTTGTGGGTGCGGCACTGACCAGTGTGCGCAAGGTGCGTGCTGAAGGCTGGCGGCGTGAGAAGATGTTTGAGCGGGTGAATACCTTCCGCCAGCGTCTGCGTGCGGCGGGTATTCCCTTCACCATGACGCCCAGCCACATTGTGCCGGTGCCGATCGGGGATGCAGAAACCTGCAAGCGCATCAGCCGCCGCTTGCTGACGGAATATGGTCAGTATGCTACCCCCATCAATTATCCCACGGTTGCCAAAGGCACGGAACGTCTGCGGCTTACGCCGGGGCCATTCCACACTGATGAGATGATGGACGAGATGGTGCGGGCGCTTTCTGTCCTGCTGCGGGAAGAAGGGGTTATTCCCGGCCGTTCAGCAGCGGAACGTCAGACAGAAAAAGCAGCCTGAGTTTTACGTAAGAAAAAGCCGGAAAGCAGGCGGCAAAAGCCGGGTGGAGGAAACACCCCCGGCCCGCTGGAACGGACTTTTCAATCAGCTCATAAAAAAGGCCTCATCCCACACGGGGCGAGGCCTTTTTTGCTATCAGCCGGCTTTGCGCAGGCGGCCAAGAGCTGCTCTCAGTTCATCATAGGAGACAGCGCCGGGAATGATTTCCTTGTCTCCGATAATGAAGGTGGGGGTGCCTTCAAGATCTATGGAGCGGGCGAGTTCCAGATTGTGGCTGGCTGCGGCAATGACCTTGGGGTTTTTCATGTCAGAAAGCAGGCGATCCGGGTCTAGCCCGACATGGAGCGCAATGCGGCGAATCCGGTCTGTGGAGGCGCTGGCGGGGTCTGCCATCAGAGCTTTCTGGAACGGCACATAGGCGTTCTGTAATCCGGCAGCCAGAATGGCCTGCGTATCCATCACGCTGTTGGGGCCCAGCACAGGGATGACCTTTTCAACCAGCTTCAGGTCAGGCTCGGCGGCCACCAGCTTGTCCAGATCGGCCAGAACCTTGCGGCAGTAAGGGCAGCGGGGGTCATAAAATTCCACCACCTTCAGCTTGCCGTGTGGGTTGCCCAGCACAACGTCTGTCGTGCTGTCTCCAAACTGGGCAGGATTCTTGTGCACGGCTTCAAGGGCTGACGTGGCTTTCTGCGCAGAAGCCTTGGCTTGTAAGGCCGTGATGGCGTCTGACAGGATGGAAGGGTCCGTCTTCAACGCATTGCGCATGATCTCAACAATTTCAGCGCGTTGCGTGGGAGTGAAGCCACTGTCAGCCGCGCGCGCTGGGGCTGCGGTGCTGCCAAGCAGAAGAAAACAGGCGGCCCCGGCAAGGGCGAGTGGCCTGAAAGAGGAGGAGATCAGCTTTTTCATGGTTTTTCACCTGTAAAGCAGAACTGGTGGGATGGGAATGCAGCGTTCGCATGCTAACAGAGAGCAGGAAATGACACGGATGTGTTGCTGCCTGTGCGGAACAGGGTTATCGGAAGAGAACCATGCGCCCCTTTGCGGGCAGACCAGATGAAGTGGAGACATCAAGGCGTGCCCGAGCGTTTCAGAAAGACCCGTTCAGCCCGGCTTGCGCCGTTATTTTCAGGTCAGGCCCGCATGGCGGCGCTTATGATGACCTGTTCCCTATCGGCTTGTGGCCTTATTGGGGGGCACAAGGATTCAGGCGCCCCTGTGGTCACAGGCTTTGTGGGCGAAGTGGCGGCGGACGAACCCCAGGCCGCCCTTGTTGCCCGTGATGTGTTAGCCAAAGGGGGCAATGCGGCAGATGCTGCGGCTGCCCTTGGCATGGCGTTGTCTGTCACCCTGCCCTCCCGTGCGTCTCTGGGTGCTGGCGGGGCATGTCTGGCCTGGAAGCCGGGGCAGGAACAGGGGCAGGCTTTTGTATTCCTGCCAAAAGCCGGACAGGCTGATGCCAAGGCTGATCGGCCTGCCGCAGTGCCCATGCTGGCGCGTGGCCTGTATCTGATGCAACTGCGGTACGGCAGTGCGGATTTTGCCGATATTCTGGTGCCGGCGCGCAATCTGGCCACGGATGGTGTGCCTGTCAGTGGGCTTCTGGCGTCTGATCTTGCGGCTGTGCAGTCTCCCTTGCTGGCGGATGAAAAGGCCCGCGCCATTTTCAGTAATGGCAACGGCAGTGTGCTGAAGGTGAGTGACCTGATGGTGCAGCCGCGCCTTGCCGGGGCGCTTGAGCGGATGCGGATTGCCGGTGTGGGCGATCTGTATGGAGGCTCACTGGGGCAGACATTTGTGCAGGCCTCTCAGGCTTCGGGGGGCGGTTTGACCTCGTCTGATCTGCGCGACAGTCTGGCAACGGCTGAACAGCCGCTCATGCTGAGCGCCGATGGCGTTCAGATCAGCTTCCTGCCGCCTCCGGCAGATGGTGGGTTAGGAACTGCCGCGGCTTTTGCCGGTGGTCAGGGTCATGCCACGGTACGGGGCGAAACTGTTGTATCCGGCTGGCGTGCACGGCAGGCCGGTAAGGGCGGCAGCGCGAGTGTTGCGGATGCGCAGGCTCTGCTTACTTCCGGCAGCTTGCCCAGCGGGTCCGCTCTGCCTCCTCTGCCTGCCTCAACCTCCTTTGTGGTGACGGACCGACAGGGAGAAACGGTAAGCTGTGCGCTGACCATGAATAACCTGTTCGGCACCGGGCGTGTGGCTGGTTCCACCGGGATTGTGCTGGGGGCTTCTCCACTCCGGCGGCCCCAGCCATTGCTGACGGCTGCCATTGCGCATCAGGGTGCGGCACAATTCCGCGCTGCTGCAACGGCATCCGGGCAGAATGTGGCCGCTGATACCGCTGCGGTTGCCTTGCAGGCCGCATTGGCCGGAGGGCGGCCGGAAGTGACATCAGGGCCTGGGCGGGCCAATTTTGTATCCTGCCCTGCTGGTTTGCCGGGGGATTCCGGCAAATGCTTTGGCTGGACAGACCCGCGCGGTTCTGGTCTGGCCATATCGTCTGACCGGCAGAAATAATATTTTCTGGCTATGGTGAGACAGGCGGCTTCGGCCGCCTGTTTTTGGCTTGAATTGTTCTTATTTTGTTCTAAATAAAATGGAACAGAACCAGAGGTCTGACACTGTGGAGTCTTTCTCGCGTGATGCTCGTCATTGCGGGGGGCGGCGTTTTTATGGCAGGTCTTGAGAAAAGCGCGTTGGAATAAAAGCTTCAGTCTGAGGCTTCTTGTCCCCAGCGTGAGATGCGCCTTTGGCCGGAGCCGGAGCCGGAGGCAACAGGGAAAAGGTGAAGCATGGATAAGGCAAAAGCCCTTGAAGGTGCACTGGGGCAGATTGAACGCGCTTTTGGCAAGGGCTCCGTTATGCGTTTGGGCCAGCGCCCGCGTGAACAGGCGGATGTAATTCCTACCGGTTCTCTGGGGCTGGATATTGCTCTGGGTATTGGTGGCCTGCCGCGTGGCCGCGTGATTGAAATCTATGGGCCGGAAAGTTCCGGTAAAACCACGTTGGCGCTGCATGCCATTGCAGAAGCGCAGAAGCGCGGCGGCACCTGCGCCTTCATTGACGCCGAACACGCGCTGGACCCCGGCTATGCCAAGAAGCTGGGCGTGGATGTTGATAACCTGCTGATCAGCCAGCCCGACGCCGGAGAACAGGCGCTGGAGATTGCTGATACGCTGGTGCGTTCCGGCGCCATTGATGTTCTGGTGGTGGATAGTGTGGCTGCTCTGGTTCCGCGTGCGGAACTGGAAGGCGATATGGGTGACAGCCACGTGGGGTTGCATGCCCGGCTGATGAGCCAGGCGCTGCGTAAGCTGACCGGTTCCGTTTCGCGCTCCAACACCATGATGATCTTTCTGAATCAGATTCGTCTGAAAATTGGTGTCATGTTCGGCAACCCGGAAACCACAACCGGCGGCAATGCCTTGAAGTTCTATGCGTCCGTTCGGCTTGATATCCGCCGTGTGGGTTCCATCAAGGATAAGGACGAGGTCGTGGGTAACCAGACCCGCGTGAAGGTGGTCAAGAACAAGATGGCCCCGCCGTTCCGGCAGGTGGAATTTGACATCATGTACGGTGAAGGCATCAGCAAGGTCGGGGAACTGATCGATCTTGGGGTCAAGGCCGGTGTGGTGGAAAAATCCGGCGCTTGGTTCTCTTATGATAGCCAGCGCATCGGACAGGGGCGTGAGAACTCCAAGCAGTTCCTGCGTGATCACCCTGAAATGGCGGCGGATATTGAACGCAAGGTGCGTGAGCACGCTGGCGTTGTGGCAGAAGCCATGATGACCGCGCCGGAACAGGAAGAAGAGTAAAACCTGCCTGAAACCTCAACACGAAACGTGTGAGAGGTTTTTGGAGGCTGGTAAGCCAGCCTCTCAGGGGGAAACCGGGCGGCTGAGAAGGCTGGCTTCTGCATCATAAGAGGCCAGTACTGTCCGTTCTGCTTCTGAAACTGCTTCTGGCGCAAAACCCTGTTTGCGCCAGAATGTCTGGGCATGCCGAGTAGATGTCAGGCTTAGCAGCGGTACACCGAGCCTGCGGGCCGCGTCTTCTGCCAGCGCAATGGCCTTTTGGGCGGCTCCCTGCCCTCTGGCGCTTTCTGCCAGAACCAGATCGTGAATATACCAGCGGTCTGCCGGAACAGGCAGGCTTCCCAGCAGCGTGTTGAGCGGTGGGCTTATGCTGCCCCGCCACGGATGGCTGAGCATATAGCCCATTACTCCCTCAGAACCGGAAAGCACCCAACATCCCTGGGGTGCAAGTGCCAGTCGCTCTGTGAAAATTTCGTTATCTTCCGGGTAATCCGTATGCACGGTAGCCGCCAGGGCGACTGTAGCCGCAAGATCGGCTGGCATCATGGGGCACCAGATGGTATTTGCGGAAAACAGTGTCATGACAGGTTTGCCACAGCTCCGGCCTGAGTAAGAGAGAACATGAGTCCTCACATTATCATGCAAAATACCATCCAGCCAAAGCAGGTCGCCTGATGCCTGATCGGGTAAGACTGACCTTGCGGGTAGACGCGGATGGCAAGGCCGCTTTGGGGCACGGAAAAATTCGTTTGCTGGAAATGTTGGCGGAAACCGGGTCCATTTCTGCGGCAGGCCGGGCCATGGGGATGTCTTATCGGCGGACCTGGTTGCTGGTGGACAGTCTCAATCAGTTATTCAAAGCGCCTCTTGTCGCCACCCGGCCAGGTGGTGGGGGTGGTGCTTTTCTGACAGAAGAGGGCGAGACCGTTGTCCGGCTTTATCGGGAAATAGAGCAGGAAGCGGCGCAGGCTTCAGCCCAGAATCTGGCCAGAATCGAGCAGCTTCTTGCGCCGGGGCAGGCCGAATGCCCTTAAAAAGCCGTAACGAAGCAACAAACCTGTCAAAAAAGTAAAACGGTTATGCCGTCCATTAACGCAATGCGGGAGATTGGTGTGTCATCATCCATTCAGCGACGTGACTTGATAAAGGTTGGGGCCGGGGCCACCCTGGCCTCTCTGGCCAGCGGTGTTGTGAGCAAGGCCAGAGCCGAAGGGCTGAATGGTGCAGTCGGCGCGTTTGATGATGGTACGGTACGTCAGATTGCCAAGCAGCTTGCCAGTGCGCCTTATAAGGCGCCGGATCAGTCTTTGCCCAAGGCCATTGATAATCTGAATTTTGATCAGTTCCGCAGCATTGCCTACCGTGAGGAAAAGGCACTGTGGCACGGCGAGAATCTGGCCTTTGATGCTGAATTTTTCCCGCGTGGCTTTCTCTACCGTCCCCGGATTGAAATTTATGAAGTGAAGGATGGCCAGTCCGCCGTTGTTCCTTACACGCCGGACCTGTTCTCCTACGGTGATCCTTCCCTTGAGGTCACGGATGATCTCGGGTTTGCGGGGCTGCGTCTGCGCACGGCTATCAATACGCCGGGTGTGATGGAAGAATTCTGCGTATTTCTGGGGGCCTCCTACTTCCGGGCTGTCGGCAAAGGGCAGAATTACGGTCTTTCCGCTCGCGGCTTTGCTGATGGCACGGGTGACCCAAAAGGCGAGGAGTTCGCGCTGTTCCGTGCCTTCTGGCTGGAAAAGCCGCAGCCCAATGTGCAGTCCATTGTGATCCATGCGTTGCTGGACAGTCCTTCTCTGGCCGGAGCGTTCCGTTTCACCATCCGTCCGGGTGACACCACGGTGTTTGATGTGCAGTCCGCCATTTTCCCGCGCACCAAAATCAGCCAGTCCGGCATCGCCCCTCTGACGGGCATGTTCTATTTTGACGCCAATGACCACAACCACGTGGATGACTGGCGCCCCGCCGCGCATGACAGTGAAGCCCTGCAAATGTGGACCGGCAGCGGTCAGCAGTTGTTCCGTCCCCTGCGCAACCCGCTGGATTTGCAGTTTTCTGCGTTTAATGATGTCTCCCCTCGCGGGTTCGGGCTGATGCAGCGGCGCAGGAACTTCCATGATTTTGAAGATCTGGCACTGAATTATGAAAAGCGCCCCTCCCTGTGGATTGAGCCCATTGGAGATTGGGGTGAAGGCTGGGTGGATCTGGTGGAAATCCCGACGCCCAACGAAGTGAATGACAATATTGTTTCCTTCTGGCGGCCCAAGGTGCCGTTGGCAGCGGGCAAGGAATACAGTTTCACGTACCGCATGTACTGGGGGTGGGATAACCCCTTCCCCACGTCTCTGGCGCGGATCGGGGCCACGCGGGTCGGCTCCGTAACAGATGACAAGAACGCCCGTTTCTTCGCCATTGATTTCATGGGCTCTCCGTTCGATCATCTACCCAAGGATGCGCACTTCCATTTGGTGCCGCAGGCATCGGTTGGCACCATCCGCAATGTGGTGGTGGAACCCAATCCCAACATCAATGGCTGGCGCACTACGTTCGAATTTGTGCCGGGGGATGAAAAACTGGCGGAGCTCCGCTGTGTTCTGGCCTCTGATACCGGACCCATTTCAGAAGAATGGTTGTACCGGTGGACGCCCTGAGCATGCAGGCAACGCAGGGAACCACACCGTTTCAGGCTTTGCCGCCAGAATCGCCGCTCAACATGCCCGTGCAGGATCTGCACGCGGCCCCTGATTTTGAGGGGCGGCCACGGATACCCGTTACATCACCCCGCACCGTCGCCTTGCGGCGGCTGGCCGTTCTGGGCTCAGCCATAGCCCTGACGGCCTACGGTGCATGGCGCACGCACAAGGTTCTGGACGCCAATGGCGTTTCCATCCTTGGGATGATCATGCTGGTGCTGTTTGTGGCACTGTTCATGTGGATTGCACTGGCGTTTACCTCTGCTCTGGCGGGTTTTGTCTCCCTTGTGACACGCGGCGGGCTTGGGCTTGGCATTACGCGGTCAGGACCATTGCCGGAGCTCCGCAGCCGCACGGCCTTGTTGCTGCCGACCTATAATGAGCCACCCCACCGCGTTATGGCCGGCCTGAAAGCGATTTATCAGAGCCTGCGGGAAACCGGGCAGATGGGAGCGTTTGATCTCTTCATCCTGTCCGACACCACAAACCCGGATGTATGGGTTGAAGAGGAAGCCGCCTTTCTGGCCCTGCGGGAGCAGACAGGCGGGCATGAGAACATTTTCTACCGTCGCCGCCATAACAATGTGGAACGCAAGGCTGGGAATGTGGGCGAATGGGTGCGCCGCTTTGGCGGAGCCTATGAGCAGATGGTCACGCTTGATGCGGATTCCGTCATGTCCGGGGACACACTGGTGCGGATGGCGGGAGCCATGGAGCGGCACCCCACCGTTGGCCTGATCCAGACCCTGCCGGTTATTGTGGGGGGCACCACGCTGTTTGCCCGGATGCAGCAGTTTGCCGGGCGTGTTTATGGTCCGATTATTGCGCATGGTATTGCGTGGTGGCATGGCTCTGAAGGCAATTACTGGGGCCATAACGCCATTATCCGCACCCGTGCTTTTGCCGGGCAGGCTGGGCTCCCGCATGTTCCGGGGCGGCCACCTTTTGGCGGGCATATCCTCAGCCATGACTTTGTTGAGGCCGCATTGATGCGGCGTGGGGGCTGGGCCATTCATATGGTGCCTGCTCTCGATGGATCGTATGAGGAAAGCCCGCCTTCTCTGACAGATGTGGCCATTCGTGACCGCCGCTGGTGCCAGGGGAACTTGCAGCATGTGAAGGTTCTGCCCACCAAGGGCCTGCACTGGATCAGCCGCATGCACATGATTGTGGGGATCGGGGCTTATGTTACCTCCCCGCTGTGGCTGGTGTTTTTGCTGACAGGTATCCTGATTTCCTTGCAGGCTCACTTTGAGCGGCCCGAATATTTTGGCGATACAAAAACCCTTTACCCTCACTGGCCGCATGTTGACCCGGTACAGGCGAAATATGTGTTTATCGGCACCATGGCCATTCTGCTGGCCCCTAAACTGCTGGCGTATGTTGCCCTGCTGTTTGACAGGGTGACCTGCAAAGGGTGTGGCGGCGCTATCAGAGCCGCTGGGTCAGTTCTGGTGGAAACGCTGATTGGCGGTCTGATCGCACCGATCGCCATGCTGATCCAGACATCCGGGGTGATGTCCATTCTTTCCGGGCATGATTCCGGCTGGAATACGCAGCGCCGCGATGATGGCGGTTTTCCGCTGATGGTGGTGGTGCAGCAATATGCCAAATTCACCCTGTTCGGGCTGGTTCTGGGTATTGGCGCGTGGGTGGTTTCTCCCTCCCTGTTTTTCTGGATGACGCCTGTTCTGTTGGGACTGGTATTTTCCATTCCCTTGGTGGCGCTGACCAGTAGCCGCGCGGTGGGGCAGAATTTCCGCAAGGCCGGGCTGCTGCTGGTGCCGGAAGAAACATATCCGCCGGATGTGCTGAAAAAACTGGAACATGCGCAGGAAAGCGATGAAGCGCCCCAACTGCCGGATGATGCCCTGCGTGCCCTGCGTGCAGATACGAGTCTGCTGGCCGCGCACCGTGCCATGTTGCCCCCGGCCCGCAAGGCGGGTGATCCCATCAATGCGGAAAGGCTGGTGGGACTGGTGAAGGTGGAAGAGGCTCCCACGCTGGCTGCGGCAGAGCGCGCTCTGTCTCCCAAGGAAAAGGCGGCTGTTCTTGGGTGTAGTGAAGGCGTGGACGCTATTTTGCGTTTGCCAGAGTAAAAGCCAGAGCAGCGTAACAAAACAGGTTACGTGACGTTGAAAAGGCGGGATGAGCGGATCAAGGCGGAAGCATTGTCATAACAGTCAATGCCGAGAGCCGCTTATCCCGCCTGGCATATTGGCTTGGTAAATTTTTTATACCGCACACACATTGCAGACACAGTAGACTGAAAAGCAGACCGCGCAGGTCAGGCTGCGACAGAACAGGACAGAAAATCATGCGTCTGGATGATGAACGCCAAAGCAGCAATATCGAGGACAGGCGCGGTTCAGGCGGCGGAGGGCGTGCGCCCATCCGTATCGGCAGCATAGGCGGGCTTGTTCTGGTTCTGGGCGCGCTCTATTTTGGAGTCGATCCCCGATTGGTGCTTAATCTGCTGGAGGACGGTGCGCCGTCTGCAGGGTCTGGGTCAATGGTGGCACAGCAGGGGCCTGCTCCCGGGAATGACGCACAAAAGCGGTTCATCTCCAGCGTTCTGGCCTCCACGGAAGATGTATGGACCACCTATTTTCAGCAGATGGGCCGCACATATCACGAACCGCATCTGGTGCTGTTTAGCGGCGGAGAGCCGTCAGGGTGTGGATATGCGCAGACCTCAGTCGGGCCGTTTTATTGCCCGGCGGATCATAAAGTATATCTCGACCTCGCCTTTTTTCAGGAATTGCAGGGCCGGCTTGGGGCTGGCGGAGATTTTGCCAAAGCCTATGTCGTTGCTCATGAAATCGGGCATCATGTTCAAAACGAACTTGGCATCATGCAGCAGGCACAGACCCAGAGAAGCAGTTTGTCTGAAACGGGTGAAGGCGGTGTGTCTGTCAGGATAGAATTGCAGGCGGATTGCTTTGCTGGCGTGTGGGCCAAGCGCGCGAATGACGCGAAACAGATATTGCAGACGGGCGATGTTGAACAGGGCATGAACGCCGCCGCCGCCGTGGGTGATGATCGGTTGCAGAAAATGGCGCGGGGTTACGCCGTGCCGGATAGCTTTACCCACGGAACGTCCGCGCAGCGGGTGCAGTGGTTCCGCCGGGGGCTTAATTCGGGTGATATCCGCCAGTGTAATACTTTTGGCAGCCCCTCTCTATAACGGGGCTGCCTTTTAAAAGTCCTTTCGGGCCTGGCCCTTTTGCTGCTGGTGTCTTTTCAAACAGCTTTCAAAGGCTGAAAAGCCGTTTTCAGGCGCTGGCGGTATCAAGCTCCTTGATGTCGTCCGCACTGAGTTCCAGTTGCGCTGCTTTTGCAAAACTGGCCACGTGTTCGCGGCGGGTGGCGCTGGCAATGGGGGCAGTCACCCCCTTACGGGCAATCAGCCATGCCAGCGCAATTTCTGCCTGCTTGGCATTATGGCGGGCTGCCACGGTATCAAGCGCCTGTAGAATGGCGGTGCCGCGCGGCGTGAGATATTTCTCAATGCCTTCTCCCCGTGTGCTTTGGGCAAGGTCAGCCTTGCTGCGGTATTTGCCACTTAGAAAGCCGGAAGCAAGGCTGTAGTACGTCACCACGCCAAGCTCTTCCTTGATGCACAGATCACGCAATGAGCCATCGTAGGAGGAGCGCTCATACAGATTGTATTCCGGTTGCAGCACATCGTAGCGCGGCAGTGCATGGGTTCTGGCGGCATCCACAGAGGCCTGTAATTGCTCGGCGTTCAGGTTGGAGGCACCTATGGCGCGGATTTTTCCGGCCTTGAGCAGTTTTTCATAGGCGCCAAGTGTTTCTTCGTAAGGTGTTTCGGGATCTGGCCAATGGGAGAAATAAAGGTCAATTCTCTCAATTCCCAGCCGCTTGAGGGAGCCTTCAACAGCCTGCATGATCCAGCGTTCGGAAAGGCCTTTTTCGTCGGGTTTGCCCAGGTCTGATCCAACCTTGGTGAATATCAGCACCTGATCCCGCTTGCCGGGGTTGGCCTTCAGCCAGTTCCCGATAATGGTTTCAGATTCTCCACCCTCATTGCCGGGGCTCCAGCGGGAATAGACATCTGCCGTATCAATGGCGTTGAACCCGTAATCCAGAAAGGCGTCCAGAATGGAAAAACTGGTTTTTTCATCAATGGTCCAGCCAAATACATTTCCACCAAATACGATGGGGGCAATATTCAGGTCTGTTTTGCCAAGAGGGCGAAATTCCATGATATTTTCCTTCATTTAGCAGGCTTTGTTAGCTCAAGTGCAGGGGCGGGACCGTGTAGCGCGCTGGTTGGTGTCCGTCTGCACACGGCGGGAAAACCATCTTACGGACCAGTGCTCCACAAGAGGACGTTCTTCTGGGAAAACTGGCCACAAACAGGCATCAAAACGCATGAAGCGCGCGCCTGTTCCCCAGAAGAGGCAGGCATGCGCTCCCGTGATCCGAAATGTGACAGCAAATGAAGCTCTGTCAGGTCAGTTTTCCTGTTGCCTGACAGGGAGGTTTTCGATGCTGCGACCAAACACAGCGCCTGCAAAGCGGTTTAGTGGATGCGCTGGCCGCCCACCCAGACCTCCTGCACCATAAAGCTGCTATCCATCACCACGTAATCTGCGCGCTTGTCTGCTTCCAATGTGCCGCGATCGGTCAGGCCAAGATAGCGTGCAGGATTACTGCTGAGTAGCGCAGATGCTTTTACAAGAGGGGTTCCGGTTTTCAGGGCGTTACGCAAGGCGACATCCAGTGTCAGCACACTGCCTGCCAGGCTGCCGTCGGGCAAACGCACGGCGCCGTCTTTTACAATGACATCCTGCCCGCCTAACTGGCTGGGGCCCTCGGGCAGACCCGTGGCCCGCATGGCGTCTGTTACAAACAGCAGTCTATCTTCCATCACCTTATGTGCCAGCCGGAAGGTGGCCGGGTGAACATGATGGGCGTCAAAAATCATTTCCGCATAAGCATCGCTACACATCAGGGCTGTTACCGGGCCGGGTTTGCGGCTGGTAATGGGTGCCATGGCGTTGAACAGATGCGTGGCCCCCACAACGCCTCCGGCGGAGCAGACGTGGCAGATGGCTTTTTCCGTTTGCTCGTAAGTTGCAACCGTATGCCCCATGCTGACGCGCACGCCCGCAGCGACAAACTGCTCCATGGCTTGCTCGGCATGCGGAAGTTCTGGAGCCAACGTCACCACTTTTACGCAGTCGGTTGCCAGGGCTTCCGTTACGCGGTCTTCCGTAGGAGCAATGGCGTACGGGGGTTGCGCCCCCAGTTTATGAGGGCTGACAAACGGGCCCTCCAGATGCGCGCCATGGATTACGGGGCCACCTGCACACTGGGTACGCACACTTTCCGCCACAGCGCGTAGAGCGTCCATCACATCCGCCCATGGCCGGGTGATGGTGGTGGGCAGAATGGTGGTGGTGCCATGCGTGGCATGAAAGCGGGCAAGCGTATGAATGGCCTCTACACCATCCATGGTGTCCGCGCCGTTGCCACCATGAACGTGTCCATCAATAAAGCCCGGCAGAATGTAGCGGTCTGGAACGGACGTATTTTCAGAAACAGTCAGAATTTTTTCTGAAAACGTGACTGTTCCGGGAAGAATCTGGTCAGGAAGAACAAGGTGTCCGCTTAAGGTCTGCATGGTAGAACTCTTTGAATGGCAAAAGGGCTGTAAGATATCAGGTGGCTGAGCGGCGCATGTAAAGGGCGATCAGTGCATAGCCGCAGAGTGTCAGACTGGTAAAAACGCCCTGAAATCCAAACAGGGTTTTCAGCCAGACAAAAAGCTGGGGCAGAATGCCGCCGCCACAATAAGCCATGACCAGAAAAGCTGAAACAAGGGGTGCTGCTTTGCCGGTATTCTTCAGAACTGTTGGAAAAAGGCCCGGAAAAATCATGGCATTTGCGACACCAAGCAGGGCGATGCACAGAACGGAACCATAACCATGCCCCACGAAAGCCAACAGGCTGAGAATGCTTCCGGCGAGACAGGAATACAGGGTGTAGCGTTCCTGTGAACAGAACCGGGGCGTGCAGACCATGCCCAGACAATATCCCACCAACATGCCAGTAAGTGTCAATGCCGTGAAAAACCGTGTCTGGCTAAGGGGAAGGCCAAACCCTTGTGCGTAGGTGCCAATGGCGTCTCCCGCCATGACTTCCACACCCACATAAAGAAACATGGCGGCTATCCCGCACAGAACATGTGAGGAAAGCAGTGTGCAGCGTGTGTCTGAGGCGTGGGAAAGTTCGCTTGAAGAAATGGCTTTTTCTGGCGGCTGAAGATCAGGCAGGCTTGAAAGTGCAACCCCGCCTGCAGCCAGAAGCATCAGCAGGGCCATGCCCAGATAAGGCCAGTAAATAGCCTGAACAAACTGGCTCAGCAGGGCAGACCGGGCGACGGCATCCGTCATACCTGCGGCACGGCGCGCCACGTTTTCAATATCGCCCATGACCAATGTTGCCAGCACGATGGGAGCCAAAATTCCGGCAAATTTGTTGCATATTCCCATAATGGCAATACGCTGCGCTGCTTTTTGAGGCGGCCCCAGAAAACTGACATACGGGTTCACGGCCACTTGCAACAGCGCCAGCCCTCCGCCCAGAATCAGCAGCCCTACCAGAGCGGCTTCATAGACCCCGGCAGCAATAAACTGGCCCGTGCAGGCCATGCCCATGGCCATGACTGTCAGCGCAAGGGAAAGACCACGTTTCAGGCCTGTGCGGGCGATAACCCAGGAGGCCGGGATGGCAAAAAAGAAATAGGAAAAATAGAAAACAAGCGGGATGAGAAATGCACTGATATCATCAAGGGAAAAAGAAACCCTGACAAAAGAGATCAGCGGCCCGTTAAGCCATGTGACAAACCCGATCAGGAAAAACAGCATTGCGGTCAGGCAGAGCGGTGTCCAGCCATAAGACCCTGCCGGACAAAAATTGTTCTCAGTGGGGGATGGGGCCGGGGCTGAGGTGGCTTCGGGCATCAGGAGCCGGCCTTTTCTGAAAGGGGAGCCAGAAGAGAGTGAAGGGGCGTTGTCAGGGACTGGGCGGCGGGAAGAGCCTCAAGATTTCTTGCCAGTACAGAAATCCAGTCTGCATCAATGCTCCACCCGGCTTGTCGGGCTGCGCGTAAAATACCGCCCCCCAATGGCGGTAGCCGGGGTGGTTGGGGCGCACCGCAGAGTGCTGTCAGTTCCGCACGGATCAGGCGGCTGTTGAACACGCTGCCTGCGTAGCTCCATGGCAGAGGATCGGCACCAACGCTGTCTGCACCAAAATGGGCACGCGCGGTCTGCACGCAGCGGGCCAGTTCAGCTGCGGCTGCTTTCAGGAGGGTAAGAGCCTGCGGGCAGCCTTCTTCTGCAAGTGTGTCCACAAGGCGCGCGCATTGCGCCACTGCCGAACGCGGACGGTCCTGACCGGCGTGCCAGCCCAGCAGGGCGTCCATGGCAGCAGGGTTTGTGTCCGGCCAACCCATGCCAGCGCACAGCTTGCGGGTAAAAGGAACGGCGTCCGGTTCGCGGCCATCAAGCGCCTGACAGAGCAGTTGAAGCGCCGTGCGGCCAATCCAGTAGGCGCTTCCCTCGTCTCCAAAGGTACTGCCCCAGCCGCCAACGCGGGTGGTCTGGCCCTGTGCATTGCGCGCCCATGCAATGGACCCCGTGCCGGAGAGCAACAGGACACCCGCTCCTTCCGCGAAAGCTCCGTTGCAGGCCATATCCACATCATTGCTCAGGCTAAATGCGCCATTGGGGCACAGGCTATGCAGATGGGTGCGGATGGTTTCACCAAAAGCACGATTTTCTCCATACCCGGCTAGACCAAAGGCAGATGCCTGCACACCTGTGCTTATGGGCGTGACCAGATCAGTCAGCACGTCGCGCCATGCAGGTTGGTCAAACGGGTTGCTGCCAGACGTGGTCTGATAAGCCTGCACGCCAGCATCCTGCCCGATACGCACTGCGGCTGTTTTGGTGCCTCCGCCATCAACGGCCAGAATGGCGGGAACAGAGGAAGCAGGAGCAGAAAAGGCGGAATCATGCATGGGCCGGAACTTCGGTTGCCTTGGGAAAAACCGTGCCATGTGGCGTTGGTTTGTTTCGCAAAGCCTATAACCTTTTCAGGTCTCTCACCAGTTGCCGTGTGAATAAGAGCTCTTAACCCAAGGGTAAGAGGCAGGATGAAGCGCGCGGTGAGTGAATAGGGATGAGGGAGCACACCTGCAAGGCAGGCCCGGCGGATTTCTATCTTGGTACGCTTCGGCCTTTCCGTGCCAGCGTCTTAAACGCATTGCCGGTTTTTTGGCCCTTTGTTCTCGCTGGATGCCAGTTTTCGCATGTCAGCAAGAAGAATCCACGCCTTCCGGCACAACCATGGGGCTGCGTGCTGGCGGGGCACGTGGTCCAATGTGTTGGTGAGGGAACAGAAGCCCATTTTCCTCTGTGGGGCCGCTGTTTCAAAAATCTTTTCGGAGTGTTCTTATGGGCCTTGCCGGTCGCTTTTCAGCCCAACACAGCCCTGTCCGCCCTCACCTCAATCTTGTTGAAGCGACCTTAAAAGGGGCCTGATATGGGCCGGGGTCAGTCTTCCTGCCCGGCGCCGTCTCCATCGGGAAGGCTGCCCAACTGTTCACAGGCCCGCGCCAGCCGTACTTCGGGGTTCTGTGTTTCACAGAGTTTGCGCACATCCGGAGAGCAGAGTTCTATGGAGTTTTCAAAATCTGACTCAAGCACGTCCTGCGCAATGGCCACATCCTGATCGTGGGTGCGGGTCTGTTCTTCCGCAAGTTGCGCCTGCGTTTTGTGCAGCTCCTTCAGGGAGTCGATGCAGGCTTCACTGGCAGCTTCCGGTTTGAACTGGAGTACGGCCAGTTCCTTCTGCAACTGCATGTTGGGCACTTTGCTGCGAACTTCGCTGTTCTCACCGTTGCTATTGCTATCGTCTTCTTCTGCGTGGCCCATCACCGGGACAGAAAAACAAGCAAGTATCAGGGCTGCAACAAGAAAGGGCTGGCTGAATCTGGGCACGCTCACACTCTCTGCACTTGAGGAACCGGGGCTGGATGCTCCCATGATTTCTGTCCTAGCGTGCTCATTGCCTCAAGGCCAAGAGGGAAACGCCCCAAAGTGGTTCCGCGATGTGCAGGGTTGGCATGTGCCAGCGTTTGGTGCTATCTACCGAAGTGGAAAGTCGGCGGTGGACGGGCACCTTGTTGACCAGGTCAGGTCCGGAAGGAAGCAGCCACAGTAAGTTTCGTCCGGGTCATTGTCCGGCTTTCCACCGTTTTCCGCCCTGTTGACCAGTTCTTGCGGGCGTGACTCTTACTCTTCGGAACTGTCATGACCGATAAGACCGATGCGCAGCTTTCTCAGGATGAGGGGCTTCCCGATCCTGTTATGGAAGGCCCCGGTCTGTTTGGAGATGCTCCTTCTCCAGCCCCCGTTCCTGCCCCGGTCGCGCCTTCTGGCTCACCCTATCGTGTTCTGGCCCGCAAATATCGCCCCACTACGTTTGATGACCTGATTGGTCAGGAAGCCATGGTGCGCACGCTGCGTAATGCGTTTGCGCTGGGGCGTGTGGCTCATGCTTTCATGCTGACTGGTGTGCGCGGTGTGGGTAAAACCACCACGGCCCGCATTATCGCCCGTGCGCTCAACTGTATCGGGCCGGATGGCAAGGGTGGCCCCACGCCAGATCCGTGTGGTGTGTGCGCCAATTGCGTCGCCATTCTGAATGACCGCCACCCCGATGTGCTGGAAATGGATGCTGCCTCCCGCACGGGGGTGGATGATGTGCGTGAGATTATAGAAGCCACGCGCTTCCGGCCCATGCAGGGGCGGATGAAGGTCTTCATTATTGACGAAGTGCACATGCTCTCCCGCAACGCGTTCAATGCGTTGCTGAAAACGCTGGAAGAGCCGCCTGCACAGGTCACGTTCATTTTTGCCACGACGGAATTGCGCAAGGTGCCGGTAACGGTGCTGTCCCGCTGCCAGCGGTTTGATCTGCGCCGTGTGCCGCAGGCAGATCTGGCCGCCCTGTTTGCCCGCATTGCGGAAAAGGAACAGGTGCACCTCTCCCCCGAGGCTCTGTCACTGATTGCCCGCGCGGCGGATGGCTCGGTGCGTGATGGTCTTTCCCTGCTTGATCAGGCCATTGCCCAGGGCACGGGGCCGGATGGGGCATCAGAAGAAATTGGGGCCGCTCTTGTCAGTGACATGCTGGGGCTGGCGGATCGGCAGGTGGTTTTTGATCTGCTGGAAGCCACGTTTACCGGCAAACCGGACAAGGCGCTGGCTCTGGCTGATGCTGCCCATGCGCGGGGTGCTGATCCCGGCCTGATGCTGGGGGACATGCTGGAACTGGTGCACACCATTTCCCGCCTGCGGGCTGTTCCTTCCCTGCGGGATTCGGCCGATCTGCCAGAGGCTGAGCGGGTACGCGGCACGGAAATGGCAGAAAAACTGCCCGTGCCCGTGCTGATGCGTGCCTGGCAGATGCTGGTGAAAGGCGTGCAGGAAGTTGAGTCCGCACCGGATAGACGCGCCGCCGCAGATATGGTGCTGATCCGCCTCTGTTACGTGGCGGACCTTCCCTTCCCGGCTGATCTGATCAAACGTCTGTCCGGGCAAGAAAACACTCCAGCCCCACCTTCGGCTGGCGGTGCACAGACTTCTTCTTCTTCTGGGATGAGTGGGCAGAATGGGTCACTTCCTTCTGCGCGCACCCAGACGTCAGACGTTCATCCCCCATGGGAGGATGCGCCTGCCCAGCGTCCTGCGCCACAGACAGGAACCGGGTGGGATGGGGATGGCAGTCCTTCCGCCTCATCAGCGTCTTCAGCGCGGCCAGACACCTCCGCTCATCAACCGGAAGAACCTCCGCCCGCTTTGAGAATGGTCGGTGGCACCTCTGTCATGGCTGTGCAGCCCGATATTGCCCGAGAGCCTGCTCAGGGTGAAGAGTTGGCGCCTCAGGTTGCGGCTGAGCCAGCGGTAGAACCTTCCGAACCTGCACAGCCAAGCATTGCCCCCATGCCCCGCACGTGGCGTGAGGCCGTGGCCTTGGTCAAGGACCGGAGGGAAGCCCTGCTGCATGGGCATTTGCGGAATGCAGTTCATCTGGTTTCCTTCGCGCCGGGTGACATTGTGGTGCGGCCGGAGGTTGGTGTTCCGTCTGATCTGGGGCGGCAGCTTCAGCGTGTGCTTGAGCACGCCACTCATCAGCAATGGCGGGTCAAGATCTCGGATGAGGCCGGGGAGCCCACTTTGGATGAACAGGGTGCGGAGATCATCCAGTTCCAACGCCGCACTGCCAAGGCACATCCGCTGGTTAAAGCCATTCTGGCCACTTTTCCGGATGCCGAGCTGGGTGAAGTGCGTGACCACGGGCTGGATGATTACGGCCTGCCCCCTGAGGAGGTGCCAGACCTTGTATTTGCACCGCTTGACGCCGAACTGCTGGACGAGGATGAACGACCATTCGATCCCGGTTCATCCATGGATTGAGCCGGATATCGGCCGGAACCTCCGGCTTTAACGACAGGGTGGAAGACCACCCCAGACCAGACCGCTGCACTGCGGTCAGACAGGGAGAGTAAACCATGAAAAATCTTGCCGGACTGATGAAGCAGGCGACCCAGATGCAGGCGAAGATGGAAGCCATGCAGGCCACGCTGGAAGCGATGAACATTGAAGGCGCTGCTGGTGCTGGCATGGTCAAGGTCGTGCTGAGCGGCAAGGGTGACATGCGTTCCATCACCATCGACCCCAAACTGGCAGACCCAGCAGAAATGGAAATGTTGCAGGATCTGATCGTGGCGGCCTGTGCCGATGCCCGCACCAAGCTGGATGCCAAGGCAGCGGAAGAAATGCAGAAAGTCACCGGTGGGCTGAACCTGCCCGCAGGTATGAAGCTGCCGTTCTGATCCATCACGCAATGCGTGCCCGCATGACATGGCGGGCGCGATGCAGAGCGGATGGAGAAGGCAGGCGGAGTGCAGGATGCGCGGGCAGGAAATAGAGCAGCTTATCAAGCTTCTGGGGCGGTTGCCGGGCTTTGGCCCGCGTTCGGCCCGGCGCATTGCCCTGTTTCTGCTGCGTGATCCTCAGGCGCGCCTGGTGCCGCTGGCCCGCGCGCTGGAACATGCCGGCAATGCTGTCAAAACCTGTTCCACCTGCGGCAATCTGGACACGGTTGATCCCTGCCACATTTGCACGGACCCGGTAAGAGACCGCAGCGTGGTGTGTGTGGTGGAAACGGTGGGTGATCTGTGGGCGCTGGAGCGTGCTGGCGTGCATAGAGGGGTCTATCTGGTGCTGGGCGGAACGCTTTCTCCGCTGGCGGGGATAGGGCCGGAAGACCTGAATATAGCCCCCCTGCTGGACAGACTGGAATGTGGCAGTGTGCGTGAAGTCATTCTGGCACTGGGGGCCACTGTTGAAGGGGCCACCACCATGCACTGGCTGATGGACAGGTTGGCGATTTATGAGGGCGTAGCCGTCAGCCGGGTTGCGCAGGGCGTGCCTGTGGGCGGCGCACTGGATGTGCTGGATGATGGCACACTGGCGGCGGCTCTGGGCGCCCGACGGCCTGCCTGAAGAGCAGCGTATACTAACCCGGAGACGGAGAATAACGTGGCGATAAATGCTTTTCCAATTTCTTCACGCATTCCGCGTCGGGCATTGGTAACGGGGGGCAAGGCGCGGCTGGGCAAGGCTATTGTTCTTGCGTTGGCTGAAGCCGGGTTTGATGTGGCCATTCATTACCGTGGAGACACGGAAGCAGCGGAAGAAACGCGGAAAGAAGTTGTGGCGCTGGGCCGTAAGGCGTGTCTGCTCAAGGCGGATCTTGCACGGGAAGAATTTGTTTCGCCACTGGTGGAACAGGCAAGTGCCGCGCTGGGCGGTCCGCTTGGGGTGCTGGTCAACAATGCCTCAACCTTTGAGCGCGATGAATGGGATGACGCGACAAAGGAAAGTTGGGTCGGGCATATGAAGCCCAACCTGCGTGCGCCATTTGTGCTGATGCAGGCTTTTGCCAAGGCGCTCCCCAAGGATGCGGAGGGGATGGTGCTGAACATGCTGGATCAGCGCGTGTGGTCCCTTACCCCTCATTTTATCAGTTACACGGTGTCCAAAAGTGCTTTGTGGACCCTGACACAGACCATGGCGCTTGCGCTTGCACCTCATGGCATTCGGGTGAACGCCATAGGCCCCGGCCCTGCTCTGGCCAGTGTGCGGCAGAGTGAGGAACAATTTGCCCGGCAATGCGCTTCCGTACCGTTGGGGCATGGTACATCGCCAGAGGAAGTGGCGCGGGCTGCCCTGGCTCTTCTGGCGTTACCCTCAGTTACGGGGCAGATGCTGGCGCTGGATGGCGGGCAACATTTGCAGTGGTCTCCGGCTGCGGCAGCCGGTTCTGTTTTGGAAGAATAACCCTCGTATGACAGTTTTTGCTCCGTGGGCGGATGAACCGCCTTTGCGTTGCCTGTTCCTCAACAACATGGTGCTGGATGCGCATATTGGCGTTTTCCCGCATGAGCAGGGTGTCACCCAGCGTATCCGTGTTTCCGTGGCGTTTGGTGTGCTGGATCGGGATGATCTGGAAGTGGGCGCAGATGATCTGAGCCGCACGGTCTCTTACGAGCATGTGGTGCTTCTGGTGCGCCGTATTGTAAGTGAAGGGCATGTAAGGCTGGTGGAAACATTGGCGGAACGCATTGCCGCCGGTGTTCTGGCAGATGCCCGCGTGCGTGTCGTGCGCATAAAAATTGAAAAACTGGATGTTTTTGAAGAAATTGAATCCGTAGGCGTAGAAATAGAACGCCGTGCTATCCCGCAGGACTGAGGACAAAAGAGCGTTTATTTTCCAGCATCGGCATGTTGAAAATAAACGCAACACTTCAGAAAAATAAGGTGTCTCTATGCTGTGTTATACGGACACATTGATTTTATGGAGACGCATGTATCGGGCGTCAGAGAACGCGACAGCTTTTCAAATCTACAAAATATGATTTGATTTTTCGAGATAAGGCTTGAGAGATGTCTGGCCGTGGTAGATCGAAGCCTTCCGCTTTGAAAGTCCTATCCGGAGGGCTGGTCTATGTCCGGCTTTGCAGCGTGTTCTCACGGTCCGCTAATGGTTGCCGTGCTTCTGAAAGACAGAATTATCATATGCACGAAATGAGAGTTCAGTAGGCATTTTTTTTCGTCATATGGACAGATAATCAGTCAATCAGCATCTGATTATTCCTGAAAATGTTGCGCTCTTTTCTCAGATATAATCTTATGGTGCGGGCAGAAAATAATGTGATGAACAGCATGGTGCGCATGTGAGCAGGGTTAAAAGAGCGGGCAGAAAAATACTGGGGTTCTTCACGCGTCCGTCTCCCCCGGAAGGGGGTGCGGAGCATGTGCAGACTACCGCAGGGAAACCTCTGCTCGGTTTTGTAGATCAGATCGGCCTACGTCACATTCACGGGTGGATCATGGATCCGGATGATCCAGTTCAGCGCCTGCTGGTAGAAGCCTTTCTTCCAGACACAGGCGAGAGTCTTGGCACCGTTTTAGCAGACCAGTTTCATCATGGTATTGCCGGTGTAGGAGACAATAGTCGCGCGTATGGGTTTTGGTTTCACCTGAAGCGGGAGCTTTCTCCTGCTGAACGAGAGCGCTTGCGGGTGCGGGTCCCGGGCCGAGATGAGATTACGCATTCCCCGCAGCTTGCTTCATGGCAGCCCCTTCTGCATGTGGCTATGGATATCGTAAATAACTGCAATTTACGGTGTCCCTTCTGCCTTTATGACTATAGCGGCGTGCGCCGGACAAACGTCATGACACGGGAGACACTGGAGGCTGCACTCCGGTTGATGCCTTATACGAAAGATGGTGAATTCTGGTTTTCCTGCCTGCATGAACCATCGCTTCATCCAGATTTTCTTTCTTTTTTGGATTTAATACCGAACGAGATGCGCAATAAGGTGTTTTTCACATCCAATATTGCGCGGCGTATGCCAGCCTCTTACTTTCAGGGTTTGGCCCGGAGTGGAATTGACCATATTAATATTTCAATAGAATCTCGCACGCCAGAGATATACGAGCGGATGCGCAAGGGGGCCCGTTTTCCAATCTTCATGGAAAACTGGGACAAACTTCTAAATGCTTTCAACGAGGTAAATTCCTCAGTTGCACTGCGCTATATCATTATGGCCTATAAATCCAATCTCCACGAACTGCCAGATCTGGCGCGTTATCTGATAGAAGAACGGCGAGCCGCACAGGTCGAGATTCGTTATACTTATGATGTTCCCTTTATTGATCCAGCCTTTCGTGAGCAGGAGTTTCTGACGCAAACGGATTGGGACTGGCTCCAAGCCAATCTCCCGACACTTGAGCCAGGTCAGATCCTTCTCGACAGGCCTCCGGTTCCATCAGGAGATGAGCCATCGCCTGCTCCCGTTCCCGCTCCCACGCCGGAGACGGGCTTTTTGCCCGGTCGTTATCTCGCGCGCCTTTCTTGGGATGGAACGCTGGAACTGCGGGGCATCAGCGTGGCCAGTACAGGGAATACGATGATCGAAGTGCCTATCCTGACAAAAAATGTGCGTGATATTGGCGACCCGGAAACGTTTTTTAACACGCTTGATCGGTCGGAAATTCCAGCCTGATAGACAAAGCGTATTTTCTGGCTGTGCGGGAAACATAAAAAAGCCCGCTGCGAGAGCGGGCTTTAATGTGATCAGCACACCGGGAAAAACCCGGTGCAGTGTGCCAGATCAGGAATCGTGTTCATCCGAATCTGTGCTGACATCAATGTCGGAGCTGATGTCATCGTCGTCGTCATCCAGATCGGATGTATCTTCCATCACATCATCGGCATCGGTGTCGGAGTCGGTGTCGAGATCCAGATCATCATCGTCTTTGGGCTTGGCCGCCGGGGTATCAGCCGGGGTGGGGGTCAGGCTGTCCGTGCTGCGGCGCAGACGGGGAACCAGTTCAGGCTGTTCTGTCCCGCATTTGGGGCATACGGCCGGGTTACGGTTCAAATCATAGAAGCGGGCACCACAGGACACGCAGACGCGTTTGGTGCCGAGATCGGGCTGGGACATCTTGCTACCTGTCGATCCTGAGCAGACATGGGACGAGGGATCGCCCCGGAAACGGGCGATTCCCTGCTCAGATAGCCTGAGGTGGGAATCGACCACACTATTAAGGCGAGGCCAAATGCCATTGCACAGCACGCCTGTCAAACCCTGCGTGGAAAAAGAGGTAATAATTTTCCATGCAGAAGAGACAGATTCCAGCCTCTGGCGGATTGACTTACGGCGGGACAAGCCGGAATGAAATGGGCATGACACAGGCACCCTCTTCTTCCCGTCCTTTGCGCGTTACCCGCGCGCCTGCCCCTCTTGCCGGTACGGTGGCCGTGCCGGGAGATAAATCCATCAGCCACAGGGCGCTGATGTTTTCTGCGCTTGCTGAAGGCGAGACCCGCATTATCGGTCTGCTGGAAGGGGAGGACGTGCTGCGCACGGCAGACGCCATGCGGGCGCTGGGTGCGCATATCACCCGTGATGAAAATGGCCGCTGGCATGTGCGGGGCCGTGGCCTTGGGGCGCTGACAGAGCCCTCTGATGTGCTGGATATGGGCAATTCCGGCACGGCGGCCCGTCTGCTTTCCGGCATTCTGGCCAGCCACGGCATGATGTCCGTCATGACCGGTGATGCCAGCCTGCGCCGCCGCCCCATGAAACGGGTGACAGACCCGCTGGCGGGCACGGGGGCTACCTTCCTTGCGCGGGAAGGCGGGCGTCTGCCACTGGCCATTCAGGGCAATGCAACGCCTGCTCCGCTTGATTACCGCCTGCCTGTGGCGTCTGCTCAGGTTAAATCCGCCGTTCTGCTGGCGGGCCTGAATGCCGCTGGCGAAACACGGGTGGAAGAACCTGTGCCCACGCGGGATCATACGGAAAACATGCTGCGTCACTTTGGGGCGCAGGTGGCTGTGGAAGAAACGCCGGAAGGCGGTCGGATTATCCGCCTGCAAGGCAAACCGCACCTGATAGCGCGGGATGTGACTGTGCCGGGGGACCCGTCATCTGCAGCCTTTGTGCTGGTGGCGGCTTTGCTGGTGGCGGGGTCTGATGTTGTGATTTCCAATGTGGGCCTTAACCCGCTGCGCACGGGATTGTTCACCACCCTGCGTGAAATGGGTGCCCGGCTGGATATTACCAACGAGCGGACGGAAGGTGGCGAACCGGTAGGGGATCTGCACGTGCAGGCTTCCTCACTTCAGGCCGTGGATGTGCCTGCCGAGCGTGCGCCGTCCATGATTGATGAATACCCCATTCTGGCTGTGGCGGCGGGGTTTGCTACGGGCATTTCGCGTTTTCGCGGGGTGGAGGAATTGCGCGTTAAGGAAAGTGATCGTCTGGCGTCTACCGTAGCGTTGCTGGAAAAGAACGGCGTGCGCACCAAAGTGGATGGTGATGATCTGATTATTTATGGCACCCAGGGCGCTATTCCGGGCGGTGGCACCGTGGAAACCCATATGGATCATCGTCTGGCCATGAGCGCTTCCATTCTGGGGCTGGTGGCAGAGAACCCGGTGGAAATTGATGATACCGCGTTTATTGACACAAGTTTCCCGGGTTACTTCCCGCTTCTGAACAGCCTTGGCGCAGGGTTTGCGGCATGAAGCGTGGCGGTCCGGTTATAGCGGTTGATGGTCCTGCTGCGGCGGGAAAAGGGACTCTGGCCAAACGGTTGGCGCAGGCGCTCTCGCTTCCTTATCTGGATACGGGGTTGCTCTATCGGGCCGTAGGGCGGCTGGCGCTGGATGCCGGGCAGGACCCTGCTGCTCCGGCAGAGGCGTTTGCCCAGAAATTAAGCCCGGAAGATCTGGCCCGCACGGACCTGCGTGCGCCAGAGGTGGCGCAGGCCGCCAGCAAGGTGGCTGCCCAGCCAGCCGTGCGGCAGGCCCTTGTCGAAACCCAGCGCCGTTTTGCGGGTGAGTGCGGTGCTGTGCTGGACGGGCGTGATATCGGCACCGTGATTTTTCCCGATGCGGACGTCAAACTGTTCATCACAGCCTCTCCCGCCACGCGAGCCTTGCGGCGTTTCCTGCAACTGGGAGGGGACCAGAGCGCCCCCAACGCGCAGGCGCAGGTGGCTGAAATGGAAGAGGCGCTGAAGGTGAGGGATGCGGCGGATTCTGGCCGGAAAACAGCCCCCTTGCAGGTAGCGGCAGATGCTCAGGTTATTGAAACGGATACCCTGAGCGCGGAAGACGTTCTGGCGCAGGCTCTCGCGTTCGCGCGCAGGCGACTCGGCCAGTAAAGGCAGGTTTGCGTGTCATGGATGGCACGCAACTGCTTATTTTCATTATATCTCACGTTATTTTCCACTCCTTTGTGTTGACAAAGCGCGGGTGGAAGGTGTCTCTGCGATACAGATGCCTGTTGTTTGCAGCGGGTTTTCAATTTTCTTTTCTCTGGGCTGCCGGAACATAGATCAGGTTTTCCTGATATCTCCGCCAGCAAGTCGTGCCGCACAATGTGGTGCGCAGGAATGGCCGGCTTCTTCATTGGCAAGTCGGCGCAGGATTTACAGTTACACATGGCTTCAGCCGCAACCCCGACCGCGGATCACTTCCGTGGTGAAGATTTTGCTACCCTTCTCGACGAGACCCTTGGCCGTGATACCGGCTTTGACGGGTCCGTTGTGCGCGGGCGTATTGTTCGCCTGACTGACGAATTTGCCATTGTTGATGTTGGCCTGAAGAGCGAAGGTCGCGTGTCCCTGCGTGAATTTGCTCCTCCGGGCGTGACGCCGGATATCAAGCCGGGCGACGTGGTGGAACTGTATGTTGAACGGTACGAAGACCGTGACGGCAGCATTGTTCTCTCCCGCGAAAAAGCACGCCGTGAAGAAGCCTGGACGAACCTTGAAAAGGCGTTCGAAGCAAACCAGCGCGTCAATGGCACCATCTATGGCCGCGTCAAGGGTGGCTTCACGGTTGATCTGGGTGGCGCCATGGCGTTCCTGCCCGGCAGCCAGGTTGATATCCGCCCCGTGCGTGACGTCAGCCCGCTGATGGGTGTTCCTCAGCCGTTCCAGATTCTGAAGATGGACCGTGCGCGTGGCAACATTGTTGTCTCTCGTCGTGCCGTTCTGGAAGAAACCCGTGCAGAACAGCGCAGCGAACTGATCCAGGGCCTGACCGAAGGCATGATCCTGGACGGCGTTGTGAAGAACATCACCGATTACGGTGCGTTCGTTGATCTGGGCGGCGTTGACGGCCTGCTGCACGTGACCGACATTGCGTGGAAGCGTATCAACCACCCGTCTGAAGCTCTGCAGATCGGCCAGCCGGTGCGCGTGCAGGTTATCCGCTTCAACTCCGATACGCAGCGTATCTCCCTGGGTATGAAGCAGCTTGAAGCTGATCCGTGGGAAAATGTTGCCCTGAAGTACCCGCCGGGTGCGCGTTACACGGGCCGCGTGACCAACATCACCGATTACGGCGCATTTGTTGAGCTGGAACCGGGCGTTGAAGGTCTGGTGCACGTTTCTGAAATGTCCTGGACGAAGAAGAACGTCCATCCGGGCAAGATCGTCGCTACTTCTCAGGAAGTCGATGTGATGGTTCTGGATGTGGACAGCGCGAAGCGCCGCATCTCCCTGGGCCTGAAGCAGGTTCAGCGCAATCCTTGGGAACAGTTCGCGGAAGAGCACAAGATCGGCTCCACCGTGGAAGGCGAAATCCGCAACATCACCGAATTCGGTCTGTTTGTTGGTCTCTCCGCAGACATCGACGGCATGGTTCACATGTCCGACCTGTCTTGGGACGAAACTGGCGAAGAAGCCATGAAGCACTACGAAAAGGGCCAGGTTGTCAAAGCCAAGGTTCTGGACGTGGATGTGGAAAAAGAACGCATCTCTCTGGGCATCAAACAGCTTCAGGAAGATCCGGCAGCTGATGTGCTGACCAGCGTTCAGAAGGGCGCCATTGTAACCTGCACCGTGACCGCAGTTCAGTCCAACGGGATTGAAGTGAAGGTTGACGATGTTCTGACCGGCTTCATCCGTCGTGCGGAACTGGCTCGTGACAAGGCGGAACAGCGTCCGGAACGCTTCGCTGTTGGCGAACGTGTGGATGCGAAAGTGGTCTCCGTTGACCGCGCAGCCCGCAAGCTGGCTCTGACCATCAAGGGCCGTGAAGTGGAAGAAGACAAGCAGGCTATCAACGAATACGGCTCATCCGACAGCGGTGCGTCTCTCGGTGATATTCTGGGTGCTGCCATCCGTCGTCGTAACACCGACGCCTGATCAGTCACTGGAATACCGGATGTGTGGGGTTCGCCTCACACCCCCGGAACGCCTCGGCAGTGATGCCGGAAAAAGCGGTGCTGGAAACAGCGCCGCTTTTTTTATGTCTCATATCCCGCTCATACTGGCTTGTGTGTGGGCATAAAAGGGCATTGCTCCCGCTTCCCGCGGTCTGTGGCGGATGGAATGTCTGTAGGGGAGGGGGCATGCGCACCCTACCAACGTGTGATGGCCGTATAGACGGTTCAGGGGTTGTGAGATCACGGCCCGCGTGAAACCCTTGGGACGATAACCAACAGGAATGACAGGGCGTGGTCCGGGCAATACCCGGCCAGAACGGCCTGCAAGTCAGACTGGCACCGCGCTTTGAGGCATCGGGGTTTCTTCCCTGATGTCTAAAGTGGGGCAGGGAAGAGGGAGATGAGGATGACGGATCGCCATTTACCAGATTTGCCTAAGGGGTCTTCTTCCTGGCGACATGTTCAGGCGTGCATGTCACGTAGGCGGCTTGTTGCCGGGGCGGCTGTGGCCCCTCTGGTGGGGGGCATGGTGTCTCTCGGCGGGGCGTTGCCCGCACGGGCGCAGGGCACGCCCACAACCGGCGTAAATGGCGATCAGGGTTATGAACCTGCCGGGTCATTCGATATTGTTGCTGAGTTTTACGGGCCCGGTCCTTCCGGTATTGTTGTGGCGGAGAATGGACGGATTTTTGTCGGTTTTCCCCGGCACGCCATCAACCATAAAGGCGCAACATTAGGGGAACTGGTGAACGGGCGTGTGGTGCCTTGGCCCAGTGCAGCGCTTAGTCTGCCGTCTTCTGCCGCACCTGCGGACAGGTTGATGTCTATCCATGGCATGACGATGGATACCCAGGGCAGGCTGTGGGCTATTGATGACGGCAAGCTGGCGGGGCAGTCGCTTCAACCCGGTGCCGCTAAAATTGTGTGTTTTGATATTGCGGCCAACAGATTGCTGCACAGCATTATCCTCAAAAGCCCGACGCTGCTGCCTGACAGCCATATGAATGATCTGCGCGTGGATCTGACACACGGGCAGGCAGGCACTGTGTATGTTAGCGATAGTTCGTTTGGGCACAGTCCGGGGCTGGTCGTTGTGGACGTTGCCAGCGGGAAGCAGCGCCGCGTTCTGGCAACCCATCCTTCCACGCAGGCGGAGGCAGGCTTCATGGCCGTGGTGGAGGGGGTGCCACTGGTGTATGACCCCGCCCAGAAGCCCCGTTTTGTGGTGGGCGGCGTAGATGGTGTTACCCTGAGTGCATCAAGTGATCGGCTCTATTACGCGCCTCTGACCAGCCGCAGGTTGTACAGTCTGCCAACGGCGCTGCTGTCCGATTTTTCTGTTTCCGATGCGGATCTTGCAAAAGCGGTGCGGGATGAAGGAGAAAAAGGAACAGCAGACGGGCTGGCGACAGATGCTCAAGGCCGTATCTATACAACCAATTTCGAGCACGATTGTATTTTGCGGCGCAATACGGATGGATCATTTGATCTGATGGTGCATGATCCGCGCATTCTTTCGCCTGATGGCATTTTCTGCACGCGCACGCATGTCTATTGCACACTGGGGCAGTGGAACCGGCTGGCCAGCTTCAATAATGGACAGGATAAGCGGCGTCCGCCTTATCATCTTATCCGTTTTCCCATTGAGCCTGTGCCGACATACAGCGCGGAGCCCACATAGGGAGCTAAAGAAACCCTTTTGAAAACAGGAAGCCCTGCCAGGAGCATCTGGCAGGGCTGAGAGACCAAAAAAGCGGAACGACATTTAAATTTGAACGGCAAAATATGATTCTAAAATGTTTTTTGCGAAAACTCAGGCAACATTCAAGGTTTGTTCCTCCTTCCACACGGTGTTGATCAACATGTCCACGCTGTCTGCATCGCTCAGCATGGACAGATCCCCCAGCGTATCCAGCTCTCCTGAAGCAATCTTGCGCAGCAGACGCCGCACAATCTTGCCAGAGCGCGTACGGGGCAGATCTGGCACAATGAAAACCTCATCCGGCGCAGCGTAGCGCCCGATGGCCAGACTGACCTGCCGGGTGATATCTTCGGGCGTTATGCTGGTCTGTTCATCCCGCGCAATGGCGAACACAACCAACGCATGTCCCTTGACGGAATGTGGCACACCAACGGCAGCACATTCTGTAATACGCCTGTCTGTACCAACAGCTTCCTCAATTTCGGCGGTGCCGATCCGATGGCCGGAAATGTTGATGACATCATCCATACGGCCCGTAATCCAGTAATACCCGTCTGCATCGCGGCGTGCGCCATCCCCCGTGAAATACAGACCAGGGCTGAAAGAGAAGTAGGTCTGCTGGAAACGGGCATGGTCTTTCCAGAGGGTGCGTGCCTGTCCGGGCCAGGAGCGGGTGACACACAGGCATCCTTCGCCTGCGCCTTCAATCACGTCTCCCTTGGTGTCGGTCAGCACCATGGAAACACCCGGAAGCGGCATGGTGGCTGATCCTGGCTTCAGTTTTTGTGCGCCGGGAATTGGGCCAAGCATGATGCCTGCGGTTTCCGTCTGCCACCATGTATCCACAACCGGGCAACTGCCTTTGCCGACAACATCATGGTACCACATCCACGCATCCGGGCTGATGGGTTCTCCGGCAGTGCCCAGAAGCCGCAGGCTGCTCAGGTCATACCGGTTTACCAGATCATCGCCTTCGCGCATCAGGGAGCGGATGGCGGTGGGGGCGGTAAACAGCATGGTTACCTTGTGGCGTTCTATCAGCTCCCACCAGCGGCCCGGTTGCGGGTAGGAAGGCAGGCCATCAAACATCATGGTGGTGCTGCCGTTGGCCAGCGGCCCATAGACAACCGAGGTATGGCCGGTAATCCATGCCACATCCGCTGTGCACCACAGAACATCATTCGGGCGGTGGGTGTAGACCATGCCCATGGTGTAGGCCGCCCATACCATGTAGCCGCCCGTGGTGTGCACCACGGCCTTGGGCTTGCCGGTACTGCCAGAGGTGTAGAGCAGGAAAAGGGGATCTTCCGCATTCATGATCTCCGGAATGCAGTCTGGTTCAAACCAGTCCACAAAATCGTGAAAATCAAGGTCACGTTCGGGAAGCATGGCAACGGGCGCATCTGTTGTGCGGAGCACCAGAACGGTTTCAACCGCACTCTCTGCCCCCGCTTTTTTCAACGCCTCATCCATAATATGCTTGAGCGGGATACGCTTTGCACCGCGTGCAATCTCGTTGGCGGTAATCACAACGCGTGCGCCACTATCTACCAGCCGCTCGGCAATGGCTTCTGCTGAAAGACCGCCAAACAGCACCACATGCACAGCCCCAATACGGGCACATGCCAGCATGGCAATAGGGGCTTCGGATACCATGGGCAAGGAGATGGCAACACGATCCCCCCGCGAAACACCCAGATGCTGCAACGCATTTGCCAGACGGCAGACGCGCTCGTGCAGCATACGGTATGTCAGTTTTTCTGCTTCATCCGTGCCGTCGCGGTGGCTGATCAGGGCAACCTGGTCTGCCCTGTCTCCCAGATGGCTGTCTATGCAGGAGACGGAGGCGTTCAGCGTGCCATCATGATACCAGTTGATTTCAACATCATCCTGAAAGGAGCCACAAAAGGCGCGGGTCGGGTTGCTGTGCCAGTGGATACGCTCCGCCTGATCCAGCCAGAACCCATCCGGATCACGCTCGGCACGGCGTGTCATCGCCTGCAGTTGTGACGGTGTCAGCAAGGAGTATTCTGCTGACTGAGGATGCACGGGAATAATGGTATGTTCAGACATCTTCTTTGTCCCCCGGTCTTTTTGTTTTTGTCGGTGTCTCAGAAGAAATACGGTGTCATGTTCTGCAAGGCATCTGCTGCAAGTTCAGTAATCAGATGCCGTGGGCCAAAAGCCCTATAGAAACGCTTCTGGTGGGAAGCGCTTCTGACAGAACAGGCAAGCGGTTCAGTGCGTTGCCCTGATTAAGGGCTGCACTATTTAAGATCGTGAGACGACATGGCTTTGGCCTCTGTGTATGTCCATAAGCCGAAGTGTGCCTGAGGAGGTCTGCCGAGCGCTACCCGAATAAAAGTGAAAAGAAGCGAAGATTTTTTCGGGTTTTGCAATGTTTGCAAAGCTGGGGCAGGGAAAGGGAAAATTGCGGCATCGCAGCAACGCACTTTCCTGCGGTGACGCTAGCAGACAGAAAAATGACGCTAAAAGCAAGAGGCGTCTTGCATCTTCAGGTAAAAGAGCTGTTACAACACGATGCAGGTGCCACTTGGGATCGTGGGGGGGCACGCAGAGGGAACAGTGTCATCCTAAGAGGTGGGAAGAGAGGGCATTAGGGGAAAGGTCCACATTCAGCCCGGAGCAGGAGGCTAAAGGCTGCCCAGCCTATCAAAGTGCTGGGCAGTTCAGAGCACAGAGATCAGTCTGCGGAAAGCGAAGTAAGAAAATCAGAAACGTTTTTAAAAAGATGTTTCTGATCAAGACATTTTTTTGCGAACAGAAGAGCCTGTTTTTTGCGGGCTTCCCGGCTTTCCGTATTGGGCAGAACAGAGAAATCGGCAACGTGTGCATAGCCGATAATGCGGCGGATGATTTCCGCACCACAGTATCCAACCATGTCCTGAAAAATACTTTCCAGGAAAAGAGTTTTTTCTCGTTCTGAAATGCCGCCTTGGGTGGGGGCGTAATACAGGGCCGCCGGGTCGGAAGGGGTAGGCTGTGTGTTCCACAAATGAAGGAAGTGCTCTGTAAAGCTGCCCCAGAACAAGGTGATCATCTGTTTATGAAGGTGTGTGGCCGCAGTGTCCGGCGTGGCAAATAAACTGAGCACGAGATTTGCGACAAACAGTCCGGCATCAAAGCCAATAGGACCGTAGATCGCAAATTCGCCGTCTATGACACGTGTATCGTCTTCCGTGGTCATGATGGAGCCCGTGTGGAGGTCTCCATGCAGAAGGGCCTGTGGGCAGGAAAGAAAGCGCAGACGCAGTGAATCGATCCGGGCCAGCACATTCTCGTCAGCACGAATGGCGTCCACCACAGGTGTCAGGCCCGGTTCTGCCCAGTGGTTACGGGGGTGATTATGGTACGGGTCTGTCAGCACCAGATCAACCGTAATACGGGTGAGTGTCTGGTTGCGGGCAAAACAGATGCGGCGGTCCATAACGGGTTCAAAAGGGGCTGCCAGCAGGGACGTGGCAAATGTGCTGTGGGCCACAAAGCGCCCAATCCGAGCAGCTATTTCCGGGATAACCGGCCCGTTCATAAGGGCTGTGCGTAAAACGGTATGGCCAGAAAGGCTTTTGACAATCAGGATAAACTGTTCCGGGTCAAAATGCAGGCATTCTGTTGTAAGGTCTGGCACGTGGGGAAACACGTTGCGCAGATAGGCGGCTTCAAAAAAAGTGCGATCCAGCGGCATTTTCCAGGATGGATCAACCCGAACGTGCGGAAGCGCCTGTTTCAGGCAAACCCCTCCGTTCGAGCCTTCAGCCAGAAACACCATATTCAGGTTGCCATCACTCACTTCCCGGATGGTCCATGTTTCCGGCGCGCTGCCAAGGCGCGCGGCAATGGTGGGAAGAGAGGCCACATAGGATCTTACACCCTCAGCATCCAGTGTGCGGTAAGCGGTGTTCTGTGTGGTCATGGAGTCCTTGTCCTGAACAGCTGATAGAAAAACAGCCGGGGAATTCCCCGGCTGGCGCACCGTATCAGACAAAAACTCTGTTTTCCAATAGTGGTATCAATCAAGGCACGATTCACGGAAGGATTTAAAGGCGCGAGCACGGTGGCTGATGGCATTTTTCTCGGCGTCCGCCATTTCCGCAAAGGTGCGGGTTTCCCCTTCCGGCGTGAAAATGGGGTCATATCCGTGGCCTTTATCTCCCCGTGGGGGCCACGTGATCTGCCCATTGATACGCCCTTCAAAACTGCGGGTGGTGCCGTCCGGAAAAGCAAGGCACAGCACGCAGATAAACCACGCATCGCGTTCGTCTTCGCCAATTCCCTCGTGAATGCGGGCCATGGCAGCGGGAAAGTCTTTATCCGGCCCGGCCCAGCGTGCGGAATAAATGCCGGGTGCTCCCCCAAGGGCGGAAACACACAGGCCGGAATCATCGGCCAGCGCGGGCAGGCCCGTGGCTTTGGATGCGGCGACAGCCTTGAGGGCGGCGTTGCCTGCAAACGTGGTTTCCGTCTCGTCCGGTTCAGGAAGGTCAAGATCCCCGGCAGAGAGCACGGTAATGCCGAAATCAGCAAGGAGAGAGGAAAATTCAGCAAGTTTGCCTTTGTTGTGGCTGGCCAGAACCAGTTTGTCGCCAGATTTCAAAATGGGGTTTGTCATGGGGTCAGTGGCCTTCTGCTGCGTTCACTGCGGCTGTCTGGGCATCAAACAGCACGGAAACACCCTGCCGGGCGAGGCCGAACATGGCGGTGAAAGAGTCTTCCATAAAGGGAGCGTCTTCGGCTGTGGCCTGAATTTCCACAATGCGCCGGTCTGCGGTCAGTACAAAATTGGTGTCGGCTGCTGCGGCGCTGTCTTCCGCATAGTCCAGATCCAGCACAGGGCCGGCTTCCGTCAACCCGCAGGAGACAGCCGCAACCTGTCCGCGCAGGGGCAACTGGCGCAGCACATGCGCGGCCACCAATTTACCCAGAGCCAACCGTAGCGCCACCCATGCACCGGTAATGGCGGCGCAACGGGTGCCACCATCTGCATTCAGAACGTCGCAATCCAGCGTGATGCTGATTTCACCTAGCGCGGGCAGGTCCACCACAGAACGCAGGGAGCGACCAATCAACCGCTGGATTTCCTGTGTCCGACCGGATTGTTTGCCCTTGGCGGCCTCTCGCAGGCCGCGCGAATGGGTGGCACGGGGCAGCATGCCATATTCGGCTGTTACCCATCCTGAACCCTTTCCGCGCAGAAAGGCTGGAACACGGTTTTCCACACTGGCCGTACAGAGCACTTCCGTGCCGCCCACGCGGATAAGGGCGGAGCCTTCCGCATGGTGGGCAAAACCGGTTTCAATTGTAACGGGGCGCATCTGGTCTGGCTGACGGCCGGAAGGGCGCATGAGGAAGGGCTCCTGACAAAAAAACGAGGGGTCCCTGCACATAAAGGGATTTGCGCCAGAGCGGAACCGCGTGACGGTCTCCGGTTACACAGGTGCGTCGGTGCCGCGAGACGTGCGTTATGTCTGCCTGAAAGGGTCAGGGACTGCTCACTCTTGCGTTGAAGGGACTTGCTCTCTTGTCAGACGCACGCCAGATGCGCAGAAGATCAGGATATGTCTGTTTGGCCTGATTTACCGGCTGGATCATTTTGAAGGAGGAGGCCTGTCATCATGAAGCGTGGTCTGCTGCCCGTAAAATCGCCCCTGCCGCCGGAACTGGATGGCAGATCCGCCGCGATTTTGCGCGAAATTGTGGAAGAATACGTGGCAAGCGGTGAACCCGTAGGTTCCCGTACGCTCTCACGCCGGTTGGGGTTGCCACTTTCTCCGGCGACCATTCGGAATGTCATGGCCTCATTGACGGAAGCGGGGTTGCTGTTTTCTCCCCACACCTCCGCCGGGCGTCTGCCTACGGAAAAAGGGCTGCGGCTGTTTGTGGATGGCCTGCTGCAATTTGGCAGCCTTTCAGAAGAGGAGCAGGCCGGTATTGGTCGGTCTCTGGAAGCGCGTGGGCGCTCCTTGCAGGAGACGTTGACGGAGGCTTCGGCTCTGCTCTCTGGCATGTCCGATGCAGCCGGGTTGGTGGTGGCTCCCAAGGGGGAGGGCGGCATCAAGCATATTGAGTTTGTCGCACTTGGCGGCAATCGGGCGCTGGTTGTCCTTGTCGGCACTGATGGCCATGTGGAGAATCGGGTGATGGAAACCCCGGTGGGCATGCCTCCCTCGGCTCTGGTGGAAGCAGCCAATTACCTGAATGCCCGTGTTTTAGGCACAACCCTGCATGATCTGCGTGACAGGGTTGGTGCTGAAATGACGGAGAATCAGAACGCGCTGGACCAGTTGACGGCCGAGGTGGTGGAAAGTGGTCTGGCTGTGTGGGGCGGTGGTGCGGATGAACGCGGCGGCACCCTGATTATTCGCGGTCAAGGCAAGCTGCTGGCGGATGTGGATGGGCAGGAACGCCTGTTAGCTATTCAGACCCTGTTTGACCGGCTGGAAACGCAGGAAACCATGATGCGCCTGCTGGAACTGGCGGAAAATTCGGCAGGGGTGAGGATTTTCATCGGGGCGGAAAGTGGATTGTTCGGGGCCTCCGGCATGTCCATGGTCGTGGCCCCAGCCCGGAACGAGGCCAACCGGATTGTAGGGGCCATTGGCGTGATTGGCCCCACGCGCATCAATTACGGTCGCATTATTCCGGTGGTGGATTATACGGCCCGTTTTCTGGGTGAAATGCTGGGCTAGATGGGGTGTTCCGGTAAAACGGAACAGTGACATTAAAGGCAAACTCCGTTGGAAAAGGCTGGTCCGGCGGGGAGAGGTGTCTTTTTGCCATCATGTGGTCAATATGGCGCATGAGAAGGAAGACGGCAGCGCATGGGAATGATAAAGGACCTGCATGACACGAACTCCGTCTTCTGGTGACTCTGGGTCTTCTTCTGACAAGAAAGAAGAAAACGCTTCTTCCCGGCAGGGTGTAACGCTGCGCAGGCCACGTTTCCGCCAATGGCGGGGGCTTCTGGGCACAGTGGCTGCCGTGGGGCTTGTTGGCGTAACGGGGGCGTCCCTGCTGGTCTGGCACCAGTATGAAGGTATTGTGGCGGATCTGCCGACGGTGGAAGGGCTACGGACCTACCAGCCGCCTGTAATGAGCCGCCTTTATGCATCAGATGACAAGGTGATTGCCGAACTGGCAGATGAACGCCGGGTGTTTGTGCCGTACAGCGCTATTCCGGACCGGGTGAAAAACGCCTTTATTGCAGCGGAAGACCAGAAATTCTGGACCCATAAAGGGGTGGACCCGGTCGCCATTATACGCGCAGGTCTGACCGATCTTACTCGCGGCAAGGGGCGCAGGCCTATTGGTGCGTCCACCATCACGCAGCAGGTGGCGCGCGTCATGCTGCTGGGCAGTAATGCTGTCTCCATGAAGCGCAAGGCCAAGGAAGCGTTTCTGGCCATGCGCATTGAGCAGGTGCTGCCCAAGGAGAAGATTCTCGAAATCTATCTGAACGAAATTTACATGGGCAGCGGCGCCTATGGCATTGCCGCCGCCGCGCAGACATATTTCAACAAGCCGCTTGATCAGCTTGATGATGCCGAGGCAGCTTTCCTTGGCGCGTTGCCCAAATCTCCGACCAATTACAACCCGATCCGGTTTCCGGATGCCGCGCGTGGGCGACGGAACTGGGTGCTGGAGCGGATGGCCGAAACAGGCGCCATTACGCATGAGGCTGCCCGGTCAGCAGAAGCCGAGCCTCTGATCCCGCACGCCTTTGTGCGCCCCGGTCCGGCTCCCGGGTCTGAATGGTTTGCTGAGGAAGTGCGGCGCGAACTGTTGGAACGGTACGGGCAGGACACGACGCTACAGGGCGGGCTGGAAGTGCACACCAGTCTGGACCCCGCATTGCAGCTTACGGCGCAGACCACCCTGCGACAGGGCCTGATGGCGTATGACCGGGCACATGGCGGCTGGCGTGGCCCTATCAAACATCTGGCAGAGGTCACGTCCTCTTCTTCTCAGGAGGACTGGGTGGCGGCCCTGCAGGCCGTGCCGGTGCCGCTGGGAATGCTGGATCAATGGCGGTTGGCTGTGGTGCTTGACCCTTCTCGCGGCCGGGTGGGCTGGCTTGAAGGGGGCATCATGCGGCGGGGCGCTGCCACGCAGGGCGGAACACCACAAACCGCGCAGGTGCTGGAACGTGATCTGGCATGGACGCGCCGGTTCCGCCTGTTGAGAGCGGGCGATGTGGTGATGATTGAACCTCAGGCCCAAGGGGAGCGTGTGGCGCTGATGCAAGTGCCGCATGTTGAAGGCGCTGTGGTGACCCTCAATGTGCATACTGGGCGCGTGATGGCGTTGGTGGGGGGCTGGTCTTTCCAGACATCACAGTTTGACCGCGCAACGCAGGCGCTGCGTCAGCCCGGCTCATCCTTCAAGCCGTTTGTGTATCTACAGGCCATGGAGCAGGGCATTTCTCCCTCTCAGGCCTTTGACGATTCTCCAGTTTCTTACGGGGCGTGGCACCCCAACAACTATGAAAAGGATTTCTGGGGGCCAACGTCCCTGCATGATGCGTTGCGGGAATCCCGCAACCTCGTGACCATCCGGTTGGCTGCGCATATCGGCATCAAGAATGTGGCTGATCTGGCAACGCGAATCGGGCTTGTGGACTCCATGCCGCACGTGCTGCCTGCGGCTCTGGGGGCCGTGGAAACCACGGTGCTGAAAGAAGCGGGAGCCTACGCCACGTTGGCTGCCGGGGGCCGGAAAGTAACCCCGACCCTGATAGATGATGTGCAGGACCGGCAGGGTAAGGTGATCTGGCGGCCGGAAGGGCTTTCTCTGGTTTCTGTCGCTGCTCAGACTGCCGCAGAGCAACAGGCTGCGGGTCATGAGAATGAACCAGACGCCATCTTCCCTGATGGCAAGCCGGATGCCGCGCAGCCGCAGCCGCCAGCACCCGCGCCAGTAACCACCCCGGCACCGTCTGCCTCCGTGCAGAACAGCGCAGATCTTCCCGGTGTGGATGATCAGCCTGCCGTCAAGGATGATCGGCCGAGAGTGGCGTCAGAACAAAGCACGTTCCAGATCACCACCATGTTGCAGGATGTCATCCGTCGCGGCACCGGGGTGCAGGCTGGCAAAGGGATTGATCGCCCTGTAGCGGGCAAAACCGGCACCAGCCAGAATTTCAATGATGCGTGGTTTGCCGGTTACTCACCCGATCTGGTGACGGTCGTGTGGATCGGGTTCGATTCGCCTCAATCTCTGGGCAAGAATGAGACCGGGGGGGCCATTGCTGGTCCTATCTGGAACAAGATCATGAAGACTGCCTTTGAGGGGTACCCCAAGCTTGATTTCCCCGTGCCGGAGGGTGTTACGCTGGTGCGGTATGATACGGGCCGTGGCGTTGCGATTGATGCGTTCAAGCCTGATCAGATTCCGGGTGTAAGCGTCAGTCTGGCTGATAATGGCGCGTCTCAGGAACTGACGGCAGCCGATACTGGCGCTGAAAACATGCCCGATTCGGAAAGTGATATGGCCGCCGGTGGCGGGCAGCCCGGCGCGGGTGGGACTGCTGCGGGCAATAGCGCTACGCCAGCACCCGGTACACCACACCCTGCGCAGGAGCCTTCCGGGGGTGACATTGGCATGGGCGGCCTTTATTGAGGCCGCTTACAAGAGGCTGTCTGAACAGTCTCTCTGCAATTCAAGCAAGTCTTAGAAGTGATGGAGAAACGGCCTGATGTCTGCCGAGACGGAAGCCCTTAACGACCAGATCAAGCAGTCAGTGGCGCTGCTGAGGAGGCATCTTTAACTGGGATGTCGCACAGGCCAGACTGGCCGAACTGAACAACCAGGCAGAAGATCCTGATTTATGGAATGACCCGGAAGCCGCCCAGAAGCTGATGCGTGAACGCACGCTGCTGGCTGGACAGGTAGAAGGGGTTCTGGCGCTTGAAAACAGCGTGCAGGATACTTGTGAGCTTGTTGAGCTGGCCGAGGCTGAAGGGGACGCCGAAGTGGTTCAGGAAGCCATTTCAACCCTGAAGCAACTGGCGGAAGAAGCCAAGCGGCGTGAGACGGAAAGCCTGCTTTCTGGCGAGGCCGACAGCAATGACTGCTATCTGGAAGTCAATGCTGGCGCTGGCGGCACCGAGGCGCAGGACTGGGCGGAAATGATGCTGCGCATGTACACCCGCTGGGCAGAAGCGCATGGCTACAAGGTCACGCTGATGGAAAGCTCGGAAGGGGAACAGGCGGGGCTGAAATCGGCCACCATTCTGGTCTCTGGCCCCAATGCCTATGGTTGGCTGAAAACCGAAGCTGGCGTGCATCGGCTTGTGCGGATTTCTCCGTTTGATGCGGCAGCCCGACGGCAGACGTCCTTTGCCTCTGTCTGGGTCTATCCGGTTATTGATGATTCGATCGAGATTGAAGTCAATGATTCTGACCTGAAGGTGGATACGTTCCGGGCATCCGGTGCGGGCGGGCAGCACGTTAACAAAACGGATTCTGCCATCCGTATCACCCATATTCCCACCGGGATTGTGGTGGCCTGTCAGACAGACCGTTCACAGCATCGGAACCGTGCCACTGCCATGCAGATGCTGCGTGCGCGCCTGTATGAAGCCGAACTTCAGAAGCGTGAAGCCGCAGCGGCTGCCACGGAAGCTGCCAAGACCGATATTGGTTGGGGGCATCAGATTCGGTCCTACGTTCTGGCGCCGTATCAGATGGTCAAGGATCTGCGTACAGGCGTGGAAACCGGGAATCCGGATGCGGTGCTGGATGGCGCGCTGGATGACTTCATGGCGGCGGCCTTGGCCGCGCGTGTGGGGGCTACACGTTCTGAGGCCAGTGCCTCCGCCCAGTAAGGCTGCGTTCAAAATAAGAAGGTTTTGTTACAAAGCGGGCTGCCTCTGGCAGGCCCGCTTTTTTATAATCCGTTTTATATTTCGTGGCAGACCGAAACTCTTTCTTCATGCTGCGCGTTTAGACGCTATTTTTTTTCAAAATGACAATGAAATGAAAAGAAGCATAACCAGACAGCATTTAGTGATTTTTGGCTGAAATATGGCGTTTTTCTGCGGGGTGCAGTTGCGTGCTCAAATTTTAGGCAGAACGCTTTGTGTGGGGCAGCATTATTTTCGATCAAGAACATTCTTGACAGAACTGTTCTCAAATTGCCCAATCAGGATCAGGAAGATGGCAGCTATGCAGCTCTGTCAGTCTATCCAGTGCTGAGGCACGAAATGTTGGTTTGTAACCGCCACTTTCAGCGCCCGAGTATCGGGGGTGGATGCAGACCGGCGTTTTATGGCTGGCGTGGAAGAAGGAGGATGTAGAAATATGAAGGACCGCACGCAACAGCAACGGAGACCGATGCATTACGTCGTCGGGACAGGAGCTGTTGTCGGTGTTGTTGCTCTGCTGGTAGTCATTCTGCTGCATGTATTGGCGGTTATGGGCCTAGTGCTGGGTATGGGAACGTCCACCAGCGTCCCGGTGCCCAAACCACCGATCAAGACCAGAATTCTACCACCACCACCACCACCGCCCCCCCCACCACCACCGCCGCCGCCGCCGCCGACATGGCGGTTCCGCCGCCGCCCGTATATTCCGCCGCCGAAGATTCAGCTGCCGCCGCCGCCGAACCCGCCGATCAAGCATGTTTCGCGTACGCCGCCCAAGCATCCTTCGCCGCCGCAGACCACTACGTCGCCGGCTCCGCCTGTAACCGAACCTGCATCTAAGGCGGCACCGTCTGATTCACCGGATACGACGGCAGGTACGTCGCCGTTGAACAATGCCCGGCCGGTTTATCCGCCGGATATGGAAGAAGAGAACATTGAAGGCCGTGTGACCGTTGCGTGTGATGTGGAAACTACGGGTATGACAAGCAACTGTTCCGTTCAGTCCGTGCAGGGAGGCCAGTCTTTTGCTCAGGCCGCTCTCGATTACGTGCACAAGGCGCGTTATCGCCCGGCAACAAAGAACGGCCAGCCCGTCAAGGAGCTTCACAAGGTGTATGTGATCAGGTTCAGACTGGATGACTGATCCCGGCATTTAGCCGAATTACTGGAGATAACTGCCTGGCGCCGGAAGGGTGCCGACGCCAGGCCGCATAAGATAAGGATTTTAAGGTACATGATCAGACTGTCTCGTCTTCCAGTGTCGGGTCTCGCAGTTCCGGCTCTTGCGATCATGCTGGGCACGGCGACACCGGTTCTGGCGCTGGCTCAGGATGCTTCTGCTCCTTCCGCAACAGATTCCACGACAACCCCTGCTGCACCTGCTCCGGAAGCGGCTTCTCCTGCCGCCCCGACCGACAGTGCGGCTCCTGCTGCTCCTACGCCTGATGCCTCTGCGCCTGCAGAAGGTCCTGCTGCGCCGTCAGCTGAGGCACCGGCTCCGGCCCCAGCAACAGATACGCCTGCTGCGCCGCCGGCGGCTGACACCAAAGAAGAAGCCAACCCCTACGGGCTGGGTGCTCTTTGGTCCAACGGTGACATCATTGCCCGTGGCGTTCTGCTGATCATGCTGTTCATGTCCCTGGGCACCTGGTTCATCATGATCACCAAGTTCATCGAACAGGCTCGTCTGTTTGGCGCTGCCAAGGAAGCTACCAAAAACTTCTGGACCAAAAGCTCCATTCAGGAAGGTGCTGCCGCCCTGAGTGCAACGTCTCCGTTCCGCTACATTGCTGACACCGGCATTGTTGCTGCTGAACACCATGAAGGGACGATGCAGGAATCCATCGATCTGAACAGCTGGACCTCCATGTCCATCCAGCGTTCCGTGAACAACATCCAGAACAGCCTGCAGAAAGGCCTTGCCTTCCTGGGGACGGTTGGTTCCACCTCTCCGTTCATTGGTCTGTTTGGTACGGTTTGGGGTATCTATCACGCTCTGACAGCCATCGGTATTGCCGGTCAGGCTTCCATCGACAAGGTTGCTGGTCCGGTTGGTGAATCCCTGATCATGACGGCTATCGGTCTGGCTACCGCTGTTCCGGCCGTGCTGGGTTACAACCTTCTGGTGCGTCGTAACAAAGGGGCCATGGACAGCGTGCGTGACTTCGCGGCTGATCTTCAGTCCATCCTCATCGGCGGTGTGCGTCATGGCTCCGCAGTAGAACCGATTGCTGTGCGTCCTGATAATTCCCCCACGACTTCCACCGTCTCTAACCGGGTAGGCTAATCATGGGTATGTCTGTCGGAGACAGCGGGGGCGAAGACGACGTCGTATCTGCGATCAACACGACGCCCCTCGTTGATGTCATGCTGGTGTTGCTGATCATCTTTCTGATCACAATTCCGGTTGCAACCCACACGGTAAAAGTCAATTTGCCGAAGGATCTTAACCAGCCGACACAGACCAAAAACGGGAATGTCGTGCTTGCAGTGACGGATAACGGACAGGCATACTGGGACGAAACGCCACTTAAAGGACGGGCCGATCTTATGGCCCGTCTGGAAAAGATTGCCGTCATGCAGCCCCAGCCGCAGATCCAGATCCGTGGGGATATGAAGTCCCGTTACGAATCTGTGGGCAAGCTGATAGCTGCCTGTCAGGAAGCCGGTATTGCGCATATCGACTTTATTACCGAGAAGCCGAAAGACGGCTGATCACACCAGAAAATTCCGTTACCTCTTTATTGGGAGGTAACGGAGCATCTGCCCTTTTATTCTGCGTCCGTCTGGGTTCGGACCGTGTCGCGGAACCAGAGTTTGTAAGAGAGTGACAGCCCATGGGCATGAATGTCGGATCGGAAAGCACGACGGAAGACGAAGGCATTGTCGATATCAACACCACGCCGTTGATCGACGTGATGCTGGTTCTGCTGATCATGCTTATCATTACAATCCCGTTGCAGACCCAGGCCGTTTCCATCGATCTGCCGCAAGGTAACCCGCCGCCTTCAACGCAGGAAACGCCGGTGGTGACGCTTGCCGTTGATTTCGACAACACGATTACATGGAATGGCCAGCCCCTTTCCGGGGAAGATGATCTTCAGGCCCATCTGCGTGAAGCCGCAAGTGGTCCAGCTGATCAGCAGCCAGAAGTCCATCTGCAGCCAAACCGTCTGGCGGATTACAAAACGGTGGTGCATGTTATGGCTGATGCCCAGCGGCTTGGCGTAACCAAGCTTGGTATTGTCGGGCAAGAGCAGTTTGCAGAAGGACAGTAATTTAATGTCTTCCCATCTTTTACGCATCTCGCTGTTTGCCAGCGTGGCATTCGCGTTTGCCCAGCCCTTGGCTCATGCAGCCGACACACTGGGACCGGATGTAGGCAAGGCACTCATGCAGGCGCAAAGCGCGCTTGCGGCCCATAACTACCCCAAGGCCATGGCGGCGGTAGATGCGGCGGATGCTGTAAAAAGCAAGAGTGACTATGACTCCTACACCATTAACCAGATGCGGGCCGCAGTGGCCACGCAGGCTGGGAATGTGGATGCCGCAACGGCAGCGTATGACAAGCTGATTGCCTCCCCCCGCACGCCCAAGGACACCAAGCATCAGATGCTGATGTCTGAGGCCACCATGGCGTATAATGCCAAGGATTACCCGCGTGCGGTAAAGGCCATTGAACGCTACCAGAAGGAAGCTGGCCCCAACGCCACCATGGGCACGCTTCTGGCACAGTCCTATTACCTTCAGAAAGATTACCCGAACACGGTACGGGTGCTGAAGGAACAGATTGATGCGGAAGTCAAAGCCAAGAAGGCCCCGGCTGAATCCCAGTTGCAGATGCTGGCTGCCAGTGCCTCTGTCATGAAGGATTCCACCACCAGCACGCATGCTTATGTTTTGCTGGCTACGTATTACCCCAAAAAGGAATACTGGGATCTTCTGCTGCACGAACTGATCGTGAATGCAAAAATTCCGCCCACTCTTCAGCTTGATGTGTATCGCATCCGTCTGGCCGCAGGGAATGTTACCCAGTCCCGTGATTTCATGGAAATGACGGAAATTGCCATGCAGAATGGCATGCCGCAGTTGGCGCTGGACCTGATGAATGATGGTTACAAAGCCAATGTTCTGGGGCAGGGTGCAGAAGCACCGCGTCAGGCTCGCCTGAAAGCTCTGGTTGAAAAGACGGTAGCGGACAAGAAAGCCTCCATCGCTACGGATGAAGCCGCGGCCCTCAAGGCCAAGACCGGTGATGATCTGCTGAACGTTGGATACAACTACGTCACCTTCGGGCAGGCCGATAAAGGCTTGGATCTGATGCAGCAGGCTATTACCAAAGGTGTTTCGGATGTGAATATTGCACGTCTGCACCTTGGTCTGGCTCAGATGCAGGCTGGCAAGAAAGACGCTGCGATTGCCACATTGAAAACCGTGGAGGGTGAAACCGGTGCCCATGATATTGCGCAGCTTTGGGTGCTGAAACTTTCTCCGGCTCCGGTTGCCGCTAAAAAGTAAAAGCGCAGGTGCATAAGTTGCAGGAAAAGGTCGTCTCAGACGGCCTTTTTTTGTGCCTGCATTTTCTCGGGACTTAGAAAAATATGGGGGTTACTGTTTTTACGGTTAGGCTGGCTCGGCAGGATGATGCGCCGAAATTACCCGCTATTGAACGGTCCGCAGCGCAGGTTTTTCGGCGTATCCCGGCCCTCGCTTTTCTGGCGGAAGATGAGCCGAGCCTGTCAGAAGCTGACCATCGGGCCTGTATTGAACAAGAGCTTTGTTGGGTTGCGGTAGATAGCGCAGATACACCCTGTGGCTTTTTAAGCGCAGAACTGAATGGGCGGGACCTTCATATTGTTGAGGTGTCGGTAGAAGCGCGGGCACAGGGGGCCGGGCTTGGGCGCTCCTTACTTCGGCAAGCGTGTGATTACGCACGGGCGCATGGCATGGCTCGCGTTACGCTCACCACATTTCGCTCTGTTCCGTGGAACGCACCATTTTATGAGAGGCTTGGGTTTAGAGAAGTGCTGCCCGAGCATGAAAGCCATCTGGCCGGAAAAATGCGGCAGGAAGAAGCCTCTGGCCTCCCTCCCGGTTCACGGTGCGCAATGGTCATGGTGCTGTAAAAATAGCCGAAAAAGGTTTCGCCGCCCGTTGTTTCGGCTGTTTCCGGGTTGTTTTGGCAGACAGGCACGAGCACTTTATCCACGGCTCCACGGCTCCACGGCTCCACGGCTCCACGGCTCCACGGCTCCACGGCTCCACGGCTCCACGGCTCCACAGGACCTGCAGAACTGACATTTTAACAGGGCTTCACGATGCCGCCTGATTTTCCGTTCCTCCCATGATCCTTGAACGGGATCACTGATGAGAGGAACGGGTTACGTCCTCAGTGTAGATACTCAGCCTGTCTGAGAGACAGGCTGGCGCGCAACGGGAACGGGGGATTTTGGAGGAAGGGTGTGCTCCTTCCATCCTCCACCCAACGCCCGGTAGATGGTAATCAGATTCTGGTAGTTGGAGACGGCAACCATGATCTGGACCTGCTGGGCCTGCAGGTAGGAACGCTGAGAGTCCAGTGTGGTGAGGTAGGAGTCCGTTCCCGCATCATAGCGCATCTTGGCCAGCCGGAAGGCATCAGCGGAGGATGTGACCAGATCATCCACCTGTTTTTTCTCATCCAGATAGGCTTCTCGGGCAGCGAGCGCATCTGCCACTTCCCTGAAGGCAGACTGTACGGTTTTCTCATAGGAGGCGATTTTCCCATCCCGCCGTGCCTTGGACGCTTTCAGGTTTCCGCTGTTCATGCCCCATGTCCAGAGCGGGATCTGAAGTTGCGGATTAAGGCCCCATGTTGTGGCGGCGGATGTGAAAAGCTGATGGAACTGAAGGCTGGAAATGCCATCATTGGCGGTAAGCGTCAGGCGCGGGAAGAAGGCAGCCCGTGCTGCGCCAATATCCGCCTGCGCCGCCAGCAGATCGTGCTCTGCTCCTACAATGTCCGGCCGACGAGTCAGCAGATCAGACGGCACACCTGCGGGCAGATCGGCCAGAATGGTTTGCTGGCCCAAAGGTTGTGGAGGTGGCAGGTTGGCAGGAATAGGGGCGCCAATCAGTAGCGTGATCAGGTTTTCATCCTGCGCCACCTTGCGGCGGGAATCAGCGCGCAGCGCAGCGCTCTGCTGCACCTGTGTTTCCGCTTGCCGCACGGTCAGCAGGTTGGCTTCCCCATGGTTGTATTTTTCGCGCGTCAGGTTGAGCGTTTCCTGCTGCGTGGTCAGCGTATTGTCCGCCACGGCCAGCGTTTCCTTGTCCCCCAGCCAGGTGACATAGGCTGTTGCCACCTGCGAGACGATACTGATCAACATGCCCCGCAGGTTGGCCTGTTCGGACAATGCTTTTTCAGCAGATTCCCGCGTCAGGCTGCGGATACGGCCAAACAGGTCAATCTCGTAGGAAGAAAACCCGATTCCGCCCTGATAATAACGGAACGGATCACGCGCCAGACTCATGCCGGATTTTTCAGAACTTTCTGACCCCAGCCCCGGCGCAAAGCTCAGCCCTGCGGCATCGGATGGAGCCTGATACATCGGCCCGCCGGATGCGCTGATGGTGGGGAACAGGCCAGCGTGCTGAACATCGTACTGGCCCTGTGCTTCGGCGATATTAGCGGCAGCTACACGCAGATCGCGGTTTTCACGAATGGCGATTGCAATGAGCGCCTTCAGGCGTGGGTCGGTGAAGAAATCATTCCAACCGATATCGTAAGCCGCCTGTTGCAGCTTGGGGTTGCCCGTATTCTGGTAGGCAGGCCAGGTGGTGGCCAGCGGGGGAGCTGGCCGTTTGTATTTGGGGATCATGGTGCACCCCGAAAGCACGCCTGTCGCCAAAGCGAGGGACAGGGCGCGGAAGCGGAGCGGACGCGGAGAGGAAGAAAATGCGGACATGCGTTTATTCGCTTCCGATAGCGTTGGAGGCGGGTGAGGGCTGTTCCTGTCGTTCGCTGATGCGTCTGACACGGAAGAGGCGCAGAACCCCGACAAAAAAGACCGGCACAAAATAGACGGCCAGCAGGGTTGCCGTGCCCATACCGCCCACCACGGCCGTGCCGATGGCAATACGGGAGGCCGAGCCAGCGCCAGAGGCAATGGCCAGCGGGAACACACCCACCACAAAGGCGATGGAGGTCATCAGAATGGGACGCAGGCGTTCCCGTGCGGCGGTCAGAACAGCTTCTTCAAGGGTATGACCCTGTTCAAAGCCAGCCTTTGCAAATTCCACAATCAGGATGGCGTTTTTCACGGCCAGCCCCACAGTGGTCAGCAGCCCGACCTGGAAGTAGACGTCGTTATCCATACCGCGCAGCAGGGTGGCGGCAATGGCCCCCAGCACGCCCAGAGGCACCACCAGAATAACCGCCAGCGGAATGGCCCAGCTTTCATACAGGGCCGCAAGGCACAGCAGAATGACCACGGCCGCCAGAGCATAGAGCGGGCCGGTGGAGGAACCGGACGCAATCTGTTCAAAAGAAAGGCCGGTCCATTCATACCCGATGCCGGTGGGCAGCTTTTTCAGGATGTCCTGAATGGCTGCGATGGAATCCCCTGAACTGTAACCGGCAGCGGGCTGGCCGAGAATTTCAAAGGCGTTCAGCCCGTTGTAGTTCTCAACCTTCTGAGGCCCCACAATCCAGTGGCCGCTGATAAAGGCGTTCAGCGGGGTAAGCGTGTTCAGCGCGTTACGAATGTACCATTTATTCAGGTCATCAGGCAGCATGCGGGCTTCGGGCACGCCCTGAATATAGACCTGCTTTACACGGTCATTCCGCGTGAACTGGTTGACGTAGATGGACCCCAGAGCCCCTTCAATGGTGCTGTTGATATCATCAATGGTAATGCCCAGCGCATTGGCTTTTTCACGGTCAATGTCCAGATGATACTGGGAGGCATCTTCCATGCCGTTCGGGCGCACGGCCATCAGGCGCTTGTCCTGAGCCGCCAGACCCAACACCATGTTCCGGGCGTCCAGTAGTTTCTGGTGGCCCAGATGTCCACGGTCTTCCAGTTCAAGGTCAAAGCCGGTGGCGTTGCCCAGTTCCAGCACCGCAGGCGGGTTGATGGCAAAGATCTGCGCTTTCGGGTTGAACCAGAAATGCATCATGATGCGGTTGGCAATGGCGGCAGACGTCTGCCCGGCGCCCGTGCGCAGCTTCCAGTCTTTCAGGCGGATGAAGAACGCCCCTGAGTTCTGGCCCTGCCCGGCAAAGTTGAAGCCGTTCATGGAATAGACGGATTCAACCAGATTGCCTTCAGTCTTGAGGATGTAATCCGCAATTTCATGGTTCATGGCCGCCGTCTGTTCCATGGGCGTATTGGGCGGCATGGTGACCTGACCAAAAATAAGTCCCTGATCTTCATCCGGCAGGAACCCAGATGGCAGCTTCATGAACAGGAAGACCGCCAGACCGGTGATCAGCGCAAACCCGATGAGGGAAAGCGCCATCCGGCTGATCAGGAACTGCACTCCGCGCAGATAGCCATTGGTCAGCTTATGGAAATAGCGATTGAACCATCCCGCCGGGCCTTTGGTTTTTTCATGCGTGCCGGGTTTGAGCATGGTGGCGCACAGGGCTGGCGTGAGCACCATGGCCACCAGAACAGAAAGCCACATGGCTGCAACAATGGTGACAGAGAACTGCCGGTAGATCACACCCACGGAGCCGGAGAAGGCCGCCATGGGCAGGAAGACGGCGCTGAGCACCAGAACGATGCCCACCAGAGCGCCCGAGATTTCATCCATGGAGACACGGGAGGCTTCAACCGGAGAAAGGTTTTTCTCCGTCATCACACGTTCCACGTTTTCCACCACCACAATGGCGTCATCCACCAGCAGGCCAACGGCCAGCACCATGGCCAGCATGGTCAGGGTGTTGATGGAATAACCAAACAGTTCCAGCAGACCGAACGTACCCAGCAGCACAACAGGCACCGCAATGGTGGGAATAAGCGTGGCCCGGAAATTCTGCAGGAAGATCAGCATCACCAGGAACACAAGCCCAATGGCTTCCAGCAGTGTGATGACCACTTCTTCAATGGAAAGCGTAATAAAGGGCTGCGTATCCAGCGGGTAAACGGTTTTCAGACCCGGCGGGAAAAACTTTTCCAACTGGGTGATCTGCGCGCGCACAGCGGCTTCGGTTGAAATCTGGTTTGCGCCGGGGGCGAGCTTCAGCGCCATACCGGAGGCCGGCATGTTGTTGTAGAAGGAGTTGGTGTTGTAGGTCTGTGGGCCCAGTTCAACCTTCGCAATATCACTGATACGCACCTGAGAGCCGTCTGGCTGAACTTTCAGGATGATCTTGCGAAACTCTTCTGGTGAGGTCAGTCGCGTCGGGCCGATAATGGTGGCATCCAGCCGGATACCCTTGCTGGCCGGAAGACCGCCCAGTTCACCAGAAGAAATCTGGATGTTCTGGTTCTGAATGGCTGCCTGAACATCCCTCACCGTCAGCCCGTAGCTGAACAGTTTGCCGGGGTCCATCCAGATGCGCATGGCGTATTCGGACCCGAACAGCGTGTGATCACCCACGCCCGTTACACGGCTGAGGGGGTCAGAGATGTTGGAGGCCACATAATCGGCAATATCCGCGCCGCTCATGCTGCCATCAGTGGAAATGAAGGCCAGAACCATCATGAAGTTCTTGACGGCTTTGGTGATGCTGAGGCCCTGAGCCGTGACTTCCGTTGGCAGTTTGGGCTGAGCAAGCTGGAGCTTGTTCTGTACCTGCACCTGCGCAATGTCCGGGTTGGTACCCTGTGCGAAGGTGAGGTCAATTTCCATCTGGCCAGAGGCGTAAGACTGCGCGGAAATATATTCCAGATGGTCCAACCCGAACATCTGCTGAAGGATGGGGCGCACAACCGTATCGTTCACCGTATCCGCTGAGGCACCCGGGTAGGTGACGGAAATGGCGATCTGGGGTGGCGCGATGCTGGGATACTGGGCAATGGGCAGCCGGAAGATGGACAGCCCGCCAACCAGCATGATGATGAGACTGATGACCCACGCAAAAATGGGTCTATCAATGAAAAAGCGCGACAGGGACATGAGTCTTACTGGCCCTTGTTCTGGCTGGCGGCGTCTGGTGAGGACGCTGCCGGAGGCGTGGTGGCTTCTTCAGGCTTGACCTTGGCGCCCGGCTTCACTTTCTGTACGCCAACGGTCACCACACGCTCACCATCTTTCAGGCCACCGGTTACAAGCCAGTTGTCTCCAACTGCCTGACCAATCTGGATCTGTCGCAGTTCAGCGGTGTCATCGGGCTTGATGACCCATACCTGCGCATCGCCATGGGTGTTGTGGCTTACGGCCTGCTGGGGCACCAGAAGGCTGTTGGGGTCAGAACCTTCTTCCAGTTGCGCATGAACATACATGCCCGGCAGCAGCATTTTATCCGGGTTGGGCATGATGGCACGGACCACAACGGAGGCCGTGGAGGTGTCCACGTTTACTTCAGAAAGAGCCATGCGGCCCACGTGTTCGTAGGTGGAGCCATCTTCCAGCGTGAGGGTCACGGGCACTTCACCATTCGGCTGGCGCTCGATACGGCCCTGTGCCATCTCCCGCTTCAACCGCAAAAGGGTGATGGCAGGCAGGTTAACGTCCACATAAATGGGGTCCAGACGCGTAACAATGGCAGTGTTGTCTGTCTGATTGGCGGTAACAAGCGCACCAACCGTGATGAGCGTACGGCTGATCCGGCCGGAAATGGGTGCGTACATCTTGGTATAACCAAGATTGACCTCGGCACTTTCCACCTGCCCTTTGGCGCTGAGAATCTGGCCCTGCGCCTGCTTTTCTGCTGCAAGAGCATCATCATATTCCTGGCTGCTGACCGCATGGGCCTTCACCAGAGAGCGGTAGCGTTCAAGTTTGGCGCGTGCTGTGACTTCAGCCGCCTCGGCTTCAGCCAACTGGCCGCGTGCCGTGTCATACGCTGCCTGATAACGGGAGGGGTCAATCTGATAGAGCTGCTGCCCTGCTTTTACATCAGCCCCTTCCGTGAACAGGCGTTTCTGGATAACGCCTGTTACCTGTGGGCGCACCTGAGCAATTTCAAATGCATCCGTGCGGCCCGGCAGGCTGGTATGGATGGTCACAGCCTGTGGGTGAAGGGTTATAACACTGACCGTCTGGGGAGGGAGCTTTGGCGCGGGGGCTTTGCGGTTACAGCCTGCCAGGGCCAGCAGAGCGACAGCCGATACCAGAAAACGGCGTAAGGGAATGGAGTGCATTGTCACGCTGGCGTATCCTGCCTTTGAAAAAACCAACAAGAAAGAAGCACGCCGACACCCTTCTTTAAGCAGAAGCACAGGCGGAAGGGATGACCGCCTGTGGGGAAGATACGGGAGAGTGTCAGCGTGCGAACCGGGTAATGGGAGAGAAGATGGGAAAACAGTACTGTTTGTTACCTTTTCCCGCGTAGGCTAAAAGCCACCCCATATCTAGTCAAGAGAGCAAGTGTGTCTCGCGGTGTGCAGGGGCAGGCAAAATCCGCTTACCGCCCGATTTCTCTCAGTTTTTTTCCGGCCATGAGATTCTGTTCAATCACTTCCAGAGAAATGCCTTTGGTTTCGGGCACGAACACTTTTGTCAGAACAAGGAACAGGCCGTTCAGCAAGGCAATCAGGCCAAAGGTTTTTGCGCCGCCCAGCCACCCAAGAAGGCTGAGGAAGGATGCCCCCACAATCATGTTGGAAATCCAGTTGGTCAGGGTGGAAAGGGTAATCCCCAGATCACGCCCTTTGATCGGCTGAATTTCAGAACACAGAACCCACATGAGCGGCCCGGCGGACATGGCGTGTGCCACGATAAAGATCATGATGAGGAAAACACACAGAATTTTTGCGCCATCGCTTTCCATGCCCACATGGTTGAGCACGGCCAGCGCTGCCATGGAGACAGTCATGATGGAAAACCCGCAATACAGAATCGGTTTACGTCCCCAGCGGTCCACCAGCCCGATAGCGGCGAGAGTGGCCAGCACGTTTACAAAGCCGATCATGGCTGTGCACCACATCTGGGCGGTGCCCACAAACCCTGCCATGGCAAAGATTTTAGGGGCGTAATACATCACCACGTTAATACCGGCGAACTGCTGCATGGCCTGAAGCATGACGCCAAGCAGAATGGAGCGCCGAAAATTGGCGTTCTCCCATAAGAGGCCAAACCCGCCCTGCCGCTGTTTGAGTTGTTCATCAATGGCGCGGATTTCGGCATGGGCTTCATGCGCAGTGGGGCGCAGGTCTTTCAGAACAGCCAGCGCTTCTTCCCGGCGGCCCTGCATCATCAGCCAGCGGGGGCTGTAGGGCAGGAACAGCACACCCACCACAAACAACACACCGGGGATGGCAATCATCCCGAACATCCAGCGCCACTGGGCGTGGTAGCTGAGAAGCGTATCGCTGATGAACGCCATGAAAATGCCAACGGTAATCATGAGCTGGTAGGTGGAGATCATGGCTCCACGGGTGTTCTCACTGGCAATTTCAGACAGGTAGAGAGGGGAGGTAAAGGCCGCAATGCCAATAGCCAGTCCCATCATGGCGCGCCCCCAGATCATGCTGGCCACAGACCATGCCAAAGCGCAGCCCAGCGAGCCGATAATGAAAATCACGCCCCCCATTACCAAAGCCCATTTGCGGCCCGTAATCTTGGCCAGCCATCCGGCAAGCACAGCCCCAACAGCAGCCCCAGCCATCATGGCGCTGACAATCCATTCCTGCGCAAAGGTGGAGGCATGGAAGGCGTCAGACACAAAATCCAGCGCACCGGAGATCACACCGATATCAAGCCCGGACATAAGACCGCCCGTAGCAGCAAGTATTCCTATGATAATGGTGCGGAATTGAGAGGATGTATCAGTATTTTCTGAAGGGTTACTGATCTGTGGCATGATATATGAAAAAGCCCTTTGATATTTTTGTTTTTTATTTGAAGAGGCTATGGACCGTAAAATCCGGGGGGAAACTGGAAATGGCGGTTTTCTGCTTCATTTTCGTTTTCATGCCACATCATGTAGCGGAAATATATTACTTCCTGACCCAGCGTGAGGAGAAAATGGCAAACTGGATACAAATCAGAGGGGCTGCGTAAAAAGCCGTGAGAATGCGCTGGCGGGTTTGCTGTGTCTGAAGGTTGGGCGTCAGGCTTTTCGCTCTTCACATCAGGCTTTTAACGCCGCTGTTTCAGGTCGTTTCCTCGTCTTCGCTTTCGCCAAAGCGGGAATCGCGGTGCACCCAGGTGGAAAGCAGCAGGCCAAACCCCAGCATCACGTTCAGCATGGCAGACCCACCATAAGATACCAGTGGCAGAGGCACGCCCCCAACCGGAATGGCCCCCATGACCATGGAAAGGTTTACAAGGCAGTAGAGGAAGAAGTTCATGCTGATACCCAGCGCAACCAGTCGCCCGAAACGGTTGCGGCTGCGGATGGCCATCAGCATGCCCCCCAGAATGAGCACCAGCAGTAGACCAATGACCGTAATGGCCCCCACATACCCCCATTCTTCGGCAATCATGGTGAAAATGAAGTCGGTCTGTTTTTCGGGCAGGAAGTTGAGCTGCCCCTGTGATCCATGCAGATAGCCCTGGCCCCACATACCGCCTGAACCAAGCGCAATCTTGGACTGGATGATGTTGTATCCGGCACCCAGCGGGTCGCTCTCCGGGTTCAGGAAGGTGGTTATGCGGGCGCGCTGATAATCATGCAGGTGTGCGTAGGCAAATTTGGCCATGTAGGGCACGGGCAGCAGCAGCAGCACAATCAGCCACAGGCGCATTCCGGCGGCAAAGAACATGGCCGCGCCAATGCCGCCAATAATGGTGGCTGTGCCCAGATTGGGCTCTTTCAGAACCAGCACAACTGGCAACAACACCATGAAGGCAGGCGGTAACAGCCACAGGGGGTTGCCCATGCGGGCGTAACTGATGCGGTAAAACCACGAGGCCAAAGCCAGCACCAACGCCACTTTGGCGTATTCAGAAGGCTGCACCTGCAAACCGCCGATCATCAGCCAGCGCTCGGCCCCTTTGCCCACATGGCCCATATGCAACACGGCCACCAGCAGCGTGATGGAGAGCAGGTAGAGCGGCCATGATATGCGCACCAGTATTTTGGGGGGGAGCATGGCGACCGTAATCATGAGCACAAGCCCAACGGCAAAGCGGGCCGCCTGCGGGGCGGCGAAGGGGTAAGGGGTACCACCGCCTGCCGAATACAGAGTAATATAACCCACACCGGCCAGAGTGCAGATCAGCAGCACATATAGCCAACTGATGCGCCATAGCTTGGAGAGGAGCCGAAAACTCGGTTCTGCCCGCAAAAGGCGTTTGTGGAACTTCATGGCTTATTCGATATCGCCCGCATCTGCCACGCTTTCGGGCGGAGGGGTGACATGGTTGACCGGGTCACGCATCAGGGTGTCGGTCATGATGTCACGCGCCAGAGGTGCTGCTGCATCAGCCCCGGCGTTTCCGTGTTCGATCACCACAGAAACCGCATATTGAGGGTTATCGTACGGCGCAAAGCAGATGAACAGCGCGTGCGGCCGATATTCCCACGGCAGGTTGGCGGAATTGAAGTGGCCGCTTTCGCGCAGGGCGCGAGACACCCGCCGAACCTGCGCGGAACCCGTCTTGCCCGCCATGGTCACGCCGGGCAGGGAAAGCCGCGCCTTGGGGGCTGTGCCGTGCTGTTCGTTCACAACAGCAAACATGCCACTGCGCAGGGCCGTAAGGTATTTCTCCGGCATGTTCAGCGCTGGCCAGTGGTCTGCCATGGCTTGCGGCCCGACTTCACTGTTCAGGGCGCGCACCAGATGGGGCTGCACACTGCGGCCCGTTGCCAGTCGGGAGGTGTAGGTGGCCAGTTGCAGCGGTGTAACCTGCACAAACCCCTGCCCGATGCCACTGACAATGGTATCCCCGCCATTCCAGTGGTGGTGGTGCGCCTGCCGCCATGTGGGGGTGGGAATAAGGCCGGTGCGGGTGTGGGGCAGTTCAATGTCCAGCGTTGTGCCAAGCCCGAACTGGTGGGCTGTATCAGCAATCCGGTCCATGCCTATGCGGCGGGCCATCTCATAGAAATAGACGTCACAGGAATATTTCAGGGCCTGATGCAGGTCTATGGACCCATGCCCCCAGCGCGACCAGCAGTGAAAGCGGGTTCCGCCAACATCCAGATGACCGGGGCAGAATATCCGGTCGGATGGAGAAAACAGGCCGGACTGCAAACCGGCCATGGCGACGGCGGGCTTGAAGGTGGAGCCGGGAGGATACACGCCCGCCACGGTCTTGTTGATCAGGGGCGTGCGTTCGTTATTGGTCCATTCAATCCACTGCGCATGGCTGACACCGCTATCAAACAGGGAAGGATCAAAGGAGGGTGTGCTGACCATGGCCAGAACCTCGCCATTGCGGCAGTCCATCACCACGGCAGAGGCCGTCTGTTCTCCAATGCGCCCCAGCACTTTCTGTTGCAGGCCACGGTCAATGGTCAGCCCGATCTCCGTGCCGGGTGCGCCTTCTATCCGGTTGAGTTCGGACATGACGCGGCCAACTGAGTTGACCTCCATTTCCACGGACCCTGCCGTGCCCCGCAGCTTTTCGTCCTGACTTTGCTCAATGCCAGAGCGCCCAACCCGCATACCGGGAAGGGCCAGCAGGGCAGAGTGAGCCACATCGCGCTCATTGGGGGGCGCCACATAACCGATGATGTGGGCCAGCAGTTCCCCTTCCGGATAAACGCGGCGGGTGCCCACATCAATCAGAACGCCGGGCAGAGAGGGCGCATTCAGCTCAATCCGCGCCATTTCATCCCAGGAGAGGAAGTCCCGCAGCATGACGGGCACAAACCGCCGCTGATGGCGCATTTCGCGGGCTATGCGGGCACGGTCCCGTTCATCCAGCGGAATGATGGTGGAAAACCGTTCTATGGTGCCTGCCACATCCGTGGTTTCTTCCGGCAGGATCAGGGCACGCCAGTTTTCCTTGTTGTTGGCCAGCGCAATGCCATAGCGGTCCACAATACGGCCACGCGGTGGTGCCAGATACCGCTTGCTGACCCGGTTGCTGGCGGCCATGCGGGCGTAGCGGTCTCCATCCTTGACCTGAAGCTGGTAGAGTTTGTGAGCCAGAACCCCTAGCGTACCCGTCTGCACAGCCATGAACAGCAGCGCACGGCGTGTAAAAACGCCGCGTGCCGGGTCCTTCTGGTTCTTGATGGGCATCAGGCGCTGGTTTTCCCGCCTGCGACGCCTCAACCGCATGATGGTTCTCCTGCTGGCATCAGGCGTCTTCCTCATCATCAAGCATACGGAAAACCCAGGAGAACAGGGCGGAAAGTGGGGGATAAACCCCTATGCACAGGAAAGATTCAAACAAAGCGGGGGCCATGTCCAGCATATGAAGCCTGAACAGGCAGGCCAGCCCCCATTGCAGCATGCAGGCGGCCGTGGCCAGAAGGCTGAACACAGCCCACACCAGCAGAAAATGCAGCCGCATGAGACCAAAGCGCGCATAGAACGCGACTCCGTGCACAAGCAGCAGAATAAAGGCACTGACCCCTAACGGCGCAAACCCCACCAGATCCATGAACAGGCCCAGCACAAACACCGCCAGACTCGGCATGCCGGAGGGCCGCCAGAAGGACCAGAAAAATACGGTGGCGATCACGATGGCGGGCAGCAGTTCAGCCGATCCCGGCAAGGGGATGGGGGCCGAGAAGACAATAATGGCCAGCGCAATGAACAGGGAGGGCAGCAGGTGTCGCAAGCCGCTATCAAGCCGCTGCCACAGGGTCTGCCGGGGCTGGATTTCCGGTTCCCATGAAGACATGGAAGGATCAGGCATCATGGCGTGCGCTGTCCTTAACCCTGACCCAGCAGGCTTTTGAGCGGCAGTTCCAGTGATTTTTTCTGTGGGGTCAGGGGAACGTGGCCCGGTGCTTCCGGGGATTCAATCTGCGCACGCCCGAAGTTGAAGACCCGCAGCAGCGTGAGATGATCCAGTTGGGCAAAGGGAGCAACAACAGGCCTGCCGGGGCTGACGTAATGTACCGTGCCAATGGGCAACCCCGCAGGAAAGGCCCCGGCCTGATCGCTGGTGACAACACGTTCGCCTTCAATGGGTCGGGTGTCCTGCGCGTAATACATCAATCTCGGCATAGGTGAGTTATCACCTACCATTATAGCAGGAGCATGGCTGGCTTCCAGCATAACCGGCAGGCGGCTGGCAATATCTGTAATCAACAGGATTCGGGCGGAATGCGCCCCTGTTTCCGTTACGCGGCCCGCAAGCCCGTTGGCGGCCAGCGCCACATTGCCAACCTGCACGCCACTTTCGGTGCCCGCCACCAGCAGCACGGCACGGGCATAAATTCCTCCGCTATCAGCCACCACCCGTCCGGTCACAAAAGCGGGAGCAGGTTCGGGAATCCAATGCAGGGCGGTCTTGAGGGAGTCATTTTCCCGCGTGAGGGAGACGGCCACATCATACCACCGGCGCAGATTTTCATTTTCTGTTTTCAGGCGGGCATTTTCTCTGGCAAGGCGTCCGGCTTCGCGCAGGTTTTCCGTCATGGTCAGCACATGCTCTTGTGTGCCGCTCATCAGGGACCACAGGGGGGCCAGCGCATCAGCCACATACATGCGTGCCCTGTCCGCCAGGGGTTTGTCTGCCTGTGCGCCAATAATCACGCCAATGGACAGCAGCAGCAGCAGCGGCAGCACCAGCTTGCCAAGAGCCTGCCGAACCTGAATGGAAACCGGAATCATGCGTGTACGGCCTCACGCAGGGGTTTCGCCCCGCCTTGTCCGTTCAGGGCGTGTGTGAACTGACCCCACATGAACCGTGATGCATCCTCTTCTGTCAGTCAGGCTGACGGGTGATCGCCATTCCTTTTCCGCGAGGATGGCGTGGTGGTCTGCGTGATGAAACCGGATACCATCAATACATGGTGGTCAGCACATTGCGCAGGCGTTTCATTTCCTCCAGCGCCCGGCCCGTGCCCAGCGCCACGCAGGAAAGAGGATCTTCCCCAACCGTGACCGGCAGGCCGGTGGAAAGACGCAGCACATCGCTCAGGCGGTAAAGCAGCGCTCCGCCGCCTGTCAGCACAATGCCTTTGTCCACAATATCAGCCGCCAGTTCGGGCGGTGTGTTTTCCAGCGCTGTGGTGACGGCGTCCACAATCTGGCTGACAGGTTCAATCAGGCTTTCGGCAATCTGGGCCTGGGAAACCTGCACTTCACGCGGCACCCCATTGATCAGATCCCGGCCTTTCACATCCAGCCACGGGCCGGGGTCTTCCGGATCATCCGGCATCATGGCGGAGCCCAGCTTGATCTTGATACGTTCTGCCGAGCTTTCCCCAATCAGCAGATTATGGGCGCGGCGAATGTAGGAGATGATGGCTTCATCCATCTTGTCCCCGCCAACGCGCACGGAGCGGGCATAGACAATGCCGCCCAGAGAGATCACGGCCACCTCGGTCGTGCCACCGCCAATATCCACAATCATGCTGCCAGAAGGCTCGGTTACCGGCAGACCCGCGCCAATGGCGGCGGCCATGGGTTCCTCAATCAGGAAGACCCGGCGGGCACCGGCACTTTCAGCACTTTCCTGAATGGCGCGGCGTTCAACGGCGGTGGAGCCGGAGGGTACGCACACAATAATCTGCGGGCTGGTAAAGGCGCGGCGGTTATGAACCTTGCGAATGAAATGCTTGATCATTTCTTCCGCAACATCAAAATCTGCAATGACCCCGTCCCGCATGGGGCGGATGGCCGTAATGTTGCCGGGGGTTCGGCCAACCATCAGTTTGGCTTCCTCCCCTACCGCCAGAAGCTGTTTTTTGCCTCGTACCTCGGCAATGGCCACAACAGATGGCTCATTGAGAACAATCCCGCGTCCTTTGACATAGACAAGGGTGTTGGCAGTACCCAGGTCAATTGCCATGTCAGCAGACATGAGACCGAGCAGACGAGAAAACATCCAGGACTCCTGGCTTGAAGGCGGCGCCGAGCGATCTCTCTGAGTGTGAGCCGTTACAAATTACCCGGAAAGATCGCGTTGATATGTGGGGCAGGGATTACCCATGCGCAACCAGCCAGACAAGACCTTTGCGCGAGAAACTATGAGGAAAGAGTCTTCTGCTGGTCTGAGATGCCGTTTGAAAACTCTTTCACGTCAGGCTGATAGACCTCTTGGTCGCTGAATACGTTTGTTTCTGGTTCCGATTGACAGCACCAGATCTCCGTATCAATCGTTTCAGCTCCAAGAAAAACGGCCAGTCCATTCCAGTTGATCCCTTCTGGCTGGCCTTGCAAAGCTTCTCTCCGCGAAAAGCAATGCGGATAAAGCATCCCCTCTTTTCCGTTTCCTGAATCCGGGCGCGGAAAAGAGGGAGGCGAATATCAGGCCGTCAGCGCTTCGGGTTCAGCGCGGGTGCGCTTGACCAGCAGCTTGTTCAGCGCATGCACATAGGCGCGCACGGCAGAAACAACGGTATCGGCATCCGCGCCCTGACCATCCACCATCTTGCCATCTTCTTCCAGCCGTACTGTGGTGCGGGCCTGTGCGTCCGTACCTTCCGTTACCGCGCCGACGGAGAACAGGGCCAGTCGGGCTTCATGCGGGAAAGCGGTGCGCAGGGCGTTGAAGGCGGCATCCACCGGCCCGTTGCCAGAAGCCTGCGCGGCCACTGTCTTGCCATCCACATGCAGGGTCAGTTCCGCTTCAGAAGGCTTGCCGGACTGGGAAGCCAGGCTCAGCGCGCCAAAGCGGATGTGGTCGTGATCGCGCACTTCATCATCCACCAGCGCAACGATGTCTTCGTCGTACACAACCTTCTTGCGGTCAGCCAGATCCTTGAAGCGGGAGAAAGCATCGTTCAGCTTGCTGTCTTCCAGATCACCATAACCCAGCGCTTTCAGCTTGTCGCGGAACGCAGCGCGGCCGGAATGTTTGCCCATGACCAGAGAAGACCGACTCCAGCCCACGCTTTCGGGGGTCATGATTTCATAGGTGGCGGCGTTTTTCAGCACGCCATCCTGATGGATACCGCTTTCATGCGCAAAGGCGTTGCGGCCGACAATGGCCTTGTTGGGCTGCACGTCAAAGCTGGTGATGGTGGCCAGCATGCGAGAGACCTTCAGCAGACCGGGCGTGTTAATGCCGGTGGTGAAGGGGTACTGGTCATGCCGGGTGCGCATGGCCATGACAATTTCTTCCAGCGCAGCGTTACCGGCACGTTCGCCAATACCGTTGATGGTGCATTCAATCTGGCGTGCTCCACCCCGGACAGAAGCCAGCGTGTTGGCGACGGCCAGCCCCAGATCATTATGGTTATGGGCGGAGAAAATCACCCGCTCAGCACCCGGCACCCGCTCCCGCAGCATGGAGAAGATGCGTTCCATGTCTTCCGGCGTGGCATAGCCTACGGTGTCTGGAATGTTGATGGTGGTGGCACCCGCCTTAATGGCGGCTTCCACGCAGCGGCACAGGAAGTCTGGTTCGGTGCGGGAGCCATCTTCGGCTGACCATTCCACATCATCCGTCAGGTTGCGGGCAGCCGTGTTACCGGTGGTGATCAGGTCCAGAACTGTTTCAGGTTCCATCCGCAGCTTGTATTTCATGTGCAGCGGAGAAGTGGAAATGAAGTTATGGATACGCTTGCGTTTCGCAGGGGCCAGCGCCTCACCTGCCGCGGCAATGTCCTTGGCGCCGCCTGTGCGGGCCAGAGCACAGATTACCGGGCCGTTGGTGTTTTTTGCGATCTGGTGAACGGATTCAAAATCCCCTTTGGACGCAACGGGAAAGCCCGCTTCAATCACGTCCACGCCCAGAGTGGCCAGAGCCTCGGCCATCCGCAGTTTTTCCGTCAGGTTCATGGAAAAACCTGGGGACTGCTCGCCATCGCGCAGGGTGGTATCAAAAATGATAACCCGGTCGGCGCTCATCTGGCCAAAGGAGGGATGGGTAATGGTGTGGCTGGCTGACATGGAGAATGTCCTTAAGATATCAGTCTGGTCTGGTTTCTGGCGCGGGTCAGCGCCGCTTGTGCCGCACTTATGCGGAAACTCGTTCACTCGCCCCCTAAGCGTGACGGCACGAAGCCGCCGGGATCGCTCAGGGGCTGATTAGTCGAAGGAGAAGGTCCAGACGCAGGGCCACGCCGCCCGCTCGCGCCATTTCGGCGCGCCGCAGAGACTCGGACGTGAACCAGACGGAATTCATGGCGCGCACCATACAGTTTCAGAGCCTAAAAGCAACCATTCTGTGCCGGGAAAATGGGAGAGAGCATACGGTTTTCCCTCCGGCCTCAGCGGGTGCTGACACCCCGAAGGTTGTGCAGCACATACAGCATCACACCCAGCAGCACGGCGGCAAAGGTCTGGTGCACCGCCCCGGCCCAGACCGGCACAACCAGCAGCAGGGTGGTAACCCCCAGCGCGTACTGAATAAGCACGGCCCAGCCCAGCAGCATCAGCGCATTGTGGGCCTTGGCGCCAAGACCGCGGGTGCGCAGGCCAACCAGCAGCACACATCCAATGGTCAGGGCTGTCAGGGTTGCCAGCAGGCGGTGGTCAAACTGAATGGCGGCCTTGTTGTCCACCCAGTTCAGCCAGAAGGGAGTCAGACGCGCATAATCCTGTGGAATAAGGTGGCCGTCCATCAGGGGGAAGGTGTTGAACACGAACCCCGCATGGGTGCCTGCCGTAAAGCCCCCCGCTATAATGGTGATGCAGATCAGGCACAGAGCCGCCCAGACCAGCCTTTTGGTGCGGTGTGCAGCCGGTGTGGCGGGAACGGTCTGCGGCTGGGGCCAGCGGATGGAAAACGCGGTCCATAGAACAGCCAGATAAAGGGCCAAAGCTGCGCTTAGATGGAGCACTAGCCGCACAGGTTCCACGGCTGTGCTGTCTGGCCGGAAGCCAGAAGCGACCATGAACCAGCCAATGGCCCCCTGTAGCGCACCGAGAATAAAGAAAAGGAACAGCCGCAGCGCCAGTTTGCGGGTAATCATGCCGCGAATGGTGAACCATACCAGCGGCACAAATAGCACCAGGCCCATCAGGCGGCCCCAGAAGCGGTGAATCCACTCAGCCCAGAAAATTTTCTGGAACCCTTCCAGCCCGAATCCTTCATGTTGAAGATGATATTGCGGAATGGTTTTATACAGCGCGAACAGCCGCTCCCATTCAGCGTGGGAGAGAGGGGGGATAATGCCGCTGACAGGCTGCCAGTCCATGATGGACAGACCAGAGCCTGTCAGGCGCGTGACACCGCCAATGGCGATCATGCCCAGCAGCATGAAGCACAGGACAAACAGCCAGTTGGAAATCAGACGACGGTGATGGGGCGCCATGTCGGCATGACGCGGAAGGGAAGAGGACATGGCGGCCTTTTGCGCGCTGTTGCATCAGATGCCAAGGATTTAGACTGTGCTTGCGGCCATGGGCAAGAAGATGGTACCGCCGCACGGATGGACCAGCCTGATCGCTCCACTTCCTCTTCGGCTCCCAGCTCTGCCGCGCGGTTTCTGCGACCCTTGCTGATGTTGGGGCTGTTGGTGGCGGGAGCGTTGCTTCTTCGCAACATACCTGCCCTGCGGCATATGCTGGATAGCACTGCCTTACTGCAGGACGGCGTGTGGGGGCGTATGGTGTTTGTGGGCGGAGCGTCCCTGTGGTGTGCCTTTGGCCTGCCCCGGCAGGTTGCGGGCTTTGCGGCCGGGCTTGCCTACGGCGTGGGAGAAGGCACGGTGATGATAACACTTGCTTCCACCCTTGGATGTGTGGCCGGATTCCTCTGGGCGCGCTGGGGCGGTCAGGCCTGGGCGCGCGCCAGACTGGGGGCGCGGTTTGCGCGGATGGACGCCATGCTCAGCCAGCAGCCATTTTTGAGCATTCTTACCTTACGGCTGCTTCCGGTTGGGTCTGCGTTACTGCTGAACCTTCTGGGGGGTGTTTCGGGCATGAAGCTTCTGCCTTTTGTGGCCGCTACGGTGCTGGGGGGGCTGCCGCAGAACCTTGTGGCAGTGCTGCTGGGGTCTGGCATCCGGGTTGACGCTGTGTGGCAAGGTGTGCTTGGCGGGGGGCTGTTTGGCGTTTCCGCCCTGTTTGGCATGTGGTTATGGTGCAAGGCCCGTATTGCACGGCTGATGCCTGATAAGCAGGACCCTTCGGAAGGGAACGCCTGAAGGCGTTTTTCCTGTCCGGTAAGGCGTCATCCAGCGTGACGCAGTTCTGTGTTTCGTTTTTCTGCCTGTTTCTTTTGGGCTGGTTCCTTTTCTTTCTTTCCATCCTTTTTGTTTGTTTTCTGGAGCGCCGCAGATGGCTTCTGCCTCCGTCTCGCGAGAATCTGTTTCCCAATCGGCTGTCTTTCCGCAGGGGGTGCCTGGCTGGGTGCCATTGCTGCTGGGGTTTCTGACAGCCGTCGGCCCGATCTCCACAGATATCTATCTGCCCGCTTTCCCGGCGATGGAGGACACCTTCCATACCGATGCCGGCAATGTGCAGATGACATTGTCCATCTGGTTTGTGGGGCTGGCCATCGGGCAGTTGAGTGTTGGACCTTTGTCTGACCGCTACGGCCGCCGCATGCCCATGCTGATTGGCAATCTGATCTATACGGTCGCATCTGCTGTATGTGCCTTCGCGCCGGATATCCTGACATTCTCCATCGCGCGGTTTGTGGCCTCTCTCGGTGCGTCTGCCAGTCTGGTTATCCCCACGGCGTGCGTGCGGGATATGGTGCCAGACCGGAATGCAGGTGCCAAAATGCTCTCCCGGCTGGTGATGGTGATGGGTGTGGTGCCCATTCTTGCCCCCATGCTTGGGGGGCTGGTGGTTGCCGTGGCGTCCTGGCGGGTGATTTTCTGGGCGTCTGCTGCCTATGGGGCCATCTGCGTTCTGTGCGTTCTGTTCCTGCTGCCCGAAACGCTGCCGTTCCAGAAACGGGTTGCGCTCTCTCCCGTCACGCTGGTCACACGGTACCTCACGCTGTTGCGGGATCGGGGATTTACCTCCCATGCCATGGTGACGGGTTTTTCCACGTTCATGCAGTTCAGCTACCTGACGGCGGCGTCTTTCGTGTTCATCAAGATTTTTGGGTTCTCGCCGCTGCATTTTTCCATGCTGTTTGGGGTGTTCTCCGTGTTCATGATCGGCGCGTCCCAGGTGAACGGTATTTTGGTGGGGCGGATCGATTCGGCACGTTTGCTGCAAGGGGCCGTTATTGTTTCCCTGCTGGGGGGAGCCTTGCTGGTGGCGGTTGTGGCGTGGGGGAAATGGTATGCAGGCCCTGCATGGCGGCATGATCAGGTGTGGCTGATGATCGGGGCCATGCTGCTGACACTGGCCCCCACGGGCATTATTTTCCCTAACGCCATGATGGGCGCACTGGCGGACCATCCCAGCCTTGCTGGTGCGGCTGCGGCACTGGCGGGCACCATGCAATATGTTATGGGCGCGTTGGCCGGGGCGCTGCTGGGCATGTTTCCAACCACATCCGCTCTCCCCATGGCGGGGTGCATGTTCTTTGGCACGGTCATGATGTTGTTTGTCTGTGCGCTGCGGCCCAAGGCATTAGAGCCACAATCACAGGAGAGCGGGGCAGGCTGACGCACTTTTTTCGCCTTGTGGACAGGCGTTATGCGGCTTAGGCGCTTGACGGATGGCGTCAGGCTTGCACAGTCCTGATTTTCCGCAGCGGAAGAGGGAGCTTGTCGGTTCCATGGCACGGCATCCAGCAAGACGGGCCCATGTTCTGGCACTTATTGGTGCCGGCCTATTGATTGTAACGTTTGGTACAATGGGCATTGAACTGGGTAATGAAATGGCCCGCCATGGGGATCTGGATCGGCAGAGTACTGCCGCCGGCAGCTATCTGCGCAATCTCCATCACGCCACCAGTGAAGCGCGTATCTGTTATTATAGCTGGCTGGCACGCAAGCAGGAGCAGGATGCAGCCTGCTACACTCGTGCCCTCAGCCAGCTTGCTGCCGCCCGCAGCGGGTATGATGGGTTCAAGGCCGTGCAACTGCGCGAAGGCGCGGGAAGAGCCGAACCCCTGACAGCCGTGGCGCACGAACTGGACGAAGTGGCAGGCTGGAAGCCAGAGGCAGCCGCCATGCCAGCGGGCGGTGAACAGGCTCTGACGGCGCTGGACAATAATCTCTCTGTTCTCAGCCATGTCAGCACCATGGATCAGGCTGACCGCGTGGCGAATATGCTGCGTAATACAAGCTGGCAGCGCAGGCTGGGGCTGTTGGGTATTCTGACAGGTGTGCTCAGTCTGATTTCCGCAGGCTGGGTGTTGGATCGTTCCTCTCTTGCCGCTGCACGGGCGGAAGCCTCATCGCGTGATCTGGCGCTGCGGCTGCGCGCCACGCTGGATAGCCTGAGCCTTGGCGTGGCGGTATTCGGTGCCGATGGCCGCCTCTGGCACTGGAATGAACAGCTTGGCACCGTGCTGGGGTTGGAGAGGGATTTCCTGAAATTCGGTCTGCCGTACGACACGTTGAGTGCTGCGCTGGTGGTCGGTGGTGTCCCGCTGCTGGAACCTTTTGAACATATTGAGGCCAGTCTTTCCCTCGGCCAGTCTGTTCCGCCCGTGATGGTGGAATGTAAGGGGATAAACGGGGCGGATCTGGAATTGTGCCGCACCCTGTTTTTTGCGCCGGATGGTGCGGCAGCCCGCCGTGGGTTTGTGCTGACAGCGGCGGATATCAGCATGCGCCTGCGTAGTGAGCGCGCCTTGGGGGAAGCCCAGAAATTGCGCGCGCTGGGGCAGCTTACGGCAGGCATCGCACATGACTTCAAAAATCTGCTGACCGTTATTCTGGGCAATCTGGAACTTGCCGCAGATCATGACCAGCCAGACCATGTGGAGCAAAGGCAGGAATATCTTTCCGCCGCAACACATGCCGGAAGACGATCAGAGGCACTGACTGGCCAGTTGCTGTCTTTCATGCGGCGGCAGAGCAGCACGCCCGATTCGCTCTCTCTGTCTGATCTCTTCTCCTTTCTTGGTGGGTTGCTTGGCCGCATCATCGGGCCGCGTATTGTGGTGGAATGCGGCAATGGGTCTGATATCTGGCCTGTCAGGGCGGACCCCGCCCAGCTTGAGAGCGCAGTGCTCAATCTGGCCATCAATGCGCGGGATGCCATGCCTACGGGGGGGCGGCTGCGGATTGTGGCCCGTAACGTGACGTTCTCTGTCAATGCCGATCTGATGAGCCTGCCCGTGGAAGACGGACGGAATCGTCGTGTTGTGTCAGACCCCACACCTCTGCCTGCCGGAGATTGGGTGCGGCTGGACGTGATTGATAGTGGATGCGGCATGACGGACGAAGTGCTGCACCATCTGTTTGAGCCGTTCTTCACCACCAAGGAGGAAGGTGCTGGCACCGGGCTGGGGATGGCCATGGTTCTGGCCTTTTCCCAGCAGGTTAAAGGTCGGGTGGTTGTGGCAACAGGTGAGCGACGCGGCACGGAGGTGTCTCTGTGGTTGCCGCGTGCCGTAGCGGTTGATGAGGTGACCGGGGTGCAGCAAACGCTTCTGCCGCGTGCCACGCCACCTGCGGTCAAACCACAGGTGCGGCCCATTCAGGTGCTGGTGGTGGAAGATGATGCTGCGATTCGGGATATTGTTGTCACCATTCTGGGCATGGCGGGCCACCGCGTGCTGGAGGCGGCGGATGGAGAACAGGCATTCGATGTTGCCGCCTCGGCCGAAGGTAAGCTGGACCTGCTGGTGACAGACCTGCAACTGCCCGGCCCACTGGATGGATTGACGCTCTCCCGCGTGCTGGCTGGCCGGTATGAGGATCTGGCCGTGGTGTATATGTCGGGCGACCTGACGCCAGACAGCCCAAGCCCCGCTGGGGCCGTGGAGGGCGCGCACCTTCTGGCCAAACCCTTCCGGCGGGACGGGCTGATGCGGGCGGTGACCTCCGCCCTGAGTGCGCGGGCCGGGGTCTGATTCGTCACGGTTCTCTCTTGCGGAAGGCGGGGGTGCGGGCTAGAGCGTGTGCCGGTTGCCATACAAGCCTTGATCAAAGGTGTGAGAGGCAGGATGAAACGGGCCGTCTGGCGGGCTGAGCAAGTAGCCCCGGCGTGCTGTACAAGCAGGAAGGAAGAGTACGGAACATGACGAAGCGCGAGGAGATTGATCTTAAGCGTTATATTCGGAATATTCCGGATTTTCCCAAACCCGGTATCCTGTTTTACGATATTTCCACCCTGATGCGGGAACCGGATGCATGGCAGATCGCCATGGGTCGTCTGGCGCGTCAGGTTGCTCCGTGGGAGCCGGATATGCTGGCTGCTGTGGAATCGCGCGGGTTTCTGACCGCCGCTCCGCTGGCGGATCGGCTTGGTTGCGGGCTTCTGATGCTGCGCAAACCAGGCAAGCTGCCGGGTGGCACCATTTCTCATACCTATGATCTGGAATATGGCAGCGATACGCTCCAGATTCAGGATGATGCCATCAAACCCGGCCAGCGTGTTGTGGTGATGGATGATCTGCTGGCAACCGGCGGCACACTGGCAGCCTCCATCACGCTGCTGCGTAAGGCTGGTGCGAATGTGGTCGGGGCTTCCCTGCTGGTGGAGCTGACAGGTCTTGGCGGCCGCGACAAGCTGGACGTGCCGGTTAAAAGTCTGGTTACGTACGAAGAGTAATACTGCCAGATTCGGTTTGTTCTTTCTGATCATACAAGCAGAAAGAACATACGAGGTTTGAGTACTGTTTTTCCTTGCCATGATGTATGTGAAACTCATGGCAGGATTACAGACCTCTGATGGCTGGCGACTGGCTGCATGAGAAGTGCGGCGTTTTCACTCAGCCAGTTTTATCAGGCTCTTGCGGCAATGGTCCGGCAGACGCTTCTGGGCGGAGGGCCGCCCCGTAAGCTGGATCATCTGCGCTGGTTGATTGCGCCTGATCTTCTCTCCTTTGGATACGCACTGCGTACCACCATTTCCGCACTTATAGCGTTGGGCATTGCCCTGTGGTGGGAACTGGGCAGCCCCCAATGGGCGGCGCTGACAGTCTGGATGGTGGCCCAGGGCACACGGGGCAAATCCATTGCCAAGGCCCGCTGGCACATGTTCGGCATGGTGGTGGGCACCATCTGCGCCGTGGTGCTGGTGGCCTGTATGCCGCAGGCGCCCCTGCTGTATATTCTGTGTCTGGCCGGTGGAATCGGCATTTTCTGTTTTATCGGAACCCTGCTGCCTGGCCCCGCCGCCATGACCAATTACCGTATTCATGGCATGCGGGCATCCGGTTTTACCTATGCCATTATCGCGTTGGATGGGGTTCTGGCACCGGACCATATTTTTGAAATTGCCATGGCGCGCGCCACGTACATCACGCTTGGCATTGTGGTGGAAACCACCATCTCCTCCCTGTTCCAGTATCAGTTGGGCACGCGCGCCCGTAACCGGCTGGCGACCAATTTTGTGCAGGCCATGGGGGGCGCTACGCGTGCTCTGGTGAACATGCTGCGAGGGGACCATAACGCCATTACCCGGTCTCCGGATGTGCTGACCACCATTCTGACCCTGAGCGATCAGGTGGAGTTTGCCGAAATTGAAATGGGCAAACACGAGCATGAAGGGGACCACGCCCGCGCCGCACTGGCGGCCATTACGGTGCTGATGTCTCGCGGCATGGAGCTTTCCGCTCTGCTGGCCGTGCCGGATAGTCAGGGCGTGCATTACAAGCAGACAGCCGAGCAGGTCAGCCTCTTTCTGCAAGGTCTCCCCGGCAGGCTGGGGGACGATCAGCCCATAAAACCGGTGCTGGATGAACTGACCCTGCTGGATGCCACCTGCCGGGAACTGGCGGCCACCAGTCTGCAAGAAGAAATGGTGGCCGCCACGCATCCCCCGGTTGATCTGCCGCAGGAACGCCGCCTCTCGCGGGAAGGGCAGCTTTTACACAAGCTGGATGAACTGCTGGACGAACTGCGTCTCTCGCTGGAGCAGTTTGAAATGAGCCGCCACCCGCAGCCGCATGATCATTTCCGCTACGGTATGCGGACGTATCGTGACTGGCGTGTGGCGTTCACCAACAGCCTGCGGGCCTCAGTCACCATTTTCTGCTCGGGTTTGATCTGGATGACAACCGCGTGGCCGGATGGTCTGACCTTCATGATGTTTGTCTCCATTGTGTGCGCCCTGTTCTCCACGCTGGAGCAACCAGCCTTGGCCACGCAGGCGTTTCTGCACGGCACTGTGTGCGTGATTGGTATGTGCGGGCTGCTGGACCTTTGGGTCATGGCCCAACCCACCACATACGAGATGCTGGCCATGTGTCTGGCTATTCCCATGTTGGTGGGCGGGTTGGCGTTTGCCTATGCGCCACTGGTACTGGCGGCTGTGGCGTACAATCTGTTTCTGCCCATTCTGGTTGGTCCACTCAATCAGGGCCGCATGGACGAGGTCATGTATTTCAACACGGCTCTGCCGCTGTTGCTGGCCATGATGTTCGCCATGTGGATGTATCGTGTCTTCCTGCCGTTTGATCCCGATGGTCTGCGGTGGGATATGCGGCTGGATATTCTGCGCTGGCTGCGCAGGCTTGCCGCATGGCGGTATCCGCCTTTGCCGTCAGAGGTTGTGGGGCGCGGCGTGGATAATTTTGTGCGCCTGTCATCCATGACGGGCGGCAAACGCTCCTACGTGCTGGAAAGCTACCTCAGCGGTGTGCTGTCCAGCATGACCATCGGGCTGAATGTGCTGCGCCTGCGCAGTATTCTGGCGCGTGGTGTGCTTCCCCCCGGCCCGCAGCGGGCGACGCAGGCCATGATGAACCGCATGCAGCGTTTTACGGGCCGTTATGGTGGCCAGTATGGCCGCACTTCCCGCGCTACCCATCTGGCGGTGCTCTATCTGGTGCAGCGTGAACAGGTGGAAACCAATCTGTCAGTGCGGGTGGAAATGCTACGGGCACTCGCCAGCCTGCGCGTGATTGAAACGGAACTGGCCCAGAACCGGGCATTCTTCGATGCTTCCTCCCCTTATCTGGACCCTGCCTTCCCGGAAAAAACAGTGCCTGCTTCTGCCTGATGCTCTGGCGCAATGGGCTTGGGCTTCACACATATGTGTCGCCCCCATGTGGGCTTGCCCCCTACAGGTCTTGGTGTAGAGGGGGTAGGGTCCGGCCTTTCAGCCTGCGGCTGTTTTCCTTATGGAAGCTGGCAGGGCTGGCTCTGAATGATTTGTTCCCGTAAAGACGTGCTTCGGCCTTCATCCCTACGGTTGGAAAAGACCATATGATCAGGTTCCCTGACTCCACGCTTTGGCAAGAACGGGCGGATGCCCTGTATGACCGCGTGCGCCACGTGGTTCCGGCAATGGAATGGCCTGCGTTTGCAGATGATATTGCGGCCATTCTGGAACTCAAGCAGAAGCATAACGCCGTTATTCTGGCCCATAATTACCAGACCCCGGAAATCTTCCACTGTGTGGCGGATATCACGGGCGATTCCCTCGCTCTGGCGCGTAAGGCGCAGGAGGTTGAGGCGGATATCATGGTCATGGCCGGTGTGGCGTTCATGGCGGAAACCTCCAAACTGCTGAACCCGTCCAAGACCGTTCTTCTTCCCTCGGCAGAGGCAGGATGTTCACTGGCGGAATCCATCACGGCGGCAGATGTGCGCCTGATGCGGCAGCGTTACCCCGGCGTGCCGGTTGTGACCTATGTGAACACGTCCGCTGCCGTGAAGGCGGAGAGTGACATCTGCTGCACGTCCGGTAACGCCCGACAGGTGATTGAAAGCCTGGGCGTGGACGAAGTGATCATGATCCCGGATGAGTTTCTGGCCCAGAATGTGGCGAACGAAACCGGCGTGAAGGTAATCACCTGGAAAGGCCATTGTGAGGTGCATGAGCGCTTCACACCCCAGGAAATTCGGGACTGGCGCAAAGCCTATCCAGATCTGGTGGTGCTGGCCCACCCGGAATGTCCGCCAGAAGTGGTGGCGGAGGCTGATTTTGCGGGCTCCACGGCGGGCATGTCAGATTTTGTGGCGTCCGGCAAAGCCGCGCGCGTGCTGCTGGTGACCGAGTGCTCCATGAGCGACAATCTGGCCGCTCTGCATCCGGACGTGGAACTGATCCGCCCCTGTAATCTCTGCCCGCACATGAAGCGTATTACGCTTGGCTCCATTCGTAAGGCGCTTGAAAATATGGAAGTAAAGGTGGAAGTGGAGGCTGATGTGGCCGACCGCGCCCGACTGGCGATTGAACGGATGCTGGCGGTATAAGAGACCTTTTTCACACGATGGATGACTGCCGAATGCTGCCTTCCCTGCCCGATATCATGCTTGAACCGCTGGTGCGGGCGGGCCTTCTGGAAGATCTGGGGCGCGGGGGTGATCTGACCACCAATGCCGTAATTGGCCCGGAGGACAGGCTGCGCGTGGTGATGCGCAGCCGGGAAGACGGTGTGCTGGCCGGACTGGATCTGGCGCGGCTTTCCTTTCATCTCATTGATCCTTCGCTGAACTTCCAACGCCTGAAGAAGGAAGGGGAAACCTTGGCCGCCGGAGATGTTGTGGCGGTGGTGGAAGGCAGCGCCCGCGCCATCCTGACAGGCGAGCGCGTGGGGCTGAATTTTCTGTCTCATCTGAGCGGGATTGCTACAGCGACGGCCGCCATTGTGCGCAGTATGGCTGGCACCAAAGCGCGTCTATGCTGCACGCGTAAAACGATGCCCGGCCTGCGGGCCATTCAGAAATATGCTGTGCGGGCTGGCGGTGGTGTCAGCCACCGTATGGGGCTGGATGATGCCATTCTGATCAAGGACAACCACATTGCACTGGTGGGCAGTGTGCAGGAGGCAGTCGCCCGGGCACGTGCGGCGGCAGGCCATATGGTGAAAATTGAGGTTGAGGTGGATACGCCAGAGCAGTTGCGTGCCCTGCTGGCGGGCGAGAAGGTGGATGCCGTTCTGCTGGATAATATGTCTCTGGCCGATCTGCGCACCTGTGTTGACATGATAGATGGCCGTTTGCTGGTGGAAGCGTCTGGCGGAATCACGCCCCAGACAGCACCAGCCATTGCCCAAACGGGGGTGGATCTGCTGTCTGTCGGGTGGTTGACTCACTCCGTCAAAGCCCTTGATTTCGGTCTGGATTTTGAAAAAATTCTTTAAGAGTCTCAGCGCCCCCTCTGTTGCTGAAGAGTAAGCTCCTCTCTCCAGTGGTCACGCAGCGCCTCACCGGGATGTGATGAGGGCACTCTGTAGCGCCTAACGCAATCCTGTTGTTTCCTGCGTTCACAAGACACCATGAAAAACACGGCGTTCGGCTGACCTGGGTTGGTCAGAGAAGAAAAACAAGAAATGCCGGAAAAGGAGTGTTCCTGATGTGTGCTCAACCCACTTCATCTGTTTCGGCAAAGCCCGATTCATCATGGTCTGCGGCGCAGATCCGGGCTTTTCTGAGAGAGATGTTTGATGCGGCTGTCGCGAGCGCCAGTCCGTCTCGGGTATTGGCGCAGGCTCTGCCGGAAAAGCCAAAGGGGCGGTGCGTTGTGGTTGGGGCGGGCAAGGCTTCTGCCGCAATGGCAGCCGCGCTGGAAGAGGCATGGCCGGATGTTCCGCTGGGCGGCGTAGTGGTCACGCGTGATGAACATGCTGTGCCCACGCAGCATATTACCATTCTGGAAGCCTCTCATCCGGTGCCGGATGAGCGAAGTGAAGCGGCTGCCCGCGCCATCCTGAAAGCAGTGGAAGGGCTGAGCGCGGATGATCTGGTGATCGCCCTGATTTCAGGCGGAGGCTCTTCCCTGCTTGCTTTGCCAGCCGAAGGACTAAGTCTGGATGAAAAAAAGAAGATCGGGAAAGATCTGCTTCATTCAGGTGCGACCATTACGGAAATGAACACTGTGCGCCGCCACCTTTCCGGCATTAAGGGGGGCCGCTTGGCACAGGCGGCTTTTCCCGCACGGGTGGCGACTTTTGTGATCAGCGATGTGCCGGGTGATGATCCTGCCGTTATTGCCAGCGGCCCTACGGTGCCAGACAACACAACAGCGCTGGATGCCTTGCGGATTGTGCGCAAATACGATCTGGCCTTGCCGGAAGCAGCACTTGCGCATCTCAAACATGAGGCCGACCGCACACACGGGCACACGCCTGATGTGGCGGAAGGCAACAGCGTGACGATGATCGCAACACCTTTTCTGGCGCTTCAGGCCGCGGCGGAGCGTGCCCGTCAGGCAGGCGTCACCCCGCTTGTTCTGGGCGATGCGCTGGAAGGGGAAAGCAGTGCGGCCGGTGTGGTGTTGGCTGGCATTGCGCGCTCAGTCAAAATGCATGGTGTGCCTGTGGCGGCTCCTGCTGTTCTGTTGAGCGGGGGAGAGATGACGGTCACCATCAGAAAAGGCGAAAAACCGGGCCGTGGTGGGCGGAATACGGAGTTTCTACTGGCCTGCGCTCAGGCACTGGATGGCGAGCAGGGCATATGGGCTCTGGCCGGGGATAGTGACGGCATTGATGGCACAGAAGATGCCGCAGGTGCCATTGTGACACCCGATACGCTCTCACGCGGGAAAAAACGAGATCTGGATGCGCAGGATTTCCTTAAAAACCATGACAGCTACAGCTATTTCAAGGAAATAGGAGATCTCGTCATAACCGGGCCAACGCTGACAAACGTGAATGACATTCGTATTCTGCTGGTGCTGCCAACGGAATAAAACACGGCTTTATCGGCCCAGTATCTTATCAACGCGGCACCGGAGGGCAGGAATAACCCGATCCTGAAACTCCGGTGTTGCGCGTTCCCATGCCCCCGTGCGCCATGAGGGATGAGGAAGCGGAAAATAGTCAGGCAGATAATTCTCAAAATTCAGGGTGCGTTCGTAAACCTTTCCTTTTCCCAGTGTATAGTTTTGTGAATAGGAGCCTACCAGAAGGGTCATCTGGATATTGGGCAGGAAGGAAAGAATACGTTCTCGCCAGAGCGCCGCACATTCAGGCGGAGGCGGTCGGTCTCCTCCTTTGGGCAGAACGCCCGGATAGCATAATCCCATAGGGACAATGGCAATCTGGTCTTTATCGTAAAAAAGATCGCGGTCCATGTTCAGCCAGGATCGCAACCGCTCGCCTGAGGCATCATTGAACGGAATACCCGTTTCATGCACGCGGGTGCCGGGGGCTTGTCCGGCAATCAGCAAACGGGCTTTAGGAGAAAAATTGATAACAGGTCTGGGCGCAAAGGGGAGTTTGCCAGCACAGGCCGTACAACTCCGCACGGTTTTGAGAAAACCCATGAGGTCTTCATCACTGATGGCAGACGAGGAACAGGGGGGTGTAACAAAGAGGGTTTTCATGGTGTGAGCAATCCACTCACGTAGCGCGGAACAACCTTGGTGGCCGGACCGTACAAGACTTCATCAAACTGGCCAGATGCGGCAGATGGCGCCAGATTCAGTTCAACGGTATGGGCGTGCGCGCCAGCCGCCTGCACAAAACCAGCGGCGGGCCATACCGTTGCAGACGTGCCGATGGCGATAAAAAGGGTGCAGCGAGCAAGCGCTTTTTCAATACGTTCCATGTGGTAAGGCATCTCTCCAAACCAGACCACATCCGGCCGTAAGGCTGCTGCGCCACAATGGGGGCAAGGCGTGGTTGGAAAACAGTCTGTTATCCACTGAAAACTCCGGTGGCACGCTGTACAGCGCACCCGTTCCAGCTCACCATGCATATGCACAAGGCTGCGACTGCCTGCGCGCTCATGCAAAGGGTCAATATTTTGCGTGATCAGCAGAAAGCGGTCATCTGCCTCATGCTGCATTTGGTCCCGTAACGCAGTTTCCAACATTGCCAGAGCCTTATGGGCTGCGTTGGGTTCAACAGTCTGCGCCTCCTTGCGTCGATGATTATAAAAATCGTCCACAAGGGCTGGGTTTCTGGAAAATCCTTCAGGAGTGCAGACATCTTCAATGCTGTGTGACGCCCATAATCCGCCTTCATCCCGAAAGGTGGCAAGGCCGGATTCCTGACTGATGCCAGCGCCAGTCAGAATAACAATCCGTTCAGAAAGCAGGGAGGAGGGGAATGGAGCGGCCATATTTCAGCATATGTGATGCCGTGCGGCTTTGCACAAGGAGCGAAGAGTGTGTGCTTGCTCGTGGTGCCAGAAGGAGGTGTGAAGCAGCTTTGTGGCGTGCTGAGGGGTAAGCATAAAAAAACACCGTGCTGGTTGCCCAACGCGGTGTTTTTAGCAGGTCCTCGCTCTTTTAAAGGAGCGAGGAAGAAAAAGTCGCTCTTACTGAGCTTCGTCTTCACCCGTGTGGGTCTGCGGAGCAAAGGTCCAGCCTGCGCCATAAGGCTGCGGATGGAAGACACCCCATGTAGCCGTGTCATTTCCACCGAAGCCCCATGAGTAGGTGGAGATCGGTGCATGATCAACGCGCAGCTTCTGAATGTCTGCTGCCGTAACATTGGCCGGAGCCTTGTTACCCCAGGAGGTGCGGATGAAGTTGACCACGTCCGCAATCTGCTGGTCAGACAGAACATTCTTGTAGCCAGGCATGGCCACGGCAGAAGGTGCCCAGTTTGTGGGCGGCAGAACCGCACCGGCCACAATGATGTGGGCAACGGATGTCGGGTTTTCAGACACCACAACCGGGTTGCCAGCCAGCGGCGGGAACATACGGGCTACACCACCACCATCGTTACGGTGACAGATGGCGCACTGTTCAACATATTCCTTGGCACCCGGCATGCCGGAGGTGTTGTTGGAATCCAGAGCCTGAGCGGTGGAGGCATCATATTTGTAATCACCACGCGCCGGCGGTACCGGCGGCAGGGCTTTCAGATATTTTGCCATGGCGCGCAGATCACTGTCCGTGAAGTACTGCGTGCTCCAGCCCACCACGTCAGCCATGCCACCAAACACGGCAGAATGGTCAATACGGCCAGATTTCAGGAACTGGTAGATATCATCCTCAGACCAGCGGCCCAGACCCAGAACGGGGTCATTGCGCAGGCTTGGGGCGATCCAGTTATCAATCGGGGCACCACCGCTCAGGAAGTCAGCACCGCCGGACGCATCAAGCGCTTTTTCCTGCATGCCAAAGCCGCGCGGGGTATGGCAGGCGCCGCAGTGACCGGGGCCTGTCACCAGATATTCGCCGCGAGCGATATCCGCATCAGTGCCCGGAGCTGGTGTGAAGTCCTTGGGGGCCGGTGCAAACACGGACCGCCAGATGGACAGCGGCCAGCGCATGGACAGCGGCCAGGAAATGCCAGCCGGTTTGTTGGGCTGAGCCACCGGCTTCACGCCATGCATGAAGTAGGCATACAGCGCCTTCATGTCATCCTGCGTCATGCGGGCGAAGGACGGATACGGCATGGCCGGATACAGCGTGCTGCCGTCCTTGCGCACGCCATGGCGTACGGCTTCGTCAAATTCCTTGAACGTGTAGGTCCCGATCCCGTGGGTGGGGTCAGGGGTGATGTTGGTGGAGTAGATGGTGCCAATGGGGGTCTGGATGGACAGACCGCCAGCATACACCTGACCGTGCAGCGCCGTATGACAGGCTACACAGTCCCCCAGGCGCGCAACATACGCGCCTTTTTTCACCAGTTCATCGTCAGCGCTTTGTGCGTGCGCCAGAGAAGTGCCTGCCAGAAGCCCGACAGCGACCGCTCCCAGAGCGGCTTTTAGTCCTTTGATCATCGTTTTTACCACTGTGTCGCTTGTGTGCCGAATGACGTCATGACTGTGCCGGACCATTACGGCGTAATGCCGAGAGTCGGGTTTTCGGGAATGCCCTTGTCATTCTTGCGAGCATCCACTTCACGCTGATAGGTGTCGTTCGCACGCTTGATGATGAACTGACGAATGTCTTCAATTTCATCAGGCTTCATGCTGGTGTCGAACCGATCCATCCCGTAAGCCGTCAGGGCACCGCGACCCACTACGTTGTAGAACGCATCCTGGTGGCGGATGGAACCAGACCAGCGCAGATCCGGCAGCACACCGGCACCTTCTGCGTTATCGCCATGGCAGGCGGCGCAATAGGTCTGGAACTGGAAGTAACCGTTATCGGTCACCTTGGTGTCATACTGCGCAGGCGGTTTGACGGGCAGGAAGCCTTTGTCATTCTGCGGAGGCAGTTCAGCTTTTCCATCCAGGGAGAAAGCAACAACGCGGGAGTGGTTGACTGTCCAGCCAGACGTACGGGCCAGACCGCCGAGGAAGAACGGATAGATACCGCCCCAGCCCACTTCTACAGCCACATACTGCTTGCCCTGCGCCTTGTAGGTGATGGGCGGAGCAATAATGCCGCTCTGTGCATCAAAGTGGAACAGGTCTGCGCCGTTGGTGGCGTCATAAGCGTGGAATTCGCCGTTTGCCAGACCCTGGAACAGCAGATCACCACCGGTAGCAAGGATACCGCCGTTCCACGGACCTTTGTGGTCAACAACCCAGGCAGCTTCCTGCTTCTTGGGGTCCCAGGCTACAATCCAGCCTTTCAGATCCTTCATGAATGCGGTGCGGGCTTCCGGGGTATCCGGCAGACCGGCCTTGTTCATGTCCAGACCGAGGTTCCAGGAATCAGGATGCGCCTTGAAGCCGCCAACCTGGTTTTTATACAGGAAGGGAACCTGCTGGGCCGGGATATAAACCAGGCCTGTCTTGGGGCTGTAAGCCATGGCAGCAAAGTTATGGCCACCAAGGTCACCCGGAATGCCATACCATTCCTTGCCGTTGAGCGTGTACAGCGCATCCGGGTTGTAGATCGGACGGCCCGTCTTGGGGTCCAGACCCTGTGCCCAGTTAACGTAAACGTAGTTCTTGCCGGACAGGAATTCACCCGTCTTGGCGTCCAGAATGTAGAAGAAGCCGTTCTTGGGCGCATGCACGATCACGTGGCGGTTTTCACCGTTGATCGGCATATCAAGCGTCATGATCTGCTGGACAGAGGTGTAATCCCACTGGTCCATCGGCGTTTCCTGGAAGTGCCAGACATATTCGCCGGTTTCAGGCTTGACCGCCACAATGCTGCCCAGGAACAGGTTATCACCAATTCCATCCGTGCGGTATTTGTAGTTCCACGGAGAACCGTTACCAACAGCCAGGTAAACCAGATCAGCCACCGGATCATACACGATGGAGTCCCAAACCGTGCCGCCGCCGCCCTGCTTCGTCCAGGCGCCGGTGGGGCTCCAGGTCTTGTAGGCTTTGTTCATCAGCACGTTGTCTGATGCAGCGTGGTCAGCTTCGTTCTTGTTGTTGGGAACGGTATAGAAGCGCCATTTCAGCTTGCCGGTTTCTGCATCAAAGGCAGACACAAAGCCACGGGCACCGAATTCAGAGCCACCATTGCCGATCAGCACCAGGCCTTTGGCAACGCGCACGGCACCGTCAACGGTGTAGGAGCGCTGCTGCCCGAGGGAGGCTTCCTTGGGAATGGTGTTGACTTCCCAGACCTTCTTGCCGGTCTTGGCGTCCAGAGCGACCAGGCGACCATCGAACGTGCCGAAGAACACCTTGCCGTTCCAGTAGCCTGCACCACGGTTAACCGTGTCACAGCAGCCTTTGTCAGCAATGTTGCCGGGAACGCGCGGATCATACTGCCACAGCAGCTTGCCGGTGGCTGCGTCCAGCGCCTTCATTTTGGACCAGTTGGTGGTGGCGTACATGACCCCATCCACAACCAGAGGAGTACCTTCCTGGCCGCGGTTGGTATCAAGATCAAAATACCAGGCCAGTTTCAGGTTACCCACGTTGGACTTGTTAATTTCGTCCAGCGGGCTGTAGCGCTGCTCGGTATAGGTCCGACCATAGCTCAGCCAGTTTTCAGGATGATCATCCGCGTGGATGATCGCTTCCCCGGTGTTGCCCAGGCTGTCAGCATGGGCGGGGAGAGCTGCCAGAGGCAGCGGTGCGGCGCAGATCGTTCCGGCCGCGAGAATTCCTAGCAGCGAACGTCTCTTGGCGGAGGCGGGGCGGGTCATGCGTTAGTGTCCTCGACTGGTATTAAGGTGAGGAAAAAAGACAATTAAAAGCCGGAAGACCGGTTTCCTACACTCAGCCAATGAGGCTCCGCCCTGTCAATCACGTCAGAGGAATAGCTGATACCAGCCCGTGCAATAATTTGCTGGCGTTACAGAGGGGTAGAGGCGGTACATCTTCTCACGGAAGAAGGTAATCATCGTGATCCGCACAATGTTATAACAAACATTATACAAATGATCCTGGTGGCGCGAAGAGATAATTTGTCTCTGGCATAAACAGTGTTGTTTCTCTGTTTTTCCATGAGCGGAAAAGGGTAATTTCCGAAATGGAAGATGTGGTGAAAACTGTCTGATGATGGAGTTGTATCCACGCGCTGACATCCTCTGGCGGGACGGCAGTTATTGTGGCCAGCGGGATGCTGAGAGGGGCGCAAATGCGCGCATTCTTCACGCCCGCCCGCTTTGCTGCCGAGAGGGATTTCACGGAAAGGTGATCAAGCGCTGCTGAACGAATTTTGAGTTCAAGCGTGATTCGGTCTCGCCTCGTAAAGACATCGAAGCCGTCAGGTACGAAGGAGGCGGGTTCCTTCATGCGTAACCCATGCAGGGCGTGGTCCAGCTCTTCCAGCGTGAAGGGGTGTGTCACGTCTCCCAGGCTGCACAGGGGAAGAAAAAGGAAAGAGGCCGGTTCCCACGTCTTGTCCTGAAAGTGGTTTTGCAGAGCCAGTAGGCCGTCACGCAAATCATCGGGAAGAGTGATGCCAATTGTCAGATACATCGAAAAACCTTGAGGTCTGCCTGACAACGCAGGCGGAAAGGGAAGGTCGGGCGACAGACCCTGGGGCATCCGTTCTGATGGATGCAGCCTGACACCATAAGATAAGGGCCTGACCCTTGACGCAGTGGCAGGGCAGCCACAAGTATAAAGCAAAGCCGGCTTGTCCGGACAAGGAGAGGAAAACAATGTCGTTCGGTCACGACTTTCGTTCACCTGCCGCAGCATCTGGGTGGAATGCTCAGGCTGGCGCACTGGATGCAGGCCTGCGGGCTTATATGCTGCGGGTCTATAACTGGATGGCATCCGGGCTGCTGCTGACGGCAATCGTCGCTTATGCAGTTGCCTTTACGGGCCTGCGTGGGCTGTTTTTCCAGTTAACCCCAACCCCCGGCGGTATGGCGCTGCATCCCACTCTGCTGGGTGGCGCTGCAATGATCGCTCCGTTGGGCTTTGTGCTTGTGATGTCTTTTGGTGTGAACCGTCTGTCACGCCAGGGCGCGCAGGGACTGTTCTGGGCATTCTGCGCCACCATGGGGGCCAGTCTTTCCAGCATCTTCCTGGTTTACACCGGCGTTTCCGTTGTGCGCGTGTTTCTGGTGACAGCCTGCATGTTTGGCGCAACATCCCTGTGGGGCTACACCACCAAGGCAAATCTGGCCAAATTCGGCTCTTTCCTGATGATGGGGCTGTTTGGGCTGATTATCGCTGGTCTGGTGAATATCTTTCTTAAAAGCCCGGCAGTGTACTTTGTGTACAGTATTGTTGGCGTATTCATCTTCACCGCGTTCAGTGCGTTTGATGCGCAGCGTATCCGGGTGACCTATCCGCAGTATGCTGCTTACGAAGGGCCCGATGAAGCTGCCAAGCGCAGTGTCTATGATGCCCTGAGCCTTTACCTGAACTTCATCAACCTGTTTCAGTTTCTGTTGCAGTTCATGGGTGTCAGAAACACCAACGACTAAGAAGTCGCTACCTCTCACCTTTTCATCCTAGGAGAGAGGAGTCTGTGTCTTCCAGCAGAGCCCGGCCTAATAAGGCCGGGCTTTTTTGCTGAGTCAGCTATGCGATGAACGAAAAGGACCATAATAGTCCGAAATAAGTTCAAAATAAGACTTATACTAAGCACGATGAAGTGAGTAACGCGCGCGTGATAATTCAGAAGCGCAATTATCCCATTGAAAAACATAAATAAATTTAGAGCCCGCAAAAATATTGAAACAATTTGAAATAAATTGTGATATCTTGTGACTCTTTAAAATCAGCGAAATAACACGGTGAGGAAACATTCCTTGGGCAATGGCCTCAGTGTGATGAAGGGCTGATGGAACTTTTCAGACATTGAGAATCTGGCCTTTAGGAATAAAGTAGCGCTCAGGGCGTTTCTGCTGCCTGTGGGAGTTCTGCGCTGCCCGGCATGAAGGCTGTTTCAACCGGTTGGTGAAACTGCCTGCATGTCGGCCTTGTGGTGTGTGAGTTCTGCGGGGCCGGAACGTAGTTTCTTGCTGTTGTCCGGCTTCTATGGCAGCAGGAGCAGAGAGTCTTTGTGAGGCTAAGTTGATGTCAGAACCAAGAGGCGTGCGATGAAAAACAAGTTACTGGCGAGAATGGCGCGATTAGGCGGCCTATCGTCAGCGTTGCTGCTTGCCGGGTGTGAATTGGATGTTCTAGACCCGAAAGGCCCGGTTGGTGAGGGTGTGAAATCACTCATCCTTACCTCAACAGTCGCGATGCTGATTGTGGTGGTCCCGACCATCATTCTGTCTCTGGTTTTCGCCTGGCAGTATCGCCAGTCCAACACCAGCGCGGAATATCTTCCCAAATGGTGTCACTCCAACAAGATCGAACTGGTTATCTGGGGCGTTCCCACGCTGATCATTATCTTTCTTGCCGTGATCACCTACCAGACCTGTCATTCCCTTGATCCGTACAAGCCGCTGGAAGCTGAAGCGACCACCAAGCCGCTGCACGTTGAGGTTGTGGCTCTGGACTGGAAATGGCTGTTCATCTACCCCGAACAGGGTATTGCCACCGTTAACCAGCTGGCCATTCCGGTTAACACGCCCATCGATTTCGTGATTACCTCTGATTCCGTGATGAACTCTTTCTTCATCCCGCGTCTTGGTTCCATGATTTACGCCATGGCGGGCATGCAGACCCAGCTTCACCTGCTGGCCAGCGAACCGGGTGATTACCTGGGTGAATCCGCCAACTACAGTGGCCGTGGTTTTTCTGACATGAAATTCCGTACGCTGGCTGTAAGCGGTGATGAATTCAACGCATGGGTTGATAAAGTTAAATCTTCGTCCGAGCAGCTTGATAGCCAGACCTATCCGAAGCTGGCTGCGCCGAGCGAAGCTAATCCTGTCGAATATTTCGCGCACGTTGAACCCGGAATGTTCAACACGATCGTAGCCAAGTACAATAACGGCATGGTCATGGACAAAAACACCGGACAGATGATCCAGGTGCAGTCCGCGATGTCCGACATGAATATGAAGGAATAGGATCTATGCTAGGGAGACTATCGTTATCGGCCATCCCGTTGGATGTTCCGATCCTTGTAGGCACGTTCTTGGGCGTTGCCATTGTCGGTCTCGCGGTTCTGGGGCTGATCACCTATTACGGGAAGTGGGGCTATCTCTGGAAAGAGTGGTTTACTTCTGTTGATCACAAGCGTCTGGCGGTGATGTACATCATCCTGGCGCTCGTTGCTCTGTTCCGCGGTTTTGCGGACGCTATCATGATGCGTACCCAGCTGGCCCTGGCCTATGCTGGTAACCCAGGCTACCTGCCGCCACACCATTACGATCAGATCTTCTCCGCTCACGGAACGATCATGATCTTCTTCCTGGCGATGGCGTTCATGACCGGTCTGTTCAACTTCGTTGTGCCGCTTCAGATCGGCGCTCGCGACGTTGCCTTCCCGTTCCTGAACAACCTGAGCTTCTGGATGACGGCCATTGCGTTTATTCTGGTGAACGTTTCCCTGTTCATCGGTGAATTCTCGCAGTGTGGCTGGCTGGCCTACCCGCCGCTGTCTGAAACTCAGTTCAGCCCTGGCGTCGGTGTAGACTATTATATCTGGGCCATTCAGCTTTCGGGTGTTGGCACCCTGCTGACAGGTGTGAACTTCTTCGTGACGATCGTGAAGATGCGCGCTCCTGGCATGACCTGGATGAAAATGCCGGTTTTCACCTGGACCGCTTTCTGTGCTTCCATCCTGATCATGGTTTCCTTCCCTGTGCTGACGGTTGCCGTTGCGCTGCTGGGTCTGGACCGTTACTTCGGCATGCACTTCTTCACCAATGACGGTGGTGGTAATCAGATGATGTACCTCAACCTGATCTGGGCATGGGGTCATCCGGAAGTTTATATTCTTGTTATTCCCGCCTTCGGCGTGTTCTCTGAAGTTGTTCCTGCGTTCTCCCAGAAGCCGCTGTTCGGCTATGGCACCATGGTCTACGCAACCTGCGCGATCATGATCCTGTCCTTCCTGGTGTGGGTGCATCACTTCTTCACAATGGGCGCTGGTCCGGACGTGAACGCCTTCTTCGGCATTGCAACCATGGTGATCTCCATCCCCACGGGTGTGAAGCTGTTTAACTGGATGTTCACCATGTATAAGGGCCGCATCCAGTTCCATGCCTGCATGTACTGGGCCGTTGGCTTCATGGTGACCTTCACCATCGGTGGTATGACCGGTGTGATGATGGCCATTCCGGGCGCTGACTTCGTTCTGCATAACTCCCTGTTCCTGATTGCTCACTTCCATAACGTGATTATCGGTGGTGTGTATTTCGGTTACATCTGTGGCATGAACTTCTGGTTCCCGAAGGTTATGGGCTTCAAGCTGAACGAAAGCTGGGGCATCCGTGCTTTCTGGTTCTGGTTCGTTGGCTTCTACTTCGCGTTCGTTCCGCTGTATGTTGTTGGTTTCCAGGGCATGACCCGTCGTCTGAACCACTACGACAACCCGGCCTGGCACCCTTGGCTGCTGGTTGCTGAAGTGGGTGCGGTGCTGATCCTGTTCGGTATCGTCTGTCAGCTGACGCAGCTTTATGTTTCCATCCGTGACCGCAACCTGCCGCAGAACCGTGACGTAACGGGTGATCCGTGGAACGCACGTTCTCTCGAATGGTCCACGTCTTCTCCGCCGCCGGTGTACAACTTTGCTCTGGTTCCCCACGTGCATGAGCTCGACGCTTTCATGCATGACAAGGAAAACGGCATTGATACCCGTCGTGCAGGTGGCCCTTATGAAGCAATCCATATGCCGAAAAACACGGCAGCTGGTTTCCTCGTGGGTGCTTTCAGCCTGGTCCTTGGTTTTGCCGCTGTCTGGTACATCTGGTGGCTGGCTGCTATTGGTCTGATTGGTGTGATCGGGACGGTTATTGCCCGTAGTGCCAACAAGGATATCGATTTCTATATCCCTGCTGAAGAAGTTGCCCGGATCGAGAACGAGCATTCCCGTAAACTGATGGCACAGGCAGCTGAGTAATGGCGCACGATACAACTGTTCCGACCTCGGGCCACGACGAACATCACCACGAATCTCCGGTGGTGTTCGGGTTCTGGGTCTACCTGATGACGGACTGCATTATCTTCGGCTCTCTGTTTGCCGCGTTTGCAGTCCTGCGTAACCAGTTCAATGGCGGTCCTAGCGGCCATGAACTTTTCGAACTGAGCGGACTTGGGCTGGAAACAGCCCTTCTGCTGGTCTCTTCCATCACTTATGGGTTTGGCATGATTGCCGCCCATAAGAACGAGATCAGCAAAGTCATCATGTGGCTGGGTGTGACCTTCCTGCTGGGCCTTGGCTTTGTCGGGCTGGAAGTGAACGAATTCGCTCACATGATTCATGAAGGTGCAGGGCCGGATCGCAGTGCGTTCCTGTCTGCCTTCTTCACGCTGGTGTCGACCCACGGTCTGCATGTGACCTGTGGTCTGATCTGGATTGTTACCCTGATCGTTCAGCTGATGGGTACAACCGAGATCCCGGAACGCATGATGAACAAGCTCACCTGTCTGAGCCTGTTCTGGCACTTTCTGGATATCGTCTGGATCTGCGTCTTCACCTATGTCTATCTGGCGAGCATGATCTGATGAGCGATCTTCACACAACCTCCTCTGGTGAGAGCCACGGTAGCGTATCGTCTTACATTATCGGGTTTGTTCTCGCCGTTATCCTGACGGTTCTGGCTTTTGCAGTTGTTGCAACGCATAGCCTGTCCCCGTCTGGTACCGTGCTGGCAATTTCTGCTCTGGCTCTGGTTCAGGTGCTGGTTCACCTGCACTACTTCCTCCACATGGGTGGTGGGTCCGAGCAGCGCTGGAACAACATCTGCTTTGTGTTCACGGTTGGATTTGTTGCCATCTTCATCATTGGCACCCTGTTCATCATGAACAACACAGCTCTGCACATGATGTCCCGCTAATACGGGATAGCATCAGCCGGTATCCGGCAGATGCGCATGTGAAAAGGCCGCAGGATTTTTCCTGCGGCCTTTTTTGCGTCTGGCAGAAAAGGCGTGATGCCGGTGCGATCAGGGTGTGATGCGGTGGTCTCCTCATAGTTACGCATACGAGGGGCGGCGCAGTTGTGGAGCGGGGAAAGGCATGTTGTGGAAGGCTGTTAAGCCTAATCATCCCGATCCGAGAACCTGGGAGGTCTCCATACAGTGCAGGCAAACAATATGGCTCTGGTTTCCGTTAAAGGGGGGCACCACTCTGCAGGAAGCTGTTCAAAAGGCTGGAGTTGTGGGGTGCCAAGGGGCCGGCTGAAAGAGGGCGCTAAAAATGCAACTTTGCCCTCAGGATACAGTCGCTTCGGGCCTCAAAGGCAAGGCATGAAAGCATAGAAAGAAGCACCAGATCGACCTGAACGATCTTTGACTCAGCCTTCAGGCGTCTTCTGCTTCACAGGGCGGTCTATGGTTGCTGCGGCTTTTCGCATTCCATGGGTTTGGAGGGCTGATGCCTGTGTGTGATGAGCAACCAGGAAACGGGCATAAAAAAACGGCGTGGGCTGCTGGAAAGCAGCGCACCACGCCGTTGTGAAGCACAGGGTAATAAAAAGCCTGTGGATCAGTCTTTCTGCGGCTCCGGAGAAAGGAGTTCAGCCTTGCCGGGCTTGTCTTTCCATTCTTCCGCATCAGCCGGGGGTGTGCCCTTACGCGTGATGTTCGGCCATTGGGTTGCGTATTTTGCGTTGAGTTCCGCCCATGCTGTCGCACGATCATCGCTATCGGGGAAAATTGCTTCGGCGGGGCATTCAGGCTCGCACACGCCGCAGTCAATGCATTCGTCTGGATTGATTACCAGAAAGTTTTCACCGGCGTAGAAGCAGTCAACAGGGCAGACTTCCACACAGTCCATGAATTTGCAGCGGATGCAGTTTTCAGTGACCACGTAGGTCATTGCCATCTCCGAAATTATCTGGGGGCCGGATCAAGTCGGGCCAAAGTAAGATGGCACGCACCATACCGGCCCATACCACCAACGATGGCGCATGATATGAGGGGCTTTTTCCCCTATGGCAACCCGCTTGCGTGCGGTATCGCCATTTCCACCAAAGCGGACCTGAGTTTAACGACGTTTTTGCAACACTGCCAGTGCTGCAAAGGGACCAGAAGGCGGCGGCAGGGTGATGGAAGGCTTTTTTTTGTGGCGTGATCGCGCCCGACTGGAAACTGCCGAGCGCACAGGCTGAAGCATAACCGGGATTGGGGGGCCAAATTGCGCCTTTTCCAGCGGTAAAGCGGGCTTGAAACGGATGCCCAGCCCTTTCAGCACCGCTGGCAGATCAGCGGCGGACGCACCAAGCCGTGACGCGATACCCGCCGGTAAGGGATAAGGCGTGCTCCGCGCCAGAGTGCCAAGGCTTTTTCTGATATCTTCCGCAATGTCGAGTCGTACCCACAGAGGGCCAGCATCAACCCAGCCGATACGCGATAAGAGGAGCCGTTCCTGCCCTGAGCAAGCAGGCATTTGCTCTGTTTTGAAAGACACAGCTCCAGCCCGAGGGAGGAGAAGGGGAGGGCGGTCTTCCCTGAGGGTCAGCAGCAGGTTGCGCAGGCGCATGGCGGCAGGACGCAACAGGGATGCGCAGAACAGGGCTGTAGGACCTGTGGTGATGCCTGCTTTGCGGAGAACTGCCACATTCTGGGGGGAAAGGTAGTCTGCAGGTGGCAGCGGCATCAGCCCCCCCTGTTCCAGCAGGCCGTGCAATACGCCGCGTAGCACCGGCTTGTGGGCAACGGCCTCAGCAGCCCGAAAGAGGGGGGCAAGGGTGTGTTCAATGGTCTGCCGGACAAACGCGCTCAGCCGAAGGCGGATACGCTCCCTGTGTGCGGCATCCAGAAATTCGGCACTGGTGACATGCACGCCCGGCTGCAGAAGCTCCTCGCTTTTGACAAGGCGGCCAATGGGGTCTTCCTCCCAGAACAGGGTGCCCGTTTCCAGATCCAGCCTCAGGCTGCCGTCCGGGGCTTGCAGAAACTGAGAGACACGGCGCGGGATCTCACTTCGGGCTGCCCGGCGGGCCGCGCGTAACAGAAGGGGCTGGTCAGAACGGGCCGCTTCCTGATCAGGAATAAAGGCAAAGCCCCGCATATGGCCAACTGCGTGCCCTTCCACACTGACCTCGCCAGTGCGCGTAATGGCGGAAAGCAGGGGCTTGCTGTCTGCTTCTTCCAGCCTGCGGGCCAGGCTGGTGGCGCGTTTATCCACAAAGCGGGCAGCCAGTCTTTCATGCAGAATGTCGGAAAGCGTGTCTTCTATGGTGCGGGTCCGCACACGCCATAGGTCCGGGTCTTCAACCCAATCCGCCCGGTTGGCCACGTAGGCCCAGATCCGAATCCCCATAAGGCGGTGCATCAGGGACTCGATATCCCCTTCCGTGCGCTCAAGGTTCAGCAGCCGTGGCTCCAGCCAGGAGGACGGCAATCTGCCTTGCTGCGCCAGTGTGACAAAAATCTGGGCGCATTGGCGGATATGGCTGTCTTCTCCCAGTTTGCGGAAATCCGGAATCTGGCACACTTCCCATAACAGCCGGGTGCGGTCCGCCCCTTTGCTCAGGCTCTGAATGGTTGGGTCACGCATCAGCGCGTTCAGCACCAGAAGGTCAGAGGCTGGTTCGGCTCCCCACAGGCCCGGGGCCGGAACCCGTTGGCACAAGCTGGCATGCAGCGCGGTGGGGGAGGTGTAGTCCAGCGTGCTGTTGCGCCAGTATAAATGGTGCAGGGGTTCAAACTGGTGAGTTTCTACCGCTTCCACCACATTTTCTGGCAATGGCGGGCAATCGCCAGTGGTGCCAAAGGTTCCATCCTGTGTGCCACGTCCGGCGCGGCCTGCAATCTGCGCAATTTCTGCTGCGGCCAGCATGCGTCTGCGGGAGCCATCAAACTTTGAAAGCCCGGCAAAAGCCACATGATGGATATCCATGTTCAGGCCCATGCCTATGGCATCGGTCGCGACCAGATAATCTACTTCCCGGTTCTGATAGAGCGCCACCTGCGCGTTGCGGGTGCGCGGGGAAAGCTGGCCCATCACCACCGCGCATCCACCCCGGCGGCGACGAATCAGTTCGGCAATGGCGTAAACATCCCCGGCGGAAAACGCCACAATGGCGGTGCGGGGCGGCAGACGGCTGAGCCGCGTGAAGCCGGTATGCACCAGATTGGATAAACGGGGGCGCGTTTCAATCTCTATGCCGCGAATAAGGGTGCGCAGCACAGGGGCTATGGTTTCCGCGCCCAAAAACAGCGTTTCCGCTTCTCCTCTGGCGTTTAGCAGACGATCCGTGAAAACATGGCCGCGTTCCGGGTCAGCACAGAGCTGGATTTCATCAACCGCCACAAAATCCACACGCCGGTCCATGGGCATGGCTTCAACCGTGCAGGAGAACCAGCGTGCTCCCGGTGGAATAATTTTTTCTTCCCCGGTGATGAGCGCCACGGAGCGCACGCCTTTCAGCTTGACCATGCGCTCGTAATTTTCTCGCGCCAGAAGGCGGAGCGGAAACCCCATAACGCCAGAGGTGTGCGCCAGCATGCGTTCCAGCGCCAGATGGGTTTTGCCGGTATTGGTCGGCCCCAGTATGGCCCGCACGGGGGCATCCTCGGTAGTGGCGGATAAGTGCGCACGGGCAGCCGGACGGCGGCGGGGGATATCCATCATGCCGCCATGGTCCGTCGGTATGCACGGAAAAGCAACCCGTTCCTGTGTGGGAGCCATTGCATCGGGCCAATGGCAGGCGCAGTTTTGAAACAGGAGGAATGCCCATGTCTGTTCGAGAAGCTGATTGTCTCACTGTTTTGCGGCGTCGCCAGAAGGATGGGCCCACGGTGCATGGTGTGCGCGCCGCGGATGATGCGACGCTGGAAAGCACGCTGAAAACCCTGCTGGGGGCAGAAGCTGCCACCTTTGCGTTGGCCTGCGGTTTTACCGCCCGGCCCGGCCAGTTGGTATTGGTGCCCGATAGCCAGGGTCACCCCGTGGGGCTGTTTGGCGTGCCTGAAAAAGGCCGTAGAGACCCGTATGTGTTTGGTGCGCTGGCGCGAAACCTGCCGGAAGGAGACTGGCAGGTACGAGTGCCAGACGGAGTTTTGCGCGCGGATGTGCTGCTGGGGTTCTGCCTTGGGGCATATCAGTTTTCTCTCAAGGGAGAGGTTCCATCCGGCAAGAGTGTTCGGCTGGTTGTGACAGAGGCTGAGCGGAAAGGGCTGGCGGTTGAGATGGCGCGGTCCATCTGGCTTGCGCGTGATCTGATCAATACCCCCGCCAATCTGCTTGGGCCGTCTGATTTGGCACATGCAGCGCGTGAGGCCCTGAGCCCGTTTGGCGCAGATGTGGAGATCATCAAGGGCAAGACGCTGGACAAAGCCTATCCCCTGCTGGCGCATGTGGGCAATGGCTCGGAACGCGGCCCGCGCGTGGCGGTGGCACGCTGGCGCGGCAGCAAGGCAGGCAAGAACGCGCCGCTTCTGTCTCTGGTTGGGAAGGGCGTGTGTTTTGATTCCGGCGGCTACGATATCAAACCGTCTTCCGGCATGTTGCGCATGAAAAAGGATATGGGGGGCGCTGCATCCGTTCTGGCGCTGGCCCGCCTGATCATGACGCAGGATCTGCCCGTCCGTTTGGAAGTGCGGCTGGGATGTGTGGAAAACAGTGTTTCCGGCCATGCCATGCGTCCTCTGGATGTGGTGAAAAGCCGGGCTGGCCTGACAGTCGAAATTGGCAACACTGATGCTGAAGGACGGCTGGTGCTGTGTGATCTGCTGACCGAAGCCGGAGAGGTCAGCCCGGATCTGCTGCTGGATATGGCCACCCTGACCGGCGCGGCCCGTGTGGCGCTGGGGCCGGATCTGCCCGCGCTGTTCTGTAATGATGACAGTCTGGCAGAGATGCTTCTTGAAGTAAGTGAGCGTGAAGCAGACCCGCTATGGCGGTTACCACTATGGCAGGGCTATGCCGGATGGTTGCGGAGTCCTGTTGCGGACCTCAACAATATTTCCTCTAAACCTATGGCGGGCTCAATAACGGCCGGACTGTTTCTTGAACGTTTTGTAAAAGCAGGCCAGCGGTGGGCGCATATCGACACGTATGCCTGGAATGACAGCAGCCGTGCCGGACGGCCTGAAGGCGGGGATTCTCCTGGGGTTCGGGCTCTTTTTGCTGCCCTCAAACTTGTTTTTGACACAAAAGCCGGAGCGGGATCGTAAAGAAATAAAATCGTAATGGAACTATTTTGTCATTACATGATTTAAATATCTAGACCGGTTCCTATATAAGCCTCACGAGAAGACACCGGGTAACAAACGTTGAGTCCGATGCCGCGCCGCGAGGCTGACCATCGGTGTGATAAAAAGGATAAGAGTCTGATGGCACAGAATGCCGCAAAAGCAGAAGAACTGGTCAAAACGCTGCGGGACACCATTGTCTCTTTGGTGCGGAGTGACGGGCCGGACCTCTCTGCGCGCCAGCTTGCCGTTTTCCTGACCTGCTATCTGGATGAAAGCGGCCACACCGTGCGCGGTCTGGCTTCCAGCCTGAACGTATCCAAGCCCGCCATCACGCGTGCGCTTGACCGTCTGGGTGAACTGGATCTGGCACGCCGCAAGGTGGACCCGCTGGACCGTCGTTCCGTGCTGGTGCAGCGCACACCCAAAGGGGCTGCCTACCTGAAGGAAATCCGCTCCATCATGGGTGAAGCCGCCACGGAAGAAGCCCGCAAGGGCCGCAGTGAAGAGAAAAAGGAACAGCCTGCCCGCCGCACACTGCGTCGTGTTGCCGCAGCCTGAATGACGTAAAAACTCTTTCCGTCCCGCCTGCGCCGCCAAGGAGCAGCGGGGCGGAAAGAGAAACTTTTTCCCGCATAGAGCGTTCTTCTTAAAGACTTTCGAGAGCAGGACTGACCCCGTGAGGCAGTTCTTTGCCCCCGCAAAGACTCAAGAAAAAAAGGAATGTTTCCATGCGGTTTGCTTCTGTTGCCGCTGTAGCGGCACTGACTATTGCTTCAGCTTCTTTTGCTCCCGCAGCGCATGCGGCGGATGCAATGGGCACCCCCACCGGCAAAATCACGCTTTCCGCCAAATCAGCCGATGTCGGGCTGGGCTATACGTGGGGTGATGGCACTCTCTCTTTTGGCGGCAAAACCTATAGATTTTCCGTAACAGGCGGCACGATTGCCGCTGTTGGATACTCGAAGATCGAGGGCACGGGCACGGTTTATAACCTGCATCGCGTGCAGGATTTTGCCGGAACCTATGGCGCAGCACATGGTGAAGCCACGCTGGGTACTGGTCTGGGCGGGGCGGTGCTTGAGAACAAGAACGGTGTGCGCATCAAGATCGAGACCATTTCCAAAGGTGCTCGTCTTGCCAGTTCTGCGCAGGGTCTCACATTTGAGTTGAAGAAATAACGAACGGCCTAAGTTTATCAGAGCGCGCTGCCCTACCACGGCCCTACCGGGTGGCGGCGTGTTCTGAAAACAGCCAGGGCAACCCAGCCAATCTGGGGGGCCAGCAGAAGCGGTAGCGCAAGGCATGCACCGTTGAACGGTGGGAGGGCGGCGACCAGTAACGCCACAATGCCTCCCCAGCACACAAACACCCATTCACATACGGCAATCAGCACGGGGTTCATGCCGCTGCGGTGCAATACCTGATAAATATGCCCTCTGTGCGCTTGTACCAGAGAGTGCCCGGCCAGTTTGCGGCGCACCAACGTAAACAGCACATCAAAAATCAGGGGAAACAGCAGGGCGGGGCCTAACAGCCAGCCCGATGGTTTGATGGAATGCTGGGTCATATACAGCGCCGCTGTTCCGGCCAGAAGACCACAGCCCTGGCTTCCTACGTCGCCCAGAAAAATGCGCGCCTTGGGGAAGTTGAACGGCAGAAAGCCGCACAGGCATCCTGCCAGCAGGAGTGCGGGCCAGATCAGATCCGGCACACCAAAAAAGACACCGGTGGCCGCCACAATCAGGTTGCCGACAATCAGGCAGCCGGAAATCAGACCATTCAGGCCATCCATGAAATTGACGGCGTTGGTTATGAAAATCAGCCACAGCACGGCCAGAAAGGCGCCGGGCAGTGGGGTGGGCCACCCCAGAATGGTGCCCCCTGCCACTACCATGATGGCTGCGGCGCTCTGGGCACAGAATTTGATGGAGGGCCGCCACTGATACATGTCATCCAGCCAGGAGACACAGGCCAGCAGAAGCGTCGCCAGTGCGGTGAGAATAACATCAGCCCGCAGCACGCTCCGGCCTGTTATGTCCTGCACCAGCGGAAAAAAAAGAAAAAATGAGGCCATAACCCCCACGCCACCCCCTTTTGGGGTGGGGCGCTGGTGTGCACTGCGGTGGCCAGGATGGTCAAGAATGGCCAGATTGATCATGACTCGCACAAGCCCGGCTGCAAAAAAAGCCGCGCAAATCAGGCAGAAAACCGCCAGAACAGGGTCAGAAAGAAACATGGGCATCATATCGTGGGGTTGTGCTGCTTCTAGGATGGCAGGTGCTACGCTATAGGTGCAAGGTGATGGCACCGCAACGCTCTGAGTCTTTTCATCGCAGCCCCCGGCTGCGTCCGCTCAATAGAATCCTCGTCAATATCCTGCTGGACGGGATACTGGCGGCTGTTGCTGCGCCTATTGCCCGGTGGCTTGCCGCCCCGCAGGATGGCCTTCTGCACCCGCTATGGTTTCTGGCCGGGGGCGCCATTACGCTGGTTGTCAGTGGGTTGCCCTTCCGTATGCCCCAGCAATACTGGCGGTTTTCCGGCGTTTCAGATCTTCTGGGCATTGCCGGTGCTTCCGTTGCCAGTGCGCTGCTGTTTTCGGCTGGTCTGGTGCTTATGGGGTACCACCTGCCCAGTATCACGTTTCCCATCATTTATGCGCTTGTTCTGCTGATCATGCTGGGAGGGCTGCGAATTGGCTATCGGCTGGCGCATCGCATGGCCGTACGCAAGGCAGACCAGCGGCGGGTGGTTCTGGTGGGGGTAGATACGGTAGCAGACCTCTATCTGCGGGCTATTGAACGTAACCCTCAGGCCGGTATCCGGGTGGTGGGGCTGGTGGCCCTAGGCACCCATCAGGCAGGGCGCCGCATGCACAACGTGCCCATACTGGGGCATGTGGACCATATTGGCACCATTCTGGACAGATTAGCCCGCACGCAGACCCTTCCGGAGTCTCTGGTGGTGACGGAGCCGTCTTTTCGGGGCAAGGGCCTGACACAGGTGCTGGATGCCGCTGCCGCGCATGGCATTGCCGTGCTCCGCACCCCGGCTCTCACTGCGTTGACGCCGGCAGATCGGGTGGAACTGCGCCCTGTGCCGTTGGAAGATCTGCTTAATCGCCCCCAGGTGCCGCTGGATCGTGCCGGAATGGAGCGACTGATCGGGCAGCGCACCGTGCTTGTTACCGGCGCTGGGGGCAGCATCGGTTCAGAACTGGTGCGTCAGATTGCCATGCTGAAGCCGGACAAGCTGATTTTGCTGGATCACGGTGAATTTGAGCTGTGGCAGATTGATATGGAACTGGCGGACAGCGCGCCAAATGTTTCACGTGAAGCGATCGTTGCCGATGTGCGCGATGAAGCGCGGATAGAAGAGGTCATGGGCCGCTTCCGGCCTGATCTGGTGTTTCATGCCGCCGCCCTGAAGCATGTACCGATTGTGGAAGCCAACCCGGCCGAGGGGCTGCTGACCAATGTGCACGGCACCCGCGTTGTGGCAGATGCCGCAGCCCGGCACGGTGCACGCGCCATGATTGTGATTTCAACCGACAAGGCGGTTAACCCTTCCAGTCTGATGGGGGCCGCCAAACGGGCGGCTGAAATGTACTGTCAGGCGCTGGATATCAGGGCGCGGACATCCGGCAACCCGGAGGCTATGCGGTGCATCACCGTGCGGTTTGGCAATGTGCTGGGCTCAACTGGGTCCGTGGTGCCTCTGTTCCGGCGGCAGCTTGAACGCGGGGGGCCGCTGACAGTCACACACCCCGAAATGCGTCGCTATTTCATGACTGTCTCGGAAGCCGTGGGGTTGGTGTTGCAGGCCAGTGTGCGTGGCACCTGTGGGGGCGAAGGGTCCGGCACGGATGCGCTGCTGCGGGATGGCGGCATTTTTGTGCTGGATATGGGCGAACCCGTGAAAATTGTTGACCTCGCCCGGCAGATGATCCGCCTTGCGGGGCTGCGGCCTGATGAGGATGTCAGCATTCGCTTTACCGGCCTGCGGCCGGGGGAAAAGCTATATGAAGAACTCTTCCACGGGCGCGAAGCCCCGGTGCCAACAGACAACCCAGGCCTGCTGATGGCCACCCCGCGTGTGGTGGATATGGCTGACGTAACCGAAGCTGTGGACCAGATTACCCGCTATGCCCGTGCCGCAGATGTGAAGGCTGCCCTGCGCATTCTGGCGTTGCTGGTGCCGGAATTCAATCATAACCCCAAAGGAGAAGTGCGATCTTCCACGCCAGAAGGTGTGGAGAATGGCGCGCCTTTGCCTTCCCCCCATACGGACGGTACAGAACAGGTGGCATGATGAACGAAAAGACAGAACGCCCGATCGCTTTCCTTGATCTGGCGGCGCAGCAGAAGCGCCTTGGCCCAGCCCTGCGTGAGCGGGTGGATGCCGTGTTTGCCCATTGCCGCTTTGTGATGGGGCCGGAAGTCACGGAGCTTGAGCAGCGCCTGGCTGACTGGTGCGGTGCCAAGGACTGTGTAGGCGTCTCCTCCGGCACGGATGCGTTGCAGATTGTCATGATGGCGGAAAATATCGGCCGGGGTGATGCAGTGTTCCTGCCCGCGTTCACCTATACCGCAACGGCTGAAGTGCCTTTGGTGCTTGGGGCTACGCCGGTTTTTGTGGATGTGGACCCCAACACGTTCCAGATTGACCCCGATCATCTGCGCGCCCGCATCCGCGCGGTGCGGGAAGCCGGAAAGCTGACCCCCCGCGCCATTGTCGGGGTGGATCTGTTCGGTCAGCCTGCGCCGTGGGAGCAACTGCGCCAGATCGCGCAGGAGGAAGACCTGTTTCTGCTGGCCGATTGTGCGCAGGCATTTGGGGCCGACCTGAACGGCAAACCTCTGGGGCGGGAAGCGACAGCGACCACGCTTTCTTTTTTCCCGTCCAAACCTCTGGGGGGCTACGGTGATGGCGGGGCCATCCTGACGGATGACCCGGAACGCGCGGACCTTTACCGTTCCCTGCGGACGCATGGCGAGGGCAAAACCCGTTATGAAGTTCTGCGCACGGGCATGAACGGGCGGCTGGATACCATTCAGGCCGCCGTGCTGTTGGCCAAGCTGGATGGCTTCAAGCAGGAACTGGCCCGTCGGGACGAGATTGCCCGCGCCTATGATGCCGGATTGGCAGATGTGGTGCAGGTGCCAGCGCGGGTGCCCAACAGCGCGAGCGCTTGGGCCATCTATGCCATTCTGGTCAAAGATCCGGCGGAGCGTGAGCCCCTGCAGGCCCGCTTGAAGGAGCGTGGTGTTCCATCCGCCATTTATTACCCGTTGCCGCTGCACAAACAGCCCGCGTATCGGGATCATCATGATGGAAGCAGCCTGCCGGTATCAGAAGATCTGGCCACCCGGATTCTGGCATTGCCCATTCATCCGGAACTGACGGATGAAGAGGTTTCCCGTATTATCGCAGCGGTGCGCGGGTAAGGAGAAGAGGCGAATGAGGAAAGAAACGGCGTTTGTTATCGGGTTTCTGGTGCTGACTATTGGCACGGCGTCGTTGATCTGGATGTTCGCGCTGCCCAATTTCAAGCCGATCGTGATGCCGCAGGTGGCCAGCGGCAATATTGAGGTTGGCCCCATGCGGCACAAGCGGGAGCTATCATCAGAGGAAGCCAAGACCGTCAACGCCTGGTTGCAGGACCATAAAGGCGGCTGGGGGCCTTTGAGCCGCACGCCGCCTTCATCTGGTGATTCCCGTGTGATGCTGAAGGATGAAAACGGCAAGGAAGCGCTGGCCATGACACTCTGGACCGGGATCAGTGCTGCAGACTGGAATGACACCGTGTTTCTTGAAACCCCGGATGGTTCCAAAGTCTATATGGAAACCTTCTCGGACAAGGATTTCGCGCCTTTGCGTGCGCTGGTTGACCGGTTCCAGTTCAAACGCTCAGCTTTTCCGTAAAAGGTTGGACTGAGAAACGAACGAGGGAGTGCTGAAGGAGGCGCTTCTTGTTTGCAAAAAAGGCCATCGGGTTTTGCCCGGATGGCCTTTTTTATTGCCCTTTGATGGACCTTACGTGAGGGAAAAATCGTCTTTATCTGGCAGATTACATTACATTAAAGATATAACATCATGGTTTGCAAATGATTCGCAATTCCGTTAAGGCCCTGCTGAGCATATAGCCGCAAGAGATAAAAAACGGGGCCGGGCATGTACCGCAGCAGAGTGACGCACATCATTTTTCTTTCGCTTCTCATGACCGGGGAAGCCATGGCGGCTGATGTGGTGGAAAAACAGGCTCCGTCTCACCGGGCAGGGCGGACTATTGCCAAGCCGGCAAAGGCCAATCCTAAAAAACACACTGAAGACCCTGAAAAAGTGGAAGTTCATGGTCGCAGACTTTCCACAATAGCGTCATCCGCCACCAAGTCGGACACGCCGTTAGTGGAAACCGCTCAGTCCGTTACCGTTGTGACCCGGAACGAGATGGACGTACGCGGCGTGCTCAATCTGAATCAGGCTGTGCGGTATGCTGCTGGCATTACGTCTGATCTGCGCGGTGGGGGTGTGGGCACGCGCTATGATCAGTTTGCTCTGCGTGGGTTCACCGTGCCAACCTTTCTTGATGGCCTGAAACTACAGGACAGTGCTACCGGCTATGCTGTTGCCCAGACTGATACATCCCGTCTGGACCGGGTGGAAATTCTGAAAGGTCCGGCATCTGCCCTGTATGGTCAGTCCAGCCCTGGCGGGTTGGTTGCGCTTTCAAGCAAGCTCCCTACAGAGCAGCGTTTTTATGGGGGCGTGACAACAACAGGCGGGAGTTTTGATCTCTACCGTGTGGATGCCGATGTTGGTGGTTATGCCACGGATAACGGGTTTGTCCGGTACCGGCTGTACGGAACCGTCAATGGCCAGCATAGCCAGCTTGCCCGCACCGGCAGCCGTCGCTTTTCCATCAGTCCATCCTTCACGTTTGGCGGGGACGGCCCCACAACACTCACGCTGCTGGGCAACTATCAGTATGACCCTGAAAACGGCACTTATGGCGGCGCTCCGCTTGTCGGCTCGCTCAAACGGGCATCATTCGGGTATCTGCCGCGTGATTTCTATGACGGCGATGTGCCTTTTGAAAAATTCAATCGGCGGCAGGGCAGTATTACCTACATCCTGAATCATCGTTTCAATAAAGACTGGAGTTTCTCCACGCGTGGCCGTTACGATGATATCAAGACCATATATCGCAGCGTATATAATAGCGGCTATTATAATGAGGACGGCACACTGCCGCGTTCGGCATTTGGTACGAACGAGCATACGCACAATCTGGCGTTTGATAGCCAATTCAAAGGCCATGTGCAGACTGGTCCACTGAGCCACACAATGATGTTCGGCTTTGATTACATGCAGCAGAGTGCCGCAGAGCAGGGTTTCTACGGGAAAGCGCCTGACATGGACGTGCTGCATCCTGATTACCACATGACGATTCCGGCAATGTCGCCATACGTGAATTATCAGACGGATTCACACCAGATTGGCGTGTATGGTCAGGATGAAATCCGCTGGCGTGGACTGGTGCTGACGGGCAGCCTGCGGAATGACTGGTATCGTTCCCATCAGGTAGAACACATCTACAATACAGATACCCGTCAAAACCCAAGCCAGATTACATGGCGCGCTTCTGGCCTGTATCACTTTAACTTCGGCCTTTCGCCCTATATCAGCTATTCCACGTCTTTCCAGCCACAGTCAGGAAGTGTGTCAAGCGATGGCGGGCACACATTCCGTCAGGCAGATCCTTCCATGGGCAAACAGCTTGAAGGCGGCTTGAAGTATCAGATTCCGGGTACATCTGTTCTGTTAACAGCCGCTGGTTTCCACATTGAGCAGACAAACGTTCTGGTGGGCGTTGGCAATCTTGGTTACAGCGTGGAAAGTGGAAAAGTTCACTCCGATGGCTTTGAGTTTGAAGCCCACGCTGAACCCTATAAAAACCTCATGATCACGGCGGCTGTCAGCGTTCAGAAAGTGCGTGATGATTCCACGGGAAAACCGTTGATCCAGTCCGGAAAAGGCAATGCCTCCCTGTTTGCATTCTATACGCTGCCCTCCGGCCCCCTCAAAGGTTTCGGGTTTGGTGGCGGAATGCGGTATTCTGCAAAAGCCTATGGTGGTGAAGCCAGTTACGGGAGCGTATGGGTGCCGCAATATGCCGTTTTTGATGGTTCTTTGAAGTATGACCTTTCCAACCTCTCGCCGTCCTTGCGGGGATGGACTGCGGCGGCAAGTGTTCGCAACCTCTTTAACAAGAACTATATCGGTAACTGTCTGAGCTACGCCTCCTATGGTCAGGAATGGTGTTATTATGGTGAACGCCGGAACGCGCAGGGTAGCATTGGCTTCAGTTGGTAAATTCGTTTGTTACCAGAAGACTTTTTCAGTCTTCTGGTAACAATTGCATAACCTTGGCTGGAACATCTGATTCCAGCCCGTGCCCGGAACCACATGGTGACGGTGCGTGCACTGCTCTGTAAAAAGACCGTTCCGTTGGCAGGGCATAAAGCCCTTTTCTAACGTGTGTGGCGGAAGCGCACGGAAGCGCGGGTTATTTCCGCACATGTGTTGGCACCCAGCATGGCCATGTCGCGGTCTATCTCCGCCATCAGAAGTCCAATTGCGTGTGTCACTCCGTTTTCTTCCGCTATGGCAGCAGCGTAGTTGAATGGACGCCCGACAAAAACAAAAGCCGCGCCAAGCGCCAGTGCTTTGAGAATATGGCTTCCACGCCGGAAGCCACTATCAATCATGACCGGCAGCGTTGTAGCCGCCACAATTTCAGGCAGAATGCGCAAAGGGGCAATCGCGCCATCCAACTGACGCCCCCCATGGTTGGAGACAATAATACCATCCACACCATTGTCCGCAGCTAGGCGGGCGTCCTGGGGGTGGAGAATCCCCTTGATGATCAACGGACCTTTCCAGCGCTGGCGGATATGCCGGATATGATCCCAGTTGAAATGATCACGCGCTGTAAAGTCTCGCAGCACGTTTGCGGAAAGAATGGGTGCGCCCCGTTCTGCAAACGAATTTTCAAAATGCGGCATGCCGTGCCGTAACAGAGTGCGGCCAAAAGTGGTTGCAAGCCATCGCGGGTGGGTCAGTCCATCCATGGCCAGTCGCAGGGACGGGCGGAGCGGTGTAGAAAATCCTGTGCGGATGTTATTTTCCCTGTTGGCGCTTATGGGAATATCAACAGTAACAACAAGTTCCTGAAATCCGGCCCTGTGTGCCCGGTCAAGCAGGGCGTCAATCCGTGTTATCTCTCCCGGCAGATAGGCCTGAAACCACGTGCCGGGCGCTGCAGAGCTCACGTCTTCCATGGGAATGAGGGAGGAGCCACTCAGCACCATCGGAATGCCAGCCTTTCTGGCCGCAACCGCCTGCACAATATCGCCCCGATATGCAGAAAGCGCGGATAGCCCCATGGGGGCAATGCCAAACGGGGCGGCATAGGTGCGGCCAAAAAGGGTGGTTTCTTGTGTTCTGCGGGAAACATCCTTCAGAACCTGCGGGACCAGATCAAGGTCAGAAAACGCAGCCTCATTTGCGGTCAGGGAAAGATTGTCCTCTGCGGCTCCGCAAACATATCCAAAAACAGGGCGGGGCAGCTTTCTGCGTGCCGCGGCCTCAAAATCTTTCAGGGCGAGAAAGGAGGAGAGTTTCATGGCTTCCCTTCGGGAACAAGACCTGCGGAAAGCAGCAGCTTATCACTCTTCCTTTTTCAATCCATTGACGAGAGCGTGTAACGCCGTGATCAGAGGCGGGCTCTGCGTCTGATAATCAGCAAACACGCTACTGTTCATCCGCCCCATACGTCAGCGCCTTGCCAAGGCGATGTCTGCGAGGCGTTTCAGCACTCCCCGTTTTGTTGGGACCCTGATTTTTCGCGGCGGCCCGTGCTCCGTGCGGTCAAGCCGCGTGGGCGGCCTTGCTACTCATCAGGGCCAAGCCTTCTGCAACGGAAACAAACTCGCCGCCTGTGTCCACGCGCTCCGTGCCAAAGCGGTGAATGAAGAGGTTCCGCACGGCAGGAACAAAGGATGTGCCACCCGTTAGAAACACGCGGTCAACATCCGCAGCGGTAAGCCCCGCATGTGTCAAAGCCTGATCGACCGCGTTATCAAACTGGGCGAGGTCTGGCGCAATCCAGCTTTCAAATTCCGCACGGGTGATGGTCTGTTCCACCTTGAAGGAGCGGTGTTGAAACCGCAGGATTGTGCTGTCTGCTGAGGAAAGCGCGTTTTTGGCGGCCCCCACGGCACGGTAGAGAGCCTGCCCCTGCTGGTCCTGCACCAGATCAATCAGGGCCCGCAATTTTTGCGGTTCTGAGACTGTGCGGGCCACGTCCTCCATGGCGCGGAGGGTCTGGGGCGTACGCATCAGCGCCAGACGGTGCCACCGGCCAAGGCTTGCATACCATTCTATAGGAACCGGCAAAGGTTCTCCGCCCATCACACGGTATGTACAGTCCCGCCCAAGCAGTGGGGCGATAACCGTGTTCAGAATACGGTAGTCAAACTGATCTCCGGCAATACCAACGCCGGAATGGCCCAGCGGCTCGGCATGGCCGGGACGGGCTGGGTCAAAGCGCAGCACCGAGAAGTCACTGGTGCCGCCGCCAAAGTCGCCAACCAGAATGGTGGTCGGGTTCTCCAGCCGTTGGGCAAAACGCCAGCCAGCGGCTTCTGGCTCCCACGCCAGTTCAACCGAGGGGAAGCCGGCTGCGGTAAAACTGTCGCGCAGGCGTTGGGCACCTAGTGCGTCATCCGGAAAATCTCCGGCAAACTCTACGGGGCGGCCCACCGTTACATCCACGCTGGCAGGGTCAATGGCCACGGCCTGCATCAGGTTGGACAGGAAGCGCGCAATCAACATTTCCAGCGTCAGGCGGCGGCTGAACACTTGCGTCTCGCGGAAGGATTTTTGCGCCAGATAGGACTTCATGGACATGATCATGCGGGATTCCGCCGGATCTTCCAGATAGGCGTCAATCGCCGCTGCCCCTATGGCTTCCTGCTGAATGATGCGGGACCCGACTTCATCCTGCCAGAAACACAGCAGGGTGCGGCAGGTGTCAGACTCTGCATGTTCCGGAAAGCGAAAACGCAGGGTTTCAGTCTTTCCGTCAGGATGTGCCAGCACCACCACGCTGTTGGTGGTGCCAAAATCAATGCCCAGTTTCAACCTGTTGGTGGAGGCACTGGCAGGGCGGGCATCGTAAGGTGCATCCGGGATCGTGTTGCCCGGATGAGGAGGGGCGGAAGGAGCGGTCATGGTGTGGTGTGCGGCGTGTTTCAGGCTGAGGGGCGGTCGGTCATATCAAATTTCAGGGGGGCACCTATGGCTTTGTCGGCCAGTGTGCCTTCCCACATCACTTGGTTACCCCGAATGATGGTGCCCACGGGGCGGCCCATCAGGGTTTCTCCCGTAAAGGGAGACCAGCCACATTTTGAGGCCAGCCAGCTTTGTTCGATTGTCCAGCGGGCCTTGAGGTCCACAATCGAGAAATCAGCATCATACCCTACGGCAATGCGGCCTTTGCGCACCAGCCCGAACAGCCGCTGCGGCCCGGCAGAGGTAAGGTCCACCAGACGGCGCAGGGTGAGCCGGTTATTGGCCACATGGTTCAGCATCAGCGGCAACAGGGTCTGCACCCCCGGCATGCCGGAGGGAGACGCCGGATAGGGTTTGCCTTTGGCCTCCAGCGAGTGGGGGGCGTGGTCAGAGCCGATCACATCCGGCATCCCTTGGCTCATCCAGTGCCAAAGGCCGTCCCGGTGTGCGCCGGAGCGGATGGGCGGGTTCATCTGCGCCAGCGTGCCAAGGCGGGCATAGGCGTCTTCCCCGGCCAGTGTCAGGTGTTGGGGGGTGAGTTCACTGCTGGCAATGTCCCGATGCTGGGAAATCAGCGCCAGTTCCTGCGGTGTTGTAATGTGCAGGATATGCACGCGCCGCCCGGTCTTGCGGGCCAGCCGCAGGGCGCGGGTGGTGGCGCGCAAGGCGGTTTCATCATCCCGCCAGACAGGGTGAGAGGAAGGGTCTCCTTCCACACGTTCGTCCATACGTTCTTTCAGGCGGGCTTCATCTTCCGCATGAATGGCCACGCGGCGCAGGCCAGAGCGCAGCACCCGTTCCAGCATATCATCCTCGGACACCAGCAGATTGCCGGTGGAGGACCCCATGAACACCTTGATCCCTGCCGTGCCGGGCAGTTTTTCAAGTTCTCCGCACTGGTCAGCGTTATCGACTGTCGCGCCGACGTAAAAGGCGTGATCACACCACATACGGTTTCTGGCGCGGGCCAGCTTGTCCGCTACGGCTTCCGGCGTGGACGTGGTGGGCTTGGTGTTGGGCATTTCAAATACGCCTGTCACCCCCCCCAGCACAGCGGCGCGGCTGCCGGATTCCAGATCTTCGTTTTCCGTGGCGCCGGGTTCCCGGAAATGCACCTGTGTGTCGATCACGCCCGGCAGAATGGTCAGGCCCGTGCAGTCCAGTTCCCGTGCGGCTTTGCCTTGGCCACCAATGGCGGCAATCAGCCCATCGCGCACATAAACATCTGTCACCACGGTTGCGTCTGGCAGCACAACGGAGCCGCCTTTCAGAACCAGATCAAATGAACCGTGCGCCGTTGCGGCGGCGCTGCCGGGCGTGCTGCTGGAGAGGGGCATGAAGCTTTAATCCTGTATGCTGGACCTGAAAAAGCGGGGGAATTCGTCAAACCGGAGGCGTGATGGGCTCCGGGCTTCCGTTTTTTCTGGCGGTCGGAGCCCGGAGCGTCAACGCAAAATACGGCCGATGATGTGTGCTGCCACGAAATGCCGTGCTGGTGGAGATCAGCGGGTAGCTGGGGTTTCTCGCGTGCGGGTGCGCATGGTCACCAGTTCTTCGGCAGAGGTAGGATGGATGCCAACAGTGCGGTCAAAATCCACCTTCCGCAGTTCGGCGGTCACAGCCACGGCTACGCCCTGCATCATCTCGGCGGCATCATCGCCCAGAATGTGGGCGCCCACCACTTTCTGACTATCCTGATCCACCACCAGCTTCATGACTGTCTTGCGGTCCTTGCGGCCGCTGAGTGTGTGGCGCATGGGCGTAAAGCGGGTGAAATAGATATCCACGGTGCCATGCTGCGCGGCTTCAGCCTCGCTCAGCCCCACGGATGCCAGCGGTGGTGAAAAGAACACCGCCTTGGGTGTGGTGCGCAAGGACCAGGAACGGGGGCGCTCCTTGCCAAACAGCCGGTCGGCCAGATTGTGGCCTTCCGCAATGGCAACCGGGGTCAGGTTCAGGTGGTCTGTCACATCGCCAATGGCGTAAATGCCGGGCTGGCTGGTCTCACGCTTGCTATCGACTTTGATGCGTCCGTTTTCCGCCGTTTTCACGCCCGTTGTTTCCAGCCCCAGCGAATCGATCTTGGGGCGGCGGCCGGTGGCAAGAAACACGCAGTCTGTTTCAATGGTGTGGCCGTTATTCAGCGTGACAGTATAGGTGCTGCCATTTTTGCTGATCTGGGTAGGGCTGGCCGGAGCATGCTGGGTGATACCGCGAACATGAATGGCCTCCTTCATGGCGGCGCGCATGTCTTCGTCAAAGCCGCGCAGGGGCAGTTCATGGCGGTAAACCAGATCTACCTTTGAGCCCAGCCCCGCAAAAATACCCGCAAATTCGATCCCGATATAGCCGCTGCCCACAATCACCACCCGTTCCGGGCGGGCGGGCAGATGGAAGGCTTCATCAGACGTAATGGCGTGTTCGGCCCCCGGAATATCCGGCTTCATGGGCGTGGAGCCCGTGGCGATGACAATATGTTTGGCTGTAACCGTGCGTGGTGCTTCAGTCGGAGCGAGCGGTGAAGGCTCAATGCGCACGGTATGGGCGTTTTCAAAACGGGCATGGCCGGTCAGCAGCGTGATACCTGCCTTTTCCAGCATGGACACGTAAATGCCGTTCAGGCGCGTAATTTCCTGATCTTTGGCGGCAATCAGTTTTGCCCAGTCATGCGTGCCGCGGGTGCTGTTCCAGCCAAAGGCATGGCTGTCTTCCACCATGTCCCCATATTCGCTGGCTTGAACCATCAGCTTTTTGGGCACGCAGCCCAGATTGACGCAGGTACCGCCCCAGTGGCGGCTTTCCACCACCGCCACACGGGCGCCATGCCCAGCCGCGATTCGCGCACAGCGTACGCCGCCGGAGCCTGCGCCTATGACTAGAAGATCAAACTCATGCGTCATTGGCGCAGGCTCCTTGTGCCGGGAATGGAAAACGGGATTGCAGAGACCCCTTAGCGTCCTGCGAAGGCTTTTTCCACCACGTAGGAGCCAGGGTTGGACATATTGCCTTCATCAAACCCGCGGGCCTGCAGCAGGGCTTCCGTATCTGCCAGCATTTCCGGAGAACCGCAGATCATCACGCGGTCATGCTCGGGGTCCAGTTCCGGAATGTTCAGATCACTGAAGATCTTGCCGGTTTCAATCAGCTTGGTGATGCGGTCGGTCACGGCAAATTCTTCACGCGTCACGGCCGGGTAATACAGCAGCTTGCCAGAGATATCCTCGCCCAGGAATTCGTGTTCCGGCAGTTCATGGCGAATGTGGTTGGCATAGGCCAGCTCGCCGGAAATACGCACCGTGTGGCTGAGGATGACGTGATCATAGCGTTCATAGCAGGCCGGATCCTTGATCAGGCTCATGAACGGTGCCAGCCCCGTGCCGGTGGACAGGAAATACAGGTTCCGGCCCGGACGTAGGTTATCCAGAATCAGGGTGCCGGTCGGCTTGCGGCCAATCAGAACCGTATCGCCTACCTTCACATGGCGCAGGCGGGAGGTCAGCGGACCATCCGGCACGGCAATGGAGAGGAACTCCAGTTCATCTTCATAGTTAGGAGAGGCCAGGGAATAGGCGCGCAGCAGCGGTTTTTCGTTCAGTTCAATGCCGATCATGGCGAACTGGCCGTTTTCAAACCGCAGGCCGGGGTCACGGGTGGTCGTGAAGCTGAACAGACGGTCTGTCCAGTGATGGACTGTCAGCACCTTGGCGGGATACAGGTGCCCGTATTCCTTGGTGGGCGGCGCAAGATGCCACATACCGTCCTGTCCATCCACGGGCAGAAGGCCGGTGGGCACTTCCGAGGCGGACATTTTGGGCAGGATATCGGAAAAGGTTCCGGTCAGCTTTTCTGGCATGGTTTCAGACATGGGCCGCTTTATACTCCGCTTGCAGCAGATCGAGAGAATGCCCCTCATTGCCCCGTTGGTTCTGGTCTCACTCCTGAACGGCACAAAGGCGTATTTTCGGGGCGTGTTTTCTAGTCGTGGCGGCGTTTCTAAGGGCACAGAAGGCCAGATGCCAGCGTAAATTCATCATCCACCTTGTTCTTTTACGACAGGCTGAGAGCCTATTTTCTTTTGAAACAAAGAGTTAGCATGCAAACAATGCACTGAGACCATACGTGAGATGCCATGGGCGAGACTCCGGGTTTCGCCTGCATCATGACAAGGTGGGGCGTGAATCTTTCATTGTGCGCCTCGGGCGGGGTGTTTGGGCCGCCGCCGGATGTGACGCCACCATGAAATACGGCAGTCTTTGCCCTGTGGGGCATTGTTCCGGTGCGCAGGACGGGGCATGAGTAGAGGCATGACGTCAGAACCTTTTGCCTCCCCCGCGCGTGAGGCGTTTGTCCATGTTGCAGCCCGAACCGGGCTGGACGTTGAGCCCAAGGAAGAGCAGGAGGTTCTGCGCCGCGTTGCGCGTGCGCTTGAACCCGGTGCACGGGATATTCCGGATGAGACATTCCGCACCATTCTGTGCACGGTGCGGCGCAAGAAGCGTATTTCCCGGCTGGTAGACCTTACCCGCCGCAGCGGGCGTATCTGGGTCACGCGGGACGAGATCGAACAGGCTGTTGCTACCATAACCGAGCCCGAAGCCGGAGATACGGAGCTGGAGCGTGCTCTGGCTCCGGTAGCGGAAGAACGGCTGCGGTCCTACGCCAAAACACCCAAGGCTGTGTTTGAGGCCGTGCAGGCAGACCTGCTGGATACGGGGCGCGTGCTCTCTCCCGGCCAGACAGACCTTCTGCTTATGGCCATTGCCGTGGCCTTCGGCCTGCCGGAGGGCGATCCTTTTCTGGATACAGCCCGGCAGGAGGAAGCCCAGCGCCAGAAAGTGGCGCATACCATTGAACGCACGGCGCAGGAAAAACGACAAAAGGAAGAGCAACGCCTTCAGGCGTGGGAAGAAAGCCTTGTTCCCTTCAAGGACGTTCCGCGGATTCTCCGTTGCTCGCACAAGGAAGCACTTCGCTGGATTGCCGAGAACCGGCTGCCCGTGGCCCGAAAGGTGCGCGAATCGGGTGGGCGGGAACGGTGGGAGTTTGACCCGGCTGAACTTGTGGCCCTGCGGGACAAACTGGTCGAATGGCGTATTGGCAGCGGTACTCCCGCGCCTGGCAGCCCCCGTGTGCAGGCCGATATGGGGCGGAAGGTGGCCAACTCGGTCATTGCACGGGTGGCGGCCCTTGATCGGTATGCCGCGCATTTTCGTACGGCCCGCGCGCTCAACCGTCGCATTACGCTGGTCACCGGCCCAACCAACAGCGGCAAATCCTACACCGCGCTGAATGCACTGGCGCAGGCTGAAAGTGGTCTGGCGCTCGCGCCCCTCCGGTTGCTGGCGCATGAGTTCCGGGAGGCACTGGCCTCACGCGGCGTAGAAGCCTCTCTCGCCACTGGTGAGGAACGCATTATTGTGCCGGAAAGCCGTCATCTGGCGGCCACGGTGGAAATGTGCCCGTTCTACAATCCCGTTGATGTTGCGGTGATTGATGAAGCCCAGATGCTGTTTGATACAGATCGGGGTGCTGCATGGACTGCCGCCATCATGGGGGCTCCTGCCCGTCATCTTTACGTGCTGGGTGCGCCAGACTGTATCCCCATGGTGCGGCGCATTGCCGAACTATGTGGAGACCCGCTGGATGAAATCTCGCTGGAACGGAAAAGTCCGCTCCGGGCAGCGGCTCAGCCTGTCAAACTGACCGATCTTACAACAGGTGACGCGCTGATTGCGTTTTCTCGCCGGGAAGTGCTGGATCTGCGGGCCGCCCTGATGCAGCACGGGCGGCGTGTGGCAGTGGTGTATGGGGCACTCAGCCCGGAAGTACGCCGTGCAGAGGCTCAGCGGTTCAATTCTGGCGCGGCCGATATCCTGATAGCTACAGATGCCATTGGCATGGGGCTGAATCTGTCCATCAAGCGGGTGGTGTTTGCCGCCCTGAAAAAATTTGATGGCAAGCAGACGCGTGATCTTACGGTGCAGGAAGTCAAGCAGATTGGCGGGCGTGCGGGCCGGTATGGCAAGCATGAAGTCGGCACTGTGGCGGTCTTGGCTGGTGCGGGTAGCCCGTCCTTTATTCGCCGCCAACTGGAAGCGGATGCGGAACTGCCGGAAGATTTACGTCCCTTTGTGCAGCCGGACGCCGATATTGTGCGGGCGGTTGCGACCGAAATCGGGTCAGAAAGCCTGTATGGCGTACTGTCCCGTATTCATAGAGCCGTTCTGCGCAAGGATGATCCCAATTACCGGCTGGCGGATATGGAACAGGCCTTTGCTATCGCTTCGGCGCTGGAAGGGGTGGACGGGCTGGATCTGACAACCCGCTGGTCCTACGCCATGTGCCCGGTGGATGATCGGGACAACGGGATTCGCCGTCTGGTAGGCTGGGCAGCCGACCATGCGGCGGGTCGGCGTGTGCTGCCACCGGGCACGGGCCGCCTTCCTCCGAGTGAACGCGCCAGCCGCGAAGAACTGGAACGTGCGGAAAAGCGGCACAAGCGATTGGTGGCGTGGCGCTGGTTGGCGCTGCGCTTTCCGGAGTTTTATCCGGACCGGGAAGAAGCCGAAGACACGACTCGTAAACTGAATGACTGGATTGAAAGCGTCCTCCGCCAGCAGAGCCGCACCCGCACCACGGCGGGCTCTCGCCGTGGGCACGGATAACAGGGCTTTTTCTGACCGGGCCTGTTGAGCGCCTTCCGGGGGAGGGCTTTACCAGCCCAGCCCGGTCAGCCGTTCAGACACATCCCACAGCCGTTCCGCTGTGCTGGCTTTCAGGGCTTCAGGTGGCACATGGGCCGGACCGGGCAGTCCCCGGCGTTCTGCACGTCCCTGAGGGCCGTAATAGTCTCCATCCCGGGCGGCAGGGGAGAGCGCAGCGTAGAGCAGGGGTTCAGCCCCTCGCGCAGCGGACTGGCCCATTATCCGTAATACGACTCCGCCCAATGTTTCTTCTACCTTGCCAATGGGGCCCGGCAGGGCGGAGGCAGGACCATTGGCAACAATGGAAGTGGAAGACCATCCCGGATGTGCAGCGCGGGAGTGGAGTTTCCATCCAGCGTCTCCTGCACGTCGGGCCAGCTCACGCGCAAAAAGCAGATTAGCCAGTTTGCTCTGCTGATAGGCTCCAAACGGGCTGTAGCGGTGGCGGAACTGGAGATCATCAAAATGGATGGAGCCTTTGCAGGCTGCCAGACTGGCCACAGTCACCACAACACCACCGCCTGCCGCCGCTTCCAGCAAGGGGCGCAGATGATAGGTCAACGCAAAATGGCCAAGATGATTGGTGCCGAACTGGAGTTCAAACCCGTCCTGAGTCTCCTTCCGGCGGGCAGGCGCCATGACACCGGCATTATTGATAAGAAAATCCAGCCGGTTGGTATGATGCGCAACAACTGCCGCGCAGGCGGCAACAGACTCAAGGGACGTAAGATCCAGCGTCAGCAGGTCTACTTCTGCGGTCGGGCAACGGGTCTTCAGGTTTTCCACCGCCACAAGCCCGCGTGCATTGTTGCGCACCGGCAGCAGCAGGCGTGCCCCCCGCATGGCCAGCCCGCAGGCCGTTTCAAACCCCAGCCCGCTGTTGGCGCCCGTTACCAGTGCAACTTTTCCCTGCAAGCTGGGCTGCTTGGCCGTTACGGCCCACTCGTGTCGTCCAATCATTAAGGGATAATCCGTAACCGTTCGTCATTTTCCGCGGCTTTCAAGGCTTCCTCCGTCAGGCGTTTCTCGTTGCGTTTCAGGAAAAGGAATGACGCGGTAATAATGATGATGGCGCAAACGCCGAACCCGATGCCCACCGGGCCAGACAGTTTGAGCACCTCATTCCCCAGCATATAGGTGCAAAAGGCGTATCCTCCTGCCCAGCATATGCCACCTAACGCATTGTGCCATAAAAACGTGTGCCACGGCATATGGTTCGCCCCGGCCAGCAGCGCTACAAACATGCGCAGAACCGCAATAAACCGGCCAAAAAACACCACTGATCCGCCATGCTTCAAAAACACATAGCGGCCCAGCAACAAACGCTCAGGTGTAAGCCCGATCTTGGGGCCGTATTTCTGCAACAGTTTCAGCCCCAGCGCACGGCCCAGCAGATACCCGAAATTGTCACCCATGATGGCACCTGTCACGGCGGCGATAATAACGCCCGTAATGTGCAGCTTGTGGGTTGTGGCGCAGAATAAAGCAGCGGTGATGATCAGGCTTTCCGCAGGCAGGGGCAGGCCCATGCTTTCCAGCATCACCACCACGCCAACCACGGCATAACCGTATTGGGAGAACAGGCCATCCAAATGCTGGAGCGAAAAGTAGGATTCAAGAGTGTGTAGCAGGACGGGTTATCCATTTCTGGCAGATCGGGTGTCACAGGCAGGAACAGTGTTGGGTGCGGGGTGTCAAGTCTGTCTGCGGGCGGAGGGTGAGCAATCATGCTGGGCTGCACCGCTGGAGATATGAGGGAAAAACCCTATCATGGTGAAAAGAGCATCTGCATGCGCCGGGTTGCGTTGGGCGCGTGCGTTATTGTTTTCTGGTCAAGGAGCCCCTGATGCCTGATGCGCCTATCTCTGCCGAAGTCTCCAGCGTTGCCAAAAAGGAGAGCAGCAAGCAGCCATTGCCCTGTGGCACCTGGCCCTCCCGTGTCACGGTAGATCTGGTGGCAGGGAAAACACGCACACTTTCTGAAGTCAGTGTTGATGGGACCGTGGTGTACTGGCTGGAGCGGCGGCCCTCGGAAAAGGGGCGCACGGTTCTCATGCGGTGGTGTGAGGCTTCCGGAAGTCAGGAGGTTCTGCCGCCCGAGTGTGATGTCGCAACACGGGTGCATGAATATGGGGGCGGGGCATATGCTGTCCGGAACGGGCAGGTTGTCTTCTCTGACAAGCGAACAGGTGGCTTATGGGGGCAGCTTGCCGAAGATGCCACTCCTGTCTGTCTGGCACCGGGCGAGGGGCTACGTTATGCGGACCTCCGATTTGATCAGGCAGGTCATACGGTGCTGGCCGTGCGGGAAGATCATCGCACACAAGGGGAGCCAAAGGCGGCTCTTGTTGCTGTTTCCGTTGGCTCCGATCCTGTGGGGGAAGGGGCTGTGCTTTATACGGGGCCAGACTTTCTTTCTTCTCCGGCACTTTCTCCTGATGGCGCATTTCTGGCGTGGATTGAGTGGGATCACCCCAATATGCCGTGGGATGCCACGCGCCTCTGTCTTGCCCGTGTTGTGCGCGATACGGAGGGACAGATTCGGGCGCTTGAGGATCGGCGTGTTTTAGCCGGAGAAACACAGGCCGAATCGATTCTCGAACCTCGCTGGACAGACGACGGGCGGTTGCTGGTTATTTCTGATCGGTCAGGCAGTTGGACCGTCTGGCAGGTAGAGCCGTCGGCTCAGTCATTGCACAATTCGGCGCAACAGGCGGATATACCCCTTTCTGGATTGACGCTGCTTCCTATGCCGGAGGGCGAAATCGGTCAGTCGGCATGGGTGTTCGGCCAGCGCAGCTATCAGCCTCTGCCGCAGGGGAGCATTCTGGTTCTGGCTGTGCGGGAAGGGGTGACACACTGTTTGTGCGTGAGCCGCGAGGGCACAGTGACACCCTTTGCCGCGCATCCTGAACAATGCCCTGTGCCTTTGGCCAATGGCCACTTTGCATGGCTTGAAGCACCATCAGACGCCTTGCCAACGGTCGTTGTGGGCACGGTGCAGAACGGCGTGCAGCAGGTTCTTCAGCATTCTGCGGCTCTAACCCTTTCTTCGGATGATATTTCCCGGCCCGAGACAATTCGTTTCCCGGTTGAGGAAGGAGGCGAACCACTGGGCCACGCCTTTTTCTATCCGCCAGCCAACAGTGCTGCCCGTGTACCAGAAGGGGAGCGTCCCCCCATGATTGTGCTGGTGCATGGTGGTCCTACCGCCCGCGCGCAGGAAGGACTGTCTTTCAAGGTGCAGTGGTGGACATCGCGTGGCTTTGCTGTGCTGGATGTGAACTACGGTGGCTCCACAGGGTTCGGCAGGCAGTGGCGCGAGCGCCTGAAAGGGGCCTGGGGCGTGGTGGATGTGGCGGACTGCATTGCCGCCTGCCAGCATATGGTCAAAACCGGACGGATTGATCCGGCCCGAATCGCTATTCGGGGTTCCAGTGCTGGTGGCATGACGGTGCTGGTGGCGCTGGCATCCTCGTCTCTCTTTGCCGCCGGGGTCAGCCTGTATGGCGTGACAGACCTGCGTGCACTGGCGCAGGAGACCCATAAATTTGAAGCACGCTATCTGGATGGACTGATTGGACCGTGGCCAGAGGCCGAATCGGTCTATCTGGCGCGCTCTCCTCTTTCCGTGGCGGCGCGCATCCGGGCCCCCGTTCTGCTGTTGCAGGGTGCGGAAGATCAGGTGGTTCCCCCTGCTCAGGCATACGCTATGGCCGATGCCCTGAAGGCAGCAGGCACACCTTGCATTTTGCACGAATTCCCTGGTGAGGGGCACGGTTTTCGGCAGGAAAGCACCATTCGTAAGGCGTGGAAGGAAGAGCTGGCGTTTTATGGCCAGGTGTTTGGTTTTCAGCCTCAGGGCTAAGCGGCGGGGTGACCTGTCTTAAATGTGATCACCGGTTGTCTCTTCATCTGGAGCCGGAGGGCGTGGTACCCGTTGAAGCAAGAAAAAAGGCCGGTTCCCCTTTCAGGGAATCGGCCTTTCTTGTGTCTCAGGCAATGGAGGTGTGACGCCTGAAAGCCCTTAGAATTCCGCGTAACGCGGAGAATAGGTCAGGCTCTCAATCCATGCCCGGATATCTGTTGGGCGGTCCACCGTGGCGGCCCCTTTTTCAAAAATGAACTCCGCAATACGGGCTGCGGAGGTGATGGACACTTCCAGAATATCGCTCTGCGGTGGGAACAACCGTCCACGTTCCTGAGAAATGGGGCTGACCTGATCGGCCAGAGCGCGGGCCGCTTCAATGACCATTTCGTTGGTAATCACGTCCGGACAGGTTGCGTAGACTGCCAGCGCCAGCGCGGGGAAAATATAAAAATTGTTGGCCTGGCCGGGGTAGAAGGTCTTGTCGTTCAGCGTGACTTCCGGGAACTGGATGCCTGCCGCAAAAAGCGCGCGCCCGTTGGACCATGTATAAGCCTGCTCGGCCGTGCATTCCGCGTTGGTGCCCGGCAGGGAAAGGGCAAAGATTACGGGGCGTTCATTCAGGGCAGACATGGCTTCCACCACGTCCTGCGTAAATGCGCCGCCTGCGGTTGAAACCCCAACCAGAACCGTTGGCTTCACGGTTTTCACCATCGCCAGCAGATCTTTCGATGCAGGCATGGTCTTGGCGTAGCGGGCCTGCTGTGGGGAGAGATCCGTGCGGGATGTTTCCAGCAGTCCGTTCACGTCCATCAGCGTAATGCGGGAAATGGCATCTTCTTCCGAGACACCTTCCAGCTTCATGGCGGAGACGAGCATATCTGCCGTGCCCAGCCCTGAAGAGCCAGCACCAAGGAACAGGATGCGTTGCTCAGCCAGCGATTCGCCCTTGATTTTGAGGGCCGTGATCAGCCCGGCCAGCGTAACGGCTGCCGTGCCCTGAATGTCATCATTATAGCAGCGAATCCGATCCTGATATTTTTCCAGATACCGGATGGCGTCCGTGCCTTTCCAGTCCTCAAAGTGGATCACGCAGCGCGGGAACACGGCGCGCACCGCCTGAATGAATTCTTCCACAAATTCATCCAGAACCTCTTCAGACGGCGGCTCACGCCGCAGACCCAGATAAAGCGGATCAGCGCGAAGCGCCGTGTTGGTCGTGCCAATATCAAGCTGAATGGGCAGCAGCACATCAGGCGGCACGGCACCGCAGGCGGTGTACAGATGCAGCTTGCCAATGGGGATACCCATGCCGTTTACGCCGATATCGCCCAACCCCAGAATGCGGCCGCCGGTGGTCACGCAGATGGCGCGTACATCCGTGACCGGCCAGTTGCGCAGCACCTCTTCAATCCGGCCCTTCATTTCCAGGCTGATATACATGCCACGTGGGCGCCGATAGATGTGGCTGAACTGCTTGCACACTGTTGCCAGCGTGGGAGCGTACACAATCGGCACAAACTTGGCCGGGTTGGACATCAATACGCGGAAGAACAGGGTTTCGTTCTGGTCACGCAGGCCGCTCAGATAAATATAGCGTTCCAGATCATTGGGCTTGGCATCCAGATGCCGTTGCACCCGCTCCACCTGCCTGTCCAGACTTTCCACATGCGTTGGCAGGAGACCTTCCAGACCATAAAGGCGGCGTTCTTCCGTTGTAAACGCCGTGCCTTTGTTAAGGCGTGCGTCATTGAGGAGGGACATTCCCCGGGCAGGAGGCGGTGTGGTGCTGGGCATGGAAGACCTTTGAAAAATGGAACACAAGGCCCGCTTTATAACGCTCAAAAGCGCGTGACGGGCAGCGGCTTTGTCTCAGGGAACGTATCAAATATCTGAAAGCTGCCGGTTGAGTTTTTCAAGATAGAGCTATGCTTTTACAGGAACAGTAAAATCGGTTTTCAAAACGGGCACCGGCAGCAAAGTCTTGGCGGCTCAGATGGCCTGCTGGCAGAAAGGGAGGACCGAAAACAAAAAAAGTGGCCACAAGGGCCACTTTTTCAGGAAATCCAGAAACTGGAACAATACCAAATCAGAGCTTTTCAACCTGATTATATTCCAGATCAACCGGCGTAGACCGCCCGAAGATGGAGACGCTGACTTTCAGGCGACCCTTTTCTTCGTCAATTTCTTCAATCACGCCATTGAAGGAGGTGAACGGACCATCCGCCACGCGAATCTGTTCACCAACTTCGAACGTAACAGCCGAACGCGGATGCTGAATGCCTTCCTGCGTCTGCTTGATAATCCGTTCAGCTTCTGCTGCAGAAATGGGGGTCGGCCGATTTCTGGTGCCCAGAAACCCCGTAACCTTGGGCGTATCCTTGACCAGATGCCAGGATTCGTCCGTCATTTCCATTTTCACCAGCACATAGCCGGGGAAAAACTTGCGTTCAGCGTTAACTTTCTGGCCGCGGCGCACTTCAATGACTTCTTCTGAAGGAACCAGAATCTCGTCAATGTGGTCTGCCAGACCCTTCTGCTCAGCCTGTTCGCGAATATGCTGCGCAATTTTCTTTTCGAAGCCCGAATAGACGTGGACCACGTACCAACGTTTGGCCATGTCGTTTCCTCAGCCTCCCAGTCCGAACAATTGACGCACGCCAAGACCAATCAACTGGTCAACGACGAAAAAGAACACCGATGCCATGCCTGCCATGGCAAGAACGGCACCTGTTGTAATGAGAGTGGCGCGGCGTGTGGGCCATGTAACCCGTTCGGCCTCGGCACGCACATCACGCAGAAACTTACCGGGACTGACCGACACGAACCATCCTCTCTCCGCTGACTGGCCCGACGCAATGCGGGCAGACAGTGCAGCCTGAAAAACTCTTCAATTCTGTCAGGAAACGCCGCATGCGCAGCAAACTTTTCCAGCCAGCATAAACTGGCAGGGGTGGAGGGTCTCGAACCCACAACCTCCGGTTTTGGAGACCGGCGCTCTAGCCAATTGAGCTACACCCCTGCAATGCGACTGCCGTCACTACAGGCCGAGCATAACGGAAACCCGTCAGCCTGACCAGCCGTGCGCGGCCCTTGCAGGAGGCGGAACAAAATATGTTGTGAGGATAAAGTCAAGAGGCAGAAGACGATAACCTGCAAGATGGTGCAGATCAGGCACAAAAAACCGCATGAACGGGGGCTTGCAGGACAGACGGATTTTAGCGTAAAAGCATCGCCACGGAGTGCGGGCATAGCATAGTGGTAATGCAGTAGCCTTCCAAGCTACCGAGGAGGGTTCGATTCCCTCTGTCCGCTCCAAGCTTTCCCCTACATGTTATAAAAACTGCCATTTCAGCCCTCTTAAAAGCGGCATGAGAATGGAACAGTTTTCTTGCGTCTCGCCAGTGGGCGATATGGGGCAGAAATTTTTTTCAAAAATATGAAATTCTAACGTCACGCTGTTTTTGTGCTCCTTCCGGTGTGCCGTTTTGTGGATTCGGGGCGCGTCGTTTATTTTCTAGAAAGAGTGGGCCGGCTCTGATGTCAGGTGTGTGCGGTATTACGGATAGGGTCTCCGTGCCTCAAAACGTGCGCCATATTTCTGCATCGCTCATTCCGCTTTTTTCTCGGGCTTTGCGATGAGAGGATTCGTTTTTCCTCCCTTGGGAGCCAGAAAACGGCCCCGATCTTAAAATTAGAGTTAAGCTGCCAGTTGCGTGGTGTGTTTCAGCATGCTAGAGGCCGCGCCGACGCATGCTTGTGGTTCCTGACGGACCAGAGGCGGAGTCATGACGTGGAATGCCGGCGCGCACAGAAGGAAAGAGCCTAAAAAGTGGTGGCCTCGGGCGTAACGACAGCACAACCGGTTGCTTTTGCTGCCAACGGTCTTGAAGGCCGTTATGCAACTGCGCTTTATGAACTCGCAGCAGATCAGCAGCAGCTTGACGCAGTGCTTGATGAAGGGGCGGCTCTTGCCCGCCTGATTGATGAAAGCGCGCCGCTGCGCACTGTTCTGGCTGACACACGGCTGGATATCCTCGTATCGCGCAAAGCTGTTCTGGCAGCTCTTGAAGCGCAGGGATTCAGCCAGATCATCAGAAATTTTGTTGGCGTTGTGGCTGATAACCGCCGCCTGCCTGTGCTGCGGCGCATTCTGGCCTCGCTGGATGCGCTGGCGGCGTCGCGCCGTGGTGAAGTGGTGGCCGAGGTGGTAAGCGCCCAGCCCCTTTCCACACCGCAGCGCGCCCAGCTTCAGGTTCGCCTGGCAGAGGCTGGTTATTCCCGCGTTACAATCCGTGAGCGTGTCGACGCTTCCCTCCTCGGCGGTCTCGTCGTGCGTGTGGGGGCTAAACTTTATGACGCCAGTCTTCAGACCCGCCTGTTTCGTTTGCATTACGCCATGAAGGGAGCCGCGTGATGGAAATCCGTCCCGCAGAGATTTCGGATATCCTCAAGCAGCAGATTGCTTCGTTCGACAAGGAATCCGATGTTGTCGAAACCGGCACTGTCCTGTCCGTAGGGGATGGTATTGCCCGTGTGTTCGGCCTGCAGAATGTCATGGCGGGTGAGCTCGTTGAGTTCCCGTCCGCTGGCCAGAAAGGCATGGCGCTGAACCTCGAAAGCGATAACGTTGGTATCGTGATTTTCGGGGATGACACCAACATCCGTGAAGGCGACACCGTCAGCCGTTCCGGTGTTGTGGTGGAAGTGCCCACCGGCAAAGGCCTGCTGGGCCGCGTTGTGGACGGTCTGGGTAACCCGATCGACGGCAAGGGTCCGCTGACCAACGTTGAAATGCGTCGCGCTGAAGTCAAGGCTCCCGGCATCATGCCGCGTCAGTCTGTTAGCGAACCGATGCAGACCGGCATTAAGGCCATTGACGCACTGGTGCCCGTTGGCCGTGGCCAGCGTGAACTGGTGATTGGTGACCGTCAGACTGGTAAAACAACCATTCTGACCGACACCATCCTGGCGCAGAAGACCGTCAATGATGAAGGCGACGACAAGAAGTCCCTTTACTGCATTTACGTAGCAGTTGGTCAGAAGCGTTCCACAGTGGCGCAGCTTGTGCGTCTGCTGGAAGAAAAGGGTGCGCTGCAGTACTCCATCGTTGTGGCTGCCACGGCGTCTGATCCGGCTCCGCTTCAGTATCTGGCACCGTATTCTGCCTGCGCCATGGGCGAATATTTCCGTGACAACGGCATGCATGCCCTGATCTGCTACGATGATCTGTCCAAGCAGGCTGTGGCTTACCGTCAGATGTCCCTGCTGCTGCGTCGTCCGCCGGGCCGTGAAGCTTATCCGGGTGACGTGTTCTACCTGCACTCCCGTCTGCTGGAACGCGCTGCAAAGATGTCCGACGCCCACGGCGGAGGTTCTCTTACCGCTCTGCCGGTGATTGAAACCCAGGCTGGTGACGTTTCCGCTTATATCCCGACCAACGTGATTTCCATCACCGATGGTCAGATCTTCCTGGAAACCGATCTGTTCTACCGTGGTATCCGCCCGGCCGTAAACGTTGGTGGCTCTGTGTCCCGCGTTGGTTCCGCCGCGCAGATCAAGGCCATGAAGCAGGTTGCAGGCAAGATCAAACTGGAACTGGCCCAGTATCGTGAAATGGCAGCGTTCTCTCAGTTCGCGTCAGATCTTGATCCGGCTACCCAGAAGCAGCTGGCACGTGGTGCCCGTCTGGTGGAACTGCTGAAGCAGCCGCAGTCTTCTCCCCTTACGGTGGAAGAGCAGGTTGTGGTGCTGTATGCCGGAACCCGTGGCTTTATTGATGGTATCGCCGTTGATAAGGTTGTGGCATGGGAACGCGCTCTGCTGGGTGACCTGCAGAATGCGGGCAAGGATATTCTTGAAGCCATTGGCAAGGATCGCCAGTTGACCAAGGATACCGAAGCGCGTCTGACGGAATATCTGACCACCTTCAACCGTAATTTCGGCTGAGGGAGCAGGAGCATTCATGGCTTCCCTCAAGGAACTCCGCGCCCGGATCGGAAGTATCAAGTCGACACGGAAGATCACCAGCGCGATGAAAATGGTCGCGGCCGCAAAACTGCGCCGCGCTCAGGCTAGTGCTGAAGCTGCCCGTCCGTACGCAGCGGCCATGCGCCGTATGCTGGCCGAACTGGCAGGCGCTGCGAAGGGGGAAGAAGGCGGTCCACGTCTTCTGGCCGGAACAGGGCGTGATCAGATCCATCTGCTTATTCCGATCACCAGTGATCGTGGGCTGTGCGGTGGCTTCAACGCCAACGTGCACCGCCTGACACAGCAGACCATCCGTCGGCTCCAGTCCGAAGGCAAAACTGTCAAGCTGCTGCCTGTTGGCCGTCGCGCTCTGAACTATTTCTCGCGTGAATACAGTGATCTCATCATTGATAAGGTCAGTGGCGTCAGCGGGAAGGACGTGCCGTTCTCAGCCGCAACTGATCTTGGGAACAAGATTAATGCGCTGCTGGAAGCAGGCGAGATTGATGTCTGCACGCTTGTTTATAACAAGTTCCGCAATGCCATGACGCAGGTTCCAGCCTGCCAGCAGCTTGTGCCGCTGGTGATGGACGATGCCGCAACCGCAGCAACTGCTCCGGAAGCTGCAGGTGACGTGGCCCAGTACGAATTTGAACCGGATGAAGCAACGCTTCTGGCAATGCTGCTTCCGAAAAATCTGCAGGTTCAGATCTACGCATCGCTGCTGGAAACAGCCGCAGGCGAGAACGGAGCCCGTATGACGGCCATGGACAACGCCACGCGGAATGCAGGCCGGTCCATTGACAGTCTGAGCAAAGTCTATAACCGGACCCGCCAGACAAACATTACTAACGAACTGATCGAAATCATCTCGGGCGCACAGGCTGTCTGAGCCCGCTCGTTTGCCCCGCAGGAGCTGACCCATGTCGGATACCACAACCCAGACCCAGGCCCCTGCGGCCACGAAGACCAATGCTGTTGGCCGCATTACCGAGATCAAAGGGCCGGTTGTTGATGTGCAGTTCGAAGGTGAACTGCCGAAAATCCTCAACGCCCTTCACGTAAAGCTGGGTGATCAGACACTGGTGCTTGAAGTGGCCCAGGAAATTGGCGAGCACGAAGTGCGCTGCATTGCCATGGACACCACCGATGGCTTGGTGCGTGGTGCCGAAGTGCTGGACACCGGCTCTCAGATCTCCGTGCCGGTTGGCCCGGAAACGCTTGGTCGTATCCTGAACGTCACCGGTGACCCGATTGATGAAAAGGGCCCGATCAAAACGGCTCGTCGCGCCCCCATCCATCGTGATGCGCCCTCTTTTGAAGAACAGGCTGCTGCTTCTGAAATCCTGATGACCGGGATCAAGGTGGTTGATCTGCTCTGCCCGTATCTGAAGGGTGGTAAGGTTGGTCTGTTCGGCGGTGCCGGTGTAGGCAAGACCGTTATCATTCAGGAACTGATCAACAATATCGCCAAGGCGCACGGTGGTGTGTCCGTGTTTGCTGGTGTTGGTGAACGTACCCGTGAAGGGAACGACCTGTATTACGAAATGCAGGACGCTGGCGTTATCAAGCTGGGCGAAGACAACGCAACCGATGGCTCCAAAGTGGCGCTGGTGTTCGGTCAGATGAACGAACCGCCGGGTGCACGTGCTCGCGTGGCGCTGACGGGTCTGACGCTGGCTGAATATTTCCGTGACGAAGAAAACCAGGACGTTCTCTTCTTCGTGGATAACATCTTCCGCTTTACGCAGGCTGGTTCTGAAGTGTCCGCTCTGCTGGGCCGTATTCCGTCTGCAGTGGGGTATCAGCCCACGCTGGCCACGGAAATGGGTGCGCTGCAGGAACGTATTACGTCCACCAAAAAGGGTTCCATTACGTCCGTTCAGGCCGTGTATGTCCCTGCCGATGACTTGACCGATCCGGCTCCCGCAGCAACCTTTGCCCACTTGGATGCTACAACGGTGCTGAACCGTTCCATCGCTGAAATGGGCATCTACCCGGCTGTTGATCCGCTGGATTCCACGTCCCGTTCTCTGGACCCCGCCATTGTGGGTGAAGAGCACTACAACGTGGCGCGTGAAGTGCAGCGTATTCTGCAGACCTACAAGTCCTTGCAGGATATCATCGCCATCCTTGGTATGGATGAACTGTCTGAAGACGATAAGCTGATCGTGGCGCGTGCTCGCCGCATCCAGCGCTTCCTGTCTCAGCCGTTCCACGTGGCTGAAGTGTTCACAGGCGCACCGGGCAAGCTGGTTTCTGTGGCTGATACGGTTCGTTCCTTCAAAGCCATCTGTGCCGGTGAATATGATGACCTGCCGGAAGCCGCCTTCTACATGGTTGGCACTATTGAAGAAGCCGTCGCTAAGGCAGAAAAACTGAGAGAATCGGCCTGATAGCCGATTTCGGGAAGGAGCACATCCATGCCGATCCAGGTCGAGATTATCAGCCCTGAAAAGGTTCTGGTGTCGCGTGAAGTAGATATGGTGGTAATGCCGGGTGCGGAAGGTGATATTGCCGCCATGCCCGATCATGCCCCCATGATGCTTCTGCTCCGTGGTGGTGTTGTGTCACTGTATGAAAATGATACGGTGACAGACCGCTTTTTTGTAGGCGGTGGCTTTGCTGACATGACAGCAACCCGCTGCACCATTCTGGCAGACAAAGCTGAGCCGGTAAGCGCAATCTCTATTGATAACGCAACTGCTCAGTTGGAAGCTCTGACGGAAGCATGGGACAAAGCGGACAAGAGTGATATGTCCCGGTTGGACGTGCTTCAGGATAAAATCCTGGCGGTCCGTGCTGAAATTGAAGCAGGCTCTTCCCACTCTGCCTGATATGTTGGTCAATAGGGTCTGTTGAAGTCCAAAATAAAAAGCCACCTGCTATCAGGTGGCTTTTTTTATGCGCAGACTTTTCTACCAGAGAACAAAATGAGGGAGCAGTGCCTGCTGCTCCGCCCCGCCTCACAAAAAGATCTTCCGCGATATCCTTTTGTGAGCCTCTTTTAGAAGGGGGGGATAGAGGCTCAAAAGCAGGCAGGCCTGCTGGGCCTGCACCTGAAGGTGCTAGCATATCGCTGAGATACTACCGGTATCGAGCACACAAATGTGCCTTTCAGCGATAAAACTTCTCCACTGCCATCCTTCTTTCAGGTCCTTCCTCTGCGGATATTTCAGATTGTCTTCTGTGGGTAGATCTAGCCGCGACCGCGATAGGTGGGAACATCCTGCGAGGGAATCCAGACATCTGCCGGGGGTGCGCCTGTCTGCCAGAAGACATCAATGGGAATACCACCACGGGGGTACCAATAGGCCCCAATGCGCAACCAGACGGGCGAGAGCAGATCAACCAGTGTTGTTGCAATCTGCACAGAGCAGGCCTCATGAAACGCGCCGTGGTTTCGGAAGCTGGTCAGGAACAGCTTGAGGGATTTGCTCTCCACAATCCACTGATCTGGCACATAATCAATGACCAGATGCGCAAAATCAGGCTGGCCCGTCACGGGGCAGAGGGACGTGAATTCCGGTGCGGTGAAGCGCACCAGGTAGCGTTTGTCAGGGTAAGGGGCTGGCACACGTTCTAATACAGCCTCTTCCGGGCTGGTGGGGGCGGGAGTGTGGCGTCCCAACTGGGTGAGGGCGGCGCTGCCGTCGTCTGGGCGGGTCATGATAACTCTTCCTTGTGTCTCAGATAGCTCTGGATGTCGAAGCTGTAAGCCGTTTCGTCAAGCTTTTCAGGCATGGCAGCCGTGGGTCTGCTTCTTTTTCTTCTCAGGTTGTGTATGAAGGTCTTATGGCCAAATCTTCAGCTCCTTCCTTCCCACAGCCCCGCCTTGTTTCCACAACACAGGATCTGGCAGACTCACTCATCCGTTTACGGGAAGAGCGGTTTCTGACCATTGATACCGAGTTCATGCGGGAACGCACATATTGGCCGGAATTATGTCTGGTTCAGATTGGCGGCGCCAATGATGTTGTCCTGATTGATACGTTGGCGGAAGGGCTTGATCTCGCGCCGCTGGCGGATCTGCTGGCAGATGAAAGTGTGCTGAAGGTTTTCCACGCTGCACGGCAGGATCTGGAGATTTTCCTGTATCTGTTTGATGCCTTGCCAACGCCTGTGTTTGATACACAGGTGGCTGCCATGGTGGCAGGTTATGGAGATCAGGTGGGGTATGACAGCCTTGTAGGCTCCCTGACTGGCCACGCCATTGATAAAAGTCACCGGTTTACGGACTGGTCCGTCAGGCCCCTAACGCCCGCGCAACTGACCTACGCAGCCGGTGATGTCACCTGGCTGCGTCTTGTTTACGAGCGGTTGGTGAAAAAGCTGGAGCAGGAAAAGCGGCTGGAATGGGTTTCTGCCGAAATGGCGGAACTGGCTGACCCAGCGACATTTCGCGCTGACCCTGAAAAACAGTGGGAACGGCTGCGTGCCCGTACTGGTAACCGGCGGATGCTTGGTATTCTCCGGGCCGTGGCGGCGCTTCGTGAGCGGGAAGCCCAACGCGTAAACGTACCACGTCAGCGTTTGCTGAAAGATGAAAGCCTGCTGGAAATTGCGGCAACCGCACCTGCTACGGTGGACGCTCTGGCGCGTGTCAGGGGTATTTCGCGTGGGTTGGCTGAAGGCCGAACCGGTCAGGGACTATTGGAAGCCGTAAAGGCCGCGCAGGCATTGCCTGATTCAGAACTGCCCCGCCTGCCAAAAGGCCGAAGCAAGGATGCGCCGCGTCCGTCCGCTGCTCTTATGGCTTTGCTGAAAGTGCTGTTGACCACCTGCTGTGAAGATCATGATGTTGCGCCTAAACTTGTGGCATCCATGGATGATCTTGAAGCGCTGGCACTTGATCCGTCCGTGCCCAACCCTTTGCTGTCAGGCTGGCGGAAGCGCGTGTTTGGTGATGCCGCTCTGGCCCTGCGCAATGGAGATATTGCTCTGGCCGTGAAAAAGGGAAAAGTAGACCTTATTCCGTGCGAGTCTTCAGCGAAGTAAAGAACGCCTTAAACGGCCTCTCCGTGCTGTCAGGCTAGCTTGGTGAAGACCCAAAATTGGTTTTGCCGTAAGCAGGCTGGCCTGCTTACGTGCCACACGACAAATGGTGTGTAAGCAGTCGGACTGGTGCCCCCGTTTGTCACTGAATGTATTGGATTTTCGTCTCTCAGGGCAACGCAGCGCGCTGTTAAGCCCCACGCTTGTCAGCGTCTGAAATTTTTCAGTAGCCGTCACCTGTCGATACGTTGAACAGTCTCTCTGATTTTTTCAGAAAGTCTCTTGGGGTGCTGGTTCTGGCGATGTGACACTGTTCTCAGAGACTGTCCACAAAAGCAGTCTCTGAGAACCAAAGGGAAAGGGTTTTTAGAAACCCATTTCCTGCCAGATGTTGGAGAGCGGGCGCGCGCCAACGTGTGAAATGATTTCAGATGCGGCAACGGATGCCAGTCGGCCACATTCGGGCAGTGTCCGCCCAGATGTCAGCCCGGCCAGAAAGCCTGCTGCATAGGCATCACCAGCGCCAGTTGTATCGACCACCTGGGTGGGGACAGGATCAACTTTGGTGCGCTGGCCGTCATGAATGATCACGCTGCCAAGGCCGGAGCGGGTCAGGGCGGCGAAGGTTGTGTCCTGCTCGGTGTGGCGGGCGGCTGTATCAAAATCTTCCGTTTCATACAGAGCACAGATTTCATCTTCATTGGCGAAGAGAATATCAATGTGCCCGCGCACCAGATCCAGAAAAGCTTGACGGTGGCGGCCAACGCAGAACGGATCGGAAAGAGTGAGCGCAACCTGACGGCCATTCTGGTGGGCGAGGGTTGCTGCGCGGCGGAAGGCTTCCTGCGCATGGGGCGGATCAAACAGATACCCTTCAAGATACACAATGCTGGAGGCAGCAATGGTTTCCTGAATGACGTCATCGGGTGTGAAGTAAGTGCAGGCGCCAAGGTAGGTTGCCATGGTGCGCTGGCCATCAGGCGTTACCATCACAATGCAGCGTGCCGTCGGCAGGTTTTCGTAAGTGTGGCCATCCAGCGGGGCCGAAGGAAATGTAATGCCGTTTTCACGCAGATCCTGCGCAAACGTATCTCCCGCCTGGTCCCGTGCTACTTTACCCAGATAGGCAACGCGTGCGCCAAACTGGGCGGCGACCACACAGGTATTGGCAGCCGAGCCTCCGCCCATAACACGTTCCGTTTTTAGCGTGGCTGTCAGGGCATTTGCACGGTCCACGTCAATCAGCGTCATGCTGCCCGGTGTCAGACCTTGCTGTTGCAGAAAGGAAGGTTCAACATTGGCAAGGATGTCCGTAATGGCATTGCCAATGCCCAGAATGTCGTATTTCGTTTCAGAAACGGTCATGAGCGTGTGTGTTTTCCTGAAAAAAATGAATGAGTCGGCTTTTTCGGTAGCCCGCTGCCATAAAAAGGGCAACAGGCAGCCTTAAGGGATGCTTGCCGCTCGGCCTGTCGGCTGTATAACAATTTGGAATGCCAGCTAGACGGATCGATGCGGGCAGTTACACGATCAGTAAAACCGCTGTCATAAAATGGCAGCCAGCATGGCGGGGGTGTTCTTGTTCAGAAGACGCAAACCTGAAGAAACCAAACCAGCAGCACCCGGCGCGGGTCAGAATGCCAGTTCGTCTGACAAGGCACGTCCGACCAGTGCGTTTGGTACCATTTTTCCTCCCACTTCTCCAGCCGGCTCACCCACACCTGCTTCCGGCAGCGGTGCGGCTCCGGCTTCCCGTCCTGATACAGCAAAGGAGACCCCTATGGGTCGTGCGCCACTTCCTCCCGGTTCCCCGCTTTCCCCCGGTTCTTCCGTGCCTCCCATTCCGGGTGCTGCCGCGCGCGGCCTGCCGCAGCAGGTACAGCCTAAAAAAGACGTGCCCGAACAGAGAACCCTTGTGGTTGGTCGCGGCATCAGCGTTCAGGGCACTGTGCAGGATGCTGAACGTCTGGTGGTTGAAGGCACTGTTGAATCCAGCATGATCACCGCCAAGGAACTGAGCGTCATGCCTGGTGGCCTGTTCCGCGGTGGTGTGGAAGTGGAAAACGCAGAGATCGCCGGTACGGTTGATGGGTCTCTGACAGCCCGTGGCAGCCTGACGCTGCGCGCAACTGGCCGCCTGCTGGGCAAAGCCGCTTGCCGACGCCTGAAAGTGGAAGATGGTGGTCAGATTACCGGTCAGCTTGAAATGCTGAGCGATGATGCAGCATCCAAGCCTTCTGTCTCCGCGCCAGAAAAGAGCGCCAGCGCAGAAAGCTGAGTGGTCTGAAAAGACCAAGCCCTCATCTACCGGAGTAGTCTGCCGGTAGATGAGGGGGCGCTACCCGTTGATCAGGCCGGGCGCGCCAGAGAGCAGACATGCTCCCGAAAGATCAGGCGACGTTATCGCGCCGGTCGCGTAGTTTGACATACGCAATCTGTGCGTGTTCCGCACAGTAAGGTTTGCCCGGCAGCGGCACTGCTCCACAAAAATGAAAACCCGGTGTTCCCGGATCGCCAATCGGCCAGCAGCAGGACGGACCACGCCGTTTCTGGGGCTCAGGGTCGGAAATACGCTGAGGAACCGGCTTGGGTTTTGCCGGAGCACGCGGAGCCACAGGTTTTTCAACTTTGACCGGTTTCGGCTGAACAGCCGCCGGAGCCGGCGTGACGGGTGCGGGTGTTGGCGTAGGGGCTGCGGGCTCCGGTTTGGCGGCAATCGGTGCAGCTTCTGGGGTAGCGTCCACAGCATCTGTTTTTGCAGCAGGTTCTGCTGCGGGAGCAGATGTTGCCACGGACGGTTTGGCACCCTCGGCTTCCGGCTTCTTGACACCACGCCGAATGGGAGACGGGCGCGGGGGCAGCCCCAGCCGGTGTGCTTTGCCCACCACCGCGTTTTTAGTGATGGAGAGCCGACGGCCTATTTCTGCCGTTGAAAGACCTTCCGCCCAGAGCTCTTTGAGCCGGGAGATTGTTTCCTCGGTCCACTCCATTCACAGGCACCTTTTTTACATTGTCATCGTACAAGGAAGCAGCCTGCTTCCAATTCGGCGCATATTAGGGCGAGCGCAGGGGTATCTCAAGGACAAAGCCGTATAATCTTGCGCTTACCTGCCGAAATGCGTTTGAAAAAGAAGGTCTTCTCTCTTTTGCCGCATCTCTATTGATGGGCGGCTACAACCCGGCAGGCTGCCAGATCCCATGCCGCACACCCTACAGATTTGAAAAAGACCGGCTTGCTGGTGGGGGGCGGGTTGCCAAAGGCCGCCGCAAGAGGGGTCACATCCTGCCAGTTGACGCCTGCCTGAATAAGGTCTCCGGCTTCCGTTGGCGCGCCAATGGGGTCATCCACATAGAGCAGGCTATTTTGAACAATGTTCGGACCCACCTCAATCATCTCCGGTCTATAGGCCCCTACGCCTATTACCAGACATTTCGGGTCAGCGGGCGCATCATACAAAATGGCGGTGCTGGAGGTCAGGGTCAGAACCACGTCAAACGGTCCATCATGCGCGTCTTCCGGTATAAGCGGGAAGGACGGCGTGCTGTGCTGTCGGCAGAAGGCTTCTGTCCGCTCGGGCGAGCGGCCGCGCACGGCTACGGTGGCGTGCGGGTAGAGTGCTGCCAGAGCGTCCGCATGGGCAATGGCCTGAGCACCCGTGCCAATCATCAACACATGTCTGACAGGCCCGCGGGCCAGAAGCCTGATACCCAGCATGCTGATGGCGGATGTGCGGCGCATGGTGACCGTCGGACCATCCAGAGAAAACAGGAAGGTTCCTGTTCTGGCGTCTGCGCAGGTGACAACACCCTGAATGGTCGGGCGGTCCGTGCCCGCGTTCTCCGGGCAGATGGTCAGTATTTTGGTGACGAGAAGATCCCTGCTGGCGGTCGGCATGCTCATCAGCAGTCCCGTGCCATCTGGTGCAGGCACGCTTAGCCGTTCCGGGCAGCGGATCAGCCCTTCAGCATAGTCCTGAACCGTCTGGGCAAGAGTGTCCACCAAAGCGGGATAAGGGAGGAGAGCGCGTGTTTGCGGAGCGGAATATTGCTTCATGCAGGGAACTTTCGGTCAGGAACGCCAGAAGAGTGTACACTTGGTGGCGGAGAGGAAGGATCACTTCTGTTGCGAGTCCGATATGTCTTGCTGTGGTGTTGTCAGCATTTGTAACCCATGGGGTAATGGTTCTGCCAGTATCTGAAGCCAGTGGTAACGGCAGCGCGACATGACGGTCCGGACCGGGTCTGGTAGGGATTAGTGTCTGGTAATGATGGGCACCAAAGGGAGCACGCAGCATGGATGTAAGAGCGGCGGTCGCGTTTGCGGCAGGCAAGCCTCTGGAGATTGAAACGGTTCAACTGGAAGGCCCGCATGCGGGTGAGGTGCTGGTTGAAATCAAGGCCACTGGCCTGTGCCACACGGATAAATACACCCTCTCCGGCGCGGACCCTGAAGGTCTGTTCCCTGCCATTCTGGGGCATGAAGGCGCTGGCATTGTGCGCGAAGTTGGGGCCGGTGTGCGGCATCTCAAACCGGGCGATCATGTTATCCCGCTCTACACTCCCGAATGCCGGGAATGTAAATCCTGCCTGTCCCGCAAGACGAACCTGTGCACGGCCATCCGGTCCACGCAGGGCAAGGGGCTGATGCCGGATGGCACGTCCCGTTTTTCCTTCAAGGGTCAGCCTATCCATCATTATATGGGCTGCTCCACGTTTGCGAACTACACTGTTCTGCCTGAAATTGCGCTGGCCAAAATCCGGCCTGATGCCCCGTTTGACAAGGTCTGCTACATTGGCTGTGGCGTTACCACGGGTATTGGTGCTGTGCTGTTTACCGCCAAGGTTGAAACAGGCTCCACAGTGGTGGTGTTCGGCCTTGGGGGCATCGGGCTGAATGTGATTCAGGGTGCCAAAATGGTGGGCGCGGACCGCATTGTGGGGGTGGATATCAACCCTGAGCGTGAAGCCATTGCCCGCAAGTTCGGCATGACCGACTTCGTAAACCCGAACGATCTTGGACCGAACGGCGACATTGTCGGTCACTTGATTGAACTGACAGATGGCGGTGCGGACTATACGTTTGAATGTGTGGGTAACCCCACCTTGATGCGTCAGGCGCTGGAATGTGCGCACCGTGGCTGGGGTGTTTCCACCATTATTGGGGTGGCGGGTGCCGGGCAGGAAATCAGCACGCGGCCGTTCCAGCTTGTTACCGGTCGGCGGTGGATCGGCTCGGCTTTTGGCGGTGCGCGTGGCCGAACGGATGTGCCGAAAATTGTTGATTGGTATATGGAACACAAGATCAACATTGATGATCTGATTACCCACAAACTGCCATTGGAACAGATTAACGAGGGGTTCGATATGATGGCAAAGGGCGAAAGCATTCGCACCGTTGTGGAATATTGAACGTTATAGGAAAGAAAAAGAATTTTCCGGGAGAGGACAGGCACCAGATACGGTGTCTGTCCTTTTTTATTGTCAGACCTCGTTTTCTTAAATCAGAGAGTGTCAGAAGAGCGAAGCCTCAGTTGGGGCAATGTGTGTCTGAAAATGGAGTGTGCCATACCTCTTCCGCGTCACAAGCTGCTCAAACGTTGAGGTGAGGCACGTTCTGAAAACAAAAATGTGAAGAATGCGGTTTTCAGGGCTTTGGCAGAATCTCCAGAACTAGCTCTTTCGGGCGGCATAAGCATGCCCCAAGGGGAGTGACAACAATAGGCCGATTGATCAGTTCCGGGTGGGCGGCCATGGCGTCCAGAATGGCTTCATCGGAAATGTCTTCATTGGCCAGACCAAGCTCTTCATACAAAGCGCCTTTCTGGCGGAGAAGCCCGCGCGGGGTCAGGCCTGTCTGCTTGACCAGTTCTTCCAGCTTTTCCCGGCTGGGGGGCGTTTTCAGATAAAGCACAATCTCCGGGGTGATCCCGGCATCCTGTATCATGCCCAGCACAGTGCGGGAGGTGCCACAGGCGGGGTTGTGGTATATGGTTACAGTCATGTCGATATATCCTGTTCTGACAAGGTAAGTTTGGAAAAAGGGAAAGTTTTTACAACGGTAGGGGGCGGTTATCGGCAATGGCTTCCATGGCCATGTAGGATGTCACGGTATCAATATCTATTTTCTCAATAATCTTGCGGTAAATGGCATCAAAGGCATTCATGTCTCGGGCAACAATTTTCAGCATGTAATCATATTCCCCGGCAATACGGTAAAAATCGATAATATTAGGGATAGATAGAACAATTTTCTTAAAGTCATCCAACCAGCTTTGTGCGTGATGCCGTGTTTTGATCAGCACAAAAACGGTTAGCCCTAGTTCTGTCGCGGCCCGATTGATACGCGCTGTCTCGCCTTGCAGAACATTGGTGGCCCGCAGATGCTGTAACCGCCGCCAGCAGGCGTTTTGAGACATACCGGCCCGTTCCGCCAGATCCCGTTGGGAGAGCGAGGCATCCTGCTGGAGCAGCCGCAACAGGGTGCGATCAAGATGATCTAGTTTCTGGTCCATAAGCGATCATATGATCTGATTTTCAGCGCATCAAGCATGAAAAAGAGGAATTTTCCTGAGGCCCGCCATTCTATTCTGGGGCTACACCGTTCCCCAGAAAAAGGCAGAGAAAGCACCATGATGTCTGGCCCAGAGTTTCTTTTCTCCCGTTTTGCCGAAAATTTACGTGGGGCAGATGTCGTCACCCGTTTGCGGGAGGATGTGATCGGTGATGGTCTGCCTATTTCCGGCCCATTTGGGGTAAGGCCACTGGTTTATGCGGATTACGTGGCTTCTGGCCGGGCGCTTGGAATTATTGAAAAAACCATCGCGACAGACGTTCTGCCCTATTACGCCAACAGCCATACGGAGGCTTCTTTCTGCGGGCAGGTCATGAATCGTCTGCGTCTGGCTGCCCGCCAGACAATCGCCCGCCTGTGCGGTGCCGAGCATGGGTACGCCACCATTTTTGCGGGGAACGGCGCAACGGCCGGGCTGAACCGTCTTGTGCATTTGCTGGGGGTAAACCGCGCAGTACAGGCAGGTGAAAGGCCGTTGGTTGTGCTCGGCCCGTATGAACACCATTCCAATATTCTGCCATGGCGAGAAAGTGGTGCGGAACTGGTGGAACTTCAGGAGGCGCCGAATGGCGGCCCAGATTTGCAGCAGCTTGAAGCGTGTCTGGCAAAAGCGGGGCCTCACCGTCTGAAAATAGGCGCATTTTCAGCCGCATCAAACGTAACAGGTATTATAACAGATGTAGATGCTGTCACGGAAATATTTAAACGCCACGGTGCTCGGTCTGTATGGGATTATGCCGGAGGCGGCCCTTATATGCCAATAGACATGAAGGCCGGTACACGGTGGGAGAAAGACGCCGTAGTGGTTTCGGCCCATAAATTTCTTGGTGGTCCCGGCGCATCAGGCGTGTTGATTGTGCGGGAGGCTGCCGTGGATGCAACAAATCCGTCATTACCGGGTGGCGGCACGGTCAGATTTGTCTCGCCGTGGGGGCACGACTATTCGGGCAGCATCGTCGCGCGGGAGGAAGCAGGCACACCCGATACGATCGGAGATATTCGGGCAGCACTCTGCTTTCTGGTGAAAGACGCAATTGGTGATGCCTATATGGCCAGCCGCAATGCAGCCTTATATCAGCGTGCCCGTGAAAGCTGGCAGGCGAACCCGCATCTGCAACTCCTGGGCAATCCGGATGCCAGCAAGCATCTGCCCATTTTCTCATTCCGGGTAAAAGATGATGCTGGCAGGGTTGTGCATCATCAACTGTTCACACGCATGTTGTCTGATCTGTATGGCATTCAGGCACGTGGGGGGTGTGCTTGCGCGGGACCATACGCGCACAGAGTGCTCGGGATTGGACAGGAACAGTCCCGCGCGTTGCTGCAGGCCATTCAGGCCGGGCAGGAGCTTGAAAAACCCGGCTGGGTGCGCCTGAACTTCAGCGTGCTGATGGATGATGCCAAAGTGGCGTATATTATCAATGCCGTAAATGAACTTTGCATACAGGATGATACGGTGGCAGCCAGTTATCGCTGTGATCCCGCAACAGCCCGCTTCCGGTATCAGGCAGCGGTTGCGGCTGAATAGGCTGATGGTGGCAGCCATGCGTCATTGGTATTGAACTCCATGCGCCTTATGTTGTTGTGATAGCAGACACGCCTCACTCCATCCGTTGTGTCGTGTGATGGATGGCGTGATGGTACCTGTAAAGATCACAAGATTTAAGGGAGAAGCTGGCATGCAGTTTGATCTGTCAGGCCTTAAGGCCATTGTTACCGGGTCTACCGCAGGGATTGGTTTTGCCACAGCGCGCGGTTTGGCTGTTGCCGGGGCGGAGGTTGTTATCAATGGGCGTAAGCAGGATGCGTGTGAAAAAGCAGCAGCAGCGCTTCGCAAAGTAGCACCCAAGGCGAAAATAGAAGCGTTTGTAGGGGATTTGAGCACGTCGGAAGGGTGTGATGCGCTGGTCTCTGCTCATCCCGCCTGTGATATTCTTGTCAATAATGTGGGTATTTTCGGCCCGAAGGATTTCTTTGAAACCCCGGATGATATCTGGGAGCAGTATTTTCATATCAATGTCATGTCCGGGGTGCGGCTGTCTCGCGCTTATCTGAAGGGTATGGAAAACAAGAAATGGGGACGTGTAATTTTCATTTCCTCTGAATCCGCGCAAAATATTCCCCAAGACATGATTCATTACGGGTTTTCCAAAACAGCGCAGCTTGCTGTCTCTCGTGGGCTTGCAAAGCGCATGGCTGGCACGGGGGTTACGGTCAATTCCGTTCTGCCCGGTCCTACCATGTCAGAAGGTGTGAAAACCATGCTGGAGCAGGAAGCGGAAAAGACCGGAAAATCTGTTGATGAAATCAGCCATGGTTTTGTCATGCAGAACCGGCCTTCTTCTCTCATCCAACGTTTTGCGACGGTTGAGGAAGTGGCGAACATGGTCCTGTATGTGGCATCGCGGGAATCGTCCGCTACCAGTGGCGCAGCCCTGCGGGTTGAAGGCGGAATTCTGGAAACAATCTTCTAATTTTTCTGGATAAAAATTTCAGAATATTCCTGAAAATTGAAGCCTGTTTTTCTGTTGCTCAGATCAATGAAAACAGAATTCATAAAAATCTGTGCAACAGATGCCGCTGTTGATCGTTGGAAATACCGAACCGCTATGAAACGGACCACCCGGCACACTGGCCGGGGTCTGCCTGGAGCTCATTTCAGAGGCTCTGTTGGGCAGAATGTCCGTCCCACCTTATCAGGGAGGAACGATATGACCGCCTCAACAACGGAACAGCTGAACTCTGTCATGACCAAAGCTGCGGATACCCTTACCGCGGCCACAACGGATACCTCTGGCCTGTTTTCGGCTCTCGTGCAGTATCTGGAGCATAATGGAAACACTGGGGAACACGAACTGCGCCAGAATGCGCAGATCCACGGCCTGCATGATCAGGTAAAGCAGTGGGAACAGGAACGTCGCCCGGCAGCTACAACGGAAGACGTGGTGACAAAACTCCTGCCAGCGCATGCGATTGAAACACTGGCAAAACAGAGTGGCTTGTCAGAGAAAGCCACCATCAAGGCGCTGACAGGTGTGCTGCCCGCTGCATGCCATAAGGATCACGCAGACGGAAAAAGCGCATAAATCTGCTAAACGCCTGACCCCGACGGGAGAGGGGGTCTTCCCTCCTGTCTCTCACATCAAAACGGAGTTCTGATGGCAAGCACCTCTACCGGGTGTTTTCCCTCAGGCTCCGTTTTTTTGTGATGATGGGGAGGTCGCTAAAGGCGAGCAAGAGTTGTTAGGCCAAAGGCACCATGCGCAAGGATGATGAACAAAAGGTGACGAATGCACGGAATAACGGCACAACCTCCTGAGGGGCTGTTTGAAAAATCGGCAGATGACGGTTGGAGGCGAGAAGGCCAGCAGATCCGCATGACAGATTTTTCAAATAGCCTCCTATGCAATGATGACGCATGAGGATGATGTGCAATGTGGTGGCCCGGATTAAAGCAATGGTGCAATCGGTTTAAAACTGCGGATGGTGTGCGCGGCTGGGTGAGGGATGGCTTTGCCGGGCTTTCTCTGGCTTCCATGAATATTCCTCAGGTGTTGGGGTATGCGCGCATCGCGGGCATGCCTGCGGTCACCGGGCTTTATACCGTTTTGCTGCCACTGGTGGCATTTGCTGTGTTCGGATCATCGCGGCATCTGGTGGTGGCGGCAGATTCCGCCACAGCAGCTATTTTTTCCAGTGCGCTGTCTGAAATGGCACAGCCGGGGTCCGCCCATTACAGTGCGCTTGTCAGCATGGTTGCCTTGCTGTGTGCCGGGTTTCTTCTGGTGGCGCGGTTGTTCCGGCTGGGGTTTCTGGCTGATTTTCTGTCCCGCACGGTTCTGGTGGGTTTTATGGCGGGGGTCGGCGTTCAGGTTGGTATTGTCATGCTTTTTGACATGCTCGGCCTGACTGCGCACACCCACCATCCCCTCTATCAGATCGGGGAGCTTCTGCGTGGCCTTCCCCACGCTGTGCCACAGGCTCTCCTGTTTTCAGGTGTGGTGAGCCTCGGCCTCTTTCTCGTTAACCGCTTTGTGCCACACCTGCCATGGGCTCTGCTGGTTGTGGGGGGCAGCATCTGTGCAAGCTGGTTCTATCACCTGCAGGCGTATGGGTTTGAGGTGGTCGGGCCTGTGTCTGGTGGTCTGCCAGCCCTGAGTCTGCCCTGGGTCGGGTGGGATGACGTGCTGGCCCTGCTGCCGGTGGCAACATCCTGCGTGTTTGTAATGATCGCGCAAAGTGCTGCAACATCCCGTGCCATTGCAGATCAGTTCAATGAAACGGTTGATGAAAATGCTGACATTCTTGGCCTGAGTGCCGCGAATGCAGCGGCTGCTGTAAGTGGAGCTTTTGCCGTAAATGGTAGCCCCACACAAACGGCCATGGCGGTCAGGGCAGGGGCACGGAGCCAGAGGGCGCAACTTGTGTTTGCTGCCATAACAGTATGCGTTTTACTGTTTCTGACCAAACCGCTGCAATTTTTGCCGCGCTGTGTGCTGGGGGCGATTGTTTTCAATATTGCCATGGGCATGATCCAGTTGCGCACGTTGGGGCACATCCGGCGGGAAAGCCCCGGCGAGTTCGGTCTGGCCGTGATTACGGGGTTGACGGTTGTGGGGTTGGGCGTGGAGCAGGGCATCTTTATTGCCATCGCTCTCTCGCTTTTTCGGCATGTTCGTCATAGCTATCTGCCACATACCATGATTCTGAAAGAAGATGCGCAAACAGGCGCTATGGAGGCCCAGCCTATAAAAAGCGGTGTGCAGCCGGAAAACGGTGTTGTGATCTATCGTTTCTGCGCGGACCTGTTTTATGCAAATTGTAATCGGTTTGTCGAAGATCTGCGGGTTCTGGCAGAAACATCTCATCCATCTGTGCGGTGCATTGTGATTGACGCAAGCGCCATAACAGATGTGGATTATTCAGCCGCAGTGGCTGTACGCAACATTCTGACCATACTGCAACATGACCATATACGTGTGATATTTGGGCGGGTCAGTCCGTATCTCAGGGCAGATATGGACAGGCATGTGATTTCAGATGTTCTAGGAAAAGAGAATATCTTTTCACAACTGCATACAGCTTTGGCAGAGGCCCGCCTTCATGCCGCTGGCTAGGACAGGGGCATGAAGGCGGCAGCTTGTGAGGCTTGATTGTGTTAGAACAGATGTATCTTATGGGAAAAACTTGCGTCCGAAAAGATACGCAATGCAATAAAGCGCAAGATATACAAAAGGAATAAAAAGAATTACCCCTTCAAGATCACCCATCATGATTATACCTCCTTATCAGAAGAAGAATCCATTTGCGCATCCAGCAAAATGGCGCCTGCGCCGGAGATGAGGATGATCATCACGGTGCCAATTACCCAGGAAAAATACCACGGGCCCTGATCTCCTACAAAAACAGCAAACAGAAGAGAGATAACAAGAACAATGGCCAGACCAGCCATGCGGAGAAGAGACATGGTGGGCTCCTTCAGTAGCTATGGGAATCATGGATGATATCCGCCGTGCGTACCTTGCCGCGCATGACGTAATAGCACCAGGATGTGTAACACAGGATAATCGGCACAAAGATCAGTGCCACCACCAACATGCAGGTCAGGCCATACGCGCTGGCGGTGCTGTTCCATATGCTCAGGCTTTGGTCTGGAACGGTGGTGGATGGCATCAGAAACGGGAACATGGCGGCGGCAACTGTGCCAATAGTCCCAATCCAGCAGCCCAGACCGCTCCACCATGCCAGAATGGCCTTCTGGGCGCGAACAGCCAGCACACCTAGTGTCATGCTGGCAAAACCCAGAACAGGAAGCAACCACAGGACCGGGTGGGCCGCGTAGTTATGCAGCCAGCCACCTGCCAGTTGCGCAACATGTTGTCCGTGCAATGGGTTTGCAGGCATGGCCGGATCAACCGGGGCTGTTAGAACAAAACCTTTCATGCGGCTGATAAACAATCCCCCTATGGCAAACAGCATTATTGCCAGAAGCCCCCCGCGCTGGGCGTAGGTACGGGCACGGCTGTAAATCGGGTTTTCAGACCGCATCATCAGCATCACGCCCCCCTGATAGACGCTGAGGGAGACAGACATCAGCCCACACAGAATGACAAACGGATTCAGCAGATAGGAAAGAAATGAACTATCCTGATAGTACTGGCCGTTCCAGCCAAAATGGTAGCCTACACCTTTAAGAATGTTGCCAAAGGCTGCACCGTAAATGAACATGGGTAGAAAACCTGAGATCAGGAAAACCCAGTCCCAACTGGCGCGCCAGAGCGTGCTATCTGCTTTTGAGCGGTATTCAAAAGCGACAGGGCGCAGGATCATGCTGAATAGCAGCAGGATCATGACCACATAGAACACGGAAAAAGATGTGGCATACAGGGTGGGGAACGCAGCAAAAATCGCGCCGCCGCCAAGAATGAACCACACCTGGTTGCCGTCCCAGTGCGGGCCGATAATGTTCAGTGCCGTGCGGCGTTCACCATCATTGCGGCCCACAAAGCGCAGCAGGGTGCCTACGCCCATGTCCATTCCCACCATCAACCCCAGGCCGATGAACAGAATGCACAGGAGTGCTGCCCATATCAGTTTGAGAAGTGCGTAAAGTTCCATAACGGATTTTCTCTCTCATTACCCTTTAATGGGCTGCTGCCGGAGTGGACGCAGCACCCCCAAGGTGCAGATGATCGGGTGAGGTCTGAGGGGTATCATGCGCTTCCGGCCCAAGGCGTGCGAACTTGAACATCAGGTACAGTTCTGCCGCGATAAAAATGCTGTAAAGCACGGCAAATCCGGCCAGCGAGAACAGCATGTAAGATACACTGTGCGTAGAGGCAGACAGGAACGTGGGCAGCCTGTTGAACACCGTCCATGGCTGCCGGCCTGCTTCTGCGGTAATCCACCCGAACTCAGTCGCCAAAATGGGCAGAGGGATGGACCACAGGCAGAGGCGCAGCAGCAGCCTGTTACGTTCAAGCCTGTTCTTGAGGCTGACATAGGAGGAAATGGCAAACAGCGCGAAGAAGTACAGCGCCAGAAACACCATCAGGCGGAAAGCCCAGAATGTAACAAAAACATTCGGCAAGATATCCGGTTTTGTTGCCTCAATAACCTGAGGTAGCGCTTCGGCTGAAAGGGTAGTGACATCTTGGCCCGGTGCGTGACGTGTGGCCAGAAAACCAAAGCCCATATCGGCTTCATGCGCCCGGAAAACATCCAGATCAGCCTGCTGGTGGGTCTCGCCATACCGCCGCAGGGCGGAAACGGCTTCTATGCCCGATTGAATACGGGGGCCAGCAGCATCTTCCAGTTCATGCAGGCCGGTGATGGGAGTATTGAAATCATGCGTAATCAGTGGAGTAAGAACAAACGGAACACCGATTTCAAAGTGGTTTTCCTGTTTTGCATCATCAGGAAGCGCTGCCAGAATCCACGGTTCATATGGCGGTTTGCTGGTGTGCCACAGGCCTTCGATCGCGGCGATCTTGGTGGGCTGTTTTTCGTAATCCATGCGGCCCAGAACATCGCCCAGCGTAATGACGGCCACAGTGGAAATAATACCGAACAGTGCCGCCATACGGAAGGAACGCGCAGCAAACTGTTTGTGCTGGCCACGCAAAATGTAGAACGCGCTTATACCCATGACAAACAGCGCGGCGGATACGTATCCGGCAACGGATGTATGCACAAATTTGGACTGGGCATCCGGGTTGAAGACGACATGCACAAAGCTGTCAAACTGCATGCGCATGGTATCGGGGTCAAAATGTGCACCTTCCGGCACGTTCATGCTGGCATTGGCAATCAGGATCCACAGTGCGGAAAGGTTGGAGCCCAATGCCACCAGATAGGTTACAGCCAGATGGGCCTGTTTGCTTAGCCGGTCCCAGCCAAAAAACATCAGACCTACAAAGGTTGATTCCATAAAGAAGGCCATAAGCCCTTCAATGGCCAGAGGCGTGCCGAACATATCTCCAAAAAAGCGGGAATACATGGACCAGTTGGTGCCAAATTCAAATTCCATGGTGATACCGGTGGCAACACCAATGGCAAAATTGATGCCAAACAGTTTGCCCCAGAACTGGGTCATTTCTTTATAAATCTTGCGGCCAGTGACAACGTACACTGTTTCCATGGCGGCAAGCATGAAGGTCAGCCCCAGTGTGAGGGGTACGAACATGAAGTGGTAGAGTGCAGTCAGCGCAAACTGAAAGCGCGAAAGGTCAACAACAGTGGGGTTGATGAGGTCCATTTTAAAAGCCCTTGGTTCAAGAAAAATCATGAAGTTTCAGAACTAGGTCATGCTCTTGCCTCCTCTGCAGGGTGAAAGGCTCCGTTTTCTATCCGGATAGCTCTATCCATGAATGGCAGGACGGTACGGCGGTGTGTGATGCACAGCAGTGTGGCATCCGGCCGAGCCTTCAGCAGGCTTGTCATGAGCGCATTCTCTGTTTCGGCATCCAGGCCTTCTGTTGGTTCATCCAGAATGAGCCATGGCGTTTTGCGTAACAAAGCTTGAGCAATGGTCAGACGTTTTGCCTGCCCGCCAGAAAGTTTAAGTCCGTCGTTCCCTATCAGCGTATCCAGCCCCTGCGGGGTCTGGGCCACAAACGCATGCAGTTGTACAACGCGCAGCGCATCTTGCAGGTCAGCTTCAGTGGCGTGAGGGGCGGCGAGCAGCAGATTGTCCCGCAGGCTGCCGTTGAACAAGTGAAAATTCTGCGCCGCCACACTTATGTTCTGCGCCAGTGTTTCAGTCTGAAAGGTAGATAGATCCATGCCAGAAAAGGAGATTTTCCCTTCCTGATAAGGATAAAACCGAAAAAGAAGGGAAATCAGGCTGCTTTTTCCACTCCCTGATGGACCAATCAGCGCGACCCGCTCCCCCTGCCGAATGGACAGGCTGGCTTTATGCAATATCCATTGGTGTGTTTCGGGATAGCGAAAGGAGACATTGTCCAGTTTGAGGTTATAGGGTGGCTGCACCTGAGCGGGTATGGCCGGGGTTGGAACGAGAGGAGAAACCGCGCACGCAGCGTGGAGCCGGGTAGTTGCCAGGCGGATGCGCCCCCACGTCTGCCGTGCGGCAGGTAATGGCGCCAAAACATCAAACGTAGCCAGACTGCCCAGAACCAGCATGGGAACTTCTGGTAAGGAAAGTGCGTGATTTTGAAAGGCTTTAACAGATGAGGCCAGAACAGCGAGCGTTGTTCCTGTGGCGCAGAGTGTGATGATGCCCCTGGCCGCGCCTTCAAGCGCAGCCAGTTTGCGTAGTGCCGCCATAAGGGCGTGTTGCTGGTGAAGGATATGCTCTTGCTGCCGTTCTGCTGCGCCAAGCGTAAGATAGTCACCCAATGATTGCAGTGTTTCTGCCAGATCGGCCTGCTGCACGCCGTGTTCCGTTGCGACACGGGCCAGAAGAGCATCAGACAAACGGCCCGTCACAAATGGAACGGCCACACCACACACAAGGCTCGCAGCGATTAACCATACGGCTGCGGTTTTTAAGAAAACGGCTGTTATACCAATAGCAACGGCACAGCAGACACCCGCTCGAACAAAAGGAAGAAGCGTGTCCGTGTAATACTGACCCATCTGATCTGTGTCTGTCACAAAACGGGAGAGTAAATCGCCACCACGTTTGTCATTCACGCCAGCAGGGGCCAAGGGGGCCAGTTTGCCATAGGTCCATGCCCGTAATGCACCAATCAACTGCAGGGCCGTGTCATGTGTTACCAGCCGTTCAGCATAGCGAGACAGAATCCTCAGGGTTGCGAAAAAACGCACACCTGCTGCAGGAAGCATCATGTTGAAGGCCTGCTGTGCGGCCATTCCTGCGGCTCCGGCAAAGGCGGCTCCCGCCAGCAGCCAGCCAGAGAGAAACAACAAACCAAAGTTGGCGAGTGCCGCCACGCAGGCGAGAAACAGGCCAAGCGCCAGCCGCCAGCGCATAGCTCCAGTAATGGGAAGGAGGCTATAGAACTGTCTCATGCTGCGGCATCCTTCGGGAACACGATGTTCTCAACACGGGCATTTTCAATGTGCAGAATCTGGTCTGCCTGCCGGACAAGTGCTGGATCATGGGTTGCCACAATGACAATCCGGTTTGCCGCACACTGGCGAATGGTCTGCGCAATACGGTGTGCGCTGTCGGTGTCCAGATTGGCGGTGGGCTCATCCAGGCAGAGCACCTCCGGGTCGCGCAGCAGAACACGGGCCAGAGCAAGCCGTTTGATCTGCCCACCTGACAGAAGGGTACCACGTTCACCTACCATGGTTTCAAAACCGTTTGGCAGAGCCTCAATAAAACCCAGCGCATCTGCCTGTCTGGCTGCTGCGCGCAGACTGTGCATGTCTGCATCAGGATTGGCCAAGTGTAGATTGTCCGCCACTGTGCCAAAAATCATCAGCGGGCGTTGTGGCAGCCACCCCGCACACCCTTGGGGCAGGGTAAGAGGGTGTCCGTGCATGTCTAATGCCGTTATGTTGCCGGACTGCACGGGCAGAAAACCCAGCAGCACACGCAGCAAGGTGGTTTTTCCGGCACCACTTTCGCCAGTCAGGACGGTCAGTTGGTTGCGTGAAAATTTGCAGCACACATCATCCAAAGCTGTAGCTGTAGCTGTAGCTGTAGCTGTAGCTGTAGCGTAGGCGGCAGAAACGTGCTGGCATTCTAATGCCGTAATCGCGCCGTGCGTGCCTGAGGCATTCCGAGGTTGCAGGGAGTTCGCCTCCAACTCCGGAACTGCAAAGATCTCTGCAATGCGGGCTGCGGCGGCGGTCGCGTTCTGCCGGGCGTGGTAGCTGGCGGAAAAAGCCCGCAGCGGCATGAAGTATTCTGGCGCCAGAAGCAGAACCAGAAAGGCAGACCGAAAATCAGCCGTACCATTCAGCAGGCGCGCCCCGAATATTACTGCGACCAGTGCAATGGACAGGCTTGCGAAAAATTCCAGTGCTGCTGACGTAAGAAACGCAACTTTCATGACAGAAAAAGTGGCACGACGATGTGCTTCTGCCATTTCACGCATGCGGGTGATACTGGCCTGTGTCTGACCGAACAGGCGCAAGGTACCAAGGCCCCGCAAGGAATCCAGAAAGCTGGAACCCATTATCACCAACTGTACCCATTGCCGGTTCATGATGACCTGCGCGCTGTAACCGATCAGAGCCATGAAAATGGGAATCAGAGGGCCTGTGCAGGCCAGAATGGCGAAGCTCCAGCCATCCAGATGAAACACCATGGCTAGAATAAGCCCCGGCAGGACAACCATCATGGCTGCGCGTGGAATATACTGCGCAAAATAAGGCTCCAGCGCTGCCGTGCCTTCAGTCATGGTGGTGACGATCTGGCCTGCAGGGAGGGCGGCACACCCTACGGGCCCCGCGCGGAACAGATGCCGGAGCATATCCCGTTGTACAGAAGCGCTGATGCGCAAACCGGCTTCTGTGCCTGCCATATCCGCCAACCATTGCAGCAGCAGGCTGCCCGCACACAGCGCACCAACCTGCACCAAGGTGGGATATGTGCTGGCAAGGGGATGCCCCTTGAAGGTCAGATCATCAACGGCATGGGCCAATGTGGCCAATTGCAGCACAAACAGCACGCAGGAGGCGCCACCCAAAATGACGGCAGCCACCAGCCAGCGTGTGGCACGGCGTGCCAGACCTGCAGTTTGCCAGTCTGTGTGCTGTTGTGTGCGCATCGGGAAAACCTGGTTGCAACAGAAAGTGCTGCGAAAGACGATCAACACTTAATGAATTAAATTAACAATCATAAAAATATTCATGAAACAATTAAGTGTCAAGCAGATGCCCAAGAGGCAGCCATGCTGTTCTGGAGGGGAAAAGCCATGACTAAAATGATGTTTTTTAGAAAATCTCTTTGGTATCTAAGGGTTGCGCCAATCAGGCAGCACAAAAAAAGCGGCCTTATGGCCGCTTTATCAGTTAATGATTTTTTTAAAGTGAGAGTGCTGGAGCTTTAAAGAGCGCGCAGACTTTGCCAGATCATGTAAATGGCCACGCAGAAAATAACGCCAGCAAAAAAGGTCGTCAGGCTGCCGGTGGAGCGGGCCATGGAGCGCGCGGTGCGGGTACCTGCCACACTGCCTATGGCGCCGCCTACAATAAATAGTGCCGCCAGATTCCAGTCTATATAACCAGACATCATGTAGCTGGCGGCTGTGCTCAGGCCAAATGCGGCTACTGCAACAAGGGATGTTCCAACAGCGTTGAGAATGGGCATGCCGGTTGAGGCTATCAGGCCGGGTACAATCAGAAAGCCACCACCAATGCCAAAAAAGCCGGATAATACACCCGTGCCCAGACCAAAGCTGGCAACTTTTGCGGCATTATCCCGGTTGCAGCTTGCGCCGGGGCATCCCAGATTGCGGCGACCGCGCAGCATAAGAATGCCAACACCAATCATGAGCACGGCAAAGCATAGTAAAAGGCGCTTGCCATCCACGGCTTTGCCTGCGGCGGCCCCTACAAATGCGCCTATAATTCCGCAGGAGGCAAAAATAGCGGCGCATCGCCATTTTACAGTGTGGGCGCGGGCGTGCTGGGCCAGACCCACCAGTGCGTTGATGGCAACGGCCAGTGCACTTGTGCCAATGGCCACATGCGGGTTGGAAACACCCACCAGATAAACCATGAGTGGCACAGCCAGAATGGAGCCGCCGCCGCCAATCAGGCCCAGTGTAAACCCCACAAGCATGCCAGAGAAAATTTCCAGTCCGGTATGGAGAAGGGGATCTGACATGGTGAGTATTTCTGGCCTGAAAAACTGGAAAAAGCAGAGAAAAATTTAGAGTCTGTTTCAAAAGCCTGAAAGGCGAAGGCGGCCAGAACTTTTTTAAGTAACCTATTCACAGGGAAAAGGTGCCTTGCCTGACCGACCTCGGGGCTTTTGACGTGGCCTCTTACATCTTGTTGATGGGAATCTTGATGTAGCTCACCCCGTTCTCTTCGGGTTCTGGCATATGGCCGCCTCGTATGTTCACCTGAACGGACGGCATGATGAGGTTGGGAAGCGAGAGTTTTGCGTCGCGCGTGGTACGCATTTTCACAAAATCGTCTTCCGTTACGCCGTCATGCACATGCACGTTATGAGCCCGTTCCGCGCCGACGGTCGTTTCCCACGCAAATGTATCACGTCCCGGCGCCTTGTAGTCGTGGCACAGGAAGAGGCGCGTCTGCTCCGGGAGTTTGAGTAGGCGATGAATGGAGCGGAACAGCATGCGTGCATCGCCACCGGGGAAGTCTGCTCGGGCTGTGCCATAATCCGGCATGAACAGCGTATCCCCGATAAAGGCGGCATCCCCGATGATGAAGGCCATATCCGCGGGTGTGTGGCCTGGCACATGCAGGGCTATGGCATCCAGTGTGCCCACCTTGAACCGGTCACCATCATGAAACAGTCGTTCAAACTGGGAACCATCGCGAGCAAATTCGCTTCCAGCATTGAAGATCTTACCAAAGACATTCTGCACTGTGACAATATCAGCCCCAATGCCCAGCTTGCCGCCCACCTGTTCCTGTAGCCATGGGGCGGCGGAGAGGTGATCTGCATGGGCATGGGTTTCAAGTTGCCATTCCACATGCAGCCCCTCGGTGCGGACATACTCCACAATCTTTTCGGCGGAGGCGTAGGACGTGCGACCGGAGGCTGCTTCATAATCCAGCACGCTATCAATGATCGCCGCGGCTTTTGTGTCCGGGTCATGCACAACGTGGCTGGCGGTGAAGGTGGCTTCATCAAAAAAGGTTCTGATAACCGGTTTGGGGCCAGCACCGCGCTCGGTCATAAGGATCTGGTCTGTTGCGGCGGCGAGGGGTGCGTCCGTCATCGGTAGCCTCCGTGATTGTTTATCATTTTATATAAACATGTATATTCATTTTCATTAAATGCGAAACCATCTTGCGTCAAGCAGAACAATCCGCTTAGAAACACATCATGAGCGACCAGACCTTGGAATCCTGCCCGCTGTACCATTCGCGGGCCATTCTTCAGATTGGTGATGCGGTGCCAGATTTTGTGGCGCGCACCACGCAGGGCGAATTGACCTTCAGTTCCTTGCGGGGGCACTGGGTCATGCTGTTTGCGCACCCGGCTGATTTCACGCCGGTCTGCACCAGCGAATTTATCGCCCTTGCGCGGGCCGCGCCACAGTTTCAGGCTCTGAACTGTGCGCTTGTCGGCCTCTCCGTTGATAGTCTGCCGTCTCATCTGGCGTGGGTTGAGGCCATACGGGAGCGGTTTGGCGTTAGTATTCCGTTCCCCATTGTGGAAGATCCTTCCATGTCCATCGCCCGCGCGTATGGCATGCTGGACACAACGGCCCAGAGCAGTGTGACGGTACGTGCCGTTTACGTGATTGATCCGGAAGGCATTGTGCAGGCCGTAACCTGGTATCCTCCAACCGTTGGCCGTTCCGTAAAGGAATTACTGCGGTTGCTGAAGGCGCTTCAGCAGGTAGCGCAAGAGGATGTGCTGACCCCGGAAGGCTGGCAGCCGGGCGAACCTGTCATGTATCCGGCAGCGCAGACTCAGGATGCCGTGGCCGAGGCAGGGCCTGCGTGGTTTATGCCGGTCAAGCCGGAGAAAAAGGGATGAGCCCACTCTCCCTTGATGAAGCAAAATTGCTGGTCGAGCGCCTGAAGCTGTTTGCTCAACCGCAGCGTTTGCTTATTCTGGATGCCTTGCTGACAGGCCCTCTGGCAGTGAGTGAACTGGAAAGCCAGACCGGAATCGGTCAGCCTACACTCAGTCAGCAATTGGGCACATTGCGTCGGGCAGATATCATTGTGCCGCGTCGGGAATCCCGCACCATTTATTACAGCCTGGCCAGTGAAGATGAAGTGCTGAGAGCACGTGCCCTGATTGGTCTGTTGCGGGGAGATCAATCGACGTTGCCGCTGTTGCAAAGTATTGCGGCAGGAAAAGAGAGCGCCCCCAAAAAAAGAGGGCTTACCGAAGGCGGAGCACGGTTTGCATTTATCCGCCCGCCCTCATCTGCAGGTAACTAAACTCTAAGCCTGTCATCGGTGGTTACGTGGCAAGCGTAGGAAAGTCACGCCATCCGTCAAGGCAACGCCTGACACGGAGGGTGCCACAGAAACCTTTATTCGCTTGAGGTGTTTGATCTGCAACTCTTTTGTAAGGAGATGCAGAATGCGTCGGTTACTGGTTGTGATTCTTGCCTTATCTGCAGTTGGTCTTTCTGCAACGGCGTGCAAGCCGCATAAACGGACATTTGGGGAAAAAGTGCAGGATACGTTTGATCCCCCCAAAGGCCCGGCTGAAAAAGCTGGCCGCACGCTGGATCGCGCTACAGACAGCAAATAGCTGAATCACCCAAGGCTGAGAATGGTCGGGCGTGGCCAAGCTTTGCGGCCCGCGCCCGTCTTTTATTGATGCACGACCACGCAGGTGATTAATAAAAGCGTGCGAAAGTCGTGCACTCAAGTAATCATTACTAAAGAAATTCTGAAAACAGAAGTTCTTTAGAAGTCAGGTCGATCTTCCTGATAGTTATCTTTAAGCGCAAAGAGAGTGTTACTGAAATACATTGCTATGAAGCGCTCATCAAACTCTTGAGGAATTTTCAGGTTTTTTTGGCAGGTGGACCCATTTGCACTGTCAGAACCATGAAAGCAGCGCATGAATTCTACTGTAAAGGCTGACGCTGCCTGGATTAAAGCAATCTCAATTTCTGGGCTGATTTTTTGCGTCATGATGCATATCCCAAAAGTATATTGAGCAATCAGAACTTTTAAAGAAATAGGGTGACCTATCTTTTTTCAAGTTACAATAGACCTAACGGTAATGTTAAAATTCGAAATGTAAATAAGTTTGATTGTTTCATGCTTGCATCGGGTAATTTTGGCACGGAAGGCGGGAGGAAGAATGGGTATGCCCGAAAAGGATAAAGCTTTTAAAAAGGAGCAGATATCTGTCACCTTTACAGATACTCTGTTTCCGGAAATCCGATCATCCGGATAATGCCCCGAAACCCTTAGGTCTGGATGGGCGCTGACTGAACAGGATGCAACGCCTGTTCTAGAGCGTGTCGTCAGTTAAGTAGGATAATGATTGAAGCGAACTGCACGGCTGCGAGGAAGGTCGATTTCAGCTTGTCGTAGCGTGTTGCGATAGCACGGAACTGCTTGAGTTTATTGAAGAACCGCTCGACAAGGTTCCGTTCGCGGTAGAGAGCGAAGTCGGTTTCCCGTTGGGTTGTTCTATTGCGTTTCGGCGGGATGACCGGAGTAATCCCGCGCTGTGTCAGCCGATCAATCAGTCTGTCCGCGTCATACGCCCTGTCGGCGAGGAAGGCATCCGGATCGATGTTTTCCAGCATCGGTTCCGCCTGGCTGATATCCGCATCCTGCCCCGGTGTGATGCCGAGTTCCACCGGATTGCCCAGAGCGTCGCAGATGGCATGGATCTTTGTCGTCAACCCGCCTCGTGATCGTCCGATGGCCTGATCCGCGCCCCTTTTTTGAGGGCTCCGGCACTATGCTGATGTGCCCGGACAATGGTGCTGTCGATCATCATGTATTCATTGTCGTGATCCGCGGCTAGATGGCGAAAGATCCTCTCAATAACACCGCTTTCACACCAGCGGCGCAGACGCCGATGCACGTTTTTCCAGTCTCCGAAACGGGCAGGAAGATCACGCCATGGAATGCCTGCGCGATAGCGATACAGCACGGCCTCCACGAACAGGCGGTTGTCCGCTGCTGTGCCGCCGACATGACCTTCACGACCGGGGAGAAGGTCTTTTATCCGTTCCCACTGATCGTTGCGTAAACCGTAGCGCCGCATCTGTTGCTCTCCCACAAAATCGGGAAAACAGTCAGCACAGGACGCCACAAAGTACAACCCTCACGTGCCATACTCAGCGCTTAACTGACGACACGCCGTAGGCTTTTCAGCCAATTTTATGGGATTCGAATGGAATTTGAGACAGCAGGAAACTGCCTGATTATGTGCTCTGGTGTCCGCGGCGGACTCTTTCATGTCATGATAAGTAATTGAATTACGTTATTATCATAGAGAAAATTTTTTCTCATTACCCCCAAAATTACCCCAAATCAGATTTGACCTTTCGGGCACGGAGTCATGCCGATATTTTTAAGGCAAATGTGTTATATTAAGCAATTCATTCAAAAAGACTTACGTATATCCATACGATCCCAGCTATTGCGAGTCTCTGTCTGCATGAATCCCTCAGATCTCCATAGTGGATGGATACCGTAAGTTAAAGCAAAAGCGCTGCTTACTGGTTTCTGTTTTTGTTGATTTAAGTTTTTGTTTTATTTACATAAAATACCTGTTGTGAACTTTTTGGTGCTATGTCATGATTGAAACAGAGCCTTCAAATTTATCAAAAACAATGTATGCGGTTTATTTTGTTGTTTCCATTCTTTTTTTGTTTCCGATCACTTATTTGTATGGAACAGAATTAATTGATTATGTTAACAAATATGCGAAAACAATTTCTGCGACATCTGGTCTCTACTCTGCTGTCTATTGGTTGTCATCAGCTAGAAACGAAACAAAAAAAATATATAATTCTTGCGCAGCTCTATTGAGTGCTGCGACTGTAGCATTTGGAGCTATAAACATCCCTAAAAATTGGTTTTATGCAGATGGGATATTGGGGGTATCCCTTCTTTTGTTTGGAATTTCTATGGCTGTTACAACATTTTTTGTTCTTTTTTTTCCCGACACTAGGGATTCTTTATTGGGGCGAAAAGATGCCTAGATATAATATTCCCCTAGGAAAAATTCTTCCGCCTTAAGTGTAAAGCGTCCAGTTCGGTTCTGTTGACAAAAGACGGTAGCAACAGTTTTACGGCTGCGAAGCTAAAAAAGGCAAAGAACGATTTTTTTTGTCTTGTCATAGCGTGTGGCGATACTTCGGCACTGTTTCAGCTTGTTGATATCCGCTCGATACGGTTGCGATCCCGATAACGACGGAAGCCGCAGGAGATATCCTCTGTGCGGTTTGAACGCGGCGGGATAACAGAAAAAATACCTCGAAAAAGCAGTTGGAATGTTCTAAAAATCCTACCTTTCTAATTTTTCTTATGAAACATTTCATTGTTACGTATGCATGTCAGAGTATTGATTGAGGTATAACTGTTTATATTGACAGGGAAAATTAAATTTTCTTTAATTTATCAGATAACATTACGAGAAGAAATATGATGAAATTTGATACCATATCGACTGGCGTTTTTGCAGTTGGACGAATTACTCCTAATGGGACGCAGTTATGTGGAACAGGATTTGCTTTAAATAAAGAGGGTCTGTTCGCAACGGCATCGCATGTCGCTGGCGAAAATGACCAAGGGCTTTGCCTTGCGTTTAAAGTGCTTCCATCTATAAATGAGTATCAAGATACGAGTGACACTTTAGTTAAATGTATACCTTGTAAAATACATCAAGTGGATCCATTTCACGATTTGGCCATCCTTAAAGCAGACACTACATTGTGTTCGAATATCCGGATTGGAGGGACAGACCAGTCGCTTGTAGGGGACAATTTATCCATTTTTGGCTTTCCTCATGCGGATCATGGGCGAATGGTTCTTACCCAACAAGACACGGAAATTGGTGCTAAGATATTAATCTCTGCATCTGGTATTAAATCAAAACATATTGTTCTCAATATTCAGTCTCGTCCAGGCCAGTCTGGTAGTCCGGTTTTTAACAAGTCGGATGGTAAGCTAATAGGTGTAATTGTGGGATCCTATGCACCTGGAGGTGGAGGAAATATTTCTCTTGCGGGCGTTGATCCCCACACACTTCACCAAACTACTCATGCAGTTTCTGCTGAATATCTTTTGGGAATGTATGAATCATGATTAGTAAAATTGAAGAGATTTTTCAAGCAGATTCTTCTGGGTGGATTGATACCCTCCCCATGTACCAACGCACTATCGTCAATACCTTATTGTCAGACGGAAAGTCCTATGACGATGTGGCCCAACTATGGCTATCAGCCTCAGCAGATGATACTTACCCATTTTCAGCGTCAAAGCCAGTTCTAGACAAAGGTGGATTTCTTTCTAGTATTAAAAAAGAAGTTCGGTTATATATTTGCGGTGATGAGAAGTATAAAAAGGAGCGTGATGGGCTTTTTGGTGATAAAGGAGTAGCTAGAACTTATGTTGTAAGTTCAATGGCTGTGGCCATTTCACCACATTTAAGCGTAGCATCTGCGCTGATTTCTCCCGTTATTGCGCTTACTCTTGCGAGTGTTGGGAAAATAACTCTGAGCGCGTGGTGCGACTTAAAGTAATAAATTTTAAATAAAACAAAATACAAAAGACGTTTTTATAAAAATTGACAATTTGGTTTGGTATGGTTTTTCAAAATCAGTGTTTTTGGATTTTATGAATGCCTACTCGATCATTCTCAAGTAGGTCTGTAGCGCATGCTTTGGTGAATAAATGCGCTACAGATAGAGGAATTTATCCTCAAATTAGCCAGCCTGCACCGCAGCATTAGCCGTATCCAACTGCTGGCGGGCAAAGTCCCACTCCTCGGCAGTCGGCTCACGGCCTTCCTTTAGCGGCTTCAGCAGAGCCGTGATATCTTCCACAATGGTTGGGCCGTTCTGGATCAGTGCTTCCACGGCCGAGATGGCAATCTGAGTATAGTTCATCTTCTGTCTTTCTTGGTTTTCCGCCAATTTTTGCGGATCATGAAAGGGGGTCGGTATTAGTGGACACCCTTGGCAACCATCTTCCCGCTGCCGGGAAAATGGTCAGTTGGCAGTCGCCGGCAGCAGCTTGCGGGCTGCATCAAGCGCGGCCTGAGCCACCTCAACAGCGGCCTGCGGCAGCGGATCACCCTTGGCGGCCGCATCATCCAGAGGGGCGATCAGGTCATGCGCCTTCTGGAAGGCTGGTTTGAGCTTGGCAACCACGGCAGGATCCGCAGCCACGTTGTGCTCATAGTCGGCCGCCATCTGGGCAGCGGCGGAGTAGGACAGGCTGAGACTGTAAACTGCCTGCTTACGCTGGATGAGCTGATCACCGCTGCATGCCACCAGACTACCGGACAGCCCGATCAGCAGGAGCAGACCAGCAGCGCCAGATCCGATTCCGCTGGCCTTTTTGGCCGGCGCGCTGGCGGCAGCCTGCTGCTGGACCAAGGCAGATGCGGCGGCCGCAAGCAGCGCCCCACCCGGCACGGTATCGGATGCCACCTTGATGGCGGCCGGACCAATATCCTTGTGGGTGGTGAGGGCATGCACAATGGCAGCCAGACCATCCCGATCTGCCGAGAGTTTTGCCAGGATTCCGCTAGTGTCGGACACAGCCAACAGCGGCAGGGATGCAGCCAGCAGGGCAATGGAGGTGCCTTCTGGCAGCGCGCCAAACCAGTCGGCAACGCCCGTGCCAAGGACAAGCCCCAGCGCAATGAGGGTGGTAGGCTGGCGGAGATAAGCGCCGATTTTTGCGAGTTTCATACGTCTTCCTTCACGCGGCTCAGTTCGGCCGCGTTGAGATCATCAGTGGGATTGGAGGGAGTGGGACTGGACGGCACGGAGGATCCGGCACCGGTTGCCCCGACATAGAGATGCCATTCGGCCAGTCTGCGTCTGGTCAGACCAGGCACACGGACCAGATGGCCGTTGCGGTGCATGTGATCCCACAGCAGCAACTGCTCTCCGGCCGCGATGGTCTGGCCGGAATTGAGCAGGCGCAGCAGCGTGGATCCGGTGATGGCTGACGTGCCCAGATTGTATTGCCAGTCCAGGAGCGCTGCCTCCTGATTGGGCGTGATCCGTATATGGATCAGCGCCCGCAATTTGGGCAGCAGGCCCGTCAGCGTGGAGATCAGCAGATCCTCTGCCTGCTGTTTGGTGATCGGCCGCGTGCGGGCCGTAACGGCGGACCCGTTGGCCAGGCAGCGGTTGCCGTAGCCGATGGTCCAGTAACCGGCCGGACAGACGTACGGACGCAGGGACAGGCCTTCGTATTCGCGCGCCAAAGCAGCCGCGAGAGCGATGGAAGCATTCATTTGGATTTCCGGGTATAAAAAAACCGCCTCAGCGGGCGGTCTGTTGATCTGGATCAATGCAGATACACAAAGACACCAACATCTTGGGTAACGGGTGTGGGAACCCATTACTGGAAGAGACGAGGAAGCAGGGCAGCGGCTATACCGCTGCCCTGCTTTTTTGCATTTTGCATGTGCGTGCTATGATTACGACGAGTGATCTTTCTCACTCGATTCTGTCTACCGTGCCTTGAACGGCAGGAAGGTCCTCCTTCCTGCCGTTCATGCTTACGGCGCGCTACCCCAACCGAGCAGATGCATGATGCCCTGCACGAGCCCCCAGCCGACACCAATACCGCCGGTGATCAGGAACTGCCTCCAGCCGCGCATGGTCTTCAACTCCGCCTGAATGGTGGCGATGCCGCTCTTGATGCTGGCAACGTCTGATTTCGTTTCCGTCTGATTGGCCTTGGCCAGAGCCATATCGCTCTCAAGGATCCGCACACGACCGTCCATCATGGCAAACTCACCCCGGCCGATAAGATCACCGGGCGGATAATTGGTATCAGGCATCTGGGCCCTTTCGGCAGACATAAAAAAAACCGCCTCACCGGGCGGCAGAAACAACAGCAGGACGCTGCATCAGCTCATGATGGTTGCAGGCCTGTCCGGCAGTTTTGTGCTGGTGGTGTCCGTGCCACCGGCAATGGAGCGGATGGCTTTGACATAGGCCTGCATATCGGCCGTGAAGGTTTCGCCCATAGCTGAGGCCATGGAGGCCTGCATGGCGATCCAGCCGGAGATCTCCGAAGCGGCCTGTTTAGCCAGCGGAATCACAACGGCAGGTGCTGTATACTCCACCAGGGTGCCGGTGGCATGATCCCACACGTAATCCTGCAAGCCGGTGCTGGCGGAATCCTGTCGTGCCTGCCACTGCTCTTTTGTAAGCGCATGCAGTTCCGAACTATCCGGCAGCGCGCTGATGTCGCTGTAACCCCACGCATCATAAAAGCAGGCAGGTGTTCCGCCGTCGCAGTAATACCGATCAGGATGCACCAGCGTTCTGGACGCCGCATCAATGGAGATGTTGAACGCGCCACGCGCCGGAAAAGCACGCAACAGAGCCACCTGCGCCGCCGTCAAAGCGACGAGTTCACCTGCTGCCGGGATAGAGGCCAGATCGGTTATGGCCCGGCCCATGCTGTCCCGCAGACCCCACACGTCATAAACGGGCAGCACAAGCGTATGATCCTCACTGATCCTGCCATAATATTGGGCAGGGTAAGCCACTTTCAGAAGGTCTGAAACCGCCAGTGTTGTGTCAACCATTACTCTTCAATCCTCAGAAATAGCCAAAAACAAGGAATGTGTATTGCGTGTTTCCACCCGTATCCCATTCCGACATCTGAAACTGGCCGCCTGTTGCCCCATTTGTTTCAACACGCAACGGCCGGACACCCTCGCTCCCCGAGCTGAACTGCAAGGCGAGGACGCCCACCAGTGTTTTGAAGGCCTGCGGGATTGTCACCCAGACGCCGTTTCCAACCACTTTGGTAAAAACCTGAGCACGCAAATTCTTGTCCACAAACGGCAGGCTGTTCTGAAAGGTGCCGTTTGTCACGTAATCCGTCGGGATCTGGCTCACGAAAGCCACGTCACCCTTGGAGGACTGGCCGATGCCCCCATCCGGGTTAAACCACCAATACTGCTGGGCTACCCCATTCCACTCCTGGACAAGGACACCGGACGCGGTGGAACCATCCCCTACCTTGTCCTGCGCAAAAAACTGAAACCCTGCCCGCGAATTGGTATAGGTCCGAAAAGCGGGGGAATAATTGTAAACACCGTTTGTCAGATTGGGGTCGTTAAAGGTTGAGAGTGCCCCCCGCATGGTGTCGCCCGCGCGGTTTACCTTGGCGGCATCCAGCCCTGCTACAGCATTCACGCGGGCCGTCACCTCAGTATTAACCGCCGCGTTGGTGGCGTAATCGCCTGCTGCCTGCAAGTTGGTAAAACCGCTGCCCGTATGCAGCCAGGGCACGCCGGTTTGTTTGTTGATGCCAGCACCATCAACACGGATGTTGGTGCTGTCATTTACGGATTTGATGTACCGCCCTTCTGCATCGGCTGCGCCCAGCGCCTGCCGCTGTGTCCAGTCCGTGATGGATTTGACGATCAGGTGGCCGTCTGCCTCTAAAATCGGCACATATTCAGCCGGGATTTCGTTATAGACTTCCACCGATCCGGAGAAATTCAGTGCCGATGCGCTGCCGCTTGTGGTGCCGATGATGGTGGTGCGCGAGAGCGTGCTGGGCGTGCCGATGGTCAGCGTGCCCACACCCCATTCAGCGCTAGAGCCGTCATCAGCAAAATAGAAAACGGTGCCCCCATTCGGGAACGCGGCGGAGAAGCTGCGGCGCGCGGTCTCTGGCCCGTTGAGGGTAAAGCTGCCCGTACCGGGCGCTGTGGCTGTCTCCAGCACATAGTTGCCAAGCTGTGGTGCCATTACAGGCGCTCCGTAAGGGTTAAGGTCAGGGCATGCCGGTCAGCAGCGCCAAAGGGATTGGACAGATCACCGCCGCTCAGCCCGCCAAACAGCGCCTTTGCGGCAAGGTCTGCCGGACTGGCGGATGGATCCGGCAGCAACAGGATGTTCTGCCCGGTGGCGGCCGTGCGCAGGATCTGGTCCAGGACAATGGCGTCCGCATCGCCATAGGATTGATGGGCGATGCTCAGCTTGCGCTGATACCAGCGGGCCGAGACAAACTCAGTGCCACCCAGGGTTGTGACACTATCCTGCCCCAGCGTGCGGTCTGCCGTGCTGTCCGTGCTGTAATTGCGCACCGGCTGCCAGATGGGGCCAGCATAGGCCAACGGGATCGACAGAAACCCATCCGGATTGGCGGTATCCGTAATCTGGATGGTAGCCGTATCGCCCGTAACAGCCGTTGGCGCCACCAGCAGGATCTGCCCATTCGCTACCGCCTGCGCCGTGCCCTGCCAGACCGTGTTGCTATCTGACAGGACGGTGACGGTGATCTGGGCCGTTGCTGTCAGGTTGGTCCGGAACAGGCCAAAGGCGCGCCAGGGGCCGGCAGGCGGGTGGCTGATGGTGAGCGTTGCCGCCGTGCCTGGCACCCGCCAGCCAAGGCTGGCCGCCCCCTGCTGGTTGCGCAGGTTTTCGACAGGCAACGCCGAGACCTGCGCAGAGGCCGTGAGCGCCGCGTCCAGCACGCGGTTCTCCCAGCCCAATCCACAATTTTCCATTTTTATCCGTCTTTAAACGAGGATCTGAAAGGTGACGGTCTGATCCGTGGCCTGCATGTGCTCACTCACCACGCGGGCGAGCTGCCTGTCTTCCAGCCCCGGCGCCGGCGCGGAGATGCCGATGACATCCCCCAGATCAATCCCCCAGGCGAGATCCTGCGGGATGGTGACAGCCCAGAGCCGCCGCTGCGTGCCCCACAATGCGCCATGCAGTTTGGCAATGGTGGTGGCATCCGTCTGGCGGGCCAAGGCCGTGGTGACCAGTGCCGGATCATTGGGCACCCGCCAGCGGCTCTTGATATCCGGAGACCACCAGATGGCGGCCCGATCCGCCACCGCGATGATGGCCTGCCGTGCGGCCGGAGCCTGCGGGTGCAGATTGGATCCAGTGGTCTGCACCGTGAAATTATGCTGCCAGCCAATGCGCCAGCGCCATGTTGGCGGATCCAGCGAACTGTCCAGCGTGGCGGCTGCAATCTCCGTGATCACATCCGCATTCAGCTCGGCGGCCGGTGTCTCGGCCGGGTCCGGCGCTGTCAGCAGGATGGGCAGCAGCGTGCCGGTGCGGGTGGGCACCAGGGTGATGCACAGCCCGCTGAGCAACGTACTGACCGCCTGCTTGCCGGTGATGGTCTCCGAACCATCCCAATACCAGCCACCCGGCCAGGGCGCGATCGAGGAGGTGGCAGGCCATGCGGCATCAAGATAGGCCGCAGGCATGACCAGATCCTCCAGCAGCATCTGCCGCAGGATATCCAGCACGTTGGCGGGTGCAGCCCCGGAGCGGAATTTCCCCACGGCGTCCACCGTGATGCCATAGACCGGCTTGGTGCCCAGCCTTAGCCAGGTGCCAGCGGAGCCGGTCTGCACGGTGTAAGTGCCGGGGCTGGGGCTGGCGGCATAGATATCCGCCACCGTGCCAGCCGAGGCGATGCCACCCGGATACCCGCCCTCATACAGCGCCGTGACCGAGGCCGGGCCGTCCGAGATCTGATAGACATAATTGACGCTATCAATCAGCACCGGCGTGATGTTGCACACACTGCCCCGGATCCGGGGCATGCCCTTGCCCGCCACGTTGCTGTCTCCATCCAGCTTGCCTGCCCCGCCATAGACGGAGACAGGCATGCTGCCCTCAAGCCAGTAGGTGGCGTCCAGCAGATCAATGGCCACGGATGTGCGGTCCGGCCGCCAGCTCCTGCCCAGACCGGCAAACACAGGCCGCAGGCTGGTGCTGGCAGGATCTTTCCACACCCGCCGCACCCCATCCCAGATCTTGCTGCCGGTGTGGATCCGCACCGGCAGATGATCATTGACGCGGGTGGTCAGCAGGCTGTCCAGCACGCCATCAGGATTGGCCAGCGTGATGGACCCGGCCGAGAGCGCACCGCCCATGGCGTCCGCCGTGAGGGTCAGCCCCCGGTCCAGCGCAAATGCATCCGTCACATAGGGCGGATACGGCGTGCCGGACTCATCCACATAACCCACATCAGAGTAGCGGATGGTGTCCGTAGCCTCTGGATTGTGGGCACGGCGACGCAGGGTGCCGTGCGCCCGTGTGCCGTGGCCATAGGTGGCCGCAAGCGTGCCAGCGGCAGGCTGGACAATGTCCAGTTCTACCGTGCGGATCACTGCCATTTTATGCTGCCTTTTGTTGCTTTGCGCCTACGGCCTGCATCAGGATCAACCGTTGCAGGGTCGCGTTCATGGTCTGGATGGACTTGTTGACCTGGAGCGTTGCGTCCACCTGCTGCGCTGCCAGTTGCTTGGCCAGGTTGGCGGTGAAGGTGTCAGCCCCCAGATTGCCGATGGCCTGCAATTTGGTCAGCATGTCCTGATAGGCCTTGGCGTAATCCGTGCCAGAGCCCAGCCATTGCTGATCAAGAGACAGAGCCGTCTGCGATTCAGACTGGAGGCGCGTCAGCGCATCGTAATCCCCACCCATGGCTGCCTGATAATCCGTGTCAAAATTATCATTGGCCAGTTTGTACTGATCCTGCACGGACAGGGGCGAAGCATCGGACGTGCCCAGACCCTGCACATAATCAGCAAGGTTTGAAAACGCAGACTCCACCGAAGATTGTGCCTGGGAGAGATATTGCTGTTGCGCCTCCGCCGCCTTGTCCTGGTAGGATTGCTGGATCTGCAACCGTTCAGCCGCCTGGGTTTTTTCCAGATCTGCCAGTTGGTCCTGATAGGTCTGGTTGGCGGCAAAACTATCCCCCAGAAAGCCACGCCAGTTGTCCTGCAACTGCTTGATCTCCTGCGCGGCACTCACCTGCTGATTGAGCAGGTCAGCACCCTCCTGATCCCCTGTTGCGGCCATGTAACGGGCCTGCACGGACTGGTCAGACTGGGCCAGCGTTGTGCGCTCGTTATCCAGCATCATGGCCGCAATGGCGTTGCCTTTATCCAGCAGTGCCTGAGCATCCAGCCCGTACGAGGCGGCCGTGTTGGCGGCATCCTGATACTTGGCCTTGAGATCATCCACCTGCTGGATCAGGCTCTCGGAACCTGCCGCCGTGACATTGAGGAGCCCTGGCATGGTGGTGCCCACAAACTCCTTGATGGCGTCAAACTTGGTTTGCAGGTCATCCGTGCTGAGGGTCTGACCATCCAGCGTGCTCAGCGCCGTGGCCATGTCTCCGGTGTACCCGTTGAAATGATCCACGGTGACATGAGAGGAATCATCAAACTTGCTGACCGCCACGCCCATGGCATCCAGCGTGTCTGACAGTTCCTTGAGGGACTGGATATCCTGCGTATATTCCGAAACGCTGGAAAACGAGGATGGCATGAGCTGCTGAAGCGCCTGGTTGAACGTGGCGTCAGAACTGCTCAGCTTGATGTCTGGCAGGATATCTTCAAGTGTCTGGTTCGATTTTTTCCCCCTGTAACGCTTAGCATAGACCTGTCCGGCCAGACCATCATCCACAGATGCGCCGGTCAGCGACAACGTCTGGTTGATGGTATCCAGATCATCCTGCAAACCGGACGTGATGCTGTCCGTGTTGCGATGATTATGGACGTTGGTGATCGAGAGCAGTCCATCCAGACCGGAGACGTCATCAATGGTGTAATGGTGTTTTCCACCAAAGAGCGAACCGAGAAGGCCACCACCAGCCCCACCGATCAGACCGCCCAGCACGGTACCGATCACTGGCACAAAGGAGCCCACAATGGCCCCGACACCGGAGCCAATGAGAGAGCCAATGCCCCCATCTGTGCCATGACCGATCTGACTGGTCAGCGAGCCGATGGAGAGACCGGCGCCGAGGCCGCCGAGAAGACTCCCTATCGTTCCATTGCCACTTCCGCTGCTGCTCCCGAAAATCTGGGTGCCCATCAGCTTTTGTGTGAACGTCTGTTTCTGGCCGATGCTCAGACCAGAAACGGTTGGAGACCAGTCACTCTGATATTGGGAGGCCTGGTTGCGGACATTCTGCTGTTGCTGGACGGACAGACCGGAAAGATAGCCGCCTGCACCTGAATTTGCTCCGGAGAACAGGTTGGATAGATCTGACAGTGTTGTCCGTGTGCCGCCATCAATGCTGTTAAGAAGCGGATTGATCAGGGCAAATTTTGCCACGAGAGAAACGGCCTGCGTTTCGAGACCTTGGAGCATGCTTTTGAAGGACATGCCCGATGAAGTGCCCTGCAAAAAGCCCTGTGTGACGCCATCGAAAAGCTGATCTGACATATTTTCCAGCCCCCCAGTGACGTCCTGCAGGACTTCTTGCTGGTGCTGGTAAGCAGCCGTTGCGTCAGAGAGCGCATCAACACTTTGCAAGTATTTCTGCACGGACTCATCCTGCAACGAATTGCCTTTTTGCAGTTGCTCCTGCTCCGCCTGCATGCGGTTGATCAGCTTGGTGCGGGCATCCGCATTCATGCCGATCGTGTCGGTCTCTGTCTCCAGCAGTTCGACCTGATTGTCATTGGCGTAAGTCTGTTGCGCCAACTGGACCTTTTGCTCAGTAGAATACTGCGCATCGAGTGCCTTTGTCCGCTGCGCAACGGCGGCCGCAAAGGCCGGACTGCCCTGCTTGTAGTGATCCAGCGCATCCGTATAGGCTTGCACGTAATTGGTTGCATGTTCCGCAGCAGCACCACCTTTGGACCAGGCATCCGCAATCTGCCCCTGAAGGGACGTATTGCGCTGCATCACGGCTGTGCCGGTTGTGTATTCCGCCGCCAGAGTGCGTGCAGCAGCAGCCTGCACAAGGGCTTTCTCGCTCGCGGAGGCCAGGCCTCCGGAAAGTTCACGTGCAGCATCATCCGCCTGCTGGGACGCCTCCACCATGGCTTTGTCATACCCTGTCAGCGCCGCCGCAGACTGGGCAGCCCGATCCTGCTGCTCAATCAGATCTGCAAACGGCCCACGCAGGCCGGCCAAGGCAACATTGGCCGCGGTGAGCTGGCCATTGAGGTTACGCATGTCGGTGGCATATTCTTCATCACCGATCTTTCCAGCCGCATGCAGTTCATTCAGGTCAGATACAGCAGTTTTCAGACCTTGAATTTTGCGTCTCTGGTCATCCAACTGGCCGCTGAGGCTACTGTCAGAACCGATTTCTGCATCCACAGTCTTTTGCAAATCTGCCCAATGAGCAGCAAGGCTGGTGACTGCCGCATCCTGTGCTTTTAAGGATTGAGTAGACGGCACATTACCAGAAGTGTCATTTGTTCCGCGGACACCCCCCGTAGCGTTGGTATTGGTGGGCAAGGAGAACTGCGGGTCAGCCGTATTTCCCTGTGCCATGAGGTGCGACAGATTGGTGGCCCCCAGCAGGTTCAGGCCACCCTCTACTCCCCCTTCCAGCTTTCCACCGACCCACGTCATGCCGGAGGCTACGGAATCCCAGATGGATTTGGTGGCTGTTTCAACCTTGGGCGCAATCTGTTCGATGAGCTCAATCAGCCCTGTGAGCCCTTTGATCCCGGCCGTGGCCATACCGACAATGCCATCCCCCATATGCTGAAAGGAAGAGACCACGGCATCTCCCACACCGCCGGTTTCGTCTTTCAGGTTTTTCAGAGACGCCTGGAACGGTGTGAGCGCCTGCTCTTCCGCGTTATTGGTGGTCTGTTCCAGCACTTTGATAACGCTGTTCAGTGCGCCAGTGCGATTTCCTGCCTCCTGCATATGCTGGACCATGAGCACCAGACCGGCGTTGAAACCCGGCATACCCTGCTGGGCAAACTCTTCCGCAGCCTTGGTAGGATCCTGCAAGGCGGCTGCCATGGTCTTGGCGGCCTCCGGTACGGTTTCGCCCATGACGGCCGCCAGATTGCGGGCGTCCGTCATGTACCGCTCAATCTGGCTGCTATCCACGGTTGGGACGGACACAATGGTCTGCACGGCCGTGCGACTGTCTGACAGGGAGAGATCACTGTCAGATTCATGCAGCGTGCGGGCCGCTTTTTCCGCAGTATCCGCCATATCAGCGTAATCCGTGCGGGTGGCCCGCAGATGGGTGCTGAGTTGCGTGAGTTGGGACTGCTCGCTCTCGGCATAGGAGCCGAGTTTGTAGATGGCCGCACCTGCTGCGCCGGCTGCCAGAGCGATACCGGCCGGACCGACAAGCAGACCGCGCACGAGCTGGAGGCTGTTGCCAAGGCCGCCCATGATCTGGACGGCATTGGGCACCTGATAGAACGCAGCCTGGAGCGGGTTGCCCCCCGCCAGGATCTGATCAAAGAATTTGTGCGCCTCATCCATCAGGATGCCAATCTGGTATCCCTCCAGCTTTGTGGCATTGGTGCTTTTGGACTGCACAAGCGTCTGCTCTTCCAGCGCCGTTGTCAGTTCATCGGCTGCGGCACGGGCCTGCTTTTCCAGGTCAATCTGCTGCTGGAGCGCATCCACACGCGCCTGCTGGGCCGCTACGCCATAGTTGGCATCATCATCGGATAGACCATTGGCCGTGGCAGCGCGGGCCTGAACCTGCATCTGCTGCAAGCGATCCTGCGCCGTTTCCAGCCGCAGGGTCAGCTTGGCGACTTCATCCCCCGCAGAGGCGGCCATACGCAGGAAACTTTTGACGGACGTATCCATCCCGGCAGACAGGCCAGTGACAGCAGCGTTCTGGGCGTCAATCACCCGAGACGTACTATCTCCCAGGGAGACCATGGCGCTGCGGCCTTCTGTCAGCTCACCATTCCATGCTGCCTGGGCATCTGCCGCTGCATGGGCCTGCCGCTGCGCCCGGTCCATCTGGATGGTAACGCGCGAGATCTCGGCATTGATGTTTTCCAGCTCGGTGGCCGTGCCCTCTGTGCCCAGACCGGACGCACCTGCGTTGCGGGTGGCATCCAGAAGCTGACTGCGTTTTTCCGTGAGCAGATCCAGCTCTTTGCCGAGCTGATTGACACGGGAGGCGGCAGTGGTGCTCAGGCCGTTGAAGGCATCCGATGCCGCACCAACGCCTTCAGCCAGCGCCCGTGTGGCCTTGCCCCCCGATGCGCCCATTTCGGCCATGGAGCCACAAACGGCCTCTGCCTTGCCCTGCAAGGCATCCATATTGCGGGCCGCACTCTCGGTACCATCGGCAGTCTGATCGGTAACATGGATGATGTTATCAATCTCATTGATCTGCTTGATGGTTGCCATTTTACTGTCCTGGCTCGGTAAGAATTAAGGTGGGATAGAGCATCTGCTGGCCAGCCTGCCGATCTGCGCGGTTGCTGGCGTAGGCCGCGTGCTTGCGGCTCCATGTTTTCGCTTTTTTGTTCCAGGACATGCCGGATGCGATGCCAGCCTGCCTGAGGACGTAAGGGATGGGCTCACCACGGGCATCACGGCCGCCCTGGAGCGGCTTGTAAGCCTTGTCCGCCCTGATGCTGCCAAAGCGGCGTTGCGTGGCCTGACGGACCGCCTCCACGATGCCTGGTGGCACACTGACACGCATGCCGCCGACTTCAATCTTGCGGGCATAGGGCATGGTGTTGACGATCCAGACCGTGCTGCCCTTGGGTATTTTTGCGGGAGCCTGCTGCCAGGCTATGCCATCCACCAGGATGACCCAGCTATCCCGATACGCACCGCTGCGAACGGGCGAGCGCTTGCGGCACTGATCCAGCGCCCAGTTGGCGGCCTGTGCCAGGGCGCTGAAAACGTAGACGACAAGACCGCCTTGCAACATGGCGGTTTCTTCTGCGGCATCGCGCTTGCCGTCCACGTAGGTGGTGTAAACCGGAGAGGCGCTGCCCTGCGCGATAAGATCATCCCGGTTCTGGCGGCATTGATCGGCCACCATCTCATGCAGCGCCGTGCTGGAAAGCGCCTTGGCGGTGTTGAGGTGGATCTGCTCACGCAGGACATTCGACCATCTCATTTGCCAAGGCTCCTTTTCAGTTTTTCTGACCAGTGCGCGATAAACACCGCATCCATGGCGATGAGGCAGCGATCCAGCAGCGCCATTTCCGCCTTGCTCAGATCATGATGACCTGCCCACGCCAGCACGGCGCGCCAGGGGATGGCCGTTGGCCTTCCCTTGATGATCATGCCGCCCATGGGGACGGAAAATCCCTCAGCAGGCCACTGACGTTCCGAGGAGAGCCGGTGCCAGGCGCGCCAGATCCAATGCCATTCCGGCAGGGGATCAACGCGGGCTTCATCACCTTCCAGCTCCGGCCAGATGTCCTCATATTCCGGGTCACCCCAGACCAGCCACCATCTGAGGGCGCGGGTTAGTTTCCCTCAGCCTTCTCCACCTGCTCGGCTGCACCCGTGTTGACCAGGGCAGCCGCGTCCCAGCAGGCATCCGCCAGATTGCGGTAATCCGGATTTGCCAGGAGGTTTTTGAACTCTTCCAGCGTGACTGGAACGGTTTCCGCATCATCACTGTAAAGGCCATCAACATTCACGATCAGAAATTCTGACAGCAGGCCGCTGTTGATCTGGCGACGCACAGCAAAGGGGATACGGCTGACATCATTGCGGAATTTCTGGGCGGCCTGCGCCAGACGGCGTGCCTGGGCATCGCGGAAGGCATCGGTGAAGCCGCGCACGGTGATCTTGAGGCCCGGATACTGCTCAACAGGGACAGTCACACCATCGGCAATGGCGGCGGAATCAATCTTGATGTCGGAAAGACGAGCCATGAGGGCTTACTCCACTAAAAAAAGGCCGCTCAGTGGCGGCCTGTGAGGATGGAAAGAAGAAAATTCAGAAAGAACGCAGACCGTCAGGACGTTGGCGTGATGCGCGTAATGGCGAACGTGCCGCCGCCCGGCAGCGGGTTGCCCGTGACGGAAATGGTGGTGACAATGGTAGCATTCTTGCCGCTGATCGGGTTTTTCGGGTTGAATATCCGGCCATTGAGGAGAGTGAACTGATAGCCGTAGCCATCGCTGCCCTTGATACTCACGGAGACCTGCCCTTTCTGACCGGCCTGCCATGCCAGAAATTCGGTATAATCCTTAAAGAAATACTCGATATCCATAGAGGCCTTGAGCGCGCCAAACTGGATGCCGCAGGCCCCGACATGCCCCATGCCAGTATCCTGCCCGGAGCCATCACGCGCCAGGGTAATGGTGGCGGACTGGATGCACCCGGCTGGAGACTGGCCAAAAATGGAACAGCCCAGAAAACCGCCAACCACATCCATCAGCGGACTGGTGGTTGCCGCATTGACGGCGCTGGAGACATCCACGGTGGTGACGGTCATGTCTGAGCCGATAAAATCAATCTGGACGGTAGGAACCTGACCTTTTTGCAACTGGATCTGGACCTGATTGACCATGTTCCCGGTAAAGACCTGCCATTCTCCGGCAAGCTTTTTCCGGATAGTATAGGTTTTGCCAAGACCACTGTTAGTCACCCCGTTGTAGATGATCGACATGCTGGCCGAGGGGCTGATTGATCCAATGGCAGACAATGCCCCCGCTTGGAAAATGAGGGTGGAACCGGCATTTTTACCGATAACCACTGCATACAGATCGATATTGTTGGCCGGGTCCAGTATGCGGACATAAGCCCCAACTGGCACGCTGCCAAAAACTGACAGCGACGTGCCAGCATTACTTGCCCAAATGGTGGGCAAATTTCCATTGCCCGGATCCACCTGCTGCACGGTAAATTTCCCAGGGCTGGGCGTGATAGCCGCCAGAGAGGTAAAATCCGCCCCCAGCACACCCGCAAGGAAATCATCATAGGTGCCGTAGGAGAGCACGCCGTTGACGCTGCCGCCGGTAGAGCGGCCAGTCAGAACTGTTTCGGCCACCTCTGGCAGATTGTTGATTTCGTCAGGCGTGGACGTACTGTCCTGCGCAGCGAGACTTTCTCCCGTTAACCGCAGACGCTGATACGTACCGGCCGGTGCGATGTTGTAGGTGACTTCCTGCGCGTAATCGACAGGGCTGGTGTTGGTCTGCTCACCGGCCGCATAGCCGGTTGTGGCACCCGTAGCCATTGCGTTGCTCCAATAAAAAAGGGCCGCACTGGGCGACCCTTGAGAAAAACAGAGATGTGAGGTGGCGGATTACGCAGCCGGGGCGGCTGTGCCACCAGATACGACGGAGCCACCATCAGACGGCGCGGACCCGCTGCTGGTTGTGCCGGAGCTGACCGTGCTGGATCCTGTGCTGCCCGTGTCAGGCTGGGTGGCCGCAGGCGCTGGCTTGGCATCCGTAGGGATCAGGCCCAGCCGGTAGCCAAAAAACTTTTGGAGCGACAGACACATGCCCGCAGCATCAGCCCCAATGGAGGCAAATACCTGCCCATTAGCCGAAAACTGGCCTGCCGCGCCGTCCGGCTGGGCCAGCACGTTATATTGCTTGCCGTTTTCCGCATCCGTGGGTGTGGTGGCAGACGGTGTGCCGGAGATCATCTGGTACGGCCATACACCGGTGCGGCAACCTGCCGGAGCAGATTTTTCCGCCTGGGTGACGGCATCAGACGTGCTTTCAGCCTCAAGCTCGGTGCTGCCCAGAGCATACAGGCCGGTATTGGCTCCGGTTTCATAGAGAGCAAAATACTTCATGTGAGGATATCCTGAAATTCATAATCTATGCCGAGAGAAAACCGGACACGGTTTCCGTCCTGGTCAAGATCGGGTGGGTCAAAACTATGGCCGTGATAGTAGAGACCAACTGGCAACCATGCGGGCCGGATGGTTTCGGCCTCTTTCATCACGGCGCGGAACGCATCTGACATGGCCTTGCGGCTGGTCAGGGCCGTAAGTGTGCCCGTGCCGCGCGGCACCATGAGGTGCAGCCAGACCGTGCCATCCTCCAGGTTGACGGGCTCACCGGCTCCGGCACGGTCTGACGTGCTGGATGCTGTTTCCATCAGCCAGTAGGGGCCTTCTGGCACGGATTGTTTCTGGGCTGCTGGATCCAGAAGCTCCCGGCCGTCTGCCTGCGCGGCTGCCAGGGCGATGGCCCAGGCACTGGACCATACTGCTGGTGAGGTCATGATATTTCTCCGCCCGCCGCTATGAGCGTCCAGCCGCAGAGGGTTGGACCGTCATAAACCGGCGTGGCATCCGTCAGGGTGTAGAGCTTGGGGCCATCCCTGAGCCGATCCATGGCCGCAGGTGAGCCGTAGCCGGAGGAGGCAAGCTCATCGTTGGTGATCTGGCAGATAAAGGAGGCCTTGACCGTGGCATCCATGATGTCAGCCGATTGGGCTGGGGGTGCGTATCCCTGCACAGTGACTGAGGTGTTGCCATCAACCCGCCTGAGCACCATCTGGCGGCCCTTGGCGCTGATCTGGCGGCGACGGCGTTCTGTGCGGTAGCTCACCGGATACCGCCAGACCGATAGCCCGCCAGCAGGTTAGCGGCATCCTGCGGCAGGCCCCCCGTGCCAGAGGCTGCTGCCACCCATGACGTGGACCCGACACCCTGCTCTGATTCTGATTTCAGGTTTGGGTCTCGGTCTCCACCATGCCAACTGGCGGCAGCCGTGATACGGATGGCCTGCTGGATCTCCAGCGGGATGGTGCCCCCGGTGCCATCCGCTCCTGGCGGGCTGTAGCCTGCCGTGTAGGTGATGACATAGCGGGCTGGATGCCAAAGAGCGGGGCCACCATCCGGCGGATAGAGCATGCCGCAGGAGGTATCCATGGCCCCAAACACATTGGTCAGATCATCACCGCCCATGGCTGTGCCGTTGATGGACACAACCTTGAGCGCCGTGACGGGATACCGGCCCAGCACCAGGCTGATGCGGGGCTGATCCTGCCGCAGATCTATGATGTCCCGCCAGTCAGACGACAGGATAGGGCGGCCGATATAGGCCAACACAGCGCTTGAGGCCTCCAGCAGCCTGCGGTTTAGATCCGCATCCTGTGTATCGTCCGTGATCTTGAGGTCTGATTTGAGGTCAGACAGGGAGGCAAGCGCCACCAGTTGAGCTGGTGCGCCTACCCGTATGGTATGAGACATGGCTTGCCCCCGGTTTGAGATTAGCCGCCCGTGCCGCCAGTTGTGGCGGCTTCTCCGCTCGTTGTGGTGGTTTCAATCCCTGTGAAATCGCCATTGATCAGGGCTTCGGGGCGGTAAACTGCAAGCGCCAGGCGCTCTTCCGCCAGGATGGTGACCATGTTTTTCACGAAGTTGTCCCGGTCTTCTGTGGAGATGGAAACCGTTGCGTTTTCGCGGTCAAAGATCTGGGCGGCAAGACTGAATGCCCCGGTCATGAATTTGCCCTGCGCCATGGCAAGACTTTCCGCGACCGGAAGCCCCCAAAGGACCGGACCTGTCAGACCCAGCGGATTGGCAAAGACATAACGGAGCTGGGCATCCTTGGTCAGCTCAATGCTGGCCCAGTCAGTCGGGTTCAGGATGTGACCTGTTGCCGGATATTCCGCCAGAGTGGTCTGCAACATGGCAAGACGCAGACGGTCAATCATGGTCTCATCCTTGATGGTGACACCGGCAGGCTGGGCATATTTGATGGACTGCGCCATCAGGCCCTTGATTGTGACTCCTGTGCCGTCACCGTTCAGCAGCGCATCATCTTCCTTGAGGCCCAGGCCAATGCGCAGCCGCCCATCAATGTAACTCTGGAGCATTGGCGCGTCTGCCAGGATCTGCTTGGACGCCATGATGAAATGCGCGACGGTGCGGACCGGCAGACTTTCCAGACTGAACGTAATGTCAGACTGCGGCTTGGGATCCTTGGGGTCTTCAGCAACAAAATCGGCATTATTGGTAAAGCCGGTTTCTCTGACGTAATCAATCGAACCGGATCCGGTAGCGCCGGGCATGAGCAGATTGCGAATAACCAGCTTGCGGGTGGGCTGCTGGATGATCTGCGGCTGTCGATCCGCCACAACCAGACCCGTGGTGCCGGATGTGCCGGTGGAACTGGCGGAGGTGATATTCTTGACTTCAATCTGCACGGTACCTTTCCAGCTACTACCGCGCTCCATGGCAGCCTTGACCTCATCGGACGCAACAAAGCGCTGACCAATAGACTGGGCGACCTGATCATTCTGGCCACCACCCCGTGCGCCCTTCTGTTCCATCTCCGTGACGCGAGCGGACAGTGCATTCATTTCCGTCAAGGCTTTGTCAGCAGCCGCTTTGGTTTCTTTGGTGACCTCACCAATATTCTTAATTTCTGTTCTGGAAGTCTCTGCAAATTTCTTGACCTCATCTGTTGCACTCTTGAGGTCTGCAACGGCGGCTTTGTATTCGGCTTCGGTAGACATGGCTTTTCCCATAAAAAAAGCCGCCTCATGGGGCGGCTGGTGGGTGGAAAATGTGAAATGGTCAGGACAGAGAGAAACTGCCCAGACCAGGGGGCAGCAAACCGGATGGCTCCGGCCTGATGCCAATGGCTGCGCGCAGGCCCGACACCACGGACTTCAATTCCTCCGGCATCAGGGCGGCAGATTTCTTGCCGCTCATTATGTCCCGCATGCTGGCAATCTGGCTTGTCTGCGCCGTGACGATAGAGCGCGCCAGGGCAACGGCTGGAGCACTCTTGCCGTGCGCAATTTCGGCCTGCGCCATGGCAATGGCGCCCTCATGGTGCGGGATCATCATGGCCAGAAAATCATGATCAGGATCTCCGGTCAGGGAGGCATCAGACATGCCCCGCATCATGTCTGACATGGCCTGATCCAGTGCCTTGTCAAAATCAGACTTACTAGCAGGATTGCCCATGGCGGCTTTCAGGCCCTCTGGCATACGAGAGCCAGTCAGCGCCTCATATGCATCCTGCAAATGGGTCAGCAACTGCTGGCGTTCATCCGCCGTTGGGGCATCATTACCCTTGAGCGATGCCTGATAGATCTTGAGGGCGCTTGCCACCGCCTGGATGGCGGCTGTGGCCTGGATGGTTGCCTTGTATTCGCCCCCAGACCGGCGCTTGAGCTCTGTGACACGCGCCAGGGCGTTGCTGGGATCATCCACAAGGCTGACCTCAAACAGATTGGCCTGTTTGATCTGGCGCTTGGGGCCATTGGGATCTGTCAGCTTGACGGAGCCACCCTGCGGCACGCTGTAACCGATGGACAGGCCACCCAGCGCACCATCCTTCACACGCTCATAGAGCAGGCGTCCGGCATCTGTATTGGTGCCGCTGATCTTGCCTTTGACGTGCAGGCCCTTACTGTCTTCCGCCATCTCGCTCCAGATGCCAGCAGGGACGCCATCCCCACCAAACACGCCGTGCATGACGTGCATGGGCAACGTTCGGCCCTGAGCCTTGCGCTCGGCAATGGAGTGGGCGAACGCGCCGGGCATGATAACATCCCCATGGGAGTCCGTATTGCCAAAGACAGCGCCATACCCCTCCACATGGCCGTTCGCTCCGGCATCGCCAGCGGCAAACTTGACCTCAAAGGGGACGGCGCAGATTTCCATGCCGTCTATCATTCGTCAGGATCTCCTAATGTGCCGCTCTGTTGCGGTTTTGGTGCCGGCAAAGCAGGGCCGTTGACCGGCTTTACCGCTGGCTGGACGGCAACCACGCCAACATCCGTGAGTGGTATCATCTGCGCCTGGACGGTGAGCATGTCGCCACCAGGGAGCGGGGGCAGACCTTCTTTCTCACGCACTTCGTTGCGGGTCTTGATGCCGTTCTGGACCTGCGTGGCCTCCAACTGAGCTCGCGCCTGGCTGTCTGCCCGCAGCAGGGCATCTACGTTGTGCTTGGCAAAATACTGGGCCTTTTCAGTAGCGCTCAGCAGACAACGGGAGATGGCCTGCTCGATGCGCACCAGCCAGGGCTGCAAGGTATAAGTCAGAAACCAGAGGTTCATTTGCTCCAGGCCGGAGCCCCACGCGGTGGATTTCTCCATGCGCCCGATCATGACCGGAGCCACACCGTACCAGCGGCAGATGGTTTCCACGTTAAAGCCACGGGTCTGGAGGAGCTGCATGTCTTCCGGATTCATGCCAATGCTCTCGACCGTCCACCCGCCCTCTAGCAGAGGCGTTTTCCCCGCATTTACGGCCCCGGAATAGTCTTTCAGGATTTCCTTGGCCCGCCCCAGCATCTCATCAGGCACCCAGTCAGGGCTCTTGATGTAGGTTTGGCTCAGCATGCCATTAGCAAACATCCGGGCCGCCGTTTCTTCCGCTGCCATGGCGCTGCCCAGTTGCTGGCGGCCAGCAGAGATCGGCGAGATCCCCATCATGCCGTCTGTGCAGTAGCCCTTGATGTGGAAAATCTGGTTTTCCGCCAGGACCAACTGCTGGCCCTGATAGCTGTAGGTGTAGGTCAGCGCTCCAGTGCCGGCATCCCGCCTTACCGTCATGCGGTCCGGACGCAGGGGATTGAGCGCGATGACCGCGCCATCGCCCCGTCTTACAACCTGAGCAAAGGCATTCCCCCACAGCATGAGGCAACTGACCATGGCCGACCAGAACTCCATGGCGGTCATATCCGCATTGGGCGCGACATACAGGATCCGGTAGAGTGGATGATCCCGCGCCAGGAGCGATGTATCATCAGGCTGCCGCTGGTAGAGCTTGAGCGGCATGGCGGCGATGGTATCGGAGATCAGCCGCGAGCAGGCCCAGACCGTATCAAGCTGCATGGCAGTATCTACCGTCACCAGCTTGCCGCTGTAGGTCGGTCCGCCAGCGAGGAAGGCACCCAGCCGCAGATCTGTCAGAGACACACCTGTGACGGTCAGGGTCATGGCATTGGCCGCTTTATACAGCCAGCCCTTTACCCTGCTCTTGAGTGTCATGCCGTTAACAATCCTCTGCGCATAAATCCGGCCATTGTCGGTTTGGCCTGGGGGTTTTTGCTCATGAGCACCACTGCGTTGAGCAGCGACATGAGCGGATCAATCTTCAGGTAACCTGCTGCCTGTTTTGTAATGATGATGGCGTTGCCACGCGCTTCCACCTTGGCGTTGCTGACTGCCCAAGTCATGATGGGTTGCCCGCAATGGAGCAGGCTACCGTCAGCAAGTTTCCGTTCGGCTGTCTTGATGGCCCCGGAAAGCGTCCAGCCCTGGGAAACACCGACAACGCGCGGACCCTCAATCCCGCGATCTGCCAACGCATCCACGATGGCACCAACACCCATGGGATCCAGGCCAACCATGGCAAGCTTGCCCGACTTGTTCACGCCGCCGAGCGTGTCCGCCAGATGCTCGATATCCATTCCGGGCTCCTGGACGATGACCAGATCACCCTGTTTCACGAAATCCTGTAGCTGGGAGGCTTCACGCTTGCGCAACTGGAGCACGCCTTCCATGACCCAGCTTTTCGACCACTGGAGCCATTCGGCTGTGACACTGTCCCGCCCCATAATGGTCAGAGAAAGCAGATCATCCAGGCCACCACCGTCAATCCCGGCGACAATCACGTCAGAACGGGCGACGATTTCCGAAACAGTAAGATCAGGATCCGCCTGAGCTTCCCAATAATCCGCGCCCGCCCAGCGATCATTCCGCAGCGCAAGGCCGATTTCCACGTTGAGGTGCTGAGACGCCCAGCGGGTGAGTTCTTCAAGCCCCTTTTCCTTGGCCTCCCGGAAATCATCTTCCAGGCGCGGCACAGTGATGGACCGCCCTGCATTTGGCAGGACCATCTGCCACAGGGCTGGATTTTCCCATGGAGCCGGTTGCCCTGGAACCGTGGAGGCTTTCTGAATGTCAGGCGGAAACTCATACAGGATGGGCAACGTATGGCCCTGCACCAAACCGTCACGGACAGCCCGCGCTTTTTTCAGATCACCCTTGAACACACCACGCGGCGGCCTTTCTGACTGCGTCGTGATGATAGCCAGGAAGGCCTCAGGCTGGCTGACCATACCACCACGTATCTGACCCATGACACGGTCAGCATCAGCGCGCTCAGCAACCACGTGCTCTTCATCCACCAGGATGCCAGAAGGCTTCACGCCAGTCATGACATCAGGAGAGAACGCCTTGATTTTGAGCGTAGCCCCCGTAGTCAGATAGGTAATGGTCTTTTTGTGATCCTGAATGTGGAAGCGCTTGCGAAGCCCTCTATCCAGGTCAATCATGCCTGTTGCCTGGTCAAAGGCGAGCTGGGCCACCTCCTTTGTTGGGGCCACGATCAGAAACTCGCCACGGGGCCGTTCATTCATCAGGACCGATGTGAGCATGGTTGCTGCGCCCAGCGTGGTCTTGGCGTTCTTCTTCGGCACAAGGATGAACAGTTCCCGGATCATCCGCTCCCGCGTCACTGGATCGAATGAGCCGTGCAGGGCCATGACGATTTCGCGGAACCATTCACCGCAGGCATCAGCAAGGAGCGGTGTGCCGACAATGTCTGGGATCCGCAGCCGGTTAAAGATGCGGACGGCCCTTTCACCCCGCGCCACGTCCAGATCAGGCAGGTCTGGCATAAGGGACTGGCCGCGCCGTATGCGGTCCTGCCAGTCAACGCAGCTCAGATCCCATGCCATCAATGCAATCCCTTCTGGTCAGCGCCGGGGTTTAGGTCATGGGTCCAGTCATCACCCGCGCCGGGAGCGTTTCCTAAATCCGCCTGATCACCGTCACGGCTTGGCCCAGGCTTTGCATGCATGAACGGCATGGCTTCCTTGGCAGCCGTCATACGCAGATCAAACGGGGCATTATCGTCCCGTAGGATAGCCAGCCAGAAATCGAGAGGCCGAAGCTGCTTACCTTCAGGAAGCTCTGGCCCTTTCCACTCTTCGGTTGTGACTTGCTTCTTTTTGCGGCCAGCGCCAGGACGAGCACCGCCACGAGCCATCTCCATGTCTCCTTTGATTTCTTTGATTGTTTTCAAAACTGACTGAAAAATCTGCGCGTGAGCCTGGCGCGGTTGGGGTGCCCATGGGGCTGTGAAGATTTAACCCACCCCCCACCCCCAGCCGAGAGGCGAGGTCAGATCAGGAAAATCCGCAGATTTCTACCGTTTTTCAGCGTTGATGCCGTTCTCGCATCCGGGCCGCGCGGACTTTGGCTGTCTTTTTGGTGTGACACGATCCACAGAGCAGCCGGATGTTGGCTGGATCCAGTGGAGCGCCACCGTCCTTGAGCTCCTGGAGGTGGTCACCAAAGAGGCGGACACCTGACCGGCCACATTCCTGACAGACGTTTCCGCGTGCGGCGGTGAGGTGCCGCATTAGATCCCGCCAAGGCTTGGTGAGATAAAACGGATCAGCCCGCTTTGGCGGTGGCTGCGCAATACGCGTGTCGATGGCGGCTAGTCCAGGAGGCAGGCATTTGAGGCGTGGTGCCATTGCTGTGCTCCGGGCAATAAAAAAGGCCGTGTAGCCTCTTGGCTGCACGACCCCACATCATGGTCCTTAAAACACTGCATTTTGGAAAGTTTGGAAAGAGAAAAATGCAGTCAGGCGTAAATTTTTTTCGTGATGGAGGATAACCCTCTGTGAAACCAGCTTTTTACCGTGACGTGATTGCTGCCCATCGTGTCACCGATCTGTCGCCAACTGTACCTATGGCGGCGCGTGAGCGGGTGAATCATCATCCAGAGCAGCACGACGCGGCGGTGTCCGGCGTCTTGAATGGACTGAACCCAGTCAAATGCCTCATCCATGCGACTGATGGCAGCGGCTGACGGCATTGGCGGCCTGATCTCGCTTTCGGCGGTAAGGGACAACAGATCATCCAGATCCATCAATGTCTCACCCCATGCGGCACACCGACTGGACGGCCTGATGCCATGGGCTGGCAGGCAGGCCAAAGTAAATCCGGCCTCAAACAGACGGTGCTCCACCATATGGGCCATTTCTGCCCCGTTCATCGGTTTGCAGGCAATCATTTCTGCTGGCGTTCCGTTGGTTCCCATCTGGTTCCCTTTCGGTTCCCTTTATTATCTATGTATATCAATAAGTTAGAAAGAAAGGGAACTAGGGAACCAAGGGAACCGCTGTTCTCTCACGGAACAAGAGGCGAGAAGCAAGTTTCTCCGTGAGGCGCGGATATTGGTTCCGTTAGTGGATTTTGGTTCCCTTTAGGAAAATACAGCAACTAAAGGGAACCCGTTACGTTCCCATTAAGTTCCCTAGTTCCCTTTCGGCGCTATTCACCGTCATCTGACAGTCCCAATTCGCAGCATCGGACCCAGAAGCAGCCCTTGTGCTTCATTTTACCGATGGCAACAGCTTTTTCTGTCCCATCCTTGTTTTTGGGCGCGGGACGGTAACTCTCCATCCTGGCAAACTCATATATGTATTTCTGGCCTGCGAATGTCGTATCCTTGAACAGATCGGCCAGCATAGCGTTACGCGGCCAGATCCACAATCCATCACCATCACTTGCCCGCAATGCAGGTTGTCCGCTTCGCCCTGGCGGCTCATCAGCTCTCACAACCCGGATGCCATAACTTGCCAGGACTGCCGCAACGTTATCACGAGAGTAGCCCACGTCCTGAAATTCTGGCTCCTCCTGCATGCGCTGCCTGTCAGGTTCCAGCATCCGGCTGATCAACACGTTAAGCGGCTGCCTGTCCGTTGAGCGGTTCATCTGCACCTTTTGCGACAGGAGGAAATCAATCATCTGCTGCGTGCCGCTTTGCGTCATGACCTGATCGGCACTGCGGATATATCCAATCACGCCCTGCACGGCATCATCAGCTTCGCTTTCTGCTGGCACATGATCATGGGTGAGAGTCCACCATCCAGCCAGTAGTGAGCCCATCTGGTCCATTTCACGCGGCTGGCATCCCGCCTTACCAATGGCGGCACGGAGGATGATACGTGCCTCACGGTAACGCTCCCACGCAGCAATGGCACGGCCCCACATGGCTGGCCCGATATCCTTGGCCCATGCAGCAAGATCATGATGCTCCGCCGTATGATCAGCACCTTTATGAGCGGCGACCATCTCAACAATGGTGAATCTGCCCAGGTGCTGGGCCTCCATGTCTGGCGGCCTGATGGATGCCATGATGATGCTCCCCGCTACAGAGATCTTGCGGGCAATACCATCCGAGCCACCACGCGCGCCCTTGGTACCTTCGCCACCCGTGGCAGACAGCACCAGATCAAGCAGGGCACGGGCCGCACGCTGGTCAACACGGTCTGACGCCTCATCAACAAGCATGGGTATTGCACGGCCGTCCACCGTCTGCTCAATCCCGGCCTTTGAGGCATCGTTGGTTGCAAACTTGAGCGGAATGGCGCTTTTCAGCACTTCCAGCAGCGATGATTTACCGCAGCCCGCGCCACCAGTCAGGAAACCGGCTGGCCGCCACGGAATAGCCGCACCGTAATAAGCGCACGCCAACATGCCCATAACAATGACATCACTGCCCGGAATACGAAAATTCCAGAGATCCCGTATGCTTTGCTGGAGCGCACGCGCCTCTGCCGCGTCACATGGAGCTGCGGGGCGCGGCTCAGGTGCCGCGGCAGCCCAGATCTGATTGCCGATGCGCGTACCTGGGCGTTCCAACCTTGCTCCAACCAACACGCGATCACCACAATGCACAATTGGCATACCTTTCGGATCCGGCCACACGCCTGGACGCCTGATCTGGATATGATCACCATACAGACCGGCGCGAAAGCACTCACGCTGGAGATACTCGGCGGCATGATTGATCTTAAAATCAACAACAACATCGCGGCTAGTTTCTTCACCGTCCTGTCCTTTTTCTTTTACCTTCGTTGTTTTCGGAAATTTGGCTTTCAGCCACGAAATATTGCCGCCGAACAGCGCCACCAGATCCGCACGGCGCGTCATTTGCGATGCCTTGAGCACACGCAACTGACCGACGCGATCCAGAAAATAAAAAGCACCGTCCAAATGGCCGATTGTCACAACCGGACAATCTTCTTCCACCTGGGGCGCTTCTGGCGGTCCACCACCGCCTTTTTTATCTTTGCCGCCATCAATGATCTGAAAATGCCTATCGGCCGAATGAACGGCGGCTCTGATATCCGATAATGCATCACCCGAGGACATCATTAAAATCCTTACCTTTGGGCGGCTTTGCCACGCGCACGTTGCGATCAGCCTGCAAGAATTGATCTATTGCTTTGCGGAGACCCTGCTGCGCAGCGGGCGCTTCATCCCGATCCGCCAGTATCAGCACATCTGTGGCTGTATCTGGCAGTTGGACTGAGCCGAGATTTGAGAGGGAGACTGCGGCGAGGATCCGCAGTTCCGGGCAGGCCAGAGCGACTGACAGGCAGGTTTCGATACCTTCCCCAATCGCCACTGTCTCGCCCGGTTTGATCTGTTTTAGCGTGGTGCCTGATGCACCTTTGCGGAGCGGGATAAACCCGCCAGACATTCTGCCACGCACCTTTTTGGCGCATTGCAGGTTGGCTTTGGTCCATTGACCACCATGCTGGCCGAGCCATGTCTGGTGCAGGGCGATGATCTTGCCCTCCAGATTGGAGATGGCGGCCAGCATGGCGGGCAATGGAGCACGGATTTCATGGCAATAATGCGCAGGCGCAAACCGTAGCGCTCCTGGAGCGTGATCCAGCTTGCGCAGGTCGATGCCACGGCCTTTCAGGTAGGCATCGACCGGCGAACCGATGATATCGGGCCGGGCGTCCAGCCACAGTTTGCGGGCCGTCGCACGGTTGTTTTTTTCATATTCTTGCTGGGCCTTTTGAGCCTTTTCGCATTTCTCTTTAATTTCCGCACGGCGGATGGCAACTGTCTCATGTGTCAGACCCAACCAGTTTGATGCCCAGCGATATGCCTCAGACAGATCTCCGCCCGTCAGACTGGCAGCAATCAGATCCAGCGCATCACCGGACTGGCCAGACGCAAAATCCTTCCACACGCCCGCTTTAGGCCCATAGAGATGCACTGCCAGAGATCTACCGGCCTCACCTGCTACCGATCCACATAGCCATTCTGCGCCATTTTTGCGGCCGCCCGGCAGCACCTCACGGGCCAACTGTTCCATGCTTTGCGCCAGCATGGCAGACAGTTCCGCAGCGGACAGTTTCTGTTTGCTCATGCCGCCACCTTTGCCAGGGAGAAACGGACAACTGGCGGCCCGTAGCCAAGGCGAGCCAAAACGGGCGCAAAGCCACGCACACCGTTGAGAATGTTGGAGAGGTGCTGCTCAGATATGCCAAATTCTGGAGCAGCCGCACGCTGAGAGCCGCAGGTTCGGATAAAACTATTCAGATTTTCTTGAATTTCCCACCCTGTCGCAAGGCGATTGGCTTGGGCAAGAACTGGATAACGCAGAACCTTTATCAAGCCAAGAGCTTTGGCAACATCATCCCCAATAACCTTGAGCGCCACAGCATCCCGTACAGCCTGCGGCTTGAGGCCATGCTGGCGTGCAAACGCAGCAGCGCCACCAGCCTTGCGCGTTGCGGCATTGATTCGGGCCGCAAAATCCAAACCCTTGAGCAGAAGATCATCCATTTTTGCGATCTCCAGACAAAGACAGAGGCCGCCAGCTAAAGCCGGAGGACGCACGGATCTGCTGCGACTGGTCTGGCCTGATGCGGCAGCTTTTGGCCAGCACATCAGCATTAAGAGGGCGACAGATAATAAGATGCCGCCCAGGCATGGCCCGCTCGCCAAAGGTGTGGACTGATAGGGCAGTTTTAAGCATGAGCCGTAGGCTCCTGATTTTTGCGTTTACGGCCAAGGCCCAGAGCGGAACGGCGCTGATAAACGGCGCGTTCTGAGACTTTCAGTTTGCGGGCCTGCCGCTTGATGCTCAGGCCCGCCCGATCCATCCGGCGGAGCGTGCCATCCAGTTCACGCCATTCTATGGCTGGCCGTACCATCAGGCGGCACCGCTGTCTGGATGCGGGAAAACGATCTGTGGCTTGTTTTCATCCACAATTTTCCGCATGGCGGCCTCAATGTGGGCTGAGGTAATGGCGACCGCCTGCATATGTTTCAGGACGGCCAAGGCTTCCTGCACATCCACCTTGCCATCAGCCATACTTTCCAGACCGGCCTGAAGCACATCACTGGTGGTTTCGGCAAATTTGCTCAGATCACGCGGGATATGGCCTTCACCAAAATGCATTGGCACCAGGCGGTAGCCTTCTGCATTGGCCATGGCCGTGAGGATAAGCGGCTGCTGGGCGCTGAGATCAAGATCAACAGCAACATCCACCGGGACAATCTGCGGACTGTTGCGGTTGCCGTAGTCGCTTAGCTGAGACTTACCAACGCGGGTAATATCCTTGGCATAATCCGGGCCACCACAGATTTTAACGGCCTTTTGCGTGGCGGTTTTCAGGGCAGCAACGTGCATCAGTGGCACTCCGCAGCATTGCAGGCAGTGGCATTGCTGCCACCGCCCGCTACGTCCATCATGTGATGTGGGAAGACATGAAAGGACGATTCCGAAAATGAGTATTGCGACGTGCAGCCAATGTGGAGCGCAGGCTTCCGTAGTGACAATTGGCCGGAAAAACACGGTACGATATGTGCCGCCATGCATTGATAAATGCATGATCTGGCACCAAAAGAACCCAGACCAAGGGAAAGCTGGTCCTGATTGCTCATTTCTACAGGCAGCAATTCAGGAAACAGTTTCCGATAACATACGCCGTCAGCGGTAAAGCTTCGGCCAGCCAAACTGCCGCACATGCTGAATGAAATCGCGTAGGCGGCAGTAATAGCGCCACCGGATGACATACTGCCCATTTTCAGGCCATTCGGCATATTCAACGATACCTCTGGCACACAATAACCACGGGTTATCCGCATCAAGCCTGAGCCAGTACCAAGGGCGCTTGCCCAGGTGGAATTTGAGCCAATTCCGCATTGACCATCCTTTGCAATGGAGTTCAGAGCAGCCCCCCGGACAACATCCGGCTGACAGGCTGGGGCAGCAGGCGTACGGGTGGGGTTATGAGATTTCATGCTGCTTCACCGTTACTGAGTGACAAAGCCGTCGGGTACAGATCTGGTCGCAACTCACAGGCGGGAATCCCTGTGATTTCGGCTATGCGGACCACCCTCCTCGGAGGAATTTCTTTCCATGAGTATATTGACGGAGGTTTGATGCCGAGGAGTGACGCTAAGGGCGTCACCCCTCCAACAGCTTCAATCACTCTCTTGAGCGCATCGTTTTCCATAGGATGGATAATAGGCAATGCCTAGCATGTTGGCAATAGGCAAATACTAGGCGACATTAGGATGTGCCTAATAGATTATGAATGCATGGAAGATTGGGCATCACGTCTTAAGCGCCTGCGCATGCACACACGTCTTTCGCAAGCTAAAGTAGCTCGCGAATTAGGTATTTCTGCACCTTCAGTAGCGCAATGGGAAATTGGCAGATCGAAGCCAATGCTTGACCGCTTACCTCAACTCGCAGCTCTCTACGGAGTGAGCTTAGAAGACCTATGCGGCTCAGATCTTGGATCACCGAAAGAAGCACTTAAAGCGGCTGGATGCACTCTTTCAGAACGAGGAACCAAAGTGCCGGTTTCTGGTTTTGTCGCTGGAGCTGATAGGGTGGTGCTCTTTGAGGACGGTGACATCGAGCAAGACGGAGAGGCCTATCTGCCCTTCCAATGCTATGACGGTATTGTCCTGCGGGTCCAAGGTGAATCCATGGTTCCAAGATATAAACCAGGAGAAGTCATTGGCATTCATTTGCCTGGGCGAGAGACGTTTTCTCTTCGCATGATTGGGAAGGATGTTGTAGCTCGCCTTTCAGATGGGCAAATGGTGCTTAAGACGGTAGCGTCTGGTCCAAAGCCTGCAACATTTGTTCTCACTTCGGTCAATCCAATGGTGCCACCAATTTTTGAGCCAGAAATTGAATGGGTGGCACCTGTCGAGTTCCATTTGGTTGGTTAGATTACTGAAGCATAATACTAGAGATGAAAATCTCTTCTTTCTGAATTAGCCGATGAAAATGCATGATTAACAACTATATTATTTTCAAAATATATAGTGATTGTTTTCTTATTTGTTTTCTGAACTTGCTGGAATGGTGTTGATACAAATACAGGAGTCCGCGTTTTAGAGAACGTGTATGTCCAAACTTCTTGATTTTTAGTTTTAAAATCTACGTTGTCAGGATCACCATAATACTGCTTTATTTGGCTTTTTGTTGTTTGGCCATCTATAATTTTTTGTGAAACGGACGCATCAGTCTCCTTTTCAACTCGCTCATTACCTGAACTTGAGCAGCCTGGAAGAATGACCAGCAGACCGATTAGACCAATCCCTAGAAAACGTCTCATTCCGTAATGTCTCTCTAAATTACATTTTACTTATATTACCCACTTGCCCACAAACAAGAAACTAGGCATTGCCTATTGACATCATCAGTAGGCAATGCCTAGTGTTTCTCCGTCGCCCACCGCGATGGAGGAATGAATGCCCACGCACCAGGACCACACAGCCCCCACACCACCGCGCTTGTTTCGTGCCGCCGGCGTGCAGGTGCGCCGCTATCTGATTGTGGACCTGAACGGTCAGGCAAGGTCACTCACAGACCACCAGCTTTCAAGCCGCCGAATGCTGCTCAGCCTGCATGGCGGCAACAAGGATTGGCTGATCCGCCACTATCCACGCATGGTTGATGGCAAGCCTACGGATGACTGGGATGATCTGGCTGTTGCAGATGCCATAAAAAGGCAGGCGCTTTTCAAAACCTATCACCTTAGCCAGGCAGCCCACGTGCGCCTGCGCCAGAAAGGATTGCGCGCATGACACGCCATGCTCTGATAACCCCCTGCGGTGATGATCTGGATGATGCAGGCCTGACCTATGGCGGCATTGCCCAGCAGCTTATGGCGCATGCGGAAGAGGCTGACCGGCAGGCTTTACGGTGCCGGAAAGCCAAGATGCCCTACGGTGAAGGCGTCTGGTTTGCCGTGGCCAAGAATTACCGCACGCAGGCAGCGCTTATTTCTGGCCGCCTGATGGATGGTTCACTTACCGATACTGTCAAACATCAGTAATCGAACAGTAAATACAAGGTTTTACTTAAATGCAGAACACAACTCAGTTTGAACAGCACCGGGCTGTGCTGGAGCAGCATGTCCATCGTACGGTGACAGACCCCGACATGCGCCAGGTGATGCTGTCACACATCGGTGCCATGGGCGCAGCCATGCATGCTGAAAGCATGAATACCGATGCCGCCCTGCGTCTGTACGATGTGCGCCGCCGCAGCCCCTTGCGTCGCTTTGTTCTGGGTGTTGTGGAGAGCGTGGCGTGATGACTATGAGCAAAGAACAGAAAGAAGCCCTTGAAGCTCTTGAGGACGCCTATCAGGACACTATTAAGCTTATCAAAAGCGCAAAACTTGATGATCAGGTCGCTCTCCTTTCCACCGCAGCATTGGTAAGGCCTTCAGGATTTTCCAGTGCCGGCATGCATACACTCGGAACGTTCGGTGCGCTGATTACCGCCGCTGGTCAGTCTCTCGTCCAGGTGGTGATGATGGCTCCGGATGATGAGCGGGATAAGGTTTTGTTCAGAGTTATGGTGATTATTGCGGAAACCGTAAGGAGAAAGCGCAAGGGAGATGAAACGCCGGTCACCTCTGCTTATATCGACAGGGTAAAGAGCCTGATACTCTTCCCCGAACCAAACCCATGCCCAGATACCAAATTACACTGACCGGCGCGGGCCGTGGCCGGTTTGAGGCAATCATGACCGACCACACCACCGGCTGGCAGATAGTGTTTGGTGACTGCCGCAGAGAGATGCGTGACGGCCAGAAGATCTGCGCAGGCCCGCAAACAGAAGGCCGAGGCCTGTGGATGCTGGAAATGCGGAAGAAGGCAGACGGATACTATCAGATTGACCTGACGGATGCCCAACATTGGCTGATCCGTTTTGAAGATTGTGAACTGGACGCCGAAGACGGCCGCCAGTGCATCACCGGTTGGTGCAACCAGGCAGAGCCGCTTGCGGCGGAGAAGGAGGCAGCGTGAAGATTATGAGCGGAGACCTGTTTGTGTCTCAAAATCCACGCTCTACTTATGCAAGTGTGCAGATCCTGCGGGCAGATAATGCGCCCAATTCAAACCAGATCAATATTCGGTTTGAAACCAAATGGACCGATAGAAAAGGGATTGTAAAATCATTCCTTGAATACAGGCAGAATATAAAAGTCTGGATATTCAAGAATGACGCAACACGTCACCCTATGACAGAGGCTTTCGTACCAAGAACGCATGTTATTGGCTATGTGCCAGACACGTTACCTTGGAATAATCTTGAACCATCTATGACTGGACTTTACCGGCAGGCGTCTCCGTTGGGACGGAAAGCTGTAGTCCTGGAAGCAGATCATGCAGCGGACATGGCTGCCCGCGAAGTCCTTATTGCGGATCTCTATTCTCGCATAGGCCGCTTACGCAAAGGGCTGGAGAAGATTGCTGAGCCATCCGGCGTAAGGTGCGTCAGCAAGCTAATGCGTACCGCCAAAGTAATACTGGAGAACGACGAATGAGCGTCCAAGAACAAGATATGTCAGTGGTGACTGTCCAGCCAGCAGGCCTTTACTTGTTGGATATTAAGGAGGTGATAAAACGCACCAGCCTGAGCCGCACCACAATATGGCGGCGGCTCAAGAGCAAGAGCTTTCCAGAGCCCGTGAGGCTTTCCGAACAGTGTGTACGCTGGCGAGCAGACGAGGTTGATTCGTGGATCCGGAATTTACCGGCGCGGCAGGAATAACAACTCCGCAGCCGGTGGGAAATCTTCCAGGAGAAGATCGGCCCATTCCTGCGCTAATGCTTTTCTGCGTGCCATATGCTTGGCACGGTTATAGACACCCTCAACCCTGTTTGATGGTGTATGCGCCAGCATCAGATCAATCACGGCCCGATCTGTCGGATTGCGTTCATTCATGATGCTGGAAAATGAACTGCGGAAGCCATGCGGAACATGGCGGCCGCTGTATCCAGCCCTGTTGAGCAGATAGCCTAAAGCGTTTTCGCTCATCGGCCGCATGATCCATCTTGCACCAGGGAAAACATAAGGGCTGCCCAATGATATAGGGCGCACGGCCTCAATGACCTCCAAAGCCTGCCGTGAGAGCGGAATCAAATGCTCTTTGTGCGTTTTGGCGCGCTCGGCCGGTATCAGCCATCCATCCCCATTGATCTCTGCCCAGGTAGCTAACCGCACCTCACCTGGGCGAGCTGCTGTGAGCGCCAGGAACCGCAGAGCCAACTTTGTGACGCCATGCGCCGGCGTTATTTCCACGGCGCTTAGCATCTCACGCAGATCCGTCAGATCTATGATGGCAGGCTGCGGCTTAGTAGGGACGGGGGCAAATGCCGCCTTGATTACGCCTGCAGGATCCATATCGGCTTTGCCGCAGGCAATGGCATGGATGAACACAGCCGAGATGCGTTGACGTACCCGGCGCGCAATCTCCTTGGCGCGTACCTTCTCGATATCCAGCACGGCTGCCCGGACCATCTGGGGGCTGATATCCCGCATGGGTAAAGCGCCTAGACGTGGGAACACTAAGCGCTCCATGCTGTCCAGGACTGATGCCGCATGGCGCGGCCGCCATGTGGGAGCCATGACGGAAAACCATTCGCGGGCTGCTACCTCAAAGGTGCTGCGCTGTTCGGCCGCAGCTTCTGCCCGCCTGCGTAGCTTGGTAATGGCGGGATTAAGCCCCGCTCGTAGATCTGCCCGCGCTCTATCCCGCGCTGATCGTGCCTCTGCTAATGAGACTTCAGGGTATGCACCAATGGAGAGAGTTTGCTCTTTGCCCTCATAACGATAGCGATAGTGCCACAACTTGGAACCACTCGTCCTGACCAGCAGCAGCAGTCCGCGCCCATCATAGAGCTTATATTGTTTGTCCTTTGGCTTTGCTTTACGAATAGCCGTATCAGTCAGCACGTTACCCCACCCCAATACCCTATTTCCGGGGATCAGTTACCCCGGACGTTACCCCAAAACATAAAGGCTTGGATGACACTGACTGGAACGGGATGCAATGTTGAATCCGCAGTTTTCAGCCGACTTTATGGGATTTGAAACAGCGGGGAATTGCCTGATTGTGTGCTCTGGTGTCCGCGGCGGGATTCGAACCCACGGCCCCAGGATTCTTCCCACTTCGGTTTTCACCGCCATCCACCGGGCAGATGCCGTTGGCAGATGTTCGTGGTCTGGACTGTCCCTTTGCCTTAGGCCACCGAAGTGGCCCGTAGGCACCGCCCGTCCAGTCTCTACACCTTCCGGCCCTGCGTGGCAGGGCTGGCTTGGCTCGGGATCGGCACGGTCCGAGTGGACCAGAGCGTTCCCCGACTTTGAGCGGATACACCATGATGTTTCCTGTCATGGCGCCCAATTGCATTAGGAATCCTGTGCTCTATCCTACTGAGCTACGCGGACACACTCTTTCATCTATACTGAAAGCCGGAACGGGGGCAAGAGGCGGGGGTGCCGGATACTGCCCTGTGATTCAACGGCGTGCGGCGCGTGCGGCTTTGGCGGCCAGCGTAGCCACATAGCGTTTACATAAAAGCTGGTCGGGCGCGCCGGTCTGTTTGCAGGCCAGTTCCAGCGCCTGTGTGTCTTCCAGTGCCTGCGTCAGGGCCGCCAGAGGCCAAAGATCAAGAGACCGACCGAATCCATTTGTCCGTTTGAAAAACACTGGCGGTCTGAGGGTTTTCATGGCGTCTGAGCGACTTTCCCCCTCGGCCATGGCTGCGCGCACCCGCCGCAGGCGGTTCAGGTGGCTTAGAAACGCACGGGCTATGGTAATGGGGCTGGTGCCCTCCGCTAGAGCCCGCTCAATGGCCAGATCAGCATCCGCGCGGCGACCTTCCGTGGCGGCAAAAGCGGCGTCCTCAATGGAAACGCTACCCGCATCTCCAATGCAGGCACGGGCGTCATCCAGCGTGAGTGTGCCGGTGTCGCCCGCATACAGGGCCAGTTTTTCTACTTCGCTGCGGGCGGCCCCCCGGTCTGCACCCAGCCGGCCCATCAGCCAGTGCAGGGCGTCCGGTTCAATGCGCACCGTGAGGGCTGCCAGCATCTGGGTAATGGTGGCTTCCAGCGTGCGGCCTTCCTCCGGGTAGCAGCCAACGCTGGCGCAGTCCGGTCGTTTTTCCAGCAAGGCACGCAGTTTGGAGCGCGAGGGCAGGCTGGGTGATTCCAGAATAACCACTGTATCGGTGGGCTGTTCCAGCACGTGGCTCACAGCTTTCAGCAGTGAGTCAGAGGCATCACGCACCCGCACCACGCGGCGGCCACCCATCAGGGAAAGGGCGGTGGCTTCTTCTTCAAGCCGGTCATGGGTTTCCTTGTCCAGCACGGAAACCCGAAACGGATCATCGGTAGAGCCCGCAATCTTGCGTGTGGCATCCTGCGCGCGCTCACGGATCAACCCGGTATCTTCTCCGTGCAACAGGATAACACGCCACGCGCCAGGGTTCTGGGTAACGCGGGGCAGGGAACGGGCATCAATCTTCATGGTCCGGCTTTCCTGCCGCGCCGGAAATTACAGAGAACCCGCGTTGGGGGCGTTACGGCCTGTTGCCATATCGGGAATGGCGTCAGCCCCTTCCTGTTCCATGGGGGCCTGTTTTTCAGACTCCGGAATGGCGTTGGGGGTTGGGTAATAGGCCGCTGGGCCCTGATCGCGCCGGCGGGATGGCGCAGTATGGGTCCGGAACCATGTGGCAACCTGCTGGGTCACCTGTTCGGCCAGAGTCTGTGCCACGCGCCCGATTGCTGTTTCACTGTTCAGGGTCTGGGCAAAATACTGTTCGTACGTGCTGGTGTATCCATCCATTGTGGAGGCATCACCCTGCGCCAGCAGTTTGGGGTATTGTTCAACGGTCAGAAGCTGCCAGTGGGCATGGGCGTTCATACGCACCCGGCCGGATGTGTTGTCCGAGTGGATATCAATGGATTCCTGCCCGAAGGAGGGCTGCACAATCAGTGTATAGCCATCCGGGGCTTCGGGGCCATCGCCCGCCATGTTCTGCTGCAATGCCAGCCGTAACTGCTGGCCGGAGCGTTCAGGAATATTGGCAACATAAACCCGCTTCAATTCCACTTCCGGCGTGGTCTCACCCTTCTGCTCGCCATACAGGGGTTGGAATCCGCAGCCGCTGAGGGCCGCGGGCAACACCAGCAGGGGGAGAGCCGTCAGGGGAAGAGCGAGTGCCTTCCGGAGGGAGCGGGTTTTTTGCATCAGCCTGCCGTTACAAAGTTTACAATGCGGTTGGGCACATGCACGCGTTTGACAATACGCTTGCCTTCAAGCAGCCGGGCCACATTAGGTTCGGCTTCTGCACGGGCCACCACGGCATCCTTGGCTTCATCCGGAGCCGCTTCAATGGTGCCGCGCAGCTTGCCCATGATCTGCACTGCAATGGTCACCTGCGTTGCAGCCAGCAGACTGGGGTCTGCTTCCGGCCACGGCTGTTCCACCACCATGGATGTGCCGGGTTCAAGCTGGGCGTACATTTCCTCGGCAAGATGTGGCATCATGGGGGCGCACAGCAGGCAAAGGGTGCGGGCCGCTTCACGCCGGGCAAACGCCATGCCGGGCAGGTCTGCCGTTTTTTCGGCTTCAGCCAGAGCGGATGTCAGTTCATGAATACGCGCCACCGCCACGTTGATGGTAAAGCCTTCCAGCGCTTCGGTTACCGCCGCAATGGTGCGGTGGTTGGCACGGCGGAGCGCATCGGCCTGCGGGGCGATCTCGACCGGGCAGCTTTCCTGCGCGGGCACTGTCTGGGCAACTGTGCGGACAATGCGGAACAGACGTTGTGCAAAACGGGCAGCGCCGGAAACCCCGGCTTCCGTCCATTCCATATCGCGTTCGGGCGGGCTGTCAGACAGAACGAACCAGCGGGCGGTGTCAGCCCCAAAGCGCTCGATAATGGCCACCGGGGCCACTGTGTTGCGCTTGGATTTGGACATTTTCTCCACACGGCCAACGGTTACGGGTTCTTCCGTTCCGCGTTTGACCGCGCCATCGCCCTTGCGCTCCACTTCTTCCGGATACAGCCAGTTGCCAGCGGAATCCTTGTAGCTTTCATGGCTGACCATGCCCTGTGTAAACAGCCCGGCAAAGGGTTCGCTTACGTCCAGATGGCCGGTTTTCTTCATCGCGCGGGTGAAGAAGCGGGCATAGAGCAGATGCAGAATGGCGTGTTCAATGCCGCCAATATACTGGTCAACCGCCAGCCAACCATCCGCCGCGGCGCGCACGGTAGGGGTATCAGCATGGGGTGCCGTAAAGCGGGCAAAATACCACGAGCTATCAACAAACGTATCAAACGTGTCTGTTTCACGGGTGGCGGGCTTGCCGCATTTGGGGCAGGCCACATGCTTCCATGTGGGGTGGTGATCCAGCGGGTTGCCCGGTTTATCGAAGGTAACATCTTCCGGCAGCTTAACCGGAAGCTGGTCATCGGGAACAGGCACAGCCCCGCAGCTTTCGCAGTGAATGACCGGAATGGGGCAGCCCCAGTACCGCTGGCGCGAAACGCCCCAGTCACGCAGGCGCCAGTTGACCACGCCATTGCCCACGCCCATGTCTTCCAGCCGCGCAATGGCTTCACGCCGGGCTTCTTCCGTTGAAAGACCGTCCAGAAAGCCGGAGTTGATCATGGTGCCGTCACCGGTGAAGGCGGTTTTGGTGATGGCAAAGTCCGCCTGATCCTTGCCCGGAGGCAGAACAACAGGCGTTACCGGCAGATTGTATTTATGCGCGAAATCAAGGTCGCGCTGGTCACCGGACGGGCAGCCGAACAGAGCGCCCGTGCCGTAATCCATCAGCACAAAATTGGCGATCCAGACCGGGAAGCTCTGGTCAAGGAACGGGTGATTGACGCGCAGGCCCGTATCAAACCCACGCTTTTCTGCCGTTTCCACTGCTTCCACGGATGTGCCAAGACGACGACATTCGGCAATGAACGCGGCAGCTTCAGGGTTCTGCTTACCTGCCCATTCCGCCAGCGGATGATCTGGGGCAATGGCCAGAAAGGACATGCCAAACAGCGTATCCGGCCGGGTGGTGAACACTTCAACAGCGTTCAGGTTGGTGTCCAGCCCATGTGGGGGTGCGTGTAGGGAGAAACGGACGCGAGCCCCTTCCGAGCGGCCAATCCAGCGCTCCTGCATGGTGCGCACGCGGTCCGGCCAGCGATCCAGTGTTTTCAGGCCATCCAGAAGGTCTTCCGCAAAATCGGTGATCTTGAGGAACCACTGCGAAAGCTGCTTTTTCTCGATAGGGGCGCCGGAACGCCAGCCCCGGCCATCTACCACCTGCTCGTTGGCCAGAACGGTCTGATCCACCGGGTCCCAGTTCACCCAGCTTTCCCGCCGTTCCACCAGTCCGGCCTGCAAAAAGTCCAGAAACAGTTTCTGCTGCTTGCCGTAATAATCGGGCAGGCAGGTGGCAATTTCACGGTCCCAGTTCAGGGAGAAGCCAAGCCGCTGCAACGTGGTGCGCATGGCGGCAATATTGTTCAGCGTCCATTCCTGCGGGTGCACACCGCGTTCACGCGCTGCGTTTTCTGCTGGCAGGCCAAAGGCGTCCCAGCCCATGGGGTGCAGCACCGCGTAGCCCCGTGCCCGTTTGTAGCGGGCAATCACGTCACCCAGCGCGTAGTTGCGCACGTGGCCCATGTGCAACTGGCCAGATGGATAGGGGAACATCTCCAGCACGTAATATTTCGGGCGGTCTGCCGGGGGCACATCCGGCACCGTGAAGATGCTCGCTTCATCCCATGTTTTCTGCCAGCGCGGTTCAACAGACTGGAAATCGTAGGAAACGGCGGCAGGAGCCGGTGCGGCAGGCGTGTTGGCGGGCTGTGTCATGGAACTCGTGCGGGTCACTGGGGAGAGAAGGAAACGGCAGGAAAAGCCGGGACGTCAGTCGTCCCGGTTGCCGTTGTCCGCGCGCAGCTTGCGGGCGCGGGAGAGAATGCGGGCGGCAATGTCAGATGCAGTGTTGGCGGCAGGCGGAGAATCCACCCATTCATCGCCTTCCTTCACCTGCCGGAACACGGACAGACGCAGCGCGTCAGAGCGCAGGCGGCGGTCAAGAATGAACGCGGTAATCTTGAAGCGTTCATTATGCGCGGCGGGTGGTGTGTACCAGTCCGTCAGGATAATGCCGCCTTCAGCATCTGCCGTGGCAACGGGCATGAAGGAAATGGTATCCAGCGTGGCGCGCCACAGATAGGCGTTTACGCCGCCTTTCAGCTTGTCTTCTCCGCCAGATGCACCGCGGTCTTCTGCCAGCAGATGGTTGCGCGGGGCTGTCAGATCCGTGGAGGAGCGTGGACCACTGGAGCAGGCAGGCAGAAGCACCACCCCCAGCAGGGCTGCAACGGAAAGGCAGGAAACGCCCGGTATGCGGCGTGCGGAAGAACCGGGAGTGGGACGGCAGGGCATGAGACGACGTGGCATAATGTCGATACGGCTCCTTCGGCGCGCGGGCGTCGATGTTCCCAGTCCTGTCTGCTTGCGGCAGATCAGGTCCGGTTCATGGTCAATCAGGTCTATTGTGCCTTCATATCCTGTCGGGGCAATCCCGCCAAGCGTCTGCGTGCAATGGCGGCATGGTGTGTGGGAGTCTTTCCGACCTTAGGACAGCCGCAGCGATGGGCACAGTATCTCTCTCTCCTGCACCAAGGTGCCGCCCGTTGCTTCAGTGTGGAGGCGGTTGGAGCACTCAGTCCTGTCGGTTCGGTAGGGTTTTTTGTGCCGGAATGCGCCGGATTTTCGTCCCGATGCCTCTGCATGAGGCTGTCAGATCCTTCATGATAGCCTCAAAAACGGCTCATGGCCCTCAACGCGGACGTTTCAAATTACGTCTTATTGGGTGATCACCAGCACGCAGGACATCCCCTGCTGGCGTAGGCTGGTGCAGATGTTGTCTGTCTGATCGGCGGGCAGGCCTGCAAGCCGGGTGCGCCATATGGGACGGCCCGAGCCGCCTGTGTTGACAGGTTCAATCCGGCTGACGGCATTTGCCAGCGCGGTGGAGGATTGTCTGGCCAGTGCCGCAGCGCGCTGTGCCCGTTCCTGCGTGGAGAACGCACCAATCTGGATGATGGCGTTCCCCGTGCTGTAGGCGGCGTTCTGCCCCCACGCTGCCCGCACTGCCGCCGGGGAAGTTGGCGCGGCTGTATAAGAAACGGGCCCAGCCGTTGCAGGCGTGGTCTGGGCTACCGTGGTGCTGGAGACAGGAATACCGTCATCTGCGCCAGCCCCAGACTCTGCTGAGGCACCCATCGGGGCCGGGGGCGCAAGATCATCCTGCAAGGGTGGTGCCGTTCCCACAGTCTGCTGGCTGAGGGGCGCAGAAGCCGGTGCGGTAACTGCCGTGACGGTAACGGGCGGCGTAGGGGCCGGGGCGTAAGCAATCTGGGTAGGTTGCAACATGGCGGGGATGGGGTCGTTCAGATGCGGCTTGATGGCGGCCATGTAGGTTTTGGCATAACCGGGCAGCGCCGTGCCACGGGAGCGATGATTCTCCGCGCATTGGGGGCCACAATTATAGGCGGCCAGAAAATCCGGTGACCCGAAACGATCATACAGTTCACGAATATAGCCACTGCCCGCCATGATATTGTCATGCGGATTATAGGGATCGGAGCCAAGATGATACCGGTGGGCCAGTTCCATATAGGTGCCCGGTTTAAGCTGCATCAGGCCCACAGCCCCATGCACAGACCGCACCAGATGCCCCCGGATATACTGGTGCCCTCCGGATTCTTGCTGCATGACCGCACGGATCCAGGATTGGGGAATGGAAAAGCGGGTGGAGGCTTCCTGAATATACGGTCCCCATTGGTCAACAGCAGGTCCCGGCGCGCGGTAGGACGTGGGGCGTGATGATGGCCCCGCACAGGCAGAAAGAACCGCCAGACCGCCAAGGAACAGGGTAGAAAGCGCCCGTTTGGGGGAAATGTCTGCTTTCTGAATGCCGTATGCCCTGTTCATGCCCGCATGGTGCCTTTGTTGCTCTGTGGATGCAATCCATAACGGACGGCCAGAAAGGAGAGGCCGCTATACGGAATACGGGCGATGCGTGATCCGAATATGGCGTCGGGTGATCCTGTTTCTTACCGAAGCGTCGTTCTGCGTATTTTTCCGGGCATGGCAGTCGTGATGTCCTGCATCAGGTCCGGGTTGGTGCGTCTGATCTGCCCGGCGCGCAGAATGCTGGCGGCATTGTTGTCCGGGCTGGTGGCCCATTGTTCCAGAAAATGCAGGTCAGACAGGCTGGTGCGGCCATGTCGGCGCAGGGCGCGGCGGGCGGCGGCAGTCAGAAAGGCGGGTTTAGGTGTCATGGTCTTCTTCAGAAGTTTGCGACTTTCGCAGGTGTAGATTTTCTGGCCGACGTAACGCGCCATGAATGTGTCAATTTCAAGAGGGGATCAGGACAGATCTGTGAAAGACATACGCCGTCGCGCGGATGTTATCGCTTCTGCTTTTCCCGCAGAATTTGTGCGCCCAATGCCTCAAGCGCCTCCTTTAACGGGCTCTCCTGCATGTCGGGCACGCTGCATTTGGGGGCAGGGCGGAGGGAGGGCGCCCGTCTGGCTGCGGCAGGGCGCATGCCAGCCTTGGGGTCCTGCACAAAGCGCAGGCGTGCCACCAGTGCCTGCCCGCACCAGGTATTGATACGGGCAATCAGCGCATCGCTCAGATGTTGCAGTTCCATGGCAACCGGGCCAGCGCATGCAATGGTCAGGTTGCCTGCCGCCAGCTTGCTGGGGGTTGTCACGGCGGCATGAGCCGGGCCGACAATATCGCTCCAGTCCGTAAAAAGCTGCACGCTGGCCGGGTTGCGGCGGCGAAAGGCCGGGGCGGTCACGGCAGGCAGAAGGGCGGCCAGACTCCGCGCCGTCATGGCGCGGCGCGGTGGCTCGGCTGGTCCGGTTTTGCTTGCGGCATGGTTGGTCGTCTTGCCCGCAGTCTGGGCTGCTTGCTCAAGGGATGGCCGCCCCTCTCTCTGGGGTGCCGTGCCTGTTTTCGCACTGCTTCTGGCCGAAGGTGCGGAGCGGGTGGTTGCCCGTGTTTTCTTCGCTCCCGTCTTGCCGGAGAGACTCTCCTTCGTCATAACGTCCTCCGTGAAAACCCCGCCCGCCCGTTCCCTGCTTGACTGGTATGATCGTCATCGCCGTGTGTTGCCGTGGCGTTCTGGCCCCGGCCAGACGGCAGATCCTTACGCGGTCTGGTTGAGCGAGATCATGCTTCAGCAGACCACCGTCAAGGCGGTTGGGCCATATTATCATCGTTTTCTGGAAAAATTTCCAACCGTGCAGGCTTTGGCTGCGGCGGACCGGGATGATGTCCTCTCCGCGTGGGCGGGCCTAGGTTATTATTCCCGCGCCCGAAACCTGCATGCCTGTGCGCAGAAGGTGGTGGAGCTTGGCGGCTTTCCCAACACGGTGGAAGGCTTGCTCACCCTGCCGGGAATAGGGGCCTATACCGCTGCCGCTGTGGCCGCCATTGCCTTCGGCGTGCCCGTGGTGCCAGTGGATGGCAATGTGGAGCGCATTACCTCGCGCCTGTTTGCCATAGAAGAGCCTCTTCCGGCATCGCGTAAAAAGCTTGCGGCTCTCGCTTCTGGCCTGAACGCGGATAAAGAAGCGCAGAAACGTCCGTCCGATTTTGCGCAGGCGCTGTTTGATCTGGGCGCGTCCCTGTGTTCGCCGCGCTCCCCGGCTTGCGGGCTGTGCCCGTGGGTTGCGGTTTGCGCGGCGCACAAGGCGGGCATAGCCGCAACCTTGCCGCGCCGCGCCCCCAAGGCGGTCAAGCCGGTGCGATACGGTGCGCATTTTCTGGTGATTGATGCGGCCGGGCAGGTGCTTTTACGCAAGCGGCCAGAAAAAGGGCTACTTGCCGCCATGACAGAACTGCCCGGCACCCCATGGCGCACCGAGCCGTGGAGCACGGAGGAAGCCCTGATCCACGCCCCTGTGCAGACCGAATGGCAGGACTGCGGCATGGTCAAGCATGTGTTCACGCACTTCACGTTGCAGGTCACGGTCTATGCTGCACGCATAAGCCGTTTTTCCAATCAGGCCGTGCAGGAGGGGTTTCTGGCTCCCGCAACCGGGGTGGATGCGCTCTCGTTGCCCTCCCTTATGCTCAAGTGCATAAAACGGGGCATGAAAACTCTGGCCACGTAAATCCGTTGGCATGGCAGGCTGGCAAAAGGCTGTTTGTTTTAAAAGACGTTCGGCCAAGGGCTGTTCGGGTTCAGGAAAGAGATCATGGTTTTTCACCATATTCCCCCACGTAAACGCCCTGATGGCACAGCCGCGTTTGAAGGCCGCCCCGGTATTCTGCTCCTGAATCTCGGCACGCCTGATGATACCGGATACCGCTCCGTGCGGCGCTACCTGTCCGAATTTCTGTCTGACCGCCGGGTGATAGAAGGCTCTCCTGTGCTCTGGCAGCCCATTTTGCAGGGTGTTGTTCTGACGGTACGCCCCGGTAAAAGCGGCAAGGCGTATGAGCGTATCTGGGATAAAACCCGTAATGAAAGCCCCCTGCGCGGCTATACCCGTGCACAGGCGGAAAGTCTGGCCCAGCGCTTTATTCAGGATGACGTGCCCGTGGCGTGGGGCATGCGCTATGGCAAGCCATCCGTTGCGGCGGGTGTGCGGGAACTGCTGGAACATGGGTGTGACCGCATTCTGGCCATGCCGCTCTATCCACAATACAGCGCCACCACGACTGCTACGGCGAATGATCAGCTTTTTCGTGCGCTGATGCGTCTGCGGAATCAACCTGCTGTGCGCACATTGCCTCCGTTTCCTGATCACCCGGCCTATATCAAGGCACTGGCTGATTCCGTGCGGGACGGGCTGGCACCCCTTGCCTCCCCGCCGCAGATGGTGGTGGCGTCCTTTCATGGCTTGCCGCAGGAATATGTGGACAAGGGAGATTCCTATCTGGCGGACTGCATCCGCACGGTGGAAGCCCTCCGCGCAGCCTTGGGGATGACTGCGGAAACACTGCCGCTTACGTTCCAGTCCCGCTTTGGGCCCACCAAATGGCTGGAGCCCTATACCGCACCCTTTATTGAAGCCCTTCCCGAAAAAGGGGTGAAGAATATTGCGGTCATTACGCCCGGTTTCATGGCGGACTGCATTGAAACGCTGGATGAAATTGGCAACGAAGTGCGCGATGAGTTCATGGCCAAAGGCGGAGAAGCCTTCACGCTTTTGCCGTGCCTGAATGATAGCCCCGCCTGTGTGGATATGCTGGAACAACTCGCCCGGCAGGACCTTTCCGGCTGGCTGTAAAAGGCTGTTGCAAAACTCTGCCGGGTTCAAGGGTAACCGGTTTTGGCCATGGATCTGCGGGTGTTTCGTCCAGATGGGTTTGCCGCGTGCCCTCACACCTGTCTTTCAGGTTCAAAAAACCCAGGGCGGTTTCGACTGTTTACTTTTGACGTACCTCCATGAGCCAGCATCAGCCGAAGAGGCTGGTGAGTAGCTTACGGCTTGCCGAACAGATCTGACCGATTTTTTGGCACGTGCATGACAGAGAGCATACGCTGTCAGGGTGGGAAGGGGGCGCGTGCTCTGGCCAAATAGAAAACCGGCCTATGTGCTCTGACGTGGCGGTTTGCTGACGGGTCTGTCCGTCTTGGCAGGGAACAGGCACGGCACACTGGCGGCGCAGCGCCAGCATTCCGGCTTACGCGCCTTACATACGTAACGGCCCTGCAAAATCATCCAATGGTGGGAATCACGGATCATTTCTGGTGGAATACGCTTCTCCAGCGCGGTTTCCACCGCCTCCACCGTCTTGCCCCGCCCCAACCCGGTGCGGTTGGCCAGCCGGAACACATGCGTATCCACCGGCACGGTGGGCTGATTGAATGCAACATTCAGGACCACATTGGCTGTTTTGCGGCCGACCCCTGCCAACGCTTCCAGTTGGTCCCGCGTGCCGGGAACCTGTCCATCATGCCGTTCCAGCAACTGGCGGGACAGTTCCACCACATTTTTGGCCTTGTTGCGCCATAGCCCGATAGTGCGAATGTGTTCGCCCACGCCTTCTTCCCCCAACTGCACCATGGCGGCTGGCGTGGGGGCATCCGCAAACAGGCCCGGCGTAACACGGTTGACGGATGCATCCGTCGCCTGGGCAGAGAGCACTACCGCCACCAGTAGCGTGAAAGGCGTGGTGTAATGCAGTTCTGTCACTGCATTGGGCCACGCGTGGGAAAGATCGGTCAGGAAAAGACGAATTTCCTCTTTGGTCATGTCACGTGGGGCCTGCGTGACAGTCTTTGCGTCCTCAACAGGTGCTGCTTTGTCTTTTGCCGCAGCCTTCGGTTTTTTCGGGCTGGTAGCAACCTTCCGTTTGGAGGTTGCGGGCTGCGTGGTACGGCGGGATGAGGGCGGGGGCTGTTTGACCATGGGGGCAGTTTATCCCGCTCCGGGCTGGTGCGTCCATTGGCAGAGTGTGGCCCAAGCACGGTTCTGGTTTGCTAAAAAGAATGGGGCGCGATACATAAGCGGACCAGATATGGCCTGTTTTCTCAGTTTTCCTGAGCTATTTTTCGGAATTTCCTTATGAATACCCCCTCTTCCGCTGCGCATTCCGCCGCACGGAGGCAAAATCTGTTTGTCGATGTCCTGAAATTTGTCATGCGCCGCTGGCTGGATTTTCCAGTTCCGCTGTGGGTGACTGTGGCCGGTGTCATGGTGGCCACAGTGCTGGATGTGCTCATGCCCGTTCTGGCCGGACGGCTGGTGTCGGATGTTGCGCAGCCCGCAACACAGTCTGCTTTGATGCGGGATGCCATCTGGATGCTGGTGGGCATGGCGGCGTGCGGCGTGGGGAATGTGCTGGGCAAGCGGGCCGCCTATCTGGGCATCACACATCTGACCACGCAGGTCATGCACAAGATTGGCGCGCAGGCTTTTGCGCGGGTGCAGCGTCTCTCCACAGACTGGCACGCCAATACCTTTGCAGGTTCTACCGTAAGAAGGCTGACACGCGGCATGTGGGCGGTGGACATGCTGGATGATACCCTGCTGCTTATGCTCATTCCTGAAGTCTGTCTGCTGGTGCTGACCACATTGGTTCTGGCATGGCACTGGCTTTTCATGGGTGTGCTGCTGGGCGTTCTGTCCGCGGTGTTCATCACCACCTCCTGCCTGCTGACCTTGCGCTACGTTGCGCCCACGGCACGGGAATCCAACCGGTGGGACAGCCGCATGGGGGCCGCGTTGGCGGATGCCATTACCTGCAATGCGGTGGTCAAGGCCTTTGGCGCGGAGAAGCGTGAAGAGCAGCGGCTGGAGGATGTTATTGGCCAGTGGCGCAAACACACCTGCCTGACATGGACACGCGGCACCAACAGCGCGGGCATTCAGAATCTGATGGTCACGTTCATGCGGTTGGCTCTTGCGGGGGCGGCAGTATGGTTGTGGCTGAAAGGGCTCGCCGGGCCGGGCGATGTTGCTTACGTGCTGACCATGACCTTTCTGGTGCAGGGCTATCTGCGGGATATCGGCCAGCAGGTGTCCGTTGTGCAGCGCTCCGTCAACGAGATGGAAGAACTGCTTGAACTGTGGCGTACCGAACCATCCGTGAAAGATGTTCCCACTGCTGTTCCGTTCAAAGCGCGGGAAGGGGAGATCCGGTTCGAGCATGTCAGTTTTCAATATCCGGGCCAGAAAAAGCAGATTTTTTCTGATCTGAACGTCACCATCAAAGCAGGCAGCCGCGTGGGGCTGGTGGGGCCTTCAGGTTCGGGAAAATCGACCTTCACCAAGCTGTTGCAGCGGCTTTATGAACTGGATGGCGGGCGTATCACTATTGATGGGGTGGATATTTCCACCATCAATCAGTCCTCTCTGCGGTCGGAAATTGCCATTGTGCAGCAGGAGCCCATGCTGTTTCACCGCAGTCTGGCAGACAATATTGCCTATGGCAGCCCGGATGCCACACAGGCCGATATTGAAGAAGCAGCCCGGCTGGCCAATGCGGCGGACTTCATTGCCCGCCTGCCGGAGGGATATGACACGCTGGTTGGTGAACGCGGCGTGAAGCTCTCGGGTGGGGAGCGTCAGCGGGTGGCCATTGCGCGTGCGTTTCTGGCCAACACCCCTATTCTGGTGATGGACGAAGCCACAGCCAGCCTTGATTCTCAATCAGAGGCGCTGGTGCAGGAGGCCATGCAACGCCTGATGGAAGGGCGCACGGTGATCGTCATTGCCCATCGTCTTGCTACTGTGGTTGATCTGGACCGCATTCTGGTGTTTGAGCGCGGTCATGTGGTGGAAGATGGTTCGCACGCAAAACTGGTGCAGAAACCGGACGGACTTTATCACAAACTGTATGAATTGCAGTCCCTGGAACAGTAGCGGGCTGCCTGCGTTAGCAGAGACGCAGATGATAGCCCGTGGGTTTCAGCCCTGAAACGAACTGTTGCCAAACCACCACACACTGTTGCCAATACGATCTGCCATCAGACTTTCCAGATGATACCAAAGAAAAAGTTGTATAGATAATAATACGTTATTATTTGTATTTTTGTGTATCAGGAGCGTGCCTCGTGCATCAGCGTTTTTTGTCAGAGGGTAGAAAAGGTATGCGGGCAGGCAAAGGTGCGGTTCTGCGCCAGCGGGGCAGTTTTGCCTCCGCGCTGCTGACCGCAACTCTTTTTTCCGGGCCAGTTGCTGCCTATGCACAGACAGTTCAGCCTTCTTCGGGTGGCAGAAATACAGGGGCGGCGTCTGAAGCTGCGGTAGTGCCGCATCGCTCAACCCGGGCTGCCACCGCCACGCCTTCTGTGGCAGATCCCTCTGCTGCCAGTACGGTGCGCTCTGTTAGCAAAACAGCGGCTGCGGCCCCCGTTGAAAGCAGTGGGGAGGAAAGCGTCATTGTCACCGGCACGCGTGAGACAGGCCGCAAGGCCCGGCAAAGTCTTTCCCCTATTGATGTGGTGTCCGCCAAGCAGTTGAGCCAGACCGGGCAGCCCAACCTGCGGGAGGCTCTGGCCCAGCTTCTGCCCTCTCTCACCATGCCCACCGGCGGGTTTGATACCGGCGCTTTGACTGATTCCATCAGCCTGCGTGGCCTCAACCCGAATGAAACGCTGGTGCTGGTAGATGGCAAACGGCGCCACACCACAGCCAACATGTATGCAGACCCGGGCCCGCAGCAGGGTTCCACTGCTGTTGATATTGATATGATTCCCATGGCGGCCATTGACCATGTGGAAGTGCTGCGTGATGGCGCATCTGCACAATATGGGTCAGATGCCGTGGCAGGTGTGGTGAATATCATCCTGAAAAAGCAGGATCACGGTTTTCATGCACAATCCATCTCCGGTATCACGGCGGCCAAAGATGGTTTTCAGCAGGGCGTTTATCTGGATGGCGGGGCCAAGCTGGGCCAGCGTGGCTTTATTCACGTCAGTGGCGATTTTTTCCATACCGATCACACCTATCGCAGCGCGTCCGATGCCCGTACCGGCACCAAGATCAACAATGTGCTGGGTCAGCCGGAACAGACGCGTGAAAGTGTGGCCATCAAGGCCGGATACGATATTACCGACAATATCCAGCTTTACGGCACGGCAACCTACGCGCATCGCCATGCGGAATCGTATCAGAACTACCGTCTGCCGTCCTCTCTGGCCAGTTATCCCGGTTACGCAGCCCTTTATCCATACGGCTATTCTCCCCTGCAAACCATGGAGGAGAATGATTACGAACTTACTGCTGGCATCAAGGGTGTTTTCAAAGGTTGGAACTGGGATCTTTCAACCGTTTACGGGCGTGACTACAATGATATCGGCCTGAAGAACTCTGCAAACACCGCTATCGAACGTGATACAGGCCGCACGCCAACACGTTTTGATGTGCAGGGGTTCAATAACTCGCAGTGGAGCAACACGTTCGATCTGTCGCGCAAGTTCCGGTTTTCTGGATGGCCGCATGAAATCAATGTGGCCGGTGGGGCATCCTACCGGTACGAAAGCTATTCCATCGGCACCGGCTCTCCCGACTCCCTTTATGGCAGCGGGTCAGATGCTCTGGCGGGCACCAACCCCGGAAACGCGGGCAACTTCAATCGTGATGTTGTGGCTGGGTATGTGGATGTTTCCACACACCTTACCCGGCACTGGCAGCTTGATCTCGCTGGGCGTTATGAGCACTACACAGACGTAGGGGATACAGAAACGGGCAAAGTGTCCACCCGTTACGATGTCTCGCCTCGTCTGGCATTCCGCGCCACGATCTCCAACGGGTTTCATGCCCCCACGCTTGCGCAGGAACACTATAGCGCTCTGGCTATTTCTCCCACGGCCGCACGTGGCCTGATCGCTGTGAACTCCGCCGGTGCGTTGGCAAATGGTGCTTCCGCCCTCAAGCCGGAACGCTCAACCAACGTGAGCGGTGGCATCGTCATGGAACCGTTCAAGAAACTGCATGTCACAGTGGATGTGTATCAGATCAACCTGCGTGATCAGATCATGCCGGGTGGCCAGGTTTATGGCGCTCAGGCAGCATCTGCTTTGCTGATGAACGGCTTTGCTCTGCCGGAGGGGTATCAGTCCTGGTCTGATGCTTCTCTTTCCACCCATTGGTTTGCTAATGTGGCCAGTACACGCACACAGGGGCTGGATCTGACGGCAACCTATCCTACCCAGCTTGGCAATATTGGCCGCATTGATTGGGATGTTGCGATCAACCTCAACCGTACGCGTCTTTCCCATCAGGCTACGGATACCAATGGTAATCCGCTGCTGAATGCACAGAGCATTGCTTACATCACCACAGCTTACCCGCGCAGCAAGATGATTTTTGGGGGCCGCTTTACCAGCGGAAAATGGGCTGTTGCCGTGCATGAAATCCGCTACGGGCAGGTAACATCACAGTTGACCTATTATGGTGGGGCCGGAAACACCAGCTCTCTCTCAAGCACAAATTACAGAGAGTTCCAGAACACGCCAAAATTCATTACAAACCTTGAAGTCACCTACCGTGTTAATCCACATCTTGCCGTAACGCTGGGGGGAAACAACCTGTTTGATGCCCGCCCCAGCCGCGTGCCGGATAACAACCGTTATCTGGGCGCACCCCAGTATTACATGAGCACGTCTCAACTTGGTATGAATGGTGGCTTCTATTACCTGCGCGGAGATATTTCTTTCTGATAGCTTTCACGCTGTGCTGTTGGCATTTGGTTTGATTTGTCGAAAAAACCGTTCGATCACGTTTCTGGATTTATAGAGAGGAGCAGATTTTTGTGGATTGCATCAGTTTTTCTTTGATGGATAACTGGTGTCCTTCCTCCCTCTCCAAATTTTTCTATAATCGGATCGGCTTCAAAAGCCTTGTCGGAGATGAAGGCTCTGGGACTTTATCCAGAAGCGGCTCTGCTTCAGTGCTGTCAGCCCTTTGTCCTGATGTGACGTGAAAGAGCCAAGGTCTTTCCGCCAGATTGACAATGGTGTGGGTTTTCGTGGTCAGTCCGCCACGGAATACCTGCGCGGTAACGATACATTACGGCTTCACAAACAGACGGTTATTTGCAGCCGTTTCACACACACACACACACACACACACGAAGGCTACTCAGTCAAGCTAAGTGCTTTTCAGCATCAAAAAAACGGCCGCTTAATACCATTTCTTCCACATGAGACAGAAAGAATGGGACACAGAATGGAGTCCAAAAACAAGGATTTTTTCGAACAGTCCATGTGGGGAGGAAGAAAAGCGCGGAAGAGTGTTGATGAGGAGTGATGGGATATCTTGTAATTTTTGTAACTCGACGTGGTTGAAATAAATTTCTTCGTAATATCGCTACGCTGCTTCGTGCCGCTCAGTTTAGCAGGAACATATTGAGATGTTCCTGCTAAAAAAATTGCTTCTCATTCAGATAGGTTGAAAAACTGATCCGCTTTTAATACGGCTTCCAGCAATACATTGGCACCTGCTTCGGCATGGGCCTTGGTAATGCTTTCTTCTTCATTATGGCTGAGGCCATCTTTGCAGGGTACAAAAATCATGGCGGTTGGTGCTACACGCGCTACGTATCCGGCATCATGTCCGGGGCCGGAGACAATACGCCGTGCCGGATAATTGCCCTCGGCAGCAGCTTCTTCCACCATATTTACACATTGTTGATCAAAATGCACAGCCGGGGCGTCCCATATCTGAACGACTTCAATTGTTACACCACCGTTTTCTGCAATCTGTTGCAGGCGCTGCATAAGGTCCTGTTCCATTTTCAGAACAACGGCATCGTCCGGGTCGCGAATATCAATGGTGAAGAAAACTTCTCCGGGCACAACGTTGCTGCTGTTAGGCCTGTTTTCTAACAAGCCGACGGTGCCAACGGCAGAAGGACTATGCTCTTTGGCAACAAGGCTTACTGCCTCGATCATTTTTGCAGAAGCGAGAAGCGCATCATGCCGTAAGGGCATGGGGGTGGATCCCGCATGGGCATCCTTGCCGCGCACGGTTACTTCATACCAACGTGCGCCCTGAATCCCTGTGACAATGCCGATTGTTTTATCTTCGGCCTCAAGAATAGGTCCCTGTTCAATATGGAGTTCAAAATAAGCTGTCAGGGGATGTTGCCCACACGGCTCTGCACCGCGGTATCCTATCGTATCCAGTTCATCACCAAAGCGGATACCTGCGCGGTCGCGTTTTTCCAGAACGTCTTCTTCAGTAAATACGCCGGCAAATACGCCAGAGCACATCATGGGGGGAGAGAAGCGGGAGCCTTCTTCGTTCGTCCAGTTGATGAGCTCGATCGGGTGGCGCGTGATATAACCGGATTTGTGCAAGGCACGGAGTACGGACAGTCCACCGAGCACCCCCAGAATACCATCAAATTTTCCGCCGGTTGGTTGCGTGTCCAGATGGCTCCCCATAGTGATGGGGGGAAGGGTGTTGTCCTGCCCGGGCCTTCGGGCAAAAAGGTTTCCCATGGAATCATAGGAGACAGTGCAGCCTAAGCTTTCACAGGTTTGCATGAACCAGTCACGCACCTGTTTGTCTTCCTGCGTGAGGGTTAATCGACGGATACCGCCTTTTGGCGTCTTCCCGAATCTGGCTGTGTCCATCAGATCGGTCCAGAGAGCCTGCCCATCCACACACAGATTGCTGGTTCTTGCCTTGTTTTTTTCCTGCATCATGCCTGCCAATCCTTTAATACGACGCTTTATTTCAAGATGATTTATGATTCCACAGTAACGCGATTAGGGTTGTTGGGATGTTCCGGCCAGGTAAGCTCTTCTTCTACAGGTTGAGGTTGCATGGTAATACAGCCATCAATAGGGCAGACATGGGCGCACAGGTTACACCCTACACATTCTTCCTCAATCACATCGTAATGGCGTTCACCATTTATCAGGGATTTGGCAATTGCCTGATGAGATGTATCTTCGCAGGCAATGTGACATAGCCCGCAACTAACACAGGCATCCTGATTGATTTCAGCTATTGTTTTGAATTTTAGATTCAGCTTGTTCCAGTTGACAAATTTTGGAATGGCCTGACCACTCAGAGACGGAATATCCGTATACCCCTTCTGGTCCATCCAGGCGGAAAGCCCATCAATCATGTCATCGACAATTCGGAAGCCGTAATGCATTGCGGCGGTGCACACCTGAAGCGTGGTGGAACCCATAGCCAAAAACTCGGCGGCATCCCGCCATGACCCGATACCGCCTATGCCGGAAATAGGCATACCAGCCATTTCCGGGTCACGTGCAATTTCGCCAATCATGCGCAGGGCAATGGGTTTTACGGCAGGGCCGCAATAGCCACCGTGTGTGCCTTTTCCCCCGACAACCGGCATTGGGGCCATCTGGTCCAGATCAACGCCGATAACAGACTGAATGGTATTAATGAGTGAGACCGCATCCGCGCCACCGCGTTTTGCGGCATGCGCGGGCATGAGAATATTTGTGATATTAGGCGTCAGTTTTACAATAACTGGCATACGTGTATATTGCTTGCACCAGCGCGTAACCATCTCCACATATTCGGGCACCTGTCCGACTGCTGCACCCATATTGCGTTCAGACATCCCATGCGGGCAGCCGAAGTTCAGTTCAACGCCATCCGCCCCTGTTTCTTCCACTATAGGAAGAATGGCCTTCCAACTGTCTTCCACACACGGCACCATCAGGCTGACAACAACAGCCCGGTCAGGATACTCTTTTTTTACCTGTTTGATTTCTGCAATATTCACGGCCAGAGGCCGGTCAGAAATCAGTTCGATATTGTTCAGCCCCATCATACGGCTGCCGTTATAGTTCAATGATCCATAACGCGAACTGACATTGACAACGGGGGGATCTTCACCGAGCGTTTTCCAGATGACCCCGCCCCATCCAGCCTGAAAGGCGCGTCGTACATTGTAGGCTTTATCTGTTGGAGGAGCAGAAGCCAGCCAGAATGGGTTGGGAGACGTGATGCCAGCAAAGCTGGTGCGCAGATCAGCCATGGTCTGTTCCTTTATTGCCCTGATGTTTCGGACAGCATCAGATGAATAGCCTCTGCTGCGTCTCGCCCGTCTCGCACTGCAGCTACAGTCAGATCCTCTCCAGGCGTGCAATCTCCCCCAGCATAAACACCTTCCATTGTGGTGCGGTACTGATCATCCACCAGAATACGGCCACTGCTGATAGCAATGGAATCGCCTTTTAACGGGTCGGGCAGAAAAACTTGCCCTACGGCCTTAAGCACCATATCGGCTGGCACCACAAACGTGTCCTGTAGATCATACACGGCTTGCCCATCAGGCTTCATTGAGCCTCGTGCAAATTCCACACCGCAGAGCAGGCCATTTTGAGCCACTATTCTGATCGGCGAGGCCCAATGCTTGACGCTCACGCCATTTGTTTGCGCCCATTCCCGCTCAACCGGAGTGGCAGACATATGCTCTGCCCCACGTCGGTAAACAAGAGTGACCTCTTCCGCCCCTAACCGGCGGGCTTGGACGGCCGCATCGACTGCTGTGTTCCCACCGCCAATCACCACAACCTTCCGACCAACCGGGACAGTTTTCTTATCATGTGAGCGTAGGGTTTCAATAAACCTTACGGCATCCATAACGCCGTCAAGCTGTTCTCCCTCTATTCCCAACGCACGCACGCCAGCAAGCCCAACGGCGAGAAATACCGCATCATAGTCACGCCGCAGATTTGAAACCGTAAAGTCTTTTCCAAGAATTTGGGTGCCGGAGAATGTAATGCCGCCAATGCTCATGAGAAACTCTACTTCTCTCTGGGCAAAATCATCGGCCAGTTTGTAGGCGGCTACTCCATACTCGTTCAGTCCGCCTGGTAGAGCGTGGGCGTCAAACAGCACAACGTCATGCCCGTGGAGTGCAAGCCGATGCGCGCAGGCCAATCCAGCAGGGCCTGCGCCAACAACGGCAACTTTTTTGCCTGTTAAGGCTGCACGGGTAAAAGGCTGGTCGCCATGCGCCATCTGCCAGTCTGTTGCGTGGCGCTGCAAGGCTCCAATGCGAATAGGATGACCTTCTTCCCGCACGTTATGCACACATTTTTGCTCACACAGAATTTCTGTCGGGCAAACACGGGCACACGCTCCGCCCAATATATTGGCCTCAAGGATGGTTCGCGCGGCTCCCTGCATATTATCTGTTGCAATAGCCCGAATAAATTTTGGAATATCAATGCTGGTTGGGCAAGCTTCAATGCACGGAGCATCGTAGCAGAAAAAACACCGTTCGGCTTCGACTACCGCCTGTGCATGCGTCAGGGGCGGGTGCGCATCTGCAAAGTTGACTGCTAGTTCTTCTTCGCTCAGGCGGCAGCACAGGGTATCCGGGAGGCTTATCATGACAGTCCTCATGAAATTCCGATTTCGTAATGGTATGAGGAAACAAGCCGCCTCCGCAACATTTTTCTGACCATCTGTTCAGTTTTTGCGTCTCATATCGGAAACTGTTGCTTGTCTGCCTCTGAAAGCTGAGCGGCTCCCGTGCGCCCAATCGGGTGCGCGGACCATATTGAGAATGAAAGGGTAGAATTTCCGAAGCTACTCGAAATGGAGCACGTCATTGCTCGGTGCTATTATGCAAGAAAATAAGCTATCGTTACGATTTCTTGTGCCACAAAATCGCTTTTTAGTATTCTTTTTTATACTTATATAAATTTACGGAATTATTTTTTATGGCGAACATATAGTTCTTCTCTGAATGCCCGTCATGTGGATTTCGGTAAATCACATGACAAACGTAATATTTTATTCCGCACTTTTTTATATAGGCTCTACCCGGTTACAAAAGACGGCTCCTATGCTTGCCGTATATGTCCCATCAAGTTTCCGCTTGCTGCATAAGAAAATACAAGAAGATCGAAAATATCATAACGGGAAGCGTGCGGACCGCTTATAAGCAGGACGTTCCAGATAGCGGCCAGCGCCTCTTACGGCTTTTAAGTCTCCATTATCCCACACCAGCTTACCGTTGCTGATGGTTTTTCGAGCAAGTCCGCTGACAGTCATGCCTTCATAGATATTGTAATCAACATTTTGGTGATGCGTTGCGGCAGAGATAGTGCGCTCAGCCGTTGGGTCCCATAAAACAATATCGGCATCAGCGCCTATGGTTATGCTCCCTTTCCGCGGATACATATTGAAAATACGGGCTGTGTTGGTCGATGTCAGGGCGACAAAATTCTCTGGTGTCAATTTTCCACTTTTCACACCGAAATGCCACAACACGCTCATACGGTCCTCAATGCCGGGTGTTCCATTGGGAATACGTGTAAAATCAGCCTTACCAGCTTCTTTCTGCGCCTTGCAGAAACAGCAATGATCGGTTGCTGTGGTCTGCAACTGGCCAGACATTAGGCCGCCCCATAATGCTTTCTGATGATGAGCAGGCCTGAACGGGGGGCTCATGACGTATCGGGCAGCTTTCAGCCAGTCTGATGCCGTATAAACCTGATCATCAAATACCAGATGCTGAGGCAGAACTTCACCATAGACTTCCTGCCCACGCATACGGGCCTGCGCTATGGCCGAGGTCGCTTCTTCAGTGGAAACATGGACAACGTAAAGTGGCACACCCAGCAAACCAGCCAATGTAATGGCACGCTGTGTGGCTTCTCCTTCTACTGCTGGCGGTCGTGAAGCTGGATGCGCTTCCGGGCCGGTTTGCCCCTTTTCCAGCAGGTTTTGCTGAAGATAAGCAACGGCATCCCCGTTTTCTGCATGCACCGTGCAAAGAGCCCCCAATTCTCCTGCACGCCGCATGGAATGGAGAAACGTTTCATCTTCAATCATCAACGCATTCTTGTACGCCATGAAATGCTTGAACGAATTAACGCCACAGTCCTGCACCAGAGTTCCCATATCGGCATGGACCTGATCGTTCCAGTGCGTAATAGCAACATGAAACCCGTAATCGGATGCCGCCTTCCGGGCTTTCTCACGCCACGCCTTCCAGGACTCCAGCAAGGTGCGGTCAGAACCGGGAATGACAAAATCCAGAATACTGGTTGTGCCTCCGGCAAGACCAGCTGCCGTGCCCGTATAAAAATCATCACTGGCTGTGGTGCCCATGAACGGCATTTCCATATGGGTGTGCGGATCAATACCTCCCGGCATAACCAGCAACCCGCCAGCATCAACAACGTCATATCCAGCAGGTGTTTCCAGATTTGCACCGACCTGAACAATCAGTCCTGTATCGTCACACAGAATATCAGCCCGCGTTGAACGTTCAGCCGTAACAACAGTTCCGCCTCTGATATGCAGCATGATCCGGTTTGCCTTCCCTGCTGTTCGGCCTGAGATGAAATTTTATATCAAAATCGTATTGTTATTTTGACCTCTTGGTCAATAAGATATTCTGAGAGCGAACCAATCAGAAAGTGTCCTCAATGCCCCCCACCATGGATGGTCAGACTGATACGCGTTTGATTAACAAGGATCTCGCACCCACCCAGGCCAGAACGTGGGCGTGGTCTGATTATCTCTTCCTGTGGATGTCCAACGTTCATAGTGTGGCAGGGTATGTTACTGCGGGCAGCCTTTTTGCCATGGGGTTGCCAGCAATGGATGTTTTTCTGGCACTGCTGCTGGCCATATGTGTTGTGCAATTAGGGAGCAATCTTGTCGCTCAACCCAGCTTTGTTTCAGGCTCACCATTTCCGGTTGTTGCGCGCATGGCATTTGGTGTTCATGGTGCCATTGTACCGGCTTTTGTAAGGGGTGCTATTGCTGTTGGATGGTATGGCATCCAAACATGGCTTGCCTCCAACGCGCTCCTCATTCTGGCGCTCAAGATCTGGCCTTATCTGGCGTCATGGGCAGAAGTGCAGCAGCATGGTTTTGCGGGGCTTTCCACCTTGGGGTGGGCAACCTTCATGACCGTATGGCTGCTTCAACTCCTGCTGTTCTGGCGCGGAATGGAAGCTATCCGGCATTTTATTGATTGGGTAGGCCCTGCCATTTACATCATGATGATTGCGCTGGACGGGTGGCTTTTGTGGCATGCACACGGGCAGATTGATTTTCACGTTTTTGATACGTCTGAAAACGGGAATTTCACAAAAAGGGTTCTGGGTGTTCTGAATGCAGTCTCGTTAACTGTTGCCTATTTTTCACCCATCATTCTGAATTTTGGTGATTTTTCTCGTTATGGAAAATCAATGCGGGATATCCGCGTTGGCAATTTCTGGGGGCTTCCTGTCAATTTCATGGGTTTCTCCATTCTAACGCTTGTAACAATTCTGCTGACTCAACCTGTTTTTGGGCGTATTATTCTGGATCCTGTTGAAACGATTACTCAAATTGATAGTTTGAGCATTATTGTTGTTGGTATGGCGACGTTTCTGATCGCAACAATAGGGATCAATATTTCTGCAAATTTTGTTTCAGCCGCATTTGATTTCTCAAACCTTTCTCCTCGTCTTCTTTCCTGGCGCAAAGGGGGCGTTATTGCTGCTGTGGGGGCTATTCTTGTAACACCATGGAATCTCTACACACGGCCAGAGCTTATTCACTTCACGCTGGACGTTCTTGGCACCTTTATTGCGCCTCTTATCGGTATTCTCCTTTCTGATTACTATCTCGTCCAGAAAAAGATGGTTGATGTGCAGGCCCTATACTCTGGCAGTCCGGCAGCGCGTTACTGGTACCGCAAAGGGGTGAATTTCCGTGCTCTTTTCGCCCTCATAGCGGGTGTGGGATGCGGGTTGATCATAATTTTCACACAGCATTATATGGCTTTCCGCAATTTTTCCTGGATTGCAGGGTTTTGTGTGGGAGGAATATCATACACGGGGTTGAGTTTGCTGCTGCCCCGTTCCCACAAACAGCCTCAACCGTCTCCATGATATTTTGGATGACGTTTTCACAATCCAAATTTTGAAAAACAGGTCGATCTTGTCAGATCATCTCCACGAATGCTTGTGCAGCATGCCCCATGCGTCGTGATTTGTGGCGCAGCATAGAGAAGTTGCGTTCATCCAGAACGCAATCAAGAGCCTGAATGAGGCCTGCCCGAACGCGCGGCGCGGCAGCAAGGTGAGAGACGGCGGTAATCAGATCACCGTCTGAGACAGCCTCCATCACGGCCTCATTGGATGGAAGAACCAGTCTGACTGTCAGTTCTGTTAAGTCCAGACCAAAACGGGAGTGCAGACAGGTTTCCAGATGGTTGCGTGTGCCAGATCCTTCCTCACGCAAGACCCATTGGGCTTTTATCAGGTCTTCACGGCGGGGCGGGCGGTTCGTCAGGGGATGTCTTGGTGCCACATAGAGCCCAAAGCCATCTCCTCCCACTTTGTGCCGCGCCAACACTCCTTCTTCAACATAGCCTTCCACAAATCCCAAATCCGCATCGCCAGCAAGAACGCTCGCGGCTGCCTGCGTTGTATTGCAAACCCGAAGGTCGAGCGTGATGCCGGGGTGGCAGGATGCGAACCGTGCGAGGCGGCGCGGCAACCAGTAGCTCGCTACTGTCTGGCTGGCGACGACGCGCAACGTTCCGCGGACCAGCCCTGAAAGATCGTCAAGTGTTTGCAAAGCCTGCGCCGCTTTTGCCAGAACACCCTGTGCCTCCGGCAGAAAAGTTCGGCCTGCTTCATTAAGCTCAAGGCCGCGCCCAATGCGTTCGAACAGTCTGGTCGCGTGTTTTTCTTCTAATGCAGCAATGGCAGCACTTACGGCAGGTTGCGTCAGGCACAGGATTTCGGCAGCCGCACGCATGTTGAGCGTTTCCGCAACGGTCACGAAGATACGAAGTTGTTCTAGTGTCATTCAATAAATATAATCTATTGAACAAATACAAACAATCCATTGGATTTATCGAGCGCGGGTCGCGATGCTGCCCTCATGAAACAGAAGCGTCTCAATTATGGTTATGCGCCTGGGGTAGTCCTCAGTCTTGTCGTCGCCGTCGTATCGCTATTGGTAGAACAGGCTGAGCGGCTACTAACAGGCACGGTATGGCTTGAAGGGCTTGTTCTTGCCATTCTTCTGGGAACAATCGTTCGCACCGTCTGGATGCCGTCGGCTCGTTATCATTCTGGTATCCATTTTACGGCGCATCGGGTGTTGGAATGGGCCGTTGCACTAATGGGGGGAACAATCAGCGCGGGCGTGGTGCTGCGGGCAGGGCCAGTGCTGCTGTTCGGGATTGTCGTCACAGTGTGCGTTACAATTCTCGCTGGTATCGCAATTGGGCGTGTGTTGAAACTGCCCACGAAGATGGCCATTCTGATCGCATGCGGCAACGCAATCTGTGGCAATTCCGCGATTGCCGCCATAGCCCCTGTTATTGATGCAGATAGCGACGATGTGGCGACATCTGTTGCCTTTACTGCCGTGCTCGGCATTATCGTGGTGGTTGCCCTGCCAATCATTGCCCATGGATTGGGGTTGACGGCTGAAGGAGGGGGTATGCTGGCTGGGCTGACGGTGTATGCCGTGCCACAGGTTCTGGCTGCTGCTGGCCCTATGGGCCCAGTGGCGGTACAGATGGGCACAGTGGTCAAGCTGGTGCGTGTGCTGATGCTGGGGCCAGTTGTCGCTGGTTTTTCGCTTCTTCACGCACGAACGGAGTTGGCGCGGGATGCCTCCATTTGTAGATTCGGCATTACCCGGTTCCTTCCACCATTCATTCTGGCGTTCATGGCGCTGATGGCCCTGCGTTCGGTCGGCCTGCTACCGGATGCTGTGGTCGTCCCCCTGCACGTTACGAGCAATTTACTGACAATTGTCGCCATGGCGGGGCTTGGTCTGACCGTTGATCTGCGCGGTGTCTGTGCTGCCGGCATGAAAACCATAGCCTGCGTTACGCTCTCTCTCTTTCTGCTGGGAGCTGCTGCCTTGTGCGTTGTTCGGTTGTGCTGTCATGCATAACGGAAAACGGCACCCGCACTGATCGGGCAGGAAAAGTCCGCATGCCAAGAAAAGGGCGAAGGCTGGCTCGGGCATTTTTGAAGAAGGTGATGGTGCACCAGAATGCGTAGGAGCAAGTATAGTTGCTCCTACGCAAGATGATACCGTGTCTTATTCGGTAATCGCGCGGCCTTGTGGAATGTTTTGAGGGTTGGCGCGGGCGGCTACTTCTCGCGCGTAGGTCTCATTGGCCCGTTTTATCAGGAACTGGCGGATTTTTTCAATGTCCTGACGTGAAAGGATGTCATCAAAGCGTGCCATGCCGTACGCGGTCAGGGCTCCCCGGCCGACAACATTCTGGAATCCCGCCATGTGATGAATGGCACCTGACCAGCGCAGGTCCGGCAGGACACCACCAGAAAGCGCGTTGTCACCGTGGCAGACCTGACAGAACGTTTCGTATAGCTGGTACCCTGCGGCAGCCTGTTGTGCATCGAATTGTTCTGGCGGCTTGACCGGTATCATCCCCCTGTCATTTTGCGGTGGGAGTTCCGCCGTACCATCCAGCGCGAAAACGAGCAGACGGGAATGATTGACCGTCCAGCCTGAGGATAGCGCCGTTCGTCCCATCAGCAATGGATAGATGCCGCCCCAACCGGTTTCTACAGCAATATATTGCTTGCCATTCACTTCATAGGAGATCGGCGGTGCGATAATCCCGCTCTGTGCATTGAAATTGAAAAGATCCGCCCCATTCCTTGCGTCATAGGCATGGAACTCGCCGTTTGCTAGCCCCTGGAAGATCAAGTTGCCACCCGTGGAAAGGAGGCCCCCGTTCCATGGCCCCTTGTGATCGACCCGAAAGATTTCCTTCTGTTGTTTGGGGTCCCACGCAATCAGCCACCCTGTGAGCGTCTTGAGAAAACCGTCGCGGATAGCGGGATCATCGGGAAGACCCTGCATGCTAATTCCGAGGTTCAAGCCTTTGTGCTTCAAGGGTTGGGCGTCGGGGGTAAACACCATCGGGATCTGTTGGGCAGGAATATAGACAAGGCCAGTCTGGGCGCTATAGCTCATGGCTGCAAAATTATGTCCGCCCAGATCCCCCGGAAGGCCTGCCCAAGGTTTGCCCGTAAGGGAATACAGTGCGTCAGGAACGATATTGGGGCGGCCCGTTACGGGATCAATATCCTTGGCCCAGTTGACAGGCACATAGTTCCTTGCCGTGATAAATTCACCCGTTTGCGCGTCTATAATGTAGAAGAAACCGTTTTTTGGTGCGTGAAGCAGGACATGACGCTTTTTGCCGTTGATTTCGAGATCGGCGGTCATAATGTGCTGGGTCGAGGTATAATCCCACTGGTCCTGAGGCGTTTCCTGGAAATGCCAGACATATTCACCAGTTTCTGGTCGAATGGCCACAATTGACCCAAGGAAGAGATTGTCCCCAATCCCATCAGAACGTTGTTTATAGTTCCACGGTGAGCCGTTGCCGACGCCAAGATAGACAAGATCGGTCTGCGGATCATAAACGATGGAATCCCATACTGTTCCGCCACCGCCGGAGTGGATCCATGCACCATGCGGCCCCCAGGTACGATAGGCCATGGTCATCAGGGGGGCGTCAGATGCTGCGTGGTCGGGTTGATTTGAACGGTTGGGCGTGGTGTAGAAGCGCCATTTCAGCGCCCCGGTTTCTGCATCGAAGCCCGAGACGAAGCCGCGTGCGCCGAACTCCGCGCCACCATTGCCGATCATCACCACGCCCTTGGCTACGCGTGGCGCGCCATCGGTAATGTAGGATCTGATATCACCCAGCCACGCGTCCTTGGGAATTGTGTCCACCTCCCATATTTTGTGGCCGGTTTTAGCATCCAGAGCGATCAGACGGTTATCGAATGTTCCTACAAAAATCTTGCCGTTCCAGTAGGCTGCCCCACGATTAACGGTATCACAACAGCCGCGCACGGCGGATGGTCCCGGCACTTGAGGATCATAACTCCAGAGCAACTTGCCGCTCGCTCCGTCATAGGCACGGACCTTGCTCCAGTTTGTCGTGGCGTAGAGGATACCATTGACCACCAGCGGCGTGCCTTCCTGGCCGCGATTGGTGTCGAAGTTGCTTGACCACGCCAGTTTGAGCCGGCCAATTGTTTCCGTGTTGATCTGGTTTAGCGGGCTATAACGGTGTTCGTTATAGGTGCGTCCATGGGTCGGCCAGTTCTGTGGCGATTCCTCCGCTTGTGTGACGACAGGATCATCCGTTGCAGCCTGGCTTTGCGATAGATGGGTAGCGGACAAGGTAAGGATGACGACCATATATAAGGTCGCCCTAAACAGGAAAAAGTGCTTCATGGTATTGCTCTCGACCAGTGCTGACTTGCGAAGAGTGCTCCGGTTATTGTTTTTAATATCGCATGATCACTGATTTGATTTCCGTGAAATGATCGATGAACGCACTTCCGAATTCACGACCGATTCCAGATCCTTTTGTGCCGCCAAATGGCATGGCGGGATCGATATAATTGTGCATGTTGACCCAGACTGTGCCCGCTTCAACACGAGGAATGAGACGCAGGGCCTGCGATAGATTGTTGGTCCAAAGGCTGGCAGCCAGACCGTATGGTGAGTCGTTCATGAGTGTCACCAGTTCGTCCACGCTGTCATACGCCAGAAGAGACGCGACTGGACCGAATACTTCCTGACGCATCAGTTCGTCATTCTCTGATCGCGCCAGTACTGCCGTTGGCTGTATGTAGCAACCGGGCAGATCAAATGCGCCGCCGCCATGGATGAATGTCAGATTCTGGTCACGCGCTCGCGTGAAATACCCGATCACTTTGTTAAAGTGGGACCGATTTGCCAGCGGGCCGAAACGGCTTTCATCATCCATCGGATCACCCGGTGTGAGAGTCGCCAGGCGCTTGCCGAGTTGCTCTGCTACATTATTGATCAGGGAGCGATGGACATAATAGCGTTCAGCAGAAGCACAGACTTGACCCGAATTGAGAAAACCGGCCTCAATAATGCCCTCTACCGTCTTCTCTGGCGAAACATCAGGTAAGAAACCTGCGGCATTCTTGCCACCGAGTTCGAGAGTGACCCGTTTGAAGCCAGATTGAAGGGCGGCTGTGCCGATAATTGCCCCTGTTTCCATGCCGCCGGTAAACGTAACTTTGGCAATTTTTGGATGTGTTGTGAGGGCGTGACCCACCTGCTGCCCGGGGCCGTTGACCACGTTTAGAACACCAGGAGGGATTCCTGCTTCAATCACCAGTTCTGCAACACGTAGCATGGTGAGGGGCGTCACCTCGCTGGGCTTGATGACGGCTGTGCAGCCACACGCCAGGGCTGACCCGAATTTCCAGACCGCAATCATGATCGAAAAATTCCAGGGTACAATGCCTGCCACCACACCCAGTGGCTCACGCAGTGTCAGCCCGGTATATTTCTCGCCATTGGCGGAAGGGAGAGAGAGTGCAACAGTCTTGCCCTCAATTCGTGTTGTCCAGCCTGCATAATAGCGCAGGAATGATACGGCATAATCGACCTCGAAAGCACGTGATAAAGTAATCAGCTTTCCCGAAGTCAGGGTTTCAATCTGTGCCAGTTCTTCACGATGGGCGATCATGAGATCGGCAAGCCGGTTCAGCAGCAGGCCGCGCTGGGCTGGAGAAACGTTCGCCCAGCCACCGTGAAAGGCACGGTGAGCGGAGTCTACCGCATAGTCGATATCTCCGCTCGTGGCCGTGGCAACATGTGCAATCACCTCATCCGTAGCGGGATTGGTGATGGTGATCACTTCGTCCTGCTGGGAAACAACAGTTTTGCCGTTTATGAACTGACCGTTCAACCGATTCATGAAATCGCGAACTTGGGGTAGTATGGAAACTTCAACCATATTTTAAACGTCCTGTTCTGAACGGAAGATATTCTTGATCAGTCGAACAGGTGGATCGGTAAGGCAAATTCCACCCAGTAACGGTCGCCGCCAATTGTATTGCGGGCATCCAGGGCATGCTGCCATTTAAGGACTACGGCTGTACCGGGGGAAAAATCATAAACAATCTGCGGTCCTATGGTGAAGTTGCGCAGCTTGTAGCCGTCCATATAACGTTGCCCGTTCAGGGTATCGTTACTTGTCTGGTAGGCCCAGTTGCCGTTGACGCCAAACTGCAGTTTGCGCAATTTAGGGAACGGGCGGTAGGAAATACCATAATCCATGTTGAACAGTGTACCATCATGGTAGCCTGTATCGCGGTTACGGGTTGACATCTGGACTGTATTTTCAAGAGAAAACTCCCAGTTTCCAGGGGTCCATGTCACGGCGCCTTCTTCCATGAATGTCACGCGCGTGGCAGTAACATTCGAGAAATCAGAGTGGTTGTAGGAGGAACCCGGAAACCAGAAATCCTGTCCGAACAGTAAATGCAGGTCTCCTTTCGACCAGGTGACATAGAGGGCCTGCAGGTCGAATGATGACATATTGAAAGTATAGCTGTTCTGGCCACCGACGCTTACATATTTGCGCTGGAAAACTGGCGAAAGTCCGGTGGAAAAATGAAAGTCCCCTAGTGCAAAATTCCATGTATGCAAAAGGCGCGGCGCAAACGCGAACAGATTTCCTCCAAATGCTTCGGGGGAATGACGACCGTGGCTGTCGTTGAGGGATGTCAGCGGAATATCAGCAAGATAATTCAGAAGTTCGGTTTTCCCGAGATCTGGCATGATGGCCGGCAAAACGGTATTGACCCCCATGGGGTAGGTACTGCCACCTCCCTCAGTGGCATAAGCCGCCCGTGGCGCAGCATGCAAGCTCCACGCTGCCAACGTGATCAAAACAAAGGGCAACGCTTTTTTGAAAAGAGAGTCATGAATTTTTCTCAGTTTCTTGCGCTGAAGCGCCATGATGTCGTCCCGCGAGGTGCCTTGTGCGGCACGACAAGACTGAACGAAACCTTTACCCTTCGACACAGCAGAATAAGGCAGTGCCATAAGTTCCTCCATGTAGCACGTTGACCGTGCTTTTGTTGTGAACACGTTTGCCGTGTTTTTTATTATCAACACGCTTTTCGTGTTTATTGATTAAGACCGTTATGAAGACGGCTCGGAGAACAGGGTGCCGCCTATAGATCGGGAATGCCCGCGAAATTGCGCTATGATGGTTCCTTCCTGAGTGACTTCAATGTCGTACAGGCCGGAACGTCCTGCGCGACTGATTTCCCGGGCGCTTGCGAGGAGGCGCTTGCCTGCCACGCCGGGGGCCAGATAAGTGATGGAGCAATGCGCGGCGACTGTACGCTCATTGTAGCTATTGCACGCAACAGCAAATGCGCTGTCTGCCAAGGCAAAGATAAAGCCACCATGGATTGTGCCGATGCCGTTGGTCATTTCAGTGGTTGCATTCATGGCAACTATCGAAAAGCCGGGTCCTACTTCCAGGATTTCCATGCCCAGGCTTTTGCTTGCCCTGTCATTGGTCCATAAGGCTCTGGCTGCTGCGCGGGCACGTTCTTCTGGGGTCATGTCGCTTTACCATTGGTCCGAGTTACGCGCTGTTTTGCGAAAACCAAGAAGCTTCCTCTAAATACTTGGCAAAAACAGGTCATGCGTAGCTTGTCTCTGTTTAAGGCAAGCGTAGCGCTGTTGTGCACTATAAAAAGGGTTGGCTTCACGTAAGCACTCCCGCCTCAGACCAACGTGGTCTTTAATTAACCGTCTGGACGATCAATAACGATTCTGACATTACAGAGTTTCTGTCTCTGTCGCCATCACTTCTGAGGGAGGATCTTAAATTGCCACTTTCCTTTTGAAGCGCAGCCCAGTTTTGAGGAGGGGGAACTCGATGTTCTGCTAGCGTTAGGCTGTTATTCGGATACACTTTTTCAGACGGCAGGAAGAAGAGAAAGTATTTCTATGTATCTGTAATTATTGGTAAAAACTGTTTTAAATACATAATTTATCGTAACAGGAATAAGGTTGTGACAATAAACGTGGATGGTTCAATGGTCCAATTGAGTGGTCATACAAGCTGTTCGATGAGGTAGATAAACAGCGTTTGTAATCACCGCCTGAATAGAACCATGATTATTGCAGTATAAGGCGATATATACGCTTTTTTTGAAGAGAAATAGGAGATTTTTTCTCATATATGATGATGTTTTGATGAATTTATTTTAAGTCGAGGTTGCTGGCCTTTGCGGTGATTGTTTGTGGCAGCCTTTTCTTCCTCAGTGGGGCTTATTGGGAAGGAAAGTGTAGACAGGACCGTTATTCTTCTTGCATTTCAGCACTCAGAAAAAGCATTGGCCGAGGAATATCAGGATCATGGACAAACCGCTCAAAGATATATTGCGGCTGTTTCAGGCAGAGCCAAGCCGAACATGGTCCATTGTCATGACCTTTTTTGGGGATATGGTTCTTCCTCGTGGTGGTTCGATTGGACTGCCGACGCTTTTAAGTCTTTTTCACGCCATGGATGTGGGCTCTGGCACAGTCAGAACAGCGTTATCACGGCTTTCTGCTGATGGATGGGTTGAGCGTACACGTATTGGGCGCAACGCTTATTATTGTTTGTCGTCCCGCGGCATGGCGCTCTCGCGTGATGCAGAGCCAAGAATCTATGGAACCTTTTCGTTTAAAACCCAGCGTAAGCTGCGCTTGGCCGTTGCATCGGCATCCGTAAGGTCGTTGGTGGGCGATGAAGCAGCTCTTGTGGCTACACGGATGAGGGAAGCTGGATATACAGCATTTGCCCCTGGGGCATGGCTTGGGGTGGATGACGGCACTTTGCCTGATGGCATCTTCGGCCTTGACGTGAACGGCTCGCAGGTAGCCATGCAATGTCTTGCTGCATATTTTTCACTTGATGATCTCGCTCGATCCTATCTGCGGTTTGAAAAGATATTTTCGCCTCTTGCCAAAATGTGCACAGACCATGCGGAGCAAAAAGGGGCGTTCCATCAGGATGGACTGAGTGCCGTTGTTGCGCGCACTCTGCTCATTCATGAATATCGGCGTATTGCCTTGCGTGATCCGCATCTTCCAGAAGCGCTCATGCCATCTGACTGGGCCGGATATAGAGCTCAGACTCTATGCGCCACAATCTATCGGGCTTTATTGCCAGCATCAGAAGCATGGTTGACGGAAAATGGTCGTGGCGGTGATGCAGGGCGGCTACCAGCACCAACGCCAGCATTTTATAAGCGATTTCAAGAGGTAAGAGGGGCGCAGTCGGGGGACTTTGTATAGTCCTTGCTCCAGAAAAAGAAAAATAGGGAAAGTCAGTTCTGATATCACGTGTATTTTATGTTACAAGATTCGCTATTATTCTTGAAATTATGTAATGCTTTCGACTGTAAGTTTGCAGGAGAACGCTTATGTACACGCAGGCACTTAACGATCTGCCGACTCCGCATAATCTGGAAGATGCCGAAAAAATGGCAAATTTTCAGACCCGTATTGATTCGGAAGACCGGATTGAAGCAAATGACTGGATGCCCGAAGCTTATCGGCGTACTTTGGTACGCCAGATCAGCCAGCATGCCCATTCTGAAATTATCGGACAGTTACCAGAAGGGGCGTGGATAACCAGAGCACCATCCTTGCGCCGCAAGGCCGCCCTTTTGGCAAAAGTACAGGATGAATGCGGGCACGGCCTGTATCTCTACGCTGCCGCAGAAACACTCAATGCATCCCGTGAAGCTCTTATGGACCAGCTCATGGAAGGAAAGGCCAAATACTCCTCCATTTTCAATTATCCCACCATGACATGGGCCGATATTGGTGCAATCGGGTGGCTGGTGGACGGGGCGGCAATCATGAACCAGATTCCGCTCTGTCGCTGCTCTTATGGGCCTTATGCGCGTGCGATGATTCGTGTCTGCAAGGAGGAGAGCTTTCACCAGCGGCAGGGATTTGAAATTATGATGACGCTGGCAAAAGGTTCCGCACGTCAGAAAGCAATGGCGCAGGATGCCCTGAACCGCTGGTGGTGGCCCAGCCTGATGATGTTTGGACCACCGGATACTGACAGCCAGCATTCAGACCAGTCTACTCGTTGGAAAATCAAGCGTTTTAGCAACGATGAACTGCGTCAGAAGTTTGTGGATGCGACCGTACCTCAGGCCCAGTTCCTGGGTTTGACTCTTCCAGATCCGGATTTGCGTCAGGATGAGGTCACCGGAAATTGGATCTATGGCGAGATAGACTGGGAAGAATTCAAGCAGGTTATCGCTGGAAACGGCCCCTGTAATCAGGACAGGCTCGCCAGCCGCAGGAAAGCTCATGAAGAAGGTGCATGGGTAAGAGAAGCTGCTGCAGCTTATGCTGCGCGGCAGGCTTCCCGCAATGCCGCTTAAGGAAATAGGATTATGAATAAAACGCTTAAGGCAACGCCGCCTGTGCAATTGTGGGAAGTCTTCATTCGTAGCCGAAGCGGGCTTGCGCACAAGCATGTGGGATCTTTGCATGCTGAAGATGCTGAGCTGGCGCTTCAGGCTGCCCGTAATCTTTTTACACGCAGAGGCGAAGGGCTTTCAATCTGGGTTATACCCTCGCACCTGATTGTTGCTTCAGACCCTTCGGAGAAAGGCATGCTGTTTGAGCCTGCGCTTTCTAAAGCTTACAGGCACCCAACTTTTTACAATGTACCTGAAGAAGTCGGGCATATGTAGCCTTTGGCTATCGTGCCATGGCACGAAGCCTGCAAGAGCAGGAAAAGAATATTATGGTCACAAATACCATATCTGTTTCAGAAACCCCACAGGTGCTTTACGCACTGCGTCGAGCCGATGATGCGCTCATATTGGGGCACAGGCTTTCAGAATGCTGTGGTCATGCTCCTACCTTGGAAGAAGATATGGCTCTGGCCAATATCGGGTTGGATCTTATTGGTCAGGCGCGCGCGTTATACGCGCTTGCCGCACTGCGTGAGCCCTCTTTAGAAGATGGTCGTGCGAATACAGAAGATACCTATGCCTATTTGCGTGATGTTGGGCAGTATCGTAATCTTCTGTTGTGTGAATTACCAAATGGTGACTTCGGGCGCATCATCATGCGTCAGTTTCTTTATTCTGCTTTCATCGATCCCTATTGGCGTGCGATGATGAAATCATCTGATGCACAATTGGCCGCTATTGCAGAAAAAGCAGAGAAGGAAACAGCATACCATCTGCGTTATACCTCTGAATGGGTTATCAGGCTTGGGGATGGCACGCCGAAAAGCCATGATCGGATGCAAGCCGCTCTGGAGTTTCTTTGGTCTTATACCGGAGAAATGTTCGATACGGACGAAGCGGAAGTCATGCTGCAGGCTGAGGGAATGATTATTGATGCCTCGGTTATTCATGATGGATGGCGCACCACGGTGCAAACTATCCTTGATCGTGCAACTCTCACCCTTCCTCAAAGTGCATGGATGCAGAAAGGTGGACGTAGCGGCCGTCATTCAGAACATCTTGGATTTTTGCTTGCTGAAATGCAGCAACTCCCTCGTTCTGAACCGGGAGCTGTGTGGTGACACCCCAGACAGATGCCCTGTTGCGTACAAGGGTACTGCATGCTCTCGATGATGTAACTGACCCGGAAATTCCTGTTCTGACAATAGCAGATTTGGGAATTTTACGGGATGTCCGAGTGCATAATGGTGTGGTGGATGTGACCATTACGCCTACCTATTCAGGTTGCCCAGCCATGAACATGATTGCTCTGGATATTGAGACAGCCCTTGCGCGCGCTGGTATTGAAAATTTTCATGTAAAGACAACGCTTTCCCCCGCTTGGACAACCGCATGGCTGAGTGAAGCCGGCCGCCAGAAACTTCTTGCATATGGTATTGCGCCTCCACAGGAAGGAAGTGGGCGTGGCAGTCTTTTTGGAACAGTGGAAGTGGCGTGCCCCCAATGCGGCTCAATAGACACCAGCAGGTTGGCGGAATTTGGGTCTACCTCCTGCAAGGCTTTGTGGCGTTGCAATACATGCCGTGAACCCTTTGATTATTTTAGGTGCCATTGAGCCCAAAGCATGAGATTTCATAAAAAAGAAAGAATAGGAAATGTCTCAAACAGATAGTCTTAACGCATCAAGTGCTCAGGTTGCACGCACGGCGCGCTTCCATAAATTGCAGATTGCTGATGTGAGGCGTGAGACACCGGATGCGGTTTCTCTTGCTTTCACAGTGCCGGACGATCTTGCTGAGGCTTACAGTTTTGTGCCTGGGCAGTATCTTACTTTGCGAACCACGCTGGATGGGGAAGACGTGCGTCGTTCTTACTCTATCTGCTCCGCGCCATCTGATGGCGAGTTACGGGTGGCCCTTAAACGTGTGGAAGATGGTATATTTTCCACATGGGCCAATACAAGCCTGGCTGCAGGCGACACTCTGGATGTGATGACTCCTACGGGGCGTTTTGGCATTCAGCCTGATAGCACTGCGCAACGTGTTTATGCGGGGTTTGCCGCGGGTTCTGGTATTACGCCTGTTTTATCCCTTGCCAGAGGATTGCTTGCGACCGAACCGGATAGTTCCTTCTTCCTGTTTTATGGGAACAGATCAGTCGGGGATATGCTGTTTCGTGAAATGCTGGAAGATCTGAAAGACCAGTTTATGGAGCGCTTTTCGATCTTTCATGTTTTTTCAAAGGAACAACAGGATATTCCAACGTTGAATGGTCGCCTGGATGCAGAAAAAATAAGAACAATTCTTCTGCATGTTTTACCTACCGAAACATTGGACCATATTTTTGTGTGTGGTCCATCAGGTATGACCGATGATGCGCTTTCAGTGCTTCAGGATGCAGGGGTGGCGGAAGACAAGATACATATAGAAAGATTCATATCCACGTTTTCTGGAAAACCGCGTTTGCATCCAAAAATTACGTCAGAGCAAGCGGCGCAGACCGGGGTGGTGGCCACCTTAATTGTGGATGGCAAGCGCGCAGACGTGAATGTTGCTGAAGAAGAAACGCTTCTGGATGCTGCATTACGCTCCGGGCTGGATCTTCCCTATGCGTGTAAGGGCGGTATGTGTAGCACCTGCCGCGCCAAAGTGACCGAGGGGAAGGCCGAGATGACTCTTAATTTCTCACTTGAAAAATGGGAGGTCGATGCAGGTTTTGTTCTTACCTGTCAGGCACACCCGACAACAGAGCACGTTACGGTAGATTATGACGCCATGTAAGGCGTCATTGTTTTCTTACCCCAGTTTGTCACCACTCTTTTTTCAGGGGAGTGGTGCGCCAATAATACGCCCCGCCGCGAGCCTGGCATAGTCTGCACGGCTCAGGGGGCCATCTTCTTTGAACCATGTATAGGCCCAGTTCAGCATGGCGAATAAGGACATTGTCAACGGTTTCAGTAACATGGAAGAGGAGCCGGGGGAGGGGAGTGCTGCATTGATGGCGTCCGAAAATCGACTCACCAGAGCGCGCTCCATCATACGGATGGTGTCTTGCTGTTCAGGGTCCAGCAGATCCATGTGGTTGAGCTGAACCTTGTGTTTTGCATTAGCATCCCGGTAGGCGTTAAGCAGCGCTTCTGTCATACTGTAAAGTGTTTCTTGCGCAGTTAGGCCTGACCATTGTGTTGGATCCGTTGCGACCAGAAGCTCCTGCAGATGGGTTTCGATCAGGTCAAACAGCAGTTGCTGTTTATCTGTATAATAATGATAAAAAAGAGCTTTGGATGTTCCACAGGCTTTGGCAATCATGTTGATCGAAGCACGATCAAATCCAAGGCTTGCAAATAAATGAGCCGACCGCTCCAGAATCATGAGGCGTTTTTCTTCGTAGTCGCTTGCGCGCGGTCGCGCCATGATTGATTTCCTTTAATGTATAGTCAGTAGATGCTAGTTTTTTATAGAAATGCCAATAAAATCAAGGGGTATGTTGGCCCCTTGATAAAAGAAAGCAAGCAGCCTCAGGCTGCGGCAGGTTGTGCGCTCATGGTCAGAAGATCGTAGCGCGCCACTGTCTCCTTGTTCTGGTTAAACAGTTCTACGTCCCAGCGAACCTCGCCATAATGAGGTTCACGAGCGGCATTTTTTGACTTTACAGTCAACCGTACCTGAATGGCATCTCCAGGTGACACTGGCTTAAGGAACCGAAGGGATTCCAGTCCATAATTGGCCAGAAGTGGACCGGGCGCTGGGTCCACAAACAGGCCGGCAGCAAAAGAGAGCAGCAAATAGCCATGTGCCACCCGACCGGGGAAAAACGGGTTGGCGGCGGCTGCCTTCTCATCCGTATGAGCGTAGAAAGTATCTCCCGTAAATTCAGCAAAATGCTCTATATCCTGCACAGTAATTGTGCGCGGCTGAGTATGGATGGTGTCCCCTACAGTTAGCTGGGCAAAATTGTATCGGAAGGGATGTTCCTTGCGCAACGCTTCCTGCGCGCCAATGGTCCAGCGCCCTGTGAGCCGTGTGAGGCGTGTGGGAGAGGCCTGCAAGGCCGTGCGCTGCATATAATGGCGAATGCCCCGTATGCCGCCCAGTTCCTCTCCACCACCCGCACGGCCGGGGCCGCCATGCACCAAGGCGGGAAGAGGTGAGCCATGGCCCGTGCTTTCTTTGGCACACTCCCGGTCCAATATGTGCAGCCTCCCGTGGAATGAAGCCAGACTTGCCACAAGCTCCGCTGCCACATTGTCATCGTATGTGCAGAGGGTTGCGACCAAGCTTCCTTCACCACGTTTTACCAGGCTGGCTGCGTCGGCCAGAGAGGTGTAGGGCATGATAGTCGCAACAGGGCCAAAAGCTTCAGTATGGTGTACACTGGTGGCATCATGAGGGTTCAGATTCTGGAGCAGGACCGGACTCATAAAAGCTCCGCTCTGATCAGATGCACCGAGTGGATCGCAGTGCTGAGGGTCCCCGAAAACAATTTCGCTTTCTTGTGCGAGAGTTGCGACGTGACGTCGAACATCTTCACGCTGGGCGAGGCCAGCGAGGGGGCCCATTGTCACACCTTCATGCTGCGGGTCGCCCACAACAATCCTGTCCAGCCGTGCTTTTAGTGCTGTTGTGACCTCTGCGATGATGGTCTCCGGCACCATAATTCTTCTGATAGCTGTACATTTCTGACCTGCCTTGACGGTCATTTCCTGCGTAACCGCCCGAATAAACAGATCAAATTCCGGCATATCGGGAGAAATATCAGGGCCAAGTACGGCTGCATTGAGGCTATCACGTTCTGCGATAAAGCGTACAGCGTTTGCAGAAATGATTGGGTGATTACGTAATTTTTCGGAGGTTGTAATGGAACCGGTAAAAGACAGAACGTCCTGCCCTTCGAGATGATCCAAAAGGTCGCCTGTGCTTCCACAAATAAATTGAAAAGCGCCGGGGGGAAAGATGCCGGAGTCAACAATCATTTGGGCAACAGCATGTGCAACATAACTGGTCACTGTGGCGGGTTTTGTAATAACGGGAACGCCAGCAATAATTGCAGGTGCAAGTTTTTCAAGCATGCCCCAGCAGGGAAAATTATAGGCATTGATGTGAACGGCTACTCCTTGCAGGGATGACAGGATATGCGTTCCCATGAATGTGCCATTACGAGAAAGTGTTTCAACTTCTTCGGCAAGGATATACTTGTCTGGAAGGTTTTTCTTGGCCATTGATGCATAGGCAAAAAGTGTTCCTATCCCGCCGTCAATGTCAAACAGATTATCGCGGCTGGTCGCGCCGGTGTTGAAAGAGAGATCGTAAAGCGTCTGTTTCCGTTCTGTCAGATAGAGAGCCAGTTTTTTTATCATATCTGCACGCTGATGAAAATTCAGCTTGCGGAGTGCAGGCCCGCCTTTGCTGCGCGCATGTTGCACAAGTCCTCCAAAATCCAAACCTGAACTGGATGCCTGTGCGATGATCTGCCCGTTGACCGCGCTCTGTATATCTTCAAAGCTGGAAACAGCTTTATGCCATCTGTCCTGCGCGTACGAGGCAAGTATGGGTGTCATGACTATTATCCTTTTAGGTTCAGGCCAGAATACTGCTTGCCTTGGCGCGGTTATCAATCACGCGGGTTACTTTGCCGTTTGAGCGCGGGATCATGCCTGGTTCTTTCACGGAAACCTGAACAGAAACACCGATTGTATTTTTGATGGTTTTTATGATTTCGCGGGAACGGTGAGACGTTTCTGCCGGGTTCCATGCTTCCGGCCGGGGCTCTACATGAATGGTCATGTTATCCATGCGGCCATGATGGGTCAGTTCGATCTGAAAATGTGCGCTGCACCATTTACAGTGCAGAAGGGCCGCTTCAACTTGTGTAGGGAAAATGTTCACGCCGCGCAGAATGATCATATCATCTGAACGTGCCATTATTTTTTCTATTCGTCTTACTGCAGGCACCATGGTGCCCGGTAAAAGGCGGGTTAAGTCACGCGTGCGATAGCGCACGATAGGGAAAGCTTCCTTGGAAAGTGATGTAATGACCAACTCTCCCGGCTCTCCGTCCGTGACGGGAACGCCCGTTTCCGGGTTAATGATCTCAGGGTAGAAATGATCCTCCCAGAAATGAAGGCCATCTTTTGTTTCTATAAACTCCTGAGCAACACCGGGGCCAACAACTTCTGAAAGTCCGTAAATATCAACAGCATGCATATCGAATGCCTGCTCTATCTCTTCACGCATACTGTTTGTCCACGGCTCTGCACCAAAGATGCCATACTTTATGGAAGAAGCCCGAGGGTCCAAACCCTGCCGACGGAATTCATCCAGCAGGGCCAACATGTAGGAGGGGGTGACTGTAATGATTTGCGGCTTGAAGTCTTCAATCAGTTGCACCTGCCGTTCCGTCATGCCGCCCGACATGGGGATAACGGTGCAGCCCATACGTTCAGCTCCCAAATGCATGCCGAGGCCGCCTGTAAACAACCCATAGCCATATGCATTATGCAGTTTCATGCCGGGCCGTCCGCCTGCCGCGCGGATTGAGCGCCCGACAATGCCCGCCCACATATCCAGATCCGCATGGGTGTATCCGACAACTATGGGTTTTCCTGTGGTGCCGGAGGAACCATGAATGCGTGCAAGCCTTTCCTGTGGCACGGCAAACATTCCAAAAGGGTAGGTATCGCGTAGGTCTGCTTTGGTTGTTGTCGGGAACCGAGCAAGATCGGATAATGAGCAGAGATCGTCCGGATGGACGCCCGCCTCTATGCATCGGTTACGGTATAAAGCGACGTTATCATAGGCATGGCGAAGAGACCATTTCATACGCTCAAGCTGAATGAACATCAGTTCATCGCGAGATAGCACGGCAATGTCATGTATGGCTTCCGGATGGGGGTAAGCCGGGGTGTAGACGGTGGCGTTCATCGTAACCTCATATCGCCTCTTTGCGGGGCTGTTGTTTTGGGAAGGTTCGGTTTGTAAAACGTTCGTCCTGTAGGCACTGTATCGGTTAGATGTTGTTTTTCAGGGCAGAGAAACCATTGATGACATGAGCATTTTCCCTGCCGATGTTGAGGTTTTCTTGTGCTCTGTCTTTTTTCATGAAAAGCGTGGTCCAAGGTTTTGCAGCTTTTGGAACAAGGAAGACTGTAAAACAGGCAGAGCCTTCGTAAGACATAGCGATTATCCCAAACCGCTGAAATGCGGCTTTCGCTTTTCGATGAAAGCGGCTACCCCTTCAGCATAATCATCTGTCTGGCCAGCACGGCGCATCAGGTCACGCTCAAGGTCCAGTTGCTGGTCCAATGTGTTATGGGATGATGCATTGAGGGCAGATTTTATCTGGCCCAGTCCAAAAGTCGGCTGTTCAGAAAGGTGTTTTGCAAGAGAGAAAGCCTCTTCATGAAGGTTTTCATCTTCGACAGTCTTCCAGATGAGTCCCCAGTCCGCCGCGGTTTCTGCTGAGAGGGGCTCGCCCAGTAAAGCAAGTCCCCGGGCACGAGCCTCACCAACAAGGCGGGGGAGGTGGTATGTGCCTCCAGAATCGGGGATAAGGCCAAGTTTGGCAAAGGAAAGTACAAATCGTGCTCCCTTGCCTGCAATCACAATGTCGCAAGCTAGGGCAATATTCACGCCCGCACCTGCTGCCACACCGTTGACGGCGCACACTATGGGCTTGGGCAGGGACCGAAGTTGCCGGATAAGAGGATTATAAAATGTCTCTACAGTATGTCCAAGATCAGGAGCCGCGGCATCTGGTGCGCGAAGTCGCTCGGAAAGATCCTGGCCAGCACAAAACCCTCTTCCTGAGCCTGTAAGCAGAACGGCCCTGCATGATGAATCTTCTCGCGCTTCTGTCAGGGCTGCTCGTAACGCTGCATGCATTTCATCGTTAAGCGAGTTAAGGCGTTCTGGCCTGTTGAGAGTGATGGAAAGCCAGCCAGGATGCCGTTCAACGAGCACTGTAGTCATGGGATATTCCTTGTGGGTCGGTAAAGCCGATCTTGTTTTTGTTTCAGGCGAAGGACATCACGTATTAATATATTGACCAACCGGACGGCTGATATATTCTGACAGAAGTCTACATCTGTCAATAAATCAAAAAAAACGGAGGCAGCCGATGGATGATAACCCAATATGTCAGAAAGCGTTTTTCTTTGGTGCATTTGTCCCACGCTTTACGAATCAATGCCGGGATGAGTTCCCTGACGCTAGAGACTGCCTTTCACGATCTGTTAGCCGCCTAAGCACGGAGCCGTTTTGGAATATTCCCGTAATACCCAGGCGCGCAGGAGATATTTCATGAGGCATGCTTATATCTGTGATTATACGCGCACACCCATAGGCCGTTATGCAGGTATTTTGCGCGATATTCGGACAGATGATCTTGCGGCACATCCGCTGCGTGTCATGCGTGAGCGGCATGCAGCACTGGATTGGGAAAGCATTGATGATGTGATTCTAGGATGCGCCAATCAGGCTGGGGAAGATAACCGCAACATAGCCCGTATGGCACTTCTGCTGGCTGGACTTCCAGAAAGTGTATCGGGCACCACAATCAACAGGTTGTGCGGTTCCGGCCTGGATGCTGTGGGCATGGCGGCTTACCGTATTATTGCCGGAGATGCAGATCTGGTTCTGGCAGGCGGGGTGGAGAGCATGACGCGTGCTCCGTTTGTAACAGGCAAGGCAACGCACGCATTTGGCCGCCATTGCGAGATGTATGATACGACCATCGGCTGGCGTTTTATCAATCCCGTTTTTCAGGCGCGGTTCGGTGTGGATTCCATGCCTGAAACGGCCGAAAACGTGGCGGAACAGTTTGGAATTTCTCGCCAGGATCAGGATCTTTTTGCTGCTCGCTCACACAAACGTGCAGCCGCCGCTCAGGCAAGCGGCTTTTTTGCAGGTGAAATTTCACCGGTGCAGATTTCTGGTCCTGTAAAAGGCGAAAAATGCTGGGTAACGGATGATGAACATATCCGCCCCTCAACAACCCCCGAAACATTGTCCAAGCTAAAAACACCATTTCGTGATGGTGGAAGTGTGACTGCTGGCAATGCATCTGGTGTGAATGATGGTGCAGCTATTCTTGTTCTAGCAAGTGAAGACGGAATACGCCGCCATGGCTTGCAGCCTAAAGCGCGCCTGGTTTCAGTGGCAACTGTGGGCGTGGCCCCCCGGATCATGGGGATTGCTCCGGCTCCCGCCACAGAGAAATTGCTTCAGCGAAACGCTCTTTCAGTGAAAGAAATCGACGTTCTGGAACTGAATGAAGCATTTGCCGCACAGGCATTGGCTGTTTTACGTCAGCTTGGGTTGCCTGATGATGCTGATCATGTGAACACCCATGGGGGTGCCATAGCGCTGGGGCATCCGTTGGGAATGTCGGGTGCGCGGCTGGCTATGACAGCGGTAAATGCCATGGAGCAGGGAGCGGGGAAACGTGCTGTGGCAACCATGTGTATCGGCGTTGGGCAGGGTATTGCCGCTTTGATTGAAAAGGTTTGAGACAATGCAGACTATATCTCAACCTGTCGTTCGTGTGTCGCGTCATGATAAAATTGCTGTCGTGACAATTGATAATCCACCCGTAAATGCTCTGTCTGATACAGTAAGAGCGTCACTGCTGCATATGCTCCGCGAGCTGGCGGAAGACCCCACCGTAGCGGCTGTGGTATTGACAGGCCAGAACGGACAGTTTGTTGCAGGGGCAGATATTCGCGAGATGTCCAGATCGCCGACTCAACCATTTTTGCCAGAAGTTGTGGCCGCGATTGATGCAATGAAAAAACCAATTCTTGCGGCTATTGATGGTGCTGCTTTAGGGGGAGGGCTAGAGCTTGCCCTTGCATGTGATCTTCGTGTTGGCACTGAGCGTAGTCGTGTGGGGCTGCCAGAAACAAAACTGGGGGTTATTCCCGGTGCTGGCGGTACGCAACGCTTGCCTCGATTGACAGGGGTAGCAACAGCGCTTGAGTTGATTGGAAGCGCAAAAATCATTTCTGGAAAAGAGTCTTTGCATCTTGGTATTTTAGATGCGCTCACGCCAGAGGACAGAATGTTAACAGACGTTATCGCTTTGGCGGAAAATACTCCCAAGCGCAGGCTGTCCGAGCATGATGTGCTATGTGTTTCGAAAACTGATGTTCAGGACGCAGAGAAGAGCACCCTTAAGCGGGCCAAGGGAGCTACGGCTGTGCTGGAAGCCGTGCGGGTGGTTAAAGCAGCCGAGACAGAACCTTTTGCACAAGGTCTCTCCCTTGAACGAGAGGCTTTCCTGCGGTTGCGCGAAAGTGATGAGGCAAAAGCGCTCCGTTATCTTTTCCTTGCAGAACGCGCTACAGGACGTTTGCCGGCAAGTGAAAAAGCCCAACCGCGCTATTTTTCCCGTATCGGGATTATTGGTGGCGGAACGATGGGAGCGGGAATTGCTGTTACCACAGCGGATGCAGCATTAAACGTTGTGATTATAGAGCGTGATGCTACTGCGGTAGCTGCATGCCAGAAACGCATTGCAAGTCTTTATGCCAAACAGATTGAAACAAAAAGAATTAGCGAAGAAGAGGCAGAAAGACGATTTAAAAAAATACAGATTTCCCACGAGTGGGACGCGTTAAAGAATGTGGATTTTGTGATTGAAGCAGCATTCGAATCCATGGAAGTAAAAGAAGATATTTTCCGTAGTCTTAATAAAGTCGTGCAGGCCCATACGGTTGTCGCAACCAATACATCTTATCTGGATCTTGACGCAATTGCCGGATGTGCCGAAAGGCCAGAGAATGTGCTGGGGCTGCATTTCTTCTCTCCTGCTCATATTATGCGTTTGGTTGAAGTTATTCGTGGTGCCAAAACAGCACCGGATGCTTTGGCAACAGCGATTGCTTTAGGACGGAAAATACAGAAACTCCCCGTCGTTGCCGCCGTGGGCGAAGGATTTATTGGGAATAGAATATTTTCGCATTATCGTAAGCACGCAGAATATTTAATGGAAGATGGGGTGTCTCCGCAGGAAATTGATCAGGCCATGCAATCTTATGGCTTTGCTATGGGGCCATTTGCTGTAGCGGACCTTTCCGGGCTGGATATTGCATGGGCTATGAGGAGGCGGCAGAGTGCAACACGCAATCCGAACGAGCGGTATGTGAAAATACCTGATATGTTTTGCGAGGCAGGGCGTCTTGGTAGAAAGACCGGTAAAGGCTGGTATTCTTATGCTTCGGCTTCACCCGAACTGGACGATGAAGCGTGTGCTCTGATTGAAGCAGGAAGAAAACAGGCGGGGAGTCGTCACGTTAAATTGAGTGCTGAAGCCATTCAACGTCGTCTTCTTGCCGTTCTTGCAAATGAAGGGGCCAAGGTGCTGGAAAGCGGAGTTGCGTCTTCTGCGTCTGATATAGATATCGTGTTTGTAAATGGGTACGGCTTTCCCCGTATTCAGGGTGGCCCGATGTTTGCGGCTGATAAAATGGGTTTGCCTAATGTTTTGAGGGAAGTGGAAGCTGCTGCCGCTGTAGGGGGAGCAGGTTCAGAACCTTCGGCTTTATTGATCAAGCTGGCGCAATCAGGCGGCTCTTTTACCGCAGGAATAACATGAAAGCAGCGTTGCAGACAGATTGGCGGTTACGAGAAGAGACTCCAGTCTATGGAAAGCCCATGGATGTTGTGGATGGGATCAGGCGCATTGTAGCACCTAATCCCCACTCCATGACGTATCATGGCACAAATACGTGGCTTATAACTCATGCAGCAGGTACCGCCGTAGTTGATCCAGGAACGGATGATCCTGCGCATCTGGATGCTATCTGCGGAGTTTCCGGTACAATCAGTCATATTATTGTCACGCACTGGCATCATGATCATTTTGACGGGGCCCGTGCTCTTGCATTGCGTGCTAACGTTCCTGTTTTCAAGTTTCCGTCGGGTCCGTTAAAAGGGGATAAAGACCTTCTTCACGGAGCTGAAATTGCGGGTATGCGGGTTATCCATACGCCAGGCCATGCAGAAGATCATATTTGTCTTGAACGGTCTGATGGAGTTTTGCTGAGCGGTGATCATGTGATGGGATGGTCAACCACCTTGGTTCCTCCACCGCCGGATGGTGATCTGGGCGATTATATTGAAAGCCTGGAACGCGTGCAGGCTCTTAACGCTCGAATTTTTCTGCCCGGGCACGGGCCTGAGATTCTGAAACCATATTCGTTCATTGAACAACTTTTGGAAAAAAGATATGAAAAGCTACATCAAATTGAAAGTATTCTGACGCATGAGGTTCAGGAGTTTTCCTGTATTTTTGACCGTGCATATCCAAAATTGAGCAAGACATTGCGGTTTGCAGCAGAAATGATGCTTGAAACGTACTTGCTAGAGTTGAAAAAACGCGGGAAAGCAATACAAGCACCGGCAGGTTGGAAACGAGCAGGATTCTGATTTTTCGATCACCCAAGATCGTATTTTTTCTATAAGAGTCAGTAGAAATGAGCGGAATCTGCTCTTGCCTTTTTCTAGAATCAGGTTTCCTGAATGTTATTCTTCCACTTGAAGCAGAGCATTATTTCATAACTGACGATAAGTGACAGGGAGGGAACAGTCTGTGCATCTGGCCAGAGTAATCGCTGGACGATTGTCGGTGTCAATAAGAACGTTAGATTAGGTATAGTAAACATTCTTCTTACAAAGCATCTCATAAATATTAATTAAGTTTTTTAGAATTATGTTTTTGTAAAGGGCAAGTGCAGCATTCTTTCAGTGTGCCGAAAGGCCCGAGAGGAAGCCCATGTCGATCATCAACTGACCAGCAAGAACGATACCATTTGAACTAATCTTCTTTGCTGCGGGATTATAGTAATTGTCAGGATTAAAAATGTATTGAACGCTTGGCTCGAACGCGATTCCGGGAACGATGGAGATATGGCCACTGACCTCCAGGCGCATGATATTCTGGGAGCCTAGCCGCGGGTCTCCTCCATTTTGAATACGTGTTCGCTGCTGATAGAGCATTTGGTGCTTGGAAGCCCGTACGTAGCTGAATTTAATCTGTTCCCGGTCTAACGTGCGTTTAAAGAGCCCATGATAACTAAAGCCTCCTTCTGCTAGTGCTTTGAAGGGAGCAGCAGGGTCTGCGGCAAAGCCGAGTGCCCCGAACGCATTAAGACCTTCAGGTAAGGGAGAAGGAACTGGGTGCCTATGGTCCCGGCGCCAGATGAGCTGTTGGCCGCGAAATTCGGCACCGGCTCGTCCATAATGTGTTGTATTGGTGTAAGGGTCTTTATATTGGGAACTGTTAAAGAAGCCGGATAACTGATACCGGCCGCCGTAAAGGTGCGAAATCTGAAGCCTTCTATAATTGAAGCCGCCCAGCAGAAGATAACCTGAGGCCGTGCGGGTGTCCCAACGCCATCCGTTTCCGTGTTGGAAATACTGATTCATATTGGCCTCAAAAGCACCCATCTCAAAACTGATGTCATGAAACATACGTGCAGTGATGTAGCTGCCCCATGTTGCATACGGAGGCGGCAGTATACCGGCGGATGCCTGCATGATCGGATCTGTGCAGTTAAGGAAGTTATCGCAGTTATTAAAGAAAAAATACCGCCGAGGGTGGGTTCTACCCACAGAAAAGTTGACACGATTATAAAAGAGTTTTTGCTGATATGTTAGCAGTGCGAGCCAGCCTCCCGCAATATCATTGTGCTGATCAATGCCTGCAAAATAATTTCCAACGGCTCCAGCCCATGCAGGGCCTGCGGGGTATCCACCATTTACAGTGGGCCGAAAGAGAATTTCTTCAAAATGAATTTCACCCCCTTTGACTCCCATAATTTTTTGAAGATTGGCATCCAATCCCAATACAATGCCGGTTCCAAGAGAAAAACGGCCAGGGCGCGGCCCAATGTCAGGATTTGTCATATAGAGCTGGTTGAAAATTGCGTGCGGCGTTAAACCAATGTGCGTTAGAAATCGACCCAGAAATGTGAAAGGTCCCTTTGGTGCCGATGTGCCAGGTGACACCAGAAGGGGCGCGCCAGCCAATACTTGAGGAGGCAGTTCTGAAGGCACAAGTGTAATCGGTCCCTGTACATTAACGTAGCGGTCCTGCAATTCTTTGGTAAGGCGTACCGAATCCCAAAAATGACTGTTGGGTGGAGGAGGTGATGTTATTGTGGTTTCCTCTGCCACTGCAACGTGGAACAGGGTTGATAGTGCGAGGCTGAGGCATACGAGATTTGCCCAAAACCATGACAGACGGTGCCGTGTACGTACGGACCGTATACAGACGAATTTCATGAAACACTCCTCTCTGACTGAATTTTTATTATTATTCAGACAGAAGCGTAGGGATCTTTGTCCTGGATAAAAGAGCGTGCACAGCAGGGAAAAACTGCTTCATGCGGTGCGTGCTGCGCGGGAACCGGAATCCGATGCAAAAGAAAGGATCGCTCCTAGTGCCACACTGAGATAAGCGGCAAAAACAACCCGCCATATATTGGGCAATAGAAACGTGATGGTATGTGCTGGGGTCCAGAAAAAAATCAGACATAAGCCAACAATTTTTGCCCAACGGGGGAATCCGTTGGAACGTAGGTACTCGGTCGGAGCCTTTATGCCCTCATCCAGAATTCGGTCCGTGATAAAATGGGTTAGCATCATAAAGAAACCGTACCCGGAAAAGATATTCATCCACGCACTGATAGCGAAAGCTGTGACTGGTTTAGATAGAGAGCTGGTACCAACAAACCATCTAACGCCTGAATCCATAATCATGAATGACATTGCAATCCAGACACCAAAGCACCCCCAAATGAGAGCCCGCGCAATCAGATGATCTGGGATCCAGTTGTCTTGCGTAATACGGCGCCTCAGGCATTCGCCAAAGGTGGCCAGGAAGAAAAATTTTATATAAGCCAAAAGGAACGGATGCCTCTGGACATTCAAGACGAGGTATATGACTCCACAGGTAACCAAAATCAGGTAAAAAATGGCTGCGATATCGGACGATCTGAATCCAATGTTTTGCTGGCTAGTGTTGAATATATTTTCATTATTAGACATTTTGGTCCGCCTTTTTCTTTTTATATTTAGCGTGACTTTGTACGATTGAGCCCAGAAAAGGGAGTTGGTAAGCCTTGCAGTGTCATCTCTGGAAACAGAAGGCTTCCTCCTGTCTGTAGGCTAATTTAATTATCATGTTAATTAAAACAACGTATACCGCGCCACCTCACGCAGGCGTGTTGTCTGGTATGGCTGTCAGTAAGCTGTCTTTAGTGTTTTCTGCCCATTGCCGTCTCCATTCTCGAGGCGAGAGGCCAGAAAAAGTATGGAAAAATCGGGAGAAATAAGCGGGGTCAGGGATTCCGACTTCAGCGGCAATGGCCTCGATAGGGCGGATGGTAAATGCAAGAAGCCGTTTGCTTTCTAGTAATCTGCGCTCAATAATCAGCCGTTTCAGGCTTTGGCCGAAGGCGGCCTGTGTCGTCGTGTTGATTTGATATGGCGTTTGACCAAGCGCGCGTGCGTAATCGGTAATCGACCACGCATCACGAAAATGCTCCTCAATGAGAGACCGGATTCTGACTGCTGCGGCACTTTCATCGGGAACCCGTGCAGAACAGGTTAGGGAAAGTGCTTCACCTAAAATTGCTATGGCAAGACCACGAATAACACTCTGTGATGTCTCGGGAGCGATTCTGTAACGCTCATAACCAGCCTGCATAAGTGTCAGTATCAGCGGGGTAGGTTTTGGCTGCTCCGGACTGCCCAGAACCAGCGGTGTGCGGGCGGCAGTGCTTTTAAAAAGTGGGTCGGTATCAGTATAACTGCTGGCAAGAGAAAACACGATTGCATCAGAGCCCGATGATACAGAAAACCCATGCACGACCCGAGCAGGAATAAAGACAAACATCGGTGCTTGGAATTCAATTAACCGATCTTCAATGACATACGTGCCTGATCCGTCTGTCCAAAAACACAACTGAAAAATCTGCTCGTGCCTGTGGGCCGGAACGTGGCCGTTATGGAGGGATTTGCGATCCATAACGTTTTCGACATGCACAAAGCCTATGTCATCAGTTTTTGTGTTGATGCCATATGTCAGAAAGCTCGGAATCTCGGGTTTTGGGGGCATTTAAAAAAGTCCAAGTTTTTCTTTGTTTTCTGCATTCTCTCTTAAATTCAGAAAATATACCATCGGTTTCAAGAAGAATAATAAAGGATGATCGGAAATGGATGATTCCTCAGGGCTATGTGGCGCGGGCGCTAAGCCGCCTACCATCATCAAGCGTCCTTTCACGGGCGCGGAATACCTCGAGTCACTTCGTGATGGTCGAAACGTCTATATTAATGGAGAACGCATAGACGACGTCACCACGCATCCGGCCATGCGAAATTCGGCGCGATCAATAGCGCGGCTGTATGATGCTCTCCACCAGCCAGAACACAGCAAAATCCTGACAACTCAAACAGACACAGGCAATGGCGGCTTTACCCATAAAAGCTTTGTATCGCCTAAGTCTGTTGAAGATCTTGTGGGGCAACAGCAAGCTATCGCCGGATGGGCGAGAATGACGTATGGCTGGATGGGCCGAACGGCAGATTACAAGGCTGCGCTGACAAATACGTTGGGAGCGAACGCGGAGTGGTATGGTCCTTTTGCTGACAACGCACGGGCATGGTATAAAAAGACACAGGAACAGGTATTGTTCCTTAATCACGCAATTGTAAATCCGCCTATTGACCGGCACAAACCGGCCGAAGAGGTCAAGGATGTATTTGTCCATATTACAAAAGAGACGGACGCAGGCATTTATGTGTCTGGCGCAAAGGTTGTTGCAACGTCGTCTGCCCTGACCCACCACAATCTTCTGGCTCAAAGCTCCGCAACAGTAACAGAAGATCCATCAATGTCTGTAACATTCATCGCCCCGATGAATGCCCCTGGCATTAAAATGATCTGCCGTACGTCTTATGAAGAGACAGCGAACACGGTCTCCTCCCCGTTCGATTATCCGCTTTCCTCGCGGTTTGATGAAAATGATGCCATCCTGGTGCTGGATAATGTTTTTGTGCCGTGGGAGGACGTTCTCATTCTGCGGGATGCAAAGAAAATCCTGTCTTTCCCCATAGGCTCGGGCTTTATGCAGGGGTATTGCTTCCAAGGGTGCACGCGTTTTGCGGTCAAGCTGGACTTTCTGGCTGGCGTTCTTGCCAAAGCGCTTCGCTGCACGGGTGGAGATGCCTTTCGCGGCAATCAGGCGGCATTGGGTGAGGTGATTGGGTTGCGTCATCTTTTCTGGTCGCTTTCCAATGCCATGGCACGCGCTCCGCAGCAGTGGCATAATGGTGCGGTGCTTCCGAACCTTGAAGCGGCATTGACCTATCGCGCCTTTATGTCAGACGCCTACCCGCGGGTGATAGACCTTGTGCGTCGCTGTGTGGCTTCGGGGCTTATTTATTTGCCGTCTTCGGTCAAGGATTTCGCTAACCCGGAGATAGACGGTTATCTTGCGCAGTATGTTCGTGGTTCAAATGGCATCAGCCACAAGGACCGGATCAAGATCATGAAACTGTTGTGGGATGCAACGGGCACCGAGTTCGGTGGGCGGCACGCACTTTATGAACTGAATTATGCAGGTAGTCCAGAGGATGTGCGCTTGCAAATTCTTAAAGGAGCAGAACGAGGCACGGTGCTGCGTCAAATGGAAGAACTCGTTGATACCTGTTTGAACGATTATGATGAAAATGGCTGGACTGGTGACACATGGCTGTCTCCGGCGAAAGCTGCGGAGTGAGGTGTGACATGACCACTACACTGAAGCAACAGGTAGCGTTGCCCGATCTTGGAGCTGTTCAGCTTGAGTTTCGTGCGGCGATGGCGAGGGTCGGGGCATCCGTAAACGTCATTTCTTCTGCTGGGGAAGCGGGGCGGGGCGGATTTACCGCAACGGCCATGTGCTCGGTGACGGACAGCCCGCCAACCCTGCTTGTCTGCATGAACAGGCGGTCCAGCCAATGTGATCTTTTTCTTCGGAATGGCGTTTTCTGTGTGAATGTTCTCAGCCATGATCATGTTGATCTGGCGGAATATTTTGCAGGGAAGGTCACTGATATGAATGAGCGCTATGCGTCCGGTATGTGGGAGTGCCTACCGTCCGGAAATCATGCTCTGGCGGATGCCATCGCCTCGTTTGATTGCAAGATTACGGCGCATCACGTTGTTGGAACGCATTATGTGCTCTTTGGGGAAGTCCAGAGTATTCGATGTTCAACAGTAGGGCATCCGCTTTTGTATCTTGATCGAGCCTTTGTTGGCGCGACTGCCGGGATTGTATCGAACTGAACGTTTCTCAAAATTGAGCAAGATCATCTAGGAGTTCAAGAAGGAGCGCTATTTTTCTTTTTCCAAAATATGCTTCTATTTCTTTGTAAATTTTTACCCTGTCTGGATAGATTTTTTGGAAAGAGGTCTCGCCGAGGGATGTCAGCCTGAAGAGATAACGCCGACGGTCTGACGCGCATTGAACCCGCGTCACCAGATCGCGTGCTTCCAGATTGGCAAGGATACGTGTCAGGCTGGGGGGCAGGATGAAGGCTTTTTCTGCAAGTTGCGCTGCATCCAGTGTGGAGTGCTCGTTCAGAAGTCTGATAACGCGCCACTGCTGGGATGTGAAATCGTGTTCAGCAAGCATGGGACGAAAGCGGGACATAAGCGCTTCTCTCGCCCTCAGCAGCGCAATAGGCAAAGCCTTTGTGGCTTCGTGAGGTAATTCGGACGGATTGGCGCGTGAGGCGGGGTGCGAGTCCTGCGTTGGTGGTGGCCGCTTTGGGATAGTCATATTTCACCTTGGGTTGAGAAGGTTATCGAGAGGATATCACGAAATATGGAACGAGGGAGCGTAACGTGAATGTGAGACCTCAAATTAACTGACATGCCGCTATAACATTAACAAGTTAAGTAAATGTGCTGACTGAGGTGGGAGGATTCCCGTGCCGCACTTATCTCTCGAATATTCTGCAAATCTACGAGGAAAGGTCGATTTTACAGAATTATGTCTCAAACTTCGGGATGCAGTCCTGGGAACCGGGCTTTTTGAAATAGGCGCGATCCGCGTCAGGGCCTTTGAAGCATCGGCATGGGCGGTTGCGGATGCCCTTCCGGAGAATGGGTTTGTCGATATGTCTTTCCGAATTGGGAAGGGGCGGTCTCAAGAAGAGAAAAAGCGGGCAGGAGAAGCTATTTTTTCCACAGCTACGAATGCGATGTCCCGTTTATTGGAAACGCAAAATTTCGCTCTTTCACTAGAGATACGAGAAATAGAGTCAACGCTGAGTTGGAAGAAAAACGCCATGCATGATCGGCTAAGAAAACAGTAAAAACAGAACAAAAACAAAAGCCGAAAGCTTGGAAAGGATAAGATGAATGTCAACTTTAGAAGAAAATGCAAGAAAGGCGAACGAATACACTACACGTATCCGCGAAAAAGGTGTTCTCAACCGTATTGGTGGGAAAGAATGCCCCGCGATCAGTGGCGAGGTTTTTGAAACACTATCGCCAATTGATCTCAAGCCGCTGGCGTCCGTTGCGAAAGGTGATGCGCGAGACATTGATCAGGCAGCAAAAGCTGCGAAAGCGGCTCAACCTGCGTGGGCTGCATTGAGTGGGACGAAACGTCGGGAGATTTTGCACACTATCGCTGATGCCATTGAAGCGCGTGCCGAAGAAATTGCATTTCTGGAGTGCCTGGATACAGGTCAGTCGCTGCGGTTTATGTCAAAAGCGGCGCTTCGCGGTGCTGAAAATTTCCGGTATTTTGCAGACAAGGCACCTTCTGCCCGTAACGGACTTTCTCTTCCCACAGGCGGACAGGCCAATATAACCACACGTAATCCTGTAGGGCCGGTAGGTGTTATCACTCCGTGGAACACGCCTTTTATGCTCTCAACATGGAAGATCGCACCCGCTTTGGCCGCGGGCTGCACGGTTGTTCACAAACCTGCGGAGTTTTCACCCATCACAGCATCGGTTCTGGTGGAGATTGCTGAGAAAGCCGGATTGCCCCCCGGCGTGTGGAATCTTGTGAATGGCTTTGGAGAAGACGCTGGCGCGGAACTGACACGACACCCGGATATCAAGGCGATCGCCTTTGTTGGGGAAAGTGGAACTGGTTCGCTGATCATGAAGCAGGCAGCAGATACTCTGAAGCGTTTTCATTTTGAGCTCGGCGGGAAAAATCCAATTATTGTTTTTGCTGATGCGGACTTGGAACGTGCAGCAGATGCCGCTTTGTTCATGATTTACTCTCTCAATGGGGAGCGGTGTACTTCGTCTTCACGTCTTCTGGTGGAGGCAAGCATTTATGACAAGTTTACCGCTACTCTTGCCGAGCGTGTAAAGACCATAAAAGTAGGGCATCCGCTAGATCCAGCCACGGTTGTCGGTCCGCTTATTCATCCCGTTCATGAAAAGAAAGTTCTTGAATATATCGGGATCGGCAAGGAAGAAGGTGCTACGATAGCCGCTGGTGGTGGAAAGGCTGATGGTCCTGGTGGTGGATGTTATGTTGCTCCCACACTTTTCACACATGCGACCAACAATATGCGTATTGCGCAGGAAGAAATCTTTGGCCCAGTTCTGACCGCAATTCCCTTTAAATCGGAAGATGAGGCCGTTCTTCTGGCGAATGACACCCAGTACGGACTTGCTGCTTATCTTTGGACTTCGGATGTTACCAGATCCTTCCGTGTTTCGGACAAGCTTGAGGCTGGCATGATCTGGGTGAATTCAGAGAATGTGCGGCACCTCGATACACCGTTTGGCGGTGTCAAAGCATCCGGCATAGGCCGCGATGGCGGAGACTGGTCATTCGATTTTTATATGGAAACCAAGAATGTTTCCTTTGCAACAGGCGTCCACACTATCCCGAAACTGGCCTGACAGGGCGGGTTTTCGGACTTCATAAAAATAAAAATCGTACCTGACAGGGCCGTCAGACAAACGAGTGGAGAATAAGAATGCCGATCAGCCCGTTCAACCTTTATCCCGATTTCAATATCCTGCGTCTCAGCCATGTTGAATTGGTGGTGACCGATCTGGCCCGAAGCCGCACCTATTACGCGGACCTGCTCGGTCTGCAGGTCACAGACGAAGACGCAGATCATGTCTATCTGCGTGCGCTTGAGGAGCGGGGCCATCACTGCATGGTGTTACGCCGCGGTGAGAAAGGAGAAGTCGGTTATCTGGGTCTTAAAGTTTTTTCAGAGGAAGATCTGGACAAGGCGGAGCGGTACTTCCGCAATCTGGGTCATAAGGTCGAGTGGATCGAGCGCCCCTATCAGGGACGTACTCTGCGGACGCACGATAATTTCGGCATTCCGCTCGAATTCTACTTCAAAATGGACCGTCTGGAGCCGATTCACCAGAAATATGCGCTCTATCACGGGGTAAAACCGCTACGCATTGACCATTTCAACTGCTTCTCACCCGATGTTGATGCGTCGGTCGAGTTTTACAATAATTTAGGTTTCCGCGTAACAGAATATACGGAAGACGAAAGCACAGGCCGCTTATGGGCGGCCTGGATGCACCGCAAGGGTGGCGTGCATGACATGGCGTTCACAAGTGGCGTCGGACCGCGTCTGCACCACACAGCTTTCTGGGTGCCGACCCCACTGAATATCATTGATCTCCTCGATCTGATGTCCACCACCGGTTATCTTGCCAATATCGAACGTGGCCCTGGTCGTCATGGAATTTCCAACGCGTTCTTCCTGTATCTGCTTGATCCGGACGGACACCGCACAGAAATCTACTGCTCGGACTATCAGACGGTCGATCCTGATCTCGAACCAATCAAATGGCAATTAACGGACCCTCAGCGCCAGACATTGTGGGGAGCACCAGCGCCTAGATCATGGTTCGAACATGGTAGCGAATTCCGTGGTCTTGAAACGAGGCAGCCTGTGGCGACAGCCAGCCCGATTATAGCGCCGTAAGAAAAGAGATCGGGCCATGAAGCTTCAGGATCCATCCCTGCTTCGGGAAGCTGCGCTGGTGGGTGACCGCTGGGTTGCGGCGTCATCGTCATCTTCCATCCCTGTAACCGATCCTGCGACAGGACAGCTTATTGGCTCAGTCCCTGATCTTGGTGAGGCAGAAACAGCAGAGTCAATATCGGCCGCTGTGCGTGCCCAGCGGACTTGGGCAGCCCGCACAGCAGCCGAACGCGCTGCCTTTCTGCGTCGGTGGTATGATCTCGTCATGGCCAGTAAGGCAGATCTTGCCAGAATCATGACGTTCGAACAGGGAAAACCCCTGAAGGAAGCAGAAGGCGAAATTGAGTATGGAGCCAGCTTTATCCTCTGGTTTTCCGAGGAGGCACGCCGCCTGTATGGTGACCTCATTCCAGGGCATCAGCCCGATAAGCGTATTCTGGTAGCCCGCCAACCCGTTGGCGTTGTTGCAGCGATCACGCCCTGGAATTTCCCCAATGCGATGATTACGCGCAAAGTTGCCCCGGCCCTGGCCGCTGGCTGTGCCATCGTGCTCAAACCGGCAATACAGACACCGTTCTCAGCCATTGCCCTAGCGATTCTGGCGGAAAGAGCGGGTCTTCCCGCAGGACTTTTCAGTGTCATTACCGGAGGCGCCAGAGAAATTGGTGCGGAAATGACATCGAATCCTGCTGTGCGTAAACTGACGTTTACCGGATCAACCGAGGTTGGTGCGCTTTTATACGCTCAATGTGCGCCGACAATCAAAAAACTTGGTCTTGAACTGGGCGGAAACGCCCCTCTGATCGTGTTCGACGATGCAGATGTTGATGCCGCCGTGGACGGTACACTGGTTGCAAAATTCAGAAATAATGGCCAGACCTGCGTGTGTGCAAACCGGCTTTATATCCAGTCAGGTGTTTATGACCATTTTGCAGAAGCTCTGACTAAAAAAATCACGTCCCTGAAAACAGGAAACGGTTTCGCGGAAGACGTTACATTCGGCCCGCTTATCGACAATGCTGCTGTGGAGAAGGTCAGAGAGCATATTACAGATGCGATTGAACATGGCGCACGTGTTCTTGCGGGTGGAAAATCACATGCACTGGGCGGACTGTTTTTCGAGCCGACCGTGCTAACTGACGTGACCAGTCAGATGCGTGTGGTCCACGAAGAAACTTTTGGGCCTTTAGCTCCGCTGATCCGTTTTGAGACAGAGGAGGAAGTGATAGCTGCCGCAAACGATACTGAATTTGGACTGGCATCCTATGTATTCACACGTGATGTCGCTCGGGTCTTTCGCGTGAGCGAGGCGCTAGAATACGGAATGGTGGGTGTTAACACAGGGGCTATCTCAACCGCGGAAGCACCTTTCGGCGGAATCAAGATGTCCGGCCTCGGGCGGGAAGGCTCGCGCTACGGTCTCGATGACTTTACAGAGCTCAAATATATCTGCCTTGGCGGCATTGCCTGATTAGAAAGCGAAATTTTTCCATGACTGCAAAATTTCTTACTTTTTCCTATGAGAATGTAACCCGCTACGGATTACTTCACGATCGGGGAATCACGGATTTATCGCGCCTCTATGGTGATCGGTGGCCCGGCCTGCGAGAGGTTATCGAAGCAGGCGCGCTGAACGAACTGGCAACATCCGCGCCACGGTTGGCCGATTTCCGTGAAGAGGATATTCGCTACGAAATTCCTGTTACCAATCCAGAAAAAATCATATGTGTCGGCGTTAATTTTCCTGATCGTAATGAAGAATACAAGGATGGTCAGGCTGCGCCGTCCAATCCGTCCCTGTTTATTCGCTTTCCGCGCAGCTTTGTAGGGCATAAAGAGGCTCTGATAAGACCGCCTGAATCTTTGCAGCTCGACTATGAAGGGGAAATCGTCCTCGTAATAGGGAAGACTGGACGGCGAATCTCTCAGGAAAATGCTCTTGATCACGTCGCCGCTCTGACCCTCTGTAACGAGGGCACGATCCGTGACTGGGTCAGACATGCGAAATTCAATGTGACACAGGGGAAAAATTTCGATCGCACTGGTTCAATCGGTCCTTGGCTGATTCCATTTACCTCAGAAGATCAAATCCGCGATATCGCGTTGAGTACCCGTGTGAATGGTGAGATCCGTCAGCAGGACCGTACTTCCAGGATGATCTTTTCTTTCAAGAAAATTATTTCCTACATATCAACCTTTACAACACTTGTTCCTGGCGATGTCATTGTCACCGGAACACCAACAGGAGCGGGGGCCCGCTTCGATCCGCCAGTCTGGCTGACGCCAGGCGATGTCATTGAAGTTGCTGCCGACGGGCTGGGTGTTCTTCGTAATTCCGTTGCTGACGAGGAGCTGACGTAATGCTGTCACCCGAACAGATCAGAGCAGAAGCAGATAAACTGGATGAGGCGGAAAAAACACGAATACAGACGGGACTGATTTCCCAACGCTATCCCGACGCTTGTCTTGATGATGCCTACGCCATTCAGGATGCCTGGGTTAGCCGTAAGACGGCGTCAGGACGAAAAATCATAGGATGGAAGATTGGCCTGACATCAAAAGCCATGCAATACGCATTGAACATCGATACACCTGATTCAGGTGTTCTTCTTGATGACATGCATTTTAATGATGGTGCCGAAATACCCGCTGATCGGTTCATTCAGCCAAGGATTGAGGCCGAACTTGCTTTCGTGATGAAAAAATCACTCCGTGGACCCGGAGTCAGCATGTTCGATGTCATTGCCGCGACAGATTATATCGTTCCAGCACTTGAAATTCTCGATACGAGGATCGTACGTGTGGATCGTGAAACGGGTCATGCACGGACAATTATCGACACCATTTCGGATAACGCTGCCAATGCTGGCATTGTCCTCGGTTCGGTTCCGGCGGCCCTCGATAAAATCGATATCCGATGGGTGGGCGCGATTGTTTCCCGAAACGCGGTTGTTGAGGAAACTGGGCTGGGGGCAGGCGTACTCAATCATCCCGCACGCGGTGTGGCATGGTTGGCAAACCGGCTGGCGCAATATGGCGGCGGCATCAATGCAGGACAGATTGTTCTCGCAGGGTCGTTCATCCGCCCGGTCGAAGCCCGGCACGGTGATACGATAACGGCGGATTATGGCCCTCTTGGAACAGTAAGCTGCTTTTTTAGATAAGGAGTGTCTTCATGCCGGCACCAGTGAATGAATTCAAAAAGGCTCTGCGTTCTGGGGAGTGCCAGTTTGGGTTGTGGGTGGCTCTTGCCAATGCCTATACAGCTGAAATATGCGCTGGAGCAGGGTATGACTGGCTGCTGATTGACGGCGAGCATGCGCCAAACGATATCCGCAGTATCATGGCGCAGTTGCAAGCCATTGAAGGAAGTAGCAGTCACGCCATTGTCAGGCCGCCTGTTGGTAAGACCTGGATGATCAAACAGGTTCTTGATATCGGGGCACAGACTATCCTTGTTCCAATGGTCGAGAGCGCTGCCCAGGCGCGTGAGCTTGTGCGCGCAGTTCAGTATGCGCCGCAGGGTGGTGTGCGCGGTGTGGGTGCCGCCCTTGCGCGCGCCTCCCGTTTCAACCGTGTGTCTGATTATCTCCAGACAGCAGGAAACGAAATTTGTCTGTTGCTACAGGTGGAAAGTCGCCTCGGCCTTGCGGCCTTGGATGAAATCTGTGCTGTTGAAGGTGTTGACGGAGTGTTTGTCGGGCCAGCAGATCTTGCCGCAGATCTCGGTTATATCGGGCGACCAGGTGAGCCGGAAGTTCAGCGCCACATCGAAGAGGCTCTACGAAAAATTATTTCTCATGGAAAGGCTGCGGGCATTCTGACAGCGGATCCTGTTCTGGCGAGGAATTACGTGTCCGCAGGGGCAACCTTTGTTGCCATCGGCACCGATGTTGGTCTGCTGGCCGGGGGAGGCGCCCGTCTTCTGGAAGATTTCAAAAAAACACTCTGATTCTTTTTCAGAAGAGACTTAATATGATGAAGAGCCGGTCAGCTTCATCTTCTAATGAAAGTCTCATTGGCCGTCGACTGATAGGCCGTATCAGCCCTGACATCAGATCCCGTTGGGTCAGGGTTTTCCTGCCACAGGGCCTTTGACGGTGTTTTTTTGGTGGTTCGGTTATCGTTATTTGATCCACTCGCAGTTTGGCTTAGGGGCGGATCAAAAATCAACGTTTTTTAGATTAACTGCTGGAAATGCTTGAAAAAATTAGCATCGTGTGCGGGGTTTGAACTCGTATTACCATCATGAAAAGGCAATAAAGATTGGCTGATAGACTGAGGTTATGTTAGTGATATTCCGATAACGAAACATAACAATATTGCTGATGCTCTCTGGATACAACCAGACTTCACAGTATGCTGGGCTCAGGTGGGGGCGAAACTATTGCGTTCCTTGTCAGTTATCTGTCCCCTTCTTGGGTGTGGATGTATGAGCCGTTCGGTAATCAAAGTTACCTATTTGGCTTCTGTGTATTATATTTTCATATTCACGTGAAATATCATTTATGGTTGAGCTGTAAAATATGGGGTATTCCATGCGACATGCGCGGATAGGTCTACTGAGTGCCATGATCGGTAATATCGTGGAATGGTATGACTTTGCCCTTTACACCGCAGCGACGCCACTGGTGTTTGCGTCGCTCTTCTTTTCCTCAAACATCTCCGCATTTCAGAACCAGATCGAGGCCATAGGTCTGTTTGCCTCAGGTTTCATCGCGCGGCCGTTGGGAGGAATTTTTTTTGGGGCGTTGGGAGATCGGCACGGGCACATGGTGGCCCTTCGCTGGACTCTCTTTCTCATCGGGGGTGCTACGACTTTAATTGGCCTCCTGCCAACCTATGCCATGGTAGGAAGTCTGGCACCGATGCTGCTGCTTTTGCTCAGGCTGGTGCAGGGGGCTGCGGCAGGCGGAGAATGGGCGGGTAGCATACTGGTTGTCGGTGGAATGCTGCCTGACGGTCCTCGTAAAATGGTGGCCCTTGCCCTGAGCCAATCAGGTGTGGCGATCGGTATGGTCCTGGGGACGGCGGCGCTTTGGCTGGTTTCTCATCTTTCACCAGCAGATTTTTTGGTGTGGGGCTGGCGTGTGCCGTTTCTGGCAACGTTACCGACTGTCGTTCTGGGTGTATGGCTGCGTAGTGCAATGACCGATCTCAAAACAACATCTTCCGCTAAGCACATGCCCCGCTTTCCTGTCTGGGCGATCATGCGGGATTATCCGATACCGCTGGTTCGGGGAATTGGTCTGCGATTAGCGGAGAACGGAGGCGTTTACCTCATTACTGTATTTGGCTTGGCCTACGGTCATGAGAAGCATGTGCCTGATACATTATTACTTCTGGCTTTAATGATAGGTTTGTTGGCAGACGGGATATCCATGCCTGTTGCTGCATGGCTGGCTGCCCGGTGGGGGGCTGGCAGGACATATCTCTCAGGCATTCTGGCTTTGGCCCTTCTGATAGGGCCGTTTTTTAAACTCATTGAGGCAGGGAGTACGATAGCTGTTATCAGTGCGTTTGTGCTGCTGCTTGCGCTCGGCCATGCCCCGACAATTGCGGTTGAACCCTTTCTTCTGGAAAGATTGTTCCCGCGTGAGGTGCAATATAGTGGTGTTGCCCTTGGTCATGAGGTAGGGGCTATCTTGGCAGGCGGTCTTTCGCCGCTAGTGGCAGTTTTCCTGTATCATGCGGTGGGGAGCGTGCAGGCGGTTACAGTGTACGCCTTCGGATTGGTAATCTGTTCTGCCGCTGCGCTGTTCTTCCCTTGTTCACTCAGTCGAAAGTCTCTTTCCGCTGCTAGCGAGATGGGCTAGTTCTTCTGGCATGAAACCCGAGGGGAGCCCGCTGGTACCTGAGAATATGAGGAGCGCTGTCAGGTGCTTGCAATGACGCACTTTCACTATAGTCGCGTGATTTCGAGTTAGGGTCCGCTCAAGAGAGCTGAGGATGTATTTTGAGACGAGGCAAGATCTGGCGTCAGGCAAACCCGACAAATCCGGCTTTCACGCCTGAGACATCTCCCTTTTTCCACCTTTCACGTCTTACTGGCTTGTATCATCTCCGTATGGACGCGCATCTGAAGCCCATCGGGATGGATGTGCCGCGCTGGCGCGTGCTGAATATTTTATATGAGCACGAATGCGCCCCGATAAGCACCATCGCGGATCTTGCTGTGATCCGGATGCCCACGATGACCAAGCTGATTTACCGCATGGAAGGTGAGGGGCTGGTTTCGACACGTGTGTCAGCCAAGGATGGACGCGTTACAGAAGTCAGTCTTACCGAGAAGGGGCACGCAGGCGTGGATCAGGTTCGGGTCAAGGCTGGACTGATTTTTGAACGCGCGTTTCATGATATTGAGGACGGTGAAATTGAGGCGTTCATGAAGATCATGAAGAAAATTTATGACAACATCTACTGAACGACCCAGCGTGGCGTTCGAAAAATAAGTTGAAATATCCACTATTGCGTTATAGTATCGAATCGGTTCTCAGATAACCTGCGAACCCGAGAGGATAGCGCGGGGGTGGACGTGATCGTTTCGGTTGACGACTTCCGGACGGCAGCGCGGCGGAGGGTTCCGCGCTGGTTATTTGATTACGTTGACGGTGGCTCGTATGCAGAAGCGACGTTGCTTCGCAACCGCTCCTGTTTCAACGAGCATCCATTTCTGCCTCGTGTCCTGCGTCAGATTGCGCAGCCAGATACAACCACCACAGTGCTGGGGGTAAAGCACGCTTTCCCTCTCATTCTTTCCCCTGTGGGGATGGGAGGGATGCTGAGTGCGGCTGGGGAGGGCGCTGCTGCCCGTGCTGCGGCAGATGCTGCTCTTTCAATGTGTGTGTCGCATTTTTCCATTGCCTCTATTGAAAATCTAGCCCGAACCGTAGATCCGGCGCGCCTAATGTTTCAACTCTATATCTTCCGTGATCGTGCAATTACGGCAGACATGGTGCGACGTGCATGGGATGCAGGGGTAAGGACGCTTGTTCTGACTGTTGATACACCTGTGACTCCTTTGCGTGAGCGAGACGCCCGTAATGGGTTTCGGCGACTGTCACGTCTTTCTGGTCGGCAGATATGTCAAATGGCGTTCAGGCCACGCTGGACGCTCGGTGTCGCGCAGAGGTCTGACCGAGTGATCGGTAATCTTGTCCCCTATTCCATGGGGCGGACGCTATTTGAGCAGGCTGCGACCATTTCCCGCAGTCTTGATCCGGCTATCGGGTGGGCGGATGTGGCGTGGCTCCGTCAGCTTTGGAAGGGGCAATTCGTATTGAAAGGGATATTACATCCAGAAGATACGGAGCGGGCTGCCGGTATCGGTGTGGATGCGGTCATTCTGTCTAATCATGGTGGTCGGCAATTGGACGGAGCTGTTGCCGCTCTGGAAACGCTCGAAGCGAACGTGGCCACAGCGGCCGGGCGCCTTGAAATTCTTGTCGATGGCGGATTTCGTTACGGTAACGACATTATAAGGGCGCTCACGTTGGGTGCGCGGGCCGTTATGGTTGGTCGTCCCTGGGCGTATGCGCTTGCGGCAGGCGGTGAAAAGGGAGTGCGCGATCTGCTCACTTATTTTCACGAGGGTCTTCAATCAGGAATGTCTCTTCTGGGAGCAGACAGAATTCAGAACCTGCAAGAGGAAAATTATCAGGTTCCGGTTTAGTTCCTAGGATTGCGTTCTCCATGTTCTTTGATCAGAAAAGGAGTTTACATGACTCTTACTGTCATCTTGCCAAAGGTTCTGGCATTTCTTGAAAAGCAGCATGGTCTTTATATTCAAGGGCAGTGGAAGGAATCATCTGGTTCGGACCGACTGACGGTTTTTGATCCTGCCACAGGTGCTTCAATCAGTTCCGTGCCGGATGCTTCATTATTAGATGTCAATCAAGCTGTCCAATCTGCAAAGCAAAGTTTTGATAGTGGGATTTGGCGTGGCCTGACACCATGTGCGCGTGAGCGGGTGCTGCTGCGGTTAGCTGACCTGATAGAGCGGGACGCAGAGATTCTTGCGCAGCTTGAAACACTTGAGCAGGGTAAGTCCATTACTCTTTCTCGTATTCTTGAAGCAGGAGGTGCACAGAACTGGATACGGTATGTTGCTGGATTGAGTACAAAACTGACCGGTAAAAGTATGGATGTTTCCATACCGTTACCGCCTGGTGCCCGTTATACGTCCTTTACACGTAAAGAGCCTGTTGGTGTTGTGGCTGGGATTGTGCCGTGGAATTTTCCGCTCCTCATCTCTGTATGGAAAATATTACCAGCACTTGCAGCAGGTTGTTCGGTTGTCGCCAAACCGTCTGAAACAACACCCCTGACGCTGCTTTATCTTGCTCAGCTTGCGACGGAAGCTGGTGTGCCGGATGGTGTTTTTAATGTCGTGACGGGAAGAGGAACTAGTGCTGGTGAAGCGTTGGTGCGTCATCCCGATATTGCAAAAGTCAGTTTTACCGGTTCCACACCTGTCGGTAAACGAATTGCCGAAATCTGCGGTGCACGTCTGGCGCGTGTGTCTTTGGAGTTGGGCGGAAAAAATCCAGCGTTGGTCTTGGCAGATGCTGATGTCGATCAGGTTGTTTCGGGGCTTGCGTTAGCGGGATTTTTGAATCAGGGGCAGGTTTGCGCGGCGTGTTCGCGTGTGTATATCGAGGCCCCGCTATTCGATAAAGTGGCAGCCGGACTTGCTGCAGCAATTGGTAGCATGCGCATTGGACCAGGGCTGGATGAGGCAACACAGATTAATCCAGTTGTTTCAGCCGCCCATCAAGCAAAAATAAACGCCTACCAGCAGACGGCCCTTGAAAAGGGAGCTGAAATTGTATGGGGCCAAGATGTGCCGGAGAACGGGGGATATTATGTGCGTCCAGCGCTTGTCCTTAACCCGAATGACTCTCTGCCGTTGGCGCGTGAAGAGGTCTTCGGGCCGGTAATGACATTGACGCGTGTCCGTAATGCAGAAGAAGGCTTGGCCCATGCGAATGACAGCCGTTTTGGTCTTGCCGCAAGTGTCTGGACGACCGGCCTGCAATCGGCCATTGATCTGCCTACTCGTCTTCAGGCTGGAACTGTCTGGGTCAACAGCCATGTCATGATTGATCCTAATCTTCCTTTTGGAGGGCTAAAGGATTCTGGTCTTGGTCGTGATTTTGGCACTGACTGGCTTGATGCCTTTACAGAAACCAAATCTATTTGCATCCGGTATTGAAAAGGACAGGGTAATGAATCTTCAATTTCGTTCCCTCCTTTTATGTGCGGCGTGTTTTATCGCTACAGTGGGCAAGGGGAATGCCGATGATATTTCCCCAGCCGACTGGCCGCAGCATGGGCGTACGGCGGCAGAACAACGCTATAGCCCGCTCTCGCAAATCAATACAGAGAACGTAAAGCGGTTGGGCCTTGCCTGGTATGAAGATTTTGACACTTTGCGAGGGCAGGAGGGAACGCCGCTCATTATTGATGGCGTTATGTATCTAACGACCAACTGGAGCAAGGTCGAGGCATTGAACGCGGCTACCGGCGAACTGTTGTGGCGTTATGATCCCCGCGTGCCGGGCAACGTTGCCGTCCGGGGATGCTGCGATACCGTCAATCGTGGGGCGGCTTACTGGAAAGGTAAGGTTTTTGTCGGCACATTTGACGGTCGTCTTATCGCACTGAATGCGAAAAGTGGCCAACTTGAATGGAGCGTGGACACAATTCCGCATGACGCGTCATTGGGGAAAATTCGTTCCTATACGGTGGATGGCGCGCCCCGCGTAGCAAAAGGAACGGTCATTATCGGTAATGGAGGCGCCGAATTTGGCGCTCGTGGTTTTGTCTCGGGTTTTGATGCCGAGACAGGAAAACTGAAATGGCGTTTTTTTACCGTGCCTGCGCCTGATAATCGTCCAGACGGGGCCGCGTCGGATGAGGTTTTGCAGAAGAAGGCGTATCGAACCTGGAGTCCTACGGGGGGGTGGACGGAATCAGGGGGAGGCGGAACAGTATGGGATTCGATAGTCTATGATCCTGAAACGGACCTTTTGTTTCTGGGGGTAGGAAATGGATCTCCATGGAACTATCAGGTTCGTTCAAAGGGGATAGGTAGTAACCTGTTTCTTGGCAGCATTGTTGCTATCAGGCCTGAAACAGGTGAATATGTATGGCACTTTCAAGAAACCCCAATGGACCAATGGGATTTCACGGCGTCACAACCGATCATGGTGCTGGACCTGATGTTAAATGGTCGTAAGCGGCATGTTCTGGCTCAGGCCCCAAAAAATGGTTTTTTCTATCTTCTTGATGCTCAAACAGGTGAATTTATCTCGGGCCACCCCTATACAGATGTGAACTGGTGCTATGGATTGGACCCCAAAACGGGTCGTCCGCAGATGGTGCCTGAGGCCTTATGGTCTCTGACAGGTGAGACGTGGCTTGGCGTACCCGGTTCTCTGGGCGGTCACAACTGGGCCCCTATGGCTTACAGCCCTCAAACGGGATATGTTTATATTCCTGCACAGCAATTACCCGAGCCATTCAAATCCGAAAAAGGGTTTAAAATGGGGCGGATGGGCGTTAATCTCGGTATAGACATGGCCGGTCTGCCTGATGATCCGAAGGTGCTTGAAGAAGTCGGTAAAGGGGTTAAAGGCTGGCTGGAAGCATGGGACCCTGTGGCGGGGAAAGTGGCATTTCGGGTGCCACATACCACTCCCTGGAACGGTGGTGTGCTGGCAACTGGTGGTTCGCTTGTTTTCCAGGGGCTCGCAACGGGTGGTTTTGAAGCCTACGATGCTCGGAACGGACAGGCGCTTTACAATTTTGACGCCCATACAGGTATTGTTGCACCCCCTGTTACCTACGAGGTGAACGGTCGACAATATGTGGCGGTGGAAGTCGGGTGGGGCGGGGTGTTTCCTCTTATGGGGGGCGCTCTGGCACGATTGCACAATACAACCACAAATCATTCTCGGATGCTCGTATTTGCGTTGGACGGTAAAGCTGCTTTACCTGCAGAAATCCGGGACCAGCAGATACCTTTGAAATCTCGACAGTCTTTTGATCCTGATAAGGCCCAGAAAGGCTATGCTGTTTATCAGCGCTACTGTCTTGCATGTCACGGTGATAATGCTGTTGGGGGCGGCGTTCTGCCCGATCTACGTTGGTCTGGAGCACTGGAAGATAGTACAGCTTTTTACAGCGTGGTTGGTAACGGTGCTTTGACAAACTACGGCATGGTCGGGTTCGGAAAAGAGATATCTCACAAAGGCATAGAGCAAATAAGACAGTTCCTGATCTCACGTTCAGTTTCCTCTTTCAGTCATGAAGCAGGCACTACTAAAGATAAATAATTCCGAATCGAAACGATTATACTGGACATATCACTTTCATATTCACATAATATTTTTGTTCAGGGGGAGGTGGCCAGCAGCGTCAGATAGATGCAGCCCAGAACGTGCCGCACTATAACGTTGCTATACCGAACTAAAAACCTGACTGGAAATGCGCAATGAGTCCGGGAAATCAGGGAAGATAGATATGCGGATGAATCAGGTACGCATGCAGGCCAAGAGAGGAGTGCAGAGCCGAATTATGGCTTTTGGCAATCTCACTCTGTGGTCAGGCTGCTCAGCACTAGCGCTATCGCTGGTTATGGACAGTACAGCTTTTGCCGCTACGTCTACGGAGCAGGCAAAAAAAACCAATGAGGCACGATCTGTCACCAAGCAGGCTCCCTCAAAAGCAAAAGGGCGGTCGCGGAAACTGTCTCATAGTACGGGATTGGAAGAGGTGACAGTCAATGCGCGTCGTCGTTCCGAGCGTATTGAGCGTACACCAATCTCGATGACAACAATGTCAGGTAAGCAATTTACGGAACGTGGTATCACTTCGGTCGATAAAATTCAGAATTTTGCGCCTAATATCTCGTTTGGTAATGTTGCTTCCAACTCTGGCGTTGCGAATGCCGCCGCCGTCTTTATCCGCGGGATCGGTCAGACAGATTTCTCGTTTGGTGTCGATCCTGGCGTTGGCATGTATGTTGACGGTGTATATGTCGGCAGCCCGGTGGGTGCAGTGCTGAACATGGTCGATATTTCCAATGTTTCTGTGTTGCGTGGCCCCCAGGGTACTTTGTTTGGTCGGAATACCATTGGTGGCGCTGTATCGGTTTCTTCTCTTACACCGAATGAACGTTTGTCTGGTATGGCAGATGTGAAATATGGGACTGCAAAACGTATTAACGCCCGAGCCTTTATCAATACGCCAATCGCCAAAAATCTGTATGCAAATTTTTCGGTCGGCAGTTTCATGCAGGATGGGTATGTGCATGCTCCCTATCAGAAAAATCAGCGGGAGTTAGGGAATCAGGATACGCGCGTGTTCAAGGGGGCACTCCGCTGGCACCCGGTGGAAAAACTTGACATTGTTCTTCGAGGTGACTGGACGCGCGATCGCAGTAATGGTGCTCCTTTTGTGACAACGGGTGTCAATCCCAGTTCCACCGGCAGTATGATCGCGCTTAATAACAGTCTTGCTGGAGGTACATTGACAAACTGTACAGCCGCATCCTGTTATAATTCTCGATATTACAGCAAGAACACCAATTACGGAACTGGAAATGACTTTTCTAATCTGACAAGCTGGTCGACGTCTGCTACTATTGATTACAAGCTTTCAGATTATCTCGATTTCAAGTCAATTACGGCTTATCGTAAGAGCCTTGGTAAGTTTGCTCAAGATCGAGATGCCTCGCCAATTGGCATCAACTATGTTTATGACGATTATGTTGGTAAGCAGTTTTCTGAAGAATTCCAGGTCAATGGAAAGGCACTGAAAAATCGGTTGCATTATTCTGCTGGGTTTTATTATTTCAACCAGTCTGGTGCAGACGTTAACCCGACACAGTTCTATATTCTTCACTTGAATAGTGGTGGCTTTTTTAAAGATATTAACTACGCCGGTTATGCTCAGGCGACCTATGCAGTCACTAAAAAACTTCATGTGACGGCAGGCGTTCGTTATACCGAAGACAATAAGACGTTCTCGCCTGATCAGTATTATACCTGGACGATCGGTGCCCCTATTATTTCCATTCCTCCTGGCACGCGGATTGTTCCATATAAAAACTACCACAATAACAATGCCCGTTGGACACCGATGGTGAACGTGTCCTATCAGATCAATGAAGAACTGATGGCTTACGCTACTTTCTCTCAGGGCTTTAAAGGTGGTGGCTTTACGCAACGTTTGACTAATATTACCAATGCCCCTCCCTCATTTCGTCCTGAAACAGTGACGTCTTTTGAAGGGGGACTGAAATTCTATGGGCTAAACCGCAAATTGCGTGTCAGTGCCTCAGGATTCTATACTTTCTATGATGACGTGCAGTTGCTGGTGGCGGATGAGACTAACATCGGTCCCTATTATACCAATGCTGGCACGGCTCATATTCCTGGCTTTGAACTGGAAGCCCAGTACGCGATCGGTAATGGATGGAGCATCTATGGCTCTCTGGGCATGACAGACGCGCACTATACCAAGCTCAGGGCATCTGTGCAGGGATTGTCTTTGGATAGTCGCTTTGTGCTTGTGTCAAAATGGACCGCCAATTTGGGTATGGCGAAGAGAATAGACCTGGGTGAATACGGTTCATTGACACCGCGTGTTGATGCAACGTACCGCTCGAAATACAACGCAAATCTCAATGCAATCATGTACCCGACGCTCATCCAGCCAAAATACATCACCGTAGCCCTTAGCGCTCGGTGGATGAGCGCTAATGAGCGATATAACTTTATGGTTGGATTGGATAACGCGACAAACGAAAAATTTATGGCTTGGGGTAGCTATTCAGGCAGCTTCGGCAACTACCAGAAATCGTTTGATCGTGGCCGGCAGTGGTACTTTCAGGGTGGGGTGTCTTTCTGAGGACTTTATCTGAAATAAAAAACCACCCCATAATAGTTGAAAAGGAAACCAATATGGGGTAGCTTTGATCTTGTCGAGCTAGCTGGGGAGTCTGCCTTGAACAGGCTTCGGAGTTGGTTGGGTGAGGGTGTTGATCGAAACGACGGGGGCACATGCGTGCCCTCGCAAATCGGCGGGTAAAATGAACATGCTGAAAGAAAACCCTTCTGCCGCAGATCTGTTTTCTTCGGGAGGGTTTCTGGAGGAACTTCTTGTCACGATTCGAAATCGTGCCTTGGAATTCAGATCGCTACGGCGTATTCCCGATGATATTATTGTCGGTTTTCAAAAGGCTGGAGTCTACAGAGCTCTGGTGTGTCGGCGGTTTGGGGGGATGGAAGTGTCCCCCATGATGTTTCTGGAGTTGATTGAAAAAATCGCTCATGCCGATGCTTCTGCCGGATGGGTGGCAAGTTTCGGTGTATCCGCCACTTACCTTGCGGCGCTCCCTATACCTACGCTGGAACAAATCTATCGGGACGGACCGGATGTGGTATTCGCTGGGGCGATCTTTCCGCCGCAAAAAGCCAAGGTAAGTGCCGATGGTTTTCTGGTAAGTGGTCGTTGGCCCTATGCTAGCGGATGCCCCGGCGCGTCTCTTATCGGTGTTGGTATTGCTGTGGACGGCGAGAGCGGTGGACTGCCACGTACTGCCGTAATGCCGGCTTCAGCAGTGCATATAGATCCAACCTGGAATACAATTGGTCTTGCTGGTACCGGCAGCCATGATGTTGTTGTGGAAGATGTATTCGTGCCGGAAGACTGGACATTCATCCGGGGTGGCAAGCCGAATATCGAAGCACCGATTTATGATTATCCTTCACTTGGGTTGGCAGCTCAGGTCCTCACTGTGGTGGGATTGGGTTGCGCCTCGCGCGCTTTGGATGAAGTGCGGGAAATGGCGGAGCGAAGACGCTCTATTACGGGAGCCCCGACTATGGCTGATAGGCCGTATGTGCAGGCTGTGGTGGGTGAGGCCGAAGCAAAACTGGCTTCTGCTCGCGCATTTTTTTACGATACAACAGTGCGTACATGGTCTCTTCTGACTCAAGGAGATGTCGTTTCCGAGGAAGATGCCAATCGGGTTCGTTTGGCTGCGACGCATGTTGCGCAGGAAGCCTTTGAGGTTGCCCGTATGTGCTTCACCCTTGGCGGTATTGCTGCGGTGCAGACGGACCACATTCTCGGGCGCTGTTTTCAGGATTGTGCCGTGGTAGCACAGCACGCCTTTATGGCGCGTGGAAATTATGAAGCTGCAGGCCGTGTATCTCTCGGCCGTGGGGGGCGCCCCGGTTACCCGTGAGAGCGCACATTCTTGAGTCTTACGCTCTGAATTGAATACTGGATTGAGGAGACGACATATGCAGGATCTTCCAGACCCTAGAAGTCTCGTGAATACGGACTATGCTGACGGGTCAATTTACAGCAACCCCGAGTTGTACGACATGGAAATGGACCGTATTTTCATGCATAACTGGATTTGGGTTGCGCATCGTAGTGACTTGCCTGAGCCGGGTAATTTCATCACGACCTTTGTTGGGCCGCATCCCGTTATTGTTTCGCGGGACCGCAAGGGGGATGTGCATGTGATGCTCAACCGCTGCCGCCATCGCGGTGCAACAGTATGCGAACGCAAAAGTGGTACTGGTGCAAGTTTTGTCTGCCCTTATCATGGGTGGGCGTACGGTCTTGATGGTGCGTTGCGGGGTGTGCCTTACCAGGAAGGATATTCCGGACAACTGGACAAGAAGAAATATCCGCTCGTATCATTGCGTGTCGAAGAATATAACGGGCTGATCTTCGCGACATTTGATAAAAGCATCATGTCTCTGGATGCGTGGCTGGGACGCGCCAAGCCGTGGATCGATCTGTTTATGAAGCAGGGTGCTGGTTGGCCAGTCAAGACGATGGGTGAACACAAATTCACCTTTCCGGGGAACTGGAAGATTCAGCTTGAAAATACGACAGATGCTTATCACTTCCCGATAGTTCATAAATCATTTCTGGATTCCGTGGACGAGGAAACACAGAATACGTTCGATTTTGTCGGTGGTAAGGGGTTTGTGGAAGATCTCGGTCATGGTCATTCTGTGATGGTGATGATCCCGGAACTTGTGGATCTGGACGAAAATCTTGATGCCGCTATTCCCGAAAGGTTCCTTGAACTGGCGGAAGAGTTGTCAAAGGATTACCCGCCGGAGAAAGTGCGTCAGATTGTTCGGGCGGTTGGTGGTACAGGCTTTAACCTCAACCTGTTTCCAAACTTAGCCTGCTCCATGGCGTTTTTCCGCGTGTTGCGCCCGTTGAGTGTGAACGAGACGGAAATTCGTCATATTGCGATTGGTATGGATGGCGGTCCGGAAAGTGCGAACGAAGCCCGTTTGCGTTTGCACGAGCATTTTCAGGGGCCGATGGGTTTTGGAACGCCTGACGATGCAGAGGCGTGGGATCGTGTGCAGCGTGGCTCTCTGGCCGGGCGTGACATTGCCATTCTTCTCAATCGTGGTTTGGGGCATGAAGCGAAACGTGAGGATGGCAATCTGTTCAGCGATGTGAGTGCGGAGACCGGCATGCGGGCTGCGTACCGGCAGTGGCTTGCGGCAATGACGGATGAGATGGCAGCGGCGGAGGCGGGCGTATGACAATCACGCTGAACGAAGCGATCGAACTGATTACGCTTGAAGCTGATATGCTCGATCACAGTGAATTCCGTGAGTGGTTAAAACTGTACACGGCAGATAGCCTCTACGCGGTGCCAATAGATCCCGACGCGAAAGTGGAAGACCTCGGGAAAATACTCAATTATGCCTATGATAATGCAGAAATGCGTGAGAAGCGCGTTGAACGTCTTCTTGGTGGCCGGTCCATTTCCGCGGCGCCACCTGCCCGAACAGTCCGGCTGTTGTCCCGTTATCGCATGCTGGAAGCCGGGACGGAAAGCTGCACACTGCGCTGTGCCCAGCTTCTGACAGAATTGCGGCAGGGTAGAGAGCGCTATTATGCAGCGGATGTCACGTTTCGTTTAAAAAGAACGGAAGATGGCCTCCGGATTAACCAGAAAATTGTACGGTTGCTAACCTCGACCGAAGCTCTGACTGCTGTGAGTTACATTCTGTGAAGCCGGTTGCGCTTGTTACAGGTGGTGGCAAAGGGCTAGGGGCTGCCATTGCCGGACATCTCGTCACGGAAGGCTATCGCGTTGTGGTCGGTGACATTGATCTTGTAGCAGCCCAGGCGACAGCAGAGACGCTTGGAGAGGCAGCTTGTGCCGTGCAGGTGGATGTGTCTAGCGAAGTCTCTGTTGAGGGCATGCTGGATGCTGCGGAACAGGTATTTGGGCTGCCCTGGCTGCTCGTCAACAATGCTGCCGTTATGAAGGCAGAGAAGGTTCTCGATATCGAGATTGAGACGTTCGACACTGTTCTGGCAGTGAATCTGCGTGGGACTTTTCTTGGGTGCCAGCGTTTTGCACGCCGTCTCAGGGCGAAGGAAGCCGGGGGGCGTATTGTCAATATCGGGTCCTTGGCAGGTGAAAACGGGGGCACGGCGACGGGAGCGCATTATGCGGCCTCCAAGGGCGGCGTGCATACGTTGACCAAGGTTTTCGCGCGGGATCTGGCTCCACATGGCATTACGGTTAATGCCGTGGCACCAGGGCCGCTTGATCTGCCATCGGTCGCCGAGACGATTGGTGCAGAAAATGCGGCGCGCGTGATGGCCAATCTGCCTACCGGGCAGGCGGGAAATCCGCTGACGGTGGCCCGCATGGTTGCAGAACTGGCGCGTGCCGATGCGGGCTCCATTACCGGTTCCATCATCGATATCAACAGTGGGTTGTACATGCGATGAAAGCAAACGCCGAAACTGCAGATACGATTGACGTCAGAGTGGCTGCTGCGGAGCGTCTTGGCGAGGTGCTGTCCTTCGATCTTGTGCCACTGCAGGGTGTTTTACCATCATGGGAAGCGGGTGCGCACGTGGACCTGTTACTGGGTGATGGCTTGATCCGGCAGTATTCACTGTGCGGTGATCCGGGCGACTGCTCCTGCTATCGTCTGGCCGTTCTCCGTGATCCGGCATCCCGTGGAGGGTCTCGAGCGGTACATGATCTTGTCCGAGTGGGTGAGGTCATGAAAATTGGCGTACCGCGCAATCTTTTTCCGCTGGATAAGAAAGCAGAACATTCGGTTCTGATTGGCGGCGGCATTGGCGTTACCCCGCTGATTGCCATGGCCTACGAACTGTATGACAAGGGACAGTCTTTTACGCTGCACTACGTGGCGCGTGACCCGGTCTTTACGGCGCTCCTGCAACAGGCTCCTTTTGCGCAGGCCGTGAAGGTGCATGATCGCGGGCGCCCAGACGCGCCACGTTTCGATCCGGCCAGTGTGCTGGCTGGGTGTTTGAAGCCGACGACGCGTGTTTATACCTGCGGTCCCCTCGGGTTGATGGACGCTGTTTTTGAAGCCGGTCTTACTGTTGGCTATATGGAAAATCAGCTTCATCGGGAAACTTTTTCGGCCCAGCCTGTTGCTGGTGGAAACGCTTTTGAAGTTCTGGCAGCAAAATCTGGCGTGCGGGTTCATGTAGGGCCAGATGACACTATTGCCGGGGCGCTGGGTAAAGCGGGTGTGAAAGTCACATTGAGCTGCGAGCAGGGTATTTGCGGCACCTGCGTGGTCAATGTGCTGGAAGGCGAGCCGGACCATCGTGACGAGTATCTGACTGAGGACGAACAGACAGACCAGATTGCCCTCTGCTGTTCACGGTCCCATTCCCCTTTGCTGGTGGTTGATATCTGATGGTGGAGGCCCCGAAAATCTGTGTTGCAGGGATTGGGGCGCTTGGTGGCACATTTGCTGCCATGTTGGCCCATAGCGGTGCCAACGTGTCTGTTGTGGCGCGCGGTGCAACATTACAGGCTATTCGGGCGCGAGGGCTGGAGTTGCAGGGGCCTGCAGGCACATTTTGCACCCCTGTTGCGGCGGCAGAGCGGGCACCGGATACCCGGCAGGATCTGCTGGTGCTGGCAGTCAAGGCGCATCAGCTTGCAACACTGGTGCCCCTTGTAAAGGCAACTGTGGACGCAGGAACACCTGTTCTTCCCATCGTTAATGGCATTCCATGGTGGATGACAGTGGATGGTCCCTTTGAGTCCGCCCATGAAACGGTCGATCCAGGAAGTGTGCTGACGGCTGCTTTTCCCGCCGCGCAGGTGATCGGGTGTGTAGCCTATGCTTTTGCCTCAATGCCCTTGCCTGCTGTTGTCAGGTCGGACCGTCAGCCGAAGCTTGTGCTGGGGCGCGCTGCACAGCAGAGTGGAGTGGATACGGGTCTGGCACAGATTGGAAACATTCTGTCCACCGCGGGTATTGCCGTGGAACTGAGTACGGATATCCGGCAGCCCATATGGACGAAACTGGCCTTCAATCTGGCGACCAATCCACTATCCGTGCTGTGTGAGGCTACGCTGGAAAAAATGGGAACGGTGGAAGACAGCCGGGCCGTTATCTCTGATGTGCTCGCGGAAGTACGTGCCGTTGGCGCAGCTTGCGGCCTTACTGGTTTGCCGCCTACCTCTGCGCTTTTGGATGTCATTGCAAGTGCTGGCCCACACGAGACGTCCATGTTGCAGGATTTTCGTGCTGGCCGTCTGCTGGAACTGGATGCGATGGGGGAGGCGGTAACAAGACTTGCTGGGGCGTATGGGGTGCCCACACCGACAATCAACACGCTTGTCAGGCTAACGCGGTTTAAGGCCGCGCAATGCCGATAGGGAGACATTCGCATATGACAACGGATACACAGAAAGAAGAGTGGCAGCTTCGGGTCCGGCTGGCCGAGTGCTATCACCTTATCAGTTATTTCGGCTGGACCGAGATGATTTTCAACCATATTTCTCTTCGCCTGCCGGGTGAGCCGCGTCGGTATCTCGTTAATGCGTTCGGCCTGAATTACGACGAGATCTCACCAGAGAACTTGCTGGTTGTGAATGCAGATGGCCAGCTTGTGGGCGACACGGAAGGCAAGCCCAACCCCGCGGGCTTCGCGCTTCACGGTGCTATTCATTCCGCGCGGGATGACATTCATTGCATCATCCACACGCATACCAGCGAAGTCAGCGCGGTAGCCATGAAGCAGGCCGGTTTCAGTTACGACAATTTTTACGGTGCGCAGTTGTTTGGCAGGGTCGGGTACCACGCGTTTGAAGGTATCACCCTGTATGAAGAAGAGCGTCCACGCATGTTGGAAAGCCTTGGCGACAAGCATGTGCTAGTTTTGCGCAACCATGGTGTGGCGGTTGGAGAAAGCGATGTTGCTCGTGCTTTCTTTCTCCTCTGGACCGTGCAGCGTGCAGCAGAAATACAGTGTCATGCCGGCATGCTTCCTGGGCCTGACGTCCCGCTTTCCGACACCATCCGCGCATCGTGTGCCAAGGATGCAGCCTGGGTTCTGTCCAGCACGTCTGCTGCCGACAAGATGTTCGATGCAGCCGTGCGGAAGATGCGCAAGGACGTGGGCCCCTTATGGCATGGAGACAATGCATGACATCCTTGACGTCCGATCAGTTTCGACGCGCAATGTCTCATTTCGCTACCGGTGTGGCCGTCGTGACGGCGCGGGGAGAGGAAGGCGAGCAGGGCGCGACGATCAGTGCGCTGAGTTCCGTCTCTCTTGACCCGCTTATGCTTCTCATCTGCCTGAACCGTAGAAGTTCCACCTGCCGGGCCATTGAGCATAGTGGGCGCTTTGGTGTGAGTATTCTCCGGCAATCACAGGAAGCCGTTGCCATGCATTTTGCGGGTCCTGCCAAGGACAAGCAGTTTGATGATTATTGCGTACGCCAAGAGGACGGATTGTTCTTCGTGTGTGATGCGCTCGTGCAGATTGGTGTCGAGGTGGTCGAAACCCTGCGTGGTGGCACACATGAGATCTTTCTCGCACGTCCTGTACATGTTGCAATGAATTCTGACAGCGAAGTAGGCCCCTTGCTGTATTATCGGGGTGCCTTCGATCTAGCATCCTGACGTGCGCTGCATAGCCGAAAGGTAAAACAATGAGCGAGACACGGGCCACCATGGCCTCGAAAATCCTGAATGGTATCGAGAAATATGAACCACAGTTAAAAGCTTTTACAAGTTATGATCCCGTACGCATACGGCAGGATGCTGATATGGCCTCTCCGGGACCTCTTCTTGGAATGAGTGTCGGGGTCAAGGATATCATCGACACCGTTCATTATCCCACCAGTCATGGGTCGCCGATCTATGCAGGATATCACTCGCTGTCTGATGCGGCGTGTGTCACGCAGCTCAAGACGGCGGGTGCAGTCTGTGTTGGCAAGACCGTGACGACGGAGTTTGCCTTCTTTTCGCCGGGACCAACGGTTAATCCTTACGACGTGACGCGTACGCCCGGAGGGTCCTCCAGCGGGTCTGCGGCGGCAGTGGCGGTTGGTATGGTTGACATCGGCCTGGCGTCTCAGACGGCAGCCTCGCTCACACGGCCGGCTTCCTACTGTGGTATTGTGGGCTTCAAGCCCAGCTATGGCCGCTATGCTGCCGCGGGCATCAAGAGCCTCGCTCCATCCTTCGATACGCTCGGCACGATGACGCGCGATGTCGCTACGGCGGCTCTGGCAGATGGTGTTCTTAAGGGGCCAACGGCTGTACCAAGCACTTTCAAGCCCCGACGGCCTTCCAGTATCGGGATATGCCGAACCCCACATTGGGATGCAGCCGAAGAGGCCACACAAAAAGCTATTGAAAAGGCCGCCGCACTTTTTAGCAAAGAAGTTCAGGTCACCTATATTGATCTGGAGGATTTTGCCGAAGCAGCAGATTTGCACATCACGATCATGAGTTATGAAGCGGCGCAAGCGCTCGGTTGGGAATATGCGGACCGTCGGCCACTGCTAAGCTCCCAGATAGTCGGCTTGCTGGAAGCCGGAAAGCAGATTGACTACGCAACATATCGTGCCGCTCTTGCCAGGGCCGAGGAACTTCGTTGTCGTATGGCAGATATTTTCGCCAATTATGATGTACTTGTTGCACCGGCAGCACCGGGCGAGGCGCCTTTGGCGGAAAGTGGTACAGGTAGCCCGCTTTTTAGCCGGTTGTGGACGCTATTGCGCCTGCCGACCGTAACGCTACCGGGGTTAACCAGTTCAAGCGGTCTTCCGGTTGGTGTGCAGCTTCTGTCCGCATATGGGACGGATGAAGATTTGCTGAATTGGGCCGGTTGGGCAGAGACGATCCTTCCGCCGCGCCCTCTTCCTTCGATGTGCACATGATAATAGGCCAGCGTGCGCCAGGATATGCGGAGATTGGGACATCATGACAGACGAGATTCTTGCCCGTCGCATTGATGCGTTGAGCCAACGTATCGAGCAACTGGAGGCAGAAGCGGATATTCGCCGTATCCAGGCACGTTACATGTTCCTGTGTGATACGCCTTGCCCGGAAGCAGGGGTGACGAATGATGCGGAACGTATCGATTGTATTATGGATCTCTATACTGAAGATGCAATCTGGGAAGGTGTTGGCGAATACTATACCAACCAGTTCGGGCGTTGCATCGGTAAGGCCGCGATCCGGGCCCATTTCGAGGGATTCTGGAGCCAGAAACGGGACCCGGCTCTGCTGTTGAATGTCCATTACCTTACCTCTGAGCAGATTCACGTGAAGGGCGACACGGCGGACGGACAGTGGGTGCATTGTCAGCCCTGGATCTTCAAGGATGGCTCTTCACTGTTGCGGTCTAGCCGCCTTAACAATCTTTTCCGTAAGGAAGACGGTGTGTGGAAAATTTCCCGCACGCGCACAGAAAATGTGTTTATCGCACCACTGACTGCGGGCTGGGCTGAAAGCGTGCCGACACGTTCGGTTCTTATGGAGCCCTGAGTTTAGGGTAAAGAAAAGGAAAAGATGACGTGGAAAACATGATAAATAACGTAACATACGAGATTATTGAGCTACATCGGTTGTTACAGGCTTGGTTTCGTGGCGAGAATGAAGAGCCGCTTTCATGCCTGCTTGCGCATTTTGCACCAGGCTACATGATGGTAGGCGCCGCTGGACGTGTGATAACGCTGGAAGGTTTTGAAAAGGCGCTTCCTTCCCTCAAAGGATCACGTCCCGGTTTGATCATGGAAATTTTTGATGTGAAAATCTGTCAGACTTTTGATGGAGGGATTCTGGCCTTCTATCGCGAAGTGCAGACACAGGGCGAAGCGCGGACGGAACGCTGGTCAACAGTGCTATTTGTCGAGAATGCTGCCAAGACACAGCTTCTTTGGAAGCATCTGCAGGAAACATTCCTGTCCTGATTATAATAGATCATACTGCTGGCAGGGAAAGAGACTGCTCTGTCAGCCATATCCTACCCTATACGCGGCCCGAGCCAATTCTTTCCGTGTTGTGGCAATGAAGGCAGCGCCGACAAGGGCAGCTCCCGTGGTGACCACTGCCAGCGAGGAGGTGATACCGTTGGCAGCGGTAAAGACATGATCGTCGAGATATCCGATCAGCATTGAGCCTCCCGATAGACCGATCAGGGCATTGCAAAACAGCAACACGGCTGAAAACTGGGCGCGCATGGTTTTGGGCACGGTTTGTTGCACCACAAGAGCCGACGGTGGCATGGGAAAGGATGCGAAGAAAAATGCAAAAGCCAGCAGTATTACGCAAATAACGGTGTTACCCACATACAAAGACGGAAGAAAGAAAAGAGGCACGGCAAGAGCACCGCAAATCCCTACCCGAGCAGCTGCGTCTGTATTTCCTCGCATAAAAAGCGCGTCGATGAGGCGTCCGCTGGTGTAGGCGCCCCCGCAGCCGCAGAGAATTGCGATGATGCCCATGACAACGCCAACGGTTTCCCGAGAAAAATGTCGGTCACGCATCAGAAGGGCGGGTGTCCAACTCATGAGAGAGAACAGGATGATGGCGGTGGCGGAGTAGCCCAGAAAGTGCAGTGTGAAAAATCGCCAGCGAGACAGGAAATACTGGCAACTTGCGGCTACTCCGCTCCGGGTTATTGCGACGAACCGGGGGCCGGGTTCCTTTATGCAGCAGATAATGAGCAACGCGAGTGGCAGGCCGGGCAGACCGACTATCATGAAACAGAGCTTCCATGTGGCGACGCCATGCCATGCTCCGTTTTCGTGAAGAAGGGCGATCAACATGCCTCCACAAAGGAAAGCAAGCCCCGAACCAATAAATGACCCCAGAGAAAATAAAGCTAGTGTGCGACCAAGACGTTCGGAGGGTACAATATCGGCAAGAAAAGAATAGACGGCAGGAACCAGCGTGGCCTCTCCAATGCCCACGAACATACGGGAAAGGAAAAGCTGCCAGAAATTCTGAGAAAAACCACAGCCTATTGTTGCCATACTCCAAATGATGATGCCTGCTACAATGATGGGAGGACGCGGGACGCGGTCGCTCAGCGAGGCAATGGGAAGCCCAAGAATGGAATAGAGCAGCGCGAACGCCAGCCCGTTCAGAAGAGCGAACTGGAAATCTGACAAACCGAGATCGGCTTTAACAGGACCAATCAGGAGTGCCAGTATCTGCCTGTCCACAAAAGACAGGACATAGGCGAATGCGAACAACCCGGTAGTCCACCGCACAGAAGCCTGTTTCATGAGAAAGCCTTGTTTGTACCGAATACGAAACAATATACTATTCAAATGAAAATTCTACAATAAAAAGAAACCGACGGGCTATGATGCGGAATTCAGACGTTTGAATGGACGATAGATATGGCGATGCCAGCCGTGCAACGTGTCATGGCCTGATCCGGTGGTGGAGTCCTCCTTCCGCAAATAAGCTGATATCTTGTGCAGGAGTTCATTGGGCTGATGCAATTCACAAACTTCGCCCTCCATTTTACGGATATTCCTCCAATCAAGGAGTTCACTCATAACAGGAGTATTGGCTTGTTTCTGTAACCGGGGGCATTGTAATAGCGTGTCAGGATGAATATCCAGCTTCGGGACAACCATCGTTACCGTAGCACAGAGTGCCGCATGGTTCTGATTTTCTCCCAGAACCATGCGGCCGCACGCTCACGCACTTCAAACGGAAAGGGCTTCCATTTGTTACTTATGAATGCCTCTTACTTCACGGGTGTTTCTATCTACAGAAAACCTTGGGCAGTTTATTTTTTCAGCCTCTTTATTTAAATTTTGTTCTGATTGTAGCGCATAATCCGCCCGTGGCGACCGGTCCGGTCATTTTCCAGTTCATAGCAATCCCCCGGTACTGACGGGGTATCACCGATAATTTGTCGAATACGCTTGTGATCTTCTTCCGAAAGAGAGAAGGAAAAAATGCTTTCGTTGCGTTTGAGGTAGCGTGTGGAGGTGGCTCCCACAATGGAACCTGCAACACGAGGTTGTTCGATAACCCAGCGCACGGCGACCTCACCAATACCAACACCATATTGTTTGCCGATACCCTGCAACAGTTTCAGTAAAGACTGGAATTTCTCCCATCCACCAAAATCATCAATAATGAGCTTGTATTTTATCTGAGATCGATTCGCCATCTCTCCTGCCGGTTCGGGTTTTCCAAGCCATTCTTCTGAAATGAAACCTCCAGCTAACTGGCCATAGGTGAGAATATACATATTGTGAGCAGCGCAATATTCGACCATCTTGCGTTCAGGGCGCCGGTCTAGCAGGGAATATTGCACTTGGTTGGTTACAAACGGAATGTTGGCGTCAACCAGCTGTGTCAATTGTGGCACAGAAAAATTTGTTATGCCAAGACGTGCAATTTTGCCTTCCTTCATCAGGTCATGCAAAATCTGTGCAGTTTCAATCGCACCAGGAATTTTCCAATCCCACCAGAAAAACTGTACCAGATCCAGGTAGTCGACCTTAAGGCGTGTTAGCGACCGATCAATAATGCCGGTAATATACTGTCGGGTGATTGTCGGAAGGATATCAAGGTCTGGCACAAACTTTGTCTGAACCTGCGTTTTTTTGGCGAGTTCAGGGTAAGTCTGTCTAAACTGGCCTATCATCTCCTCCACGCCTGTATAATGGTCGGCGCAGTCAAAAGTCGTAATGCCTGCTTCGACAAATTCCTTCATGTCGGCAACAGCCTGCTTTACATCCACCTTGCCGTGGCCACCGGCAAGATGCCATCCTCCCTTCATGATGCGGGAGATGCTATAGGATCCATCAATATAAAAACGGTCAATAGGCATTGTCATTAATCCAAAGTAGAGAATGATTGGGAAACGGCAGTTGTGTCATCATGGCGAAACTTCCTCAGACCTGTGCGGGTAATACGGAAGCGCGTCGGGCAGTTAGGGTCAGTGCAGGCAATATCCGTGTCGGTAAACATCCAGTCATTTTTGTCTACTTGGCGTTGCTTTGCGGGCAGCAAAGGCAAGAGGGCTGCAAGATTGTAGAGGCTGAAGGGCATATCCTCACGGAAATGCAGCAGCTCTCCTTTGACTTCAAAGTAATCACCAACCTTGGCGTTGCACCAGATCTTGCTACCTTCCGGGGCAATGACTTCTACCTTGAGGTCGTAAAGAAAGAACGTGCCCTCCTCAAAATCGCTCGTATTGCTCTCCGATATCATGTCACCTCGCAGATTATAAAAAATAGTGTTTATTCATCAAAGGGCGGCCTCATAATGAAGCCGGGACGTTGACATTCCTCATGGTGCCGATCTGCGTATTGGCCCAGACCCGGTCAATCAGGGCGACAAACTGAAGAAGGTTATTCTCGTTCAAGGCCGCGAGATTGATCCGTCCATTATCAGCCATGTAAATGCTATATTCGTTTCGCAACAGCATAATAATTGTAGGCGGAAGTGGCAACATGCAGAACATCCCTCGGCCTGTGGCAATGGTTTGCACATTGCATGGCCCGATCTGCTTGTGGGCAGCTAGTTGCGTGCGCACGGTATGGAGGTGTGCCTGCATGCTTTCAACCTCATTTTCCCATTGCTGGCGCAGGACAGGAGTTGTCAGAATGTGTCCAACCGTAAGGGCACCGTGTGCAGGCGGCATGGAATAATTAGTCCTTGCGATTGCGGCCAATTGACTTTGCAGCGCCTGTGGCTGGACATTGCTCTGTCCTGCTACAAGAAGTGCGCCTACCCGGTCCCGGTAAAGGCCAAAATTCTTGCTGCAGGAATAGCACACCAGAGTCACATCGGTCTGTTCGACTAAAGTGTGCAGGCGCGTCAGATCGCTTGCAAGGTCCTGCCCTAGGCCATGATAGGCTATATCCACTAATGGCAGGAGGCCAGCCTTTACAATCTGTACCGTTATCTCATCCCATTCTGCTTTGCTCCAGTCATCGCCCGTAGGGTTATGGCAGATTGGCTGAAGCAAAATGATGTCACCCCGGCGCGCTTTATGGGTCAGGACATCCATAAGGGCAGCAAAGTTCCGCCCACCAGTCGGCAGGCTACGCGCATATGTCTGAACATTGAGGTCACATTGCCTCATAACTGCAACATGATTGCTCCATGTGGGCGTCCCGATCCAAATGACACTCTCTGGGAAATTGTCTGACAAGAACCGTCCGGCCAGTGAAAGTGCCCCCGTTCCTCCAAGCGTCTGTACGGTTGCCAGCCTGTTGCAGGTCACGTCGTGCGGCGACAGGATAAGGTCCGCTATCGCGTTGCAAAATGTCGGCACGCCTTCGGTCGACAGATAGGATTTGGTTATCTCGTTCTGCACAAGAGAGCTTTCTGCAGATTTAACACTTTTGAAGATGGGGGTTTGTCCGCTGCGATCTTTGTACACCCCAATTGTAAGATCCAGTTTTCCTATACGATGATCCCGTTCCGCCTGCTGAGCAACGGACAGAAGCGGATCCGGCGACAAAAAAGGTAAATCATCCAAAAAGGACATGGTCGCACTTCCAGCAGTAAAAAACATTAAGGCAATAGTATCAGCCCGAAGACGTGCAATTTTTTTGCATTATTTGTTGGAAAAGACGTTTTTTTGCATGAATCATTCACAAAGGTAGAAAATTCATTTGGATTATACATATCGTGCGCACAGAAAGGACGATGAAAGCTCTTCAGACGCAAAGAAATGCGACGTCCAACACCACGAGGGCGATTTGGTAATGCGATTCTGATCCGTTCAGGTCGACAATGGAGCGCACTTCCTGACGACTTTATGCAAAAATTTTGCAAATTTGACGCAAAAAGCACCAAATTTGCATGGTTTCCGCAAATTTTCATAAACAGACAATTTATATTATGAAATCGAAATATAATATGTTTTACATAAGAAACGGTTTTGAGGTGTAGTCTGGAAAATATTCCACGAGGGTCCAGAGTAATGCGTGATGCAACAATCGACAGCTTCGATAGAGCCATCCTTTCGACATTGCAAAACAAGGGCGATATCAGCCTGAACGACCTGAGCAATCTTGTTAATCTTTCCAGCTCGCAGTGTTCACGCCGTTTGCAACGTCTTAAGGATGAAGGATATATTGACCGAGTGGTTGCCATACTCAGCCCGGCAAAGCTCAATTTGAATGTTTCATCATTTGTTGTTGTAAAGCTTTACTCACATTCTCCCGAAATAGAAAAACGGTTCTGTGACCATATCAGCCGCCTGAATGAAGTTGTGTCCTGTCACTATATAACAGGATCGTCCGATTTTATATTGTTGGTATATTCACACGATCTGCAGTCTTACCGAGAATTTATTGCGCACAGACTGCTTTCCTTGTCGGATATAACATCGATTACATCTCATATAATTCTGGGAAACGTAAAAAACGTTACGACGCTTCCTCTGGATTACACATGAACAGACACGTCCACAGCACGTAGCTTGAGAATACTCCTCCCTTACTTGTCATAACAGATAGTCGCGCCATGCGACCTGCCGAAGAATTAGGGTAACCGGCCGTTTGAGGCCGCCTTATGATTAAAGATTGTGACTGGTAACTTACCGTCGTTAACGACGTCGTTATTGACGTCATTTGAGAGGTAAGAATGGCCCAGGAAATCCTGATTGGTGTTGAACGCCGTCGCCGCTGGTCGGATGAACGCAAACTGGCGATACTGTCTGAAGTTGGTGTGGATGGAGCGAGTGTATCGGATGTGGCACGTCGGCATGACCTGACCCGCCAACACCTTTACCAATGGCGGAGTTCATTCCGTCAAAGACTATCTTCGCCAGATCAGTCTGTGGCGTTTATTCCTGTTGCTTCAGTGACGACACCTGCTGTGACATCTGGCGGTGGACCTGACGAACTGGCCATAGTGCTGCGCAATGGCCGTAGTATCAGGGTGACGGGACATCCTGCCGAAGATCTTCTGGCCCGGGTCATCCAGATTGCGGAGACGGCATGATTGGCGTGGGCAACGGCGTGCGTGTCTATCTGGCCTGCGGGGTGACCGATATGCGCAAGGGCATATCGGGTCTGGCAGCACTGGCACAGGACGTGCTGCGTCAGAACCCGACATCAGGGGCGCTCTTTGCTTTTCGTGGTCGCCGTGGCGACAGGATCAAGCTTCTGATGTGGGACGGTCAGGGGTTCTGTCTTTATTACAAGGTGCTTGAGAAGGGACGTTTTCCATGGCCGTCTCCGGCAGAGGGCGTTGCACGCCTGACGACAGCACAGATGGCCATGCTGTGGGAAGGCATGGAGTGGAGACGCCCTTCCTGGTCTGCACCACCGTCTCGCGTAGCCTGATTTTTATGGCGTGATCGTGTAGAACCTTTTGAATTTTCTTAGATTTTCTGCTATTTTTTCATAATGACGCCTGCACCCGTGGTCCTGCCTGATGATCCGGATATCCTGAGGGAAATGATTGTTTCCCTGCAGACCGAAGTGGCCCGGCTTTCTGCGTCGGCCCGTGCGTATGAGGCTCTTGTCCAGTCTCTCAAAATCCGGATCGCACGCCTTCAGAAACAGAAATTCGGGGCCAGTTCAGAAAAGATAGACCGTGAGATTGAACAGCTCGAACTGCTCCTTGAAGATGTAAAAATCGCCATCGCGGCAGCCGATCCTTCTCCTGATATCAGGGAGCATGATGTCAGCGATGATGCAGTCTCTCCCCCACGGCAGCGTGGCAAACCACAGGTTTCTGACACGACACCACGGGAGCGTATTGTTCTCGACCCGGGTGAGGCCTGTCCTGCCTGTGGCGGTCCTCTGCGTCTTGTAGGCGAAGATGTCACCGAAATACTGGACTTTATTGCGGCAAAACTGAAAGTTGTCGAAACGGCACGGCTGAAGAAATCCTGCCGCCATTGCGAAACGATGGTGCAGCCTGAAGCACCGTCGCGCCCTGTTCCACGGGGGATGGCTGGCCCCGGGCTTCTGGCCCATATCCTGGTCTCGAAATTCGATGACCATATCCCGCTTTATCGTCAGAACGAGATCTTTGCCCGTCAGGGTGTGGACATTCCCCGTTCAACCCTGATCGACTGGTGTGGTCAGGCCGTTGCCGTTCTGCGTCCTCTCACAGATCTGATCCGTCAGGATGTCGTAAAGGCAGACCTGCTGCATGCCGATGATACACCCATCCAGGTTCTTGATTCCCGTCTGCGCCAGGCTGGGAAACCACGTGGTGTGAAGGAAGGGCGGATCTGGACCTATCTGCGCGATCCCCGCCCCTGGGGCGGGAGTGATCCGCCCGCCGTGGCCTACTGGTTCTCTCCCGATCGCAAGGGGATCAATCCCCAGACCCATCTGGCACAGTTCCGGGGCATTCTGCAGGCTGACGCCTACGCGGGGTTCAGGGATCTGTATAAACCCGATGCAACGGGAACCGTGCATGTGCGCGAAGCGGCCTGCTGGGCTCATCTCCGCAGGGCCTTCCATGATGTCTGGAAGGGCAGTGATTCGACAATCGCAAGGGAAGCACTCGAGCAGATCGGGGAACTCTACGATATCGAGCGGCAGCTCACCGGGTCTCCTGCTCCGTATCGTCTGGCTGTCCGACAGGAAAAAAGCCGCCCTCGTGTCACAGCATTCCACGCATGGTGCGAAACACAGCTCGCCCGTATCCCTGGCAAGGGGGAACTGGCAAAAGCAATCCGTTATGCGCTCAACCGGTGGGCAGCCTTTACCCTCTTCCTCGAAGATGGTCGTGTTGCCATCGACAACAATCCTGCCGAACGGGCCATACGACCGGTATGCGTCGGGCGGAAAAACTATCTGTTTGCCGGTTCAGACGCCGGGGGCGACAACATCGCTGATGCCATGACGCTTATCGAAAGCGCAAAACTTTCAGGCCTCAACCCGCACGATTACCTCGCCGATGTTCTCGCCCGCATCAACGAACACAAGATCAACCGCCTCCACGAATTGTTGCCATGGAACTGGCAACCCGCGAATACGCTTCACAAAAAGGCCGCATAATCAAGGCGGCACAGAACGGCCGGTTACGAATTAGGTAATACACAATGACGTTTCGACAGTGTCTTCTAACCGTCTGCATTCTGGCGCCGGCGACTGTGAAAGCCACAGATGCCTATGGGGCAGATGTGGGTCTTGCGCCTGCTGTTTCATCCAAAGGTAGAGAGGCCCATCATGTTACGCGACCGCGTAACGCAAAGTCAGTTCGGGCTTCGATCACACCTGCTCATGCTGCCAAGGTGCCTTCTGAGCAGGCTGAAGCCATTATTGTAACCGGGACCCATGCGCAGAATGTGGGGGCGCGGCATAGCACGAGCCCTGTTTCGGTCATTACAAATGCAACCCTACGCCGTTCAGGACAGATGAACCTGGGAGATGCGTTGAGCCGCACATATGCATCCATCAACGTGAATCCCATGGGGACCAATGCCAGTGCTCTGACTGCATCAATTCGCATGCGGGGATTGAATCCCAATCAGGTGTTGGTCCTGGTTGATGGTAAGCGCCGTCATACCACGGCCAACATCTCGGCTGATGCAGGGCCGGATTTTGGGGCAACACCAGTTGATCTGAACATGATTCCCGCTGCCGCAATCGATCATATCGAGGTGCTGGAAGATGGTGCTGCAGCACTCTACGGCTCCGACGCCATTGCGGGTGTGGTCAACATTATTACCAAAAAAACCAACCATGGTTTGAATATTAGCAGCCAGACAGGGGCAAATGCCTATAATGGCGATGGATGGCAGTACCAGGTCGGTGGCGATGGCGGACTCTCGCTTGGTGGAGACGGCTATCTTCATTTGAGTGGCCAAGTGTATCATACAGATCACATGCTGCCTAAAACCTATGATCATCGCCTGATGGGTTCATCCGCGCCTGCCGGGGCATATACGGGCGCCAACTATACCGGTTCTGCTACGCCTTCTCTGCAATCTAACCATTTTACAAGTACGCCGGAGGAAACGCGTGAGAACCTGAGCATCAATTTTGGCAAGACAATTGCCAGAGATGTACAGTTCTATGGTCTCATCACCTACGCGCATCGTCATGCGGAAGCATTCGAGAACTATCGTACCCCTTCCTCTGCACCGACCATGTACCCTGACGGGTTCTCTCCAATTTTGACGAATGAAGAAAATGACTATGCTGCTACCCTCGGGCTCAAAGGAGACAATTTCCTTGGTTTCAACTGGGATATAAGCACGACCTATGGCGCCGATGAGGACAAAATCGGCAATAAGAATACTGCCAATCTCGGTATGCTTAGCCCAGAAGGCGATGGTTGTTCGACGTCTCCTTCCAGCCCCTATTATTCCTCTGGGGGATGTGGCTGGTCGCCCAGTAAAGTAAGGGCCGAAACGTTCCGTATGGCTCAATGGACAAATAATGCCGACTTCCGTCGCCAGTTCAAGATTGCCAATACCGTTCCGATGAACCTCGCTTTTGGCGCGGAACATCGGCTTGAAACCTATACGGTCAAGGCAGGCATTCCTGCCTCTTATGAAGATGGCGGCGTTTCGGCGTTCAATGGTTTGCAGCCCCAGAGTGCAGGGAACTGGGACCGTGATATCTGGGCAGGCTACATTGATACTGATTTCCATTTGACGCCCAAATGGAATGTCGATTTTGCCGGTCGGTTCGAACACTATACGGATGTGGGCAATACTGAAAACGGCAAGGTTTCGACCCGCTACAATTTCTCCCGTCGTATTGCCATTCGCGGTACGATCAGCAATGGCTTCCGTGCGCCCACTCTGGCGGAACAGCACTACAGTTCCATGACAGTTGGGCCGACGGGAGCGGGTGGCCTGCTGGGTGTTGACTCTCCTGCTGCACAAGCGCTGGGGGCTGCCAAGCTCAAGCCGGAACGTTCAACTAATGTCAGCGCTGGTATCGTGCTTGAACCAGTGAATGGGTTCCATATCGAAGCGGATGTTTATCAGATCAATATCCGTGACCGTATCGTGCAGGGCGGCGTTGTGAATGGCACTTCCGCCATAACGGCGCTTGAGAACTCCGGCTACCTGCTCAGCTCCAACGTGACCCCGGCGGACGTAACGGCTTATTACTTTACCAATGGCGCCAGCACCCGCACGCAAGGCGTTGACATCAAGGCAGATTACCTGCTGCACCTGCGCCGTTATGGCAACCTTGCTCTCAGCATGGCAATCGACCTTAACCGTACTCGCTTACACCATAATGGCACCTATGATGACCCCAATACCGGAGCGATGGCGCAGTATCTGAATGCCTCGAACATCTCGTCCATCACCACCGCTTATCCGCGTAGCAAGATTATCCTCAATGCCTACTGGACCACGGGCAAGTGGGATGTGAATATCCGTCAGACGCGGTACGGTGAAACGACGTCCATGCTGCAATACATGGACTGGGCTACTGGTACCTGTGCAGACGGTTCCTCTCAGCAGTTTTCTCAGACATGTTTTGGTCAGTTCAAGAATACCCCACGATGGTTGACTGATCTTGAAATTGGGTACCGTATCAATCCGCGCTGGCACATCGCTGTAGGGGCTAACAATATTTTCAATATTCGTCCACGCAAATTGCCTGAGAACCTCAATTATGTTGGTGGTCAGATCTATGATTATCAGTCCGCTCAGGTTCCCATGACAGGTGGTTATTACTACGGTCGTGTCAATTTTACACTCTGAGCGATATTCGGGGCTTCCTCCGCTGTGGTGGAGGAAGTCGGATGGCATTTTGCCATCCCGTCGGTTCCAGCGGATGATTTTTGTATAAGGCATGAAACAGGATTTTATTTATGCGTAATATTCTCGTGCTGTTTTTTCTGTTTGCATGTGCCCTGTTATCATACACCGATCGAGAAATACTCAGTCTTCTTGTTGATTTTATAAAACTTGACCTAAATATCAGTAACTATCAGTTTGCTCTATTGATAGGCACATTTTTTGGCGTAATCTATGCTGTCATGGGTTTACCGGTGGGTTGGCTGGTTGACCGTCTGCCGCGTAAGCCGTTCCTTATCGGTGCCATAGGGCTGTGGAGCGCGGGAACCATGGTCTGTGGTCTGGCCATGCAGTTCCCCCTTATGCTGATGGGGCGTATGCTGGTGGCCGCGGGTGAGGCGGCGTTGGCGCCGGTTGCCCTGTCTCTCATCGGCGATATTTTTCCTCGTCATCAGCAGGGGCGGGCGCTGGGTTTCTATTTTTCGGGCATTGTGGCGGGGGGTGGGGTCTCAATAATTGTTGGTGGCTGGTTACTTGGACCAGCTGGGCTGTGCCTTCTTGCACCCCTCATGCCGCATTTGGCGCCATGGCGGCGGATTTTCATGTTTCTGGCCATGGTTGGGACCTTCATGTGCGTCCTTGCGCTGTTTGTCGTGCATGAACCCAGACGTGTGCATTATGTGTCCGGTGCCCCGGATGGCAGCTCGGATGCATCCGGGCGGAGACAGTCCCGTATGGTCCTGCTCGTTACCTGTCTAGCCGTCTCGACTGTGTCGGTTATCGATAATGCGGTGGGCGCTTGGGCACCCTATGTCATGTTGCACGCGTTTAGTGTTTCTGCTGCCCATATCGGTAAGATACTGGGGGGAAGCTTGATCGTCGGCGGCCTCACAGGTGTTACAATAGGGGGCATTCTGAGTGACCGCTTGATGAAGGGGCGGGGCCAGGAAGCGTTCTATGCACCCATCATCATGCTGCTGCTTGTTCTTGTGGTGCTCTGTCTCGGGGGAGCCGCATATAACTACATGCTTGCATTGTGCATGATCATGGGGATCGTCGCATTGGCCGGTATGTGCTCGACCCTGGGACTGAACCTGATCCTGCATCTGGGCACGTCACGCCGCCGGGGTTTTGTCACTTCGTTCAGCTTTTTCCTTAACGTGCTGGTTGGCGCGGGTTTGGGACCTCTCCTTGTGCCTCTTGCATTGGATATGCCGCTTCAGATCACACCCATTACTGCATTGAGCAGTGTTGCTGCGGGCGCGGCCCTTGTTGCGAGTGGCCTGTTCATAGCAGCCCGATGTCTGAGTCGGAATCTCTCGCCTGCCTGATGATCCGTTTTCTATAGGGACTACAATGATCAAGAAATTCATGGGGCAACGTTGTTTCTGGTTCGGCCACATTATGGCGACAGCTGTGGTTGTTCTGGATCTTGTTCATGGTGGGATGGCTTGTGCCGATACACCATCGGTGTCACGCATCGAACAGATCATCAGCAGGATGACATTGTCGGAAAAGCTGGGGCTTCTTGATGGTGGTGGGCGTTCGGATGCTCGCTGCGTGGGTTATACGCGGGGCGTAAAACGGCTGGGGGTACCCGCTTTGTGCATGGGGGATGGTCCGGCAGGCGTGGGTAACGGGCTGACATCTGTTACCATTTTTCCGGCTCCCATCTCGGTTGCTGCAACATGGGACACAGCGCTTGCCAAGCAGTACGGTGAGGCTCAGGCGGAAGAGCAAAAGGGGAAGGGGCGCAATGTGGCCCTGTTACCCACGGTTAATATTCTCCGCACTCCGTTATGGGGACGTGCTGCGGAAACTTTAGGAGAAGACCCGTTTCTGAGCAGCATGCTGGGGACCGCAATTGTGGAGGGCGTACAAAGCCGCCATGTGATTGCCATGCCAAAGCATTTTGCTGCTAACAACCAGGAAACAGACCGTTTTGGCGATGCCCCTGCTTGGTCAGCGGTTGATGCGATTGTATCCGAACGGGCCTTGCGTGAGATTTATCTTCCCGCTTTCGAGGCTGTTGTTCATGCCGGGCATGCACAGTCTATCATGTGTGCCTATAACAGAATCAATGGGAAATATGCCTGCGATAATACTTATTTGTTGGGTATCCTGCGCAATGAATGGAAATTTGATGGGTTTGTTACGTCTGACTGGCTGTTTGCAGGCCGCAGTACCGTGGCCTCCATCAAGGCCGGACAGGACCAGCTTATGCCGGGGGGGATCAATCCATATGGGCTGCCGGACTATTATGGCCCGCCCTTGGTTCAGGCTCTTAAAAACCATCAGGTTTCCACCGCTGAGATTGACGGTATGGTACGCCATGTCCTTAACGGTATGTACCGTGTTGGGGTAACGGATGCGATGGGTGACCAGTCAGGTGCCAATGTGCGTACGCCCGCCCATTCGGCGCTGGCGGAACAGATCGCTGCCGATGGCATTGTCTTGCTCAGGAACCAGCATCACGTCCTTCCCCTGTCCCGCCATGACAGGCGTATCGCCATTATTGGCCCGGATGCGACCACCGAGCAGAAAATCACCGAACCCTACGGTGGCTTCGTCCCGGAAGATTCTGCTCATCCTGCACTGTCTCCGCTACAGGCCATCCGGGCGCTGGCTGGGAAACGGGAGGTTATTTACGCCGCAGGGACAGAAGGGGTGCGTTCGCTCCCCTCGTTGCCAGCCTCGTTGATAAAAGATCCTGATGCGCAGGGTGACGGGTGGAAAGTAACCGTTTCTGGCAATGGAACCCATGCAGATGTGGTGCAGCGCCATGTTACGGATATGTCTGTTACGCGGCGTCCGCAGCGTTGGGATGGGATACTAATCGCACCAGAAAACGGGACATACCGCTTTTCCATCGCAGGAGGAGGGCAGGCCGCCATAACCATTGACGGACAGGCCGTGGCAGCCTACCGCAAGGAAGAATTCAATACGGTCGCGCAGGGTTCGATAAAGCTTGTTAAAGGCCAGTCCGCGCATATCAGCGTTTTTTATGATCCGTTGACCGCAATACTACCCCTGAAACTCACTCTGGGCTGGGCTCCCCCTTCTGCTCTGCGCGCGCAAGCAGTTGCCGCAGCAAGAAAAGCAGATATTGCCGTTGTCTTTGTTAATGATGAAGTCTCTGAAGGCGCGGATCGGACCACCCTTGACCTGCCGGGTGATCAGAATGAATTGGTTACAGCAGTTGCCGCAGCCAATCCACGAACGGTTGTCGTCATGAACACTGCGGGGGCTGTGCTTATGCCATGGAGAGACAAGGTTTCTGGAATACTGGAGGCATGGTATGCAGGTGAAGGAAACGGTGAGGCCATAGCCAACGTGCTGTTCGGTCTTGTTAATCCATCCGGCCGTTTGCCTGAAACCTTTCCTGCAGATGCAACACAGGGTGTTGCCGCAAATATCTCAACTGTCTCAACTGCCGAATCCCCGGGTGAAAACCTGAAAGTACATTATGACGAAGGAATTCTGGTGGGATACCGGTATTATGACGCTCATTCCCAGCGGAGTGCTTATCCTTTTGGATACGGGCTGAGTTATACCAATTTCAATATTTCCAATGTGAGAATGGAAAATAACACTGTATTTTTTAAAGTAAAAAATGAAGGGAAGCAGGATGGAAAGACTGTTGTGCAGATGTATGTTTCTTTTCCCAAGGCTGCCTATGAAGCTCCCCAACAACTCAAGGCATTCCAGAAAATCAGCCTGAAGGTAGGGGAAAGTAAAGACGTCATATTTCCGCTATCACCTGAAATGTTCAAAACATGGGATGATAAATATCATAAATGGAAAGTTGTTGTTGGGGAATTTAAAATATATATCGGATTTTCCTCCCGTGATCATCTGTTTGAAAAACGTTTTTCAATAAAATAAAAAGACCTTGGGTAGTTATCTTTCGATATTGTTTACATTTTCCTTTTTGACAGTGACCGTTAAAATAAAGTTTAGCCCATGACTGATGGCGGAAAATGGCGATTACGCGGCGGGTTCGAAGAACTCCTTGGGTTTGAGACGCATTTTATGGTTCCGTCTTCAATAGTTAGGCTCAGGACTCATTCTTTGAGGTAGAAGATGACGCTTGCTGCGATATGGATTGCAGACATGAAGGTATGAGCGCACCGGTCATATCGGGTCGCAACACGTCGCCAGTCCTTCAGTTTTGCGAACATGTTTTCGATGAGGTGGCGCTTTTTATACAGATGCCAATTGTAAGGTGGCTTTGATTTCCGGTTCTTCTTCGGCGGAATACAGGCTGTGATATTGCGTTCTGCAAGCGATAATCTGATCTGGTTGCTGTCGTAGCCTCTGTCCCCGATGACTTCTTCTGTCTCATCGGGGAGGTCTGCCAGAAGCACGTCTGCGCCTCTGAAGTCACTGACCTGCCCCGCAGTCAGATGAAGGCGGACAGGTCGACCCTGATCATCGCACACGGCGTGAAGTTTTGAGTTCAGGCCGCCTTTTGTCCGTCCGATATGGCGGGGAAAAGCCCCTTTTTGAGCAGGGACGCCGATGTCCGGTGTGCCTTGAGGTGTGTTGCATCGATCATCAAACGCTTCGAACGGCTAGCCTGTTCTGTCAGGGTGACAAATATCCTGTCAAAGACACCCAGGCGGCTCCACCGGATGAAGCGATTATACAAAGTCTTGTGTGGACCATACGCTTTCGGAGCGTCTTTCCACTGAAGACCGTTACGGATTACATAAACGATCCCGCTCAGAACACGCTGGTCATCCATGCGTGGCACTCCGTGCGCCAGAGGGAAAAATGGCTCAATCCGCTCCATCTGCCTCTCAGACAGCATAAACACATCACTCACAGGCCCACCCTCCATCGGTAAGCCTGTGAATCACAACCTCTCGCTCAGTTCAATAAATTAATAGGTCCTGAGCCTAGCTACAAAAGCATAATAGACAGAGGGTGCAATCGGCAGAACCCTGCAGATTGCACCCGACACCATATGTCTGCCGGTGATCATCAGTTCCTGCGGGACGTGGATTCAGACGCACTTTATGCGCTGCTGACTGAGCGGCTGGCGATCTACCATGACAGAGGCGCCGCTGACGAGAGCAATCAAACTATTGTGTGTCCGGCAAACATGTGTCAGAGTTTTGAAGATCACGGAGCCGAAAATGTTGCTACGTCATACGATGAACGAGAACGAACGTATCATTTTGAACATGATCGTGGAGAATCCGTTCTTGTCGCAGGAAGATCTGGCTGAACGGTGCGGTCTCAGCCGACCGATGCTCGCCACCTATATCGGACAATTGACGCGGAAGGGATTTCGTATTGGTCGTGCCAATATCGTTGCGAAGCAGGGGCGCAGCATCTGTATCGGTGGGGCGGCGATTGACAGGAAATATCGTCTGGCAGGACCGATAGTGCCTGGCACGTCCAATCCTGCTGCCGGGCATACGACATTTGGCGGTGTAGCTCGCAATGTTTGCGAAAATCTCGTGCGGCTTGGCGGGCACACGACGTTACTGGCGGTGGTCGGCGATGATGCGTCCGGGCATGCGCTGGTCGAGTATATGAAAAACTGTGGTACGGACACATCGCGCATCAAATTCGCGACCGGCGCGCCAACTGCGGAGTATGTGGCGATTCTCGACGGAGAATCCAATCTGGGCGTCGGAATTTTTGATGCGTCTGTCGCGGATTTTCTGGATGTTGCTTATCTGCAGTGCAATACATCGCTGATCGCCTCTACAGACTGGGTTTTTGTGGACTGCAACATATCGGCTGACGTGCTGGCCTGGCTTGTTCGGGAGGCTAGGCAGTATTCCTGCCGTCTGGTGTTCGATACTGTGTCCATCAGCAAGGCGCAACGGCTGCGTGGACATCTGCATGATGTTGAGGTGCTGTTTACCAACCAGGACGAGGCGGTGGTTCTGCTGCCAGACGGTACGCAGGATCTTACAATCCCTGATCTGGCGGCGGCCCTTGTCAGAAATGGGGTGCGCGTTGCGGTTATTACCGAGGGCGCGCGCGGTCTGACGGTCGCGGATGCGGAAGGTGTCCGCCGGATTGAGGCTGTTTCCACCGATGTTGTGGATGTGACGGGCGCGGGAGATGCGCTGGTTGCCGCGACGCTGACGGCGCTTATGGAAGGGGCTGATGTGAATGCCGCGTGCCGTCATGGTGTTGCAGCAGCGGCGATGACGATCGGATGCAGGGAAAGCGTCTACCCCGATCTTAATCGGGAATCTCTCGATTTATTCATGAAGAAAAATTTACTCTCTGAACAAGTCAGATAAGGAACACATGGTATGATGACGTCCGGTCTCCCGCTTGTTATTTCTGCCGAAGTCCGGAATGCTCTGGATAAGGGGCAGGCTGTTGTCGCGTTGGAATCGACAATTATCACACATGGTATGCCCTGGCCTGACAATGTGCGGACAGCGCGACTGGTCGAGGAGACGGTGCGCGCCGAGGGCGGTGTACCAGCGACAATTGCGATCATCGACGGCAAAATTCATGTCGGACTCGACGACAAGACCCTCGAATGGCTGGGCACAGCGCAGGATGTTATGAAAATCAGCCGCGCTGATCTGGCTTTTGCGCTGTCGGCCGGGCGGCATGCCTCGACGACCGTGGCGGCGACGATGATCTGTGCGCATCTTGCTGGAATCAGCGTGTTTGCGACGGGCGGGATTGGCGGCGTTCATCGGGGCGTCGAGGAAACGATGGATATTTCGGCTGATCTGCTGGAGTTCGCCCGTACGCCGGTCGTGGTCGTCTGTGCCGGGGCCAAGGCGCTTCTGGATCTGCGACGGACGCTGGAGTTTCTGGAAACGCAGGGTGTGCCGGTTGTCGGATATAAGACCAGTGATTTTCCAGCGTTCTGGAGTCGGTCCAGCGGTCTGCCTATGCCGTTGCGCGCTGACAGCGCCGGGGAAATTGCGGCAATGATCGCCATGCGGCGGACGCTTGCTCTGGAGGGGGGCGTGGTTGTTGCCAATCCTGTTCCGGAACAGGACGAGATACCACAGGCAGAAATCGAAAAGCTGATCAGAACGGCGGTCGAAGAAGCGCATGAAAACGGCGTAACTGGAAAAACTGTCACACCGTATCTGCTTGGCCGCATGCTGGAGTTGACGGACGGGCGCAGTCTGAAGACCAATATCGCGCTGATCGTCAGCAATGCGCGTCTTGCGACGCATATTGGCGTTGCTCTTACGTAAAGACCGGGCCCAAGCAGATCCGAGAGTCCAATCCGGAACGGATGCGCAATATTCCCGATGCAAAGTTTATTGTCGCCATCGGCATTTTGCCTCAGATCACTTATCTGAGTCCGCTGCATGTCAATTTGCTTTCCCGGTACGACTATGCCCCGGCCCGCAGGACACTCTTGGCCGGAAATTCTGTCCCGGCGGCGTGTTGCGTCCCGCTGCGCTGTCTGCCAACAGCGGCTCCAGATCGTGAGGCTGCACCGCCCGCTTTCAGATCCATGACACGGGTGGATGGATTAAGCCACTACGTCTTATGGCAGATTTTGGGCCGGAAGGCGAGCCTACTGGCGGCTGACGGAGACATCTCCAGCACTCGTTACTTCGGAAAGAACTCCAGTTTTGAAATGGTCATGCTTTCTGTGATGTAAGGGACTTTTCTTACGGCAGCTTTGCGAGGCTGTCGAACATGAGCTCGTAGATCTTTTCCATCGCACAGGAGCGGACCCAGTGGCAGTTTGCTGGCAGCCCGGTTGACCCCCACCAGTCCACGACGGTCATCCCTAGGGTCAGCGTCGATCCAGTTTCAATAGCCACATAGCAGTCTTTTCCGCTGAACAGCTCCGGCCAGAGAATCCAGGCCATGGCCAGAGCATCATGCAGGGGCCGTGTCCGTGTTCCGAATTTTCTGTTTCCGTGCTGCTCGAAAAACGAAATCATCCCTGCGCAGGCGTCCCCGGTACGGGTGCCCAGTGCGGCCAGTCTGTCTTTCCAGTCGACTGGCATGAGGGCTGACTGCGTGCAGTCGATCGGCATGACCGTAAGCGGCACCCCTGCGGTAAAAACAACGGCGGCGGCTTCCGGGTCGACAAGAATATTAAATTCGGCTGCGGGCGAGACGTTGCCGCCCTCAAAAAATCCACCGCCCATCATGACGATATTGCGAACGCGTGACGCTGCAGCTGGAGAGCGACGAAGCATCAGCGCCACGTTGGTCAGGGGGCCAAGTGCGAGGAGGGTCACACTTTTTGCTGGATGGGTCAGCAGAGTACGGATCATCCAGTCGATGGAGTCTTCCGAAAGTGGCGGATTGGCAGGCATGGGCCAGTCATAGCCGTCAATTCCGGTTTTCCCATGAATATCATGGGCATAACGGGCAGCCCGCATCAGGGGCATGACAGCGCCGGGTCTGACTTCCATTTCCGGAAATCCCGCGATTTCAACAACACGTCTTGCGTTCTCCGCCGAGGCCATGACCGGAATGTTGCCGGATATCGCACTGATGCCCAGAATATTGATATTGGGGCTTGCCAGAGCAAGGAAAAGGGCAAAAGCGTCGTCATGGCCAGGGTCGGTATCAATTATAAGCGACCGGACCGCTGATATTTGTTGTGATTTCGTCATGAAAGTGGCACGTTCCTATTTAAAAACAAATTTATTGTCGAAACATCATATGTTGGGACCAACAATGCAACAAAAAAACAGCGTTGCTGAAATTCCCGTGCTCAATGTGTCCGCGCTGCGTGGTACCTGTACGCATGATCTGCGCGGGGTGACGATTGAAAAGCTGCGGCATACGCTTGAGACGGTTGGCTTCATCTATCTATCGAACCATGGCATCGACGATGAACTGGTCGAACGGATGCGTGACGCGGTCGTTCGTTTCCACGATCTGCCGCAGGAGGCGAAGGACAGACTTCTCATCAACCGATTTCATCGTGGCTATATTCCAGCCAGAAGCTCGACACTCCGTACATCGTCCGTGGCGGAGGTCACGCGCCCGAACCGCAGTGATTCTCTTATGATTATGCATGAACTGGCCCAGGCCGATCCAGCTTTTCTGCGTGGCGATCCGTTACAGGGCGCGAACTGCTGGCCGGAGGAGTTTCCGGAACTCCGCACGATTGCACTGGACTATATGGCCGCTCTATCAGCTCTTGGCCGGGACATGGCGGTTGCTCTAGCGGAAGCTCTCGGGCTTCTGCCGACATGGTTCCTGCCGCACTTTGATCGTCCGACGCTTTTTCTGCGTCTGCTGCACTATCCGCATCAGGGGCCGGTAACAGAGGATGCCGGCATTGGGGCGGCTCCGCATACGGATTATGGATTCATTACCATTCTGGCACAGGATAACAGTGGCGGTCTGGAAGTGCAGGCCAAAAATGGTGACTGGATTCCGGCACCGCCGATCCCGGGGACCTTTGTCATGAATGTCGGCGATATTCTGTCACGTTGGTCGAATGGGCGTTTTGCCTCGACGCCGCACCGGGTCATCAACCGCTCGGGCAACCGGCGGTTTTCGCAGCCGTTCTTCTTTGATCCGTCTATGGACAGCGTGATCGAGTGTCCTTCCAGTCTGCTTCAGGCTGGTGAGACGCCCCGGATGCCGCCTGTCCGGTGGGGGGATTATCTGATGGAACGACTCGACAGGAACTACAACTATCGAAACTCTCCGTCTCCATGAAGGATCTTGGTCGCCGTGGACTGCTGACGACGGCCGCATCCGCCCTGTTTGCGCCCCGTACAGGCCGGGCACAGGACAACAGTCTTATCATCACAACCTATGGCGGAAGCTGGGAGACATTCTGGCGTGAGCAGATCGTGCCGCGTTTTGTGGCGCGAACCGGGGCTTCTGTCAGCCTTGATGTCGGGTTCGGTCGCACGTTCAGTTCCGCACTTCGTGCCGCCGGACCCGGCGGCACGGACTATTCGGTTCTGATGATGAACGATATTTTTGTTGAACCGTTATGCACAGGCGGGAATTTTGAAAAACTCGATATGGACCTTCTGCCGCACGCGTGTAATCTTTATGATGTCGCCTATGCCGAACATGGGATGGCGCTGACAGCAATGATTTCCCCGATCGGGATAGGGTATCGTACGGATCTGGTGAAGACCCCTCCTTCTTGCTGGCGCGATCTGTGGACTAATCCGGAGTTCAGGGGGCGCATCGGCCTTTATAACGTTCAAAACAGTGTCGGAAAGGCGTTTGTGTGTCTTGCCGGGCGTCTTTTTGGCAAGGGTCCGGAGGATATGGACGGGGCATTCAGCGCACTGGTCCGTCTTGGTCCGGTTCTACAGACCGATTTTAACATGTCTACGATGATGGGCACCGGCGAGATCGTCGTTGCGCCTTTCGATTTTGGTGAAATTGCACGCCTGCGGAGGCAGGGTCTTCCGGTCGACTGCGTGATGCCGCAGGAAGGGATGCTGATGTGGGATCAGACTTTCACGATCTGCGCACAGGCTCGCTCCAGAACGCTGGCCTACCGCTATCTGGATTTTATCTTTGAACCGGAAATTCAGCTGATGCTGGCGGAGACCTTCTTTGTGTCACCAGTCAGCCGCGCCGTGAAAATTCCGCCTTCTCTGGCGAAGGATGTGCCCGTAACCGGAGACCACATGGCCAGCATCATCTCAACCGATTGGCACTGGGCGAATGAAAATGCCGCGACACTTGATGCACGCTGGTCACATGTTTTTGGCTGACAGGCATCCCCTGCTCTGGGAAAGAGGATTGTATGACAGTTGTTACTCTTGATGGTCTTTCCCGCAATTTTGGCACCGCTATTGCACTGGACTCGGTGTCTCTGACGGTTGAGCATGCTTCATTCGTTTCTCTGCTCGGGCCGTCCGGTTGCGGAAAATCCACGACACTTCGCCTGATTGCGGGATTTGACCGCTGTGACAGCGGGCGTATTCTTTTCGATGGTGAAGATGTTGCCGGGCTTCCGCCGGAACGACGCGACATCGGTATGGTTTTTCAGTCCTATGCGCTGTTTCCCCATATGACGGTGGCGCAAAATGTGGCTTTTGGCCTCGAAATGCGCCGGATTTCAAAGAATGATATCCGGACCAGAGTTGCACGGGCTCTTGATCTCGTACGCCTTGACGGGCGGGCCGATCGTTTTCCGAAACAGCTCAGTGGGGGGCAGCAGCAGCGTGTGGCGCTGGCCCGGGCTCTTGTGATCGAACCCCGCATTCTATTGCTTGATGAGCCACTGGCAAATCTCGATTCGACGCTCCGATCTGAAATGTGTTTTTTTATTCGTGAACTCCAGCAGCGTGTTGGCATCACCACTCTTTTCGTCACGCATGACCAGAGCGAGGCGATGGCGATTTCAGATCAGATTGTCGTCATGTCGGAAGGGCGTGTCGTGCAGATGGCTCCGCCTCTCACACTGTATGAGCAGCCCGTGACCGCCGATATTGCCCGTTTTATCGGGCGGGCCAATCTGCTGAAAGCTGATCCGGCGGCTGGCGGATTTGCTCAGCCCTGCCTTGGCACGATGAAAGTGCATCCTGATGCGCGGTCTGTGTCAGGACCCTTCATCGGGATGCTTAGGCCTGAACAGATCAGCCTTCTGCCCCCCGGAACGGAGGATACAATACCGGCCCAGATCACGTTCCGGCAGTATGGCGGTCATCTGACGGAGTATCGCGCCTGCGTTCCCGATGGCACAGAGGTGGACATTCAGCTTTCTGGCCCACCGGCTTTCGGGCTGGGCGATATGGCCGGACTTGCACTGCGGGACGGATGGCTATGGCCCGTGGAGCCGGGCAAGGCGCCCCTATGAAACGCTCTCTGCTGCTCCTGCCAGCCGGTCTGGTTCTCACGATTTTTCTGGTTGTTCCCTATCTGGACATAGGGTTTATCAGCCTGCATCCTTCCAGCGCCACGGCTCCGTACGCTCCGGGATTTACATTGAGAAACTATCGGGATGTTCTGACAAATGATTATCTGCTTCACCAGATCGCAGTGACATTATGGATAGGCTTTTGCACGACGTCAGCAACGCTTCCCCTCGGATATATCGTTGCCTGGTCTCTGACGCATGCTAGCGGGCGAGCCAGAGCGATTCAGCAGGCGATGGTGATTTCTCCTCTTCTTGTCGGGATTGTTGTCCGGTCTTACGGATGGACAATCCTGCTTGGTAATAACGGGGTTCTCAATCGCGCGACGCGTTCTCTGGGACTGACAAAGTCCGTGATTCCGCTGATGTATAATGAATTCGGGATCATTGTTGCGTTGACCCATATTTTTCTTCCTTTCATGATCATTCCGATTGCCGATACGCTAAGAACGGCCGATCCGGCTCTGGTTCTGGCCGCCAGAAGTCTCGGAGCATCCAGGGTAAGCGTGTTCCGGCGTGTCATACTACCGCTCAGCGGACCGGGAGTTCAGTCAGGCTGCATTCTTGTTTTCATTTTATCTGTCAGCTCTTACGTGACACCGATGCTTATTGGCGGGATGCGCGTAAAGACTCTGCCGATGACGGTGGTCAATACATTGCTGGACGCCTTCCTCTGGCCGGCCGGAGCGGCGCAGGCTTTAATTCTGAGTGCGTGCGCGATCGCCATTCTGGTCATTTTTCTGAAGCTCTGGCCCATGAAATGGAATCGTCTATGAGTGGAAAATGGGTGATCACCGTGCTGGCGTGGCTGATTTACGGCTTTCTGCTCGCACCGACCCTGGTGGTTGTTATCGCATCCTTCAATGCAGGGGCATTTCTGACATTTCCACCACAGGGCCTGTCATTTCGTTGGTATAATACGTTTTTTCACAATAGGGTTTTTCTGGATGCGATAGAGACGTCGCTCTACGTGGCTTTGATCGCGACTGGGGTATCAGGTATTATTTCGACAATGGCGGCGCTTTATGCGGCCAGAAGCACGCCTTCTGTGTCCGGAGCGGTACGGCTGGCATTGACACTGCCTCTCATTCTGCCGGAAGTTCTGTCTGCGATAGGACTGCTGTTCTTTTTCTATGCAACAGGGCTGGGCGTAAGGTACTCCATCGCACTGGTCTTCGGACATGTGCTTATCACGCTTCCCTTTATCTACATTAATGTATCAAACGCGCTACGTGGATTCGACTGGTCATGGGAAATGGCTGCTCGCAGTCTGGGCGCATCTCCGGTCAGGGCCTTCAGAAGAGTGACCTTTCCACTGATCCTTCCCGGGATCATGAACGGATGTCTGTTTGCTTTCATTGCATCATTCGATTCGTTCTCGACATCATTTCTCCTGAAAGACATCGGGACGGCGACATTGCCCATCCAGCTTTTTGATTATCTGCGTCTGAATTTCACACCGGAAGCCGCAGCCGTTTCTACAGTAACCGTAGCAGTAACGACTTTTCTTGTTTTCGTTATGGAGAAATTCATTCTTCCGACCAGTCTTGACGAAAAAGAGAAATAGCCAGCTTTCGCTGAAGGCACGACAGACTTCGCTTTTGTTTTATTGCGGATCTGATCGCGAATCGTGGAGTTTCATCCTAATTTCATACCATGTATCCCGTTACATAAACGCAATGACATGCAGATTTTTTTAAATTATAACCATATCCAGATTTCATGAATCCTGATTCTGATCGTCAATTTAACAATAACTCTTTAATATAAAATGATATTCCTACAGATATCGACCACGAAGAGGTATCTCAACAAAGGATTAGAAACAAAATATCCGTTGAACGACTCGGGATTTATATATTACGATCCGTCATCGGTTTCAGGAAACAAATCCATGAAAATTCGTTCTACCTCTGATGAGTTTGGAATTTTTATCGAGGATCTCGACCTCCGGACGATTCCTGATACGGATTTCCCCGCCCTCCGTTCTGCGATAATACAGTCGGGTGTGGGGGTCATTCGCGATCAACTGCTCACACCGGCGGATCTGGTGTCCTTCGCGGAAAGGTTCGGGAAAGTCGAATATGGCGTTCGGGGAGAGTTCCAGCATCCGGACAATCCGGATGTTTACGTGATTTCTAATATCGTTGAAGATGGGAAACCTCTTGGCAATCCCAATGATGGGTTTGCCTGGCATACAGACCTGAGTTTTCTTGAGCATCCGACGGCGTTTACGTTTCTCTATGCGGTAGAAACGCCAACCAGTGGTGGTAACACCGAGTTCGCCAGCGCAGCTCTGGCCTATGACCGCCTGCCGGCGGCACGGAAACCTGAACTTGATGGCATGCTGGTCTGCCACAGCTACAAAAGGCTGCATACGACAAGAAAGAATGCGCGCGCTCTGACTGAGGAAGAGCTGCGCCGCATGCCTGATGTCATTCATCCGATGGTTCGCACGCATCCTGATACGGGACGCAGGGCTCTGTATCTCGGTCCAAACACGTCTGTTCCGATCGGAATGACGGATGAGGCGGGACTTGCGCTGATGGATGAGCTGATGGAATTCACCGTCGATCCCGCATACCGCTATGTGCATGTGTGGAAACCGGGGGATCTGGTGGTGTGGGACAACCGAACAATGGTCCATCGCGCCACGGAATATGACAAAATCAACGAGCGACGACTGATGCACAGAACGACTGTGAAAGGTGAACGTCCTGTCTGAATGAGCGGGGGAGGCACGGGCTGCTTTTACTCATATTGTTACGGTAAAGAAACGAAAGAGAGGCAAAGTGAAAACGCAAAATTATGCTGCTGTTCTTGTAGCCTCCACGGTTCTGATAACACCCGCCTGTGGTCGTACCGTGCATCATGGACTTCATTCCGCTGGCGGGCATGCCGAGAAGCTGGGACTTCCCCCCTCCCCTTCCACATCTGCCACCCCACCGGCGGGCAAGGCTTTCGTTCCGGCGCCCGTACGCGCCACGCCTCAGCCACATGCGACACAGGAGGATGTGGTTGTGCATGCCTTTGTTCTGCCGAACGGTGTAACCCGCACGGCTGCGGGTGGCGGACTTATGGTGAATGACTCGTCCCCTAGGGCGCGGCAGTTCGTGACACAGGACTATATTGCCAAACAGCCTGCGACAGCCAATCCAGAACAGCTTTTACAGATGCAGCCGGGCGCGAATGTGACAATGGGTGATCCGTTCGGATTTTCCGTTGGGCGTATGACTGTCCGCGGTCTTGATATTGGCGAGATCGGCTGGCTACTGGATGGGATGCCATTCAACAACGGCGCGGTGTATCCCAACGAGATCGTGGACAGCGCCAACCTGACCTCCATTGCTCTGACGCCGGGCTCGGTCGATTTTGATATTCCGACATTCGGTGCAGCGGGTGGCGTGGTGGATATGGTATTCCGCGACCCGTCCCACAAGGCGGGCGGCTTTGTAAACATTGGTTATGGTTCCTACAAATATAACAATCAGTTTCTGCGCCTTGAATCCGGGGATATAGGCAATACCGGTCTCCGCGGATTTTTCTCATTCTCGCATTCCCATTCCGACGTCTGGCACGGTCCGGGTTTCAACGACCGTCATCATATTGATTTTAAGCTTGTAAAAGACTGGGAGAATGGCAGCAAATCCGCCTTCTCTGTGGCGTGGAATCATCAGACTTTCATGCTGGATCGCTGGCCGACGCTTGGGCAGTGGCAGCAATACGGGACCAAATGGACCTATGACGCGCGATTTACTCCGGGCACCACCACATACTGGGGTGTGCATCAGAGTATGTTCGATAACGTTGCTGTGAGTGCACCGCAGCATATAAAACTCAGTCATCGTCTTGAACTTGTGGCAACACCTTATTTCTTTCATGGAGGAGGAGCATCGCCGGGAGCGGCTCTTCTTAACGGCTCGAATCTATATTCGGGAAACCAGCAGGTCACGAACGTCACCCTGCCGCTTGGCAACGGTACAGGTACATCTTCGCAAAATACCGTCATGTATACGCCAAATGTGTATGATCAGTATCGTACCGGCGCCAATCTATCGCTCAATTATACTCTTGGAGCGCATAAGCTGACGCTGGGTTACTGGTACGAGTATAATAATGCCTCGACTATCGGGCATGTAGGCTATATTAGTCAGAGCGGAATGCCGGCGAACACATGGGCGTCCAGCGGACTGCTCCGCCTGAACAATGGCCCATTGTATCAGTCTTCGAACACGCTGACCCTTGGACAGGTGAACGGACTGTATGTCGGAGACCGCGCCAGCTTCCTGAATGACAAGCTGCAGATCGAAGGCGGTTTCAAGGAAGTCATGTATACGATGCGTGGCTACAACCAAATGCCTGGCGCGGTCTATAACCGGAATGTCCATTATGCCATTCCTCTACCGACACTGGCGATGCGCTATAATTTCAATAAGGAACACCAGCTTTACGTCAATGTCGGGACCAATTTTCTGACCCCAAGTTCATCGCAGTTGTTCGATGTCTACAGCATGACAACAGGAAAGAAGGTGCAGCAGGGCGATACACTGCTGAAGCCTGAATATTCCATTGTCGAGGAACTTGGCTATCGCTACCAGGGGCCTTTGCTGAACGCCTCTCTGACTCTGTTCAATTATAATTTCACCAACAGGCAGGTCAGCACGACAATTGTTCAGAACGGGGCGCAGGTCTCCCAGTATATCAATGCAGGCGGACAGACGACACGCGGTCTTGATGCCCAAATTGGCTTTCGTCCGTGGCATCATCTTCGTCCATATGTATCGGCCGAGTATCTTCATGCTACCACGGACAATGACATGGTGACGTCAAGCGGCGATCTGCTGCCGACAGCAGGCAAGACGGCTGTCCGATCTCCGCATGTCATGGTCAATGCCGCACTTGATTATGACGACGGTCATTTCTTCGGCAACATCAGCATGCATTATGTGTCGTCGCAGTATTCGACATTCATGGCCGACCAGAAAATGCCGGGATACGTGACATCTAACATGACTCTTGGCTATCGTTTTTCTTCGATCGGCCCTGCAAAGTCTCCAACGATCCAGCTCAATTTGGTGAATCTGGCAAACAACCATTATCTCGGCGGGGTTTATTCCGTGCAGAACAATGCTCGTGCAACAACAGGCGTTCGCGGGACAGCTATCGCCGCGTCCGGTCAGCCAACCTACCTTGCAGGAGCGGGTTTTGCCGCGATCGCAAGCTGGTCAACCGGTTTCTGACCGATGACCGCGGTAGAGAGTATTCCTGTCATAGACATCGCGTCCTGGATCTCCGGAGATACGGGGGCGGAGCGTGCGATTGCGGACCGCGTTGATGCAGCCTGCAGGGAAATCGGATTCTTTCTTGTAACGGGTCATAGTGTTTCCGAAGGGATTCAACGGACTCTCTATGACGAGGCAAGGCGGTTTTTCGATCTGCCGGACTCCGTGAAATCTCTTGCCCACGATGCGGGTGACGAGATGGGTGGACTGGTTTTTCTTCCGCTAGAGAGAGAGGCTCTAGCTGGAACGCAGGGTGTCATTGGACCGGGAGATTATAAGGAAAGTCTGAATTACGGCGCTGGTCTTCCAGGAGGACGCTGGCCTGCGGGCAGTGCGGCGCTGAGGGAGGCTTTCATTACATATTTCGCTGCGATGGAGACGCTCAGCAAAACCATGCGGGAGATCTTCTGTCTGGCGATCGGTTTGCCTCGTGACTGTTTCGAAGAGGATTTTGCGGGTCATCTCTCTGCTCTGCGGGTCATCAACTATCCCGAGCAGCCTCAGCCTCTGGCGGAGGGGCAGGTACGGGCTGGGGCACATACGGATTATGGTTTCCTCACCATCCTGCGTTCTGAGGACACGCCGGGCGGCCTTCAGGTTCAGGGGCGCGGTGGCGCTTGGATCGACGCACCAGCTGTTGAAGGGGCGTTCATCATCAATATAGGGGATGCTTTCATGCGCTGGACCAACGGTGTGTGGCGTTCCACGCCGCATCGCGTGGTGAACCCGCCAGCAAAAGCAGGGCGTGGTTCGCGGCGTCAGTCCATTCCCTTTTTTCTCAATCCGCGTGCGGATACGGTGATCAACTGCCTTGAGCCGTTTCTTGGCGAAGGAGGAGAGGCGCTTTGCCCGCCGATCACGTATGCCGATTACATTGCGCTCAAGACCCGGCAGGCAAACGGCTGACTGGGGGCAGGTTCCCCGCCCCGGCTATACAACAGGAGCGTTTCATGACCAGCACCCTCCAAAGCGGCGACGAAAAGAAAGTGCGCGAGGAACTGGCGGCAATTTACAGGCTGCTGGCTCATTTCCGGCTGACCGATCTGATTTATACGCATGTGAGCGCACGCATTCCAGGCAGGCCGGGGCGTTTCCTGATCAATCGCTATGGCGCGTTGTTTCACGAAATTTGTGTCTCCGATCTGGTGGAAGTGGATGAGACAGGTCATGCGGTTGATAGTGACGCGCTGGTCAATCCGGCCGGCTTCAACATTCACTCCGCGATTCATGCCGCACGACCGGAGGTGCGTTTCGTTATCCATACGCATAGCCGTGATGGCGCAGCGGTGTCATGTCAGAAACAGGGGTTGCTGCCGCTAAGCCAGCAAGCTCTGATGTTCTACGACCGCATTGGCTATCATGGTTATGAGGGGTTTGCCCTGACATTGCCGGAGCGCGCGCGGCTGATTGCGGATATCGGCCAGAACAAGGGGCTCGTCCTGCGCAATCATGGTCTTCTGGTCGTGGGGCGGACTGCGGCCGAGGCCTTCAACCGGATATATACGCTGGAGCGGGCATGCCAGATCCAGATCGCGGCTCAGTCAGGTGGCGCGGAGCTGCTCTATCCAGAAAAAGAGATTATGGAACTGACCGGAAACATTTCCAACCCAGAGGAGCCGGCGGACTGGGAGGAACTTGCATGGAACTCTGCATTGCGGCTGATTGAGAACGACATGCCTGATTATCGCCAGTGAAGAGTAAAGACGGCTGAAAAGCGGTCTTGTGTTACACAATACGATGATTCAGGATCGTTCGTAATCAGAGGAATACGATGACATCGGACAAGGTATTAAACGATCAGGAAAAACTGATTCTCGATTGCATCGAGCGTAACCCGTTTATTTCACAGCAGGATCTGGCGGAACATTGTGGTCTGGCGCGCCCCACCGTGGCGACCTACATCGCGCAGCTAACCCGCAAGGGATTCCTGCTCGGCAGGGCGTATGTTCTTGCCAGATCGGAGCGAATCGTGTGCATCGGCGGAGCCGCGATCGACCGGAAATACAGGCTTGCCGGCCCCATGATCGGCGGCACGTCCAATCCAGCTTCGGGAAGTTCGACATTTGGCGGCGTGGCCAGGAACGTCTCCGAAAATCTCGCCCGGCTCGGGACGAACACCAATCTGGTTTCGGTTGTGGGGGATGATGAGGACGGTCAGATGTTGGTCGAATATCTCCGCAACGCGGGGGTGGATGTTTCCGGGGTACAGACCCAGCATGGCGCCGCGACAGCGGAATATGTGGCCGTGCTGCAGGAGGACAATGATCTGGCCGTTGGCATCGTCAATGCTGAGATCTTCGAAACTGTCAGTGTGGACACACTCAGGGCATGCTGGCCGACCATTGTCTCCGCGAACTGGGTTTTCGCCGACTGCAATCTTCCCACGGAGGTTCTCGCTTGGCTAAGCGGGCAGCGGGCGGACAACCGTTTCCGTCTGGCGATAGGAACGGTTTCCGCGCATAAGGCGCAGAAACTTCGCGGTCTTCTGGATGGGATAGATCTGCTGTTCACCACCGACAGAGACGCCGCTGTGCTGAAGTCAGAGCTGAAGCTGGTGTCACGGGGGAACAGAAAACGGGGACGTGATCAGGAACCGGATGAGCGTAATTCGCGCGCTGTGGTGTGTTTCCATGGTCCCGGATCACTGACAGTCACGACATCTGAGAGCACGCACCGGCTGGCGGTTCCGGTTGGAGTGGTCGCGGATGTCACGGGAGCGGCTGACGCGTTGGTGGCCGGGACACTGTCTTCCCTGCTATTGGGAGACAGTCTTACGGAGGCCTGTCGTTTTGGGATAGGGATGGCGGCTTTGACGGCGACAACGCACAGTAACGTGCATCCTCTTCTGACGCGCAGCTATGTTGAAGACCTCATGCCGCACTGAATTCAGGATGCGGTTCACCGATTATTTTTATGGCGTTTCGAGTGTCGGAAATCTGGCGATCTCCATTGCATCATGACCACCAGTGCACATGTCCTACTGAAAGACCTGTTTTGTGGCTGGTGTGTGGGCCGGTAGCCTGTACCGGCTTTTAACCTTGCACCAAGGGCGTTCCGCGCCTCCGTGAAGCAGGATTTCCGATATAAAAAGCTGAAAGACCCGCAATGTGACACGTCTTGTGATCAAATCCGGCGGCGGCGCCATGCTCCGCGTGTGGATCGACGCCTTTGGTCGACTGATGCTGGAGCTGGACGTTATTGGCTGGAAAGAAGCCTGTCAGGCTCCCGAAACGGTGGACTTCGTTCTGGTCTAGAGCGCGCTGCGAATAGCTTGAATCATATGATTCCCAAAGGGCGTATGATGTGCTTCAGGATGAAGACTGGTGAAGGAGGGCAGCCTTCATGCCGAAAGCCTACTCGCAGGGTTTACGAGACCGTGTAATTGATGCGGTGGAGAAAGACGGCATGAGTTGCCGGGCAGCGGCGCGGCGCTTCGGCGTGAGTGATGCTTCAGCGATCAAATCGGTGCAGCGCGCAAGACGCGTCAGGGATCGGTGCTGCGCCGGCACGGGCGGGCATCGTCCCTCGAAAACCAGACCTGAACGGGTCTGGCTGCTGGCCATCATTGATGCCGAGCCTGACATCATGACCAACCCTGCTGATCACCCGTGCCCAGTAATGAGCTGACCCGCAGGCTTCCAGAACAACTTCAAATGGGCCAAGTTTTGCAAAAAATGCTGAAACTTTACTGCGACCAAGCTTGCATTTGAAAACGCTCTTTCCATTCGCATCAGTTCCATGAGCCTGAAAAACAGATTTGGCAATATCAAGGCCAACATGCTTAGCTTTCATCCGGGCGGTCTCCTTCTGATGGTCAGTGAACCTCCATCATGGCACATTGATGCCGCAGCGAGGTTGTTCACCCCATCTGGACTTCAGCAATATCGATATGGAAAAAACCAATCGGATAGCGCTTGAAGTGCTGCCGTTTCGGCTTGTCCCCTTCGACATCAGGCAGGCGTGAAATCCCGTGACGCTGAAGACAGCGATGCAGTGCTGAGCGTGTCAGATACGGGATGGTGGCCTGCAATGCATAAAGGCAATCGTCCAGCGGCAGTAAAGTATGCCGCCGGAAAGCCACGACCATCGCTTCGTCCGTCTCGGACAGAACTGTTGAACGCGGCTCTTTGGGACCGGCCTTCTGATCCTCGACAGTCTGACGCTTTCGCCATTTCGCCACCGTTTTTGGATTGATCCCTAACTCCTCGCTCAACGCCGAGAGCGAAGCCTGCGATCGCTGTATTGCCGCTCGCACCGCGTGCGTGGTCGTGGCGCTGCCATGACGTATCTGTCCCATAATGCGTCCTTCCACTCGCGTGAAAATACCACACCATCAAACCACGGGACTAAACACCTAGGATACTCCCTCATGACGGCTGACTATCGCTTCGACCCTCTTCAGTTTCCGATGCCCGCCGGGACAGGTCTTTTCCCGCGCCGGGATATAGATCTCTATGCTGAGCTTTCATCCCGTGTTGGCGTCGGTGTCCATGGGTTTATATTGGTAGATCTTGGGCGGAAGGCCTGGAATCTGCGCAAAAAAACTGGCAATCAGGGGAGGGCACATGGGCGGCCTTTCGTGAGGCTGTGCACCAGTGCTATCCGCATCTACCAGTGGAAAAAAAGCTTGAGCAGGACGGTCATGAGTTTGACTCGCTTTACGAACTGGCAGTGTACCGACGTCTGAAGCCCATGCTGGCATCGACACTAAAGCTGGACGTTCATCCACCTCTGCGAGGATGTGCCTTTCAGGAAGAGGCTTTTGCCGATTTCAAGGTGAGTTCGGCTCAGACTGGCAAAAGCTGCTGTATCGAAGTGGTTAGTCTGTTTGACCGGACGTTTATAGCATATTCTTCAGCGCAGAAGGAGTGAAAGGACGAGACCTTGCGACGACTGCATTGCTACCCAGCCAATCACCGCCCTATCCTCGTTTTTGTGATCCCGAACAGGTCTCGGCGGCTCTCAGACAGGCCTAGTTTCAGTCAAGGAGGACGGACTGCGGGTTGCAGTCTGAATGCCTCTGGCAGACTGCAAGATTGTATTTTAGGGGAGAAGTAACACAAAGTGTCAGAAAGGAAAACAATGGCTCTGTTTAGATGGAGGCAGCCTATTGAGGCTACCTCCATCAAGAGTTGTTGGGCTATTTCGTGAGGAAGAGCATTAAAACTATAGGAGACTGAAAATCGAACTTGCAAGCTTGCAAAATCGTTAACCGGTTGGATCGAAGGAGTAAAGAGGGAAATTGTAACTAATCTTTTTCGAAAAACTATCACATATCACACTCAGTAGTGAATGACTGAGCGGATCGATTTACCTTCATGCATGAGGGTAAAAGCTGCATTGATGTCTTTAAGCGGCATCGTATGGGTTACAAAAGGTGCTAGCTGAATGTCACCGCGCATTGCGTCTTCGACCATTCCAGGTAACTGTGTTCGCCCCTTTACGCCGCCAAATGCCGTGCCTCGCCATGATCGACCGGTGACAAGTTGAAACGGGCGGGTAGAAATTTCCTTTCCAGCTCCCGCAACTCCAATAACAATTGACTGCCCCCAACCGCGATGAGCAGCTTCCAGCGCGGCACGCATGACAGAAACATTGCCGATGCATTCAAACGTATGGTCAATGCCCCAACCAGTTAATTCAACCAGTACTTGCTGGATAGGTTGCTCGTAATCTTTTGGGTTAAGAAAATCAGTTGCTCCAAAGGCTTCTGCCAGTTCGAACTTTTCCGGGTTAGTGTCGATCGCAAAGATGCGCCCTGCCTTTGCCTGTCTTGCTCCCTGTATGACGGCGAGCCCAATTCCCCCAAGCCCAAAGACTGCAACCGTATCGCCAGATTGTACTTTAGCCGTGTTATGTACCGCGCCGATACCGGTTGTCACACCACATCCCAGCAGACAAACATGTTCAGGATTAGAGGCCGGATTAATCTTGGCAAGGGAAACTTCAGCCACAACCGTGTATTCACTAAAGGTAGAGCAACCCATGTAATGATAAATGGGTTGTCCATTGTAAGAAAAACGCGATGTGCCGTCGGGCATGACACCTTTGCCCTGCGTTGTGCGAACAGAAATACAAAGATTGGTCTTTCCGGATTTACAGAACAGGCACTCGCCACATTCTGCCGTGTAAAGGGGAATAACGTGATCACCTGGCACCACGCTTGTCACACCTTCCCCCACTTCTACAACAATCCCAGCTCCTTCGTGTCCAAGCACTGCTGGAAAAAGTCCTTCCGGATCATCGCCAGACAGAGTGAAGGCATCCGTGTGGCACACTCCAGTGTGGGTAATTCGGACCAGCACTTCACCTGAGCGGGGCGGAGCAACGTCAATTTCAACAATTTCAAGAGGTTTACCGGCCTCAAAAGCAACAGCAGCACGCGACTTCATAATATTTCCCCGGTATCTTGCAGTTCGGAATAGTCAATATACTATTTAAAGAAAGTAAGATTGAATGAGACGACGTCCTTAGTGGACCAGACTATAGTGCCCCTGCCGACAGCGCATTCAACGAATTCGTTGCCCAGAGGCTCAGCGCAAGATTGGTCATCAACTTTTAGTCTCACTTCCTATCACCACAACATGTCATATTGTTGAATCGCAATCAGTAGCATTAAAGAAACCCTCCATATATCAAATAGAAAACGTAACTGGTCGATAATTCTTCTTAAAGCTGAACAGAAGAATGTTTTTAAGAATATGCCTTTTTTTCAACTTCGTTCATCTCAGCATTAATCTGATCAACCAGTTCCTGACGAGTGTCAGATGGAATATCTATTTGTAATCTGCGTTCCAGTGTCGCAAAAATACCGATGAATGAGTTGCGGCCATGCTCAAGAATCTGCAGACATGCCTCTTTATCAACGTTTAATTGCTCCATCATGTAACGAGACAAGATTTTCACGGCAACTGGATTTTCGAAAACAAAAACAGGCTGCAAATCAAAAGTCATTTTTCGAGCATAATTGACACCAGGTATGCATTTTAGGCGTTGGCTTAGCCGGATGTCTCTGGAAGAGGCGCCCACATCAACCCACAAAGTCCCATTATCCAGAAGCCATTTCTGTCTTTCCGTATCGTAAACCTCAAAATCACGACTCTCCAAAGTAATGGTTACGCGTTTTGTTTCTCCCGGTTTGAGAGAGATTTTGCAAAATCCGCGCAAATCACGCTTACACCGTTTCAGGCGGCACTTTTCCCCACGAAGATAAACCTGAGCAATTTCTTTTCCTTCATAGAGGCCCGTATTTGTAATGTTAAAGCTGATATCCAGACCCTGAAGTGGAAGAATTTCGTTTTTGCTTAGGATCAAATCACTATATTCAAAAGTTGTGTAACTTAGCCCAAATCCAAAGGGAAAAAGGGGTTGGCTATCTCGTGCATCAAAATACCTGTAGCCCACAAAACACCCTTCACTGTAATAGTGTCGTCCGTTTTCGCCTGGATAAGACAAGTAACCAGGGATGTCTTCCTTCTTCACAGGAAAGGTGGTCGTCAGCTTTCCTGATGGTACGGTTTTGCCAAAAAGGATGTTTGCAACCGCACGCCCCATGCCCTGACCACTGAAAAAAGTGTCCAGCACGGCGTCAACATGTTCCACCCAGGGCATAGCAACAGCATCGGGGTTCGAAAGAATGACTATGAGTTTGTAAGGACGTTCAGCCTGCCCAAGCGTGGTAATCAGATCATCGTATCCGGGAGCCAGATTCAGATCGCTCCTGTCAGAACCTTCGCCATCGTAACCGACAGGCGGGGCTGCGAATAAGATAACAATATCAGCATCCAGACAGGCAGTAAGCGCCTCAGATTTAAGCTGCACGCATGCTTTGGGTTCAGGCGCTGTACCGAGCAACCAGACTACCTGTGTCTCCGAAGAGCAGTAGGAGCTGATTTCATCGAACGGAATGTCAACCTGTGTCGGCGTAGTCGTTGCGCAACCTGACCCCTGAATAACGGGCTCAAGAGCTTCCTTCCCAAGGATAACAACTTTTCTCAGTCTTTCAGCAGAAAGAGGGAGGCATTTATTGTCGTTTTTCAGCAACACGATGGACTCTTCGGCGAATTTCCGACTGAGTACATGATGTTGTTGCTCTGTGTATTGAACATTATTCATTTTAGAGGCATGGCAGCGAAGGACAAGGCGTATGACATTTGCACACGCTGTATCCAGAGCACTCAGATTAACGCGACCATCCGCCAGATCGCGTTTGAGATCTGCTTTACGAATAGGGCTTTCAGGCATATCCAGATCGTTACCAGCTAGAATGGATGCCCCCCGGTCCTTAATACCATGCCAGTCCGCAATAACCGTGCCCGAATAGCCCCAGTCATTGCGCAGGACACCATTGATTAAGTGTGCGCTTTGGGCCGTTTGCTCCCCGTTTACTCGGTTATAGGACGTCATAACCGACCACGGGTTCGATTTGGCGATAGCTCTTTCAAAGGCGAGAAGGTAAATCTCCCGTAATGCTCGTTCTTCTACGATGGAATCCATGGTCGTACGTTCAACCTCTGAATCATTGCAGACAAAATGTTTCAGAGACGTGCCAACACCGTATTTTTGTATACCATTGATCACAGCTGCTGCCAGATCGGCAGAAAGAACAGGGTCTTCAGAGTAATATTCATAGGCACGACCCGCAAGCGGTGTTCTTCTTATGTTAATGCCAGGCCCTAGTAGAAGATGTACTCCTAGGTTTCTACACTCCTTTCCTAAGGCTTCCCCTAACTGGGTCGCCAAATCGGTATCCCACGAACATGCCAGGCTTGACCCATTGGGGAAACAAGTTGCCGGTTTCATTTGGCCCCATGCTGTTTGAACATCATCAGCTTTTCTGTTGACCACGCCCAGAAACGAATCAAGATTTTCGCCGCCACGCTCGTTTTTATCAATTTGCTTAACCGAATATCGTACACCATAAGTACCATCGGTCATGGTGATACTCGGCAGGCCCAGCCGCTCTATGGGCCTGGTTTTCCACATATTGAAGCCGCCAATCATATCGATTTTTTCGTCTATCGTCATTTGGCTGACTAATGAGTCAACGTCGTAAGAAGAAGGCATGGCGCTTGTGTTCATGATGATCCTAAGTATCTGAGAAGGAAAACGAGAGGATATGTGAACGCTATCCTCATTTATAAGCCCTGATGTCAGACTAGCCTGCTGCGCTCTTTATCCTCGGTCCGTCATCTGTAGAGCTGTACAGGAGAAATAAAATAAATTGTATAGCGACACACGTCAGAGGAAGCCAAACAAAGCCCGCCAAAACCCACAATGCGATGTCTCCCGTAGGGGATGACTGGTTTGCATCATAATGTCCAAAAGAAAGAAATAGAGAAAGAATAAATCCAGTTATTCCCCCAGCAATTTTTGTCACAAGAGTATTTAAGGCGTAAGATATACCAGCCAGATCGACATGATCGTCTGCATGACTGTAGTCAACTGCTTTTGCAAGCAAGACATAATATAATGGTGACAAAACTCCTTGAGCAAAGGTCAAAACAATAAGAGAACCAGCAAATTCTACTAAAGAGGATTTCGAAAGAAAAATTAGAATATAGGCAATACCCTGCAGGACAGAGAGCGCAAGGCCAGTTCTGAAAAAGCCAAGTCGTTCAGTAAAAAATGGGCACAACATTGCACCTAAAAGTCCTGACAAGACACCAATTGTCAATGTCAGACTTGCGACAGATTCTGACCTTCCAAGATTGCATTTTGCATAATAGAAGATGAAACCGGAAAATGCTGACAGACAAATAAATTGAACAAAAACCAATGCATTACATAAATGCCAACTTCTGTTTTTTATTAGAGATTTCAGAATGTAACGAAAAGAATAAGTTGCAGCCTGCGGTGGAAAGCGCACAATACAGGTTTTAACAACAACAAACCACAGAATACTACCTGCACAGCACAACAGAAAAACAAAAGCCACAAATCCGAATTGCCGCTGTGATAACGTCCCCTCTCCACCAAGCCATTCGACGGCTGGTATGGTGAGGAAAGCGACGCAAAATTTACCGACCTGACAGCCGATCATCCTGAAGGAATTTAAGTCGATTCTTCCTTTACTGGTTTGTGAAATCATGGTGGCCATAGCCCCATATGGTGTATTGATACAAGAATATACGGCACCAAAAAGAATATATGTGGCGCCTGCCCAGATAACTTTTCCATTTCCAGGAAGCGGAAGGGGAAGAAAACAAAGGAATCCTGCTACTCCAAACGGTATGGACAGGTAAGTCAGAAGACGGGGTACAATAAGCCCGCCCTTTCTATCCATAAAAATTCCGATCAGTGGGTCACAAAGTGCATCAAAAACGCGGGCAATGAGCAATATCCAAGCAACAGAAGCAACGGGAAGTCGATAAATATCCGTATAATAATACATCAGATATGTGGACGTCAGCCCCCATAAAAGGTTAGATGAAAGATCACCACACCCATAAGCAATTTTTTCTTTTATAGAAAGGTCATTATCAGAAGTTTTCATGAGAGATCTGTCATGGTTGCGGCCTGACAACTGTTAGGCAGAATTGCTGATGGGGATGAACGGGATAGGTCAGACATTACGGTTTTCGTATAGGTATTAATGGAAAAATAGCGGACATATATCTTTCTGAATACACTTTTTCATAGTTATATATTATAATAATATTTTCGTTTCATCTGTTAAATAGATGGGATATTTTTCTGTTCGTCTGTGCATGTGCAACGCATCCCGTAACGATTAACATCCTCTGTCCATCCTATAATGGAATCGACACGAAAAAAACTAATATCTAAAAATGAAAAACAAAATTAATACCTCAGGAACGCCTATACTTAATTTCTGCTCGGTCATCGGAATATCCGAACTGGAGTATCAAAAGAAAATCATTGCGAGAAAGATACAACATGACCTGTTATTGAGCGCATACGGTTACTCCAGTGAGGCAGCGTATCTCCCTAATCTCGGGAAGCAATGACAGGGTGCTGGTTTTGAATACATGTGCCGACGAGATTATCGGGAAGCAGAGCTTGATCGGATTATCTACTCACTTATCAAGGATGGAGATCTTTGGAATGGCATACCGGAACGCTGGATTCCTGTCGGCAGTTCTCTCAACAACCTTACTTTCTGGCGGAGGAGGCGCTCTGTACGCAGCAGATAAACCAGAACCCCTCTATGCGCTTAAAAGCAACCACCAGCATGCACCGGTCGCCAAAAAGCAGTCTACACAGGTGGGTGGCAGAATTGCCGGTCGTAGCAAAAACCGCAAGGTAGCCGTTGTCAATAATTCATCGGAAGACCTGCATGTTAGCGGTAAGCGTCGTGTCGTTGGTGTGCAGGACGTTGTCTCCTCCGCTGAGATTCATCGTGCAGTTCCGGGTACCAACCCACTTAAGGCGCTGTCCCAACATCCCGGTGTCATGTTCCAGAGTTCTGACCCTCAGGGCTTGGGGCAATGGACGAGCATGCTTTATATGCACGGCTTTCAGCAAGACCAAATTGGTATGACCGTTGAAGGTATTCCTATTGGTGACCAGGAGTTCCACTCGTTCAATGGTTTGAACTCAGCTCAGGCCATCACCAGCGAAAACCTTGAGCGCATGGATGTCTCACTCGGGGCAGGGGCAGAGTCCATCGCGGCCACCAATAACCTAGGTGGCTCCCTTCAGTTTATTGGCAGCGATCCAGGACATGTACGTAAAGCGACCATCGGTCAGACCTTCGGCAGCAATAGTCTATTTCATACCTATGTCCGTGGAGACAGCGGGGATCTGACCAAAAGAGGCGACAGATTCTATGTCTCCTACATGCGTAACGATACCAAAAGGTGGAAAGGCGGCGGTCACCAATTCATGCAGCAGGTTAACTTCAAACTTGTTGACCCCATTGGTGAACACAGCAGTCTGTCTACCTTCTTTAACTATAGTGATTTTGAATATATCGACTATCAGGATATGTCTTTCGACAGCTTGAAAAATGGCGGTTACTACCTTGATAATTTCATTGGTACTCCAAATGGGTATCAGAAAGCCTATCAGGCTGCTTTGGGCATTTTCCCGTCATCTTACAGTAACATCGTCGATAAAACCGATGCCTCCTACTACGCGGCATCTACGACATCACGTAACTATATTGGAGGTACTACATACGACTTCGAATTGGCAGACCGTCTGCACTGGAAGGGCACCGTTTACGGGCATGGCCAGTATGGACGTGGTAGCTATACAAGTCCATACAGTACCTCTCCCAATGGGGCGCCGCTGGCAGAGCAGATCACGGTTACGCAACAAAAGCGTTTCGGATTTACATCTTCTCTGAATTATACCGTTGCCAAAAATGACATCAGTGCCGGCGTTTGGTATGAGAACTTCAGTGTCAACGTTGATAGAAATGCCTATGAAGAACCCCTGCTCGGCCAGGGAAAACCCGTCAATCCGGTCGGATCTCTGCCCAGTCCTTATGCAACCTTCTGGGGTATGCAGTTCAACTCAAATAGCTTTACCGCCTACCTTCAAGACACTTACCATCCTCTAAAGAACGTTTCTCTGCATGTTGGTTTTAAATCCATCCTGCAAACAGTGCGGGCTGGCCAAACAGCCAATATGGTCTCTTATACTGGCACAGACTCTTTGGCCGTCGGCAGCGTTACTTCCTCCAGGCCGTTTTTACCGCATATCAGTGGCGACTGGCGTTTTCTCCGCGATCATGAGCTCTATTTCGATATTGCGGAAAATATGAAAACTCTTCCAATGGCAGCCTACAAACAGGGAGCATCCCCTTTCGCTCTTACGGGCGAACAGTACGAGAAAATAAAAAATACTATTAAGCCAGAAACAAATTGGACGTATTCCGTTGGTTATCGTTACAATAGCCCATGGGTCAGCGGTACGGTATTTGCTTATCGTTCAGACTTCTCGAATCGGTTGCAGCAGATTACGGCGGGCACCATCGTCAATCCGGTTAGCAGTGTTGCAAACGTGGGCAGTATCGCAATGAATGGAGTTGACGCCGGATTGGTTGTGCGCCCCCTCAAAGGACTGAGTATCAGCAGCAACGTCAGCTACAATCATGCCACCTATGGTAGCAATATTTCTGAAAATGGGGTCACATACCATATAAAAGGCCAACAGATCGTCAACTATCCTCGTTTTATGTACAAGGCGAATGTTGTCTATACGATAGGAGATTTTACCACACATTTTGATGCCACCTATATGGGAAAGCGGAACTACAGTTATACCGGTGACCTTAAAGTGCCCTCATATTGGGTCGAAAACGCGGGTGTGCGCTGGATGATGGGTAAAACCATCAGGAAGCTGACCCATAGCAGCCTGCCAGAAGACCTGTCGATCGACTTCAATGTCTATAACCTGGCAAATCAGAAATATATTTCTGTCAGTGGCGAAAATGGAAACGCTATGTATGGTGACTATCAGTCGTTCTTTGTGGGGGCCCCACGTCAATATTTCGGCTCTATCCGGATGTCATTCTGATAGCAGCGCAGCGGGAAAGCCCGTTCTTTTATATCAATACAAGGCACTCTCTTTTCGGAGCTGTAAAATGTCAGAAATTTCTTCGGATGTTACGCATAAACGTATTCGTCCCTTCAATACTAAGGTTACTTATCCAGAGCAAAACTTGGACAATGATTTATGTCAGGCCGTGGTTGCCGGGAAGACTATTTATCTGCGTGGACAGGTGCCCCAGGATCTGGATACGCGGGAAAATGTCGGCGTTGGAGATCCCGTGAAGCAGACTCAGAAGGTCGCTGAAAATATTCTCTTGCTCCTTAAGGAATGCGGGGCAGAGGCACGCCATATTTGCAAAGTGACCGTTTATCTAACGGATATACGCTATAGGGAGTCAGTATACCGAACGCTTGGGCAATATTTGAAAGGCGTTTTTCCGGTGTTCACGGGCCTTGTGGTTGTAGCGCTCGCTCGGCCGGAATGGCTCGTGGAAGTTGATGTTATCGCCGAACTGGACTGATACCAAACAGTGTTTTTAACGACCGGTGGCGGTTTTAATGAATAATACGGTTGATACACTGGCGCAGCTTGTTGCGTTTCCAAGTGTTTGTGGCACACCCAATAGTGCAATTATCGATTGGCTTGAAGCTCGTCTTTCGCTTTTGGGAGCATACATACTGCGTGTACCAGGAGAGGAGCTCGAACGGTACAATCTATTTGCCCGCATTGGGCCAGATGTAGCGGGTGGTATTGTTCTTTCTGCGCATGCAGATGTTGTGCCAACTGAAGGGCAAAGCTGGAGTTCTGATCCATTTACGTTAACTGAGCGAGACGGAAGGCTTTACGGACGCGGCAGCAGTGATATGAAAGGTTTTCTGGCCTGCATGGTTACTGCCGCTGCTAAAGCAACGATCTCTCCTTTGAAACGACCTCTTTATCTCGCCATTTCGTACGATGAGGAACTGGGTTGCCTTGGTGTACGATTTCTGTTGCGAAAGCTGCAGGAGACCGGGCTTGCAGCGTCAGGTTGTATTATTGGCGAACCCACACAAATGCAGGTTGCTGTTGCGCATAAAGGGAAAGTGGCATTGCGTATTAAGTGCCGCGGTAAGTCGGCGCATTCGGCTAATCCGCTCAAAGGAATAAACGCAATTGCTCTTGCTGCCAGCATGGTGTCAGAACTTCAGACTCTTCAGAAGTATATCGAAGACACAGAGGAACATGACAAGCGTTTTGAAGTGCCTTTTTCAACGGTTCAGGTGGGTTTGATCGAAGGAGGGGTGGCTTTGAACATCGTTCCGGAACATTGCAACCTAATGGTTGAAATCCGTGTTCTGCCCCACCTTTTGCCAGATGTTTATATTGCATGGTTGCGGGCCGCCGCACAACGTGTTGTGACACAGAATGAGCAGGGGGCCGTCATTGAGGTCGAGGTAATCAATAGCTATCCTGGTCTCAGTTATGATCAAAATGGATCTGGCATTTTATCTCTTGGTTTGCGAAGTATCTCTCAGAATACAACAACGGTAATTGACTTTGGCACAGAAGCGGGACTTTTTGCGCGAGAGCTAAATTTGCCATGCATTGTGTGTGGTCCGGGGTCCATTGCGCGTGCGCACAAGGCTGATGAGTACATCACCAGACAAGAGCTTGAGGATTCAGATTTGTTTTTATCTCGAATAATACAAGATCTTTGCAATAGATGTTAGTAAATGCGCCAGTCTAACCGGTAATAAACGCCTGTATTTTTTCTATGAGAAATGAGAGCGGATTAGGAAAAACCTAAGACTATCAAAGAAAAACAGTTATTTATGTACCAGTTTCACTGCGTAATAAAATAGCAGAAGTATCTTGGCTGTATTGAGCCAGAAAATAAAAAGGTGGCGGTAATGTCAGTGGAGAAAGTTGAAACGCTCGTTATTGGTGGAGGCCAAGCTGGCGTAGCTATGAGCGAACATCTAGGCAAGAGTGGATTGTCGCACCTAGTTGTCGAGCGTAATAGAATTGCAGAACGCTGGCGTTCTGAACGATGGGACTCATTGGTGGCTAACGGACCGGCATGGCATGATAGATTTCCCAATCTTACATTCGAGGGTGTTGACCCGGACGGCTTTGCATCTAAACAAAAAATAGTCGAATATTTTGAAGCTTATGCAATAAAAAACAACTCGCCCATTCGATGCGGGGTTAACGTTGAGAAATTGACCAAGAATACAGATGGTTCGGCTTTTTTGGCCGAAACATCCTCTGGCACTATCGAGGCCAAAAATGTCGTTGTTGCAACGGGCCCCTTCCAGAAACCAATTATTCCTTCCCTTGTTCCCCCATCAACCGGAATAGAGCAAATTCATTCCAGTGCCTATCGTAACCCGGATCAGCTAAAACAAGGGGCAGTGCTAGTTATCGGCGCGGGCTCTTCTGGCGCGCAGATAGCTGAAGAACTCATGAATGCAGGGCGCAAGGTCTATCTTGCCGTTGGTCCGCACGACCGTCCGCCACGAAAATACCGTGGGCGAGACTTTGTGTGGTGGCTCGGCGCACTGGGTATGTGGGATATGCGAACATGCAGTCCATCCATGGAGCATGTTACCATTTCTGTCAGTGGGGCCAACGGCGGCCATACGATCGATTTTAGGCGTCTGGCAAGTCAAGGTATGACACTGGTTGGTCGTGCCGAGGGGTGGGAAAACGGCCGTATACGTTTTGCTCCAGATCTCGCAAAAAATATTGCGGGTGGAGATGCTAACTATATTGCAATGCTTGATGCTGCTGATGCATATATCGAACAAGAAAAGCTTGATTTACCGGAAGAGCCAGAGGCTCGTAACATCGGGCCAGATCCTGATTGTGTGACCAACCCCATCCTAGAACTCGATCTAAAGGAAGTTGGCATAACATCCATTGTATGGGCAACAGGTTACGCTCTGGACTTTGATTGGCTTGAGGTTGATGTCTTTAATGAAGCAGGCGAACCTGTTCATGACTGCGGTGTTTCTGAAGTGCCGGGCCTCTATTTTCTTGGACTTGCTTGGCTGTCTCGAAGGGCGTCTCCGTTTATCTGGGGAGTCTGGCACGACGCAAAGCACTTGGCCCAGCATATCGCCACGCAGCGGACCAGCGTAAGTCAACCAGACTGATAGTACTTGCACTCTGCTCCGTAGCAGGGTGCAAAGCCACTCGGTTTGTTCGTTTTTGTGTTGTATGGAGGTTGGTTGTGACATTTTCGATCGCCGCCCGTTGTCCCACTACTGGCTGTTTTGGCCTTGCTATTTCCTCTTCTTCTCCTGCCGTCGCTGCGCGGTGCGCGTATGTTCGTTCAGGCGTGGGAGCGGTAGCCACGCAAAATTCAACTGACCCCCGACTTGGCCCTGCCGTACTCGGCCTGATGGCAGAAGGGCTTTCTGCTTCGGCAGCGATTGAGGCCATTACGGCATCTGCTGAGCATATTCAGTACCGTCAACTTACTGCGGTTGATGCGCTGGGTAATACGTCTGTTTTTTCTGGCATCCACGCACTTGGTACCAGTAGTTGGTTTAAAACTGACAATTGTGTTGCGGCGGGCAATCTATTAGCCAGCGTCGATGTCCCAGCTAGAATGGTCGAAGCGTTTGAAACCGCCAAGGGAGCCCTAGGTGACAGGCTTATTGCCGCCATGCAAGGCGGAATGGTCGCTGGTGGCGAGGCGGGCCCTGTCTTTTCTGCCGGCCTGCTTCTTATAGGGGCACAGAACTGGCCGATGGCGGATCTTCGTATAGACTGGGACGTCGAGCCAATCAGCCGCTTGGCAACACTCTGGACAGTCTGGAAGCCTCAAATGGGCGCATACATTCAACGCGCGTTGGACCCCACAGAGGCCCCTAAATTTGGAGTGCCAGGAGACGAATAAGCCGTATTTTCTCAGCCCCACTGCAATTAACGCCGTAGCAATAATGGTTCGATAGTGTAACATGGAAAAATGCGCTACACTTTAAGACAGCTAGAATATTTTATTGCGGCAGGCGAATGTGGTTCCATAACGGTGGCTTCCGAGCGCATTGCTATATCGCAGCCTTCCATCTCCACGGCTATTAGCCATTTGGAGAAAGAGCTTGGTGTACAACTTTTTGTTCGCCAGCATGCCCATGGTTTATCGCTGACTCCTGCCGGTCGGAAGCTCGTTGTGGCCGCAAAGCGGGTCATAAAGGAAGCCGAAAATCTTTATGACGCAGCATCTGAGGCAACAGACCAAGTGCGTGGGCAACTATGCGTAGGCTCCATGGTGACCTTGGCGCCAATGATCATGCCGGAACTGGCACACAACTTTATGTCCATCTATCCGATGGTACAAATACGGCAGTTTGAAGCCAACCAGGAATGGCTTCTTGATAGTCTACGGCGTGTCGAGATTGATATTGCCATAGCCTATGATCTTCAAATACCCGAAGGTATCGAGTTTTCGCCTCTCGCGAGCTTGCCTCCCTATGTTCTTGTTAGTGCCAACCATCCATTTGCACAGGAAACTGAGGTCAGTCTGCAGGACCTTGTTGATGAACCTATGGTTCTACTGGACCTGCCTTTTAGCCGGGAGTATTTTTTTTCGCTCTTCTTTAAAGAAGCCCTGCAACCCAAGATCTATTCTAGCTCAGCTCATTTAGAAGTCGTTCGGACAATGGTTGCAAACGGGTACGGTTATACTCTTGCCAATGTACGCCCGCGCTCGGACATGGCGCTGGATGGACGGAAGTTGGTACATATTCCCCTCGCCGGTAGCCACAGGCCTATGATTGTGGGAACCGCAACATTGGCAAACCTGAACAAGTCACGTCTGCTTCAGGCCTTTGAGCAACATTGCAAGACTTCCATTTCCGACTCTCATATTCCCGGCATGCTGGCTTCCATTTTAGGACATTGATAGCAACATTTCTCCGTATACCGCGAAGGGGCGCAAAACTCCCAAGCTTTGAAAGTTACCAGCTCATGAAATATTCCAGAATTGGCCGCCGTGGGTTCATGCACGTTGTGGGGGCCGCTAGCTTTGTGTCGCCAGCTAAGGCTATGTCGCGATCTAATTCAAAACAAAAAATTATTTTTGATACTGATCCCGGCATTGATGATGCGATGGCGCTTTTATTTATACAAAAAAGCCCTGTTCTAGAGCTGGTTGGTATAACAACTGTTGCTGGCAATGGGTTAATTGATACAGTGACAAGAAACACACTTTACTTAAAGGATCGTTTCGGCATAAAGGCCCCCATCGCCAAGGGCGCTGGACCTGCGTTAGACGGCTCTGTTTCTCCTGCATCAACACGCGTACACGGCGAGAACGGCTTAGGAGATATTTTGATTCCCCCTATGTCAGAAAACACGCTGGATCCCCGCCCCGGCTGGAAATTCATTTCTGATATTGTAAGGCAGTATCCAGGGGAAGTTACATTGGTGGCCGTTGGCCATTTTACAAACCTGGCCCAAGCTCTACGGTATGATCCCGATGTCGTAAAGTTTGTAAAAGATGTGGTTGTTATGGGAGGAGCATTTGGGTTTGATGGCTATCTTGGCAACAGAACGCCATGTGCGGAATCAAACATTTATGGTGATCCAATAGCGGCAGATGAAGTTTTTTCGGCTCAATGGAAAGTGACCATTGTGGGATTGGACGTAACAATGAAGCTTCCGGTTAAATTCAATGAAATAGACCAGCTAAAACAAAGTAACGACCCAGCGTGCCAGTTGTTATGGGCTATCTCGAGAAAATACGTTAATTATTATCGGCAAGAAGGTCTCGATCATATCTACATTCATGATGCCGCAGCCGTTGCGGCAGCCATTAATCCAGCGCTTTTCACGAGAAGATCAGGAGCTGTGCGCGTTGTTACCGAAGGGTTTGCTCGTGGAGAAACAATCCAGAAGCCTGATGACAGGCATTACCTTATCAGCAACTGGGATAATAGACCCTCGCAATCTGTCTGCATAGACGTCGATTCATCCAAGCTAAAAAACCTTTTCTTTGAAACAATTTTAAAAAAGTGATTTATGGTTGGTATACCTGAAAATTAGGTATACCAATATTCTGATATCATATTATCTAATTTTTTTTTGATACTATATAGTATAGAGTGGATGTAGTTCCTAAGCCAATTAGCCAAGAAATATCAACACTATGCAAGTGGTAGGCTATTGGACCAACATAAGCTGGTGTAACAAGAAAAGGGAATTGCAATATCAGAGAAAGGAAAAAACACAGAAATGCTGTTTTATTAATACGACCATAAATCCCACCATCTTTTTTGAAAAATGCATTTACATCATACTTTGCATGATGAATCAGATAATAATCCACCAGATTGATGGCAGTCCAAGGGATCATAATCATCATGAGAATATCAAGGAAATCGATGTAGCGGTGTAAAAAGTCATTTGTCATGAAGAAAACACACCAACACGCCAGAATAAACAAGGCTAGTGTTGTTAAAAGCCGCGAACGTCTACCAAAGTTGTAAGATGAAAAGAAGGTTTGAAAAATTGAAAGTGCTGCGAGCGCTCCACAATAAATATTCATGGCGGTCGGACCAGCCATCCCTAGAATAAGTGAGCAGAGTACAAGAGTTGCAGCCAGTGTACTGCTAGAGGAAAGATGGGCGTATAATGAACCGACGAGGGCTCCTGCAGAATTAGCCTCAAACCCTAATAACATACCAATTGTCATAGGAAAGAACGCTCCAAGGCATGACCCTCCATAAGTCGCCCAAAAGGCATTTTTAACACCCTGTTTTGTGGCAGGCAGATAACGTGAGTAGTCCGAAACATAGGGAGCAAATGCAATTTGCCAGAGTGCAATGATGGAGAAGGCTCCCACCACATTTGACAGGCTGTTGGTTGAATGAGGCGATCCGTTTACGATTATTTTATAAATCTCTGGGTCTTTTACTAAAAGGATTATACAGGTCGTAAGAGCTGTAATACCCAGAAAAGTGCTAAGTTTTCCTGCTAGATGCAGGCAATAGTAACCTCCCAGAGCCGGGAGAAGACAAAAAAAGGCTACGATAAGAAGAGAGGTAGACCGGGTTAAAGTCGGCACAATAAAATTGAAAGTTTCTCCTCCTAGTATAATATTTGAAGCAGTAAAGCCAACATACATAAAAATCAATAAAAGGGTAATAATTGCTGCACCCACTGTACCAAACTGGCCGCGGGCCTGTACCATTTGCGGGACACCCAAAATAGGACCCTGTGCTGCATGAAGGGCCATAAACAGACCTCCGATCAAGTTCCCTAATACAAGTGTCAGCAATGCCACAGGCAGACTTAAATGAAAGACACCTGTTGTCAGTGCGCCTGTAGAAATGGTAAGGATCATCAAATTCCCACCAAACCAGATAGTGAACAAGTCTCGCGATGTACCAAACCGAGCTGTTGCTGGAATGGGATAAATGCTGCCTTTTTCCACGAAATTTTTTGCAGGGGGTTCTTGGGGTGTCGGCATCAAGGTAGCTCCGTTTATATCTGAAAATATTACGACGCCACAATAAAATAGAAAAGCTGTATTATCTTTTTGTTATTTATTTTTTATTGAGGTTTGACATAGCCAAAATTCTTAGATTTTTCACGTATAAATGATGAGATACTTCTAAAAATATAATCAGGCGGTACGGATCCTCTTGTTTGTTTTCTTGCAATAATAATGTTCAGCGGATTTGTGGGCTCACTTATGGGAATTTCAACTACTTCATTACAAAAACTATCATTATTCTTTCTTCGTAATGCCACAATCGCTATACCCATGCCAGCAGCGACTGCGCAATAAAGAGATTCCATGGTGTGTGCTCGAAAATTAATAGATGGATTTTTCTTTATTTTATAAAATAAATTTTCAAAATATTCATCTGATCCAGGTAAGTTGAAGAGAGCTAGTGGTTCCTTACTAATAGCTTCCAGGGTAAGGTTTTTACACTTTGCCAATGGGTGATCTTCTCGCATGATAACATAAGGTTGTAGACTGAACAGGGTCTCGGTCTGTATTTTTTCACCAATACGACCCATGTCATAAGCAATCAGTAAATCAAGATCGTTATTTGCAAGGGATTTCATAAGATTTTTATGATTGTTTTCATGAAAATCGAGCTTTATTTCAGGAAATCTGTTCCTAAGATATTTTTGAAGGTCATATAATATATAAGGCGTAAGATTTATAAAACAGCCTATTCGCAATATTGTCTGAGTATTGCATGCTATCTTGGTGGCTATTTCTTCGGTTTTCTGTGCGGTAACCAGTAACTGTCTTATCGAAGATTCTAGCGCAAGTCCTGCTTGGGTCAGGCGTGCACCCCGGGCCGGGAGTCTTTCAAGTAGAACAAGGTTTGTAATTTGTTCAAGTTTTCGTAGTCCGTCAGCTAGCGCAGGTTCCGAAATATTCAGTTTTAAAGCCGCGCCGGACATTGTTCCATGGTCAGCTACGGCAACAAAATACATTGCCTGTCGGAGTGTAATTCGAACCATGAAAAAATCTTTCCTTTTCCACGAAAAAAACAGTTTTCTCTTTTTGGTTGAATTCGTCAAATTGTAAGGACTGTCATAGTGGAGATAAAGTAATGCTTAAAGCGGAGCAGGTATCGTTCTTCAATGAGAATGGTTTTTTGGTTGCTGAAAATTTAATTTCTCGTGAGTTGGTATCTGAGCTAAGGGCTGACTTTGCAACGTGGGTTAATGAGAGCAAATTACACGAGCAGTCTTACGGCACAACATTGGACGGACGTCCCCGTTTTGACCTTGAGCCTGGGCATTCAGCTGCAACACCAGCTTTACGGCGCGTGGCATCACCTGGTGAAATATCTGAAGTATATAAACATGTTATGCTAAATGGGGCTGTGCCTACAGCAGTTGCCCAACTAATCGGTCCCAATGTTAAGTTACATCATGCAAAAATCAATTCGAAGCTTCCTGGTACGCCTACAAAAGTGAAATGGCATCAGGACTTTCCTTTTACACCTCACACTAATGATGACCTCATTACGGCTCTTGTTATGTTAGATGATCTCACAGAACAAAATGGTCCGCTTGAAGTTGTTCCCGGGACACATAAAGATCCAATTTGCTCTCTTTGGCATAATGGAATTTTTACTGGCTCAGTAACGGGTGTAGTAGAAGAAGAGTGTCATCGCACAGCCGTGCGTTGCCACGGCACTGCTGGGAGCGTTTGTTTCATGCATACTAGGCTTTTACATGGTTCAGCTCCCAATTTAAGCAACGATCCTCGTACTTTGTTTATTGTTGTCTATGCGGCTGAAGACGCAATTCCCCTCGCGGAGAATCCTTTACCAAGCATATTTGATGGTCAGCTTGTTTACGGTGTAGAAACAGGCAAAGTGCGTTGTATTCCCTTTGAGATTGAACTTCCCGAAAAACCTAAAGGTGCTTCGTTTTTTACACAGCAAGTTCAGCACAGAGACTAGCACTACTTTGGCTGATTGCTGCGAGGGTTGCTGTGGAAGGTTTCCACAGTGCGAGCATTGCCCGGTAGGTGGTCGGTAGCTTTTTCCGCCCGACCGTCGTGAGGCGCTTGGGCTGGAGAAAGGCGTAGGCCTGTCGATGATCGCCCTTTAAAGTGATAGAAGCTCAGCTCTCCTTGAGTTGCTGATGCGCCTGTTTGCAGACCCATCGGGCCTTGATTGCAGTTGCCAGTAGCCTGAGGGCTGTGTCGGCAGGCAGCAGTTTCCAGTATTTTATGGGGAGGGATAGATGGCTGATCCGGTACCGGATGCATTCGGGATGGCCCGCGTTTCCTAGCCGAAAACACGTGTTCACATCAGCGTGGATACCGCTGTATTCGCACTCTTCCCGAACATAGAGAGAAACATCACAGGCTAGATACAAGTATAAGATTCATGCGCCAAATGACGAAATACCCTGACAGAGTAGATGGAGGGATTGAAGAACCGTTGATTGGCGCGCGTGGTTCCTGATTTCAGGCTTTTGTCGTGCTGATTGACGGTTCCTGGGGTGACTTTTGATCTGCGTCTTGAGCAGATCGGACGCTGTCGCCAATGGGATAGCTACGCGGCCGCGTTCAACCTCTCGAGGAAGAGGAAGCGGCGCATGTTGTAGACGATATTGGCCAAGCCAATCCTCATGGTCGCCCGGGTAATGCCCACGGTCCGGACGAACAGTCCCGTCTGCGATTTCTGATCGGCAAAGACATGCTCGACGCGGGATCGGATGACGGACTTCCCTGCGTTGGAGCGCTGGATATGGCGGGGCATGGGCTTGAGATGCGGCTTTTTCCTGTGAACCTTCGAGACGAAACCCTCTTTGTCCATGAAGTCCTCATTGGCTTGCGAGCGGTAGGCGGTGTCGGCCCAGACGCTTGAGGCCGTATTGGTTTTATCGAGCAAGCCCTCGCGCAGTCTGGCACCATCACTGGCGGCGGCATCCGTCGCTTTCCATTTCCGGATCAGTCGAAACTTTCGATCGATGGAAACATGCGATTTGTAGCCAAAGAACGGGATGGCGAGGTCCGTGGACGGGAGCGTCCCGTCCTCCTGCCGCTTTGCCTTCGTGAACTTCAGCGTCCAGCGGGCGTGCCTGTCCTTGTGGAACAGCTTTGCCGACTTGTCTTCCCAGCCTTCGGGGATCCGGCCTTCCCGAAGATCGGCTTTCTCCCCGTTGGTATTGCGCTGCTTTGGCGCCGCCACCAGCGTGGCATCCAGGATCTGGCCTGACATCGGCAGATACCCGGCGTTTCGCAGGATGGCGTCAAAGCGCTCGAACAGCTTCTGGATGGCGCCAGCCTGGGTCAGACGCTCACGAAACAGCCAGACCGTTTTGGCATCGGGCACCCGGTCCGATAACGCCAGGCCGAGGAAGCGCATGAAGGACAGCCGGTCGTTGATCAGATACTCCGTTCGCTCGTCGGAGAGATTGTTCAGCGTCTGGATCACCAGGATCTTGAACATCAGCACCGGATCAAACGGGGGACGGCCACCTTTGCTCCCGTCCGCATAGGCCAGAGCCCTGTCCAGATCAGGACGGAACGCCTCAAAATCCACAGTCCGAGAAAACGCTTCGAGCTGATCGCCAAGGCCACTCAAACGGGCTAGTCGCTCGTCCACATCAAAGAAGCCCGGCTGCTTCATGAGCCATTCCCTCAATCATCACAGAAGAGATGGAATCACACACAGAGGACCAGAACCAGGGGTTTTTCGAACCCTCCATCTGCCCGGACATTGGAATGTAGCCCTTCTTCTGGAGTTGCCAGTCAAAAGCCTTCATCACCCGCCTGAGCGTTCCCGTCTCGGTCAGGCGATTGCGAAAATGCCGGATCGTGTTCTCGTCCGGCGTTCGATCCCCGAGCGACAGCCCCAGAAATCGCAGCCAACTCAGACGATCGCGGATCATGAACTCCATCCGGGCGTCTGACAGATTATGCTGCGTCTGCAGGATCAGGGCCTTGAACATCATCACAGGATCGAATGGTGGCCGGCCGCCTTTACTACCGTCGCCATAGCCAAGCCCTTCGACCAGCCACGCCCGGAAATACTCGAAATCCACCGTCTCCTGCAAAACCTCGAGCGGATCGCCCTCTTTGCTCAATGCATCAAGGTGATCCCTCAAACTGAACAGGGACTTGGGATCCATAGCAGGCCTCCGTGATCGCGTAACTTCAATGAATCACTATAGCCGTCCAAACGCTACCGGTTTTTGCGGGTCTCCAGCTCGGCAGGCTGGATCAGATAAGCTGGCGGTTCAGCCTTTCTGCTTCTTCCATCAGCATCGGCATGAAATGCGAGAGCATTTCTTCGCGTGTCACCTTTTCGATGCGTGTGCCGATATGTAGGGCGGCCACCATGGATCCATTGAATTTGCGAAGCGGGACGGCGACGGAATGATAACCGTATTCGGCTTCCTGACAGGCATAGGCAAACCCGTTTTTGCGTGCTGCCAGCACTTCGTCTTTAATGACTTCTGGATCCGTTATGGTAAACGGCGTCGATTTCTTCAGTGGGGTAGCCGCAAAATAGGCGGCAAGTTTGTCATCGGTTTTGTCGGATAACAGAATACGTCCCAGAGCACTGTTATAGGCGGAGATACGAAAGCCGATACCCACATCGAGCAGCGCCGCCTGAGCAGGAACCGAACGGGCGATCATGACTACCTCATCGTTATGTATGACAGCGGCGGCTGTGCCTTCATCCGTGGTTTTGGTCAGGCGTTCGCAGGCGGGCTGGATGATATCCGAAATGGCGTTACAGGTCAGGTAGGCACGGGCAATTCTGAGGATATCGGGCGTGAGGGTGAACAGGCGTCCTTCGCTACGCATGTAACTGAGTTGTTCCAAAGTGATCTGCGTGCGCCGCACCGTTGCTGTGGGCAGGTCAACCTCGCGGGCGATTTCACTGAGGGTCATGCGGCGCTTTTCCGCCGAAAAAATGCAGATAATCGCCAGTCCTCGAGCAAGGGCTTCCGAGTAATCCCGCCCTACGCCTTTTTCTTCCCGTCGGGCGACATCCTTTGAACGTAATTTTGTCATTGACCTTTTTCGTTACAGTTTGGGTTTGTTTTTTTGCGCTTGCATATCGGCGTATTCTACACGCAGTTATGGTTTCATGGGAATATCCGTGGAGTTTGTTTGTGTGGAATGGAGGCTTTATGCGTCTGTTGCTGCGAGAAAAGGTAAATTGATATGAGTGTACCGAAAAAATTCCGCGGAAAAATTACCGGCAGTGATGTGCGTTTGGTAAAAGTTTTCTGTACTATCGTGGAATGCGGGGGCTTTGCAGCCGCCGAGCCTGTGCTGCAAATCGGTCTTCCCGCGATTAGCCGCTGCGTTTCCGATCTGGAAGTCAGAACCGGGGTTACGGTCTGTAGGCGTGGCAAAGCGGGCTTTGCCCTGACGGAGCAGGGGCTGCGGCTGTATGACTACGGCAAAAAGCTTTTGCTCGATATAGAACGATTCGAACAGGAGATTTCCAGCCTGAACGCCGAGGTCAGTGGAACCCTGCGTCTGGCGGTTGTGGATGCGCTGATAACGGACAAGAGTTTCCGGCTGACAGAGGTGATCAATAACTTCTGTACACTTTATCCCGATGTGATTCTTAACCTTAGTTCAAAAACGACAGAGGAGGTGGAGGCCGGTATTATTAACGACGAATTTGACGTTGGCATTATCTTCAAACGAAGAACCATTGATAAAATCGAATATAAATTTCTCCATGGTGAGGTAAATCATTTATATTGTGCGCTTGGGCATGAGCTTTTTGACAAGCCCCCGGCCAGTACTGGTGATTTACAGCCGCAAAAGTATAATTTTTGTGGATATGATCTAAAAAGAGCCACGCGCCTGCCCGAAATCGTAAAGTCTTTCAAGCAAAAGGCAATCGTTGAGAATATGGAGCTGGCGGCAACCCTTATAGGGAGCGGTTGTTATTTAGGTTTTCTGCCAACCCACTATGTTGAATCTTTATGGAGAAAGAATGATTATAAAAAAATTCTTCCTTCTGAAATTCAGTTCGTTAATTCCATAGAAATGATTACCCTCAGAGGTCAGACTTCGCAGCTTGTACAAAGATTCCTGCTGTGTATGCAGGAGTAGACGCGGTCTGTTCCGAGAGTGTCTGAGGCACGCCACTTTACCAAATGCAAAACCAAATTTTCCTCAGAGGTTATTTTTAACCCGGAACAAATCCCTCATGCTGTAAGCAGATAGTGAGGGAGGACGATGGTGAGGGGTGTATTCGCGGAAAAACAGAATCCTATGCTCCAGGTAAAATTGAGAATTTTACTACTGTCTTCCATAGCCGCGCTCTATGTTTCCGGGGTGGCCCTAGCGGAAGATGCGAAACCGGTGGGAAAGGTGGCGGTCCGGGGCAAGGTTGCGGTGTCTGGCGCGCATAACGTCAAAAAATCGAATAAGGCAGCGGTGTCGCGCCATAGCGAGGAAGTCGAGGTCGCGGGCTCACAGCGTTACATGCAGACTGGCAGCAGTATGAAAGTTGACAGCCGGATACTGCAAAGTGAAGTGCCAGGGCAGAATATTCTGAAATCCCTTGGTCAACTTCCGGGAACAAGTTACAGCTCTTCAGATCCGTTGGGTATTGATGGTTGGTCATCCAGCATTCACGTTCGTGGCTTCAGTCAGAATCAGCTGGGTGTGACGCTGGATGGTATTCCGCTGAATGACCAAACTTATGCCAACCTGAATGGTCTGAATATCAATAACGCTGCGATTTCTGATGATATTGGTCGGGCATCTATGTCCGTAGGCGCTGGCGGACTTGCCGTGCCGTCAAACAGTAACCTTGGCGGCTCCATGGAAATGAGCATAAAAGACCCGTCAGACAAAATGGGGGCTAAGGTTTCTCAAGGTTTTGGTAGCTACGGTATGAAGCGAACCTATGTTCGCCTAGATAGTGGCAAGCTGAATCATTCAGGTACAAAGTTTTTTGTTTCTTACGCTCGGGCGTATGAGAAAAAGTATAACAGCTCTAGCCCTGATTTCATGCAGAATGTTGATGCCAAAATTATGCAACCTCTGGGTGAGCGGGTTAGGGCAGCATTGTTTTTCAACTGGTCTAATGCTGAAGTCTGGAACTATTCAGATAACTCTCTGGAAATGCTTGATAAACTTGGCTGGCGGACGGCCAACTTCTATCCGAACTATGCTGGAGCGTATGCGGCTGGTCTGTGGGGAATGACTGACGGTGCTCAAGGCTCTCTGCCTGCGGGGTGGCAGAATGTTTCCACCACCTATGGTACGGCATTCTATGATGCAGGCCAGGCAACGGTTGACTATCTGACTGGTCTGCATCTGGATGCTGATATTACGGATCGCCTGAAATGGCATGGTCTTCTGTATGGCCACAAAGATGATACACATACGGTAGTAGGTGACCCATACGATTATTCTACCACCGGTGCGCCTTTGGCCGAAGATGTCTGGCATCTTCAGCAACAGCGTGGCGGTTTTACAACCAGCTTTACGTATGACTACAAAAAGCATCATTTTGAAACCGGGGCCTGGTTCGAAAACAACAGACAGGAAACGTCGTTCAATATCTATAATCAACCACTTCTTGGTCAAGGCACACCAGTGTCTGTTACGGGGCCGTATGATAGGTACGGTCTGCTCTATTCAGCTTATCATTACAAATGGAATACGAATACCTTCCAGTACCACCTGATGGATACGTATACACCATTTGATAATTTGCGTCTGACATATGGTTTCAAGTCCATGCTGCAGACAACTTCGGGTGGTGCGCAGGCTGGGTTCTCTAACCTTGCGCATGGCAGCATGACATCGTCAGCTGCTTTCCTGCCCAATGTCAATCTTGTCTGGCGTTTTCTACCACATCATGAGCTGTACTTTGATGTGGCAGAAACCATGCGACCCTACAGTGTTGCCGCAAAAGGTAGCTATACATCACCATGGGGTGTATCGACCCAGGCTCTGTTCAATGAGAACCGTTCAAAACTTAAACCTGAAAAAGACTGGGTTTATGTCGTAGGGTATCGTTATACAAGCAGGAAGATAGTGGCATCCATTGCTGGTTATCATGCTGATATTTCGCATCGTCTTATGTCTGCGTCTGTTGGAAGTATCAACAACCCTGTTTCTACAGTCATAGATACGCGTAAGGCTTCCATGTATGGGGTGGATGCATCCATTAACTACTATCCTTTCAAGTGGTTGGGAATTTTCAATTCCATCAGCTACAACCACATGACATATGGCGCGCATGTCAATGCGTGTCCGCTTACAGGAAACTGTGACATGTATGGCAAGAAAATGGTTGCGTATCCTTCCTTTATTTACAAGACTGGCATCGATTTTCATTATCACGGGTTTAATGCGAACTTCTATGCCAACTATTTTTCAAAGAGATACTACTCTCTTATGAATGATACGTCGGTCAGACCATACTGGTTTACCAGTGCGGGCGCATCTTATGATTTTGGGAGGATTTCTGTTCTTAAGAATGTAAAAGTGAATTTCACAGTTTATAATCTTCTGAACCAGAAATATATTTCTATGATGGGCGAGAATGGCTTCCCTGTATCGGGTGACTACCAGTCGCTCCAGCGTGGTGCGGTGCGTGAGTTCTTCGGAACTGTCAGTGCCTCGTTCTGATGTATGTAAGCAGTTGCTCATAACACGTCGTAACTGACGGTGGCCTGTTTCCTTCATGTGTTGGAAACAGGCCGACATTCATGACCACCATGGTTCATGGATGCGCGTGGTCTTGTTTGGAAGATAAGTTTTGTGACAAACGTAAAAAAGAAAAACCCTTTTATTGTCGGTAACCCTGTCGTGCTGGCCATTGATATTCAACAAGGGTCGTTTGTACCGCCGCCTCCGAATTTTCATCTGCCGCTGATGCCCGACACCATCGAGCGGATGAGCCGCACACGTAGCGTGATTGACGCGGCGCGTGCGGCGGATATTCCCGTTATTTTCTTTCAGGAAATACACCGGGCATCGCTGATTGATTTTGGTCGGGAACTGGATGGCAGTGAGGGGCTGCATTGTGTCGAGGGCCGGCCGGGCACCCCGATCGCCCGCGATGTAGTGGGGCTGAGAGAGGATGATTATGTCATCCAGAAGCGTCGGTATTCATGCTTTTTCGGCACGGAGCTTGAAATTCTTCTCAAGGCACTCAAAGCCAAGACGCTTATCCTGATCGGTGGTTTTACGGATGTGTGTGTCCACTACACATTTGTCGATGGCCATCAGCATGACTATCATTGCCGCGTTGTGCATGACTGTGTCGCGGGCTCCAGCATCAAGGCGCATACGGCTTCGCTTGAAGCCATGGAGTATCTCCAGCATGGTGCCAATGTCGATTGCGCCTATGCAGTAGATGCGTTTGCCCAACACGCGAGCAAGGGGACGGACGCCTAAAGCTATAGGGGGAGTGTGATCATGATGCACCGGAGCGGGCAAAAAAGGCGGCGCGTGAGACATCACCTTTGTGTTGTTGCCTTCATGGCCTTTGTTGTTACGGGGGGCGTGGCCGGTGCGGCATCCGAGGCACCCATGGTGCAGACCCCTTACGGTCTAGTGTTGGGGCGTAGTGCCGCGGGCGTGGACAGTTTTAAGGGCATACCCTACGCCGTCCCGCCGAGCGGGGCGCTGCGGTGGCGTCCGCCCCAGCCTTTGCCAGAAACAAGTGAGTCCACGCGGATTGATGCCGGGGCTTTTGGGCCAGCCTGCCCGCAGATCGCGCGTATGGGCGCGCGCAATATCCCCACAAGCGAGAACTGCCTCTCGCTCAATATCTGGCGGCCATCAGAGCGGCGGGGCGGACCTTTGCCTGTCATGGTCTGGGTTCATGGCGGGGCCTTTATTGGTGGGTCGTCGGCGGAACCGCTTTATGATGGAACCCGACTGGCGCAAAAAGGTGTTATAGTCGTCAGTTTCAATTATCGCCTTGGGCGTCTTGGTTTTTTTGCCCATCCCGCTCTTGCGGCGGTGCGCCCAAAGGGCGAAGCACAGGCCAATTACGGCTTTATGGACCAGATCGCGGCACTAGGCTGGGTGCGGGATAATATCGGGCGGTTTGGCGGCGATCCGGCGCAGGTCACGCTTTTCGGGCAGAGTGCCGGGGGGGCATCGGTCAATTTCCTGACGATCATGCCGTCTGCGCGCGGCTTGTTCGCGCGCGCCATTTCCCAGTCGGGTTTTCCACGCTGGGCCGGGCGAGAGCTGACCCAAGGGACGGCCTCGGCTGAGGCCATTGGGGTGGAATACGCCCACCGACATGGTATCGATGGCGTATCTGCCATGCAAGCCGATGCACTTCGGGCCTTGCCCGTTTCGGCACTGACAGAGGATGACCCGCCGGAGGACATAGATCGTAGCACTCCCATGCCCATTGTCGATGGTCAGTTGCTTGCGGCCCCTTTGCCGACGCTATTGGCGCAGGGCAAAATGCTGCCGGTGCCGCTGATACTGGGCGGGACTAGTTGTGATGCCAGCGTTTATGGGCCTGATGCCCTGGCTTTGTTTACATTTGCCTCTCCGGCGGACCCGACCTTCAAGCGGTTGTATCCGGGGCCTTTGCAGGCGGCTGTGCGTGCGGCGCAGACAGACCGGATCGAAACTGAACCAGTGCGCTTTCAGGCACAGGCGTGGGCGGCGGCGGGTCTGCCTGTCTGGGTTTATGATTTTGATCATGGCGGGGCGGGAAAGGGCTGGCAGTCTGATGGATGCCGTGGGGCGGCTCATGCATCCGAGTTACCCTATGTCTTTGGCAATTTGCGCACCCGCTACACGAGCCAGAGCGATGACGGCGGCCAAGGTATCACGCCTGTGGCGGCCGCGGTGCGGCAGGATCGCAGGCTTTCCGAGCAGATGATGGCGTACTGGGTCAGTTTCGCGCAAAAAGGCGTGCCGGATGCTGCGGGCATTGCCCCGGTTTGGCCCCTCTATGTGCCGCTTAGCGGGCCAGTTCTGGAGTTCGGCCCCCACGATCTTTCGGTCATGACATATTTCCGGGAAGCCCAGCTTGACTGGATTGCGAGCAAGCTTTCAGGCTTGGCGGTTTGGTGAGGAATGGCGACTATGCGCGCATATATCAAGAAAGCACTCGTGCTTGGGGCCTGCTGTATGGGATGTGGAACTGCTATGTCAGGCATGGCGGCGGATGCGCTGCCTTCCGGCGATGGCGGAGTTTCGGCTTTCTACCAGTGGGCTGCCCCTCTGCCGCAAGCTTACGGCACCGTATTGCGGCAGGAGGCCTATGAGGCAACCGGTCTGGGGTATCATGGCTATCGTGTGTTGTACACGGCGCGTGACGGTGTAAGAGAGGGCCAGATAGCCCCTGTTTCCGGGGTGTTGTACCTGCCGGAAGGCAAGCCACCCGCAGGTGGGTGGCCAATCGTGGCTTGGGCTCATGGTACAACGGGGGTGGCGGATGTCTGCGCGCCGTCATGGCGTGGCTCGTCGCCGCGGGATCTGGCGTATTTCAAACAATGGCTCAGCCATGGATATGCCGTGTTCGGCACGGATTATCAGGGGCTGGGTACGCAAGGTGTGCACCCATATCTGCTATTCAAACCCGAAGGATACAGTATTCTCGATGGCGTTCACGCCGTTTTAAAAGCACATCCGCATCTTCTGGCGAACGATATTGTGGTGGCGGGGCAGTCTCAGGGGTCAGGGGCTGCGCTGGGGGCAGGCTATCTGGCACCGCAGGTGGCACCAGATCTGCATATTCTGGCGGTTATTGCCAGTGGTCTTGTGCTTGATATTCGGGACCGTCACCAGGCCCCCTTTATTACCGAAGGCGCCTATCAGGGCGGGGATGATGTGGATGCCGCCTATTCGACCCTGTATTTTCTGGGCAGCCTACAGGCATTGGGCTATCCGGGGCTTTCCGACCTGATCAGGGATAAGGGGCGGGCAATCATTGATCTGGCATCTCATGCCTGCCTGCATGATCTGATGGATTACGCCAAGGCCCGGCATATGAAGGCGGATGATATCTACACTCCCGGTGTGGAGCATTATGAGCAGATGGCCCAGCAGGCCAGAATGTTGCCCGATGCTTACCAGAAAGCACCGGTTTTTACCGCGACCGGCCTTGCGGATTCAGAGGCGGGTCTCATACCCCAATATAATGCGATTGCTGCATTATGCGCGGCAGACGATCATGTGGAGTGGCACTACTATCCGGGCCTGACACACAGTGGCACGGTGAATGTCGCCTTTGCGGATGAACTACATTTTATCACCGCCTTGCGCGCGGGGAGCCGCCCGGTTTCGAACTGCCAGGCGCTTCATGCGCCTGGCCCCTTGCAGGCACCGGATCAGCATGTGCCGTTCAATTACTGAGTGATACGGGTATTTCAAAAAAGAGAGCGGGGCACCTGAAGATGGAAAAAATCGATAAGGGCAGGGTTATTATCTACCTTACGATCATGCTGTGCATTTTCAGTTTTGAATGGGTCGATAGATTCAGCATTTCAATCCTTATTGACCCGATAGAAAAAAATCTCGGGATTGCGGATCGTCATGTTGGTCTGATCAATGGCGCGTTGTTCGCTCTTGTGTATTCGCTTTCGGGTTTCCTGTTTTCCTATCTGGTCAACCGGGCGGGATCAGGGCGGCTGCTTGCAGTGGCCTCGTTGGGGTCGGGGCTGTTCACCATTTTGGGCGGTTGGGCCTGCGGGCTCTGGAGCTTTGCCTTTACAAGACTGGCTGTCGCTTTTTTTGAAGGGGGGTGCAGCCCTGTCTGTTACTATATCATCTCTCGTCATTTTCCCGATCAGTATCGCGCGCGCGCAATCTCTGTGTACAATAGCGGCATTTCTCTGGGTATATGGATCGGCCTGAGCGTGGGGGGCATGTTGGTGCCATGGCTTGGCTGGCGTTACACCCTGTTCGCTCTGGGTGTGCCGGGGGTGGTGCTGGCTGTCGGGGCGTGGTGCATGGTCCGCGAAGGTGCCGTGGGAGCGCAGGATAGCCATGCAGCGGGCGCGTCCTTCTTTTCCGATCTGCGGTTTTTGCTTGTGCGTAAAAGTTATTGGCTGACCTGTATGGCCTATACACTGCTTGTCATGGCTAGTGCGGGTTTTGAGAGCTGGTGCCCGGCCTATCTCATTCGCAGCCGGGGGCTGACGGTAGAGCAGGCAGGCAATATCAGTGGTCTGGTGGAAGGGATTGGCGGTATTGCCGGCACGATTGCCGCCGGCGTGCTGTGCGATTACCTCGTAAAAAGAAACAAGCGTGCCTATGCGTTGATACCCCTTGTGGCCTGCGTTCTGGTTAATCTGTCGATGGTAGCTTTTTTTGAAACCACGGGATCGCTCTCTTATTTTTTCTATGCGTGTATCATTTTCGGCATCGGGGCCTATCTCTCGCCGGTGCTGTCTTTGTCGCAGGAAGTGCTGCCGCCCGCGCAAAAGGCGCTGGGGGCGACCGTCATGCTGGTTAGTATGAGCGTGATAGGGGTAGGAGGGGGCAATTACCTTGTCGGGATCCTGAGCGATAACTACAAGGCGGCAGGTGCTGCCGACCCCTTGCAGTCGGCCTTTTTGTCCATGCTGATCACGGTTCTGCCAGCGGGCGTCTGCCTGCTTCTGGCGTGCCGGTATATCGTGAGTGACATTGATGATGCTCGCCAGATGGAGAGCTTGCATCTCCTCCCGGTTTGATCGGGGCGAGGGTGTTATCCATGTCTCGGTCATGCAAGTTTGTTTGTGTAATTTGATATTGAACCACAAGGCGTGCTGCGTATCCTTGTCTGCATTATAGAGGAGTATGCGTATGAGCGGAGCAAAGCAGATTGTCGCGAAGCCGATGATTGTTGGTCAGCCTGCCCTGATTGTGGTTGATATTCAAAAAGGCAGTTTTGCGCCACGTCCACCCAGCTCCCGCCTTGAATTCATGCCTGACGCAGTTGAGCGCTACACCCGTGCCAGAACTGTTGTCGATGCCGCGCGTGAGGCCGGTATTCCGATCATTTTTGTGCAGGAAGCTCACCGCCGTACGATGGTTGACTTCGGACGTGAGCTTGATGGTTCCGAAAGTGTGCATTGTCTGGAAGGGCAGTCTGGCACGGATTTCGCGGTCGAAGAACTGGGTATGCTGGAGGATGACTACCGGATCACCAAGCGGCGCTATTCCGTGTTTTTCGGTACAGATATGGAAATTCTCCTCAAAGGCCTTGGCGTGCAAACTGTTATCATGGTCGGCGGTTTTACCGACGTGTGCGTACATTACAGTTTTGTCGATGGCCACCAGATGGATTATTACTGCCGCGTGGTAGAAGACTGTGTTTCCGGCTCTAGTTACCGGGCGCATGATGCAGCTCTTGAGGCTATGGAATATCTGCAGGCCGGTGCACGGCGCAGCGCGCAGGACATGGTGGATGCTTTTGCCGCGATCAGGCAGCAGGCATAAAATAAACGCGAATCCAGAGTGTGTCTGTGGTCAGTCTATTCGGAAAGAAAAATATTTTTTTTGAAGAAATTCGTGAAATTTCAAAAATATTTTTCCCACTTTCTCTCGCACAAGTCATGCAGGTCAGTATTACGCTATGCGCCAACCTAGCACTGGGTGGCATAGGGGTTGAAGCACTCGCGTCTGGTGGCATCTGCAATATGCTGATCCAGACCGGTGTTGTCATTGTTCAGTCAACCATTTCCTCATTTCAGTCTCTTTTGGGCCAGGCTCGTGGCCGGGGGGGAGCGGAGGGCGAGGCAGCTGCGGAGCGTTTCGTGGCGTGTGCGTGTGCTATTGCGCTGGGCCTGTCGGGTTTTCTTGTCGCTTTGCTGGTTTTGATCGTTCTGGTCTGCCAGGCCATTGTTTTCGAGACTTCAATGGGGCAAGACGCGCTTTTGTATATGAGCAGTGCCGTTTTTGGTGCGCCGGGCATGGTCTTTTTTTCGGTTATGCGTTCCTATGGCTCGGCAACAGGGCGTTCGGCTTCCATTCTCAAGGCGGCAGGGTGCGGCACGCTGGCTTATGGGGGCGGAGCTTTCGTGGTTCTACTGTTCTGCCGTGGCATGGGGCAGAGTATTCTGGTCATGATGGGGGTGGTGTTTTCCATTGCTTGGTCTATCGCGGCTACTATGTCGTTTCTGACACTGGATATTTTTTCTGTTCTTAAAAGAAGCTTCGTCCAGCATGAGTGGCCTGCCATAAAGAACAGTTGTGCCACTATTCTCCATGCTGGCTGGCCTGTCGGCCTTGGCGTGGCCTCTGAAATGAGTGCTAATACCTTGTTGGCCATGTTTGTCGGGGCTTCGGGCGTTGCGCAGATGAGCGTGCATCAGCTCTGTCAGTCCATAGAATTACTGACTTTTATGCCTTCTTTGGCTATGAATCAGACAGTTTCAGTCAGAGTTTCCTATTTTCATGGAAAAGGGGAGCATGACCGCAGCAGAATCGTGCATCATGTTGCTATGGTTTTCATTTTTCTGGTGGCTTTGGCTGAAGTCGCCACGATTTTGTTGTTTCATAACCCCATCTACCGAGCCAGCATAAGCGATACGGGCGTGGTATCCGCACGTTTTGGTGGTGGTCTGTATGATATGTTTCTCGTTGTGTGCGCGGTTGTAGTGTTCGATGCGCTTCAGGCTGCCTCATCCGGTGCGTTGAGGGGTAAGCTGGATATGAAAATTCCTATGCTTATGGCCGTCACCAGTTACTGGATCGTGGGGTTCCTGTTCGCCATGGTGCTGGCGCAGTTGACACCGCAACCCGTTTTGGGAGTATGGATTGGGATCTGTGCTGGTGTTTTTTGCTCGGCTTGCCTGCAAACGGTGCGGTTTATTCGTATCAATAGCGTAGGCCGTGCAGAGATGACATAAGCACGGTCCTGCGGTAGTGATGCACGCGGGGAAGTGTATTCTACGGCGTGTCGTCAGTTAAGCAGGATGATGATTGAGGCGAACTGCACGGCTGCGAGGAAGGTCGATTTCAGTTTATCGTAGCGGGTTGCGATAGCGCGAAACTGCTTGAGTTTATTGAAGAACCTCTCAACAAGGTTCCGTTCGCGGTAGAGAGAAAAATCGGTTTTCCGTCGTGTCGTTCTGTTGCGTTTTGGCGGGATGACCGGGGTAATCCCGCGCTGTATCAGCCGATCGATCAACCTGTCCGCGTCATACGCCTTGTCAGCAAGGAAAGCATCCGGGTCGATGTTTTCCAGAAGTGGTTCTGCCTGGGTGATATCGGCATCCTGTCCCGGTGTGATGCCGAGTTCCACTGGATTGCCCAGAGCGTCGCAGATGGCATGGATCTTTGTAGTTAGCCCGCCTCGTGATCGTCCGATGGCCTGATCCGTACCCCTTTTTTGAGAGCTCCGGCACTATGCTGATGCGCTCGGACAATTGTGCTGTCGATCATCATGTATTCGTTGTCGTAATCAGCGGCCAGATAACGAAATATCCGTTCGATGACGCCGCTTTCACACCAGCGGCGCAGACGCCGGTGCACGTTTTTCCAGTCACCGAAACGGGCAGGAAGGTCGCGCCATGGAATACCCGCGCGATAGCGATACAGCACCGCCTCCACGAACAGACGGTTGTTCACCGCAGTGCCGCCGACATAGCCTTCTCGACCAGGAAGAAGATCCTTTATCCGCTCCCACTGGTCATCGCGTAAACTATAGCGCCGCATCTGTCTGTCTCCCCAAAAAAACGGGAAAACAGTCAGCACACGCAGACACAAAGTACAACCCTCACGTGCCACTCTCAGGGCTTAACTGACGACACGCCGTAGGGCTAATCGACATTCAAGCGCTCCAGATCATGACTGCTGCGAGATAGATGAAGCCGGTGAAATGGATGGTTCTGCGATCGTAGCGCGTTGCGAAACGACGAAAATGTTTGAGGCGATTGAAGCATCGCTCGATACGGTTTCGGTCTTTATAAAGAGCCTGGTCGTGCGGGATGAACACCTTGCGGTTCCGTTTTGACGGAATGACAGCCTCTGCGTTCATGACAGCAATCTGTTCGCGGAACCCATTGCTGTCATAAGCCTTATCGGCGATGACCGCGCTCGCAGCCTGGCCTTCGAGCAATGCAGATGTCTGGGTGGCGTCATGAACCTGACCGCCGGTGATAATGAACCGTAACGGTCGACCCAGGGCGTCGGCCAGCATGTGGATCTTGGTGGTCAATCCACCTCGGGAACGCCCCAGCGCCTGATTTTGCGCCCCCCTTTTCCGGTCGCCGCGTGCTGGTGGGCACGGACAATGGTGCTATCGATCATCAGGTACGCGTTGTCACGATCGGCGGTCAGCGCGGTGAATACTCGCTCCCACACGCCCGCATGGCACCAACGACTGAAGCGCCGGTGGACCGTCTTCCAGTTTCCATAGCGTTCAGGCAGGTCGCACCAGTGGGCGCCGGATCGCAATACCCATAAACATCCGTTTACGAACAGACGGTTATCCGATCCAGTCCGCCCAGGATCACTCGCTTTCCCAGGCAACAGAACCCTGATCTGCTCCCACTGCGCTGTGCTCAATTCGTATCGCTTGATCTCCATCGCTCGCTCCCCCCATAAACACGGAGACCTATGAAGCAGCGATTATCCTATTGGGGAATCTTGAATGTCGATTGGCCCTAATTCGCTAACGGTCTGGCGTTCAAGCCGGCGGGTATCCTGAAACTGGCCGAGTTCAAGTTTGGCGGATGTTGCATAAAGCCATCATCTGACCAGTTTACAGAGGCAAAAGTCTGATGGATGCGTTCGCCGCCAGCGATACGCTTGCGGGCGGGGTACTGCGCCTTACCACGATACTCGACATCTGCTGGCAGCGAACGCCCTGTTGCTGGGTCGATTTTACGAGATGTGATTTGGTCTTTCAGGATGAGCCCCTCTTGGGCACCAAAGCAGTCAATCATTCCGCGACCAAAACTCTAAGTCATTGGAAAGATTGGCGTCCCGTACGGGATTCGAACCCGTGTTGCCGCCGTGAAAGGGCGGTGTCCTAGGCCTCTAGACGAACGGGACTGGAGGCGTGGGGTCGATCTACGGGAATTTCAGATTTTGCACAAGAGAGAATTTGAATCGTTTTGAACGGAATATCTTCAGGCTGGAGCAGAAAGGGCCAAAACCGGTAAAGTGCGGCAGAAAAGAAACACTTATCGGGTAAGTCGCATCGTTTTCCGGAATAATGTTGAAACGTTATATCATAACAAATATGAAGCGGGGAACAGTTTCGATTCTGATGGTAAAGGTGTTCTTGAATGCGGGTGTCTCGTTTTTCTTTTGTACTGGCGAGTTCGGCCTTATGTGCAACAACCGGGTTTCTGGCTTCCGTTGAACACGCTCGCGCTCAGACGGTCAAAACGGATCAGGCGGAGGCGCAGCAGCGGCCAGAATCTTCGGTAACCGCGTCTTCTGGCAAGGCGTTGGTCAAGGGGGGTGCGCAGGTTTCTTCAGCCGGATCGAAAACGGCTTCACCTGCCGGGCGTGAAACAGTGACGATAGAACCGGGGCTGGCCAATCATCCGGAAAAGGTGACGGTAACGGCGCATCTGGATCAGGCACGTTCCAATCTGCAGCCTGATACTGGCGCAACAGTTTACAAGTTCAGTCGCAAAACTCTGGAAACAATTCCAGGTGGGGATAATGCGCCGCTGAACCAGGTGCTGTTGCAGGCACCGGGTGTTGCACAGGATAGCTACGGGCAGATTCACGTTCGTGGGGATCATAACGAGGTGCAGTTCCGGCTGGATGGTGTGCAGTTGCCTGAAGGCTTAAGCGTGTTCGGTCAGGCGCTCATGACACGTTTTGCCGATAGCATGTCTTTGACAACAGGCGCGCTGCCGAGCGAGTTTGGTTTTCTTCAGGCCGCTGTTGTTGATATTACCACCAAGAATGGCACCACCAATGCAGGCGGAAACGCATCCATTTACGGTGGTGCGCGGGATTATTTTTTCCCGTCCCTGCAATATGGCGGCCACCATGGAAAATGGGACTATTTTGCTACGGCGGATTTCGTGCATGATCGTGTGGGGATTGAAAACACCACTGGATCGTTCAATGCTCTTCATGATCTGACCAATCAGTACCATTTTCTTGGGCATCTGCGTTATACAGCTGATGAAAATACGCGTATCAGCTTTATTGCCGGGGTTTCCAACGCGGAATATCAGTTACCTAACAATCCCGGTCAGCAAACACAGTTTTCAGAGCCATCCTATGCTGGCAGTGAATTGGCGCATCATCTGAACGGAAGCGTTGACAGCAGCAGCCTTGATGAACACCAGAAGCAGATTACAGATTTTGCCATTCTGGCGTTGCAGAAAGAAATCGGTAAATTCAGCCTGCAAAGTTCGGTTTTCTCACGTTACAGCAGCCTGCGTTATTCGCCTGATCCGTTGGGGGATCTGGTGTATAATGGGATTTCGCAGCGGGCGGCGCGTTCGGTGTTCTCAATGGGAACACAGCATGACGTGACATGGCGCGCAGCGCGTGACCATACCGTGCGCTTTGGTTTTCAGGTTTTTGTTGAACGCACTGTGTCAAAAACAGATTCCCGCGTGTTTGCCCAGACGGGTGAGGATGAAGCGGGAGACGCCGTTTTCAGTGATACCCCGATTGCCGTGTATGACGGCAGCGGAAAAACAGGAACGGTTTATGGGCTATACGCGCAGGATGAATGGAAGCCGCTGAAGAACCTGACAATCAATTACGGGCTGCGGTTTGACGGCGTGAGTGAATATACCAGCGAAAAGCAGGTCAGCCCCCGTTTGAATATTGTGTGGACGCCGTGGCACGGAGGCACGCTTCACGCCGGATATTCACGTTACTTTACGCCGCCGCCGTTTGAGGTGGTCAGCAGTTCATCCCTGTATAAATTTGCCAACACCAGTGCAGCGGCGGCAAATTATCAGAACAGTGCTGTGCGTGCGGAGCGGGATCATTATTTTGACGCAGGGTTCCAGCAGCAGATTCTGCCGGGATGGCGTGTCTCCTTTGATGCCTATTACAAGCTGGCACATAATCTGATTGATGAAGGTCAGTTTGGCGCCCCGATCATTCTGAGTGGCTTTAACTACCGCCGGGGGCAGGTGAACGGGTATGAGGTCAACACCTCGTACGACAAGGGACCTCTTTCTCTCTATGGGAATTTTTCGTGGTCCCGTGCCATCGGCAAGGATATTACCAGCGCCCAGTTCAATTTTGATGACGATGATCTGGCTTATATCAAGCATCGCTGGGTTCATCTGGATCATGACCAGCGTTGGACGGCCTCTGCGGGTGCGGCTTACACCTTCTTCCACAGAGGATGGCATCCGTTGCGTGTGTCCGCCACCATGGTTTACGGCAGCGGTCTGCGGGCGGATGGAGAGGTGCCGAATGGGGTCTCCTTGCCGCAATACGCAACCTTCAACTTCTCGGCTGTTCAGAGCTTCAAAAACCTGTTTGGCCATTCCTTTCTGGGCAACACACAGATCCGGCTGGACGTGATGAACCTGTTTGATCGCACCTATATGCTGCGTGACGGCAGCGGGATTGGTGTGGGCGCACCCCAATATGGGCTGCGCAGAACAATTCTTACGGGTATTTCACAGAGTTTCTGAAGAAAAATGTAAAATAAAACCTCACAAATAGGAAATACGCCTACACGGATTTTTGCATGAACGAGGTCGCTTTTATTTGTTGCGAACCTCTTTTCATTTGGCTCCGCACATATCATATGTGTGGAGCCGTTTGCATTTGGTGCAACGGCAAGGGAACATACGCCTTGCGAAGCAGATTTCACGCTCCAAAACCGTATGATGGGGTGTGTGTTTGCGTTTTCTGTTCTGTTCTTTCTTGTGGAAAGCGGACGCATGGCGGTAAAAGCCGCGGTTTGAGACGTGCGGTCTGTGTCCGATGTTTTCTTTTGGAGAAGCGGAATGGTGCAATCTAGACGGACTATTAATGAGCGGGGGCCCGCTCACCATGTGACGTCTCCTTCCGGAAAAGAAGGGCATGAGGTTGAGGCGGAAAAAGAGGAAATGATCTCTCCCGGTTCAGACCTTGGGCAAAGAATGAAAATTCTGCGCAAGGCGTCAGGCATGACCCAGCAACAGGTTGCAGATGCGCTTGGTGTGTCCCGTCCTGCCATTGCATTCTGGGAAACAGGACGGGAAGGAAGTGCGCGCAAGCATATTCCCAATCTGGCGCGTCTGTTTGGGGTGGACCCCGAGATTTTTCTGACCGGTTATGTTCAGGCCGATATTGCCCTTACAGTCTCGCCTGATGAGCATGATATTATTAAATTATACCGCATGCTTGATCCTTCGCGTAAGGTCTCTGCCCAGAAGTGGATCGAGAGACAGGTGAGGATGCTGCAAAAAAGCGGCGGTGGTGCGGAGTAGATAAAGGCCGCTGGCTGGGTCCTTCACGCATAAGGCGGGTATCATCGTGCTGACTGCCTTCTGATAGGTAGCCAGCAGGCACCCGCTAATACAGGACCGATTTGGTCTTCAAAAAAGCGAGTGCATGGAACCACCTGATCGCTGAACTGTCATATCTCCACGGATGGCACATATTGGGAGCAAGCAGGGGTCACGATGTGGAAGGGACACTACGCGTTATTGGTTATGATGGGTGTGTCTGTGGGTGAGCGGCCGATCCAGGCGGCGAGCCTTCTGCCGGTTGTGGCGCGGGCCCAGCAGGTGGAGGAAGGGCCTTACCATGTTGATGGAGAGCGGACCCAGATTGTCTTTTCCGTGTCCTGCCTTGGCATGAGCTGGTATCGAGGTTTTTTGTCCGGGGTTTCTGGCGAGTTGTGGCTTGATCCTGCGCATCCTGAAAAATCTCACGTCAGCCTGAAGGCACCGGTTTCCTCCATCAAGACGACCACAAGCGAGGTCTCCAGCATGCTGATGGAGAAAAGCTGGTTTGCGGCCGAGACTTATCCTGTAGCCGAATTTGTCTCTACGCAGGTTTCATCAAGCGGGCCATCACTGGCGACCATTTCCGGCAATCTGACCATGCATGGCGTGACGCATCCGGTTACCTTGCATGCGCATTTTGTGGGGGCCGGAGAAAACCCGATTGATCATTCGTATGATGTTGGGTTTGAGGCGCAGGGCACCATACAGCGGAGCGCTTTTGGCATGACGAGTGCCCTGCCTGCCGTGGGTGATGACGTTATTCTGACTGTTAGCGGCGTGTTTGAAAAGGAACGCTGAGGGAGGCGTTGGCGTGGCCCCCCTGTCAGCTTATGCCTGTATCAGGTGCGTTGCAGTGCCAGCGCCGCTGCCGTCGCCACGTCCCGCCTGAGTGCGATGATATTGCCTTTGCCGTCCGGGTGAACCCGATTGGTCAGGATCAGGACAAAGCTTTCCGTTTCAGGAACCAGCCACAGGGATGTACCGGTAAAGCCGGTATGACCAAAGGAGGTTGGCGGAAAAACCGTGCCGCGCGGGGTGGAATAGTGGGTGGCGATATCCCACCCAAGCCCGCGCAGATCCTGCTTGCCCTTGGGTTGCTGCGGGGTGGACATCAGAACCAGTGTTTCTGTCCGCAACGGAAAGGGAGAGGGCTTTCCTGCCCGTTTGGCCAGCAGTGCTTGCGTGTAGGTTATCATGTCATCCGCACAGGAGAACAGCCCGGCATGGCCCGCCACGCCCCCCATGCGCCGGGTGGTAGGATCATGCACTACGCCGCGTAACATGGTGTGTGTTTCATCAAACTGGGTGGGGGCAATGGCGCTGCCCAGAACGGGATCAGGCCGAAAGAAAGTCCGTTTCAGCCCCAGGGGAGAGAGGATGGCGCGCGTGGCATACTCATCCAGCGGCAGGCCGGAGAGCTTTTCCACAATCAGCCCCAGCGTGATGAAATTGATATCGCTATAAACAAACTGCTCGCCGGGGGGATGCTGCAAGGGTGCGTTCAGCGCCAGAGACACCGCGGTTTCTTTTCCGCTCCAGGGGGTGGAAAGATCCACGTCTGGCGGCAGGCCGGAATAATGGGTCAGTAACTGGCGGATGGTAACAGCCTGTTTTCCGTTGGCGGCAAACGCGGGCAGATAGCGGCAGACCGGGTCATCCAGTTTCAGTTGCCCCTGTTCATAAAGCTGCATAATGGCAGGGGCGGTAATCAGCACTTTAGTCAGGGAGGCCATGTCAAACAGGGTCTGCCATGTCATGGGCTCAGGGTGGGGGACCAGGGCCCGGTTACCAAACACGCCTTTCCATACGGTTTGCCCTTCGGTGCCCACGGCCGCTACTGCGCCGGGTGTCTGGCCTTTGGCAATGGCGGTGCGGAACAGATCTTCCACCGGCAGGAAGCGTGAGGGCGTTGTCTCTGCCCGTGCGGAGGGAAGATGCCGCAACATTAGGCCGCCTGTGGCAAGAGCAGCGGTTTTCAGGGCCTTGCGGCGGGAACAGGCGGAGGAGAAAGGCATGGCACACGCATATCCGGCTACAGGCGTGCCCAAGCGGCACGAAAGAAAGGACTGTAAGCGGTTTTTATCCATGCGTGGAGAGGGTATCAGTCCGTTGGTGCAACAAACCGGAAGGTCAGGTTGAACCGCACCTGTCCTGTTACGGGGTGGAGACCATCGGCCAGTGGTTTCACGCCATGATAATGCAGGCGCGCCTTACCGCCCCATACCAGAACATCACCATGTTCAAGCAGGATGGCATGAGGCGATGTGGACCGTTTCAGGCCACCCCATAGAAAGGAAATGGGCAGACCAAGCGAGACAGAGACAATAGGCTGACTGAAATCTCCTTCATCCTTGTCCTGATGCAGCGCCATGCGGGTGCCGGGTTCGTAGCGGTTGATCAGGCAGGCATTGGGGTGAAAGCCCTTAAAGCCTGCCGCCTCTGCACTGCGGGTCGCCAGTTTCTGCCATGCCGGAGGGAGCGGGGGCCAGGCCTGATTGTTCAGTGGGTCCGTGGGGGTGTAACGGTAACCGCGACGGTCTGTGACCCACCCCAGTGCGCCGCAATTTGTCATGCCAACAGACATTTTGCCGCCGCCTGGCGTCATCATGGTGCGGAAAGGCGCGTTTTTGGCGATGTCGTGAAGTGCGCTGATCAGTTCTGAAGCCTCAGGCAGGGCAAAGCCGCGCAAGAGCATCGCGCCCGGACTGAGGGTGACCCGCTTGGGCCGTGTGTCCGCCAGCGCAAGATCCATTTGTGCAAGAGGCAACGGTGAATGGGGCATGGGCACCTTCCTGACACATCGTTCTGTTAAGAGGTGTGCCTGTGTGACAGGAGGCACAACGGTCCTGCGAAAAATATTTACGTCTTCCTGCGTGTCTGGCAGAGAAATTGTGACTTTGGCAGAGGGAGAATCCCTGCGTGTTTCCTTATGTGATTGGGGTGGAAAACCATGCGTGACATTCTGATCGTGGGCGGTTTACCCGCTGTTGTGACCCTTGATCCTGCAACATTTGTCTTCCGGGGCGTGTTTGTGGGGCTGGATGGAGAAGTGGATTTTTACGCCACCCGTGCATCGGAACTGCCACGGAAAGGGGCGGAGGCTCTTAAGGTCTTCCTTGCCGCCTGTCAGGCTCACAACAGGCATCCGTTGCAACGCCGTAAGGGGGTGCCCCCCGGCTATGTGCTGGAAGATATTTATGCCGAGTTTGAAGCCGTAGCAACGCAGCGGGGCCAGTCTCTGGAAAGCTTTGTGCAGGAGCAGCGCCAGCCGTTTGTGCCCAAACGGGAACCTTCCGACTTTGAAAAACTGATGGCGCGTCAGGAAGAAATGGATCGCCAGTATTTCTGCTGAAAACCGTACCTGCCGCCTATAGAGCGCGCTGCGAAGAGCTTGAATCGTGGGATTCCGAAAGGGCGTCTGATGTGATTCAAGATGAAGACTGGCAAGGAGGCCAGTCTTCATGCCGAAAGCCTATTCACAGAATGCTCTAGCCGGAAGCGGACTTACTGTAGCGTAGGCCTGACGAGGCAAGGTGGCCGCGTGCGGGAAGAATGCGCCGTTAGGCTCCAGCATAGAAAAAAGCGGTTGGAGTGGGCGGTTGATGTTATCAAACTGTGTCTGAAATGTCGGACGAAACCTGAAACTCTATCTTGTAGCGCTCGGTCTCGGCATTGCGCTGAATTGCCGGAGGGGGCGGTGTAGGTTCCTGCCTGTTTACCGGAACGAATAAAGGCGGCTTGCGCCGCCTTTATCAACTTTTCCGCCGTGTCTGGATCGGTCAGTGCAATGTGGGCGGGTTGCTTGGTGCGTAGGGTCTGCCTTCCGGCTTGGCGTAATCAGCAGACGCCGCCGGTTTGACCAACGTGATCAGCCCGACCACCACAATATTGACCACCAGAGACATCAGGCCGGTTGAAACATTGCCGGAGAACGGGCCCATATACAGGAAGTGGATGGGTTTCAGGCTGTCCATCAAGCACAGGCCCACCCCGAATACCGTGCCCACAACCCAGCCTGCCAGCATGGCGGCGGCAGAGAAGCGGATGCGCATCAACCCCAGAATAAGGGCCGGGAAGGTCTGTAGAATAATTACGCCGCCCAGAAGCTGGAAATCAATGGCGAACTGAGCGTTCAGGAACATGACGCACAGCAGTGCCCCAACCTTGACGGCAAAGGCGGTCAGCCGGCTGTTGCGCACACTTTTATGCCGGGCTGGTAGCAGGTTGTGCGTGACCAGATTGGCGGCCCCAATGGCCATGACGGCGGCTGGCACAAGGGCACCCACGGCAATGGCGGCAAAACAGAAACCGCTGAACCATGCGGGAAAGATGGTCTGGAACAGAAGGGGCACCACCAGCGAGTTGTTGGTGGTGGTCACGCCCGCCACATGCGCCATCAGCCCCAGCATGGCGATAAGCCCGAGGACAATGGTGTAGATGGGCAGGAACACCGCATTCTGCCGGATGGTGTCAGCAGACCGTGCGGCCAGAATGCCGGTGAGCGTATGCGGATACAGGAACGCGGCCAACGCGGAGGAAAGCGCCAGCGTGGCATAGGGCATGCCCATGCCGGATTTGAGGATCGGCTGGCTGTGATCTGCTGCCGTGAACAGCGCGGCATAGCCACCCATATGCAGCGGGATGACCGTAACCGCCACCAGCACCGCAATATAGATCATGATGTCTTTGATGAAGGCCGTCAGCGCAGGTGCATGCAGGCCGCCAAGCCACGTGTATGCAGCCAGCGAGAGAAAGGCGATCACCAAGGGAATATCACCCGGCAGACCCAGCGCCTGCACAACCGTGCGGATGCCGATCAACTGCAGGGCAATGTAGGGCATAACCGCCACCAGCCCGGTGAGTGCGACCACAATTTCAAGGGCACGGCTGTTGAAGCGTGCGCGCACAATATCGGCTGCCGTGGCATAGCCCCCTTCCTGCGCGATTTTCCACAACCGTGGCATCACCAGAAAAATGAACGGATACACAATAATGGTGTAGGGCAGGGCGAAGAACCCATAGCCCCCGGCCGCGTAAACAAGGGCAGGCACGGCAATGACGGTATAGGCCGTATAGAAATCGCCCCCCACCAGAAACCATGTAACCCATGGCCCGAACTGCCGCCCACCGAGGGACCAGTCTTCACTGGAATGCGCGCTTTTGCCGCGGCTAAGCGTTTTGCGGATCCACTGGATGGAGCTGCCGATCACAATGGTGGCGGCAAAAAAGAAAACAAAGACGCCCAGCGCCCATGGGTTCACGCCGTTCATGCGTCATGCCCCTTTTTCCAGACAATCCAGATGATAACGGACGTTACCGGCACCCAGGCGAACTGGTACCAGTAGAAGAACGGAAACCCGAGCAGAACCGGATCATACCGGTCATAGAGCGGTGTCCACAGCAGTCCCAGAAAGGGCAGTAGGAGCAGCAGATTCAGTTTTTTCATGATAAGCGGCGGCCAGATGTTATTGTTTTTTGTTGGACCACTTTAGTCATGCAGAGCGGGTGTGATGGTGTCAATCACCATTTGTCCAACCGCTCCGTGCATGACCCGGTTGTGTTGTTTTGAACGCAGCCGTTACAACACGATTGGCAGGATAAGGGGGCTTTTCCTGCCTGTGCAGCCTCAGGAAGAGGTCTTGCGGTTTTGCAGCACGGCGTTCAGGCGATCGCTGTATTTGCGGTAACTGCCTTCGGGCACGCACCCCATTTCTTCCAGATCTTCCAGATCCGCCCCATGGTTGATCCAGCTATTGACCTCTCTGAAATCCAGCGCGGCGGGAATGGCGTGGGGTTCAAAAACAACCGCGCGGTCTTCTCCCTCTGTTGCGCCAAATGGCATGAAGGACTCTGCAGCAGGGGTTTTGGTGTCCTGAAGGCTGACTTCCCCGCAGACAATCTGCTTTTCGCCCGTTTTGTGGGTTGCCAGGTTGCGAAAATGTGGGTGGGCATCCGGAAACTGGGTGGCAACGCTTTTGAGCGTGTTTTTGACAAACGGGCTTGCCGCTTTGTCACTGCCGTCAATGACCGTTTGTGCACAGGCCGGGACGGCAGGCGCCAGCAGGCTGAGGCAGAGCAGTAAAGCGTGCTTCATGGTGGGGTCCTTCTCACTTGTAAGGGGTATGGTGGGGTCTGGGGCGGTAGAGATCAACCACCCACCCCTCAGGTTCTGTGTGCCATCAGTCTGGCACAGGCTTCAAAACGGGATGGGGCAAGGCTGCCACAGGTAAGCCCTCCGCCCGTCAGGGGGCGCGGCACGCCCGTAGTGGTGGGCAGGGAGAGGGGAAGCCCCAACAGGCTACGCGCGGCCAGAAAGCCAAAACATTCGGCTTCCAGCGCATCTCCATCCCACCCCAACGCTTCAACCGGCTGTACGGTGCCTGCCACCCTTTGGCGCAAGGCGGCCATCAGTGCCGGGTTGTGCCGCCCTCCGCCACAGACAAACCACGCTTGGGGAGCTGCGGGTAACGGCATGCGGGCCACAGTCTCGGCGGTGAATGCCACTAATGTTGCGGCACCATCCTCAGCGCTAAGGCCCGCCAGATAGTCCAGCCCTTTATGGAAGGAGAGTCTGTCCAGAGATTTGGGCGCAGGACGGCTGAAAAATGGATGGTCCAGTAACCGTTCCAGTACTGCGGGATTGACCGTACCACGCAGCGAGAGGGTGCCGTCTTGATCGTATCGCTGACCCGTGTGCTGGAAGGTCCAGTCATCCAGCAGGGCATTGCCGGGGCCTGTATCACAGGCCAGCACGTCTCCGCTTTGGGTCAGGAGTGTCATGTTGGCGACGCCGCCAATATTCAGCACAGCTACGGGCGCGGGCTGCCCGTGTAGCAGGGCGGCGTGATAGAGGGGGGCGAGAGGTGCGCCTTCTCCACCCGCCAGCACGTCCGCGCTGCGGAAATCATGAATGACAGGCGTGTTTGTGGCAGCTGAAAGCTGGGCGGCATCTCCAATCTGCCACGTGCGGCCCGGCTCATGCAGAATGGTCTGTCCGTGGAAGCCGATCAGGTCAGGCGTTATGCCGCCAGCCTTGTCACACAGGGTAAGAACAGCCTGAACATGCACGTCTGTCAAAGCCTGTTCGGCAGCCAGCACCTGCGCATCCTGCGCGTTGCAATGCGTCGCCTCATCCAGCAGGGCCCGCAACCGGGTGCGGAGGGCAGGCGAATAAGGGAGAGTGAGGGCTGGACCGTGGCTGAAAATCTGCGTGCCGTCTGTGGTCAGTATGGCGGCATCCACACCATCCAAGGATGTTCCGCTCATCAGCCCCACAGTTATCAGCCGGGGAGCTGACGCGTCTGGCGTGGTGGGGGTGGCCGGAGCGCTGGCGTCTGTCATGGGACGGAGGGAGTGGGGAGGATCAGGCCGGACCGCAGGCGGTGCGTGCTTACCTGCCACAGCAACACCTTATCCTGTCCGTTTTCCGACACATGCAGGGCCAGAAGATCATCCTGCACACGGGTCATGCTCAACAGCCGTGTGCCGGGCGGCAGCGTGACTGGCCCTTGCGCGTCCTCCTGCAAGGGAACGCTGGCTGGCAGGGAAGGGTGCGTGGGGCCGGCATTCATACGGTGGAGAATGACCCATACAAGGGTAATGGTACCAGCAATAATCAGAATACCCATGCCGATAACTGCAGCCAGCAGAGCCTTGGGCGTGCCCGGTGTTTCTTCCACAATCTCTCCTGTCTTTTCTCTTTTCTGCCACCCCGTCATGCCAGAATCAGGGTGTGGCAGGGGATTATGAGTGCCTTTTCCGTAATCCGGGTGCAAGGGGGAGGCGGGACTTGTATGCTTTTCCGCAGCCTCCAGCTTGGCGACAGATGTCAGGCGTGCAGGAAGCGGCTCCTGCCGCTGATTATGGTGGGGGAGGCAGAATGGTTTGGCGGGGGCGTAATGTCTGATCTGATGGCGGGCAAAATGAGATGTGATGACGGCTATAGCCGGTGCCTGTGGGCGTGTTCAGATCCGCTATTGCAACAGTATCATGATACGGAATGGGGCGTGCCCGAACGCAATAGCCGCGCCTTGTGGGAAAAACTGATGCTGGACGGGTTTCAGGCCGGTCTGTCATGGCGGCTTATTCTTGCCCGGCGGGATGCATTTCGGGCTGCTTTTTCCGGCTTTGTACCGGAACGTGTGGCCGCCTATACCCAGCAGGATGTGGAACGGCTGGTGACAGATGCGCGGATTATCCGCTCCCGCGCCAAGATTGAAGCCGTGATAGGGAATGCCCGCGCCTATCTGGCCATGCAGGATAAAGGGGAAGAGTTTTCAGATTTTGTCTGGGGTCTGGCGGGAGGGCGGAGTGTAGCGGGGGATGGCAGTGGCACGTCCACACGGTCCACGTTGGGGGACACGCTTTCCGCCGCCTTGAAAGAAAGAGGCTTTCGTTTTGCGGGGCCGGTTATTGTGCATGCGTGGGCGCAGGCGACAGGATTGATCAATGATCATCACGCATCCTGTTTCTGTCGGCCAGTTTGCGAGAAACAGGCGGCACTCCTCAACGTCTAGAGGGAGGCTGCACAGGATATTCCCTCTGTCCTCCACTCTTGGTATGTGAAAAATACTGTCTGGGTCGGGTGTTTACTGAAAGCGGCAGGGCTGGCCCGCGGTGGGGGCTTCATTTTCAAGCTGCACGACCAGCAACGTCACGGGGCCATCTCCTACATTTCCGGCCAGATGCCCTTTATGGCCTGCACCGTCCGGGCGGGAGAGTTGGTCTTCGCCCAGAGAAATGTCTCCCGGCCCCATTTCTACACGTGTGCCGTCCATGGCTTCTACAAACCATGTGCCTTTTAGCGGGATGATCCATTGCACCTTGGGGTCTGGATGCCACACGCCATTCCAGTGGGGCGGCTGAATGGTGGAGATCACTTTGGCCTTGCCGGTGGAAAGCAGATCCTGCCATTGCGGCCCGGCCGGAGGAGACATGGATTTGAGTGCATAGGTGTGGAAGGTGCATTTTGTCATGTGGCTGACACCACGCGCATCGTAACCGGCCGTTCTGTGCCGCCTTGATTATGCGGCCTTTTTGTGAAGCGTATTCGCGGGTTGCCAGTTCCATGGCAACAATTCGTGGAGGCGGTTGATCTTGTGTTCGTTGATGCGGGCGAGAACATCGGCGAGGTAATCGTGCGGGTTGAGGCCTGAAAGTTTTGCGCTTTCGATAAGCGTCATGGCATCAGCGATGTTGTCGCCCCCGGCGTCTGAACCGGCAAACAGATAGTTTTTCCGCCCGACGCATACCGGTCGTATGGCCCGTTCGGCAGGATTGTTGTCGATGGCAACACGACCATCTTCGAGGAAGAGGGTAAAGGCTGCCCACCGGTTGAGCGCATAACGGATTGCTTTTGCCAGTTCCCCCTTGCCAGGGATACGGGCGAGCTGTGTTTCGCACCATGCGTGGAATGCTGTGACACGAGGGCGGCTTTTTTCCTGTCGGACAGCCAGACGATACGGAGCAGGAGACCCGGTGAGCTGCCGCTCGATATCGTAGAGTTCCCCGATCTGCTCGAGTGCTTCCCTTGCGATTGTCGAATCACTGCCCTTCCAGACATCATGGAAGGCCCTGCGGAGATGAGCCCAGCAGGCCGCTTCGCGCACATGCACGGTTCCCGTTGCATCGGGTTTATACAGATCCCTGAACCCCGCGTAGGCGTCAGCCTGCAGAATGCCCCGGAACTGTGCCAGATGGGTCTGGGGATTGATCCCCTTGCGATCGGGAGAGAACCAGTAGGCCACGGCGGGCGGATCACTCCCGCCCCAGGGGCGGGGATCGCGCAGATAGGTCCAGATCCGCCCTTCCTTCACACCACGTGGTTTCCCAGCCTGGCGCAGACGGGAATCAAGAACCTGGATGGGTGTATCATCGGCATGCAGCAGGTCTGCCTTTACGACATCCTGACGGATCAGATCTGTGAGAGGACGCAGAACGGCAACGGCCTGACCACACCAGTCGATCAGGGTTGAACGGGGAATGTCCACACCCTGACGGGCAAAGATCTCGTTCTGACGATAAAGCGGGATATGGTCATCGAATTTCGAGACCAGGATATGGGCCAGAAGCCCGGGGCCAGCCATCCCCCGTGGAACAGGGCGCGACGGTGCTTCAGGCTGCACCATCGTTTCGCAATGGCGGCAGGATTTCTTCAGCCGTGCCGTTTCGACAACTTTCAGTTTTGCCGCAATAAAGTCCAGTATTTCGGTGACATCTTCGCCTACAAGACGCAGAGGACCGCCACAGGCAGGACAGGCCTCACCCGGGTCGAGAACAATACGCTCCCGTGGTGTCGTGTCAGAAACCTGTGGTTTGCCACGCTGCCGTGGGGGAGAGACTGCATCATCGCTGACATCATGCTCCCTGATATCAGGAGAAGGATCGGCTGCCGCGATGGCGATTTTTACATCTTCAAGGAGCAGTTCGAGCTGTTCAATCTCACGGTCTATCTTTTCTGAACTGGCCCCGAATTTCTGTTTCTGAAGGCGTGCGATCCGGATTTTGAGAGACTGGACAAGAGCCTCATACGCACGGGCCGACGCAGAAAGCCGGGCCACTTCGGTCTGCAGGGAAACAATCATTTCCCTCAGGATATCCGGATCATCAGGCAGGACCACGGGTGCAGGCGTCATTATGAAAAAATAGCAGAAAATCTAAGAAAATTCAAAAGGTTCTACACGATCACGCCATAAAAATCAGGCTACGCGAGACGGTGGTGCAGACCAGGAAGGGCGTCTCCACTCCATGCCTTCCCACAGCATGGCCATCTGTGCTGTCGTCAGGCGTGCAACGCCCTCTGCCGGAGACGGCCATGGAAAACGTCCCTTCTCAAGCACCTTGTAATAAAGACAGAACCCCTGACCGTCCCACATCAGAAGCTTGATCCTGTCGCCACGGCGACCACGAAAAGCAAAGAGCGCCCCTGATGTCGGGTTCTGACGCAGCACGTCCTGTGCCAGTGCTGCCAGACCCGATATGCCCTTGCGCATATCGGTCACCCCGCAGGCCAGATAGACACGCACGCCGTTGCCCACGCCAATCATGCCGTCTCCGCAATCTGGATGACCCGGGCCAGAAGATCTTCGGCAGGATGTCCCGTCACCCTGATACTACGGCCATTGCGCAGCACTATGGCCAGTTCGTCAGGTCCACCGCCAGATGTCACAGCAGGTGTCGTCACTGAAGCAACAGGAATAAACGCCACAGACTGATCTGGCGAAGATAGTCTTTGACGGAATGAACTCCGCCATTGGTAAAGGTGTTGGCGGGTCAGGTCATGCCGACGTGCCACATCCGATACACTCGCTCCATCCACACCAACTTCAGACAGTATCGCCAGTTTGCGTTCATCCGACCAGCGGCGACGGCGTTCAACACCAATCAGGATTTCCTGGGCCATTCTTACCTCTCAAATGACGTCAATAACGACGTCGTTAACGACGGTAAGTTACCAGTCACAATCTTTAATCATAAGGCGGCCTCAAACGGCCGGTTACCGCGCATCCGTCCAATTGTGCCAGTAGGATGCCTCCGGCGTGTTTCGGCTGTAGGACGTGGCCGCAGCGGGTTCTGCTGCCCGTGTGGCCGGAGAGTTACCCCATAACAGGACGCCAGACAGAAAGGCGAGGGCAAGAGTCTGTTCAAGGCGGAAGGCCATCTCTGTTGTTCCCGTTCTGTGTGGCGTGTTTGTCTTTTGTAACGGAAAAAGCAGGAGGCAGTTGCCCGGCAGGCCATAAGGCAGCCATGCGGGGACGTCAGTCATGGAAACGCGTTATGCGCGACATTCAGCTTGCATGGCACCGTTTACCGTCCAATCTCGTGCCTCGTGCCTCGTGCCTCGTGCCTCGTGCCTCGTGCCTCGTGCCTCGTGCCTCGTGCTACAATTGGTGTATAGGATAGTGTAGTATTAATTATTGATCTAAAGTATAATTGTTGGTCGTTATAAATAACATATTTTTCAAAACGAAAATTATTATTCAATGCCTATCCGTTTTTTCTAAATTATTTCTTGTTAATAAAACAAATTTTTTTATTACGGTAATCAATATTAATGTTGGCAAGTTTCAACATATCCCTATTTATAAAAATATAATCTTTTCCGCCATTTTTATTCACGTATATAGATCCGATCTTTCCAAAGAAATTTTTCTGCAATATGAGGTCATTTTTAGAACGATATTCTATCACATCAATATTTTTTTTCTAGGAATGTATCGTATTTTACATTCTTTCCTTGTTTTGTGAATTCTTTCTTGCCAAAAATAAAGACGATCGGTGTTATATTGTTATCTAGCAATGATGTATGTTTATCAAATGCCATTCCTAAATCAAAAATAATATCATTGTAAAAAACGTGATCAATATAAGATGATATTCTTGGAGAAGAATATATTCCATTTAATGTAGACCCTTCTAATAAATTATATTGGCATGAAATATTTCTTCTATTTAAATATATGTTTTTACTATCTATTTTGATGGTTTTGAACAATCTCAATAAGTTTTCTCCAACAATTATGTTATTAATCCCTTTGGAAATTTGTACGAGAAGATTTTTTACGCGCACATTCCCAATTATTATACTATCCACCTGCGCTAAATATGATTCTTTTATGTTACCAAATACATCAGAAATTTTTGATTTTCCTATAATATGAACATCAGATCTGTTCAAAAATCGTTCTGGAAAAAAACTTATATAAAGTCCCGTATCTAAAATGGATGTCTCTTTATCGTTATTTACATATATATCAAAAAAAATATGATCATCACCTTTAATGTTTTTTATATCTAAAACAGTTCCTTTTATGCCTTCTAAGTAAGTATTGTATACGTTTCCATACGATACGAAAAAATTCGCTGGCAATAACTGTCCAAAATTAATAGATTTCCCGCCGATAATTTTGTTTATGACGTTAGTTTCTTCATATATTTCTTGTGACAACGATACCCACATCTTAATTTTATTTTGCTGCATGTAATTCCCAGCCAACATAGCTTGAGATAATAATACTGATAATGTTAAATTTTTATTTTTATCGTAATCATTTATTATATTTTGAAGATATCGGTTGGATTCATCTATATCACCAACAACTCTAGCTTTAGCTGCGTAAGCTAAGTTTCGACTAAATGTAAATTTCGAACTTTCAACAACCTTTCCAAGCGAGCGATCATCTCCGTTTTGTAAAAATTCAATAATGTGATCTGGGAGTAAGAAAGAAAAATTTTCTTTCGCATTTTCAGGCACATGCTTAAAAAAATCTAGGAGAGATTGATCTATATCTTGTGAGTATCCGGTTTCAATATTTAATAGTGAAATTATAAAAATAGTTACTATTTTTATAGGCAAAAATCTCATTTTGCCCTCCCAATTTTTATTGTAATCAAGATAGATTGAACTTTTGTTGAACTGCTGCCCTCAGGCGTGAGCGGCTATGATGCTGCGCGAGACGCCTGGTGGATACGGCGTTTCATTTCCTCGATAACGGATGGCAGGCCGTCAAAAATGGCCTGCCCGATCAGGAAGTGTCCGATATTCAGTTCACGGATTTCAGGAAGAGCTGCAACCGGGCCAACGTTTTCAAATGTCAGCCCGTGCCCGGCATGTACTTCCAGTCCGGCGGCATGGGCCTGCGTGGCGGCAGCGCGCAGGCGGTCCAGTTCACCCACGCGGCCTTCCGCATACGCGCCGGTGTGCAGTTCCACCACCTGAGCGCCAGCCGTGACGGAGGCTTCTACCTGCGCTGGGTCTGGGTCAATGAACAGGGAAACCCGAATTCCCTTGCTGGCCAAAGCGCGTACGCGGGGTGTCAGGCTTTCCAATTGGCCTGCAACATCCAGCCCGCCTTCGGTTGTCACTTCCTCACGCCGTTCAGGCACAATGCAGCAGGCGTGGGGCACAAGCGCGCAGGCCAGTGCAACCATTTCATCCGTTGCGGCCATTTCCATGTTCAGCGGGGCAGAAAGCTCCGTGCGCAGGCGTTTGAGGTCCGCATCCCGGATATGGCGGCGGTCTTCGCGCAGATGGGCGGTAATGCCATCGGCCCCGGCCTGCACGGCCAGCAGGGCGGCGGCTACCGGGTCAGGGTGGGTGCCGCCGCGGGCGTTGCGCACAGTGGCAACGTGGTCAATGTTCACACCAAGCCGGATAGGGGGGCGGGTTGCTGTGGTCATGCGGTCTTCTTTCTGTTTTCGCTCAACTGCGCCGCCAGCCGCAGGGCGGCCAACAGGCTGGAGGGATCAGCCAGCCCCTGCCCGGCAATATCAAAAGCCGTGCCATGGTCAGGGGATGTGCGGATAATGGGCAGGCCAAGCGTTACATTCACGCCTTCTGCCATATCCAGTGTTTTTAACGGAATCAGCCCCTGATCATGATACATGCACAGGGCAACATCATATTTTGCCCGCGCCCGTGGGGTGAAAAGTGTATCCGGCGGGTAGGGGCCGGTAATGTCCATACCTTCAGCCCGCAGGGCGGTGATGGCGGGCAGGATGATGTCCTGTTCCTCAGACCCCATCAGTCCGTTTTCTCCGGCATGGGGGTTCAGCCCTGCAATGGCCAGACGTGGGGCCGAAAGTGCAAAATCACGTTGCAACCCTTTTGCCACCGTGCGGGCTGTCTGCATGATCAGGTTTGTCGAGAGCTGATCAATGGCTTTGCGGAGCGCTACATGCACCGTAACCGGCACTACCCGCAGGGATGGGCCAGCCAGCATCATTACATCCTGCCCCGGCACTCCGCACAGTTCCGCCAGATAAGATGTATGGCCGGGATGCGCAAAGCCGGTTTTCTGCACCACTTCCTTGCTGATGGGGTTGGTGACGACCGCACTTGCCGCACCATCCAGAACAAGGGCTACGGCTTTGGCAATGCTGTCTATCACGCTGGGCGCATTGCGGCTGTCCGGTGTGCCGGGTATGGCTGGCGCGGCCAGACCCAGCGGCAGAACCGGAATGGCGGAGGGAAAAACCGCTTCCGCCTCCGCAATGGAGGAGACCACCTGCACGGGGGCGGTACCTTCCAGCAATTCTGGTGCGCCCAGAAACACAAACGCAGGCCCACTGTGGCGTACTGTCTGCCAGGCTTTGACGGTAATTTCCGGCCCGATGCCTGCCGGGTCTCCCTGTGTCAGAACCAGCATGGCGTTTTTTCCTTACTGTGGGGCGTTGCCGGTCAGCGCATAAAGAACGCGGATCCAGGAGCGGATACCTTTGTGAAAACAGGTGAGATCATATTTCTCGTTGGGAGAATGGACCCGATCGTCTTCCAGACCAAAACCGATCAGCAGAGAGTCCATGCCCAGAGCCTGCTGCACTTCGGTCACCACGGGAATGGAGCCACCGCAGCCAATAACGGCGGCAGGGTGTTGCCATTCTGCTTCCAGTGCGGTCAGGGCCGGGGGCAGGAAGGGCATATTGGCGGAAACAATGCTGGCGCGTGAGCCACCATGCGGCACAAACTCGGCTGAGCAGTCAGCTGGCAGGCGGGCCTGCACATGGGCGCGGAAGGCTGCGCGAATTTTCTCAGGGTCCTGATCACCGACAAGGCGGAAGGAAACCTTGGCCATGGCCTTGGAGGGGAGAACGGTCTTGAACCCCTTTTCCTCATACCCACCGCTGATCCCGTTGATCTCGCAGCTCGGGCGGCACCATGTCTGTTCCAGTGCGGTGTAGCCAATTTCGCCAGCAGGCAGGCTCAGGCCAACCGGGGCCAGACCTTCCTGATCCGTGGGGCCAATCTTGCGCCACAGGGCGCGGGTTTCTTCCGGAATAACCGGAACGCCCTCATAAAAGCCCGGCAGTGTCACGCGGCCGGTGGCGCCGTCACGCAGATCGGACAGGATATCGCACAGGAGTTGGATCGGGTTGCGCGCGGCGTTGCCATACATGCCGGAGTGCAGATCCCGGTTGGCGCAGGTTATGGTCACTTCTTCCCCCACCATGCCACGCAGCATGGTGGTAATGGCGGGCATGCCACGTGCGAGCATCCCGGTGTCACAGATCAACGCGACATCGGCTTTCAGTTCGTCACGGTTGGCTTCCAGAAACGGCAGCAGGTTCACGCCGCCAGATTCTTCCTCGCCCTCAATCAGCACAGTCACGGAAAGTGGCAACGTGCCATCAGCAGCCTTCAGGGCGCGGCAGGCTTCAAGGAAGGTCATCACCTGTCCCTTGTCATCCGCAGCACCTCGGGCCGTGATTTCCATGTCGCCCGTGGGGCCTTTGACCATCACGGGCTCAAACGGTGCGGAATGCCACAGATCCAGCGGGTCTACCGGCTGAACGTCATAATGCCCGTAAAACAGAACATGGGGTGCGCCCTCGGGGCCTTTGACGTGGCCCACAACCATCGGGTGGCCGGGGGTTTCACGCACGCTGGCCTCAAACCCGATTTCCTTCAGAGTGTCCACCAGCCATTCTGCGGCTTTGCGGCAGTCTGGCGCGTGTTCGGGTTGGGTGGAGATGCTGGGGATGCGCAGCAGATCAAAAAGACGGCTCAGGCTGGCGTCCAACCCTGTGTCTGCCTGCGTCAGTGCGGCCTGTACGGTCATGTGCGTAACCCTCTGTTTCTCAATCCTGGTGCGTGGAGAAAAGCATCTCCGCCACTTTACATCCTGTTACAGAGTGCAATCCCACGAATAGGGCGGAGAGAAAAGGTCAGAACCCGTTTGGCGTGAAGTCTGCCAGAAACTGATAAAGCACGTTGGGCATGTAGCCATACTCAACCATCATCACCGCGTTGGGGTTCATCCGTGCATACCATTCGGGGTTGAAATGCTCGGAAAGAACAACATGGTTCGGCAGGGTTCTGTCTGTGTGCAGGAACTGCCGGAAAGGAGGCAGAGGCTCATCTGAAGCCTCCGCAGGGCAGTTTTGAAGATAGACATCAGGGTTGAAGAATAAATGACCTGATCGTTTTTCCTGATCCCCTACGCGCAGATAATGATCATACCCGTTGGCAAAGCCCTGGCTGGCCAGAGCCTGCGCGTTCGCGTCTGCAAAGCGGGTGGTATAGTAGCGTTCAGAGAACAGATAGTGTGGAGACTGTGTTTTGAACCCGATCTGACAGTAATGTTCAAAACCGGAGCGATACTGGCCAGAGGCAAGGGCTTCCTGTGCTTCCCGGCAGTTCCGCCGGTACCATTCCTCATCAAAATAGCGGTTGGGGGAATGGCCGGAAAACGCGCCCTGGCTTTGATACCATATGGCCAGATCCTCATCCGGGAGTGTGGCGGCATCGCCCAGCACATCCTTGTATTCCTGCCGATACCAGACAGGGTCAAACGCCTGCCACAGAGGGGGGAACTGGGCTACTGTCATCACACTGCTTTCCGGATACTGAACAAAAACCGCCGGGGCATTAAGGAAGGAAAAGGCTCAGACTTCTGCGCGGCGATTACGCCACAGTTGCGCAAAATCAATCTGCTGAATCACAACGGGCAGGAAGCCAGCTTCACGGCTGAGGGTCGCCAGCACATGGCGCGCACCCGGAAACAGCAGGCGCGGCGCTTCTATTAGAAGAAGCGGCTCAAAGGTTTCTGCGGTGGAATTCTGCAGCGTAAAGAGACCAGCGTAGGTCAGGCTGGCTTCAAACAAGGGTGTGGGTTGTTCACCGTTATTACCGACCGCAGTCTGGCCACGGCATTGCAGAACAAGCTCCACCTCAAAGTTCGGCTGGTTTTCCCCCAACTGGTGGGCGCGGACATCAACCGCGATGGCAATGTGCGGGCGTTCCTGCGCGCGCATGTAAACAGCCGGCGCGTTGACCGTCTGGAAGGTGACGGTCTTGCTGTATTGTATGCCCATCAGAATGGTGGGATTGCCCCGGCCCGTATTCATGCCGCCATCAACGGAGTCTATCGTGTGTTCGTTATGATCGGACATGTGGGGCAGGAACTCCTTATGATTGTTTGGCTTAAAGCTGAATGCGAAAGAAAATTTCAGTGACTGATATGTCTGGCAGCAGTAACAGATTAGCTCTGGATGTGCGAGACCCCACCTTGGTGTTTTGTCCTGTGCGCAGGCGGGCGGGTCATGGCGGAGCCTTGATAGTCCTTGCTCTTCCAGCAACGTGAGGGTACCACAAAACCATGATCAGACTGACTGTTGTTATCCCGTTTTTGCTGGCGCTTGTTGTCTTCAGCGCCAGTAATCAGGACCCGCTGGATATGTGGTTGCTCACATATAGCTGGAAATGTTCTGCAGGTGTTCTGGCGCTGATTGTCGCTGCCGTCGCCTTTATCATGGGGGCTTTCTGCCTCTGGGCGGCTGAACTTGTGCAGCGCCGCCGGGCGCGCAAGGCTGAACAACGGGTGCGTGAGCTTGAAGCCCAGCTTGCCCAGGTGCAGGCGGCCTCTGCCGCAACCCACGTGGTGGAGCATCCGCAGGGCGCTCCGACTGCTGCCGTTATTCCTCCTCCTTCTGAAGATTCCATTTAATGGCACGTCAAACCGGGCTTATTGCCGCATTGGACACACAGGACCCCGTCACAGCTAAAGCATGGGCGCAGGCGGTGGGTCCTTCTGCCGGGGCTGTCAAACTGGGGCTGGAGTTTGCCTATGCGGCGGGCTTTCAGGCTGTCGCGGATGTTGCAGGCAGCACGCCTTTGTTCCTGGACCTGAAACTGCATGACATCCCCAATACGGTGGGTGCTGCTGTTCGGGCACTGTCTTACCTGCGACCCAGAATGCTGACCCTGCATGCGTCAGGCGGCAGGGCCATGATGGAAGCGGCGCGTCAGGCGTGTGATGAAGCATTCCCGGCTGATGCCCGGCCAGTTCTTCTGGCCGTAACAGTGCTGACCAGCCTTGATGACCACGCTCTGGCAGAAACGGGTGTGACGGATGGCGCGCGGGCGCAGGTTCTGCGCCTTGGTAAACTGGCCCTGCAGGCCGGTATAGACGGGCTTGTCTGCTCAGCCCATGAGATTGCACCCCTCCGCGATGCGTTGGGAGATGCTCCCTTGCTGGTAACGCCGGGTATCCGCCCAGCGGGGAGTCAGGCAGGGGACCAGAAACGCGTCATGACGCCCGGTGAAGCGCGTCAGGCCGGGGCCGACTGGATTGTGGTCGGGCGTCCCATCACGCAGGCGGCGGACCCGGCCGCAGCGGCGGCGGCAATCGCGGCAGAACTGGCTGGGTAATGGCGCAACCGCCGGGAGACACGATGCCGCATCGGGGCGTGAAAATCTGTGGTCTGACAGAGGAAGCGGGTTTTGATGCCTGCGTGGAGCACGGAGCCGACTGGATCGGCTTTGTCTTCTTTGAGCGCTCCCCCCGCAATATCACGCCCCAGCAGGCGGACCGCCTTTCCCGTCGGCATGCAGGTGGCCCAAAAAGGGTGGGGTTGTTTGTGCATCCAGACGATGACACGCTGGCCCGTGTGCTGGATGGTGTGAAGCTGGATATCCTGCAACTTTATGCCTCACCGGAGCGGGCGTTGGCACTCAGCCAACGGTTGGGCGTGCCGGTCTGGCTTTCCCAGCCTGTATCCAGCCGTGGGGAACTCCCGACAGGTTGCCTGGTTGACCGGCTGTTGATCGAGCCAAAGCCGCCTGCACAGGCCACCCGACCGGGTGGCAACGCCCAGAAGCTGGACTGGTCCATGCTGCACGGCTGGCATCCGCCTTTTCCGTGGATGCTGGCGGGAGGGCTGAACCCGGAAAACGTGGAAGAGGCCGTGACTCTCAAGGGTGCGCCAGCCGTGGATGTTTCGTCCGGTGTGGAAAGCGCACCGGGCGTTAAAAGCCCCGAGGCCATAAAACGCTTCATCCAGAATGCCCGGAAACCACATTTTTCCGTTTAAAACGTGTGAGGGGGAGAATTTCCTCTTGCCAGTTTCGCTGATCTTGCTATTACCACACCCGCGCCGGAGAGATGGCCGAGCGGCTTAAGGCGCACGCTTGGAAAGCGTGTGTACGTTAATAGCGTACCGAGGGTTCGAATCCCTCTCTCTCCGCCACGATACGATTTCCCAAAAAGTAACTATTTTAAGCAAGCGCAAATGCGCTCGAAGCTTCTATACGGATGTCTCGCTGGACCTTGTTCCGTTACAGCTGCAGTCACCTGTGGGGGCGGGGCAACAGTAATCAGAATAGTTTGCGTTATTCATTCTGTTATTTTCAGACAAAATTTCATTTTTCTTAGCTTTTATGTGCAGGTTTTGTTTCTGTTCTGGGGCAGCCTTTGTCTGTACAGGCCGGATGTTCCTCGAAAAAGCGCGAGAACCACTAACATCCGATGCTGTGTTTTGATAAGGATGCAAAGCGCATTATTCTCTATTACGGCGCGTGTCATTTGCATGTTCGGATATATTTAAGGAAAGAATAGAACACATGCCTGCTCTCCCTATTCTTGTTGGTGTTTCAGGCCATCGGAACATTCATCCTCAGGCGCTTGTACCGTTGCGGGAGCATATTTCTTGCGTGCTGAGAGCCTTGCAGGCACTTTATCCTACTCATTTACAAGTGATGACTGCACTCGCTGAAGGTGCGGATCAGGAAGTGGCAGATATTGCTGCCCAGCTTGGTATTCCGGTGGTTTGTATTCTGCCCATGCCCATAGAGGCTTACCGTTGTACCATGGCACCTGAGGCTCGTGAGTGTTTTGACCGTTTATATGCCGGTGATAACGTGAGTTTGCGGTTTACTCTGCCGCCCGTTCAGGCCGCTAATGGTGATCCGGCGGCAGAAGATGTTCTGCAATATGAGCAACTTGCCATTCTCCTGAGTCGGCAAAGCCATATCCTGCTGGCGCTATGGAATGGAGAGGATAATGATTCTGCTGAGCAACGACCCGGCCGCCCTCGGCGGGCAGGACGTGGTGGAACCGCTCATACCGTAGCTATCCGGACGCATGGTGAATATGTTGAAGTTGCTGCTGCCAGTGTAACAGGTAGCCGTCTGTTCGCGGAGCGTCTTCCACGTCTGGAACTGGCGCGCTGCGGTCCGGTTCTCCACCTGCATACGCCCCGGGCGACAGATTCCAACCCGGAGCCCGAAACAGCGGGAATGGCGCGGTGGTGGAGTGATATGCCCGCGGACGATCTGACCCGTAAATACAAAAAACATGATGTGAGGTATTGCTGGCAATCCCTTCCGTCCGGACTAACACCCGCCGAGTGGGAAAAGACTTTAAAGCTTCTGGCCCCCAAGGATTTTGATGCGGTTGTGCTGGCCAGCAATGCCTTGCAGCACACTGGCCAGACGCACGCCAGATTATGCATGACCAGTGGGGTTTATCTTGGGCTTGAAGAGGAAACCCAACCTGACCTTGAGCGAGTAAGGACACTCTTTGGTCAAGCAGATACGCTGTCTTTTATTTCACAGCAAAAGCTGTTGGGGGACTGGGTGCCAGGCATGCGGCCGCGCGCCCGTACGGAAGGCAGGAGGCAATTGGGCGCATTGTTCTGGTTTGCACTTGCTATTCCGACAGGTGTTTCACTTTTTGAAACCTATTGTGAATACGGAAAACCCGTAGGCCTGCTGCTTGCTTATGCTGCTGTGCTTGGCTTGGCGTTTCTGTATTACAATATTCGCGTAAAACCTGGAAAATGGCAGGAGCTTTATCAGGATCATCGTGCTCTTGCCGAAGCCTTGCGTGTGCAGTTTTACTGGTCTGCTTCACAGCTTCCTCTATCTGTATCAGATAATTATCTGCGGCAGCATGAAGGCGAACTGGGTTGGATTCGTCTGGCCTTGCGAGGACCGTCCCTATGGGCGATGGCTGCTGCATTGATGCACAAACAAACACCACGCAAGGCCATTACGCACATATGGATGGATGGCCAGAGGAACTATTTCCAGAATCGTCTCAAATCGTATGAGAAAATGGCCAGTCGTCTGAAGATGATGATTCACACGACCATAGGGGTACTGTGTATCTGTATCGCTGCGCTGGCGCTTGCTCAGCTTTTATGTGGTGGGGCATTGCCGGAAAGCGTGCCGGAATCCCTGCGTGAACTTCCTTCCGTATTGATTGGTGTTCTGCCTGCTATCCTCGTTTTTTTTCTGACCTTTCAGGAAATGCGTCTGCTGGAGGAACATATTCACGCTTATGATCAGGCGGCAGGCGTGTTTGAGCACGCGGAGCATCAGGCGCGTGGAATCAGGCACGCGCTGGCGCAGGCGCATGAAGAGGACCGAAAGGTTTTGGATGATGAGTGGAATGCACTCATGATCACACTGGGAAAAGAATCTCTGGCAGAGAATGCAACGTGGGTTCAGGCGCATCGCAGCCGTCCCATCACGGCCAAGATGGGCTGAACTCCCTTTTGAACGTATCATTACAGATGACAGATAGGCAGAAGATTATGAATGGTCTTGTTTTTCTCAGCTATTCTTCAAAAGATGAAGATTTTGCAAAAAAGCTTGTAAATGACATTGAAAAACGTGGTTTGAAATGTTGGATGAGCTGCCGGGATATTTTGCCGGGAGAAGATTACCAAAGTGCCATTGTCAATGCGATGGAGCGTTCTGTGGCAATGCTGCTTCTGTTTAGTGGAAACGCCAATCGTTCAAAGGAAATAGCCAAGGAGCTGGCTCTTGCCAGTTTACGGAATAAACCCGTTATCCCGGCACGTATTGAAGATATTTTACCGACTGGGGCATTTGAGTATCAGATGACCAATGCCCAGTTTATTGATCTGTTCCGTAATTATGGGGATGCCCTGGATCGGCTGTGTGATGCGTTACGCCGACAGGCAGGCCTGCCGGTAGTAGAGGCAGAAGGTTCTCCTTCTAAACGGAATACGCGGACTCTCCTTCTGGGAGGCGGGGCCGCTGTTGTTATTGCCGCAGGGATTGGCGCCTCGGTCTTTTTGCATAAACCGTCCGGCGCACCTGCTGCAATGTCATCTTCAGCTGTGCCGGTGGTGTCTGAGGCCCCTAAAATAGCGTCTCTCTCCTCGCATCAGGAAGAAACGAAGTCTACTTCAGGCTCTGAAAAAGCCACGCCAGCTCCACAGCTTCCTGCTGTGAAGAAAGAAGAGGTAGCATCACCGCCTGTTCAGGCTGCGGCACCTGCGCCATTTCCTGCGCCTGCACAGCCAGTTGAAGCACCTTCCTCAGTGAGCCAGAAGGATAACGCAGATCTTGCACCATTGGTGAAGCAGTTGGCGAGTATTGATCCGAATATGCGAGTTTCTGCTATTGAACGGGGGCTGACGGATAGTGACGGCAAGCTTTCTTATGATCAGGTCACGCAGCTTCTGCATGGCACGCGTGAAGGAAGTCGCTCACAGATTATCCGCATGCTTGTGCCGTCCGTGCAGGCCCCTATACCGGTACCAGTTGCTTTGTCTTTTCTGCAATCCACTGATAATTTCCGCGAAAACAGCATTGAGGTGCTGGATCAGTATCTGCCCGATTCCATTGGTGGAGATGAGGTGATCGCTTTGTTGGGAGGGCTGGAACAGGGAAACCGTTATCAGGCTATCAGCAAGCTGAATGACCATATCCAGACACCGCTGACTACAGAACAGGCTTTACGGATTCTGCGTGGTACTGAAGGCTTCTGGACCCAGGGTCTTGAGAAGATATCGTCCAAGCTCGCAAAACCTGTAGCTCCGGCGGATCTTGCGCGTCTGCTTGGAGAAACCCAGCAGGGAAACCGTTTTCAGGGGTTGAAGGCTCTGTCTGTAGCAATGCCTGAAACAATGACCGTAACGGATGTTAATAAACTTCTTGATGGCATGGAGGGTTTTAGAAGCTCTGCGATCGAGTTTATGGCCCGGCGGCTGGAGCGTGATGTATCCCCCACGGATATGGCCAGTCTGCTTGACGGCACGGAGCAGGGAAATAGAATTAACGCCTTGAAAGCTGTTGCTTCCCATATGAAAAAGGGACTGCAAGGCACGGAGATGGTGCCTGTTCTGGAAGGTATGGAAGGGTTCTGGGAAAATGCAGTTTCCACCATACGGCCCAATCTGGGGAAGCCACAATCTCAGGCATCTTTGTTGGCGCTATTGGGCAATACGTCACAAGGGCAGCGATTTGAAACCCTAAGGGATCTACGTGCTTTTCTGCCGAACCAGATGTCCGCTGTCGATGTGCAGGCCCTTCTGCAGCAGACAGACGGTTTTTATGAGCAGGCCCTGGAATTGCTGCTTCCAAATATGCGACCGCCGAGTTCGGAAGAAATCGCGCAACTGGTTGCGCCCATTAGTGCATCATTCCAGAGTGGACAGATGATGAAGAGGCTACGCGATATTCGTTGATCTAACCACTATGCCTCGGGCGATATGGTAGAGCATTGAAAGCTTTATCATATCGCACTGAAGCGCAAAAATTCCTCACCCGGCGGACCGGGTGAGAAAGAGCTGGTTATTCGGCTGGAACGTAAACTTTTCCGCCAGCTTCACGGAATTCCTTGGTTTTTTCTTCCATGCCGGCCAGCCTGATTGCATCTTCTTTCAGGTCCTGGCTGATCCGCATGGAACAGAATTTCGGCCCGCACATGGAGCAGAAATGCGCTGTTTTATGCGCTTCACGCGGCATGGTTTCATCGTGATAGGCGCAGGCGGTATCCGGATCGAGCGAGAGGTTGAACTGGTCTTCCCACCGGAAGGTAAAGCGTGCGCGGCTCAGGGCGTCATCCCGCAGTTTGGCGGCCGGGTGGCCTTTGGCCAGATCCGCCGCGTGGGCTGCAAGACGGTAGGTGATGACACCAGTTTTCACATCATCCCGGTTTGGCAGGCCCAGATGCTCCTTGGGGGTGACGTAACACAGCATGGCGGTGCCAAACCAGCCGATCATGGCCGCTCCAATGGCGGAGGTAATGTGGTCATACCCCGGTGCGATATCTGTGGTTAACGGGCCAAGCGTGTAGAACGGGGCTTCTCCACATTCCCGCAACTGCTTGTCCATGTTTTCCTTGATCTTGTGCATGGGCACATGGCCCGGCCCTTCGATCATTACCTGACAGCCTTTTGCCCACGCGATCTGTGTCAGTTCGCCCAGTGTTTCCAGTTCGGCAAACTGTGCGGCGTCGTTTGCATCGGCAATGCTGCCGGGGCGCAGCCCATCACCAAGCGAGAACGAAACATCATAGGCCCGCATGATATCGCAGATTTCTTCAAAATGCTCATACAGGAAGCTCTCACGGTGGCCGTTCAGGCACCAGCTTGCCATGATGGACCCACCACGGGAGACAATGCCCGTTACGCGGTTGGCGGTAAGCGGCACGTGTTGCAGGCGTACACCGGCATGGATGGTAAAGTAGTCCACGCCCTGTTCCGCCTGTTCAATCAGCGTGTCACGGAACACGTCCCAGCTCAGTTTCGCAACATCCCCGCCTACTTTCTCAAGTGCCTGATACAGCGGCACGGTGCCAATGGGGGTGGGGGCGTTGCGCAGAATCCAGTCACGGATGTTGTGGATGTTGCGGCCCGTTGAAAGATCCATCACCGTATCCGCACCCCAGCGGATGGACCACACCAGCTTTTCCACTTCGTCCGCTGCAGAGGACGTGACGGCGGAGTTACCGATATTGGCGTTTATTTTCACCAGAAAGTTGCGGCCAATAATAACGGGTTCAAGTTCCGGGTGGTTGATGTTGGCGGGAATAATGGCGCGACCGCGGGCAATTTCTTCCCGCACAAATTCCGGGGTGACAAATTCGGGCAGTGCTGCGCCAAAGGAATTGCCATCCTGAAGGCGTTCGGTTGCACCTTCTGCTGCTTTCAGGCGGCCCAGATTTTCACGGTGCGCCACATAGATCATCTCTTCCGTGATGATCCCGGCCTTTGCGAATTCATATTGCGTGACCATCTGGCCATCAGCCCCCTTCAGCACACGGTGCGGAGCAGGGCAGGGGGCGACGAGATGATCGCCAGAAGCGTTGCCGTTGTCTTCGGGGCGCACTTCACGCGGGGCAATGGGGCTGAAGCCACGACGGGCCAGCCAGGGGGTGCGCACTTTGGGCAGGCCCTGCCGCACGTCAATCTGCTCTTCCGGGTCTGTGTAGGGGCCGGAGGTATCGTACACGCGCAGTGGCGGTTCATTAGCGGAAGGATCAAGTGCTATTTCACGGAATGGCACGCGAATATCCGCGTGGCCTTCCGGGCTGGAATACACTTTGCGAGACCCCCGAATGGGGCCTGTGGTCACATGGCCCGGTGCGGGTGCCGTCGTGTTGGCCGGGCGTGGGTTGCCGGTATGGGTACGCTCTGAAGTTGTGGCCTGGGTCATAACTCTCTCCTCAGCCAGAGGAGGACGGGGGCAGAAGAGGCTTCCACGGATGTAGGGAGCTCGCGCGCTCTTCTTTTGCACCAGTCCCTCCGCCGGTATTAGCCGGATCAGGTTCCCCGCCAGCGGCATCATGCATGCTGGCGGCAGGGTCGCCACGCCGTTGTTCTGTTTCCAGAATACAGTGGCCTCTCAGTTCCTTGCCGGAACCCCCCTTGGTCAGAAGAATGAGATAGCTTTTCGCGTTTTCCTGTCAAGGGAATTCGGGACCTGAGGCGAAAGCGGCCTCATACTTCTGCGTGTGAGGTGGAAGGGGTGGAAGAGATTCAAACACACCACTGTAACATATTTAATAAAAAAATGTAATTTCTATGCAACCGTTGCGAGATTGTGGCATTATGGTGCCATGATAGCAGAAAAGAAACGTGCTCAAGAAGCAATTGCGAATGTTGAGATTTCGCCAAACGCCCATCGTGTCTTGTGGATGGCCGCTATAGTTGCCGCCATATGCGGTGGATTATACGGTTATGACACTGGCATTATTTCCGGTGCTCTTCTTCTTATCACCAAAGACTTTCATTTGACTTCCAGCCAGGAAGAAATGGTGACCTCGGCCATCCTTGTGGGGGCGGTGCTGGGGGCGCTGAGCATTTCCTACCTGTCCGAGCGTTTTGGCCGCCGCGCCACTGTTATGGTGGTGACCGCTATTTTTGTTGTGGGCGCGGTTGCGTGTTCCTACGCGCCAGACATGACAGCACTTGTCATTGCCCGCGTTTTTCTGGGGCTGGCGGTTGGTGGTGCAACGCAGGTGGTGCCAACCTATATTTCCGAGCTGGCGCCAGCCAGCAAGCGCGGCAATCTTGTCACGTTATTTAACGTTGCCATCGGGGTTGGTATTTTTATGGCCAACCTTGTGGGCTTTACCATGCGTGATGCGTGGGGATGGCGGCCCATGATCTCCGTGGCGGCCGTGCCTGCGGCTTTTGTGTTCGTCTGCATGTTCTTTCTGCCCAAAAGCCCGCGCTGGACGGCAGAAAATGAAGGTCTTGTCTCCGCAGTGGAGCAGTTGAGCCGTGTGCGGACTTCCCGCAAGGCCATCCGGCGGGAAATTCGGGAAATTCATGAAAACACCGCCAGCATGGATGAAGATGAACGGGGCTGGAAAGGGCTTCTGCTGCCATTTGCCCGTCCGGCGCTGATTGCGGCCCTGGGTATTGCCTTCTTCACACAAGCAGGGGGGCTGGAGATGATGATCTATTATGCTCCCACCTTCCTGTCTGATGCCGGGTTTGGCAATTCTGCCGCCCTGCTGGCCAGCCTTGGTATTTCCATTGTCTATCTGGTCATGACCCTGCTGGGCTGCCTGTTTGTGGATAAAATTGGCCGTCGTCGTCTGGTGCTGATCATGGGGCCGGGCTCCGTTCTCAGCCTGATCGGGCTGGGCATTATGTTCGCTATCCATCCCGATAAAGGTAGTGTCGGCAGTTGGGTGACCATTGGCTTCATGTTGCTGTTCATGATGTTCAATGCTGGCGGCATTCAGGTGGTTGGCTGGTTGCTGGGGGCCGAACTGTTCCCGCTCCCCATGCGGGCTGCGGCCACCAGTGTGCATGCTGCTGTGCTGTGGGGGGCTGACCTTCTGGTAACTGCCACCGCACTGACCCTGGTGCATCTGGTGACACTGGGGGGCACCATGTGGGTCTATGCGGGGGTCAATCTGGCATCTGTGATCTTTGTGTATTTCTTTGTGCCAGAAACGGCCGGAGCCACGCTGGAAGATATTGAGACTGCCCTGCGGCGTGGAGAATTCACCCCCCGCCGTGGTGAAGACCCGCGTATCCGCTCCTATGATGAGGAAGAAGAGGAAGAGGCGGGTGTGTCTTCCGCAGCCTGACGCAGTCTGGTTCAGGACGTGTTATGTGTAGAAAAGGCTCTCTTCGGAGAGCCTTTTTCATGGGGCGCAGGTGGCTTTCCGGCTTGAGTGGTCGCGTCAGCGGTACACTAGGCCACCATCAATCATGACGGATTGGCCTGTCATGTAATTGGAATCTGCACTGGCCAGGTAAGCCACAAAGGCGGCAACGTCTTCCGGCGTTTCCACGCGGCCCAGTGCAATGCCTTCTACGTATTTTTTGTAGGTCTCGCCCACCGGGGCACCTGTTTCCTCCGCCATGCGGCGGTCAATTTCCGTCCACATATCCGTGCCCACCACACCGGGGCAGTAGGCATTCACGGTAATGCCGGAGGACGCTAGTTCCTTGGCGGCAGCCTGTGTCAGCGCACGTACGGCAAATTTGGTGGCGGAATAAACGCCCAGGAACGCAAAACTTTCGTGCCCCGCAATGGAGCAGGCATTGATAATTTTGCCGGGGGTGCCCTGCGCTTTGAAGGTTTTTGCAGCAGCCTGAATACCCCACAACGTGCACTGCACATTGATGCGGAAGATGGTGTCCACTTCTTCCGGCGTCACCTCCAGCAGGGAGCGCACCTGTGCAATACCGGCATTGTTCACCATGATATCCACGTGCCCTATGGCCTGCGAAGCCTGTTCCAGCACGGAGAAAACCTGCGCGCGGTCACTGACATCCGCAGTCAGAGGGAGCGCCTTGCGGCCTAATGCCTCAATTTCTGCGGCTACTGTGGCCAGCTTGTCTTTTTTGAGGTCGGTCAGAACAATATCCGCGCCATCCTTGGCAAGGCGCAGGGCAATGCCACGCCCGATACCCTGCGCGGCACCTGTCACAATGGCGGTTTTACCTGAAAGAGACATGTGTTTGCTTTCTCTGATGCACTGTGCAGCCAGATGCCGCACGCGGCAGAAGGCAAACCTGCACCAGAGAAAGCGTCAACCGGGCATCACGGAGGAGTGACCACAAAAAACCCGGCTTCCTTCCGAAAGCCGGGTTTTTCTGGTCGCACGTAGAGGTCAGTGCGGGCGGCTGGTGAACTGTTCCAGCCAGTGAATGGTATACTCACCCTTCTGGAATTCAGGGTCCGCCAGAATACGGCGGTGCAGCGGAATGACGGTCTTGATGCCTTCCACCACAAATTCGTCCAGCGCCCGGTGCATGCGGGCAATGGCCTGCGCCCGAGTCGGGGCGTGCACAATCACCTTGGCGATCATGCTGTCATAGTAAGGTGGCACCCGGTAGCCGGTGTACAGGGCACTATCCACGCGCACGCCAAGGCCGCCCGGGGGATGATATACCGCCACCGTGCCGGGGCAGGGGGCAAAGGTATCCGGGTCTTCCGCGTTGATGCGGCATTCAATGGCATGGCCGGAGAAGGAGATGTCAGACTGGGTGTAACCCAGTTCTTCCCCTGCTGCGATGCGGATCTGTTCGCGTACCAGATCAACATCACACACCATTTCCGTAACCGGATGCTCAACCTGCAGGCGGGTGTTCATCTCGATAAAGCAGAACTGGCCGTCCTGATACAGGAACTCCAGCGTGCCTGCGTTCCGGTAGCCCATCTTGGCCAGAGCATCCGTAGCGGTGCGGCCAATGGCGTCACGCTGTTCAGCAGACAAAACGGGTGAGCCAGCTTCTTCCAGCAGTTTCTGGTGGCGGCGTTGCAGGGAGCAGTCACGCTCACCAAAATGCACCACGTTTCCGTGGTTGTCGGCCAGAATCTGGAGTTCGATATGGCGCGGCTTATCCAGATATTTTTCCAGATAAACGGCATCATTGCCAAAAGCCGTGCGGGCTTCCGTGCGGGCCACGCTCCAGGCTTCTTCCAGCTCGCTTGCGCTCTGCGCCACTTTCATGCCGCGTCCGCCACCGCCAGCCGTCGCCTTGATCAGAACGGGGTAGCCAACTTTTTCTGCAACCGCGCGTGCTTCTTCAAGGCTTTTCAGTTCACCGTCAGAACCCGGCACCAGCGGAACGCCAAGGGCTTCCATGGTGGTTTTGGCGGTGATCTTGTCGCCCATCATGCGGATATGGTCAGCCGTTGGCCCGATAAAGGTCAGGCCGTGGGCTTCCACCGTTTCGGCAAAATCCGCGTTTTCGGACAGAAAGCCGTAACCGGGATGAATGGCTTCCGCCCCGGTTATGGTGGCCGCAGCCAGAATGGCCGCCACGTTCAGATAGGAGTCGCGTGACGCAGCAGGCCCGATACACACGGCTTCATCCGCCAGGCGCACGTGCATGGCGTCTTCATCCGCAGTGGAGTGAACCGCTACGGTCTTGATGCCAAGTTCCCGGCAGGCGCGCAGGATACGAAGGGCAATCTCGCCGCGGTTGGCGATGAGGATTTTTGAAAACATCACTCGATGATGGCAAGCGGCTGGCCGAATTCTACCGGATCGCCCGAGGCCACCAGCAGCGTCTTCACCGTGCCAGCCTTGGGAGCCTTGATCTGGTTGAAGGTTTTCATGGCTTCAATCAGCATCAGGGTCTGCCCGGCGCTGACAATCTGGCCTTCGCTCACAAACGGAGGGGAGGACGGATCAGGCGTGAGATACGCCACGCCAACCATGGGGCTGTTAACCGCACCCGGATGGCGGGAGAGGTCTGCCGGAGCAGCAGGAACCGGCGCCACCGCAGGGGCCGCTACCGGAGCCGGAGCAGCAACAGGGGCCGGAGCCACGGCCTGCACGGAAGCAGGGGCACGGGCTACACGAATGCGGCTGTCTTTCTCCGCAATTTCGATTTCCGTCAGGCCGGTGTCGGTCAGAATTTCAGCCAATGCCCGAATGGCATCTGCATCCACGAGCAATCCGCTCATTGGTCATCCTCATGTAGAATAAGATCGGTCATTGCCTGCAATGCCAGAGAATACCCTGTCACGCCTAGCCCGCAGATAACGCCAACGGCGGCGCGGGAGACATAGGACATGTGGCGGAATGGCTCGCGGCGGTGAATATTGGAGATATGGACCTCAATTACCGGCAGGTCCGTAGCCAGAAGCGCATCCAGCAGGGCAACCGACGTATGGCTGTAACCTGCGGGGTTGATGATGATGCCACGCGCCCGTTTACGGCAATCCTGTACCCAGGAGATCAGCTCACCTTCTATGTTGGTCTGGCGGAAATCAATGGCCAGATCCAGCTTGTCGGCGGCCTGGATACAGATCTGCTCCACATCATCAAGGGTGGCGCTGCCGTAAATTTCGGGCTGACGCTGGCCGAGCATGTTGAGATTGGGGCCGTTCAGCACAGCAATAAGAGGTCTTTCCATAGTGCATCGGGCCGTAGCACGATGCCACGCTGCATCCAAGAGAAGAGATTGGTATGCGGCGGAAAATTCAGGAAAAACCTGTTCCGGGCTGCCTGTTCCAGCCATTTGCCGCGGGGTGTGAGGCCAGCAGCCGGAATGCGAGGTCAACACAAAAACGCGCTGTATCTGCCTCTTTTTCGCCATGAGCCTCCGCCATGAAAGGGGAGCCTGTAAAAGGGGCCGGGGCAGAAACTGGTTGCTTTTTCAGGCATGCAACGGCTTTATTCAACCAGTTTTAATGGGTGATGGAGTGAACAAGCGGATGTCAGCCCTACGCCGGGCACTTCTTGGAAGTGTGTTTGTTATGGCCTCCATGGGGTCCGCTTCTTCTGCACGAGCAGAGGATAGCGGGCAAAGTGGCACAGCGTGGGCCGATTCTGTGCAGCGTGCTCTTGCGGCGCGCGAGCAGAAAGACCCCACGTTTTCCAACCCCGCCATGGGCAAGGGTCATCACGCTTTGCAGAAGGGCATGGCGAGCTGGTACGGTGGTCGTTTCAGCCATCGGCGTACATCCTCTGGCAGTCTTTTCAATAAAGCGAGCCTGACTGCGGCCCATCCTACCGCGCCACTGGGCAGCAAGCTGCTGGTGACGTCAGAAGACACAGGCCGTTCGGTTGTGGTCACGGTCAATGATCGTGGGCCGTATAGTCGGGGCCGTATCATTGACCTCTCGCAGGCTGCGGCAGCCAAAATTGGCATGCTTGGGTCTGGCGTCGCGCACGTGAAGATCGAGCCTGCGCCGATTGAAGTTGCGTCTGCGCCACAGGATGGGTCCGAATCCATCGAATCCTCTTCCGTCATGCAGTTTGAGGCCGCGCAGGGTCATACCGTGCGTCCGATCCGGCGCGCTAAACGCTCATAGAATTTCCGTCTTAATAAAGTCTGTCAGCATGTTCTGGCAGACTTGGAGACTTTTTAACGGCGGCGCATGAAGTCGTCCGTTAAAGGCTTCTGTGGGGTCTTTTTGAGCCTGCAAAGGTAAGCTGAAAGTCTGCGGCGAGGCCATATAGACCGAAAATCCGAGAAGGTTGGCCATGTAGAGATTGGCCCCGACCTGCTTGTTGGACGTGCGTCTGTCATGGCTTCAATCAGATTTTTCGGCTGGTTTTTTCAGCCTCGCTAGATGCTCAGCATACGGAAGTGCGGCGTTATTGGGTGTCGCCTCTATCAAGTCACGCAAGAGGGCTGCTGTTTGCCCTTGAGGCGCTCAGTGCGGTTGGCCTCCTGCTGCGCGCTCTTCTTTCCATCTTTTCCCGCCGTGTGCCGGTAATGTCCGGCTGATGTTCGTTCAGCCCCTGATTGTGTGTATCAGAGGTGAACGGGTTTGCGGCGTTCGCCGCGTGCGTAGCTTTCCATTTCCGCGTTCAGTTCCGCACCCATCAGAATCACCCAGGCGCTGACAAAGAACCACATCATGATGGCGATCACTGCGCCCAGAGGTCCGTAGGTGGCGTTGTAGCTGGCAATGTGGGCTACATAATAGGAAAAGCCTGAGGCGCTGATGATCCATGTGAGCGTGGCGAACAGTGCTCCCGGCAGAACCCACCGCCACAAAGCAGGGTGGTGACGGTCCGGGCCAAAGCGGTAGAGCACCGATGTTGCCAGAATCTGGAAGGTGAACATGATAAGCGGCCCGCTCCATCTGGCCGCAAACTCAAGGGAGCCGGGCGGAGTGGGGATGTGCAGCCATGCCGGCAGGTTCAGGAACAGAGGCAGCGCCACCATAAGAGCCAGAGTAAGAGCCGCGCCCAGCACTGCGGAGAGCGTCATGCTCAGTGCCGTGATCTGGAACACGATGAAGCTGCGGCTTTCCTTGGTGTTATAAGCAATGTTCAGCGCCGCCAGAATGGACCGTGTGGCCGCAGAAGCGGACCAGAGAGCCACGCTCAGCGAGATGACAAGATTGAAGGTAAGAGAGCTGTGCGGCTCGGCCACCAGAGTCTGGATACGGTCATAGATCAGGCTGTAGGCGCTGGGCGGCAGCAGGCTGCGCAGCACTTCAAGCTGTGGCGTGACGGTCTGCACATCAAACGCCAGCCCGTAGATGGAAATCAGGGAACTGATGGCCGGAAACAGGGAGAGGGTGGTATAGAAGGCGCAGCCTGCGGCCACCAACGTTGTGGGGCCGGAAATGAGGCTCTTGGCAGTCTGGATGAAAATGGTCTTCCAGTCCGTACGGCCGAGGTCTGAGGGGCTGCGGAATGTCCGGCCAGTTTTCTCCACACCCGGATTCTGGTTTTCCAGAGGCTGGTGCTCAGCAGGCGACGGTGCGGCGGAATCACAGAGAACCTGCATCGTGCGTCAAACATCCTTCTTTGTCGTGTGGCTTGGGGCCAGAGTTTGAACCGCGAGTGACCAGGAGCGCGAACTAACAAGGCCAAAAGTTACGGGCGGTTCCCTTCACGGCAGCGGCGGTGTTCCCGAACAAGCAGGAAAAACAACGTGAAGAAACCGAAGTGAGTGGTGGTTTTACCGAGGGTATTTCTGTCATGCCATGTTTTTTTGAAAACCTTCCATTTTTGTCTTGCACTTGTGGCGGTTTGGCCTCATATGCACGCCCCTACGCAGCAACGCACGTGCCACTGGCCCTCTGAGGTTACGCAACGACGTCAAGCGTTCTGGCAATCGGGACCGCCTCATTTCTGGACGGTTCGCCTTTGGTCGCTGGTCCGTTAGACCGTTTCGCAACTCCTCTTCCTGCATGGAACACGCAGCAAGAGCCTTATATTGGGGGAATGGGTGGGATGACTCCCAAAATTGCCCGTTTTATCGCCGAACAAAAGCCGGCAACGCCTTGCCTCGTGGTCGATGTCGATCAGGTTGAAGCGCGTTACCATGCCCTGAATACCGCCCTGCCACAGGCGCGCATTTATTATGCGGTCAAGGCGAATCCTGCCATGCCCATCCTTAACCGGTTGGTTGGCCTGGGCTCCTGCTTTGACGCCGCATCCTGGGAAGAAGTTTCTCTGTGCCTGGAAGCCGGAGCGGAACCGGACGCCATTTCTTTTGGCAACACGGTGAAGAAAGTCTCCGCCATTCGCGCCGCTTATGCAGCCGGTGTGCGGATGTTCGTGTTCGACTGCCAGGAAGAGCTTGAAAAGCTGGCCGAACATGCACCGGGTGCCCGCGTCTATTGCCGCCTGCTGGTGGATAATGATGGCGCGGAATGGCCGCTTTCCCGCAAGTTCGGCACCACGCTGGACTCCGCGCGTGATCTGATGCTCAAAGCGCGGGATATGGGGTTGGACCCGTATGGTCTTTCCTTCCATGTGGGCAGCCAGCAGCTTTCTGCTGACGCCTACGAGGTTGCCATTTCTCGTGTGGCCGCTCTGTTCACTGATCTGAGTGCCGCCGGGCTTGACCTGCGCATGGTCAATCTGGGTGGGGGGTTCCCCGTCCGGTATCGGGATGATGTGCCGAGCATTGATCACTTTGCCATGGCCATCAGCCATGCCATGACCGAGCACTTCGGCAACGCGCTGCCGGAAATGCTGGTAGAACCGGGTCGCTTTATTGTGGGTGAAGCCGGGGTTGTCCGGTCCGAAGTTGTGCTGGTCAGCCGTCGCGGGCGGGAAGATGGGCCGCGCTGGGTGTATCTGGACATCGGCCGCTTTGGTGGACTGGCTGAAACGGAAGGCGAATCCATTCGCTACGCTATTCGCACGGAACGCGATGGCACCCCGACTGGCCCCGTAGCAATTGCAGGCCCAACCTGTGATGGTGCGGATATCATGTATGAAAAGACAGCTTACGAACTGCCTTTGGGGCTGACGGCTGGTGAGCAGGTGGACCTGCTTGCTACCGGTGCCTATGTGTCCACTTATTGCTCCACCCGGTTCAATGGCTTCAAGCCGCTGACCGAGCATTATATCTGATCTGGTATGTTTAGCAGGCACAGGAGGACTTAACCTCCTGTGCCTGTTTGATTTTTTCTTTATCTGGCACGGGCCTGCCCGATGGTCAGCCCTGCCTTGTGCGCGCCTGTCTTTGCGCTGAGCGCCTCCTGCACAACATTACCCGCATTTGATGCGTGGGAATGTTCAAGGGAGACGGATCGTGAAATCATCCAGCATAGTGTTGGCCACCCTGTTGGCATCAGGTGTGGCTATGCCCGCCATGGCGCAGACAGCCGCACAGGCCACAACCGTTGCAGCGGCGGCAGCCTCTTCTGGTGCGCCGGCAGCACCTTCACCAGCCAACGCCCAGCTTGCCAATCTGGCAGCGCAGGATTTTGGCCGGTTGTCCGTGGACGGCAACACCGCGTTTGAAGAACTGAGTCTGGCACGGCAGGCCATTTATGATGGTGATCTGGACACAGCCAAGAAACTGATCGCCAGTGCTCAGACCGCTCTGGAAACTGCCAAGGCGGATAATACGGCGTTCCAGAAAGCGGAAGACGAACTGATGCCCACCAAAACGCGTCAGCAACCGCCCCGGCCTTTGGCTTCTACCGGCAAGCAGGTGGCATGGTTGCCGATTGATGGCGAACTGGTGCTGGATGAAACGGTTGAACCTACGCCGGAAAAATCTGCTGCGCTGGCAGCGGCTAACCGGCATCTGAAGGCGGGCAACACGGCTCGGGCTTCTGAAGTGTTGCGTGTCTCCAGCGTGGATGCGGATTATATCATTGCCGCTGTTCCGCTGGAGCAGACCCGGAAAGATGTGGCGCAGGCTGCAAAGTTTATCAAAAGCAACCCGTACAAGGCCAGTGAAGCTCTGCGCGATGCCGAGAACGCCGTACGCTATGCGTCGGTTGATATTCAGGGCGCAGGCCAGCAGTCCGCAGGCGCGCCGACCGCTCCTTCCAAATAAGGGACGGGACTCCAACGTGGTGCTTGAGCCTCTGAAGGCATGAGCGCCGTTTGGTAGGCCACTGGTTGAAAGTCCGTGATTGCGGGCTGTGAAGGGTTTTTGAGGCAGACAAGACGGATTGGGCGGTTTGACGTCAGACCGCCGAGACAGAAATCTAACGCTTTCAGTCTCGAAAGGCCTCATGAGACCCATCTGACAGGCTTGTCAAACAGCCATCCGCGTCATCTGGCATGACAGTGCCGGGCGAGATTATCTGGAAAGTAAGGGGGTGCCTCTTTAACAGGTATCCCCTTTTTTCTGGATCGGACTTCCCATGCTTACGCCCTGTTGCAGAGCGTTTTTGAGGGTGCTCAATAACTGTATAAAAACGTAAAATAGGTCAAAGCCTTGCTCTTTGCGTGATTAATCGCAACAACAGGGAAGTGGCGGGGCTGATGGTGGTTCCCGTCCTTAGTCTGTTTTTCTCTCAGGTGATGTCCGCATGAAGCAACGAGAACTGGGCCGTACTGGCATTATGGTGAGTGAACTGTGCCTTGGCACCATGACCTTCGGCCAGCAGAACACCGAAGCCGAAGGGCATGCCCAGCTTGATATGGCGCTGGCGCATGGCATCAATTTTATTGATACGGCAGAATTTTATTCCATTCCGCCCCGCGCTGAAACGCAGGGCTCTACGGAAACCATTATCGGCAGCTGGCTGAAAGCACGCGGTAATCGGGACAAGATTATCCTTGCCAGCAAGGCGGTGGGACGGGGCACCCAACCGTGGTTTCGGCCCGGTGGGGAAGAAACGCGCCTGACACCACGGCAGATCCGGTACGCGCTGGAAGGATCTTTGCGGCGTTTGAACACGGACTATCTGGATCTGTATCAACTGCACTGGCCAGATCGGAAGATCGGGTTGTTTGGAGAAGGGGGTACCACGTTTACATCTCTGGCGGATGCGGATGAGGTGCCGATTGAAGAAACATTGGGCGTTCTGGGCGATCTGGTGACGGAAGGAAAAATCCGCCACGTAGGGGTCTCGAACGAGACAGCATGGGGCGTGTCTGAATATCTCGCATGTTCCAGAACGGGTGCGCCGCGTATTGCCTCAATCCAGAACGCTTACAACCTGATTAATCGCACCTTTGAAATCGGGCTGGCAGAAATGGCTTTGAGGGAACGGGTCAGCCTGCTGGCCTATTCTCCGCTGGCGCAAGGCTATCTGACCGGAAAATATCTGAATGGCGCGCGGCCTGCGGGTGCACGCACGACCTTGTTTGACCGTGGGCAACGCTACCAGAAACCCGGTGTGGATGTGGCGATTGAAGCTTATCTGGCCCTTGCGCGGGAAGAAGGGGTGGACCCTGTGCAGCTTGCCGTTGCGTTTGTTACGTCCCGCCCATTTGTGACATCCAACATTATCGGGGCCACCAGCACGCAGCAGCTTGCAACGATCCTTGGCTCTGTGGAGGTGACCATCACTCCAGAACTGGAATCCAAGATCAACGCAATCCATCAGGTGCACTCCAACCCCGCGCCGTAACGCGGGGTGGGCGGTTGTTTCCGTTGGGGGAGCAGGGTTGCGCTTCTGCTCCATTTGGTGAAGCGGGGAAAGAAGGAACAATGCTCCCTCTCTCAACGGAGGGAGCATGGAAACAATGGCTGTACGCGTGTCAGATCAGGAAGCGAATGCCGAACGGTCTGCCTCTGAGCCAGTAGTTTTTCACTTCGTTGGCCTCGGAAACGGGCGTTCAGATCTGCGGCGGTATTTTCAAAAAATGTTTTGCCGGTCCGCCATGGTCGGTTTTCTAAATAGTCTTTGAGAAGAGCCTGCCAGCGTGATGCGGCAGGCTCTGTTTTTTGTCAGTTATTCCACCGCAGCACGTAATCCGGCTCCGGCTGCCAGCGGGCAGAGAGGCAGAGCGCCAGCCAGAAAAGCGCCGAGCAGTTCCAGATCAGGCCCCCAAGGCAGGCCAGTGCGCGCAGCGTCAATAGCGGCGGCCCCAAAAATCAGGGCCGGGGTTATGAGGGGCAGCACCAGAAGCGGCAGCAGAACGCCCCCGCGGCGCGCGCCCAGCACAATGGATGCGCCCATGCCGCCGACCAGAGACAAGACCATGGAGCCCAGCAGCAAGCCTGCCAGCAGAATAGGCAGCGTGGCTGTGGGGAGACCCAGCATGATGGCCAGTGGAACAGCGGCAATCAGCAGGGGGAGGCCGGTTGTCAGCCAGTGGGCGGTTATCTTGGCCAGCGCCACCAGCGCGGGCGGCAGCCCCAGCAGCAGAAGTTGGTCAAGCGAGCCATCTTCCAGTTCCGCGCCGAATAGACGGTCCAGCGGCAGAAGGGCGGCCAGCAGTGCGCAGACCCAGATAATGCCGGGGGCCATATGGCGCAGCAGATCAGGCGATGGTCCAAGCGCAAGCGGAAAGAGGGTGCCTGTCAGAATAAAGAACAGCACTGCCCCCAACGTATCGGCCCCATGACGCAGCGCCAGCCGGAGGTCCCGGAAGACCACGGCCCAGAACAGGCTCATCATGCGCTGGCTCCTTCGTGATCAGAGGGAGAGAGGGCGGACGACTCCTCATCCCACCATCTGTCCGCTGGGTCCGGCGCGCCGGGCAGGGCAAGATGGCGCACGTCTTCAAGGGGCAGCGGCACATGGGTTGTGGCTATTACCACGCCGCCACCAGCGCGGTGCCGGGCAATGGCCTCACCCAGCAGCACAATAGCGTTGGCATCCAGCCCCAGGCTGGGTTCATCCAGTAGCCACAGGGGAGCCTGAGCCAGCAGCACGCGGGCAAGGGCCGCACGCCGCTTCTGCCCGGCGGAAAGCAGGCGGGCCGGTAAATCCGCCAGCGGCAGAAGGTCAACAGCTTTCAGCGCTGCCGTCATGTCGCCGCCGCCTGCACGGGCAAACAGATGCAGATTCTCCACAACACTCAGGCTGGGTTTCAGGGCGTCCTGATGGCCAAGATAGGCAACACGGGTGGCGTGGGCGGTGCGGTCTTCCGCAATGGGCACGCCGTCCCACAGCAGGGCGCCACCATCCGGGCGGCGCAGGCCCGCCAGCACACGCAGCAGGGTGGATTTGCCAGCCCCGTTGGGGCCGGTAAGCAGCATGGCCTCGCCAGCATGCAAACTCAGGCTGACATCATCCAGCACCAGCCGATCCCCCCGGAAAACCGAGAGAGACTCTGCTACAAGCCGTGGTATGCCGGAGGGGGGAGAGGCAGCAAAATGTGGCTCCTCTTCTGCAAAAGACGTCTCGGAGATCGGACTTCTCCTTAATGTTACCTGTCAAAACCCGCCAAAGCCTGTGTGCTCGCGCGCTCGTGGTCGCACCCCGGCTTGTGCCATGTAAGTCTGCCGGTATGTTCTACTGCCAACGGGATATCAAGTCGGCCACCCGGAAGAGCGGGTGAGCACCTGCACCGTGTCAGAGGCGGTAAGCCGACTTCCGGAACGTATCACCGGCCATGGGCTGTGATAGGGGAGATAGGGTTATATGAAGACGGTTGGGCACGACTCACTGAAAACAGGCCGTACACTCACTGTAGACGGTAAGGCCTATCATTATTTTTCCATTCCTGAAGCAGCAAAAACAATCGGCGATGTTAGCCGTCTGCCTGTTTCACTGAAAGTTCTGCTGGAAAACATCCTGCGCTTTGAAGACGGTCGTTCCTACAATGTGGACGACGCCAAGGCGATTGCAGGCTGGTTGCCGAAGGGGAGCAGCACCAAGGAAGTGCCGTTCAAGCCTTCTCGCATTCTGATGCAGGACTTCACGGGCGTTCCGGCGGTGGTTGACCTTGCCGCCATGCGCGACGGCATTGTGAAGCTGAAAGGTGACCCCCAGAAGGTGAACCCGCTGGTTCCCGTCAATCTGGTGATCGACCATTCCGTGATGGTGGATGTTTACGGCTCGCAGGATGCGCTGCAGAAAAACATCACGCTGGAATTTGAACGCAATGGCGAACGCTACGCCTTCCTGCGCTGGGGCCAGGAAGCGTTTGAAAACTTCTCCGTTGTGCCGCCAGATACCGGCATCTGCCATCAGGTGAACCTAGAATACATTGCCCAGGTTGCCTGGACAGCCAACGTGGGTGGCAAGGATTACGTTTACCCCGATTCGCTTTACGGCACGGACAGCCACACCACCATGATCAATGGTCTGGGCGTTCTGGGCTGGGGTGTTGGCGGGATTGAGGCTGAAGCCGCAATGCTGGGCCAGCCCATTGCCATGCTGATTCCTGATGTGATCGGCTTCAAACTGACCGGCAAGCTGCCTGAAGGCGCCACGGCGACTGATCTGGTGCTGACCGTGACCCAGATGCTCCGTAAAAAGGGCGTTGTGGGCAAGTTTGTTGAATTCTTTGGTCCTGCTCTTGATCACCTGCCGGTGGCTGACCGCGCAACCATTGCCAACATGGCTCCGGAATATGGCGCAACCTGCGGCTTCTTCCCGGTTGATGCCCTGACGCTGGACTTCCTGCGTGAAACCGGCCGTGACGAACACCGCATCAAACTGACCGAAGAATATCTGCGGGCGCAGGAAATGTTCCGCACCGCTGAAACGCCGGAACCTGTGTTTACGGATGTTCTGGAACTGGATCTGAGCACGGTTGTGCCGTCCATCTCCGGCCCGAAGCGCCCGCAGGACCGCGTTGTTCTGACGGAAGCCAAGACCGCGTTTGAAAAAGAACTGACCTCTTCCCTTGGCGTCCCCGCGAACGATGCCAACAAGAGGGTTCCGGTTGCTGGCACCAACTATGAAATCGGTCAGGGCGATATTGTGATCGCTGCCATTACCTCCTGCACCAACACCTCCAACCCGGCGGTGCTGATTGCGGCTGGTCTGGTGGCCCGCAAGGCGCGTGCTCTGGGCCTGAAACCCAAACCCTGGGTCAAGACCTCACTGGCTCCCGGCTCTCAGGTTGTGACCGATTATCTGGACCGCTCCAAGCTGTCTGAAGATCTGGATGCGCTGGGCTTCAACACGGTCGGGTATGGCTGCACAACCTGTATCGGTAACTCCGGTCCGCTGCCGCCGCACATTGTGGATGCCATTGAAAACAACAACCTGGTTGCTGTTTCCGTGCTGTCCGGCAACCGTAACTTTGAAGGCCGTATCTCTCCGAACGTGCGGGCAAACTATCTTGCCAGCCCGCCGCTGGTGGTTGCCTACTCCATTCTGGGCACCATGCGGAAGGATATCACAACCGAACCGCTGGGCACCTCCAAGGATGGCAAGCCGGTCTATCTGAAAGATGTCTGGCCTTCCAATAAGGAAATTGCTGACCTGATCGGTTCTTCCATCAACCGTGAAGAGTTCATCAAGCGCTACAAGCACGTGTCCAAGGGCACCAAGGAATGGCAGGACCTGAAGGTTGCCACGGGGTCTGAAACCTACGCGTGGGATGCAAAATCCACCTATGTTCAGGATCCGCCGTACTTCAAGGACATCACACCGGAACCCAAGCCGCGTGGTGGCATTGAAAACGCCCGTATCCTGGCCCTGCTGGGTGACAACATCACGACTGACCACATCTCACCTGCCGGTGCAATCAAGAAGGACTCCCCTGCCGGGCGTTATCTGATCGAGCATGGTGTGGAACCGCGTGACTTCAACTCCTACGGGTCTCGCCGCGGGAATGACCGCGTGATGGTGCGTGGCACCTTTGCCAACATCCGCATCAAGAATGAAATGCTGCCGGGCACGGAAGGTGGGCTTTCCAAGCACTATCCTGATGGCAAGGAAGGCTTCATTTACGATGTCGCCATGGAATACAAGAAGGAAGGCGTTCCGCTTGTGGTCTTTGGTGGCAAGGAATACGGCATGGGGTCCTCCCGTGACTGGGCTGCCAAAGGCACCCTGCTGCTGGGGATCAAGGCAGTCATTGCTGAAAGCTTTGAACGTATTCACCGTTCCAACCTTGTGGGCATGGGCGTTCTGCCGCTGCTGTTCAAGGAAGGCACAACCCGCAAGACCCTGGACCTGAAGGGTGATGAAACCATCACCATCACGGGGCTGGAAAAAATCACGCCGCGCATGGATGTGACCATGACCATTACGCGTGCTGATGGTTCCAAGCAGGATGTTCCGCTTCTTTGCCGTGTCGATACACTGGACGAAGTTGAGTATTACCGGCATGGTGGCATCCTCCAGTATGTGTTGCGTGGGATGACCAAAGCTGCCTGATAACCGTTTTGTTCCTAGCGGACACGACATTGCCGACCCGGATCGCTCCGGGTCGGCTTTTTGCGTTGAAGAAGACCCCATCGTTCTAAGTGCGCTGAATGTGCACAAAAGCTTTGGGGAGGGCGCGATTCTGAGCGGTGTCTCCCTTGAAGTGCGCAAGGGGGAACTGATCTCCGTGATCGGCCCATCCGGCTGCGGGAAATCAACCTTCCTGCGGTGTATGAATTTTCTGGAAATACCGGATAGCGGGACCGTAACCGCTATGGGCGTTACGATAGAACGCCAAGGTGGCCCCTGGCGGCGCGCTGACGAGCATATGGCCCATAAGCTGCGAACCCATGTGGGCATGGTGTTTCAGAGCTTTAATCTTTTCCCGCACCTTACGGTTCTGGATAACGTTCTGCTGGCCCCGCGCGTGGTGAAGGGCGAAGGCGGCGTGGAAGAACGGGACGAGGCCATGGCCCTGCTGGAAAAGGTGGGGCTGGGCAAGGTGGCGCAGCGTTATCCTCTTTCTCTCTCCGGCGGACAGCAGCAGCGCGCGGCCATTGCCCGCGCCTTGGCCATGCGGCCGGAGATCATGCTGTATGATGAACCCACATCCGCACTGGACCCGCTGGTGGCGGAGGAAGTGCTGGGCGTGATGCGCACGCTGGACAATGAAGGCATGACCCAGATTGTGGTGACGCATGACATGCGTTTTGCCCAGGTGGCGTCTGACATCATTGTTTACATGGATGGTGGACACATTATAGAGGCCGGACCACCGGAAACCCTGTGCGTGAATCCTGTGGATGAGCGCACCCGACGTTTTTTAAGGACAGTTCTGTGAAGCACGGCCTGCGGCATTTTCTGTCACGGTTTGTCATGGTTCGGTCTGGGCTTCTTGCAGTGTTGGCGTTGGTGGCGGCCTTTGGTCTGTCCGCGCCAAAGGCGGGGTTTGCGGCCGAACCTTTGCGGTGGGCGGCTGATGCCTCGGCAGATGTGCCCTACACTTTTCATGACCTGAAAGATCAGTCACGCCTTACGGGGTATGAATATGAACTGATGCAGGAACTGGGCCGCCATATGGGCCGGGATCTGGCGTTTGTTCAGAATGACTGGGATGGCCTGATTCCCGGCCTGCAACGTGGCCTGTACGCCATGGTGATTTGCGGGATCGAGATCACACCGGAGCATGCGGAAGGCATAGATTTCAGCACCCCCTATTACGTGACATCCGAGCGGATTGTGGTGCGCAGGGATGGCCCGCAATTCTCCCGGCTGGAGGATCTGGATGGGCATGTGGTGGGTACCATCAAGGCTACACAGGCAGAGCGGATTCTGGCCGGGCATCCCAAGGTGCAGGTGCGCACCTATGATGAAGAAACCAATGTGTTCATGGATCTTGTGAATGGCCGCACAGAGGCCATCCTGATTGATGGCCCCATTGCTCAGTATTACGGCGCAACCAATCCCGCTTTGCAGATAACGGGCGAACCCATTGGACGCGTGGCTTACGGCATTGCTTTTGCCAAAGGTCAGAACGCGGCGCTGCGGGAACAGGTCAACACGGCTCTGGCCGCCATGCTCAAGGATGGCAGCCTGCACACCATTCTGGCACGCTGGAATTTGTGGACGCCTGAAATGGCGCAGTTTGCGCAGGATTTTTCCACACCTGATATCGCCCCTACCGAGTGGCAGTCCTATGTTGCGGCGCAACAGGGCGGCGCTGGCTGGACGGAACGGTTGCGGCGTTACGTCGGGTTTCTGCCTTTGCTGGCCAAAGGGGCTGTTCTTACCCTTGCCGTTTCCTTGTGTGCCATGGTGTTGGCAGTGGCTCTTGGGTTGTCACTGGCTCTGCTGCGTTTGTATGGCGCACCGTGGATGGCGTCTCTCGCCGGGCTGTATGTGGAAATAGTCCGTGGCACGCCACTGCTGATCCAGATTCTGTTCATTTTCTATGGCCTGCCGCAGTTTGGTATCAATCTTGGCCCGTTTCTGGCCGGGGTGATGGGGCTGGGGCTTAACTACGCAGCCTATGAGGCCGAGAACTATCGCGCGGGACTGCAATCCGTGGCCCGTGGTCAGATGGAGGCCGCGCTTGCCCTGAACATGACGCATATTCAGGCGTTGCGGTTTGTGGTTGTACCGCAGGCGTTCCGGCTGGTAATGCCCGTCATGACCAATGATTTCATTTCTCTGCTGAAAGACTCATCGCTGGTCAGTGTGATTACGCTCACAGAACTCACCCAGACCTATATTCGCCTGTCTTCCACCTATTTTGACTATTTTGGCACGGGTTTGATGGTGGGCGGGGCTTATCTGCTGCTGGGGCTGCCGTTCGTGCGTTTGGCGCGTATGGCGGAAAAGAAACTGGCGCAGCCTCACACACGCCGCCGCTAAGACGGCGTGAAAGATCAGCGTGTGAGGCTGGCAAGGCAGTTGTGAGACTGACAGCAGGGCTTTCAGCTACCAAGACCAAGACCAAGACCAAGACCAAGGGCTCGGTGCTGGGGCCTGCGGGCGGCAAAAAACGGTGCATGTTGCTGTCAAAAATCCCGCCCGCCCGGCCTACCAGACTTGGCACCGGCCCTCTTGTGGGGCCGGAAGCAGCAAGGCGTTGGCACATCAAATGCGCCTGAGGCATGGCGGAAGAGTGCTCCCGTCAATTGTGTATAAAATAAGTATGAGTCAGATATAAATACGATAGTCGTATGATTACAGCTATACTCTAGCCGGGTCTGACGGTGGTCTGCGCGGTGCGGTGCCCGGAACCGTACCAAGCGGTCTGCTGAAAAGGCAGGGCAGGGCGTTTCAGCGTCTCAGCACATGTGTTCCGGAACCTGATGGACCTTCTTTCTGCTCTTCACAGCTTTGTCCGCGTGGCGGCCACAGGCTCTTTTTCGGCTGTCTCGCGTGAGACAGGTGTCAGTCAGCCCACTATTTCACGGCATATCGCCTTGCTGGAAGCGCATTACGGCACCACGCTGTTTGCCCGCACCACGCGCAGCCTGATGATGACAGAAGACGGCCGCAGCCTTCTGCCCCATGCCTATGAAGTTCTGGAAATTCTGGAAACGGCTGAAACCGTTCTGGGGCGACGGCGTGCATCTGTCTCCGGTTTGGTGCGGTTGGGGGTGACCACGGCGTTTGGCCTCTATCTGACCAGACGACTGGGGGAGTTGCTGGAGCGTCATCCTGATCTTTCAGTCGAGATCGTGATGCGCGACTCGTTTGGAGATCTGGTGGAAGAGGGGCTGGATCTGGCCGTCCGTGTAGGGGAAATTGCCGAAGGCTCCCTGATTGCCCGCAAGCTGGGCGTGGTGCGCAAATGGCTGGTTGTTTCTCCGGACTGCCTGAAACGGTGCGGCACCCCAGAACATCCGCGTGACCTGCCAGAATATCCTGCCATTGTTTACAACTATGGCGGTGGCCGGAATGACTGGCATTTTTACCGGGAAGAAGAAGAAAGCGTCATTGCTCCCTCAACGGTGTTCCGGGCCAACAGCAGTGAGGCCGTTTTCTATGCAGTTTCCGCCAGCATCGGCATTGGCCTGCTGCCAGAGTTCCTGGTGCGGGAAGCCGTAGAAGAGGGAAAACTGGTACGCCTGTTTGCAGATTGGAACATTCCTTCTCTGCCGTTCTACGCAGTGCATACAGGCCCGCGCACCCTGCCACTGCGGACGCGTACGGTGCTCGATTTCCTGATTGAGGTTTCCTCCGATGTCCTGAGGGAAACACCTAAATCCTGAAGAGAGAGTGCTTGAAAAATCTGGTGGGCTAATATGCCACGCCTTTTGTTGGTGCCGAAAAGCGTGGGTTTTTGTCCCACGTTCTTTCATCACTGGGGCGTCTTGTTTGTAGGCTTCAGACTCCAGCTTTCCTGCGTGACTAATCTCTCGCGGCTTAGATTTTCGGACTCTTCAAGCCGCGTCTCGGTCTCACAAAATCCTCGCCAGCTTTTGGCGCGCGAGCGTGAAGGTAGCAAAAGCGTCTTCTGACTGTCTGCTTGCGGAAGAGTGGGGCATTTTGTGTCCAACGACAGTGAGCGCGCTTTTGGTGCAAGGGCGTCGGACGGGCGGGAGATGATCTCTCCCGTTGCGGCATGTCTTCCGTGACGCAGAGGAGAGCAGACGCCAGAAGGCCGCTCCTCCCACCTCAGGGCCTCTCCTCTTCATGACCGAGGCTTTGATTTCGCGGGAAGAAACGTTCTTCCCGGTAACCTGCACTTGCATCAGGTCACACGGTAAGAACGCAGGTCTTAACCGTGGAAACCGGGGTCTGTGGCTGCGGCAGCGGGGAGTGGACCGCCTTCCAGGGTGCTGTTGTACCCTTTGCGCAGGTATGGCAGCCAGTTTTTCAGCCACGTATCGCTGCGTTTCACAAAATCCGCCACCATGGGGGAATTGTTCATGCCCGCGCGGGACCAGTCTTCCGGAGCACCCGGCACGGCACGTTGCCCGGCTTCCGCCGGGCTGAGCAGCGTGTGGATGGTCGCAAAATCGACTCCGGTGCCAGACTTGCTTTTCTCAATATGGGTCCATCCTGCATCCACCAGAATGGGGGGAAGGTCAAAGCCCATCATGCCAAGCCGCTGCAATGCGGGCGGAATGAACAGCGGGCTGCTTAGAAGGCCCTGCAAGGCCTGATTGGAAGTGAGGAACAAGTTGTTCACCACCCGTATGGGGGATGTCAGCCAGCATTCCGTGTGGGTGCCATCTTGCGGCAGGTCTCCAACCGTAAAGTTGAAGCCGCTATGGCACATGTCCTGCAACATCTGGGTATCAGAGGAGGGGAGGGATTGTGTGGTGGCCTGCGCGATGATGAAGCCCGTGACCACACCGCGTTCTGACCGCACGAAAATGGAGGTCAGAATCTCCCCATGCGAAACATCATCCTGATAGTTTAGAACAGGGTGCCATTTGCCAGCCGGGAGCGGAAGTTGACGCCCGGCAAAAGGGATCACGCCTTCAAACTGTGCATCCAGCGGGGGTTGGGAAACCATGCGGCGTCCTTCCCCTTCGGCATTGTTGGTCTGCGCCGCGGAGCTTCGGCCAAGCATGTGGCCAACCTTGTCCGTTACCGTCTGGTAGTAGGGCAGGCGGGCCGTCAGCCAGGGGGCGGGAAACAGCACGGAAAAAATGCCGCATGCACTGGTGGAAATCAGAACCGTGCGCCACAGGGGGGCACGTTGCCAAAGGCGGGTAAAAGCGGACATGCCGTAATGCTCGGTCCAGACGGTATCAGGTGTGAAAAAACTGGGGCCTACCCACCGGCAGGCCCCGTACGCTTATGGGGTCAGGCGAGCGTGCATGCTCTCACTGTTGTCACCGTTATTGTCGGCTATTTTGGCTGTCACGGTGCCGTCCTCATCGCGGGAGATGCGAATCATGGAGGCACCCTGCTGGCGCGCCACAATCAGCGACTCGCTGATCATGTCTTCAATGGAGCGCACAAGATCGCGGGCCGATGCGGCATCGCCCATACGGCTCTGGCGGCGCATCACATCCATCAGCAGGGACGCATCGATACCGCCGGTTTCCACCTTCAGGCCGTAGCTTTCGATCATGGTTTCGATTTCCAGTGCGGAAACGCGGGCAATATCCAGCCCCTTCAGCGCACGGAATACAAAGATACGGTCCAGACGGTTGAGCACTTCCGGGGCAAAACCAGCCTGACGCAGTGCTTCAACCGACTCGGCGCGCATCCGGTCCGGATCATCATGCAGGCGATCCGCAATTTCCGTAAGCGCATCGGTTGCGATGTTGGATGTCAGTACAAAAATGGCGCGAACGGTGGAAATCTGCTGCCCGGTGGAGGCCTCGGTAATATGACCATCATTCCACGCGGTCAGGAATTTCTTGAATACGTCCGGATGGGCTTTTTCAATTTCATCCAGAAGTACCACGGCATCGGGCTTTTCCTTCAGGCCGCCGGTCAACTTGCCGTAGGTATCAGAACCCACATACCCTTTGGGGGAGCCAAAAAGCTGGGTGGCTGCGTGCGGGCTGCTCATCTGCGTCATGTCAAAATGCAGCAGAGGGCGCTCAAGCTGGCGGGCCATCTGTTTGGCAAGATAGGTTTTACCGGTGCCGGGTGGGCCTGCCAGCAGGAAGATACCAACCGGCTTGCCGCGAACCTGCAGGGCCAGCCTGCGGCGCAACTGTACGGCAATATCTTCACATACCTGATCCTGGCCAATCACGCGGGCGCGCAGGTTGGCGGCCAGTTCCTCGGCATCAATTGTTGTTTCCCGCTGTTCCCGCGCCAGCATTTCTTCAAGCGCGTTGCGGTTGGTCAGTCTGGCAAGAACGTCCATCATCCACCCCCGTCGGCGTAATAAGCCTTTGCGTGCAAGCCGCTCGGCGCGTGTTTCGAACAGCAGCCCGCCTATGGTCAACAAGCCGCTGACTGCGGCAATTATGGGCCATGCCGGTGCACACCATTCCATGAAATGGGTGAGCGAGGCCAGTGAAAGGTGCAGACTGATGGCCATCTGGATGCTGGCCAGCACCAGAAAAATCACCATCATCAGCGGCATCAGCCGGTTAAGGGCTGGTAGCAGGCCTTTCATTGGGCAATCACCGTCAGGCCAAGAGAGTCACCCTGATGCATAACAGGCAGAACCTGTGGGCCGAACATGGTTATCACGCCGCTTCCTATTCCTACTATGCCCGGATCAGACACGGGAAGGATATCAACATTTCCGGCAACCGTAATGGGGAGAATCAATACGGTGGGGTTTGTTTGCAGGGCAACGGTACGGTGCATGGTGCCTGATATGACAGACACAGTGCCCCCCGTGCCTGTGGCATCAAAAATGGGCATGGCAACCAGACGCAGATCGCGCCGCTTCACGCCTGCCAGAATGTCAGCCTGTTCTTTTTCAGAATAACCGGAGGAGGCAAGGGCTTCGGCTGCCTTGTCGGGGGCAATCAGGGAAAGCTGAATGCCCGTGCGCTGCTGTGATGCATCCGCACTCTGGTTATCTCCGCTTCCTGCTGCTGCCGGAGTGGTGGAGGTGTTGTTGCCCGAGCCCATGAAATGGACCCCGGCACCGGCCAGCAGGGTGCAGGTTGCCAGAGCGACAAGCACGGTGCGGAAATGGGAGGGTTTCTCCTCTTTCTCCGGCTGCGCTTTATACACGGGGTCAGGCAGATCGTTCATGAAATGTAATCAGACATATCCGGGTGGGAGTGTGCAAGTTCTGAAAACGCAGGAAAGCCCCGAAAAGAGCCCCGCACGACTAATTTCTTTTTTATGGGGGGTGGGAAAAGAAGGGCAACAGGGGTTTCAACTCTTGCAGCATGGTCTGGTATCCCCTACATGAAACATCATCCTTTCATTTTATCAGAATTTTGGGGGGTGGCCTTGACGGGCCGCCTTTTTTGCATTGGACGCTGATCTGCCCATCCATTCCGGCCTGGAAGCCCGCCTTGTCGCCCTTGTGGCGCCAACGCTGGATGATCTTGGCTATGAGATTGTTCGCGTGGCGGTGCTGGGGCGTGAAAGCCCGACAGTGCAGATCATGGCGGACCGCAAGGATGGCTCGCTCATCAATGTGGAAGATTGTGAGCGCATCAGCCATGCCGTGGGCGCTGTGCTGGATGTGGAAGATCCTATTCCCGGTGCCTGGACGCTTGAAGTGTCCTCCGCCGGAATTGATCGTCCGTTGACGCGCGCCAAGGACTGGAACCGCTTCACCGGCCATCAGGCCAAGGTGGAAGTTCTGGTTCCGGTTGATGGTCGGCGCCGGTTTTCCGGTGTTGTCCTGGGGGCGGATGCAGAAACCGGCCGACTCCGGCTGGATGATGGAACTGAGGCCCGTTTGCCGCTGGCGGAAATCCGCCGGGCAAAACTGGTATTGACGGATGCCCTGATTGAGGCGAGTGCGCAGATGGCGCGCCCTGCCGATGATGAGGGCGAGAATGAAAAGAGCAAGGCCGGGGAAGAAAAACCGGCCGGGCGCAAGTTACACTGATCACGTCGCCTGCTTTGGAGAGCTGAGAGTATGGATACCTCTGTTTCCCGTCCTGAACTGCTGCTGGTTGCAGATGCTGTTTCGCGCGAGAAGGGAATCGAACGCGAAGAAGTGCTGGAAGCCATGGAGCAGGCTATCCAGAAGGCCGGACGTGCCAAATACGGGCATGAGAAAGATATCCGCGCGACCATTGATCGCCGGACGGGTGAAGTGCGTCTCTCCCGCTGGACGGAAGTTGTCGAGCAGGTAGAGAACGAGGAAACCCAGATTCCGCTGGCCATTGCCCGCAAGTTCCAGCCGGAAATCAAGGCTGGCGAATATCTGGTTGATCCGCTGCCGCCTATCGATTTTGGCCGCATTGCTGCCCAGACCGCCAAGCAGGTGATTGTCCAGCGCGTGCGGGAATATGAGCGCAAGCGCCAGTATAACGAATTCAAGGACCGCGTAGGCGAGATCGTCAACGGCACTGTCAAACGGACCGAATACGGCAACCTGATGGTGGAAATCGGCTCTGCCGAGGCGCTGCTGCGCCGGGATGAGCTGATTCCGCGTGAAACCTTCCGCAACTCCGACCGCGTGCGCGCCTACATCTATGATGTGCGTGATGAACCCCGTGGCCCGCAGATCTTCCTCTCCCGCACGCATCCGGCCTTCCTGGCCAAGCTGTTCGCGCAGGAAGTGCCTGAAATCTATGATGGTATCATTGAGATCAAGGCTGTGGCGCGTGACCCGGGTTCCCGTGCGAAAATGGCCGTGATCTCCCGTGATGCGTCCATTGATCCGGTTGGCGCCTGCGTGGGTATGCGTGGGTCTCGCGTGCAGGCGGTTGTGGCCGAACTGCAGGGCGAAAAGATTGATATCATTCCGTGGAGCCCGCAGGCCGCGACCTTTGTGGTGAACGCACTGGCCCCGGCTGAAGTCTCCAAAGTGGTGATGGATGAAGAAGCGGGCCGCGTTGAAGTGGTGGTGCCGGACGAGCAGCTTTCGCTGGCCATTGGCCGCCGTGGGCAGAACGTGCGTCTGGCCAGCCAGTTGACACGTTGGGATATTGATATCCTGACCGAAGCAGAAGAATCCGAACGCCGCCAGGAAGAATTCCGTCGCCGCACCAACCTGTTTGTTGAAGCGCTGGATGTTGATGATGTGATTGCCGGTCTTCTGGTGACGGAAGGCTTCCATACCATTGAAGAACTGGCCTATGCCGACCCGGATGAACTGATTGGCATTGAAGGTTTTGACGAATCGGTGGTAAGTGAACTGGTGCAGCGCGCCGAAGCCTATCTGGTGAAACAGGAAGAAAACCTGGATACCAAGCGGCGCGAGCTCGGTGTGTCTGATGACATTGCCGATATGGGCGTGTTTACCAACCAGATGCTTGTGACACTGGGTGAAAAGGGTGTAAAAACTCTGGACGACCTTGCTGATCTGGCTGGTGATGAGCTTGTCGAAATTCTCGGTACTGATGCTATTGAGGAAGATGCTGCCAATGAAATCATCATGGCAGCGCGTGCTCACTGGTTTGACGAGGAAGACGGCAAAAGCGCCGAGCAGGAGTAAGAACGGGTCTGGCTGCTGAAAAGCCTGACAAACAATGAGTGGTGATTTTTTGCCCGAAGCGGATGAAGACGAAAAAGGCCCCCTGCGGCGCTGTGCGGTAACACGGCAGCAGGAAAAACCAGCCTTGATGTTGCGTTTTGTGGTATCACCCTCATCTGTTGTTGTGCCTGACCTGGACGCGCGACTGCCCGGACGGGGAATATGGTTGAGCGCCCAGCGGGATGTGATAGAACAGGCCCGCAAGCGCGGCGTGTTCGCGCGGGCGGCACGGCGGCAGGTAACGGTGCCCGAAGATCTGGCTGTTCAGGTTGAGGCCGGTCTGCGTCGGCGCATGGTGGAACTTCTGGGGCTGGCCCGGCGTGCCGGGCAGTCTACCAGTGGTTTCATGAAGGTGCGGGAGTGGGTGATGCGGCGTGAGGCCGCAGTGATCATTCATGCATCTGATGGAAGCAGGGATGAACTGGATCGGCTCCTGTCGGGTGCCAGGAACTTACCTGTGATTGAGGCGCTTTCGGCTGAAGACCTTGCAAGGGTTTTCGGGCGTGAGCGGGTTGTAAACGCAGCATTGGCGCACGGAGGTCTTGCCTCCCGTCTGTGTTGTGAGAATGAGCGTTTTTCGGGGGTTGCCCAAGGCGGCTCCCGGGTTCGCCGGACCTTTCCGGCGGATGGGTGTGAACAGGCGGGTCAATGAGCGAAGGCAAGGATCAGGATCAGGGTAAGGGACGTTTGTCCCTTCGGCCGGCGGGTCGTTCGGAAGTCGGACGGACGGTTGATGCCGGGTCCGTGCGGCAGAGTTTCAGCCATGGCCGCTCCAAGGTCGTGCAGGTTGAGGTGCGCAAGAAGCGTGGCCCCGGCGCTGCAGGCGGAGCTGGTGGTCGTGGTGCGGGCGGTCGTGCAGGAGGTGGCCGTACCCTGACGGCTGCCGAGCTGGCAATGCGCCAGCGCGTGTTGCAGGAACAGAAGAAAGCGGCTGAAGAAGCCGAACGGCGTGAGGCTGAACGGCGCGAGCAGGAAAAGATCCAGATTCTTTCCGCCGCTGAAGAAGCCCGCCGTCGTGAAGAAGATGAAAAGCGTGCCGCTGAAGAAGAAGCTGTAGCCAAGGCTGAAGCTGAGGAAGCGGAACGCAAGGCACGTATCGACTCCATCAAGCCGATTGAAGCCAAAGGGCCGGTGGTTTCTGCTGTGCCCATTCCGGGTGAAGTCACGTTGGCTCCGCCTGTTGGGCGCCTGAAACCTCTGGCTGAGCGGGCTATCATGCCGGCCAAGCCGCTCAAGCCTGCTGCTCCGCGTCCGCAGGCAGCGCCAGCCGCTGCGGCTGATGGTGCTGCGGCTGCTGCCCAGACCCTGCGTCTGCGTGGTCGTGGTGCGGAAGGGGATGATGATCAGCCCCGCCGTGGCAGCCCTGCACGTCGTCCGGGTGGCAGTGCGCCTCCGCGCAAGAGCCCCGGTGGTGCCCGTAAGGGTGACAGTGGTCGCCGCGCAGGCCGGATTGATATTCAGGCCGCGATTGAAGGGGATGACGACAAGACGCGTTCACTCGCTTCTGTGCGTCGTCAGCGTGAACGTGAACGCCGTCAGGCCGAACTGGAACGTCTTCGTGCCGATCAGGTCCGGGTGGTGCGCGATGTTGTGCTGCCTGAAACCATCACGGTTCAGGAACTGGCCAACCGTATGGCCGCCCGTCAGGGTGAAGTGATCAAGGCGCTGATGAAAAACGGCGTCATGGCAACGGTGACCCAGACCATTGATGCCGATACGGCTGAACTGATCGTTGAAGAATTCGGCCACCGTGTGCGCCGTGTATCTGAAAGCGACGTTGAGCTGGGCATTGAAGGCATTGAGGACGCACCGGAAGATCTGCAGCCGCGTCCGCCAGTTGTGACCATCATGGGCCATGTTGACCATGGTAAGACCTCTCTGCTGGATGCCCTGCGCACCACAGACGTTGCGGCAGGTGAAGCCGGGGGCATTACCCAGCATATCGGTGCCTATCAGGTGACGCTGGCATCCGGTGCCAAGATCACGTTCCTGGATACGCCCGGACATGAGGCGTTTACCGCCATGCGTGCCCGTGGTGCCTCCATTACGGACGTGGTGGTGCTGGTTGTGGCGGCTGACGATGGTGTGATGCCTCAGACCATTGAGGCCATCAAACACGCCAAGGCAGCCAATGCGCCGATCATTGTGGCCATCAACAAGATCGACAAGCCCGGTGCCAACCCTGACCGCGTGCGTCAGGAACTGCTGAGCCACGAGATTGTTGTGGAATCCATGAGCGGTGACGTGCAGGACGTTGAAGTCTCTGCGCTGAAGCGTGAAGGACTGGACAAGCTGGAAGAAGCCATTCTTCTGCAGGCCGAAATTCTGGACCTGAAAGCCAATCCGAACCGGACGGCAGAAGGTGCGGTGATCGAAAGCCGTCTGGACCGTGGCCGTGGTTCCGTGGCGTCCGTGCTGGTGCAGAAGGGCACCCTGCATAAGGGTGACATTGTTGTCGCTGGTGCGGAATGGGGTCGTGTGCGTGCGCTGGTTGATGACCGTGGCCGTCAGGTTGCGGATGCGACGCCGTCCATGCCGGTTGAAATTCTGGGCCTGACAGGCGTTCCTTCTGCAGGTGCTCCGTTTGTTGTGGTCGAGAACGAAAACCGCGCCCGCGAAATTTCTGAATTCCGTCAGCGTAAGCTGAAGGAACATCAGGTTGCAGGTCAGGTTGCGGCTCGCGGCACGTTGGACCAGATGCTGGCCCGTATTCAGGCGGGTGAGCAGAAGGAAGTGGCGGTTCTCATCAAGGCGGACGTTCAGGGATCTGCCGAGGCCATCCAGACCACAGTGCTCAAGCTGGCTCATGAAGAAGTTGCAGTGCGCGTGCTCAACGCAACGGTGGGGCAGATCACGGAAAGTGATGTGCAGTTCGCCAAGGCGTCTGATGCCGTTATCATTGCCTTTAACGTGCGTGCCACAGCGCAGGCCCGTACCCTCGCCCAGCGCGAAGGTGTGGAAATTCGCTACTACTCCATCATCTATCAGGTAGCTGATGATGTGGAGCAGCTGGTGCGTGGCAAGATTGCGCCCAAGCATCGCGAAAAGTTCCTTGGGTATGCCGAAATCCGCAAGGTTTTCGAAATTACCAAAGTGGGCAAAGTGGCTGGCTGTTACGTTACGGAAGGCGTTGTCAAACGCGGCTGTGGCGTGCGTCTGCTGCGTGATGGTGTGGTTATCCATGAAGGTGACCTCAGCCAGCTCAAGCGCTTCAAGGACGATGTCAAGGAAGTGGCCCGTGGTTATGAGTGCGGTCTCTCCTTTGCTGGATACAATGACCTGCGCGAAGGCGATGTGGTCGAATGTTTTGAAAGTGAGTTGGTGCCTGCATGAGCCGTCGGAACGGATCAGACAGGCCTGGAATGAAAGGACCGGCGGGGTATCTCGCCGGTCTTTCTCCTTTAGGGCCGTCTCAGCGCCAGTTACGGGTGGGCGAAGAAGTTCGTCGTGTGCTGGCTGAACTTTTTGCGCGGACCACTTTTCGTGATCCTGATCTGGCAGATGCCACGGTTACGGTAACGGAAGTGCGTCTTTCTCCGGATTTCAAACATGCCACCGTATTTGTGGCGCGTCTGGGCCGGAGCGATATTGATGCGCTGCTGCCTGCGCTCAAGCGGGTAGCCCCATGGTTGCGTACCCAGATGTCGCATAAGCTGCGGCTGCGTGTAGCGCCGGAATTGCATTTCCAGCCAGATACAACGCTGGATTACGCCATGCATATGGATAGTCTGCTGAAATCTCCAGATGTAAAGCGTGATCTGGATGAAGAAGACGAACCGGACGCAGACAAGAAAGACGATTCGGAGAACTGAGAAAGGCCACCTTTTGGGGCTTTCCTAGTTCTTCCATGTCTGCACAACGGGGCGGATAGCAAAATTGCTTTGAATCCGCACAACACCCGGCATGCGGGATAGTTCTTCTTTATGGATGCGTTCGTAATCTGACATATCCTGCGCTTCCACGCGCAGTAGATAGTCCGCATCACCTGTCATCAGGTAACATTCCTTTACATCGGGGCAATCCCGCACACGGCTTTCAAAGCGGCGCAGGCAGTCTTCTGTCTGGCGCTCCAGTGTGATCTGTACAATCACCGTCGCCATGGTGCGTGTGGCATTGCGATCAATAATGGCGCGATAGCCCTGAATAATTCCGTTTTTTTCCAGAAGTTTAACCCGGCGCAGGCACGCTGAAGGCGAAAGACCCACGCGCTGGGCCAGATCCGCATTGCTCAGCCGTCCATCATGTTGCAGGTGGCGCAGAATGGCGTCTGTCATGCGGTCGAAGATCATGTATCTACTTCCTGTCTATTGCCGCATGTTATGCGATAAAAATCATCTTTGTGAGAATTTTATGCGACAAAACGGCAAGATATGCCACACACTCTTTGCTAAAATTGTCATATCGAAACAGTGTGGAGTTCTGGCACCATGTCTTCCTGTTCTCTTCCGCGTGCTGACTGGGCTGCTACCCGGGCAGGTGCCGTGTTGACGGTGGATCTGGGAGCCATAGTGGACAATTATCGCCAGCTTGTTCAGCGCACTGCCGGTGCGGTGTGTGCTGCGGTGGTCAAAGCGGATGCCTATGGGCTTGGTGCGGCGCATGTGGCGCCTGCTTTGCAAAAGGCTGGCGCAAAAGAGTTTTTTGTTGCGCATGTGGATGAAGGGCTGGCTCTGAGACCCTCCCTTTCGTCACACGCGCGGATTACAGTTCTGCACGGGGCCCGGCCGGACGCTTTGGCGGAATGTGTGGAAAGCGGGCTGCGGCCTGTGCTCAACAGCATGGAACAGATTGCGCAGTTACGCGCACTGGCTGAGCGGAAGGGCAAGGCGCTTGATGCTGTCTTGCAGTTGGACACAGGCATGTCCCGTTTCGGGCTTTCTGCAAGCGATGTTCATCAGCTTTTTGAAAACCCTGCTCTGCTGAGAGGGATATCTCTCAGCCTGATCATGAGCCATCTTGCCTGTGCGGATACGCCGGAGAACCCGGCTAATGCCCAGCAGTTGGAGCGGTTGAAACAGTATGCCGCCCTGTTGCCTCCGGCACCGCTCAGCCTCGCGGCGTCATCCGGTATTTTTCTGGGTGCTGCGTATCATCAGGATCTGGTGCGCCCCGGTGCAGCACTTTATGGCGTGGCCCCCAATGCCTCTGGCCCCAACCCTCTGAAGCAGGTGGTGCGTTTGCAGGCGCGTGTGCTGCAAACCCGCACGCTCTCAAAAGGAGACAGGGTGGGATACGGGCTGACATGGCAGGCCGAGGGGCCATGCCGGGTGGCGACCCTTGCCACAGGCTATGCGGATGGTTTTGCCCGTCAGGGCGCCAGCACGGGCTGTGCGTGGTTCAAGGGGGAGAAATTGCCCATTCTGGGCCGGATTTCCATGGATTCCATGACGGTGGATGTCTCTGCCATTCCCGAGGCGGAGCTGGCGGCTGATGCACTGGTGGATCTGCTGAACGCACAATATGGCGTGGATGATGTTGCCGCTGCGGAAGGGACCATCGGCTATGAGGTTCTAACGTCTCTGGGGCGGCGGTATCACCGCGTTTACCAGAATCACGCGTGAAAACATCTGATATTTTCTGAACACATTAAGGGCGACGCATTATGAAAGTTCTTGTTCTGGGCGGTGGCGTGGTTGGGGTGACCTCCGCATGGTATCTGGCGCAGGCTGGGCATGAAGTAACCGTTGTGGACCGTCAGCCTGAAGCCGGGATGGAAACCAGCTTTGCCAATGCAGGCCAGGTGTCGCCCGGTTATTCTGCCCCGTGGGCCGGGCCGGGTGTGCCGTTTAAATCCATACGCTGGCTTATGATGGCGCATCGTCCGTTTGTGTTCTGGCCGCTGCCGGACCCGCATTTGTGGAAATGGCTGTGGCAGATGCTGGAAAACTGCACCACCCCTGCGTATGACCGGAACAAGGGCCGTATGGTGCGGCTGGCAGAATACAGCCGGGATGTGCTGGGAGACCTGCGCAAGGAAACCGGCATTACCTATGATGACCGGCAACAGGGCACCTTGCAGGTGTTCCGCACCCAGAAGCAGCTTGATGGCGCGGCACTGGATATTGCAGTGCTCAAACAATACCAGGTGCCTTATGAGGTGCTGGACCGTGATGCCTGTGTGAAGGCTGAACCCGGCCTTGCCGATGCCGCGCACAAAATTGTGGGTGGTCTGCGTCTGCCGGGTGATGAAACGGGCGATGCGTTCAAGTTCACGCAGACACTGGCCAGCATGGCTGCAAAAGCGGGCGTAACCTTTCTGTACAACACCAAGATCAAGCAGATTCTGGCAGATGGCGGGCGCATTACTGGTGTGGAAACCAGTGGCGGCGTGCTGACGGCCGATTCCTATGTGTTGTCTCTGGGCAGTTTCTCGCCGGGAGTGGTGCGTCCGCTTGGGCTCGATCTACCCATCTATCCGGTGAAGGGGTATTCTCTGACGGCTGCCATTACGGATGCAGCCCGTGCGCCGGTTTCCACCATCATGGATGAAACGTTCAAGATCGGCATTACCCGTCTGGGAGACCGCGTGCGGGTGGGGGGCACGGCAGAACTGGCAGGGTTCAGCCGCCGCCTGCGTGCACCGCGCCGGGAGACACTGGAACATTCCGTGACGGACCTGTTTGCCAACTGCTGTGATGTGCCGGGCGCCACGTTCTGGACCGGCCTGCGGCCCATGACGCCGGACGGCACACCCATTATTGGCCGCACAGGATATGAAAACCTGTTCCTGAACACGGGGCATGGCACGTTAGGCTGGACCATGGCCTGTGGTTCCGGCCGGGTTCTGGCCGATATCATGTCTGGAAAGAAGCCTGATATAGCTTATGAAGATCTGAACGTCTTCCGTTACGGTCAGTAAAATTCGCTCCGCCTTCTTTTGGGAGGGCGGCGTTTCTATCGTTTCTTTAACAAAACTTTAAAGTCTCTTATTCGCATATCGTGGTTTTTTCAAAACTGTGTCCTGTTACTGTCATGGCAGTGACATGGATATGCCTGTTTTGGGTGGTTCCTTACCTGCATCTGCCGGAAAAGCGTGGTGTTCCGGCATTGGGAAATAAGGGGTGGGCTACAGTCGATATGGTGGATAAGCGGTTTTCAGGGCAGGGTTCTCTGCGCCGGAAAAGGCGGCAGGGTGCGCGTCCGGGTGTTGGTTTTCGGGTTGTTCTTTCTCTTGGCGTCGGGCTTTTTGCGGCTGCCGGTGGGGGGCTGGCCCCTACCGTGACGCACGCTGCCGAGGCCAGTATTTCTTCTCCGGCTGTTTCCCAAAAGACTGTTTCAACGGCAGCAGCTCCGTTCAAGCCCAATGCGGCAGATCAGGCGCTGCTGGAAGATCTGGAACACCGCACCTTCCAATGGTTCTGGGAGTCCGGAGACCCGCAGACCGGGCTGGTGCCTGACCGTTATCCGTCTGATCAGACACAGGCCAGCGTGGCGTCCATCGGGTTTGGGCTTACGGCTTACGGCATTGGCGCGGAACGTGGCTATATTACGCGGGCTCAGGCCATTACGCGTACGTTGAATACCCTGCGTTATCTTTCTCGCCTGCCGCAGAACGCCAGTGCGGACGATGCCTCTGGCTACCACGGATTTTTCTATCATTTTCTGGATCATAAAACCGGCCTGCGCTTCAACAAGGATATCGAGCTGTCCAGTATTGATACCGCGTTGCTGATGCAGGGTGTGCTGTTTACAGAAAGCTATTACACGCAGGATACGCCGCAGGAGCGTGAAATCCGCACATTGGCCAACAAGCTTTTCCAGAACGTGGATTGGCCGTGGATGCGCAGGCCCGATCAGCGCCTGAGCATGGGGTGGTCGCCGGAGCATCAGTTCCTGCCCAATTATTGGGAAGGCTACAGTGAAGGCATGATGGCCTATGTGCTGGCGCTGGGGTCTGTCACGCACCCGTTGCAGCCGGCATCATGGCAGGCGTGGCTGGCCACCAATGACAAACGCTGGGGGGAATATAGCGGGCAGACGCTGCTGAATTTCGCACCGCTTTTCGGGCACCAGTACACCCATTCCTGGATTGATTTCCGGGGCATTCAGGATGACTGGAACCGTGAAAAAGGCATCGATTATTTTGAAAACAGCCGTCGTGCAGCCTATGCGCAGCGGTCCTACGCCATGGCCAACCCCGGCAAGTGGCAGGATTACGGGCCGGATGTATGGGGGCTGACAGCAAGTGACGGCCCCGGTGAAGTGACGGAAACCGTCAACGGGCAGACGCGCCACTTCTTCTCCTATTCCGCACGAGGGGCCGGGCTGGATTACACGCAGGATGATGGCACCATTGCCCCCACGGCGGCGGGTGGGTCCGTTGCCTTTGCGCCGGAAATTGCGGTGCCTGCCCTGCGGGAAATGAAGAAGCGATATGGCAGCCACATTTATGGCCGCTACGGCTTTGTGGATGCGTTCAACCCCAGCTACCACAAGGGCAATACGCCTTTCTGGTCTGACACCGCTTATCTGGGCATTGATCAGGGGCCCATTCTGCTGATGCTGGAAAACCGCCGCAGTGGGTTTGTGTGGAACGTGATGAAAAGCAATCCGGTTATTCGGCAGGGATTGCTGCGTGCCGGATTCCGGGGCGGCTGGCTTGGCACGTCTTCTGCGTCTGACACCTCACCGGCCGAGCAGAAAAGTGCCGTGCGGACCAATCAGGCCGGGTAAGACATTTGGCCTAATGCGAGGCAGAGGACGAGACAGGGCAGGGGGCTACCCCTGCGTTGCTTCCTCAGAAGCGTTTACTGTCTCTCATATAAAAAGCGCCGTTCAGATCAGACTGAACGGCGCTTTTTTTGATCAGCCCTGATAGGAGGCAATTTCAATCAGGTTCTGGTCCGGATCATGACAATAAACGGATGTGATCGGCCCAAGCGCCCCCAGGCGCGCCACGGGGCCTTCCACAATGCTCACGCCACATTTTTCCAGATGTTCGACCACATCGTCACTGGTGACGGCGGTGACAAAGCACAGGTCATTCCCTCCCGGCAGCGCGTGGACGGCGGTTTCCCATCCGTCGGTGCCCTGTGGGCGCAGGTTGAGCTTCTGGCCACCAAAACGCAGGGCCGTGCGGTTGTTGCGCCCGTATTCCTCCCGCTCCATCCCTAATACCCGCTGGTACCAGGATGCTGAAATTTCGAGGTCTCTTACAGTCAGGACAGCATGGTCCATCCGGTCAACGGTAAAGCGCATGAAACGGCACGGCTCCTCTGGCTGGCCCGCCTTCCCGTAAGGCGGGCGGCTGAATGGCTCAGCTTAACTCAGCGTAGAAGTCATTGCCCTTATCGTCGATAACAATAAACGCCGGGAAGTCCTCGACCTCAATTTTCCACACAGCTTCCATGCCCAGTTCGGGATACTCAAGCACTTCCACCTTGCGGATGCAGTCCTGCGCCAGCCGGGCTGCGGGGCCACCAACGGAGCCCAGATAGAAGCCGCCATATTTCTGGCAGGCGTCCTTCACGGCTTTGGAGCGGTTGCCCTTGGCCAGCATGACAAAGGAGCCGCCATTGGCCTGAAGCTCCGCCACATACGAATCCATGCGCCCGGCCGTTGTCGGGCCAAAGGAGCCAGTAGCCATGCCAGTGGGTGTTTTGGCAGGGCCTGCGTAATAAACGGGGTGGTCTTTCAGGTATTGCGGCAGACCTTCACCCCGGTCCAGCCGTTCCTTGAACTTGGCGTGGGCAATATCGCGCGCCACAACCACGGTGCCGGTCAGTGCCAGACGGGTTTTGACAGGATATTGCGAGAGTTCCTTGCGGATCTCATCCATGGGGCGGTTGAGGTTGATCTTGATGGCATCTCCACCCAGATGCTCGTCCGTTGTTTCGGGCAGGAAGCGGGCAGGGTCATGCTCAAGCTGTTCCAGAAAAAAGCCATCAGCCGTAATGCGGGCCTTGATCTGGCGGTCAGCAGAGCAGGAAACGCCCATGCCAACCGGCAGGGAGGCCCCATGGCGCGGTAGGCGGATCACCCGCACATCGTGGCAGAAATACTTGCCGCCAAACTGCGCGCCAATGCCCAGCTTGCGGGTAAGGCCCAGAATTTTCTGTTCCATCTCCACATCACGGAAGGCGTGGCCGGTGGGGCTGCCGCTGGTGGGCAGGCTGTCATACCAGTGGGTGGAAGCCAGTTTGACGGTTTTCAGCGTCTGCTCGGCAGACATGCCGCCAATCACGATAGCCAGATGGTAAGGCGGGCAGGCGGAGGTGCCCAGCGTTTTGATCTTGGTGTCCAGCCAGTCCAGCAGCTTCTGTTCAGACCCCAGCAGGGCGCGGGTTTCCTGAAACAGGAAGGTCTTGTTGGCGGAGCCGCCGCCCTTGGCCACAAACATCAGATCAAACTGTTCATCATGATGCGTGGCGGGGCTGGCGAAGATATCGCACTGCACGGGCAGGTTGGTGCCAGTGTTCTTTTCTTCGAACATGGACAGAGGCGCCATCTGTGAATAGCGCAGATTGGTGCGGGTGTAAGTTTCATACACCCCCTTGGAGAACGCGACTTCCTCATCGCCCTCAACCCACACACGCTGGCCTTTCTTGCCGAAGACAATGGCGGTGCCGGTATCCTGACACATGGGCAGCACACCCCCTGCGGCAATGCAGGCGTTCTTCAGCAGATCAAGCGCCACAAAGCGGTCATTGTCCGAGGCTTCGGGGTCTTTGAGGATGCTGGAGAGCTGTTCCAGATGTTTGGGCCGCAGGTAGTGGGCCACTTCATGGAACGCCTGCGCCGTGAATTCTGTCAGCGCTTCGGGTGTGATGTGCAGAACGGTCTTGCCACCACAGTGAGAGGTGCTGACACCCCCCTTGATATCCACCTTGCGATAGGTGGTGGTGTCTTCCCCCAACGGAAAGATGGGGGAGTAAGCAAAGGTAGGCACAGGCGGGCGGGGGGGCTGGCTATTCATGGTGTGCGTGATCTCCGTGGCCTTGGCCCCTCTGCCGGGGCCATCAGGCGGGTGATGGCCCTTTCTTGCGAAAAGCGTCAAGGCTCACCACCTGCGGAGATGAATCACTTTCTGCTGTTCCGCTGGCTTCCTGCTGGTCCGCGGCGTTTGCATCCACCACGGGCGTGTCCGTGGTTTCGGCTTCATCCGGTTCTTCTGCCATGAAATGCAGGCTGAGATGGATGGAAGGATCAGCAAAGCCGGTAAAGGCGCGCACGGGAATGACCAGCGTGCTGCCAATGCCGCCAAAGGACAGACCGACAGACACAATGCCTGCCGGGCGATCTACCTTCAGGTCCCAGAACTGGTGTTGCAGCACTATGGTCATCTCATGCGGATACTGGGCGCGGAGACGGGCCGGAATGTCCACGCCGGGGAAGTCAGTCCGGAAAGTCAGATAGAAATGGTGCTCGCCTGCAAGCCCTTCACGGCTCACATATTCGAGCGCACTCAACATCACACCCCGGTAGGCGTCTTCCAGCCAGCGTTCATAAGGCAGCAGGCTTTCAGGGGGAAAAGCGCCGTTTTCCGGTGTGTTATCGTGGTCATCAGTCATGGCGGCTCTCCTGTTCTGCGCCGGTATGGGGGCTCCGGCGTCCTTTTGATCACTCTGCCGTCAGCCATGCGGGAAAGGTGTGGCGAGCGCAAGGCAGTGGCGCATGATTCTCTGCCACGGCAGGCAGCCATGCAAAATGCAAAACGCCTGAGAGCGTAAAAATAAACAGCGATGAGGAGAAAAAAAGTGGGAGGGCTTCTGTTGCCCGGTGCCCTCCCGAACCGCGCTTATCGCTTATGCAGCAACAGCGAGCACCTCTGAGTTATCGTTGGCACTTGTAAGTTTAGCCCGATAACGGTGGTACAATGCCGGGCAAAAGGAAGGTCTTTACCACGCGTGTCGAGCCTGTTTCGTCCCCATCTGTCCATGCCCGTAAAGGCCGGATTTTTATGGTGGAGACGCCGGGTACTGCCCCCGGGTCCACTACGCTTATTCCACGTTCCGTTTATCGCCATAGCCAAGGGGCAAGCCCCTCCTGCACTGCTGAACATAAGGAGCACATGGGCTTTTTGCAAGAGGCACGCTGCGGGCGGTGTGATGCCAGCGGTGTGCCTGGGTCTGGTGGAGGACTCGGGCCGCGCCTGCGGGTGGCCGTGTGGCCCCTGCGGTATGACGGTGGAGCGGGTTATTGCGCGGCGGCAGCAGGCCGGGGCGGCGGTGCCTGCCGTTGGTGTGCGTGGCTTTCGGCCAGAACCAGCAGGCGTTCCAGATCGTCCACCTCAATATCAAATGCTTCGTCTGTTTTGCTCAGGGCCGCCAGAATATCCTCCCGCTGCACGCCTGTTTTCTGGGGCGGGGCAGGAAGAGCCTGATGAGGATAGGTGTGTCCTGTCAGGTGGTGAAAGGCGACCCCCACCCCCACGAGCAAAACTGAGTTCAGGCCAACCGGAACAATGGGAAACAGGAAGGCGGCCCCAAGCCCGGCAGAAGAGGGATGCATGAGCACGGAGGTAAGCGCCGCCGCGCCGCCGGGTGGGTGGAGGGTGCGGGTCAGACTCATGACCAGAATAGCAAGCCCCACGGCCAGCCCTGCCGCTGGCATGGGGTTACTGACCACCAGACTGACCAGCACCCCCACCATGGCGGAGATCATGTTTCCGCCGATCACGGCCCGTGGGGAGGCCAGTGGGCTGGCAGGCAAGGCGAACACCAGAACGGAGGACGCCCCTATGGGCGCAACAAGAGCGGGCAGGGAGGCCGGGGTGACGCATCCTGTCACCAGCATGCTGGTCAGGATTCCGCACACGCCTCCAAGTCCGATCAACACGGGTGAGGGCTTTGGCCGGATCAGAGTCATGCCGGAGGGCAGAAAAGAGACATGTTTCTTCATGGAGGAGAGATCTGCCGGAAGGGCGGAGAGAAGTTGAAGAGTTTTTTGTAACGGTTTCAAAATTACTTTCTGGGGGCAGGATTTTTTCTGACACGTCTGCTCAGGTGTGTCCAATGAAGAGTGCTGAAATACGGGCTGGTGGCGGGGAAAAGGCCGCTCACCTCGCGGGGCTGACGTGCTTGACGGAGGGCGTATGAAGGGATTGGGTTCAGTTTCCCGCTTCTGTAGTGTATGCGATGCCTCCAAACAGTTCCGGGGAACAGCATGTCACTGACCGATGCCCAGCGGGCGGAAATCGCCGCGCACGCCAAAGAAACCACCCCCACTCGCCGGCCAACCGTGCCCGCGCTGGAGGCCATGCTGTATGAACCGCAGGAGGTTCTGGACCACGGATTCCTGCGTGTGATTGATTACATGGGGGACGATTCCGCCATTGTGCAGGCAGCACGCGTTTCCTACGGCCGGGGCACCCGCAAGGTTTCTGAAGATGCCGGGTTGATCCGTTACCTGATGCGGCACCGCCATTCCTCACCGTTTGAGATGTGTGAGATCAAGTTTCACGTCAAACTGCCCATCTTCATTGCCCGGCAGTGGATTCGCCACCGTATGGCCAGCGTGAACGAATATTCTGCCCGCTATTCCATTCTGGACAGTGAGTTCTATTTGCCCGCGCCTGAACACATGGCGGCGCAGAGCGAAATCAACCGGCAGGGCCGTGGGGCCGTGCTGGAAGGCGAGGCCGCGGCGGAGGTGCTGGATATTCTGCGCAATGACGCCATGCGCACCTACAGCAATTATGAAAAAATGCTGAATACGGACGAAGGCTACGGTCTGGCGCGTGAATTGGCCCGTATCAACCTGACGCTGAACACCTACACGCAATGGTACTGGAAGATTGATCTGCATAACCTGATGCACTTCCTTGCCCTGCGGCTTGACCCGCACGCGCAGTACGAAATCCGCGCCTATGCGGAAGTGATGCTGAAGGTGCTGCATGCGTGGGTGCCCCAGACTGCTACCGCCTTTGAAGAGTATCGGCGTGGCGCGGTGACATTCTCCGCCAGCATGATGAAGGTGGTGCGCCGGATGCTGGCTGGTGAAAGCGTGGAGCGCGAAGGCTCCGGCCTGAGCAAGCGCGAGTGGGATGAAATGATGGCCAGCCTGAAAGGCTGAGAACAAATGGGGCAGGGTGTGCAGCAGAACAATAAGCCGGTTGCCCCAGTGCCTTCTTCTGTGCCGGACTCTGATATGGACGCCGTGTTTCTGGAGGGGCTGGAAAGACAGCAGGGCGAGCATCTGCCTGCCCCCCCCTCCAGCTTCCGTCTGCCGCGTTTTACGCCGTTTGTGGTGGCGGCTGTTGTGCTGGTCGGTATCTGGCTGGCGCTGTTTCTTACGGCTCCCAAAAACACAAAGCCTCAACATCTGCATATTTGCGAGACCGGAGGGCCGGAAAGCCACAAAGCCCTCTGCCTGCATTAAAGGGCAGTCCCAAAAGGCATGCAGATTAGTCTGCGCTTCCTTCATTTACGTCTGAAAGCATAATCTTCTTAAAGAAGAACCCGGATTTTATCCTATTTTGGCGGCGTGCCTGGATCACAGCGCTCTCATGGTGAGGGCTATATGGCGCTGTTTCGCAACAGGCTTTCTGGCGGGGGTGTCTATCTGTTTGATGAACCTGAGGCAGCGCTTTCCCCGGTGCTTCAGATCGAATGTCTCCAAAGCGTGCGGGAAGCGGAAAAACGGGGGGACGCGCAGTTTGTTATCGCGACCCATTCCCCTTTTGTCATGGCCTATCCGGGCGCAACCCTGCTGCATTTGACGCCTTTCGGCTTAATGAAGCGTCCTTTTCAGCAGACAGAACATTTTCAGGTTCTTAGTGAATGTTACAAGGCCCCTGAAGACTTCATGAATACAATTTTCGACGAATGAAAGGGGATAAATATTTTCTGAAAAATTGTTTTCTTGTAACTGTCTTTCGTAAATATGGATTTGCAGTGTTCCTGCCAGGTGGTGTTACGCCGCGTGCGTGGCAGCCCCATGCCGCAGGCGGCGGGAGAGCAGATTGCCTACGCCCTGTAGCCCCGTTACCAGCACAATCAGCACAGCCACCACCCCCAGCATGACAGGTGTATTGAAGCGTTGGTACCCGTAGCGGATGGCCAGATCTCCCAACCCACCAGCGCCGATAACACCCGCCATGGCGGAAGCGCCAACCAGCGTGACCAGTGTGACGGTAAAACCGGAGATCAGACTGGGCAGGCTTTCGGGCAGCAGCACATAGCGCACCACCATCCAGCGGGTGCCCCCCATGGCGCGCACGGCGTCTACCAGTCCGGGGTCCACTTCGCGCAGCGAGACCTCGGCAATGCGGGCAAAATAGGGAATGGCCGCAATGGAGAGCGGCACAATGGCCGCCGTGGTGCCCAGTGCTGTGCCCGCAATCAGCCGCGTTACGGGAATAAGCAGCACCAGCAGAATAATGAACGGCACAGCCCGCACGGCGTCAATCATCAATCCAAGAATGCGGGCCAGCAACGGCATGCGGCAGAGGCCGGAGGGGCCTGTCAGCACCATAAGCACAGCCAGCGGCAGGCCACCTGCCACGGCAATCAGACCAGAAGCCAGCACCATTTCCAGCGTCTGGCCTGTAGCCTGTAGCAGAAGCTCAAGAATCAGCCGGGACATACCCTATCACCTCCACGGACTGGCTCGCATTTTTCAGAAAAGTCAGGCTTTCTTCAGATGGGTTGGCAATCTGCACAAGCACGTCCAGTTCGGGCACGCTCTGGTGTGCGTGAAGCCGCGTGGCCAGAACCGTGGCGTTGGTCTGGTGCTGGTGGGCGAGTTGGGCAAGCAACTGGCTCACCAGATCCTGTGTGCTCAGGCCAAGCCTCAGCACCGTCTGGGCGTTGGGCGTGTGAATGGTGGAAAAACCTGCTGGCAGGGCGGGTTCGGATGTCGGTTCGGCGGCGTCCAGAATATCCGCTGGTGTGCCTCGGGCGACAATGCGGCCTTTATCCAGCACCAGCACATGGTGGGCCAGTTGCCGAACCACATCCATTTCATGCGTGATGAACACAATGGTCAGGCCCAGCGTGCGGTTGATATCCGCCAGCAGCGCCAGAATGGAGGCTGTTGTCTCCGGGTCCAGCGCGGAGGTCGCTTCATCACACAGCAACAGGCTGGGGTTGGCTGCTAAGGCACGGGCAATGCCAACACGCTGCTTCTGCCCGCCGGAGAGCAAGGCCGGATATTTGCGGGCGTGATCAGCCAGCCCAACCAGTTCCAGCAGTTCGGCCACGCGGCGGGTACGCTGTTCCTTGGCGACACCAGCAATTTCAAGCGGCAACGCCACATTGGCGGCCACCGTGCGGGCATTGAGAAGGTTGAAGTGCTGAAACACCACGCCAATCCGGCGGCGCAGTGTCACCAGACGGTCTTCGGGCAGGGTGGCGAGGTCTTCGCCCTCAAGCAGGATACGGCCGGACTGGGGGCGCTCCAGCCCGTTCAGGCACCGCAGCAGGGTGGATTTGCCAGCACCTGACCGCCCGATAATGCCGACACTATCCCCTTTGGAAACGGAAAAGCTGATGTCCTGCAAGGCTGTTTGCGAACCAAAGGCGCGGCTGACATGCTCGACCTGAAGGAGTGTCATGACCACGCCGGAACAATGGCTCCATGATACACATCCAGCAGGGCTTGCCGCACATTGGGCTGCTGATAGGCCGCAACCAGCGGTGCAACCCATGGCGTGGTATGGTCAGCCTCGTTCACGGCAATGAAGCACACGTAAGGGTTGTTTTGCAGGGATTCCTGCCCAATACGCTGCTTTTCAACATCAATACCGGCTTTTCTGGCCCATTCCGTGTTGACCACCGCCGCATCCAGATCAGGCAGGGCGCGGCCCACCACACCAGCATCCAGCTCCCGAATGGTGATGTTGCGGGGGTTTTCCGTAATATCCAGTGCCGTGGGTGTCAGGCCCGCGCTGTCTGACACCTTGATCAGCCCCAGCGTTTGCAGCAGCTTGAGGGCGCGGCCCTCATTACTGGGGTCATTCGGCACGCCAATGGTGGCGTTTTTGGGCAGGTCGGCCACGGATTTCCAACGGGTGGCATACAGCCCGATGGGGGCAAAATAGGTATTGCCCACCGGCACGATATGGAAATTGCTGGCGCTGTTCTGCGCTGCCAGAAACGGGCCATGCTGGAAGGCATTGGCATCCAGTTCGTGCTCGAACAGGGCTTCATTCGGGCCGTTATAATCGGAAAACGTGGTGATCTTGAGGATCAGGCCCGCTTTGGCCGCGTTTTCCGTCACAATGCGCCAGATATCCTCATCCTCACCAGACATGATGCCAACGCGCAGGGTCTGGGGTGCGGCGGCATATGCGGCACGGCCCAGAAAAGGCGCACTGCCCAACAGGGCCAGAGCAGACCGGCGGGAAAGAGCGGAAAAAGACATAATGTGCCGCACCTGAAAGCTGAGAGACGAGGAAGGAATATAACAGAAAGGGATGATTGAATGGAATATAAGTACGATGTCAAGTGTGCTTAGATGATTGGTAAATTATAATACGAAACAAAAACGGAATTTGAGTGTGTCTGCTCTTGTTTGCATCTGTCACATATTTGCCATGAGGGGCTGCATGCGCAACCGGCGCTGGACTTTCTCACTTAATCTGAGATGTCATGGTGGGTGTTCCTGCCATGACAGGAGCCGAGAGTATTTCGGACGTGAGGAATTAAAGGAGTGCCTAATTTGAAACGGTCTGTTTTTCAGAAAATGTGTCTGGTGCTTTCCGCTACGGCTCTGGTGGGGGTGATGACGCCTGCCCATGCCGAAAGTGAGCGGGAGAAACAGACAGCCGCATGCAAGGGCGATGCGATCAAGCTGTGCGGTCTTTACATTCCCAATGAAAATAAGATTACGGCCTGCATGGAAAAGAAAAAGGACAAGCTGAGCCCCAAATGCCGCGCGTTCTTTGATAAAGGGACCGCCAAGAAAAAGCCTGCGAGCAAAAAATAACGTGCCGGGCTGCCTGAGGAGGATCTGAAGCGGCAGCCAGACAGTATCAGCCAATCATGCAGATGTGGCGGCGGCTTGACGGTGCAGCGCCTGTGCTGTGGTGCGGGCAATGCGACGGAAGGCCTGAGCGGCTTCGCTCTCCGGTGCGCTGGCGACAATGGGAGCGCCTTCATCGCCACTGGCGCGGATGGCGGCCAGCAGCGGCACTTCGCCCAGAAATGGCACACCCATGGTTTCGGCTTCCTTCCGGGCCCCGCCATGGCCGAACAGTTCCGTATTGTGCCCGCAATTGGGGCAGCAGAAATAGGACATGTTCTCAACCAGCCCCAGAACGGGCACCTTCATTTTCTCGAACATGCTCACGCCGCGCCGGGCGTCAATCAGGGCAATATCCTGCGGGGTGGAGACAATAACGGCCCCGGCCAGCGGCACCTTCTGCATCAGGGAAAGCTGGGCATCCCCCGTGCCGGGTGGCATGTCCACCACCAGAACATCCAGTGTGCCCCAGTCCACATCTGTCAGAAACTGGGTGATGGCCCCCATCACCATGGGGCCACGCCAGATCATGGCCTGCTTTTCTTCCACCAGCATACCGATGGACACCGCGCGGATTCCCCAGACCGGAATAGGCTGAAGGCGACCATTGATCACTTCCGGCTTGCCCGCCGCACCCAGCATGCGGTGCAGGGAGGGGCCATGAATATCCGCATCCATCAGCCCCACGCTCAGCCCTTCCTGCGCCAGCCCTACGGCCAGATTGGTGGCGGTGGTGGATTTGCCAACACCACCCTTGCCAGAAGCCACGGCAATAACGGCTTTGACACCGGGCAGCACGGGTGCGTTCGGTTCTGGCGGGGTACCGCCAAAAGGCCGGTGGCCGCCTGCCGCTGCGCCGCGGGGGGCTGCGGGCTTGGGCGGGGCAGCGGGACGATGCGCGGTCAGGATAACCGTGGCGTCCTGCACGCCGGGCAGCGTTTTCAGGCGTGTGGCGGCTTCATCACACAAAGGGGCAAGGTGCTGGGCTTGCTCGCGGTCAACGGCAAGTGCCACGGACAGCTTGCCCTGCTCCAGCCGGAACCCCTCAAATTTTCCAACGGCCAGCAGGGAATGGCCAGTCTGCGGGCTGCACACCGAATCCAGAACCCGGGCGATGTCATCATGATGAGGCGAGGAGGGAGTCTGTGCCAATGGTTTTGTCCTGATCTGCAACAAGAAGCGGTGCGTGCCGTGTTGGCAACAGCAACGCGCAGGGTCCGTCAAGGGGATAAAGTGGCTTTGGCGCTTTGTTCTGCAAGGCAGAACGCGTAAAGAAGGCAGGAAGAAAGGCCACCTGACCATACTGGCTTTATCATGATCCGCATTAAAGGGGCCAGCTTCCTTACCATGACTGCACAGCCGGACACTCAGGGCGCAGAGCAGACAACAGCAGCACCGGCCATCAAACCAGCCCGCCCCGCATCAGGAATAAGTGCTGGGCGGGATCACCGGATTGACGCCATGCGCGGTGTGGCTTTGCTGATGATGTTTGTGGATCACATTCCTCAAAGCCTGCTCAACCGCTTCACCATGCGTAATATCGGCTTTGCCGATGCGGCGGAGGTGTTCGTGCTGCTGGCAGGATATGCATCCTGGCTGGCCTACGGGCGCGGGTTCCGAAAATATGGCACAGTGGGGTGCCTCAAGCGCATTTTCCGCCGGTGTGTGCAGCTTTATATCGGGCAGACCCTCATGGTGGTGGTGTCCGTGCTCAGCATCCGCATGTGGCGGCATTATACGCCTGTGCCCGTGGATTTTCTGGAGCCTGAACTGGCGCACGGGCTCAACTGGGTGTGGCGTGTCATGATGTTTGATGCGCTGCCCAGCAACCTGAACATTCTGCCGCTTTACATTGTGTTGCTGGGGGGCTTCCCGGTGTTTTACCTGCTCATGCGGGTGCACCGTTCTCTGGCGTTGCTGCTCTCCGGGGCGTTGTGGATGCTGGTCAATCTGGACCCCGGCCTGAACTTTCCCAACTGGCTGGACCCGGATGGCTGGTATTTCAATCCGTTTGCATGGCAGTTCCTGTTTGCGCTGGGGGTCTCGGCCTCGGCGGAGACAGAGCGGCGTGGCGCGGATTTTCCACGGCTGGACCTGCTGGCAGGATGTTGCATCCTGTATCTGGTCTTCTCCGCCCTGCAGGCGTTTCCGTGGGCGCAGTGGCACCTGCCGGACCTGCGACCCTTTGGCAGCATGATCATGCCGGAAAAAAGCTGGTTGTCTCCGTTCCGATTGCTGGATGTGATGGCTATTTTCTATCTGGTGCAGTCTTCCCCCAGGGCCCGTAAATGGGCGGCGGACTCCACAACCGGACAGTTGCTGGCCCGCGTAGGCCGTCATTCTCTGGAAATCTTTGTGGTGGGCACGCTGCTCGATCTGTATGCGCGGCTGATCTTCAACACCTTTGGCGATGGCTGGCTGTTGCAGGTGGTGGTGAACGTGACCGGATTGAGCATTCTTTTCGCATTGGCTGCATGGCTGGATAATTACCGCAAAGCCAAGAAACTGGCCGCCGCCAAAGCTTGAAGCACGATGCGCGCAGACGGTGCGACACATCGGACGGGAAATACCGCACCAGAAAGGGGCTGAACTGAAGGCTGTGCAGAATAGGCAGCAACAGGAGCAGATACGTCTGAGGATGGGGCAGACATAAGCCGCGAGAAGAAGGGACAGATCTGATGGCGCAGCATGAGAGCCATAGAGACGGGCTGCCTGCCGGAGATGCCGTCGGGCAGGCGAAAGAGCAGACGAGCCCGGATACCCAAAGGGATGCGCAAGGCTGTTCTGTTGGTGTTTCCGGCCTGGGCGAGGGAAAAACCGGAGGCTCAGCGCATGAAGCGTCTCAGAGAGATCAGGTGGCGTTTTCCGGCGGCGCTTCCCCTAGCGAGGAAGGGGCGGCAGCGGTGCGGTTGCCTCGTGTCCGTCAAAAGTTGCTGGCGGCGGAGCCGCTGCGGGTGACGCTCTTCGGTTCGTCCACAACAGAAGGTGTAGGGGCATCCTCACCCGCCACCAGCTATGCCGGGGTGTTTGAAACCTGCATCCGGCCGTACGCATCTGGCGGCCTTACGGTGATCAATCGTGGTATTGGCGGACAGGGAGCGGCGGAAATGCAGGCCCGGTTGCCCGCTGTTCTGGCGGATCAGCCCGATCTGGTGATCTGGCAGGGCGGTGTGAATGATCCGTTGACCGGCGTACCCTTGCCCCGCTTTGAGGACATGACGCGGCAGGATTTGCAGGCGATCTGTGCCACTGGCGCGGATGTTGCGCTGATGGACCTGCAATGGTGCCGCCTGCTGGATGAATGCCCTGCCGCCCCAGCGTTTCAGGCGGCGGTGCATGCCATGGGGCAGGCGTTGCATTTGCCTGTGTTCCCCCGTCTGGCCCGCATGCATGCGTGGGGAAAAGAGCTTGGCGTAGGGCGGGAGGATCTGTCGCCTGATGGGGTGCATATGTATGATTTCGGATACCGGCTGCTGGGGCAGGCGGTGGCGGACTGGGTCTTGACGCTCGCCGGTATTGCGCAGACCCGAGCCATAGAGCCATAGAGCCATAGAGCCATAGAGCCATAGAGCCATAGAGCCATAGAGCCACAGGTTCCCGCCGGGATGAGGGGTGTGCGTGGCAGGGGAGTGCTGGCCTGAGAGGCCGTTTGAAAAGCCTGTCAGGGCGGTGTGGCAAGTCTTTGGGTGAAAAGAAGATGCTGGATTTTCACGTCCTGCTTTCTCGGTATGCTTGCAAACATGCCGTGTCTGTCTGAGACATTCGCCGCCAGCTTTATCTGTTGCCCTTCAAACGGACTCTCACCAGCGTTTTCTTAAGAATGTGGCGCCCTCTGCCGTGCTCTGGCCGCTTTTGTGAAACAGGCTGACGTTCCGCCGTGATCGTGCGATAGAGCAATACTCTGCTCTGTTTTTCTGACTATTGAGAGTGACTTCGCCCATGCGTCTGCCCGTTCATCTCCTTTGTGCCGGTTCTCTCTCCTGCCTGCTGCTGGCCGGGGTTTCCGGCTCGGCCTCCGCATGGGCCGCAGGGTCTGCCGCCGTGCCGGCCAGTGTGCCGGCACCTGCTCCCGCAGCACCCTCCGCCGTGGCGGGTGTGGCGCGCGGGGTGCCAGACAGCTTTGCAGATCTTGCTGCCCGCCTGCTGCCTGCGGTTGTGAATGTTTCCACAACCCAGACGGTCAAGAGTGGCGATGATGACGATGATGAGGACGGCGATGGAGAAGACCAGCTTCCCCAGATGCCCAATTTTCCGCAGGGCTCCCCGTTCGAGAAGTTTTTTCATGATTTCATGAACCGGCAGAACAGCCCGGACGCGCCGCCGCGCCGCATGCAGGCGCTGGGGTCCGGCTTTATTATTGATCCCGCCGGTTACATTGTGACCAACAACCATGTGATCCGCCATGCGGACAAGATTACCGTCACCTTGCAGGACAATACGGTGCTGACCGCCCGTGCCGTGGGGCATGATGACCGGACCGATCTGGCCCTGCTGAAAGTGGATAGCAAGAAGCCGCTGCCCGCCGTGCATTTTGGCGATAGTGACAAACGCCGCGTGGGGGACTGGGTGCTGGCGATTGGTAACCCGTTCGGTCTTTCCGGCACGGTGACGGCGGGGATCATTTCCTCACGCGGGCGGAATATTGATCAGGGCCCGTATGATGATTTCATTCAGACGGATGCGCCCATCAACAAGGGTAACTCCGGTGGTCCGCTGTTTGATATGGATGGCAACGTGATTGGCGTGAACACCGCCATCTATTCGCCCTCCGGCGGCTCTGTCGGGATCGGGTTCTCCATTCCGGCCAGTGAGGCACAGGGCATTATCGAACAACTGCGCAAGACCGGCAAAGTCTCCCGTGGCTGGCTGGGGGTACGCATCCAGAACGTGACGCAGGACATTGCGGATGGCCTGAACCTGACCCCCGCCCGTGGCGCGCTGGTGGCCGGGGTGGAAAAGGATGGCCCCGCCGCCAAAGCCAAGTTGCAGACGGGTGACGTTATTCAATCCCTTGATGGCCACCCCATTGAGGGCAAAGCGCTGCCCCGGCTTTCTGCCCAGTTGCCGGTTGGCACGGTGGCGCATCTGGGTGTGTGGCGTCATGGCAAGACCATTGATGTGCCCGTGACTATTGGCGCGTTGCCCGAGCCCGCGGCTGAGCCGGAAAAGAAACCGGCCCCCGCCACCAAAAGCAGTGCAGAAGTCAGCCTGTCCACGCTCGGGTTTGCTGTGGGTGCGCTGGATGCGGCTGCACGCCAGAAATACAATTTGCCCGCCGCCCAGAAAGGTGTGGTGGTTACGTCCGTCAAGGATGGTGGTCTTGCGTCTGACCGTGGCCTGAAGGAAGGCGATGTGGTGACGGAAGTGCAGCAGGCGGAAGTCACCAGCCCGGCAGATCTGAAAAAACGGATAGAGGCAGCGCAGAAAGCCAAGAAGAAATCCATCCTGCTTCTGGTGCATGATGCCGATGGCCTGCGCTGGGTTCCTTTCCCGCTGACGGGTGATGATACGCCTTGAGCCGTAAGGTTTAGGTCCTCCGCGTATGGCGTCATTTCTTTTTGCTGCGCCGTGGCTGAATAATCCCACGGCGCGGCAGACCATCCGGCTGCTGGTTTCGGTCGGGCTTTCCGGGCTGGTGGCGTGGCTGACCAACCTTCAGGAACCGGGCTGGGCGCTCATCACATCCGTGATTGTCACCCAGAGCAGCATTACGGAAACGCTCTCCAGCGGGCGTTACCAGATGGTGGGCACGCTGATTGGCGCGGCTGTCAGCATTCTGCCTATTACCCTGCTGATGTTCCACTGGCCGTTGTGGCAATCGTTCGCGGTTGCGTTTGTGCCGTTGGCGGTTCTTGCCTCCTGGCGGCCGAACACGCGCATGGCGGTGGTCACGCTCATGATCGCAACACTCTTCCCCACGCAGGATGATCCCTATCTGCGGCCTGTGGAGCGTGTGCTGTCCATTCTGATTGGCGTGGGCGTCTCCATGCTGGTTTCTTACGTTGTGCTGCATGAGCAGGCCCGGCGGGATGCCTTCCGCAATGCGGCGGCCACCGTGCGCAAGATTGTGGATATTCTAGACCACGCCCGTAACAGGGACATCGACTGGCTGGGTATTCAGGACCTGAATGATGAGGGCGCAGCCGCCTTGCGCAAGGTGCAGGCTGCGGTTGAGGAAGCCCGGCGCGAGCGTTGGCGGCCCCTTGAACAGCGTGACCCCATGCTGGCGGCTTTGCCCAAGGCTCTGCGTCAGTTGCAGATGGATACGCTGGTGGTGGCCCGCGCCATTCTGCGGGCTGGCGGGCAAAACACGACCGTTTCCCGTGAGACCGCGGCAGCCCTGAGCGCCGGCATGATGCGCGGCTTTGAGTGGATTATCATCCGGTGCGAGAGCGAGGCCGTGACCCGCTCTGGTGAGGAATACCGTGTGGCCGCCGGGGTGATTACCGCCCTGCCCACGGAAGAAGGGATAGATGATGAGATCATCCGCTTTGCCGTGCATATTCTGCGCACGGACCTGATCTCCCTTATCCGCCTTTTGGGAGAAGATGACGCGGATCGCTCCTGAGAGCAGTTGCTTCAACAGGCGTGCTAAGAACAGCCATACCCATCTGCTGGGCTGTGTATGTTCGGGTGTAGTCGCTTTTGAATAGCGGTTTCAAACATCGCACCATCCTCTATCACCGGCGCTTTCTGCGCCTGAATACGGTGCCTGTTGGCTCTGATCTCACTGCATCGTGACGGCAGGACCGGCTTTTCCGCCGTAAAAACGGTCTGCCAGCGCTCAACTTTTGAAACCGACGCTTTTCTGCATGGGTGACGCGGGCCTGCCGAGACGAAAATTTTCGCGTTCAGCCTCAATAAGACCCTCGCTAGACAGACCAGATGTTTCACACAGACTTTGCCCTTTGCTTCGGATGGCTGCCGACGGTCATGAGGAGCGGGCAGGCGTTATTCCGATAGGCGATCCTCCGCACGGCAGGGCTCTTTTTTCATGGCCTGATCGTTTGCGGTTTTGGTGCGTTTTTCTGGCAGGGTAGCGCGTGGCGCGAATGCACAACACAGGAGTCTGATGGTTATGGTGACGGAAACCAACACAGCTATACGGGTTCATAAAACAGGCGGCCCGGAGGTGCTTCAGCTTGAAACCCTGCCTGTCCCTAAACCCGCCAAGGGGGAAGTGCTGCTGCGGCAGGAAGCCATGGGCGTGAATTTCATTGATACGTATTTTCGCTCTGGTCTGTATCCCTATCCTTCTTTGCCTGCCGTGCCGGGTGTGGAAGGGGCAGGGGTGGTTGAAGCCGTGGGGGAGGGGGTGAACAGTGTCTCGCCCGGCATGCGGGTGGCTTATGCCAGTGTTCTGGGGGGCTATGCCCGCTATCGCACTATTGCAGCAGACCGTCTGGTGGCCCTGCCTGAGGCTGTGAGTTTTGAAACCGCTGCCGCAGTCACGTTACGCGGGCTTTCCGCCCACATGCTGCTGCGGCAGGTATATGATGTTAAAAAAGGGCAGTTCATTCTGGTGTATGCCGCGGCCGGAGGGGTCGGGCAGTTGATGTGCCAGTGGGGCAAGCATCTGGGGGCGCATGTGATTGGCGTGACCTCCACACCGGAAAAGGCGGAACTGGCTAAGTCCTGCGGGGCGGCGGACGTGCTGGTGGGCACGGATAATCTGGCCGACCGTGTGCGGGACCTGACAGAAGGGGCCATGGTGCCCGTGGTGTATGACAGCATTGGCCGGGACACATTTGAAACCAGTCTGAACTGTCTGGCGCCCCGTGGGCTGATGGTCAGCTATGGCAATGCGTCCGGCCCGGTGACAGGCGTGGCGGTGGGCACGTTAGCAGCCCATGGCAGCCTTTACCTCACGCGGCCTTCTCTTGGATCATACATTGCCAAACCGGAGGAGTTGCAGGCCTCCGCCAGTGTGTTGTTTGATCTGCTGGCAAAGGGCGTGCTGAAACCCAGTATCGGTCAGAAATTTGCGCTAAAGGATGCCGCTAAGGCGCATAGTGCGCTGGAATCTCGCAAAACCACGGGGAGCACCATTCTGCTGCCCTAACGCCATCGGGCGGTCCCTTCAGGCCATTTGAAACCCTTGCGCGTAGAGAGGCATATTGCGCGGCTCTGGCATGTGACAGAGCAGGAATATGCTTCTGATGGCATGACGGCGTAGGGTTTATGGGATACTCTGCCTCTCAGCGTTCCAGACCTCTGGAAGGCAGAAAGAATGCAAGGATAGTCTGATATGGCAAACTGTTTGTCAAAATGCCCGAAATCTCCCTGCGTACGCGGCCTGATGCTGGTTGGGTTGATTGCGTCTGTGGTCTATTTCTTCCGCAAGAAGAAGTGCTGCGGCTAAAAAGGGTCTGACCTTGTTGCAAGACAGGGCAGGATAACAAAAACCCGCATCGGGAAACCGGGCGGGTTTTTTATATGGGGTCTTCCGCAGTTGACCGTCTGATCGACTTTCGCGCTATTCTTGCGTTAAATATGCGGATTGCAGACCCATTGTTCAGGAGAAAGACGTGACCGTAATCGAAACAGCTGAACAGGGTCTGTCCGGTAAAGGGGAAGAGATTTCCTCCGCAGCCGCTGCGCCGCAGGGCGCAAAGCCGGAAGAAAAAGCCAAAGCACCGCCTGCCTATGTCGCACCTGCCGAAAAACCGGTTCTGGATGGCGGCAACGGTATTTTTTATGATTTCAATTGTGGTGCACGCATTCTGCTGCCGCAACGGCAGGAAGGTAAATGGCGGGTCACGTTGCGGGATCTGGATACCGCGAACATTCTTTTTCAAAATGAAAACACGGGGGCCTTCATTTCTTCCGCCAAGCGCTATTACGTGCGCTTTGGTGTGGAAGTGGTGGATATCAACGCGGCAGGCGAGGAAACCCTTGTTTTCCAGCATGAATATAATGCCCGTGATCAGGAGGTGATCATTCAGTTGCCGGTTGGCACGTTGGGGGACACACTGGCGTGGTTTCCCTACGTGGCGCGCTTTGCGGAAGAGCGTGGGGCACGGGTGACATGCCTGCTTTCCGGCCTGATTCTGCCACTTCTGAAAGATGCCTATCCCACCCTGCGATTGATAACACCCGAGGATGCCCGAAAGGAGGGCGTATGCAGCAAGGCTTACGCCACCTACTGCATCGGCCTGTTTTTTGATGATGCGGAATGTGTTCAGCAGCCCACGGATTTTCGTTTTGTCGGCCTGCACCGCACAGCCGCCTATATTCTGGGGGTGTCACCCGAGGAGGAAGCCCCCTGTCTGGCGTTGCAGGATGAAAGCAGGCCCATCCCGGAGCCTTACGTCTGTATTGCCGTGCAGGCCAGTACCCAGTGCAAATACTGGAATAACCCCACCGGATGGCATGAGGTAATCTCTTTTCTGAAAGGGAAAGGCTACCGGGTTATCTGTATTGACCAGAAACCGGTGCATGGAGCCGGGATCGTCTGGAACCATATCCCCCACGGAGCGGAAGATCAGACCGGGAATCGCCCTCTGGCAGAACGGGCCCGCTGGTTAAGGCACGCAGCGGCCTTTATTGGCACCAGTTCCGGGCTGGCGTGGCTGGCTTGGGCGGCGGGCACGAAGGTTGTGCTGGTCTCCGGCTTTACGCATCCCACCAACGAATTTTCAACGCCTTACCGGGTGATCAACTGGCACACCTGCAATTCCTGCTGGAATGATGTGCAGGTGCGGTTTGACCATCACAATTTCCTGTGGTGCCCCCGGCATGAGAATACACCCCGCCAGTTTGAGTGCTCACGGCTGATTACGGGCGTTCAGGTGATCAACGAGGTCAAGAAAATAGTCGGGGCCTGAACAGGCTTTTTTCCATCAACCTTCACATGGGAAAGGGCGCGCGCCGGGGGATTGGCACAGCGCGCCTGTTTGCAGCGCGGAGGCCCGCCTGTCTGGCCGGAGAGCCTTGCCTGCCAAGAACGCGCTTCTTGAGGCAGAGCAATGCGAAGCTGGCGGGTTGTGTTATGGTGGGAGCGCTGTATCAGATTACCCAAATAACTGCTGTCTGAAGCCCCGCGTTTTTCAGACTGATTTCAGAAAGGATAAGGGCGTTGCATCCTGTTGTTTCTCGTCTCGCTTCTCTGGCTGCCGGTTCCGCGGCGGTATGCGCCCTCGCCTTGGGCGGGGTGGTTGCAGGTCTGCCTTCAGAAGCGCACGCGCAGGCTTCTGTGCTTCTCAAACATCAGTCTGCCAAGGCTGTGGTGGAAACAGTCGATCACGATGCGCGTGAACTGCTGCTGCGTGAAGCCAACGGGCATCTGATCACCATTGAATATGGCTCCGCCGTGCGTGATCTGCCGCATGTAAACGCAGGCGACAAGCTGAGCATCTCCTTTGTGGAAACGCTGGGCGCTGATCTGGCTCCTCCGGGCAGCCCGCTGCCGGAATCCACGCTGACCACCGCACGCGGATACGTGCATGGCCATCCGCGTGGTGTGATTGCGTCTTTCCGCCGCGAACGCGCCAAGATTGACAGCATTGATCTGCCAACCCACACCGTTTCCTTCTCCACGGAAGATGGGTCCTCCCACGTTGCGGTTCTGCGCACGCAGGCCATGCAGGATTTCCTGAAAACACTGAAGGTGGGTGATGTGATTGATATCACCCGTATGGAATCCATCTCCTACGTCATCCTGAACGAACAGACGGAAGCCGCTCAGGACGCAGCGAATGCCGCAGCCGCTGCGGGTGCAACATCCGCACCGGGTGCTCCGGTGCCTGCCACAGCCCCGCAGCCCGCTACGGTTCCGACTGCTCCTGTTGCTCCGGCGCAATAAAGACACCAGCCGTCAGGCATAGGGCCAAGATCAGAGGGTGAAGCAGGGCAACCTGACCACCTTCTGATCTGGTTTTTCAAGGCGTATTGTCTGTGGGGTGGCGTTTTCTGCTCCCGCAGCCATGCGCTTTCTTTTCCAGCCAGAAGGAAGAACAGCGTATGAACTCTCAAAACAGGTCAGGCTCTGCTTTTCTGGAAAAGCTGGAACAGGTGAATGATGGCCGCTCTTTTCTGGCCAATCTGTTTGGTTTTGTGTGCGTGGGGTGTACGCTTGGTCTGGCCAACCTCATCTGCCGGTTTGGCCTGCACATAGAACTTACCTACGTTTTGCGTATTCTGATTGTGGCTGTTGCGGCTTATTTCTTCCTGCCATTGTTCATTCTCTGGCTCTGGAAAGGCCGCTGAACGGTCGTTTCCGGTCGCGGCTAAAGCGATAGCGTTTCAGAAAGCAGTCCGACTGGCGCGTATAAAGTCTGTCATGTGCAAAACCGGAAAACACCTGTCCGTCTTCCGTGATCAACAATGTTCGGGCCGCGTTGATACTCTGAAGGGGCCGAACACCCTTCGTCCCTGATAGTGGGACGCATAACGCAGTGATAAGTCAACACGCGGAAAAATCTGAACGGGGGTTTGCGAACCCTCCATCAGACTTCTCAGATTTCTTGCATATCGGGGCGCGTGCATAAAAAAACCGGGCGAAAGGCCCGGTTTTTTATAGCATGGCGTTTTTTGCGTCAGCGGGGAGTGCGGCGTGTCAACTGGCTGACATCGCGTACAGCACCCCGTGCAGCGCTGGTGGTCAGGGCAGCATAGGCCTTGAGCGCATTGGAGACAACGCGGTCACGCTGCGGCTGCCAAGCCTGATCGCCCTTGTCATCCATCTTTTCGCGGCGTGCGGAAAGTTCGCTGTCTGCAACGGCTACGGCCAGACGACGGTTGGGGATATCAATTTCAATAATATCACCTTCTTCCACCAGCCCGATGGTGCCACCTTCCCCTGCTTCAGGCGAGATATGGCCAATGGAAAGGCCAGAGCTTCCGCCAGAGAAGCGGCCGTCTGTAATCAGGGCGCATTTTTCTGCCAGCCCTTTGGATTTCAGATAGCTGGTGGGGTAGAGCATTTCCTGCATGCCGGGACCACCCTTGGGGCCTTCATAACGGATCAGCACCACATCACCGGGTTTGATTTTGTCACCCAGAATGGCGGAAACAGCCGCATCCTGGCTTTCAAATATGCGGGCAGGGCCAGAGAACGTTTCAAGCCCGGCAGCCACCCCGGCGGTTTTCACAATCGCGCCGTCTTCGGCAATGTTGCCGTACAGCACGGCCAGCCCGCCATCCTTGCTATAGGCGTGGGCTGCATCACGGATGGCACCTGTGCTCTGGTCCTTGTCCAGTTCCTTGTACACGCTGGACTGCGAGAACGCCTGCGTCGTGCGGATACCCCCCGGTGCGGAGCGGAAGAAGGTTTCCGCTTCCGGCTTTGGTGCACCATCGGCCGCGCGGATATCCCACTTGGCCAGCGCGTCCGTAACGGAGGTGGCGTGGACCATCGGGATATCGTTATGCAGCAGGCCCAGCCGGTCCAGTTCACCCATAATGGCGGGAATACCGCCAGCGCGGTGCACATCTTCCATATGCACATCCGGGCGGGAAGGAGAGACTTTGCACAGGTTGGGCACCCGACGGGAAAGCTGGTCAATGTCCTTCATGGTGAAGGGCACATTGCCTTCATGCGCGGCTGCCAGAAGATGCAGCACAGTGTTGGTTGAACCACCCATGGCAATATCGACTGACATTGCGTTTTCAAACGCCTGCATGGTGGCAATGCTGCGGGGCAGCACGCTGGCGTCTTCCTGCTCGTAATGGCGGCGGGCAAGATCCACAATGCGGCGGCCAGCTTCCACAAACAGCTCACGCCGGGCGGAGTGAGTGGCCACAAGGCTGCCATTGCCGGGCAGGGACAGGCCCAGTGCCTCGGTCAGGCAGTTCATGGAGTTGGCAGTGAACATGCCGGAGCAGGAGCCGCAGGTGGGGCAGGCGGACCGTTCAATGGTTTCCGAATCCGCTTCACTCACGCTCGGGTTGGCCGCAGCCACCATGGAGGTCACAAGGTCCGCGCGCTGTTCAATATCGTTCAGCGTGACACGCCCGGCTTCCATCGGCCCACCAGAAACAAAAATGGTGGGAATGTTTAGCCGCATGGCGGCCATCAGCATGCCGGGGGTAATTTTGTCGCAGTTGCTGATGCACACCAGCGCATCCGCGCAGTGGGCGTTGACCATATATTCAACGGCATCGGCAATCAGTTCGCGGGAGGGCAGGCTGTACAGCATGCCGCCATGACCCATGGCAATGCCATCATCCACCGCAATGGTGTTGAATTCACGGCCAATACCGCCTGCTTCCGCAATGGACTCGCACACAAGCTGGCCTAGGTCTTTAAGGTGAACATGGCCGGGCACAAACTGGGTGAAGGAGTTGGCGACGGCAATGATAGGTTTGCCGAAGTCTGAATCCTTCATGCCTGTAGCGCGCCACAGGCTGCGCGCGCCTGCCATGTTGCGGCCGTGGGTGGTGGTGCGGGAGCGATAACCGGCCATTATTGCGGGTCTCTCTGGTCATGGTTCACAGGGCTCTGATATCAGGGAGAGGACGATATCAGGAGAAATGCGTGGCAGGGGGCCAGCATATGGGGCGCACCTTATACGGCAGAAAGGCGTTTCTGTCAGGTGGCATCTGTGCATGTGGGCAGCGTGCGCCGTAAATACTACAGTTTCATGACAAAATGAGACTTTATCTGGCTTTCCGTGCTCCTGTGGTTGCAGGAGGGCGGGCGGTTCAGTATTGCTCGCATCGCCCGATTGCAGATCGGAACGGAGTGCAGATGAACGTATCCGCAACGCAGCCCGTCCCAGTGGATGGCGTGAAACCCCGCGCTGGCACGCGGTTTACGGGGGACCCTCTCTTCAAGGCGCTGGTGGTCGCAACAGGCATTGGCGTCCTGCTGGTGCTGGGGGCGATTATTGCTGTCATGAGCATTGGCGGGATACCTGCGTTCAAGGCGTTTGGCCTCCGTTTTCTGATCACGGCAGTCTGGAATCCCGTTACACAGCATTTCGGGGCGGCGGCTCCGGTTTTTGGCACCCTGGCCAGCAGTGCGCTTGGCCTGATTATTGCCGTGCCGCTGGCATTTGGCACCGCCTTCTGGCTGACTGCGCTTGCGCCGCCAATGCTCGCTTCTGTTATTGGCATGGCCGTGCAGCTTCTGGCGGCTGTGCCCTCCATCATTTTCGGCATGTGGGGGTTCTTTGTGCTGGTGCCCCCCATGGCGCATTACGTGCAGCCCATGGCGCGGCATCTGTTCGGGCATGTGCCCGGCCTGTCTGCGCTGGTTTCCGGCGCGCCGTTTGGCACAGGGCTGCTGACGGCGGGGCTGGTGCTTGCCATCATGATCATGCCCTCCATTACCGCCGTCATGCGTGACGTGTTTACCTCCATGCCGACCGTACTGCGTGAGAGCGCCTATGGGCTGGGCGCCACCCGATGGGAAGTGATGCGCCAGGTGGTGCTGCCATGGTCCCGCCAAGGCGTTGTGGGTGGCATTGTGCTGGGCATGGGCCGCGCGATGGGGGAAACCATGGCCGTGACCTTTGTGATCGGGGATAGTAACCACATTGGCTGGTCCCTGTTTGCGCCTGCCAACACCATTGCTTCCCTTATTGCGTTGGAATTTCCGGAAAGCCCGGCCGGTAGCCTCAAGCTGGCGTCTCTCATGGCGCTGGGGGCTATTCTGATGGCCATTTCCTTTGTCACACTCTGGTGCTCCCGTGTTCTGCTGGCGCGAGGAGAAGCACAGGCAGGGAAGCGCTCATGAGCCCGCAAAGCCTTACCCGTCCGGTTTCCGGAAAATCCCGCTCCCGCGCAGTGCAGCGCCGGGTGATGGACCATCTGGCCACGGGCATGAGTTGGTGCGCCACCTTTATTGTGGTGTTCGTGCTCGGCTCCATTTTGTGGACACTGATCAAAAACGGCCTGCCGGGTCTGTCTCTCACCCTGTTTACCCACTCCATGGGCGCACCGGGTGCGGGCGGGGGGCTGGCCAACGCCATTGTTGGCAGCCTGTTGCAGACAGGGCTGGCCATTCTGCTGGGCGCGCCCGCAGGGCTGCTGACCGGCATCTATCTGGCGGAATATGGGGCTGACAGTGCACTGGCCCGTACCGTGCGTTTTGTATCAGACATGCTGCTGTCCGCCCCGTCCATTCTGATCGGCCTGTTCATCTACATGGTTCTGGTGGCGCCGCTGGGGCATTTCTCTGGTTATGCGGGCTCTGTGGCGCTGGCCATTCTGGCCATGCCCATCATGGTGCGTACCACGGAAGACATGTTGCGGCTGGTGCCTGTTGCCATGCGTGAGGCGGGCATTGCACTTGGCGCACCAAAATGGCGTGTCACCCTGTTTATCTGCGTGCGGGCCGCACGGGGCGGGATCATGACGGGTGTGCTGCTGGCCATAGCCCGCGTGGCGGGTGAAACGGCGCCGCTGCTGTTTACCTCGCTGGGGAATTCCGAGTGGTCTCTGGACATGCAGCGGCCCATGGCCAGCCTGCCCGTTGCCATCTACCAGTATGCGGGCTCCGCCTATCAGGACTGGATGCAGCAGGCGTGGACCGGCGCGCTTCTGGTGACAATGGGTGTTCTGATTATCAATATTGTGGTGCGGGTGGGCATCCGCGGAGGACGGACATGAACGGAGACACCAGGAGCAGCCCCATGCAGGCGGATACGATCACGGCAGGGCAGGATGTGGCGGAGGCATCGCGTCCGCTGGCCATTCAGGTGCGGAATCTGGACTTCTATTACGGCAAAACCCGCGCGCTGCATGATATCTCGCTCGATTTTCCCGAACGTAGCGTAACAGGCATGATCGGGCCTTCCGGCTGTGGCAAATCCACCCTGCTGCGTGTGCTCAACCGTATGTATGATCTCTACCCCGGCCAGAAGGCTACCGGGGAAGTGCTGTATGATGGTCAGAACATTCTGGCGCCGGGGGTTGATCTCAACCTGCTGCGGTCTCGCATTGGCATGGTGTTTCAGAAACCAACGCCGTTCCCCATGTCCATTTATGACAACATTGCTTTTGGTATCCGCCTGCATGAACGCGTCAGCCGGTCTGAAATGGATGGCCGGGTAGAAGATGCCCTGCGCCGCGTGGCGCTGTGGGGGGAAGTGAAAGACCGCCTTCAGGCTTCCGCTACCGCCATGTCTGGCGGCCAGCAGCAGCGGTTGTGCATTGCCCGTACCATTGCCACCCGCCCGGAAGTGATTTTGCTTGATGAACCCACATCAGCGCTTGATCCGGTTTCTACCGCCCGCATTGAAGAACTGCTTGATGAACTGAAAACCGAGTTCACTATTGCGATTGTAACGCACAATATGCAGCAGGCTGCGCGTTGTGCTGATCAGGTTGCGTTTTTCTATCTGGGGGAACTGGTGGAAGTGGACAGCACAGCCCGCATGTTCACCAACCCGCGTGAAAGCCGCACACAGGACTACATTACCGGCCGCTTTGGCTGAACAGGGAGGGCAGACCGATGGGAAACGAACCCGCACATACCGTCACCCGCTATGATCAGGAACTGGACCGCCTGCGGGGTATTGTGGCCCGGATGGGCGGCCTTGTGGAACGCCAGACCGCACAGGCCATTGCCGCTGTGGTGGATCAGAATGAAGAAGCCGCAGTAGAGCCACCTGAACTGGATGTTGAGGTGGACGCGCTGGAACGGGATGCCGAGAGTCTGGCCATCCGTATTCTGGCCCTGCGCGCGCCCATGGCGGTTGATCTGCGCCTGATTGTGGCCGTGCTGAAAATAACCGGTGATCTGGAACGCATTGGGGATTATGCCTCAAGCATCGCCCGGCGCGCCATGAAGGTGGAACCGCTGGATGGTGCGTTGTCTTTCGGGGCGCTCCGCAGCATGGGTCGCCTTGTGCAGGAAAACCTGAACAAGGCCATCGAGGCCATGGCCAAGAATGACAGCACCCGCGCCATGGAAGTCTGGAATGCGGATACGGTGGTAGACGAACTCTACACAACCATGTTCCGTGAACTTGTAACGTACATGATGGAAGATCCGCGCAAGATCGGCCCCTGTATTCACCTGCTGTTTGTGGCCAAGAATCTGGAGCGTATTGGGGATCACGCCACCAACATTGCGGAGCGTGTCTATTACGCGGTAACCGGAGAGATGCTTCCGGCTGTGCGCCCCCGTGGGGGCGCTGCCAGAAAGGGCGGCTGAGAAACAGGTTTCTCATTCCCGCTCCATAGAGAAGGAGAGCGGGAATGAAGCAGACGCTTCGGGCAGTTTATCTGGCCCTTATGGCGAGCGTGGCAGGGTGCGCGCAAACCCCCGCCGGGTGTCAGGTGGCAACGCTTGGCACGTTGCCGGTGCTGAACGCCACCGGTTCTCCTATTGTGGAAGTCACACTCAACGGCCAGAAAGCCGCGATGATTGTGGATACCGGGGCCAGTGTCTCCATGGTCTCGCGCAAGGCGGCGCACGATTACAAACTGACAGCACTTTCAGGCGATGTATCCATTCAGGGTGTGGGTGGTCTTGTTCAGTCCTCCCTGTTTCAGGTTCCTTCCATGGGGCTGGGCTCCGCCAAAGCGCGGAACGTGGTGCTGGTCGATACCCCTCGTGTGTTCGGGTACATCAACACCGTGCCTGTTGTGGGTCTGTTCGGCGGAGATTTTCTGAAAGCGTACGAGGTCGTGTTTGATCTGCCCGCGCATACCATTAATCTCTATCAGACAAATGGCTGTTCTTCTCCCACCCCCATGTGGGACGGGCCGGTTTCCAGTCTCTCCTTTCAGCGGATAGGCCGATCACATATCGAGGTTCCGCTTGAACTGAATGGCCACAAGATTGATGCGGTGCTGGATAGTGGTTCAAGCATGACGGTCATTCTGCCACGGCAGGCGCACCATGCCGGTGTGCATGAGGAACAACTGAAAACCGACGTTTCTTTTCCTTCCAGAGGCATTGACCGGAACGTCTTGCAGGTTCGTCTGCATCGTTTTGAGCAATTGAAGATAGGGGAAGAGGTTTTTATCAATCCTGTTCTGGCTGTAGGTGCGATGCAGACAGAGGGAGAAGCCCTGCTGGGGGCGGATTTTCTGCGCCACAACCGTGTGTGGGTCTCCAATCAGAATGAGAAAATCTACATTCAGCGTCTGGTGCCGCCACCCCGCAAAGACCCGACCTTTGAGCCGGAAATGATGCAGCCGTAAGGACTGTTTCCTTCCGTTTTTGGGCCTGCGGGACAGAATAAAAGAAAAAATTGCCTGAAGCGGTGCAAAATCTTTTATAAACTTTTTGCATAAAAGTCCCCTGTGTTCTCTGATTCCTGAGGCACGATATCATTCAAAATATGGATGATGTTTCTGCGTCCTCAATTGACATGAACAGAACATGACGCAATATTTAGTTTGTTAATATTCAATAATATTTGTTCTATAGTATAGAAAATAAATAATTGCAGAACATATGAAAATAAGAAGAGAAAAAAATGTATGAATGGAAAATCCCATATTTTAATTATTTGAATAAATTTATCGTAACGAGTCATCGCATATAATATTCGTAAATTGTACATCTTTAATTAACATTTGATTAATGAATTTTTCCCTTTATGACTCTTCTGATAGTTTTTTCAAAACATTCGAGTCGCTAGACGTCGGTTGGGTTGGAAAAACTCGCGATGACAAATCAGGAGAACACGCGATGTCCAACAACAACGCCGTCAGTCCCGAGGAGCTTGCACAAATAGCGGCGGATGCCGCAGCAGCAGGCGGGGATACGTCTCAGTACAGCAGCGACGGCCACAATTTCCATCAGCACGACAATGCGTGGCGATGGGTAGGCCCGGCTACGGGGGGTGACTGGTCAGACCCGGCGAACTGGGAGCTTCAGGACCCCCGCGGTAACAGCATTTCAGACATTACCGGGTCTCCTGCCGTACCGCAGAGCGAGCAGAACGCGGACGCCAATGTCGGGTATTATGGCAACACAACCCCTATGACGGTTGTGGTCAACGCCCCTTATTACAATCAGATCCGCAGCCTGAGCGTCTGGCAGAACAGCACGCTGAAAATCACCGCCAATTATCAGAATGGTGATACCAACGGCTATGTTTTCGCCACTGCCGGTTTTGAAAACTACGGCACCATTCTTGTCGATACAGCCGCCAAGGTTGAATTGGGCGGCATCAATTCGCAGGGCGGCACGCTGACCATTAAAAACAATGATGGCAACGTGGTTTTTGATAATGATCAGGTGAACAATGGTGGCACCATCAATCTGATCAATGCCTCATTGGGTACCACTGCCAATCCCATCACAGTCGCCGGCGGTACGGTCAACCTTCAGCAGAACAGCACCCTGGTGGCTAATCTGTGGGGCGAGGGCACAACCATCAATGTTGACCCCAGCACCGTTAATACCATTTATGTGAATGACAGATACGCCAACAATGATGGTAACGCGCAGGGCACGACCATCAACGGTGTTTCGGAAAACACGCATTTTGGCATTCTGGGTACGTCATCCGAACCTGTTGCTGCTGATTACACGCAGAATTCGGATGGGTCCTACAAGCTGGTTATCTCCCTGGAGGATGGGCGTAGCATTACCTATCCCACAGTCAACATGGCGAGTGGCTACACCCCGCCTGCCCATGCCCAGATTGCGGCGGATGGCACCACAGGCTGGCTGATTGAAGATAAATCAACGGTTCCTGGCTCTTCCTACACGGATGACACCACACACCAGACCCTTGCCCAGATTGCGACAGATACTGACACGACTGGCGCAGGCATTGCAGCAAGCAGTGACGGGCACAACTATCATGAGCATGATGGTTCCTGGCGCTGGGTTGGACCGACCAGTGGTGGAGACTGGTCTGATCCGAACAACTGGGCGCTTTATGATAGCTCCAACAACCGTATCCCTACCGAGGACATCACGGGTTCTCCCGCCATTCCGCAGGCTGAACAGAATGCGGATGTTAATGTTGGTTACTCGGGCAGTACAACGCCGAGTACGGTTGTGGTCAATGCGCCATACTATAATCAGCTTCGTAGCCTGAGCGTCTGGCAGGACAGCACCTTAAAGATCACGGCCAATTATCAGAACGGCAGTAGTGACGGCTATGTTTTCGCGTCTGCCGGTTTTGAAAATTACGGCACGATTATTGTCGATACGTCCGCCAAGGTTGAACTGGGTGGTGTCAATTCGCAGTCCGGCACACTGACCATCATGAATAATGATGGCAACGTGGTTTTTGATAACGGGCAGGTCAATAATGGTGGTGGCACGGTCAATCTGATCAACGCCACACTGGGCACCACCGATACCCCCATTACAGTCAGCGGCGGTACGGTCAACCTTCAGCAAGGCAGCACCATTCTTGCCAATCTGTGGGGGGAAAGTGCAACCATCAACGTGGACCCCAATACCGTTAATACCATTTACGTGAATGACAGATACGCCAACAATGATGGTAACGTGCAGGGCGCGGTGATCAACAATGTTTCTGGCAACACGCATTTTGGTATTCTGGGTACGTCCTCCGAGCCAGCTTCAGCCAATTACACCAAAAATGATGATGGCTCCTACACGTTGGTTATCAAACTGACTAACGGACGAAGCATTACCTACCCAACTGTGAACATGGCTGCCGGTTATGCACCCCCGGCCCAGACAACCATTGTGACGGATGGTACGACCGGCTGGCTGATTGAAGACACTACCCCGGCAGCCTGCTTCCTGACGGGCGTGAAGCTGCGCACGGTGTCTGGTGACGTATCTGTGGAAGATATCCGCAAAGGGGATATGCTTCTGGTTCAGCATGATGGGCGTGAGTGTGAAAAGCCTGTTGTCTGGGTTGGTAAAAACCGGAAAATTGTCTCTGCCGGTCTTCCTGATGACGAAGCGGGTTATCCTGTACGCGTTCTGAAAGATGCTTTGGCAGAAGGCGTGCCATATCAGGATATGCTGATAACATCCGAACATTGTCTGTTGATGGATGGCAGGTTTGTTCCTGTGCGGATGTTGGTAAACGGCACAAGCATCTTTTACGATCGTACCCTCACCACCTATGAGTATTATCACGTTGAGACGGAAGATCATTCCGTGCTGGTGGCAGATGGCGTTTTGACAGAAAGCTATCTGGATACAGGAAACCGTTCTTCCTTTGTGTCTGACAGCAATGTTGTGTCCCTGCATTCTCGCGGAAAGACCTGGGCGGCTGATGCCGCTGCCCCGCTGGAAGTGCGTGCTGATTTTGTTGAGCCACTGTTCCGGGCGTTGGCAGAGCGCGCAGGTGTGGTGGCAGGCACCGCACCAGACGCGCAGGACCGGCATTTGACGCAGGACGCTGAACTGTCCTTGCTGACTGAGGCAGGGAGCCTCATCCGTCCGGTGCGGCAGACCAAAGGGCAGATGGTGTCCTTCATGGTGCCTGCGGGTGTAAGCACCGTGCGCCTTGTCTCGCGCGCAAGCCGTCCGTGTGATGTGATCGGCCCGTTTGTGGATGATCGCCGCACGCTTGGGGTGCTGGTTGGTAGCGTGATGGTGCTGCATGCCAACCAGATGCAGCCGGTAACAACGCATCTGACCGATGCAGATCTGTCCGGCTGGCATGGTCTTGAGCAGGGTGGCGTGCGCTGGACAAACGGTAACGCCGTTCTTCCGCTGGGTGATGCGCCAACGCAGGGTGTGAGCATGCTTACACTGCAAATCCTTGCCGCAGGACCGTATGACGTGAAACAGGACGCTACAGAAACCTACCGTCGTATCATGCAGAAATAAGCAGGGTGGCTGTTTAAAGGCCGAATTATGCTGTGAGAAGGCCGGATGTTCCACTGGAATGTCCGGCTTTTCTTTTTTGTGCTGTGTTCCGCGAAAGCGCTTTTAAAAGAAATGCGTTTCCTGAATTTTTTCAGGAAATGGAGCGGTGTTGGATAAAGCTACGTCAACCGCAATGCTGAGTGTCTCTTTCACAAAAATAGTCTTTGTAGAGTTTCATTTTTAAAAAGGCGGTTCAAAAATAGTCCAGATCTGTGTGATATTCCCTTTTTATGCCTGAAGACGGTATTTTTTCGTCTTAATGACATTATACCACGGCGGCGAAACCGCTTTTTCAGCCCTCAGATGCCAGCAGGTAACGGGGGGCGGAGACTGGAAAGGCGGATTTGAAGGCGCGATGCGGGGCCATCAGGACGAGTATCCAACATATTCGACCACAAAAGACCCACCAGACCGATCAAGCAGGGTTTTCAAACAATCCTTAGGCGAGGTGTTTTAGAAAACCCTTTGCCTTGAACGCAGTTCGAGCAGATCAGGGGGCTGGTGTTGGCCATAAGGTGGCCAAGCCTTCTTCCAGCGGAACCGGCTTTATGCCCAGAAAGGTTTCCATGGGAGTGATGTCAAAATTCTTGTCTTCCAGTAGGCGGCGTATTTCCGCAGGGTCAATGCGGGGGATGCCGGGCAGGAAGGGCGTCAGGCGCGCTAACGCCATAAGCAGGGCCGCCGGCACGGGGAGGACAGGGCGCGGCTTCAATCCGGCTGCCTGACAGACAAGTTCAATGAAATGCCGGTAGGAAATAGCGCGTGCCCCGGCAATAACCAGAGATTTCGGCCCCTGCCAGTTACCGTCCAGTGCGGCGAGAATGGAAGCCGTGACATCCCCCTGCCAGATGGGCTGCACCAGTGCCTTGCCGCCAGCAGGCAACGGGACAACGGGCATAAAGCGCAGCAGGGCTGCCAGCCGCTGCACATTATTTTCCCCCTGTGCGCCATAAATCATGGTGGGGTGCAGGATAATGCCGGTGCGGCCGGACGCCATCAGCGCCTTTTCTCCCCGTAACACGCCTTGCCCGTGGGCATCTGGCCAGCGGGTGAACTTGCGGGTGCTGCCAAGGCAGATCAGCTTGGCATTTGGGGGCGCTGCGGCCAGCAGGGCGGGAATGTTCCGGGCATGGGCGGTGCAGACAATGGCCGTGGCATCCGCCAACGCAGCGCGAAGCTGGTCTGTGGGGCCCGTCAGATCAATCAGGCGCGCTCCTGGCAGGCCGGAGGCAAACGCCGGGTTACGGATAAGAGGCACAACAGGCGTGCCCTGTGCCCTGAGTGCCTTATAGACAGCCTGCCCAGACCGGCCAGAGGTACCGATGACATGCACCGGCTCTCTGCTGCCTGTCTGACCGGGTGCTCCCGCTTGCCCAGTTGCCGGTCGTGGCTGCGGGGAAGAGGCTGGCCCTTCGGCCTTTTCTGCGTCCGAGGGCTGGCTCACGGCGTTTGTCTCCCTGGGCCTCGCTTATGGGGCCTTGATGCTCAGGCCAATCTGCTGGGCCATCTGGGGGGTGGTGGTCAGCATGCTCATGGCAGCGGCAATAGCCATCACCGGCAAGGGCTGTGGTGGCCGGATGGTAATGGTCAGAGGTCCTTTGCCCGGCTGGCGCAGATAGGTGGCAATCTGCGGCATGACGGCCTTGGGGTCTGATCCCTGCGGGGCCAGTTGGGCCTGCAGTGCGGCACTCAGCTCTTCCGGCTTTACGCCGCGTGCCTTGGCTGCCGCCCCAAGTACGCGGGGCACCAGCCCGTGATCTGTGTAGGTGATGTTCAGGCTCTGCACCTGCATGTCTGCTGCGCCAGCAGAAAGCAGGGTGGTGGTGCTGGTCTGGCTGAAATCTCCATCCAGATGCAGGCGGCCCATGCCCGGCGCATCCAGACTGAATTCTTCCACATGCAGCTTGGAGGCCTTGAAGTCATGCGTGTCGTTCAGGACCAGCGACCCCCGAAAGCGGTCATAGCCCAGCGCAGGCAGCATGGAGAGGTTAGGCACATCCGGCCACAGTTCCAGCCCCTGCAGGCTGGAGACTTCCTTTTCATCCGCGTCCGTACGTGTGGCGTGAGAATGCAGCGCGCCAACCCGCAGCAGCGGGGTGGTGCCATCGATGCTCAGCTTTTCAATCTGGATATCACGCGTGCCGTTATGCTGGGTATAGGGCGTGCCGGAGGAAAGGCTGGCGTACAGCCCCGCCAGATCAAGCCCATCCAGAATGATGGAGGCCGCCTTGATATGGCGTTGGGGCGCAACATCGGTTGAAAGCCCGGCTTCGTGCGCTTCCAAGCGGGAGGCCTCGTTGGGGCCGTAATCATCTACAATAAGAGAGCGGGCCGAGAGGTCAGATTGCAGGCTGCTGACAAACCCATGCAGCTTGCCCGCTTCCGCATGGCGAATTTCAAGCGCCTGCGCCGGGGTGCCGTGCTGCTCGTCCGCCTTGGTGGGCATGGTCACATCGTCCAGCGCCAGCGTATCCAGATGCAGGCTGCCTGCCGGGTCTGCCAACTGGAAATTGCGGAACGTTAGCCGCCCGATTCGGCGTGCATCCTCGCCAGCGGCGGCGATCTTGGAGATTTCCGCATCATCCGCCGTAATGGTTTCCGGCCCCTGCCGGAAGACAAGACCGGTGAACTTCACGCTGCGGCCCAGCAGGCCGGGCCATGCTTTCTGATAGGTGAAGGAGGCATCCGGGCCCAGAGTCTGGCGGAAACTGTCAATGCTCTTGTCCAGCATGACATGTTCGGCATGACGGGCCGCCAGCCAGCCAAGGCAGGCAACGGCGGCAACACTGCCTATAGTTACAAGAACTTTTTTCTTCACCAGCCGGAAATCCTGCCTGTTTTTTACAAGAAACTCTTCAACGCTTCTTCTCCTTTAGTGCACTGCGGGGGCGGAGAGCAAGTCAGGATACGGTAACATGTTACCTGAAGAAAAACCGTTGAAATAACGGTCATGAACGCCAATTTCTCTTGACGAAGCGGGTACGCATGCTCATAAGGCAGCATCTTTAAGCATACAGTCTTAACGGAATCATACTCTATGAAGACCACCCTCTCGCTGAAACCCGCGGAGGTGACGAAGAACTGGATCCTGATCGATGCCGAAGGCCTCGGTCTTGGTCGTCTGGCCGTCATCATCGCAAACCGTCTGCGCGGCAAGCACAAACCCCAGTTCACCCCGCATGTTGATTGTGGCGACCACGTTGTTGTCATCAACGCGGAAAAGGTGGCGCTGACGGGCAACAAAGCTGGCCAGAAGCTGTTCCACTACCACACCGGTTATCCGGGCGGCATCAAGACCCGCACCATTGCGCAGCGTCTGGGTGGCAAGAACCCTGACCACGTTGTGGTGAAGGCTGTTGAACGCATGATCACCCGTGGCCCGCTGCAGCGTGAACAGATGCGCAGCCTGCATGTTTATGCTGGCCCGAACCATCCGCATGATGGCCAGAAGCCGCAGGTGCTGGATGTTGCGGCGCTGAACCGCAAAAACGTTGTTAACGCGCAGAAAGGCTGAGCAACATGTCTGAAACTCAGGAACGTACAGGCACGCTGGCTGATCTGAAGGGCGTTGTTCCCACAGCTCCAGAAGCCCCTGTTTATGAAGCCAAGCGCGATGCGCAGGGCCGCTCCTACGCAACCGGCCGCCGTAAGGATGCCGTGGCCCGCGTATGGATCAAGCCCGGCAAAGGCGATATCACGGTTAACGGTCGCCCGGTTGGCACCTACTTTGCCCGCCCCGTGCTGCGTATGCTGCTGACCCAGCCTTTCCTTGTGGCTGACCGCTACAACCAGTTTGACGTTGTCTGCACGGTTGTTGGTGGTGGTCTGTCCGGTCAGGCTGGCGCTGTCCGTCACGGCATCAGCCGTGCGCTCACGCACTATGAACCCGGCCTGCGCAGCATCCTGAAGGCTGCTGGCTTCCTGACCCGTGACTCCCGTCAGGTTGAACGTAAGAAATACGGTCGCGCCAAAGCCCGTCGTTCCTTCCAGTTCAGCAAGCGCTGATCTACCGGAACGCTGCTTTTGCAACGCCGAAAAGGGCGGGAGAGGGTTTCCTCTTCCGCCTTTTTTTGTGCCTGTGGAGCAGCGCAGTCTGGCCGCTTGGTGTTTTACGAGGCTGTTTCCGCTTCGGGAAATGCGGCGCTCAGTAGTTCTTTCAAAATGAGTGTTCAAAAAGGCTGCCAGATCGGTCTGGCCGCTCTTTTTTGTTTTGGCTGGAGCGTGAAGAGGGCTGTTTCATTCTGATGGGACGGCATAGGACATGGCGATAAAATCTTCCCCTTTGCAGCGTCACATAGTCCTCGCCTGCTTTGTCTGCCGTTTTTGACAGTCGCGTCAGGGAAATTCCGACAGGAAACGGGCAATCTCCTGCCTGCTGCCAAGAATGTGTTTTTCGCCCGTGAACTGGTCATACAGGCCCTGATGGCCTGCAAAGGCGTTGGCATTCTGGCGGGTTCTATATTCCCGGCACCATTGGAGCAGGGCTGAGCGGGAGGCATCATCTTCCCCGCTTTTGATAGGGCGGGATTCCAGATTTCTCACGCATTCTTCTTCCGGCAAAACAAGCCAGATCAATTGCTGTGTTCTGGGCATCGCCTCGGCGGCCAGCCAGCCGAAAACGCCCTCAATCACCCATTTTTCAGCTAGAGCATGGTCCCGCACCGCGCTTTTGGCAGCCTCAGGCGGTCGTCTTTGCTGAAAACCTCCCGGCAGCCAGTGCAGCGTGTCCAGTTCAATCGCGGTGCTTTGCTGGCGGTGCGCCATGGTGGGCAGGCAGTCGTCGCCCTTGGGGATTCCATTACAGATGGTCTGCGCTCTCCGGTGGATGCCAACCAGCGCTGGCCAGATGATCTCAGCCAACGGTTGATCCGGGCAGGAATGGCTGTATCGGTTGTGAATGCAGGCATCAGCGGCAATCGCGTGCAGCATGATCTGCCCTTGGCGGAAAGCGGCCCAAGCGCTGTGTCCCGGTTTGATCGTGATGTGCTGTCCGTGCCCGGTGTGCGGACGGTGATCATCATGGAATCCATCAATGATATCGGGCATCCCGGCGCGCAGGGGTTGGCGGAGCAGGCGGTCAGCACGGAAGATCTCATCGCCGGGCTGCAACAGCTTGTTCTGCGGGCCCATCAGCATGGTTTGCGCGTTATTGGCGCAACATTGACGCCTTTCGCTGGTACCATTTTCCCCGGCTATTACTCACCAGCCGGGGAAGCCAAACGGCAGGCTGTCAATCAATGGATTCGGACAGGCCGCGCGTTTGATGGCGTGGTGGACATGGATGCCGCCTTACGTGACCCGGCCCACCCGGACCATATGCTCTCGGCATATGACAGCGGGGACCATTTGCACCCCAATGCCGAGGGATACCGTCACATGGCCGATGCCGTGCCTCTCTCTTTGCTACAGGCCCCTTAGCCGTTCATTGCGGAGATACGGGCGTGTTGGGGTGGATGGCGGCACGTTCGGAAGGGCCTGTGAGCGGAACATAGGCAGGAGCGGCGGTTTCTCTGCGCTTCAAGGGCTGGGTAGGGGGCATCTTTTCCCCTTGGCCAGCCCGGAACTCTTTTGCCAAGCCTGTAAGGCTGGTTCTCAAACAACGTTCAATAAAAAGGAGAAAACCCTTGTCAGAGTCTGGCGTATCGCCACACCCTGAGCCCTGAGCCCTGAGCCCTGAGCCCTGAGCCCTGAGCCCTGAGCCCTGAGCCCTGAGCCCTGAGCCCTGAGCCCTGAGCCCTGAGCCCTGAGCCCTGAGCCCTGAGCCCTGAGCCCTGAGCCCTGAGCCCTGAGCCCTGAAATGTAGGAGGCACAGGGCGGTTTCCCGCGTCTGCGAGAGACAGAAATGGTCAGGGAGAGAGGAAAGCCTTTACATCCTGCGCCAGTGCGGCGCGGGTTTCCGGGCGGGTGTAGAGCATGTGCCCACCGGGATACAGGTGCAGGCCAATGCGGTTGCGCCCCACCGGAATGTGCTCCGCCACCCAGCGGGAACTGGCAAAGGGGCAGGCCAGATCATAATAGCCGTTGGCAATAAAGATGCGCAGCGTAGGGTTCAGGGCCAGCAGGCGGCGCAATACGGGAATCTGCCGTGCAATGGGTTCTCCATCGCCACGGAAATCCCATGCGCCGTTCACCTTCATGCTCAACAGGTTGTAAGACAGATCAGTGTGGAAGTTCAGCGCCGTGGCGGCGTACTGTTCAAACGCGCTGCCATAGGCACGACCAAAACCGGCCAGAACCGGGTCCGGGCTGTCACTGTTGCTCACACCTTCGGGGAAGGGATCCGCAATGGAGAGCGTGCCATCATACAGGGAATACAGGCGTCCCTCACGGCTGCGGACATCATGCGCGCCGGGGTCGGGGGCGCCGCGTTCCTTGGCGATCACATCCTGCGGCAGGCCGGTGTGGGTGGCTACGTCTTCATAAAAATCCCGGGCAGCGTCTCCTGTGGGGGGCGTGTTGATCAGCGTGGAGAGATACGCCCCCAAAGCGTAGTGATAGGCTTCATCCAACTGGTGCGCCGCGCTTTCTGGGGAGAGCTTGTGCTGCAAGGCGAGGCGGGACGCCTCATAGGACGGCAGAACGAGGGCAGATGCCAGTGGATTGGCGGCGGTATCAAGCAGGGTCATGTCCAGGGCGGGGGAGATCATGACAATGCCGTTCACCAGCAGGTTCTGCTGCTGGGCCAGCGCCTCGGCCACTTCTATGGAGCGGATGCCGCCATAGCTTTCTCCGACCAGATAGCGCGGGGAAGCCAGCCGTTTGTTGGTGCTGGCCCAAAGCTGGATGGTTTTGGCAAAGGCGCGTGCGTCCTGTTTTACGCCGTAAAAGGTCTTGTCCGCTGTTTTGGGGTCAGTGGGGAGAGACCAGCCGGTGCCCGGTGCATCCAGAAACACCATGTCTGTCTGCGGTAGCCAGCTATCCGGGTTGAGAGCCAGTTTGGCGTTCGCACCGTCAGTCGGGTTGCCGGAAGGAAAGGAGAGCATGGTCGGCCCGGCGGCCCCCAGATGCAAATACGCCGTGCCAGCGCCCGGACCACCGTTGAAGAAAAAGGAGACCGGCCGGTGGGCGGGGTCTGCACCATCCTGCGTATAGGCCACATAGAACATGCGGGCCGTGGGCTTGCCGGTATCATCACGCAGAACCAGCGTGCCAGCCCGTGCGGTGTAGGAAATCTTGCGGCCTGCAAATGTGTCCGTGTGGTGGGTTACGGCATCATCCGGCAGCAGGGCCGCAGCCCCCTGAAAAGTGGGAGGCGCATTTTTTGCCCCCTCTGGCGCGGGTGCGGCTTCCGTCTTGGCGGCGGTTGGGGCTGCGTGGGTCAGCACGGGAGCCGTTGAAAGGCACAGCAGGGCCGCGAAGGCCACAGGCGCATGGCTTTTGCGAAAAGAGGCCCGTATGGCGCGTAAAACGGGGGAAAACATATGGTATTGATCTCCAGACACAAAGACGTCAGCCATGCCGGTGGTGCATTGCCGTGTTTAGAGGAGAGAACTGGCAATTTTTTGACAAAATTGCATGTCTAAACCTGCACAGATTTTCCTGCTGACTATCAGGAAAAAGAAAGGATTATACATGCGTTTCATTCAAAAAATTGCCGTTATGGGATTACCTCTTGCAACTGCATTGGCCTCAGTTTCCACCGCATATGCTGATCCGTGTGCAACAATAGGAACCTGTACGCAGGAACAGCTTAAACAGGGGTGGGGCAATATCCGGAATTCTGTCAAGGATGATACGCACCAATTTTCTTCTGATCTGAATAACAGCGGCAAATCCCTCAAAAATCAGGCGCGCACCAACTGGAACAACGCCAGTGAAGAAACCCGTCAGAAATGGCAGGCGCAGCGTGATACGCTGAAAAACACGGAGAAAAATGCCCGCGATAGCTGGAACAATGCGGACGAGGCAACGCGCAAGAAATGGGAAGCCCAGCGCGACAGCCTGAAGCAGACCGAGCAGAACGCGCGGGATAAATGGAACAATGCCGGTCAGGAAACACGCCAGAAATGGCAGAACAAACTGACGGACACAGAAAAGAACGCGCAGCAGAAGTGGCAGAATGCGGATGAAGCCACCCGCCAGAAATGGCAGAACAAGCTGACGGATACGGAAAAGAATGCGCAGCAGAAGTGGCAGAACGCGGATGCAGCCACCCGTCAGAAATGGCAGAACAAGCTGACAAATGCACAAAACAAATGGACTAACGCGGGAGAAAATTCCCAGAAGGCATTGCAGGCGCAGAAGGATCGTTTGAATGCGGACCTGAAAGACGCCACCACTCTGCCGCAGTTCTAAGCTGCCTCTCTCATCAGGTAAGACGTAAAAAGGCCCCTCCTGCAACAGGAGGGGCCTTTTTTCATAGCGTCAGCCTAGCAGCGCATGCGCAGGATCAGAATTCCTTGCGCTTGCGGCTGGAGGGGCCTTTGAACGGACCGCCGGCACCGCCGCCGCCCTTGCGTGGCGGGCGCTTGCCAGCACCGGCACCACCGGCACCACCGGGTTTGCCTTTGTAGCCACCACCCTGACGGGGTGCGGCTGCGGGCTCAACCGTGATTTCATCCGGGTCTGTCGCAGCGGCGCAGGCCTGGAAGCGTTCGGCCTTGTCCTGTGCAATTTCCACCAGCGTGTGGTCCGGCTGGATACGGATGGCACCAATATCCTGCTTCTTGATACCGCCAAGGCGGCACAGCATGGGCACCAGCCATTTGGGGTCTGCGCGGTCTTCCCGACCAACGGAGAGGCGGAACCAGGAGCCTGCTTCACGCGGGCCACGGCTGCGTTCACCGCGTTCTTCCCCATCACGGCTTCTCTCACGCGGCATCTTTTTGACAGAACCGGGGGAGAGCACCCGCACGCTGACAGGCGCAGGCAGGCTGTTCTGCCACAGGGAGATCAGAGCGGCGGCAAGCTGCTCTGGTGCGTGGCTTTCCGTCAGCTTGTTGATCAGCTCACGCGTATCGCCAGCTTCCGGCACAGGCGTGTTGAGGGCGGAGGAGGCCAGCAGGCGTTCCGTATCAGCCGTGGCAATGGCTTCCGGTGTGGGCGCGCCACTCCATTCTGCTTCCACCTTTGCGCCTTCAAGCAGGCGTTCGGCCAGACGGCGGCGGGCGGGCGGCACCAGCAGCACACAGGTTCCCTTGCGGCCTGCGCGACCGGTACGGCCGGAGCGGTGCAGCAGGGTAGCCGGGTTGGACGGCAGGCTGGCGTGGATCACCAGTCCCAGATCCGGAATATCAATACCACGGGCGGCCACGTCTGTTGCCACGCACACACGGGCCTGACCGTGGCGCAGGCTTTCAATGGCACGGCTCCGTTCGTTCTGGCCCAGATCACCCGAGATGGCGACGGAAGAGAATCCGCGTTCTGTCAGAATGGCCTGCAACTGCCGCACGGCTTCACGCGTGTGGCAGAACACAATGGCGGAGGGGGACTCCATCAGGCGCAGCACGTTCACAATCGCACCGGCCATGTCTGACTGGTCTGTCAGGATAGCGCGGTAAGAAATGTCCGTGTGCGGGGCGCTGCCGGTCTGGGTATCAATGCGCAGGGCATCGTTCTGATAACGGCGCGCCAGAGAGGCGATATCACGGGCGATGGTGGCGGAAAACAGCAGCGTGCGCCGTGTGTCCGGCATGGCTTTCAGCAGAGTTTCCAGTTCATCACGGAAGCCCAGATCCAGCATTTCATCCGCTTCATCCAGCACCACAACGCGCAGGTTGGACAGCACAAGCTGCCCGCGGGAGAGATGGTCACACAACCGGCCCGGCGTGCCGACCACAATGTGGCAGCCAGCAGAAAGCGCACGGGCTTCCTTGCGGGGTTCCATGCCGCCCACGCAGGACACAATGCGCGCGCCGGTCTGGCCATACAGCCATTCCAGTTCATTGCGCACCTGCAGGGCAAGTTCACGGGTGGGGGCAATCACAAGGGCCAGTGGCGCACCGGCGGGCGGGCAACGTCCGTTGTCGTCCAGCAGGGTGTTGGCCATGGCCAGCCCGAACGCTACGGTTTTGCCGGAGCCGGTGCGGGCTGAAACAAGAAGGTCCCGCTCTTCAGCCTCAGGCGCCAGAACGGCGGCCTGAACAGGGGTTGCGGAATCGTACCCGCGAGCAGCAAGAGCGCTCGCAAGAGAGGCGGGGGCATTCTGAAAAGGCATACGTCTTTAGGTCCAGGCAGCAAGAATGATGGGGGGATAAAGGTTCCCCGCATGAAAGACCAGAGCCTGGTCGGAGAACTTTTTGCCCTAAGCGCTTTTTTGCAAGCGTGTGGTGTTACTGGAACGGCAGGTAGCGGAAGTCCAGAAATATCTGACTCATGCTGGTATCAGGAGCACCGCCCTGACCCTTCCAAGCATCCCGGCGAGAATAGGCTAATTGGGCGCCAGCTTCAACCGTGCCGTATTTTCCTTTGAAGAAACGGTACCACGCGCCAATGGTCGCTTCCATCACGCTGCGCGTGTTGGCGGTGCAGCCCAGCGTGGACAGTTCAACCTCACACCCGGCGTTGGAATAGTTGGGGTTGCCGTAACCGTAGGAGCCATCGCCATAGTTGGAATAGCGGCGGCCAGCGGCCTGATAGCCAAAATAACCATACACATCGATCAACGGATTGGGGTGGGCGATCACCCCGCCCGTGGCCTGCACGGAGGGAATGGGCACAGGTTCACCCGTGGATTTCAGCGTGGCGTCAGGCAGCAGAACCGAGCCGTAGCGCCCAATACCAACGCCAGCCAGCCCTGCCAGACGCACTTCCACCTTATGCGGCACCACCGGCAGCACCATGGAGCCACCGCCGCCGCCAGCAATGGCAGTATGGTTGCGGCCCTCGCCAACAGAAGCCACCCGATCATGCGGAAAATGCAGAATTCCTTCGGCTTCGTAATGGCCCCATGATGGGTCCCACGCCACCTTGGCAATAACGTCTGGCGCAATTTCGTTGGAGAACGGGGCGTCATTGGTCAGGCCCGTGCCGTTGCTGCTGATGGTGGCTGTCTTGCCATTGGGCAGCGTGACGGCCCCGGCATTATCGGTAAAGCCGGTTGTGTCATACAGCGTGGCGGAGTTTTCGATGGACAGCCCCAGCCACAGGCGATGCTGGAGAAAATCCTTCACGAAGCGGAACTGAAGCTGCCGCGCCCATGTCTGGCCCGCCAGCATGGACGATTCGATGGTTTCCGGCAGACTTTCCTGACGCGGAATAATCCCGATCCGGCCCGGCGTGAGCATGCTCCACGCCTGCCCGGCCAGAAAGTGGAAATTGAGGTCACTGTTATCATACGCCAGATAAAGCTGGCGCATGCGGAAGGCGTAGCTGTTGCTTTCATACGCATCCGTGGTGTCCGCACCGGCGCCAAAATCCATTTCATAGAAGCCGGAAATGGTGGAATGGGCATCCACGTTCCCGCGCGCCATGAGCGAGATACGGCTGTAGCGGGCACTGCCTTCAAAATTGTTGGTGTGGTACCGGGACTCGTTCGGGTAGGGCATGGCCTGCCAGTAGTTGAACGTGCCAGAGGCGATGTGCCGGTTTTCCAGCACGGTGGAGGCATCCAGAAAGCCACCCAGAATCAGGGTGACAGGCCCCATATGGAACACGCCATGGTCACCCAGCGCACCAGCCGCCTGTGCGCCTGCGGTTTCACGCGCATGCGGGCCAACGCCGTTTTCCGCAATGCGGGAGATGATATCTTCCGCGCGGTGGCCAATAACGGCGTCCACTTCCGGCTTTTCGTTTGCACCTGAGAATACAGGCTGAATGGAGCCATCGCTGGCATGACGCACGCCATGGCCTGCATGCGTGTCCATGGCGGTGGTGGTGTCTCCGCCAAAGCTGATGCCGGTTTCAGGCTCGCCGGAGTGGAGGGTGTTTTCCGTGCCGGGGGCGATGGCTGCATTCCGGGCTGTCAGCACATGGTGGCCGCTGGTGGTGGGGGTGCCTGCCTTGCCGCCATGCGTCAGCGCTGCGCGGTGGGCGGCAATCTGCTTTTGCATGCTCAGCATGGTTTTCTGCAATTCCCGCTGCTCGGCCTGAATACGCGCCATCTGGCGTTCCAGAGCATCAAGCGAGGCACTTTCATCATCCGCTGCGTGCGCCAGGCTGGTCCAGGGACCAACAGCCGTGCCGGATGCCAGAACAGTACCGACAAACAGCCAATTACGCACGCGCCGCAAAGTTGTGGGCGACAGAAAACGGAGTGAAAGCATAATGTTCAAGATAATCCGGGTAAGGGTGATTTATTCAGCAGACCTGATTTCTTCTAACGCTCCGTAAAGAGCACAGCATTTAAAAAATAATTTCAGGAAGATCAGATCGTGCATTATGACATCTACAGAATTTCCTGCTGAAAAGGATGAATATCGTGGCAAAAATGATCCATTCCATGCTCCGCGTTCTGGATGAAGCGCGCTCGCTTGCGTTTTATGAGGAAGCACTGGGCCTGAAGGTTGCCGACCGCGTGGTGTTTGACAGTTTCACGTTGATCTATCTGGCAAATGCGGAACAGACGTTTGAACTGGAACTGACCATCAACCACGGCCGCAAGGAGGCCTATGCACTGGGTGACGGCTATGGCCATCTGGCCGTGTCCGTGGAGGATCTGGCGTCTGAACATGCGCGGATGGAAGAGGCAGGATTTACCATCACGCCCATCAAGACCCTTGAAAATAATGGCCGGACGATCGGCACGTTTTTCTTCCTGACAGACCCGGATGGCTATAAGATAGAAGTGCTTCAGCGGGGCGCGCCGGGGCGTTTCCTGTAATTCCAGCAGGCCAGAAGACAGCCGTTCCCTTACGGAATGGCATTGGCGGCCAATCTCGCTTATAAGGCGGCGAATGTTGACCTCCTTCCACAAGATGCACGGCCTTGGGAATGACTTTGTCATTCTGGATGAACGTGCTGGCCATCTGCCGCTCACCCCCGTTCGGATTGCTGCGCTTGCGCACCGCCGCCGGGGGATCGGGTGTGACCAGTTGGTCACGCTGCGCCCTGCCTGTGCGGAAGGGGCGGATGTGTTTGTGCGTTTTTTCAACCCGGATGGATCAGAGGCTGGAGCGTGTGGCAATGCCTCCCGCTGTGTGGCTGATCTGATCTGGCGGGAGACAGGAAACCGCACACCCGTTCTGCAAACCCGTGCCGGGCGTCTGCCCGCCAGTATTGCGGAAGATGGTCTGGTGACTGTGGATATGGGGCAACCCCGCACGGAGTGGCAGCAGGTGCCGCTGGCCGAAGCGATGGAAACACTCAGCCTGCCCTTGGCGGGTCATCCTGCGGCCCTATCTATGGGTAACCCTCACGCAACGTTTTTTGTGGATGATTTTTCGATGCTCAGCCAGGGTTCCGCGCTTGAGCATGACCCGCTCTTTCCAGACCGTGCCAATATTGGGTTTGCCGTTATTCAGGGGCCGTCCCGCATGCGCCTGAAAGTGCATGAACGCGGTGCAGGCGTGACAGAAGCCTGCGGCTCCGGAGCGTGTGCCGCCGTGGTGAACGCCGTGCGCCGCGGCTTGGTAGAGCGCATGTGTGAAGTGGAACTGGATGGCGGCCTTCTGCGCATTGAATGGGCCGCCAACAACCATGTGCTCATGACAGGTTCCGCCACCACAGCGTTTGAAGGGACGGTGGATCTCGCCGCCTATCCCTCATGACCCAACCTGAAATTCTGACGTTCGGCTGCCGCCTGAACACGTGGGAAAGCGAGGTCATGCGTGAGCATGCTGCCGCGCTGGATGATGTGATCATTGTCAACACCTGCGCCGTGACAGGCGAGGCGGAGCGGCAGGCGCGCCAAGCCATTCGGCGTGCCCATCGGGACAAGCCAAACGCCCGCATTGTCGTGACAGGGTGTGCCGCCCAGATTGACCCGGACCGCTGGGCCGGGCTGCCGGGCGTGACCCGCGTTCTGGGGAACGAGGAAAAGCTGAAGGCCGAAAGCTGGTCTCCCGCTGCCATGAATGAGGCCCGCGCGGTGTCGGACATCATGGCCGCCAAGGAAACCGCTGCTCATCTGGTGACGGAATTTTCCGGGCGCACGCGCGCTTTTGTGCAGGTGCAGCAGGGGTGTGACCATCGGTGCACGTTCTGCATCATTCCCTTCGGGCGTGGGCCGTCCCGTTCCGCCCCGGTGGGTGTGGTTGTGGAGCAGGTGCGCGCGCTGGTCGAATCGGGCTACCGCGAAGTGGTGCTGACGGGCGTGGACATGACAAGCTGGGGGGGAGACCTTCCGGGCACCCCCTCCCTGGGGCAGTTGTGCCGCCGGGTGCTGGCGCTGGTGCCGCAGCTTGAGCGCCTGCGTCTGTCCTCCGTGGACCCGGTGGAAATTGACGAGGACATCTGGCGGCTGCTGGAGCATGAACCCCGCTTCATGCCGTATCTGCACCTGTCCTTGCAGGCGGGTTCGGACCTGATCCTCAAGCGCATGAAGCGGCGGCATCTGGCGGAAGATGCGGCCAGGGTGATTGCCCGCGCCCGCGCCCTGCGCCCGGACATTGGGATAGGCGCGGACGTGATTGCCGGATTCCCGACGGAAGATGCTGCTTTGTTTGAGGAAACACGCGCGTTTCTGGCGCAGCAGGGTGTGCCGTATCTGCATGTGTTCCCCTATAGCGAGCGCCCCGGCACACCGGCGGCGCGGATGCGGGCTGTGCCCGTGCCCGAACGCAAGGCCCGCGCCGCGCAACTGCGCGCGGTAGGGGCAGAATCGGCCCAGCGGTATTTTGAGAGGCTTGTCGGGCAGGAATTGCGGGTGTTGATGGAAACGCCCACATCCGGCCACAGCGAGCAGTTTGCCCCGGTGCGTCTGGCACAGGGCGAAGCAGAGGTTGGCGAGATTATCAGCCTGCGGGCCACCACGGTGGATGAAACCGGCCTGCTGGCGGAAAGGGTTTGAGATGGCGCTAGGTTTTTTTCACGCCTCAAGCAGGGGCTTTCCCGCTCTACGCAGAAGCTGGGCGGGGGGCTTACCTCGGTTTTCACCAAGCGCAAGCTTGATGAAGAAGCGCTGGAGGAACTGGAAGAACTGCTGATTACGGCTGATCTGGGGCCGAACGTGGCAGAGCGGATTATTGAATCCTTCCGCAGTTCACGCTTTGGCACGGAAGTGACGGATGAAGAGATTCGCTCTGCCCTTGCTGAGGAAATTGCCCAGATTCTGGAGCCTGTAGCTGTTCCTTTTGAACCAGACCCGGCCCACAAACCGCATGTGGTGCTGGTGGTGGGCGTAAATGGCACCGGCAAAACCACCACCATTGGCAAAATGGCCCGCTTTTTTACCCAGGAAGGAAAAAAAGTGATGATGGTGGCCGGAGACACCTTCCGCGCCGCCGCTGTTGAGCAGTTGCAGGTATGGGGGGAGCGCACGGGCTGTCCCGTTATTGCAGGACCACCAAATTGTGATGCAGCGGGGCTGGCGTTTGAAGCCCTGAAGCGCGGCAAGGCCGAGGGGGCCGATCTGCTGTTTATTGATACGGCAGGGCGGTTGCACAACAAGGGCGCGCTGATGGAGGAACTTGCCAAAGTTATCCGCGTTATGCGCAAGTTTGATGAAACTGCGCCCCACACGGTTCTGCTGGTTCTGGATGCCACAACAGGCCAGAACGCCATGGAACAGGTGCGCGTGTTCCGTGAACTGGTGAACGTGACGGGCCTTGTTGTCACCAAACTGGATGGGTCGGCCCGTGGTGGCATTGTGGTGGCGCTGGCAGATAGTTTTGGCCTGCCCGTGCATGCCGTGGGGGTAGGGGAACAGGCGGAGGATCTGCGCCCGTTTTCCGCGCAGGATTATGCAAGAGGACTGGTCGGGCTGCCGGAGGCCTGAAAAAAAAGTGTCAGAAATGCCGCTTTTTTGCACGAAGTGATGGATTTTCCCGTGAGTGCTGGTGATGCTTCCTTGACAGGCAATAGCTGCCCCGTTAGCAAGCGCCTGCACCCCTCTGGAGGTGCGAAGAATGGGTGAAGAAAGCGACGAGTCTTTTGCCAAGCGGCTTGAAGCGGCGGAACGCCGGTCCGGGCTGAATGAAAAAGACGAAAAAGCCACTGCGGCTGAACGGGATGAACAATCCCTTCCCGCGTTGGCCCTGCGTGCAGGGACGGAAATGATCTCCGCCCTGATTGTAGGGGTTGCTATTGGCTGGGGGCTGGACCGTTGGTTCCATACTCGTGCCATCTTCCTGATCTTCTTCGCGCTGCTGGGCGGGAGCGCAGGAGTGCTGAATGTCTGGCGGTTGGTCAAACCACCCCAGGCCTGAAACAGAAGGCTGAAAGTCCGGCGCAGTCCGGGCGCAGTGGAGTAGGAGAACGGTTTTGGCGGGCGGTTCCGGTATCGACGTACTTGGTCAGTTCGAGCTTCGTCCCGTTCTTGGCGGGCTTGGTGAGGCACTGCGCTTCAGTCAGTCTCCCCTTTACATGCTTCTGGCGGTCTGCCTGGTTCTGGCGTTCCTGTATTTCGGCATGCGTCCGGCTGCTGTGGTGCCTGGCCGTTTTCAGGCCGCAGCGGAAGTCTGCTACGAATTCATCCGGAACATGGCGGTTGATACAATCGGGCCTGAAGGTGCTGCCTTCTTCCCGTTCATCTTCACGCTGTTCTTCTTCATTCTGGCCGGGAACTATATCGGCCTGCTGCCTTTCTCCTTCACCTTCACCAGCCACATTGCCGTAACCCTCGGGCTGGCGCTGATGGTTTTTGTGCTGACGGTGATTGTGTCCCTCAAGGTGCAGGGTTTCCGCTTCTTTGCGCACTTCATGCCGGCTGGTGCCAGCATGGCGCTCGCGCCGCTGCTGATCCCGATTGAAATCCTGTCCTTTCTCTCTCGCCCCGTGAGCCTGTCCATCCGACTGTTTGCCAACATGGTCGCCGGGCATGTCATGTTTGATATTTTCGCAAGCTTTGTCATCATGCTCGCCGGTTTTGGCGTGGTGGGTGACGTGTTTGCGATCGGGCCCATTGCCATTAACATGGCGCTGGTGGCTCTTGAGTTGCTTGTTGGTGTGCTGCAGGCCTATGTGTTTGCCATCCTGACGTGCATCTACCTGCGGGAGGCCGTGGCTCACTGAGCTGCTTTGCCCGTTTCGTTTGAACTGTACTTGAAACAAGGAAGTGACTGATATGGACATCGCTGCAGCCCGGGAAATCGGTGCAGGTATCGCCGTGATCGCCCTCGCCGGCGTTGGTATCGGCCTCGGCAACATCTTTTCAACGCTGGTGAGCAGCATTGCTCGTAACCCCGCATCTCGCCCGCACGTGTTCGGTCTGGGCATGCTGGGCTTCGCGCTGACAGAAGCTATCGCGCTGTTCGCTCTGCTGATCGCGTTCCTGATCCTCTTCGTCTGATAAACGGCAGGAAAAAGGGAGAAGTTCCTGTGGGTGTCATGATGAAGACTGTTCGTGCCGGTTTGCTCGCTGCGGTATCCGGCGTGTCTCTTCTGGCCATGGCGGCACCTGGTGCCTACGCCGCAGGGATGCCTCAGCTTGATTTTCACAATCCCCTGGTTACCGGTCAGGTAATCTGGGGTGCGGTGATCTTTCTGGGTTTTTACCTGGTGCTCAGCCGGGTCATGCTGCCCCGCGTGGGTCGCGTTCTGGAAGACCGGAGCACACGTATTTCGAGTGATCTCGAAGTTGCGCGCGCCGCCAAACAGGATGCGGACAAGGCAGTTGCCGAACTTCAGCAGGCCCGTAAGGATGCTCTGGCTGAAGCACAGGCCAATCTGCAGAAGGCGCTGGATGAAGAACAGCGTGCCTCCGAGCAGAAAATGCAAGAAATCAATGCACGCCTTGCATCAGAAATTTCTGATGCGGAACAGCGTGTTGCTGCCGAAAAAGTGCGGGCTTTTGCTGCACTGAAGGATATCGCGGCTGATACCACCCAGGCGCTTGTAACCCGCCTGACCGGTTCCGCTGCCGATGCCGCTTTGGTGGCGCAGAAGGTTGAAGGTGCTTCCGCGCACCGGACGCTCTGACCAGCTTCGAGAGGAATATTCATCATGAATGGCATTTTTCACGAAGCAGGTTTCTGGTTCGCCGTTTCCTTCGTTCTCTTCTTTGTCTTTTTCGGTCGCAAGCTGTGGGCGCCTATTACGGCGATTCTTGACAGCCGTGCTGCCCGGATCCGTGAAGAACTGGATGAAGCTGCCCGTCTGCGGCGTGAAGCCGAGCAGATGCTGGAAGATGCCACGCGTGAGCGTGAGCAGGCTCTGGTTGAAGCCAGAACGGTTGTTGAACAGTCTCGCAAGCATGCAGCCGATGCGGCAGAAAAAGCCCGTGCTGAAGCTGAAGAAGCTGTGAAACGCCACGAACAGATGGCACGTGACCGCATTGCCGCCGTTGAGCGGGAAGCTGTTAAAGAAGTGCGTCAGGCTGCTATTGATGTTGCGGTTGAAGCCAGCCGTAGCGTTATCAGCCAGTCTCTTGATGCACAGAAGGCTGAAACACTGGTCGATCAGGCCATTGAAAATCTGCCGGCCGCTCTGGCGCGCCAGGCGGCCTGAGTTCAGCCCCGTGCTGATTGATCAGGTTTGAACGCGCCTTCTTCTTTCCGGGGTGATGCAGCCCCGGTTTTGAGCATTGTTATCGCTGTTCTTGATGAACGCGATAACCTGCCTTTTGTGTGCAAGGAATTGGCGGAAGCCTGCCAGAGCCTTCCTCCCTCAGAAATTGTGTTTGTTGATGATGGAAGCCGTGATGACACGGTTGCCGTTCTTCAACGCATGCGCGCGGACTGTCTGCCCAATCTGCGTGTGTTGTCTCATGACCATCGGTGTGGAAAATCCGCAGCCCTGCGCACAGGCATTACCGCCGCGCGGGGGGAATGGATCGCCACTATTGATGGGGATGGGCAGGATGATCCGCGTGAACTGGAAGCCCTGTTGCGGTTGGCCCGTTCCGCCAACGGCACGCCGCCTCTGGTGGTAGGGGTGAGAACCCGCCGCAAGGATGGTTGGTCCCGCCGGTTCGCGACCCGCTTCGCCAACGGCCTGCGTCGTCGTCTTCTGCGCGATGATTGCCCGGATACCGGGGCCCCTATCAAACTGTTTCAGCGTGACGCTTTTCTGCGTCTGCCCCAGTTTGAAGGTCTGCATCGGTTTCTTCCGGCGCTGTTCGGGTCTTACGGTGTGCCGCTGGTGTGTCATCCGGTCACGCATCGGCCCCGGCTGCATGGTCAGTCCAAATATACCAATTTCAACCGCGCCCTTGTCGGCATCCGTGATCTGCTGGGTGTGATATGGCTGCGCAACCGTACCAGGTTACCAAAATCGGTTCGTGAATGCTGACATTTCGCTCGGGCGCTCAACGCCTTTCGGGGCGGGCGCTGGCGCTGCTGGGTCTGTTCGCGTTTCTGATTTTTCTGCCCGGGCGTGCCTCTACTCCCCCGTTTGACCGTGATGAGCCGCGCTATATGGAAGCGACGGCGCAAATGCTGGAAAGCGGCAACTTTGTTGATGTCCGTTTTCAGGACAAGCCGCGCTATCTCCAGCCCGCAGGTATTTATTGGTTGGAGGCTGCTGCGGTAGCAGCCTCTGGCACCCTGCATGATCGTGCGGTGTGGCCGTATCGGGTCCCCTCACTTCTGGCCATGACAGCCTCCGTGGTGTTGACCGCCTGGATGGGGTCCGTGCTGTTCGGCGCGCCCGCTGGGGTAGGGGCGGCGGTCCTGCTCATGACATCGGTGCTGGTGACGGCCGAAAACCGCATGGGCACCATTGATTCCTGCCTGCTGCTAACGGTTCTGTTGGCCCAGACAGCCCTGCTGCGTGCCTTCTGTGATCGTGAAAGCCAGCGTCCGACGCCTTGGCAGACCTCCGTTCTGTTCTGGGCGGCTATCGGCTGCGGGCTGATGCTCAAAGGCCCGGTTATTCTCATTCCCTCGCTGGGCACGCCGCTTGCTCTGGCTTGGGTGGAGCGGAACCTGAGTCTGTGGCGGCGCCTGCGTCCCTCATGGGGGTGGCTGATCTCTCTGGCTCTGCTGTTGCCGTGGTGCGTGGCCATTGGTGTGGTGAGCCACGGCGAGTTTTTCCGCAATGCAGTGGGCACCAATTTTCTGGGCAAGGTTTCTTCTGGTCAGCAGGCCCACGGCTTGCCGCCGGGGTATCACCTGCTGGTTTTCCTTATTGCTTTCTGGCCGGGATCTTTCTTTGTGGCGGCGGTATTGCCCGCCATCTGGCAGAACCGCCATCTCAGCACAGTCCGTTATCTGTTATGTTGGATTGTGCCGCATTGGCTGGTGTTTGAAGCGATCGCCACCAAACTGCCCCACTATGTGCTGCCAACCTATCCCGCCATCGCCATCCTGACGGCGGGTATGCTGACGCGTGGCGCATCAGTCTGGACAGGCTGGCCAAAGGCGCTGTGGGGCCGTGTGTTGCTGGCGGTTTATGGTGGTGCATGGGTGTTGGTGGGCGTGGCGCTTTCCGTCGCCGGGCCAATTCTGCTCTGGACACTTGAACATACCCTCTCCCCCGCTGCTCTGGTGCTGGCCGGTGGCTGCCTGCCGCTGGTCGGTCTTTCTGCTGTGCTGATCTGGCGGTCTGAGCTGCGGAAGGCCCTGCTGACCAGCGCAGTCTGCGCGTTGCTGCTCTATACGGGGCTGTTTCTGGTTGTTGTGCCCCGGTTGCACAGCATCTGGCTGGCCCCGCGGCTGACCAGCCTGGTGCATCAATATCAACCGTGCCCCACAACGGATGTGGCGTCTGTTTCCTTCTCCGAGCCCAGTCTGGTGTTTCTGCTTGGCGGCAAGGTCAAACTTGTGGGGGCCCAACAGGCCGCCACCATGATGCTGGCCAATCGGGCCTGCACGGTGGCGCTGGTTGATGAACGTGATCGCGCAGCCTTTATGGCGGCTTTGGGCAATGCCCAGAGTGCGGTTGTCTCCCATGGTGCGGTGTCTGGCCTGAATTATTCCAATGGGCATCACCTCACCATCAGTCTTTACAGCCTTTCCGCCAAAGAAATGCCCTAAAGCGTCAGGCTTTCTGCCCAGTCTTGGGGCCAGACCCTACCGCCGCTTTCCATGCTCTTATTGTTTGTCAGTTATGCCTGAGGGAACCGTACCCTCGCAGACTCATTAAGACCCTGAAGTGAAAGAAAGGAGGGTGTCATGATCAGTGTTGCAGGAATGACCGCTCTTGGGTTTGTGGTGAGTCTGGCCATAGCCAAGGCGGCTGATATGGCTGCTGCTGCATGGTTCACAGGATCTCTGCACCGTTTGTAACGGACGAAATATGCCCGAAGACCAAGGTAAGGTGTCGTCCGAAAAAAGTATGAGAGAGCCTGCGCGGCTCTGAGAGCCTCTCACATGGGCCAGCAACGATTGCGTTAGTGGTGCCCTGATGGGCGCAGCAGCCCCATAAAAAAACAAACACCATCGTTTGTGCCGTTTCCCGTTGTTTAAAGCGGGATGAGAGACTGCTTGAGATAGAAACCGCCTGAAAAAGCAGTCTTTGTGATGGCAGGAGGGGCGGTATGTGAGCCTGAAATGCGCGGGGCACGGATTGCGCCGCCATCAGGGAAAAACATCCTTTTCAGCCCGCAAAAGACCCAGAAGGCTGACCTGACAGAGTCTCCAAGCCGTCTTCCGAAGCCAAATAGCCTTTTAGAAACAGATCCCGAGCGTGCAGGCACCAGAAGGTTCCGGGGCGAGGGCTATGGTCACGGCAACAAGGAGGAAGGCGACTGCAAACAGAGCGCAGGTTCCGATTGCCAGTATCTTCATTCTGTATCGTCCTTCCATAATCTACGTTGGCATCACCGGCTGTAGTGATGCTGGTGCATATGCGCGCCTGCCAAGGGCGGTCAAATGAGTGCCACAGGTCACGGAATGCGGTTTTGCGCTGGCAGACACCGTAGGGGCGAGAGTGAAACTGGCAGCATCAGCGCGTTCTACAAGCCAGCCAGACCACTCCCGCTATCTGGCATTCTGCCGCACCCAAATAGTGTTCTGTGACAAAATTCGTAGCGTCAGGAGCAGACTTGGCACAGACAGATAACCATGTCACCCGATGGCAAAAGAGGTGACTTAAAGACGGCGGACCAAAGCCCTTTATAGGCTCACAGCGCGCGCGTGTAATGCGGTGCAGTCGTGAAGGGTGGCAGCGGTGGCACCGGGATGAGCCGCAAAATCATGCCGGTTAATATCGATGCTTCCTGTGGCGCTTAATATAGTGAGTGTCATGGCGCTCTCAGCCGCCTTATGCGTCTTTCTCGCAGTAGAACGAGGCGTGACTTCTAGCTGACAGGCTGACAGGCTGACAGGCAGGCAGAAGGAAGGCCCAAAACCTTATTGCGACCGCGAACGCCTGAACCGGGACCATGCCCAGATTTCAGGCGCAGTTTTTGGCCGTGTGAAAATAAGCTGACACAGCAGGAAGCGATAAATTTGTGGGAAATTTGGATGCTAGGACAGGCGTAAAGCCGAAAGCAAAGACTGTAACTTCAGCCTTCTGCCAAAAATCGAAGGAAAACATGGTGCCCGCTGGCGGATTCGAACCACCGGCCCCATCATTACGAATGACGTGCTCTACCAACTGAGCTAAGCGGGCATATTTTATTTTCGAACGGCTGGGTATCATAGCGTCTGGGGAAACGCAACGGGGAAAACAGGAAAAATGGCAGGACCATTGCCTGAACGCTGCGTTCCTGTAGGGGCCGCATGGCTGCAATCTGGTGTTCTGGCTATTACGTGGCGCGTTTTTTCGTTCTAAGGTGACTGTTATGAACGTGTCACATTTTACAGCCCTGCTGCGGGAGGCGGTTACGCCTGTGCAGGACTCCCCTGTGGATGAAACCCGGCACGTTCATCTTGTGCATGGTGTGGTGGAATGTCCGTGTTGCGGGCTGTTCCAGAAGCTGCCGCCGCTCAAACCCGGCACACAGGCGCGCTGCCTGCGGTGCAATCAGTCCCTTGACCGGCGCAACCGCACAGCCCCCATAGCCACGCCGCTGGCATTTTGCATCAGTTCAGCCGCCCTGTATCTGGCCATGCTGTTTTCCACGCTCATGATGCTGGATCTGTACGGGCGGCAACGTACGGTGGATATCATTACCGGCCCCATAGAACTTCTGCATGAAGGATGGGGCGAGGTCGGTGTGCTGGTGGCCATTGTCACCATTCTGGCCCCCGGCGTGGTGATTGCCATGATGGGCATGATCCTGACGGCGGCCCTGCGCCCCACTCTGCCATCCTGGGTGCCCCATCTGCTGAAGTGGTATGAGGTGCTTCGCCCGTGGTCCATGGTGGAAGTTTATATTCTGGGTGTGTTTGTGGCCTACACCAAGCTGGTGGATCTGGCGTTTGTGGAAGTGGGCGCGGCTGTCTATCTGGTGGCGTCTCTTATGGTTACCATGGCCGCAACGGATGCCACGCTGGATACGGAACTGATCTGGCAACAGCGCAAGATTGATCCGTGCATGCGCACCATGGACGGCAAGCGCCTGCGGCTGCAGGCTGTCTCGGCCGAGGAAGGGGCGCTTGCACCGTCTGACAGCCGTGTTTCCTGCCTGGCCTGCGGGGTGGTGCTGGAATTTGATCATCCCGTCAGTGCGACCCAGCCAGTTGGCTTCTGCCCCCGCTGTGGGCATGTGGTGCGCAAGCGCAAGCGTGATAGCCTCTCCCGCACGGTGGCGTTGCTGGTTTCTGCCATTGTGTTCTATCTGCCCGCCAATATCTATCCGGTCATGACCGTGATACGGATGGGGGCAGGCACCGGCCATACCATCGTAGAGGGCGCAATAGAGCTCTGGACCGATGGCATGATCCCGCTCTCGCTTCTGGTGTTGTTCGCCAGTGTGACGGTGCCAGTGCTCAAGGTGATCGGGCTGATTGTCATGGTGGTGGCGACACACCGGCATTCGACCAGGGGCCTTGTGCTGCGGTCCAAACTTTACCGAATTATTGACATTGTTGGCCGCTGGTCGATGATTGATGTGTTCATGGTGTCTATTCTTGTGGCGGTTGTACGGTTCAGCCACATGGCCAGCATTACGGCAAATGGCGGCATGGTGTGTTTTGCCGCCGTTGTGGTGCTGACAATTTTTGCCGTTCACACATTTGACCCCAGGCTTATGTGGGACGCGGTTGAAAAAAAGAAGGCCGTACAGTCTGCCAGCCCGCAGGACCGCGCCGGATCTGATCTGCCCGATCAGGCCGGAGAGCGGGACCACGCGGTGGCGTATTTGGGTAATATGGAGCCGGACAGGGCGTGAACGGACAGAACTCTCATCAGTCTCCTCAGGATAACGATGGCATCATGCCAGATGCCGTGGTGCGTCGTATCCGGTTTTCCATCATCTGGATCATTCCGGTCATTTCCGTGCTGATTGCCGGTTTTCTGGTCTGGCGCAGCTTTGCCAATAATGGGCCGGAAATCACCGTCATGTTTGATACGGCGGATGGCCTGACCAGCGGGCAGACGCAGGTCAAGAACAAGGCTGTGGTGCTGGGCACCGTGCAGGGCATTTCCCTGACGGATGATCTGCGCCACGTGCTGGTGCGTATCCGCATGAACGCGGGCACCAGCAACATGCTGACGGACAAAGCACGCTTCTGGGTGGTGCGGCCGCGTATCAACGGGGCCAGTGTCACTGGGTTGGAAACGCTGATGTCTGGAGCCTATATTGCCTTTGACCCCGGCCTTGAAGGTCAGGATGTGGGCAATGCGCGGCGCATGACCAGCTTTCAGGGGTTGGAAGCGCCTCCGGGGGTTCGTTCAGATCAGCCGGGCCGCACCTATACACTTATTGCGCCCTCCATCGGGTCCATCGGGCAGGGGGCTCCGGTCTTCTTCCGCGATGTGGATGTGGGGGAAGTGCTGGGCTACACCATGCCACCCGGCGGGCGCGGGCCTATCCTGATCCAGCTTTTCGTGCGGGAACCGTATGATCACTATCTTTATACGGACACCCGCTTCTGGAACGTTTCCGGCGTGCAGGTCGGGTTTGGCGCTGGTGGCCTGAAGGTTCAGTTGCAGTCCTTGCAGGCGCTGTTTTCTGGTGGTGTGGCCTTTGGCCTGCCGCATGATGAAAACCATGGCCAGAAAGATGAAGCGCCAGCGGATACAGTGTTCAAGCTGTATGACAGCAAGGCAGATGCGGACAGCGCGGGCTATCATGAACGCGTGCCGCTGGCCACTTATGTCACCTCCTCCGTCAAGGGGCTGGCTCCGGGCAGTCAGGTGGCCATGTTTGGCATCCAGATCGGCAACGTGACGAGCGTGAAGCTTGATCTGGACGAGAAAGCCGGTCACCCGCGGGTGCGCATTGGTATGGAAATTCAGCCGGAGCGTGTTCTGGCGGCGGAGGACATCCACCACGGCGCTTTGACAGACATGTTCAAGACACTGGTGGCCAATGGTCTGCGCGCCTCAACGGACAGCGTGAGCCTGCTGACAGGCGAGAGCATGATCTCGCTGAATTTTGTGAAAAACCCCAGCCCGGCCACCACCAGCATGGAAGGGCCGTCTCTGGTTATTCCAAGTCAGCCCGGCGGGATGGATGGCATCATGGAGTCTCTCTCCACCGTGGCGTCACGTCTCTCGGCCATGCCGTTTGAGCAGATTGGCGTGAATGCCAACAACCTGCTGGCCCATGCGGATCAGACCCTGACCAGCCCGGATGTGAAGCAGTCTCTCACCAGTCTGAAAGAGTCCATGAAGAACCTTCAGGCCATGAGCGCGCAGATGCGCAGTGGCATGGGCCCGCTGATGCAACGTCTGCCGGAAATGACCAACCAGCTTGATCAGACCCTGCAGAACGCCAACCGCCTGCTGGCAAGCTATGGCGGGAACAGTGATTTCCATCGCTCCCTGCAAAAAATGGTCCTTCAGCTCGGTCAGGCCGCACGCTCGCTTCGCTTCCTGTCAGACTTCCTGACCAACCATCCTACTGCCCTGATCTCCGGACGGTAACGCCATGACAAAATCATCTCTTGTGCAGCCCATGCAGGCTCTCTCCTCCCGCCGCAGTGTGCTGCTGGGGGCCGTGGGGCTCGGGGTTATGGCAACCACGCTCACAGCCTGCTCAAGCGGCAACCCGACGCTGTACACCCTCTCTGTGGTGCCGGGGCAGCCCATGCCGGGTGGCCCGCGCTATGTTGAGGTGCGCCAGCCGAGCATTGCGTCCGGGCTCGATCGGGACAGGATTGTCACGCAGGATACCGGCTACAAGCTGACCGTGGCATCTGCCGATGCGTGGGGCGATTCCCTTGGGGGCCAGATCAGCCGCACGCTGGCCGGAGATCTTGCGCAACGTCTGCCGGGGTCTGCCGTGTTCGCGGAAAATGATGCCGCCGCCACGGAACCTGATGCCTATGTGGACCTCTCCGTAACCCGGTTTTCACAAGGGCCTTCCGGCAAGGCGGAAATTGAAGCCTCTCTGTCCGTGCAGCCCGCTGTGGCGGGTGCGCCCAGCGGCAATGCGCAGCTTTATCTGCAACGGATTCAGGTGCAGGGAGACAGCGTAACAGGCACCATGCCGCTGGTGCAGGCGCTTAGCCAGCTTCTGGGGCAGGTGGCTGATATTGCAGCTACTCAACTCCGCATGATGCCTCCTGCACCCTCTGCCACTTCCGGTTCAGAGGCTGGCAGGAGCCATACTGGCCCTGCGGCAAGCCAGCGTTAAGTAAGGCTGCGTGTAAAAGGCTTAAACGCCGTTCCAGGGGCTGCTGACGGCACGTATGTGCGTGGAGCGTTTGGAGCGGCAGAGGCGATAATGTTCTCTGCATAAAAAACGGCGGCCTTTGATGGGCCGCCGTTTTTTCTTATGGGAGGGAAAAGGGCGTTCAGGCCGTGCCTGCGCCAAATTCCTGATCATGATCAATTAGCGGAATCGGGTAGTCGCCTGTGAAGCACGCATCGCAATAGCGTTCACGGTAGGCTTCCCGGCTTTCATGCCCCATGGCGCGGTACAGCCCGTCCAGTGAGATGAAGGCCAGACTGTCCACGCCAATCAGTTCCGCCATTTTGGCCAGATCATACTGGGCGGCAAGCAAGTGGCTGCGTTCAGGCGTATCAATGCCATAGAAGCAGGAATGTCTGGTGGGCGGGGAGGAAATGCGCATGTGCACTTCCTTGGCTCCGGCGGCGCGGACCATGTCCACAATCTTGCGGGAGGTCGTGCCGCGCACAATGGAGTCGTCCACCAGAATCACCCGCTTGCCATCCAGCGCAGGCCGGTTGGTGGAGTGCTTCATTTTCACGCCCAGATTACGGATCTGGTCTGTGGGTTCAATAAAGGTGCGGCCCACGTAATGGTTGCGGATAATGCCCAGCTCGAAGGGAATACCGCTGGCTTCTGCATAGCCCATGGCGGAAGGCACGCCCGAATCCGGCACCGGCACCACAATATCGGCGTCCACGCCGCTTTCCAGCGCCAGTTCGCGGCCAATCTGCTTGCGTACGGCGTAGACCGGCAGCCCTTCCAGAACGGAATCCGGGCGGGCGAAGTAGATATATTCAAACACGCAGAAATGCGGCTTGGTCTCGCCAAACGGGCGCAGGGACCGCACGCCTTTCTTGTCGATAATCACCAACTCGCCCGCTTCAACATCGCGGACATATTCTGCGCCGATAATATCCAGCCCACAGGTTTCAGAGGCCAGAACCCAGCTTCCTTCCGAGCCATCTTCACCCGGCAGACGGCCCAGCACCAGCGGGCGCACACCCATGGGGTCACGCACGCCCATCAGGGCATCCTTGTGGAGTACAACCAGAGAATAGGCACCCGTTACGCGCTTGAGCGCATCAATCAGCCGATCTTCCACCGTGGCGTAAAGCGAAGTGGCAATCAGATGCACAAACACTTCCGTATCCATGGTGGATTGGAAGAGGCAGCCGCGGCGGATAAGCTCCTTGCGCAGGGTTTCCGAATTGGTGAGGTTGCCGTTATGCGCCACGGCCAGCCCGCCAAAGGCAAATTCCGCAAACAGGGGCTGCACGTTGCGCAGCAGCGTGGCCCCGGTGGTGGCATACCGGTTATGGCCAATGGCGCGGTCCCCTTTCAGGGTGGCCATTACGCGGGGGTCATTGAACACATCGCCCACCAGACCAAGGCCGCGGTGGGAGTGAAACTGCGTATCGTAAGACACAATGCCCGCGGCTTCCTGTCCGCGGTGCTGGAGGGCATGAAGGCCCAAAGCTGTCAGGGCTGCGGCATCCTTGGCGTTCCAGACGCCAAAAACAGCACATTCTTCATGAAAATGGTCATCATCCGGACAGGGAGCGTCAACAGGAGAAGAAACACAGGGGGCGTCGTGGGCGTGCATGGGTGCGCAGGGCCTCCGCAAGAGAGCCAAAACAGGCCGGTATGGGGTCTACAGGGTGGCGTCATGACCTGTGGAGCGCGTTGGCGCAACCCCCTTCGTGCCGAAATCAGGCAGGTAGGGCTGGATATAGGCTGCGCCCAGCCGAATGTAAGGGGTCAGCTTGCCGTTCTGTTCAAGGGTCTGCATGTCTTCTGGCAGTAAAAGCCATTGGGCGGCCAGAAACAGCAGAACCACCAGAAGCGCCCCGCGCAGAATACCAAACCCGGCCCCCAATGTGCGGTCCAGCCCGTTCAGGGCCGTGACCTGCACCAGGCGCACAAGAGCGCTGGAGAGAAGGGCCGCCACAATCAGCAGCGCCAGCAGCAGGATGCCGAAGGCGGCCAGATCAGCCGCCAGATGATTGCTGATATAGGGCCGCGTGAGGGGAATGACCGCCCCATAATAACGGCAGGCCAGAAGGATGGCCACAATCCAGCCCCCCAGCCCAAGAGCCTGCCGGGTAAAGCCGCGCCAGAAGCCATGCAGGGTGGATAACCCCACCAGCGCAAGGGAGAGGATGTCTATGGGCGCCATAACAGGGGCCTTATGCCATGCGTGCGCGGAATGTCACGCCCCGAGTTCAGGGCAGCTTGCTGGTGGAAACACGCCAGGGGCGCGTCAGTTTGCCATCACGCTTTTTACGGTGCGGCGGCTGGTTGAGGCGCAGGAACAGATCACTCACTTCAATCCGCCGCAGAATCTCGGTCCAGATTTCGGTTGGCTCCAGCCCCTGCAACTCCCAGATGGCGGTCAGGCTCTCCAGAAAAGCGGCACTTTCCGAGAGAATATCTTCTCGGTTTTCCGCAATGAAGGCGGCCGTGCAGGCAACAGCATGCGTTCCCGCCCCATTGCACAGCGCCACCATATCCTGCTGGGCATAGGGGTGGGGTGCCTTCGGTGCGTCTTCCCGCGGGCTGGGCGAGGAGCCGGAGGAGGCAGGGGACAGCACGGGTGTGGAGGGGGCGTTCAGCATTTCCTCATGATGGGCAGGAGAATGGCCGCCGGTCAACTCTCCGTGTCTGCTTTGAGGGTGGGAGCAACGCTGGAGGGTTCCCCGGCGGAGGGTGCGGGCGCGTTTGGTGCTTCCTTACCCAGAAAAAGCTGTTCGTCTTCTGTCACCAGTGGGTAGGAGGCTGCGGCGACGATATGCGTGTTCACGCGGCGCAGGTCCCGCAGCAATGTAAGCTGATAGGTGGCGGTTTCCCCTACCAGAGCGGCATCTCCCTGCTCCAGCGCAGACCCCGGCTCCGTTGACTGGTTTCTCAGCCGTTCAAAATAAGCTGCGGTGGCTTCAATTTCCACATCGCGGAAAAAGTCTTTCTGGCCGGAAAGCGGGTTGTTCTCCTGCGTCTGCCGTCCAAGCAGCACCGTGGCGCAGATGTTCAGGTTGTGGCTCAACTGCTGCGTCATGCTCAGCACAGGGCGCAGCAGATCGGGCGGCAGGACGATTCGCTGGCGGGCCATTTTCTGCACCATGGGCACAATGCTGCGTTCCACAATATCTTCCGCGTGCAGCATCTGGGTGCAGAAGGCCAGAATATCCTCCGCACGCTCCATTTCGGGCTGGCTGGCCGTGTCCGGGTCAAGCCCCGCCAGATAGGAGCGGATGGCCGCACCCAGATCTTCCATGGCGTTGCCCAATGGCCGGGCCGCCCCGGCTTTGTTCGGGTCTGTTGTGCGCAGACCGTCTTTCATGGCGCTGAGCATCGCCCCCAGCAGGTCACACAGCCGCATGGCCTCCCGTGTGGCGCTGCCAATGGCCAGTTGAGGGGCTTTGTCCAGCAGCAGGCGGTCCAGATACAGCGGCTTGCCGGGGGAAGACTGCTGGCTTTCCTGCGGGGTGGGAATAAGCCGCAGCATGAGGCGCGCATACTGGGTCAGGGCGGGCATCATCATCACGGCCAGCCCGACATTGAACAGGGTGTGGAAGTCTGCCACCTGCCGGGCGGCATCCGGCTCCAGCCGTGCCATAAGCGCGCTGATAAAGGGCAGAGCCGGCACCAGCACCAGTGCCCCAACGCAGCGCACCAGCAGGTTGCCCATGGAAATGCGGCGCGCCGTGGGGTCCGTGCGGCTGCCTTCCATCACTGGGTTGATGGAGGTGCCAATGTTGGCTCCCAGCACCAGCGCCAGTGCGGTTTCAAGCGGAATGGTGCCGCTGGTGGCAAAGGTGGTCACCAGCATGACGGTGGCGACGGAAGAATGGCTGATCCAGGTGATTGCCGCACCCAGCAGAATGGCGGCCAGATCATGCGAGTTCATGGACGCCAGCACCGCCGTAAGTTCCGGCTTGTGCGTGTAGGGGCTGAGCAGCATCAGGAACTGGCGGAGGGAGAGCAGGATAAGGCCCAGCCCGATGAACACCCGCCCGGAATCCCGCCATGCCCCCTGACTGCGGCGGAAGAGAATCACCCCCGTGAGCACAAAGGCTGGCGCGATGGACGACACATCAAAGGAGAGGAGCTGAACAATCAGCGTGGTGCCGACATTGGCCCCCAGCATCACGGCCAGCGCCGGTGCCAGATCAAGCTGCCCACGCGCGGCAAGGCCCGTGATCATCAGCCCTGTTGCGGTGGACGACTGGAGGATGGCCGTAATGCCCAGCCCCGTAAGAAACGCCTGAAACCGGTTGCCCAACATGCGGGCAAGCAGGCTGTTCAGCCGTGCGCCACAGGCTCGCTGCACGCCTGTCTGCACCATATGCACACCCCACAGCAGTAGGGCGACGCTTCCGGCAAGATCAATAAGCGTGAGCAGTTCCAACGGGTGAGGCTCCTTTGCGGTTCAGACGGGCCATGGCCCGGAGAAAACAGTGGAAGCCCCGGGCCGGGGAGGTCAGATGGTAAAGTATTTTGCGTGTTTGTTCAGGATAACAAGCGCGGAGGTGGATTGTTCTGGGTGAAGCTGGTCGCCATCCGTCAGGGAGACGCCAATTCGTTCTGCGCCCAGCAGGCCCAGAATGGGGTGCTGGTCTTCCAGCCGCGGGCAGGCCGGATACCCGAAGGAATAGCGCGAACCCCGATAGCCCTGTTGCAGCAGGGCATCCAGATCACGCGAATCCTCGCTTGAAAAGCCCAGTTCCGCGCGGATGCGCTTATGGGTGTATTCCGCCATGGCTTCCGCCACTTCCACGGAGAGGCCGTGCAGGTACAGGTAATCCTGATACCGGTTTTCTTCAAACCAGTCGCGCGCGATGTCAGACGCTTTCTGGCCGACTGTCACCACCTGCAGGGCCACCACATCACGCTCGGGGTCGGATACATCGCGCACAAAATCGGCAATGCATTCGCCATCTTCACGCGGCTGGCGGGGCAGGGTGAAGCGGGCGGCTTCCGTCACACCGTCTTCTTCAAACAGGATCAGGTCGTTCCCATCCCCGGCAGCTTTCCAATAGCCATAGGCTGCCTGCGGGCGGAGGATGTTCTCCTTGGCCGTCAGATCCAGCATGCGGCGCAGGATGGGGCGCAGTTCCTGCTTGGCCCACACCATGAAATCATCCAGAGAGCGGCCCTGTTTCCGGAACCCCCACTGGAACTGATACAGGGAGCGCTCATTCAGGAAGGGAATAACCGCTTCCGTGGGTGCTTCAATCACCTTGCTGCCCCAGAAGGGCGGTTTCAGGCGGGGTTCATCCGCTGTCATGCGCGCGCGGCGGGCACGGGCCACGGTGGGGTCTATGAGGGTGTAGCCACGGGTTTCGGCCTGCTCTGGCGTGCGGGCATTCTTCCGGGTGGCCTTGCCTGCCCGGCGTTTGCTGATGGCGGCCAGATAATCGTCAAAACCGTTCTGCGTGATCTGGTCCATCAGGGTCAGGCCATCAAAGGCATCCCGCGCGTAGGCCACGCGCCCCGTGGGGCTGTAGGCCGCCACACAGTCTTCTTCCACATAGTTGCGGGTCAGCGCGGCACCACCCAGCAGAACCGGCACATCCAGCCCTTCACGGCTGATTTCCTCAAGGTTCTCGCGCATGATGACGGTGGATTTTACCAGCAGGCCGGACATGCCAATGGCATGGGCCTTTTCTTTCTTCGCGGCCTCAATCATGTCCGCCACCGGCACCTTGATGCCCAGATTGACAACCTTGTAGCCGTTGTTGGTCAGGATGATATCGACCAGATTCTTGCCGATATCATGCACGTCGCCCTTTACGGTCGCCAGCACAATGGTGCCGCGCTGCTGGCCTTCTATCCGCTCCATGTGCGGTTCCAGCCATGCCACGGCGGCTTTCATGGTCTCGGCAGATTGCAGCACAAACGGAAGCTGCATCTTGCCAGCGCCAAACAGTTCGCCCACCACCTTCATGCCATCCAGCAGAACGGTGTTGATGATCTCAAGCGGCGGCATCTTGGCCATGGCTTCTTCAAGGTCTGTTTCCAGTCCCTTGCGGTCGCCATCCACAATGCGGTCTTTCAGCCGTTCTTCGACTGTTTCAGCCCGTTTGCGCTTGACGGCTTCCGATGCCTTGCGGTCTGCAAACAGTTCCAGCAGCTTTTGCAGCGGGTCATAATCCGCGGTGCGGCGGTCAAAGATCAGGTCTTCCGCAACCTTCACCTCTTCCGGTGCAATCATGTGCAGCGGCCGGATTTTGGAGACATGCACAATGGCGGCTGTCATGCCCGCACGCACGGCATGGTCCAGATAGACCGAGTTCAGTACGGCGCGTGCCGCCGGGTTCAGCCCGAAGGAGATGTTGGAGAGCCCAAGCACAATCTGCACATCCGGGAAGGCATCCCGGATCATCTTGATGCCTTCCAGTGTCCACTGCCCCAGTTTGCGGTCATCTTCCGCACCGGTGGCAATGGTGAAGGTCAGCGGGTCAATCATCAGATCGGACTGCGGCAGACCGTATGTGTCGCAGGCAAATTCTATCAGGCGGGTGGCAATACGCAGCTTGTCTTCCGGGCGGCGGGCCATGCCTTCTTCATCAATGGTCAGCGCCACCACGGCCGCGCCAAATTTGCGGGCCAGTGTCAGGCGGTCAGCCGCCGGACCTTCTCCATCCTCAAAGTTGATGGAGTTGATGATGGGTTTGCCCCCATGCAGCTTGAGGGCGGCCTCAATCACCGGGGTTTCCGTGGAATCGATCACCAGTGGCGCGTTAACGGAGGAGGTGAAGCGCTTGATCACTTCATCCATCTCGGCCCGTTCATTGCGGCCGACAAAAGCGGTGCAGATATCCAGCGCGTTGGAGCCTTCCTTGGCTTGCTCCCGGCCCAGAGCGACGCAGCCATCCCAGTCATGCGCTTCCTGAAGTTCGCGCCATTTCTTGGAGCCGTTGGCGTTGCAGCGCTCGCCAATGGAGAAGTAGGCGTTCTCCTGCCGCAGGGGCACCTGTGTGTACAGGCTGGCCACGGAGGGCACCCAGACTGATGTGCGCGCAACCGGGGCCGGGCGGTGTTTGCCCGTGCCTTCGGCCCGGCGCCGCAACATGGCGTCCAGCGCGGCTATATGGGGGGTGGAGGTGCCGCAACAGCCGCCAATCAGGTTCAGGCCGTCTTCCACAATAAAGCGCTCGACCCACACCGCCATTTCTTCGGGAGAGAGCGGATAACGGGTCTGGCCATCCACCAGTTCAGGCAGGCCGGCATTGGGCTGCACGGAAATCAGGCGCGGCCAGTTCTCGCTGAGCCAGCGAACATGCTCGGCCATTTCCTGCGGGCCGGTGGCGCAGTTCAGGCCCATCAGGTCCACATCCAGGCTGTGGATCACGGTGGTGGCTGCCGCAATATCCGGCCCCACCAGCAGGGTGCCGGTTGTCTCGACTGTCACCTGCACAAAAATGGGGGTGGTGGTGCCCATTTCCGCGCGGGCAATTTTCATGCCATTGACGGCAGCTTTGATCTGTAGCGTGTCCTGACAGGTTTCGATCAGGATGGCGTCCACGCCGCCTTCAATCAGGCCTCGGCCCTGCTCGGTCAGGGCGGCTTCCAGCGTATCGTAATCAATATTGCCTAGGGAGGGCAGTTTGGTGCCCGGCCCCACGGACCCTATGACGTAGCGTGTACGCCCATCGGCAAAGCTGTCCGCGGCCTCCCGCGCCAGAATGGCGGATGTGCGGTTGATTTCACGGGCCTTGTCTGTCAGCCCGAATTCACCCAGAGTAATGGGAGACCCACCAAAGGTATTGGTCTCGACCATATCCGCCCCGGCTTCATAATAGCCACGGTGGATTTCCCGGATCAGTTCAGGGCGTGATAGGGTCAGAATTTCGGTGCAGTTCTCCTGCCCCCAGTAGTCACGCGTCAGGTCCAGATCAAGCATCTGGATGCGTGAGCCCATCCCCCCATCGCAGAGCAGAACCTGATCACGCAGAGCATCAAGAAGCGGAAGACGAGAAGACATGGCATCCATGAAACAAAAAAATGGGGAGGAGCCCCTGCCGGAGCGCGACGGGGAAGGGCCAACCTTATTCCAGACACAGGCCAATATGTCCACTCATCCCGCATTCTGGAAAGGGAAAGGCGATGCTCGCATTCTTCTGCGAGTGCTGACACCACAGGAGTGTAAGGCCGTGCCGCGAGCGGAGGCTCTGGCACTTTTTGTGGCTCACCCTCCCTCTGACGATCTGCAGGCAGGCTGGTTGGTGACGCGATCGTGGGAGGGCACGGCCATTCCGTCCTCCCCTCACGGGGCTGGCTGTTCCTGCTGCCTGCCAGTGCAGGGGATGGGGCGCATGCTACTTCGCCTTGTGCAGGAACGGGCGCGTGGAGAATGTCCGTTTTTCAGCAGCGTAAATATTGTTTGTCCGGCATCGGAGAAGAGATTGCTCGTTTCTGCTCTTTGCGCAGATTCTCTTCTCACAGGGCTGTATGGACTTCTGCCCATTTCAGGCGGTTTTTTCTGCCATTCCTGAAAAAACTCAAACTAAAGACGCGGCAAAGATACAGAAAGACTTTGAGAGAAGGCGAACTCCCTGCCATAAGGGCTTGTCCGGCGGCTTTATTACAGGCTTTGTTCGGTAACAGAGTTAGGTTTTGTTAAAAGGGTTGTGCGTGAATCAGACTGACCATGTGCCTGAGGTTGCCGGCTCCTCTTCAGATTCAGAAGGCGCGAAAGCCTCTCGTCTGAGCCCGGCGATGATCCGTCTGCGCGCTGTTCTGGCAGCCGCCCATTATCATGGCCTTGAGCTTGATGTACGGGATTTTGCCGCAGACCCGGAAGAAGAAAGCCCATCGCCGGCCACCCTTGTCCGGTGGTTGGAGGAATGTGGCGCTGTTGCCAAAGGGATGCGGATCAAGTGGCGCTATCTGGTCAAGATGACCAATTCGCCGCCCATCGTCCTGATGTTCCGCGATGGCTCCGCCGCCCTCATGGTCAATGCATCACCCGACAAAGGCGTGGTCTGGCTGCGTGATCCCCTGAAGGGTGAGGGTGCTGCGCCCGTTCCCGTAGATGAACTGCGTCTGAGCCAGATCTGGACGGGGGACATCCTCCTCATCAAACGGCGTCGTGATGAGTCCGAAGCCGACGCCCCCATCAATTTCACATGGCTGGCCAAGATGGTGCTGCGGGAGAAAAAGTCTCTCCGCGATATCGCCATCGCCTCCATGACACTGAGTGTTCTGCAGATCTTTCCGCCCCTGATTGTCATGCAGGTGGTCGACCGGGTGGTGAGTTACCATTCGATGTCTACACTGATTTCAATCAGTGGTATCATAGTTGTATTTTCTTTGTACGAAGTCCTGCTGTCTTACGGACGGCGTGAGTTGTCGATGGTGCTGACAACACGGATTGACTCCCGTCTCTCCCTGCATCTGTTCAGTCGCCTTGTGTCGTTGCCTTTGGAATATTTTGAACGTCAGCAGGCAGGGAATATTCTGGGGCGCGTTTTGGCTATCTACAAGGTGCGTGACTTCCTCACGGGGCGACTGATGTCGACCTTTCTGGATCTTTTTACGTTGGTGGTCATTCTACCGTTCCTATTTTTCCTTAGTTCCACACTTGCCTGGATGACCGTCGCTGCTGCCGGTTTGATTGGTTTGATCGTTGTGGTTTTTATCGGCCCGCTTTCAAAAGTCATGGGAAAACAGATCGAAGCAGAACGGGACAGAGGAGCTATTCTTTATGAAACCGTCGCGGGTATTCGAACGTTAAAAACGTTGGCTCTTGAAAATACCCGTAAGCAGATATGGGATGAGGTCACTGCGCAGGTTGTTAAATGGAAGTTGGCGATGGGGCGTATATCTAACTGGCCTCAAACTCTTGTACAACCTTTGGATATGTTTATAAGTCGCGGCATTATCCTTGTGGGTGCTTATCTTGCTTTGGTTAGTCCATCCTCTGTGGGTGTGGGCGGTCTTGTTGCTTTCATGATGTTGGGGGGGCGGGTCGCTAGCCCGTTGGTAGGGCTGTCCAAGCTTCTGGCAGATTTTACAGAAGTAACAACCTCTCTTGGAGAAGCCGCGTCTGTTCTTAATCAGCCAACGGAAACCAGAGCGTTGACTACGGGTATGCGTCCACGCATCAAAGGGGCGCTTTCTTTCGACGAGGTCAATTTTTCGTACCCCGGTGCGAGTACGCTTGCGTTGAAAAATGTGAATTTTGAAATTCCGGCAGGGACCATGCTCGGGTTGGTGGGGCGAAGCGGCTCTGGTAAGTCCACAATCACACGGTTGCTGCAGGGTGTGAGCCGATCCTACACTGGTTATCTGAAGCTGGATGGGATTGATCTGCGTGAGATCAATTTGACCCATCTACGACGCTCCTTTGGGGTGGTGTTGCAGGACAACTTTCTGTTTCGTGGTAGTATTTACGACAATATCACAGCAGGACGGCCTGGTTTTACAATTGATGATGTGGTGCGGGCGGCGCGCCTTGCTGGCGCGGAAGAGTTTATTGAGCGGATGCCTGCGGGCTATGACACGTTCATTGAAGAAGGCTCTACCAATATTTCCGGTGGTCAGCGGCAGCGTCTGGCTATTGCACGTGCCGTGATTACAGACCCCAAGCTGATGATTCTGGATGAGGCGACATCAGCTCTGGACCCGGAAAGTGAGGCGTTGGTGAATGCCAATCTGGAGCGGATTGGTAAGGGGCGTACCATGGTGATTGTGTCCCATCGTCTGTCGTCCCTGGTAAATTGTGACCAGATTTGCGTGATGGATAAGGGCTCTGTTGCGGATATTGCGCCGCATGACGTGCTCCTGGAACGGTGCGATATCTATCGGACGCTCTGGATGCAGCAGAACCGGCATACGGAAGGGCGGCAGAAGCCTGAGGACAATCCGTCATCCCTGATTGCGGAAGGAGAATAAGCCATGGGCGAGAAGGACATCATTTCCGCAGGCCAGACTTCCGATTCGGATAACGGGGAAGAAAAAAGTTCCGATTTTCTGCGGCAGGCCGATGATCCCTATGCGCAGGGGGATATGCCGTCAGCGCTGCTGGAGTTTCATTCTCCCACTGCAGCGCTGGTCAATATGCCGCCGACGGCGTCTGCCCAGTATATAACGTGGCTTATTGGCGCGCTGGTTCTATCGTCTGTCACGGTCATGACAGTGTTCCCTCTTGACCGGGTGGTGTCCACGCAGGGACGTATGGTTTCTACGGAACAGACGTTGGTTGTGCAGCCGTTAGACGCGTCCATTGTCCGTTCTATTGAAGTGCGGGCTGGGGATTTTGTGCATAAAGGGGATGTGCTGGCCCAGCTTGATCCGACTGCGAGCGGGGCTGACATTGATAATATGCGCACGCAGGATGAGCAATATCAGGCCGAGGTTGATCGGCTTCTGGCCGAAGCTAAGGGTGAGATATATAAGGTTGACCCACAAAATCCGGAATCAGCAGAGCAGGAAGAGGCATTTCTGAAACGCAAGGCGGAGTACGACGCCAAGATCGAAAATTATGACAAGCAGATCGCCAGTCTGCAGAATGATCTGCAAGGCTATCTGGCGAGTGCGGCCATGTATGCGTCACAGGCAAAAGTAGCGGCAGATGTGCACAAAATGCGCATGCAGTTGCAGAAAGACCAGGTGGGAAGCAAACTTTCCACGTTGGGAGCACAGAGCTCCCTTATGGAAATTGAGCGCTCGCAAATTGGCGCACAGCAGCAGGCGGGTTCTACTCGTAACAAGCTGGCGGCTCAGGTTTCTGAAAAAGAAAGCTACGTTCAGAACTGGAAGGCCGAAGTTTACAAGGATCTGGTTTTGGCCCAGCATCATCTGGCCGAGGCAAAGGGTGCGTATCAGAAAGCTGTGCTGCACAGTAGCATGGTCACGCTGAAAGCGGATGAAGACGCTGTGGTACTCAGTCTTGCCAAAGTGTCCGTCGGATCAGTGCTTACTCAAGGGCAACAGATCATGACATTGGTGCCGCTGGGGAAAGGGCTTGAGATTGAATCTGTGATGTCCGGCAAGGATGCCGGCTTTGTCCGGCTGGGGGATAAGGCGCTCGTTAAGTTCGCAACTTTCCCTTTCCAGCAATATGGTGGGGCAGAGGCTACGGTACGGACCATCAGCGCGGATTCCTTTGTCTCTGATCAGAGCAACAGTCAGCAGGACCCTGGGGTGACGCCAGACAGCAGCACAAAGGCGTTTTATCGTATCCGGCTGCGGGTGGATCGTTATACCCTGCACGGGGTGCCCAGCTTCTTCCACCCACAGCCAGGGATGCCGATTACGGCGGAGATTCGGGTTGGGAAGCGGACAATCATGCAGTATCTGCTGAACCGCATCATGCCGCTGATGACAGACGGCATGCGTGAACCCTGATCCGGGTTTCGCGTCGTGTTCGGACGATAGTAGAGGACTGATGTCATGCTCGGTGGTCTGATCAGGCGGCTCTTCAGGCAGGGGCCGTCTCCCGTGGAAGTGCGTCTTGCCGATGCCAAGGTCCTGATGGAGGACCCCGACAGCGCCACACAGGGCTTTGCCGATCTTTCCGTTCTGGCGCGGGAAGGGGTGACGGAAGCCCAGTTTCTGGTGGGGCAGGCGTATCTGAACGGTATGGGTGTCCCTCCCAATCTGGTGGAAGGGGTGCGCTGGACACGTCGGGCCGCCCACAAAGGCTGGGCAAAAGCCGCCTTTGTTCTCGCCACGTTGTATCTGCATGGTTTGCCGCCAGAGGCAGAAGAGGGCAGCGCACAGGGGCCTTCAGTTTTTGATGAGGTTCGCCCTCCACCAGACCAAAAACCTGATCCAGATTTCGTCAAGGCGGCTCATTGGGCCAAGATTGCGGCGGAACAGGGGAATGCGGACGGACAGGCTCTTTACGGGTATGTGCTTAGTGCTGGGCCCGAGACAATCCGGAATGCCGCAGAAGGGCTGCGTTGGTACCAGAAAGCGGCGGCGGAAGGGTGTGCGCAAGGTCATCTCGGGCTGGGGCTGGCGGCACTGGCAGGGGCCAAAACGCACGATGACTACGCTGCGGCAGCCAAGGAATTAAAACTGGCGGCAGATAAGGGGCTTGGGACGGCCCTTTATCTGCTGGGTGTGATGAGCGAACGCGGAACCGGCGTGCCTCAGGATGATGCCGTCGCCATGCACTATTATGAGCAGGCCGCCGAAAAGAAGGTCCGTGGCGCACAGGCCAAATACGGGTTGGGCCTGATGGCCGGGCGTGGTGTGGACCGTAATGCGGGCCGGGGTGAGACCTGGTTGCGCCGGGCTGCCTTGGCCGGGGATGCGGAAGCCGCCGCCATTCTTGGAGATCTGTATGGGCGGGGCGGGGATCTGCCTCCCAATTATGCGGAAGCCATTTCCTGGTATCGTTTTGCGTCAGACCTCGGGCATGCGGCCTCCAGTCATACTCTGGGCACATTGTATCAGGCCGGAGTGGGCGTTCCCAAAGATCCCGAAGCCGCAGAACAGTGGTTCCGCAAAGCGGCCGAGCAAGGTAACAAAGAGGCCGTGGCTGATCTGGGCAATCTTGCTCTACGCGGGCAGATGTCTCCCGAGATCAGCGAAGATGTCATGAAGGCCTACCGCGCCAGTGCGGAGAAGGGTGATCTGCTGGCAGCATTCAACTTTGGTGTCTGTCTGGCGCAGGGCGTGGGAACGGAACGGAACGAAGAAGAAGCTCTGCAATGGTTGCGCAAGGCGGCGGATAAGGTTGTCAATGCGCAGTTCTGGTACGGGCGCATGCTGCTGAAAGGCCAGGGAACCGAGCAGAACCCTGAGGAAGGGCGAGCCTGGATTCAAAAAGCGGCAGAAGCAGGCATGGCGGAAGCCGAGGCTGCTTATGCGGATCTGCTGGTGCAGGGAATTGGCGGTCCACGTGATCATGGTGCAGCGCTTGCATTTTATAAAAAAGCAGCTGAGGCAGGGCAGGTTTCGGCCATGTTCTCCGTGGGGGCGCTGTATGGCGGTGGCCATGATATTCCTGAAAACCGGGCTTTGGCGCGTGAATGGTTTCAGAAGGCGGCAGAGCACGGAAACCCCGCTGCACAGTTGATGATGGGCCGTTATCTGGCCAACGGACTGGGTGGAGAGAGGGATCTTGAGGGGGCCAGCGTGTGGTACCGCAAGGCCGAAGCCCAGAATGTTATTCAGGCCAGCGCAGAACTCTCGGCGCTCAATGCAGTGCGGAAGGCAGAACAGGCCCCGGTAGAGGGATAAGGCATCTCAGTGTGTGATGATGTGACAGTGCCAAGGCTGGATGTATCATGACACTGTTGCAAAACATGCTGTTCTGGCAGGATGAAACCCTGACCAAAGAAGAGCGGACGGCCTTAGCCAGTGCGCAGGCGCAGGATTCTTTCCGGCGAGGGAATGCCGCGTGGGAAAGTGGACAGCAGGATGCTGCGTGGGACTGGTTGGAGCGCGCTAATCGTCAGGCGGCGGATAATCCTCATGTCATGTTTGCGTTGGCTCTTGCCCGCCATGCCGTGGGTGATGTGCCCGGTGCCATTCTCCTTCTGGAAACGCTGCTGAAGCGGTTCGACTTTCGGGAAGGCTGGGTTCTGCTCACCACATTTCGTCAGGCGAGTGGGGATGGTGGAGGGGCTGTGCGCGCGTTGGCGAAGCTTCTCTCCTGTTTTGCCGCAACGCCTGAAAGCCAGAAACTGGCGGCGTCTGTCTGTCGCCTGAATGGTGTGGCGCTCTGGGGTTTTCTCGACAGGGATGGACTGCTGAAACTTGCTGGTCCGCATGTGCCTGATAAGCCCGAATTCCGGCTGGATGGCGTGCCTGTTTGGGCTGTGAGAAAGCAGGGAGGCTGGTCTTTCCCGCAAGGCTGGCAACAGGCACATCTGTTGGAGGTCCGGTGTGCAGGTGTGCCGACCATGTTGGGAAGTCCCTTTTCTATAAAAGACTTTTTTAGATGCGAAGGCATGGTTTCCGCTGGGGCGGAGGGACTGGAAGGCTGGTGCTGGCATCCCTATAATGCGGATTGCGCCCCAAGCCTGACACTCTGCCATCCGCAGACGGACAAGGCCCTGCTGCGGGTGACAGCAGAAATGTTCAGTCAGTCTGTCAGCTCCGATCAACCTCTGGCACGGTATCGGCGCATTTTTGTGCCATGGAAGATGCTGCCAGAAGGTCCGGTGCGGGTGGTTGGTCCCAATGGACAGGAACTTGCGGGCAGTCCGTTGGAAGCGAGGCTTGAATGGCGTTCGGCCTATCAGACCGCTCAGATGCTGAATGGCGTAATGCCCGCATCTTCCATCAAAAACAAAACCGAAAAATCGCTTCTGCCCCTTCTTTGTTTTTGCCTTTGCCTGTTGTGGATACAGTCGTGGCTCAGCCAGACAAATCTGCCGGGCGCAAACCTGTGGCGGTTATTATTCCGGTTTTTCGGAACAGGGGTGTGACGTTGGCCTGCCTGCAAAGTGTGCAGGAGACTGTTGCGGACAAAAAGACCCGTGTTGTGGTGGTGGATGATGCCTCGCCCGAGCCGGATCTGGTGGAAGCAGTAGACATTTTTACCCGACAGCACGGGTTTCAACTGGTGCGCCATGAAAGAAACCGTGGTTTCCCGGCTGCGGTGAATACTGGGCTGCAAAAAGTTTCCGGGTGTGACGTCATTGTTCTGAACAGTGACACACTGGTGGCCGAAGGCTGGGTGGAGGAACTGCGCCATGTTGCCCATGCAGCCCCCAATACAGGCACGGTCACACCGTTTTCAAATGACGCCAGTATTCTGTCCTATCCATCGGCGGATAAGAAAAACCGTGCTCCTGATGATGAGGAAACGAAAACTCTCATGCTGGAGGCCCATGCGGCCAACGCCGGGCAGGCGGTTGAAATCCCGACGGCCAACGGGTTCTGCATGTATGTGCGGCATGATTGCCTGAGGCAGACGGGGCTGTTGCGGGAAGATGTTTTTGCCCAAGGGTACGGGGAGGAAAATGATTTCTGCATGCGGGCCCGCGCCTTGGGCTGGAAGCATATGGCTGCTCCCGGTGTATTTGTGGCGCATGTAGGGTCGGCTTCTTTTGGCGGAACGCGTGCCGCGCTGATGCAGCGCAACGCTGCCCTTCTGGAGCGTCTGCATCCCGGGTATCATGCGTTTATTGCCCGCTGGATGGCTCAGGACCCGCTTTTTGAGGCGCGGCGACGTCTGGATCTGGTGCGTTTTCGTAGCCAGAGTGCGCGAAAAGGGGGAAAAGCCAGGGCTGTTCTGCTGGTTACGCATCAGCATGGCGGTGGCGTAGAGCGCGTTGTGCAGGAGCAGGCCGCAGGCTTTCAGAAAAAAGGGGTCCGCGCGCTGGTGCTCAGGCCCGCACATCATGGCTGCGTACTGGAGGATGCCGCGGCATCCGCAGATGCGTGGCCCTCCCTGCGGTTTCGGTTGCCGGATGAATGGGCTGTTCTGACCCGCCTTCTGCGTGCGGAAGGGGTGGCTTTGGTCGCGCTCCATCATCTGGAGGGATACACGTCAGAGATTTACAAACTTGCAGACGCGCTCGGGTGCCCGCACACTGTGCATGTGCATGATTATATGTGGTTCTGTCAGCGAATTTCGCTACTGGGACCACAGGGAACCTATTGCGGCGAGCCTGATGTGGCGGGATGTCAGCAATGCGTGGCGCTGGCGGGCAGAAATATAACGGAAGAGCAGGATATTCCTGCTTATCTGGCGCGTTCTGCACGGGTGCTGGAAGAGGCACGGGCGGTGTATGTGCCCTCACATGATACGGCAAAGCGGATGGCGCGGCATTTTCCCACGGTGACGTTCCAGGTCAAGGCTTTGGAAAAACCACGCACCATGCTTCCAGACGCAGGTAATGCACCGATTTTTGCAGAAAAACATAGTGCATTGCCTCCGGTCGGCAGTGGTGTGCTGGGGCATGGCCTCGCGCAGAACGCACCGCGCCTCCGGTTGTGCGTTATTGGTGGCATCGGCTGGGAAAAAGGGTACGGCGTGCTGCATGAGGCGGCGCTGGATGCAGCCTTGCGTGATCTGCCGCTGGAGTTTGTTATTGTCGGACATACCCCTGATGACGCGACACTCATGAAAAGCGGGCGAGTTTTCATAACCGGAGAATATCAGGAGAAAGACGCTCTCTCCCTTATTGCCTCCGTGCAGGCGCAGGCGGCTTTTCTGCCATCCATCTGGCCGGAAACCTGGTGTTTTACACTCAGCCTCGCCTGGAAGGCAGGGCTGCCTGCCATCGTGTTTGATCTGGGCGCACCAGCGGAGCGCGTGCGGGCCAGCGGACGGGGAAAAGTGATTGATCCCGCTCTTTCCGGGGCTGCCTTGAATGACATTTTGATCAAAATGGATTTTACTGCGTAGGGAAGACGCAAATTATTAGACTTTGAGCCCGTGTTTCTTTACCTGTTCATAGTTTTTTGATTTACACTTGTGCCAACAGTGTCATGTTGAAAGAGGGTTTATGTCACAGACTAACCAGGCGCCTGCCCAGCAGCGTATTTCAGACCTTAAGGTATCAGGCCATCTGATGACGCTTCAGACTGGTTTGTTCTGTGTTTTTCACACTCCAGGCCAGCAGCCCCCAACGGCAGCAGGCCTGCCGGGCGTGCGTATTTCCCAGCCCCCCCTCAAAACACCCGGCGCTGTGGAAATTGTGACGTTCGAAGAGGATGGCTGGCTGGGTGCGCAGAATGGTGCGGCCCTTGTGCGTGTACGGCGTGGCCCGGCGCAGGTCATGATCACCATTTATCAGGAACTCAATTCCCCGCATGAAGCGCCACGTCTGCAGGTGGTGCAGTTGAGCGCGCAGGCTGATGCGCCCGCTCCGGCCGCTGCCGCCAGTGGTGCGGGCTTGCAGGCTCCTGCCGTTGCGCCACGGGCGCAGGGTGCGGCCTCGGCTTCTGAATCCACCTCCGTCGCAGCAGGCCAGAAGCCCGAAGTGGGCGCACACATCCAGCGCCGTGGCGATGTGGCTGTACGGCTTGGCGAATGGATGGGCGAACCCGGCAGCCATGCGTGGATTGAAGGGTTTGGCGTGGCGCCTGCTGAACTCATCGAGCCGTCCGATATTGAATATCAGGCTGTTCTGGGCAAAGGCTGGCTGTCTCCGTGGGTGGATGGCGGCCAGTATTGTGGCAGCCGTGGCATGGCGCTGCCTATTCTGGGTCTGTGCGTCCGCCTGAAAGGCGATGCCGCCAAGAAATTCATCTGCCGTGTTACCGCCACCTTTACGGATGGTACCAAGGTTGGCCCGGTAGAAAACGGCGAACCGGTAGAATCCGAAACACTTGCACCACTTGAAGCCTTCCTGCTGGAAATCCTGCCGCGGGGTGGCGCAGGGCGCGGTGGCCGTCGCAAGGGTGGCAAGACAGACAAGGCTGCCGCCAAGGCCGCAGCGGAAGATCTGGCCGCTCTGCTTGAAGAAGAAGTAGTAGAAGCCCTGGAAGAACTTGAAGAACTTGAAGAGATTGCAGAACTGGAAGAGCTGGAAGACGCTGAACCAGAAGAATTTGATCTCTTCATTGAAGAAGAGAGTGCGCCAGAGGAGCAGGAAGCTCCCCGTCGGCGTCGTGGTGGCCGCAAGCCGCTCAAGACCAAAGGGGCTGAGCCTGCTGCCGCTGCGCCGGTCAAGGCATCCCGTGGCCGTAAGGCCAGCGTAACTGAAAAGCCAGCCCCGGCTGCTCGGTCTGGTAGTCCTCGCCAGAGTGCGCGCGCCAAACTGGCAACATCCAAGGCTGGTCGGGCTACGGCTCCACGGGGCGCGGGCCGGGGCCGCAAGCCCGGATCACGCCGTTAAAGCGGGAATGGCCCGGTCTTTTCAGGCCGGGCCTTCTTCTTTGCAGAAGCCGAAAGACAGAACACAGGCGGCGTTTTGAAGTATCTTTTCATCCACCAGAATTTTCCGGGCCAGTATCTGCATCTTGTGCGCCATCTTGTGCGGGAGGGCGGGAACGAGATTGTTTTTATCAGTGAAGACAATGCGAACGTCATTCCCGGTGTGCGCCGTGTGCGTTACCGCGTGCCGCGCATGGCAACGGACAGGGCCCATCCCGGCGTGCGCGATCTGGATATGGGGCTCATGCGGGCGGATGCCGTGGCCAAGGCTGCCCAGACCCTGAAAACTCTGGGTTTTGTGCCTGACATTATTCTGGGCCACCACGGATGGGGAGAACTGCTGAACATTCAGGACGTGTACCCAAACGTGCCCGTTCTTGGGTATTTTGAATTCTATTACCACACGGAGCCCGGCTTTGATGTGGATTTTGACCCGGAGTTTCCCATGGCTCCGGAGGTCATTCCCTTGGTGCGGGCCAAGAATACGGTCAATCTGCTGGCCCTGACCAATCCCGGCTATGGGCAGACCCCCACGGAATTTCAGAAAAGTACCTATCCGCGCTGGGCGCAGGATAACATTACCGTCCTGCGGGAGGGGGTGGACCTTGAAATGTGCCGCCCAGACCCGAAAGCAGCCAAGAAAACGCTAAAAGTGGGGGATGTACGCATTACCCCCAAGCACAAGCTGGTGACATATGTTGCGCGTGATCTGGAACCCTACCGTGGGTTCCACGAATTCATGCGCGCTCTGCCACGGGTTCTGGATGAACAGCCCGATGCTCAGGTTGTGGTGGTGGGCGGAGATGGCGTCAGCTACGGCGCGCGCCTGCCGTCCGGTTGCTGGCGCGAAATCATGCTTGAGGAACTGAAGGGCAAGCTTGATCTCTCCCGCATTCATTTTGTGGGCAAGGTTTCTTACGAAACATTCCGTGCCTTATTGCAGCGTTCAGATGCGCATGTGTATCTGACCTATCCTTTTGTGGCTTCATGGTCCCTGCGGGAGGCCATGGCCATGGGGTGCGCATTGGTGGGGAGCGCCACGGCACCGGTTGAAGAATTCATTACGGATGGTGAAACCGGCCTTCTTGCTCCGTTCACGGAGCCAGAGCGGATTGCCGATGCCATTCTTGAGCTTCTGACCAACAAGCCGCTGGCCAAGCGTCTTCGCGCTGCGGTGCGGCAGGAAGCCGAACGCTCGCTCTGTATGGCGTCCTATCTGGCGGATTATGAAAAACTGATTGCGCGCCTGATCAAGGACCATTCCACGACAGAGCAGGTTCTGGATAAACAGGTTCAGACGAAAGATCAGGAAAAAGACACTGCGGTTGTACAGGCGTCTGCGTCAAAACCCCGCAGGGCCAGAAAAACGGTGGCTAAAACCAATGGTGCTGCCCCGCCTGCAACTCCGGTCAAAGCGCCTGCTCGTGCCCGTGTTGCGGTAAAAAAGGTCGCGTCAGCCAAGGTTGCGGCAAAGACCGCAGTGGTGGCTAAGTCCTCTTCATCCGTTCGGAAAAAACGCCGTCCTTCTGTGTGACAATCTCCCCTGCGACCCTTTGGGTTCGCAGGCTGGCAGGCTTCTCTTGTCGCCGGGCCGAAAGGTCTCCTCATATTCCAGTCGTGCCATGTCCCGCTGGAGGCATCCGGGGGACGGGCTCCCTTCCGCTTACCTCCTCGCACATTGGCAACAGACGGGGAGAGGCCCTTAGAGCGACCTCTCAGATATGCGGCGGGATGGACATGTTCACCCGGTCTGCCAACTGAAGGGTCATATGGCGCATCAATGCGGCCACATCCGAATCCGTGGCGACTGAGCCGGATGCGGTCAGATGTGCACGGTCACGAATCAGCGGCTTGTTGGGGTCCTGCGGCAGAACAGCCCAGTTTGCATCCAGCACGGCCTGCCCGTTGGCATCCACATCAAAGCGGGAAATGTTGACCTGCACCCGCAGCGTGGCCACGTCCACCAACGGCTGATCCGTAATCAGTTCATTGGGGTGGGAGTTAGCAATCTCGTTGGTAATCAGGTCCGTCATGCCAAGGGAAAGGCGTGTCGCCCAACGGGATTTCGGGCTGCGCACAATTTCTTCCCCATTGCGCAGCACCATGTCCTGAGAATCCAGATAATCAGGAATCACCACGCGGCTGATCTGAATGGTGGTGGCGCGGGAGGACAGGTGCGGCTGCCGCACTTCCTGATCAGAGGGCATGCCAAGGGTGTAGAGCCGCAACGGGGGCGAGGCACAGGCTGAAAGCAGGGCGCAGGCTGTAAGGGCGGTAAAGGCCAGACGGCGGGCGGAAAACATCATGGACGGCGTCCCATCAGCAGAAGTTGCGGGTTGCGTTCAACATCACTGGCAAAGCCACGCAGAGAGGCGGCGGCGGTCGCAATATCCCGCAGGGCAGCGTCCAGATTGGCCCGATCAGCCGAGCGCGGAGAGATAATGCCCTGCAGGCTGTCCAGCGCCTTGGTGGCGGACACCATGGTGGCGTGAATATCTGCCCCACGCCCGCTTAGCTGTGTGGTGCCGGTTTCCAGCAGCGTGTCCATTTTGGAGAGCGTGATATCCAGCTTGCTCTGAAGGTCGCGGATCGCCTGCGTGGCAGCCTGCACCGTGTCATGCGAGCGGTCGGTCGTGACTTTCATGCTGGCGATCAGCGGCGGCAGATCATCGTTCAGCTTGTCACTAAGGGACTGGATAGAGCGCAGCGTATCATCCGCGTGGTGGGCAATATCCTTCACGGGAAGCTGGCCCAGCGTGTCCTTCAGTTTTTCCATGGTGGACAGGCGGGCGGGAATTTCCGGCAGATCCGTAATGCGCGGGTGCAAAACAGCAGGGGCGGACTTGTCAAAATCCAGTTCGATGTTGGACTGCCCGGTTACAAAGCTTTGCAGGTTCAGTTCCGCGCGCAGGCCGTTGGCAATCATGTCCTGCACCCGCACCTTGGTGTCCCCCGGTACATCGCGCACCACATGGATCTGGTCTGGCTCAAGGGTCAGCACAACGGGAATGTAGGCTTTGTGGTCCAGCGGATCAAAACGCAGCGTGATGCTTTTGACAGACCCCACCTTCACACCACGGAAGTTGACGGGTGCGCCCACGGCCAGACCCGTAATGGAGTTCTGAAACACCACCGCAGCCTCCCGCGAGGGGGTGAAAAAGCGCATGTGCCCGAACAGCATGATGATGGCCAGCCCCAGTAAGCCGCCGCCTATCACAAACGCGCCGATCAGGGTTTTCCGGTTTGTGCCTTCAGCCATGCTGCTTCAGCCCTTTGTCTCAGAGGCAGGAGCGATGTCCGCCTTACGGTTCATGAATGCCACCACTTCAGGAATGGTGTTGTGGTCGCGCAGATCCCGCGGAGACCCACGGGCAATGGGGGTGTGGGTGCGGGCATCCAGAAAGATGCCGTCATCCGCAATCTTGAACAGGCTGGGCAGTTCGTGGCTGACAATCACAATTGTCGCGCCAAGCCCATCCCGCAGGGTCAGGATCAGATCATCCAGCCGGGCGGAGGTAATGGGGTCCAGCCCGGCGGAGGGTTCATCAAAAAACAGGATGTCAGGCTCCAGCGCAATGGCGCGGGCCAGCCCGGCCCGCTTGCGCATGCCGCCGGAAATTTCAGATGGCATCAGGTCAATGGCCTGCTCCATGCCCACAAAGCCCAGTTTGAGCTCCACAAGCCGCCGGATCACCTCTGGCGTCAGGTCTGTGAACATTTCCATGGGCAGGGCCACGTTTTCCCCCACCGTCATGGAACTCCACAGCGCGGCGCTCTGAAACAGCACGCCATAGCGATGGTTCAGCTCCGTGCGGCGCTTTTCGTTCTGTGCCCAGTAATCCTCCCCACCCACCAGAATCTGGCCGGAGGTGGGGCGCAAAAGGCCGATCATGCTTTTCAGCAGCGTGCTCTTGCCGCAGCCTGAACCGCCCATCACGGCAAAAATGGAACCGCGTTTAAGATCGAAGGAAACGTTCTGCTGAATAACCTTGGGGCCAAAGGCAATGGTCAGATCGCGCACGGAAATCAGGGTGTCTGGCTCGGTCATGTCAAATGTCCAGTGCGTTCGCGATAACCGCGAAAACCGCATCCATGGCGATAATCCCCACAATGCCGATCACCACCGCGCGGGTGGCGGCAATGCCCACATCTGCCGCACTCCGCCCGGCCTTCAGGCCCACACGGCAGGCCGCCAACGCAATAAAGCTGGCGAAAAAGAAGGATTTCACAAAGCCGAACACAAATTCATGCAGGGCCACGCCATCAAACGTGGTGGTCCAGTAACCAATGGCGGACACGCTCATCATGCTCATGGCCACCACAAACCCGCCTAGAATGGCGATCAGCGTGCCATACAGATACAAAAGCGGCATCATCAGCGCGAGCGAGAGGATGGACGGCAGCAGAATGTAGGTGGACACCGGAATGCCAAACACCTGTAGCGCGTCAATTTCCTCATTACCCAGCATGGTGGAGATGCGGGCCGCATACGCGCCGCCGGTGCGCCCCGCCATGATGATGGCGGTCATGATGGCTGAAATCTCGCGGGCGCAGGCAATGCCTACCAGATTGGCCACATAGATCTCGGCTGCAAAGCGGCGAAGTTCCACCAGCCCCACAAAGGCCAGAATGGCGCCCACCAGAAAATTCACCACACCCACAATCAGCAGCGCGGATGGGCCGGCGTTCCAGATATCGGTGGCCAGATCCTTCAGCCGCATCCCGCTTTTGCCGGTTACGGTTTTCAGCGCGCCCTTGGTGGTTTCTTCCGCCAGTTCGGCCACGGTGCCGGTTTCTGTCAGCGTGTTGAGGGTGATATCCCCCACCCGTTCCAGCAATGGTGGTTTGGGGCCGGGGCCAGCGGGCTTGGCGGCTGGCTGTTCTGGCAGCAACGCCAGCAGGCGTTGGGCGGGTTCTGGCAGATGTGTGGGGTCAAACGTCAGCCCGGCATGGCCCGCAGCCTGTTTGACATCCCACAGGAAGGTAATGAACGCGGAATCCCACTGTTGCAGGCCAGTGGTGTCTATTTGCAGCGTCTGGCCCTGGTGGGTCTGGTTCAGCCCATCGGTGGGGAAGGGAGCCATTCCGCCATTCTGCACCGTCCAGTCACCCTGCACATGCAGGCAGGGGGTGCCTGTGTGCATGTCCAGATCCCAATGGGGTGCGGCCCGGGGTGTCTGGCTGGCGGAGGAGGATGATGCGTTTGAATGATCAGTCATGGTGTGTGGCAACATTACGGCACGATGACAGGGCTGACCAGTCCTGCCCGCGCGCGCGGCTGGCCTGCTAAAATGGTCTGGATATTTCAGGCGCCCGCCTTGCATGGGGTGTTGGGTGGCTGGGCCGGGTCTTGCGAACGGCTGGCAAACAGGCCGTGCGCCATTGCCGCGGGCGCGGCTGTCGGTTAGATGCAGCGCGGTTCTGCCGGTTGTGCAAACCGGATGCAATTTGGTGTGATGGTGCCTGTTCTGAGCCGCAAGGCCGGAGAGCGCCTGTTGAAACGGGAGTTCCCATGCGACGCAGACGGGGCAGGCCGATAAACGGCTGGCTGATTGTTGATAAACCTACAGGCATGACCTCCACGCAGGTGGTGGGGCGCGCCAAACGGCTGTTTGATGCCCAGAAAGTGGGGCATGGCGGCACGCTGGACCCGCTGGCCACCGGCTTGCTGCCTCTGGCGTTTGGCACAGCCACCAAAACCGTGCCTTACGTGATGGATGGCACCAAGATCTACCGTTTTACCCTGAAGCTGGGTGAATCGCGCGACAGCGATGATGCGGACGGCAATGTGACCGGCCATTCTGACGTGCGCCCCACGGATGACGAACTGCGTGCCGCCCTGCCTGCCCTGACAGGGGATATCATGCAGGTGCCCCCCGTGTTCTCCGCCCTCAAGGTGGCGGGGGAGCGCGCTTATGACATGGCGCGTGATGGCCGACCGCCGGAGCTGCCGCCGCGTCCGGCACGGGTGGACCGGTTTGAACTGGTCGAACGGGTGGATCAGGATACGGCCATCTTTGAGGTCGAATCCGGCAAAGGAGTGTACATGCGTGCGCTGGCGCGTGATGTGGCGCTGGCTTGCGGCACTCTTGGCCATATAATCGCGCTCAGGCGCCTGCGCGTGGGGCCTTTTACTGAGGCAGACGCAATAACACTGGACAAAATCGCCCCGAACGACGACAACGCGCATGCCTCACCGGAGCTGCTGCGTCCGGTCGCGACCGCGCTGGCCGACATCCCGGCGCTGGCCCTGACCGCTGATGAAGCTGCTTCCCTGCTGCACGGGCAGGCGCTGAGCCTTGTCGATCTGATGGGACGCATCCCCCAGACCGAAGAAGGTGAGCCTGTTCGGGCCATGGAAGGGGGGCGCGTACTGGGGATCTGCCGCCTGGAAGATGGGCTGCTGCGCCCCGTGCGGATTCTGTGAACCTGATCTTTTTTATGGAGACATGTGATGTCGATTACTGCTGAACGCCGCACGGCGCTGATTAGCGAATACCAGACGACCCCGACCGATACCGGTTCCCCGGAAGTCCAGGTTGCGATTCTGACCGAGCGGATCAACAACCTCACCGAGCATCTGAAAACCCACGCGAAGGATTTCCATTCCCGCCGTGGTCTGCTGATCCTCGTTGGCCGTCGTCGTAGCCTGCTGGACTACCTGCGCGGCAAGAGCGTTGCACGCTATGAAGCGCTGATCGCCCGTCTGGGCCTGCGCCGCTAAGAGTGCGAAGCAAAGGGTGTCTGCCTGATAGTCAGGCGGCACCCTTTGCGTTCTCTTCTGGGCACGGTTTTGCCGTAACCCCTTGCATGTCAGCACGTTAGGCTGGATGCTAAACATGTTCGCCACAGGCTGTGAGCGCGGGAGTCTGATCCCGGCGGGCCACGGCGTTTCCGACCACATGGCGCCTGGGTGGTATAGCCGCCAGTCTCCATGCCGTCCGAGGCGCTGTCCGCTCCCTTCGGTTCTTTCCCGCCTGTTCTGTGGCTTTTGATCTGGAATGAAAGCTGGAACAGTATGAGTATTGATTTTAAGTATTATCGTAAGGAAATTGAATGGGCAGGTCGCCCGCTGGTGCTGGAAACCGGCAAGATCGCCCGTCAGGCTGATGGCGCCGTGGTTGTCACCTATGGTGAAACCGTTGTGCTGTGCACCGCCGTTGGTGCCAAGAACGTCAAGGCCGGTCAGGACTTCTTCCCCCTGACTGTCAACTATCAGGAAAAAGCCTACGCTGCAGGCAAGATCCCCGGTGGCTTCTTCAAGCGTGAAGGCCGTCCGTCTGAAAACGAAACGCTGGTCTCCCGCCTGATCGATCGCCCCATTCGTCCGCTGTTCCCCGAAGGGTTCCGCAACGAGGTGCAGGTTATCGCCACGGTGCTGACGCACGATATGGAGAATGATCCCTCCATTCCGGCGCTGATCGGCTGTTCCGCAGCGCTGACGCTGTCTGGCATTCCCTTCTTTGGTCCGGTTGCCGCAGCCCGCGTTGGCTACAAGGATGGCGCGTTCATTCTGAACCCCACCCTTGAGCAGATGAAGGACGCTGCGCTTGATCTGGTGGTGGCTGGCACGGAAGAAGGCGTGCTGATGGTGGAATCCGAAGCATCAGAACTGTCTGAAGACGTGATGCTGGAAGCCGTTACCTTTGGTCACACAGCCTTCCAGCCGGTGATTGAAGCCATCATCTCTCTTGCTGAACACGCTGCCAAAGCCCCGTGGGATCTGCCGGAAGCCTCCAAGGAAGAACAGAAGCTCCGCACCCGTGTGGACAAGGTTGGCCGCAAGCTGATTGCTGATGCCTATAAGGAAAAGGTGAAGCAGGCGCGCTACGAAAAGATTGGCGCTGCCAAGGAAGCCATCCTTGAAAAGCTGGCCGCCGAGGAACTGGACGTTGACGCTGCCAAGCCGATGCTGAAAGACCTTGAAGCCGATGTGGTTCGTACCGCCGTGCTGAAAACCGGCCTGCGTATTGATGGTCGTGATCTGGTAACGGTTCGTCCCATCGTGTCTGAAGTGGGCATTCTGCCGCGTGCGCACGGTTCCTCCCTGTTCACCCGTGGGGAAACGCAGGCGCTGGTTGTCACCACGCTGGGCACCGCACAGGATGAACAGGTGATTGACGCGCTGGAAGGCGAATATCGCACCAACTTCCTGCTGCACTACAACTTCCCCCCCTTCTCCGTTGGGGAATGTGGCCGTATCGGGTCTCCTGGCCGTCGTGAAATCGGGCATGGCAAGCTGGCATGGCGCGCCATTCACCCGCTGCTGCCCAGCCGTAAGGATTTCCCGTACACACTGCGCGTTGTGTCTGAAATCACGGAAAGCAACGGCTCTTCCTCCATGGCCACGGTGTGCGGTAGCTCACTGGCACTGATGGATGCCGGTGTGCCGTTGAAGCGCCCGGTGGCGGGCATTGCCATGGGTCTGATCAAGGAAGGCAAGAACTTTGCCGTTCTGTCTGACATTCTGGGTGATGAAGATCACCTGGGTGACATGGACTTCAAGGTAGCGGGCACCGAACAGGGCGTGACCGCCCTGCAGATGGACATCAAGATCACGTCCATCACGCCGGAAATCATGAAGATTGCGCTGGGTCAGGCCCGTGATGGCCGCCTGCACATTCTGGGTGAAATGAGCAAGGCGCTGACGGAAGGCCGGACGGATGTGTCCTCCACAGCCCCCAAGATCACCACTCTGACCGTGCCGCGCGAAAAAATCCGTGATGTGATTGGTTCAGGCGGTAAAGTTATTCGTGAGATCGTTGAATATTCGGGTGCGAAGGTCGATATCGGAGATGATGGCACGATCACCATCGCTGCGATGTCTGACGATCAGGCCAACAAGGCCATCGAACGGATCAACGGGATTGTGGCTGAACCGGAACTGGGCCGCATTTATGACGGCAAGGTCGTCAAGACGGCTGATTTCGGTGCGTTCGTGAACTTCCTGGGCGCGCGTGATGGGCTGGTTCACATCTCTGAACTGTCTCAGGGCCGTGTGGGCAAGACCACCGATGTTGTGAAGCAGGGCGATGCCGTGAAGGTCAAAGTGATCGGCTTTGATGATCGCGGGAAAGTTAAGCTGTCCATGCGCGTTGTCGATCAGGAAACCGGAGCCGATATCACAGAAACCGTGGGCGCAAAGCCTGCGCGGGCTCCCCGTCGGGATGCTGAATAAGCATCCCCCCAAGGGGTGCTTTGCACAGCAGCGCTGATTAAGCAGAACGATAGGACAGCAATGAAGGCGATCAACGCAGTTCGCATGGGGGGCGCAGATGTCCTGCCGCTGGTTGAAGGCGGCAAGGGCGTTTCCGTATCCACAGGTGCTTCAGCCGGAGCATGGGCTGCGGCGGGCGGGGCCGGTACGGTCTCGATCGTCAATGCGGACAGTTATGATGAGGCCGGAAACCCCGTGCCTCAGATCTATCATGGCCGCACCCGGCGGGAACGGCATGAAGAACTGGTAGACTACGCCATTCGGGGCGGGATTGCGCAGGCGCGCATCGCGCACGAGATGGCAGGCGGCAAAGGCCGTATCCACGCCAATATCCTGTGGGAAATGGGCTCTGCCGAACGGGTGATTACCGGCGTTCTTGATGGCGCAAAAGGGCTGATTCACGGCCTGACCTGCGGCGCGGGCATGCCGTATCGCCTTTCGGAAATTGCAGCCACGTATGGGGTGTACTACTACCCCATCGTGTCTTCCGCACGCGCCTTCAATGCGTTGTGGAAGCGGGCCTACAGCAAGGCGTCTGATCTGCTGGGCGGCGTGGTGTATGAAGATCCGTGGCGGGCTGGCGGCCATAACGGCCTCTCCAACACGGAAGACCCGCTGAATCCGGAAGATCCCTATCCGCGGGTTGCGGCTCTGCGCAAGCTCATGCGCTCTTTTGGTCTGGATAACACGCCCATCATCATGGCGGGCGGCGTGTGGTGGCTGGAAGAATGGGAAGACTGGATTGATAATCCGGAACTCGGCCCGATTGTCTTTCAGTTCGGCACACGTCCGTTGCTGACCAAGGAAAGCCCCATTCCGCAGGCGTGGAAAGATCGGCTGCTGACCCTGAAAAAGGGAGACGTGTACCTCAACCGCTTCTCCCCCACAGGTTTCTATTCTTCAGCAGTCAATAACAGCTTCCTTCAGGAACTGCGTGGCCGGTCTGAACGGCAGGTTGCGTTTTCTCCCGAACCGCTGGGTGCGCATCAGGTGCCTTACGGCGTGGGCGCGCGTAAGCGTGAAGTGTTTGTTGCGGCGGAAGATTTTGAGCGTATTCGCGGGTGGGAAGCAGAAGGCTTTGTTGAAGCCATGCGCACACCGGATTCCACGCTTATTTTTGTCACGCCAGACCGTGCGCGGGAAATCATGGCAGATCAGGTGGCCTGCATGGGGTGCCTGTCTGAATGTAAATTCTCCAATTGGAGCCAGCGCGGCCCCAATTACACCAACGGGCACAAGGCTGATCCGCGCTCCTTCTGTATTCAGAAGACGCTTCAGACCGTGGCGCATGCCAACGGTCCGGATGCGGAAGACATCATAGATCACAACCTGATGTTTGGCGGCACCAACGCATGGCGCTTTGCAACTGACCCGTTCTATTCCAACGGGTTTGTGCCAACCGTCGGTCAGTTGGTGGAAAAGATCCTCACCGGGCGCTAAGTCCCGCAGGCTTTTCAAAAGTGATCATCTGTTGCGGCTTTTGTTATGAGGCCACAACAGCAGAAAAGGGCGCTTCGGCGTCCTTTTTTTGTGCCTGCTGCGAGGGGTTTTTGCTTTCCTTAGCTAACAAAGAGGCAGCCCGTTTTGCGACGGGAGGCTGGATGAGGCAGCAAGAATTGCAGGGGCCGTCATGAGGAACCTTAAACTAATCCAGAATGTAACCGCAGCGGCCTTATTACTTTCCCATCCGGGCAATTTTCTGGTCGGTCTTATACTGGCTCAGAGCGTAAACGGACCAGATGGCTGCTGGAATCCAGCCAATGATCGTTACCTGCAACACCAGACAAATCAGGCCCGCGAAGGGACGCCCGATGGTGAAGAACTGAAGCCACGGTAAAAGCAGGGCCAGAAGAAGGCGCATGGAGGTCATCCTTGTCTTGGGGGCGAGAAGAACGCCCTGAAGGGGAGGATGGCTGCTGTGTTGCCGCAAAACAAGCCCCATTGCGCGCTTTGGCGCGTGAGAGATGGGGGTAGCCCTATGTGCGTTCGCCTTTGTGTGCTAGAAGAAAGACACTCACAGCCAGACTGCTGTACAGGCCGGGTTTTGCCCGGTTCAGCGGCCCGGCGCACAACAGTTTTCAGGCGCGCCTCATTCCCTCAGGCGCGCGGCATGACAAGACGGATGGACCTTGACCGAGATTTCTGACCAGCCGGGATCGCCGGAGCCTTCTGACCTTCTGCCTGTCACCATTGAGGAGGAGATGCGCTCCTCCTACCTCGCGTATGCGATGTCGGTGATTGTCAGCCGTGCCCTGCCTGATGTGCGAGACGGCCTGAAGCCGGTGCATCGGCGTATTCTGTACGCCATGCATGAAAGTGGCTTCACGCACGATAAACCCTACCGCAAATCGGCCCGTGCGGTGGGTGACGTGATGGGTAAATACCACCCGCACGGTGACTCCTCCATTTACGATGCCATGGTTCGTATGGCGCAGTCCTGGTCCATGCGCGTCAAGCTGATTGACGGGCAGGGGAACTTTGGTTCCGTGGATGGGGATAGCCCGGCGGCCATGCGTTATACGGAAGCGCGGCTGGCCAAGGCTGCCACCTTCCTGCTGAACGACATTGACCGCGATACGGTTGATTTCCAGCCCAACTATGATGAAAGCGAGCAGGAACCGACCGTTCTGCCCGCAGCTTTCCCTAACCTGCTTATCAATGGCGCCACCGGCATTGCTGTGGGTATGGCCACTAACATTCCGCCCCACAACCCGGCGGAAGTGATTGATGCAACCCTCGCTCTTATCGAAAAACCCGATATGGGGCTTGAAGAGTTGATGGAGCATGTGCCGGGACCCGACTTCCCCACAGGCGGCATCATTCTGGGGCGCTCAGGCATCCGCAGTGCGTTTGCTACCGGCCGTGGCGCGATCATTATTCGTGCCCGCGCCGAGGTTGAGGAAATCCGCAAGGATCGCAAAGCCATTGTGATCACGGAAATTCCGTATCAGGTGAACAAGGCCACCCTGCAGGAGCGCATTGCCGAATTGGTGCGCAACAAGCAGATTGAAGGCATATCAGACATCCGCGATGAATCGGACCGGTCCGGCATGCGCGTGGTGATTGAAATCAAGCGGGACGCCACGCCGGAAGTGGTGCTGAACCACCTCTACCGTTACACCCAGTTGCAGACGTCCTTTGGCGTGAACATGCTGGCGCTGGATGGCGGCAAGCCTCGCCTGATGGGGCTGAAGGATGTTCTGTCCGCCTTTGTTTCCTTCCGTGAAGAAGTCATTCTGCGCCGGGCGCGGTTTGAACTGAACAAGGCGCGGGATCGCGGGCATATTCTGGTCGGGCTGGTGATTGCCGTCGCCAATATTGATGCCGTGATCGCCCTGATCCGCGCAGCGCCTGATGCCGCAACTGCCCGTGAATCCCTGATGGCAGCAAGCTGGGATGCCGCAGATGTCGAGCCCCTGCTGGCGCTTATCCATGATGAAGGCAATCAGGTTGTAGACGGCAAGGTCCGTCTTACTGAAGCACAGGCCCGTGGTATTCTGGAACTGCGCCTGCAACGCCTGACCGGCCTTGAACGCGAAAAGATCCAGCAGGAACTTTCCGAAGTTGCGACCCGGATCAACGAGCTTCTTGAAATTATTGGCAGCCACATCCGCCGCATGGAAGTGCTGCGCGATGAACTGATACTGGCGCGGGCGGAAATTGCGACCCCACGCGCTACCGAAATTTCTGATTACGCAGGGGATCAGGATGATGAAAGCCTGATCGAACCCGGCCAGATGGTTGTTACCATCACGCGGGAAGGCTTCATCAAACGCACGCCGCTTGATGTCTTCCGTGCCCAGAACCGTGGTGGCCGTGGTCGCACCGGCGCTGGCACCCGCGGCGATGATATTGTGGTGCGGTCCTTCAACGCCCACACGCACCAGTGGGTGATGTTCTTCTCCTCCGGCGGCAAGGCGTATCGGGAAAAGATCTGGCGTCTGCCAGAAGCCAGCCCCACCGCTAAAGGCCGTGCGCTGGTCAATCTGCTGCCTGATCTGGGTTCGGACACCATTACCGCCGTTCTGCCGCTGCCGCAGGATGAGGAACTGTGGGAATCCCTGCATCTGGTGTTTGCAACCGCCAGCGGTGGCGTGCGCCGTAACCGTTTGAGTGATTTCCGCAACATCCGTTCCTCCGGCTTGATCGCCATGAAGCTGGATGAAGGCGATAGCCTGATTGGCGTTGCTACCTGCCGTGAAGGGCAGGATGTGTTCCTGGCAACCCGTGGCGCACGCTGCATCCGCTTCCAGATTACGGATGACACATTGCGCGTGTTTGCAGGCCGTGGGTCTTCCGGTGTGCGCGGCATCAGGCTGGCGGATGGCGACAAGGTGATCAGCCTTGCCGTGCTGAACCATGTTGAAGCCACGGTGGAAGAACGTTCTGCTTATCTGCGTATGGCCAATGCCAAACGCCGTGCAGAAAACGCCGCCGAAACCGAGGATGATGCCGAAACGCCAGTTGTGGATGCGGATGAGGAAGAAGCCTCCTCCGGCACAACCCTGCTGACGCCGGAACGCTTTGCCGAGCTTGAAGCTGCCGAAGAAATTCTGCTGGTGGTGAGCGATGGCGGGTTTGGCCGCCGGTCTTCCGCGTATGATTACCGTGTCAGCGGTCGTGGCGGGCAGGGCATTACCAACATGACCTTCTCCTCCAACAAGCGCGGCAAGGAAGTTGCAGCCACCCTGCCGGTTCTGGATGGCACGGATGTCATGCTGGTGACGGACGCTGGCCGTCTTATCCGTGTGCCGGTGGATCAGGTGCGCGTCATGGCGCGTCAGGCCAGCGGTGTGACCCTGTTCCGCCTGAATGAGGATGAGCGCGTGACGAGCGTGTTCCCCGTCATGGATGATGGTGAGGAAGAAGGGGGCGAGGACGCCGCTGAAACACCGGGCGAAGGCGCGTGATCACAGGCGTGCGCCCTGCCCGGCGCATTGGCTTTTATGCCGGGACGTTTGATCCCGTCACCACCGGGCACCTGGACGTGATTGAACGGGCCGCCCGGTTGGTGGACCGTCTGGTGATCGGGGTGGCGGAAAACCCCGCCAAAAACCCGCTCATGCCGCTGGCGGAGCGCGTGGAGTGTGTGGAGCATGAGCTTCCCGCCATAGCGGAGCGCACAGGCGGCGAGTTGAAGGTAACGCCCTTCAACTCCCTGCTGGTGGAAGCGGTGCGTGCGCATGATGCTACGCTTATTTTTCGCGGCCTGCGGGTGCTGACGGATTTTGATTATGAAATCCAGATGTCCGGCGTAAACCGGCGGCTGGATGCCACCATAGAAACCGTGTTTCTGATGGCGTCCGAGCGCACGCAGTTCATTTCCTCCCGCCTTGTGAAGGAAATTGCCGGTTATGGTGGTGCCGTTTCCGAGTTTGTCACCCCATATACACAGGAACGTCTGCTCGCCCGGCTAAAGGCGCGGGCTGCGGGGTAACAGGTGCGTTGGCGCCGGTTGCCGGAAAGAGTTAAGGAGAATTCTCTATGTCTACCGAGACAGACAAAAACGACCTGATCTACATGGATGTGCCCGCAGGCCGCGTGGTCATCCGCCTGCGTCCCGATATCGCACCGCTGGCTGCCGAGCGTATCCGCACCCTTTCTGCTGAAGGGTTTTACGATAACGTTCCCTTCCATCGTGTAATTGAAGGCTTCATGGCACAGGCCGGTGACCCCACGGGCACAGGCACAGGTGGCAGCCCGCTGCCGGACCTGAAGGCGGAATTCACGCGGGACGCCAAGTTCCTGCGCGGCACGCTGGGCATGGCGCGTACGTCTGACCCCAACAGCGCTAACAGCCAGTTCTTCATCATGTTTGAACCGTCTCCGCATCTGGATGGTCAGTACACCATTGTGGGTGACGTGATTGAAGGCATGGAAAACATCGACAAAATCAAGCGCGGTGGCGGCGCGTCCGGCATGGTGCGTGAGCCCGACCGGATTATCAAAATGCGTCCGGCTTCTTCTGAAACTGCCTGATTGTTTCAGAATTTATCCAGACAGGAAGCGCGGCCCCGCAACGGGCCGCGTTTTTTTGTTGGGGGCGATATTTCGGGAGACCGGGCCTGCCATCAAGAAGGGGTATTGGTGTTTTCAGGAACCCTTTTGCGCGTTATGGGCTTGAAAAAGCATGTCATCGCTTGACACGGGGGGAATGATCCGTCTAGACAGCGTCCCAACAGAGGGCGCACCCTGTTTCAAACCGAGTGCTGCTATTCTGCAAGATGGTGTGAGCCGGTAGCTCAGTTGGTAGAGCATTCGACTTTTAATCGAATGGTCGAGGGTTCGAGTCCCTCCCGGCTCACCATTCTTCCCCACAAGATACGGGCTCTAAAGCAGAGTTTCCACAGAAACCGGGACTCGACTCCGGATTCGTATAACCTGTTTTTTTTATTGCCTTTTTCTGATTCACCTCCGAATCGGGTTGCGCAATCTGTACCCGTTATCCACAGATTTACCCACTGCCCCTATTCCTGCACTCGGAGAGTGGTGCAGCACGCGCAGAATGTGTGGAAAAACCATGCGCCTCATCACAGAACCAGAGTGACTGTGTGGCGGATGGCCAGCGCTGTCTGCCCCTAGGGAGTGGCTTAGGGGAGATCCTGCTCCCATGGGGGAACGGGGCCATAGCATTCCACCAGATAATCAATCATGGCCCTTACTTTTAACGGGGTTGTCTGGCCGGGGGCGTAAACAGCGTGCAGGGGCGGGGCTTCCATCAGGGGCTCATCAAGCGTTATGGCCTGCAACTGGCCGGAACGTAGTTCATTGCTCACCACAAAAACGGGAAGATAGATCAGCCCTTCCCCCGCAACGGCGGCTTCACGCAGGGCATCGCCATTGTTGGCGCAGAGCGGGCCGGAAATAGAGACCCCGTGCTCTCCCTTCACACCGAAATTCCAGCGGCTCGGGTTGCCGGGGTCTCCCAAAGTGTACCCCAGGCATTTGTGCTGGCTCAGTTCCTCAATGCGCTGCGGTGTGCCGGCCTGCGCCAGATAGGCGGGGGAGGCGCACACCACGCAGCGTATGGGCGCGAGCTTGCGCGTGCGCAGGCTGCTGGGGGCCATGTGCTTGATCCGCAGGGTAAGGTCCCAGCCTTCTTCAATTAGGTCCACTGCGCGGTCATTCAGGCCCAGCTCGACCGTCACCAATGGGTGTCGGCGGTTAAATTCGGGCAGCAGAGGGGCAACATAGCGTATGGCAAGGGAAACAGGGGCATTAAGCCGCAGCCGCCCCTGTGGTTCGCGTCGCTGGGCGGTTACGGTCCGCTCCACTTCATCCAGATCAGCCAGAATTTTCTGGCATCCTTCCAGAAACAGCCGTCCGGCTTCTGTCAGCGATAATTTGCGCGTGCTGCGGTGGAAAAGGGTTACACCCATCTGCCGCTCAAGCGCTGTGATGTGCTTTGTCACCATGGTTTGGGAAAGGGAAAGCGCTCGCCCGGCAGCCGTAAAATTGCCGGTGGCTACAACCTTTACAAAAACCTGCATGCTTGTAATGCGGTCCAGCATAAAATCCACGCACGGGGTTAAGAGGGCAGTAAATGCGCCAGAAATCTGCTGGCGGCGTCACCCTATCATGGTTTGTTCGTGCCGTGCGTGGTTTTGCCAGTGTGGCGGCGTGTGCCGCCAGAAGGGCTGAAAAGCCCGAGGTTTAGTAGCGCGAGCCGGGTGGGCGGCCGCGGTAATCATTGTAATACCCATGGTCATGCCGCCCGTGGCGGTAACCATCCCTGTCATGATAGCGGTGCGGGCCAGAATAACAGCCAGCAAGGCCCAGCGGCAGCAAAAGCAGAAGAAGCGCCGGAACAGATAATTTCTTCATGGAATCCTCCAGAGCAAGAAAGCCATCTGATGTGGCTAAAGCGGTAATGAGGCTTTTTAACGTTCTCTCCATTCCCGGCGTTCCGCAGCCTGCGCGGTTTGTCTTTTCCTTTGTCAGCCTTGGCGATCAGTGCAAAGAGAGGGCACACTCACTAGGGCGCTGGGTGTGCGCTATTGCCCGGCATCCATGGCGTGGCGAAACCAGACAGGGAGCAACAGAAACCTCGTGACGGGACGGAACAAAACAGACCGGATCTTGGTTTCTTGCCTGATGCTTCAGGCGTTGGTGGCTGCGCCTGCCACAGCGGAAGGCGTGGATGGGCTGCAGCGGGCTCCGGTAGCGGCTGTCACGCAGGATGCTCTGGGCCAGAAAGGTGAGCAAAACGCCCAGACAGCACTGTTTCTGCCTTTTGATGCGCAAACCGGCATTGCGGCGTTCTGGTCCGGCCCGGATTTTATTGTGGTGGCAGACCAGCCTGTGCCGGCCATGATGCGTGCGTCTGGCGGAACAGGTGTGTTTTCCGGCCTGACAGTCACCGTGCTGGATCACGCCACCCTGTTGCGCATCCCTCTGCCGCAACACCCTGCCTTGCGGCTCTCGCGCCAGAAAGAAGGCTGGCAGTTGCAAGCGCCGGAACCTGCATCTTTACAGAAAAAGGATGGGCAGACGGCGCTGGCTCCTTCCGCCGCAGCAGGGGGCAGTGCTGCTTCTGCGTCGACTGCCGCTTCTACATCTGCTTCGGCTCCTGCTCCTGCTCCTGCTCCTGCTCCTGCTCCTGCTCCGGCTACGACTGCGGCTGCCACTTCCACTTCCACTACCACTGCGCCTGCAACTTCCGCTTCCGCAGGCTCCTCCTCTCCGCCCCCTTCTTCTACGGCTACGTTGTCGTCCACGGGGGCTGCGGAAGCGGGCAAACCATCTTCTGGCGGGGGAGGGGGGGCTGCGTCTCTGCACACAATTACGGCGCAGCCTGCGCCCGGTTATGTGCTGTTTCCGCTGCAACAGCCTGGGCATGAGTTTGAATTGCCGGACCCCGCTACCGGCGCGCGGCTGCTGATTGCAACATCCCGCACAGCCTCAGGCGGCGTGGCGCAGGCGCAGCACGCGGTTGGCTATTCCGTAAGGCCCACACTGGAAGGTGTGGTGGTGGAAGCCGATGCCGATCAGATCGTGATGCAGGGCACGGCCAAAGGGGCCGTTCTGTACGCTGTCTCGCTGCATCCTGTGCCTGTGGGCCTCCCTGTGCCCGAACAGGGGATAGAGGCCTCCCGCCAAAAGGACTGGCAGTGGTTTGGCTTGCAGGAGGCATCGCCCGCCACTCTGGCAGCGGAGCGGGAGGAAAAACTGGCGGCGTTGGCCAAGGCGTCGCCCCGGCAGAAAAAAGCGGCGACTTTTGCCGCTGCGCAGGCGGCTTTTGCGTCTGGAGCGTTTCAGAAAGCCGCCACGCTGCTGGCCGATATGCCAGAAACCACACCGGATTCGGGATCAGCCAGTGCTGGTGCACCTTCTACCCAGCGGCCGGAAATAGCGCTGCGTGCGGCGTCAGCTCTCCTTGCGGGCAACCTGAAAGGCGCACAGGCACTGGCCGCGCCGGAGTGGATCAGCCTGTCGGAGTTCCATTTGTGGCAGGGGCTGTATGGTCTGTATGCCTGGCAGAACAGCCAGCGCACCGCCATTCTGCTGGCGGCAGGGTTTGCGCAGGCGCAGCATTATCCCGCCCCGCTACGGGACCGGATTGCGCCAGCCATGGCGCTTTACATCGCCCGCTATGGCACCCCCGCCACGGTCAGGATGATGGAGCCACTGCCCGATGGCCCCGCGTATGATCTTCCCCGCGCGCTGCTACAGGCGCGGGAGGGAAAAACGGAAACAGCCCGCGTTGCACTGGAAAATCTGACAGCATCGGACGATGCTCAGCGCGCCGCCATTGCCCGCACGGAAATTGTGCGGCTGATGCAAGATGCGGATCTGATTGCGCCGGATATGGCGGCGGACGTGTACCGCAAACTGCTGAAAGGCGAGAACGGGGCTTCACCCGCGCCTGCTGACATCCGCACGCTTACTGCCGTGGGGCTTGCGCACGCCCTCATCCGCAATGGTGAGCCCAAAGTGGCGCTGAGCGTGCTGGAAGGGCTTCAACCTAGCGCGGATGTGCCAGAGGACGTGCTGGCGGAGGCCTATCGGGCCGCTTTGTATCGGCTGGTGTTCAGCGGTGCGTCCGCCTCCCTCGGCCTGCCGCCCGGCAGCGAGGAAGAACTCTCGGTCACACAGCGTACCGCGCTGGTGGCGCAGGGGCTGCCGCATGTGCCTGATGGGGCGGAGAAAGCCAAGCTGCTGCTGGGGTATGGTCGCCTGCTGCTGGAGGCTGGTCATGCAGATACCGCCGCGACGGCCTTCAGTCAGGCCATTGCCATGCAGGCAGACCCACAGGCACGGGCGGAGGGAGAAGAACTGTTGGCTCAGGCCGCCATGCAGGCGCATCAACTGGCCCTGGCGCAGATGGCTCTGGATCACGCGGTCTCCCCGCTCATGCCGGATGATCTGGCGGCCCGCAAAGCGTATGATGCCGCCCGCGTGGCGCAGGCACGTGGAGAGACGGAAAAGGCGCAGACCCTGCTGGCGCATGACGAATCGGACGCAGGGCTGGATCTGCGCGGCCAGCTTTATGAGGCGGACCACCGCTGGGCGGATGCCGTGCTGGTGGTGGGGCGTCTGGCCAGCCGTGGTCTGCCGCAGGATGGGGCGCTGACAGAGGCGCAACGGGCCCTTGCTTTCCGGCTGGCGACCGATGCCGCCGCCGCGCGGGACTGGGAAACCCTGCACCGGCTGAAAGACTGGCTGGCGGGCCGTACGCTGGGGCGCGAGCGTGATGCGTTGTTTACACTTCTGTTACGGCAGATGCCCCGCAGCGCCGCATCACATTGATTTCCTTCACTTCGTTTTCGGGCAGTGTGAAAAAACCTGTTTTTTATGCAAGATAATGCTTGTCATGCGGGGCTATAGGCCGTAGTTACACCCGCTCTTGGCCCAAGGGGGCGATTTCGCCCAACAGGCTGTCTACTGGTTTGGGGGTACGTCAATGAACGCACTTGCTCAACTGGGGATGGTCTCGGAACTCCCGAGCAATAACCAGGCATCTTCTGTTCCGGTCTCGTCTGACGATGATCGTAAGGATTACTTCGTCGAAAAAGACGGCGAGAAATTTGCAGGCACACACCTGCTGGTCGATCTGTGGGACGCCACAAATCTGGATGATCCGGAAAAAATAGACCGGACATTGTGTGAGGCTGCCGTGGCTGCGGGAGCAACCATCCTGCACAGCCACTTCCACCACTTCACGCCCAATGGCGGCGTGTCTGGCGTGGTTGTGCTGGCGGAAAGCCATATTTCCATCCACACATGGCCAGAACGCAATTTTGCGGCCGTGGATATCTTCATGTGCGGTGCATGTGATCCGCACCTTGCCATTCCGGTCATGCAGCGCCTGTTCCAGGCAAAGCGGCTGGAAGTGGATGAGCAACGCCGTGGGCGCGTGGCCATCTAAGGTCCGTTTCCGTCTTTGATGGTGTGTTTGAGGGGGCCAGAATAACGCCGTAACAGGCCGCGTTCTGGCCCTTTTCTTTGTTTGGGATAAAGAGACATGACTGAGCAGTGGATTGAAGAAACCCTTTATGACAACTGGGGCCAGCGCTTCCGCGTCACAAAGGAACTGGCCCGTACCAAAAGCCCGTTTCAGGACATTGTGGTCTTTGAGAGCGAGTCCCACGGCCGCGTGCTTCTGCTGGATGGCGTGGTGCAGATCACGGAGCGGGATGAGTTCGTTTATCAGGAAATGCTCACCCATGTTCCGTTGTTCACCCACGGCGCTGCGCGCAATGTGCTGATTATTGGCGCGGGTGATGGCGGTGTGCTGCGCCGCGTGCTGGAACATCCCGGCGTGGAAAAAGCCGTGATGGTGGAAATTGACGGCGCGGTCATTGAACTTTCAAAACAACACCTGCCCGGCATTGCCGGAGATGCCTGGACCAACCCGCGCGCGGAAGTGATTGTGGGTGATGGCATTGATTACGTGGCAAAGGCGGCTGATGCTTCCTTCGATGTGATCATTGTAGACAGCACGGACCCCATTGGCGTGGGTGAAGTCCTGTTTACGGATTCCTTCTATCAGCATTGCGCCCGTATCCTTACGGCGGAAGGCCTGATTGTGAACCAGTGCGGCGTGCCCTTCATGCAGGCGGATGAACTGCATGAAACCAGCGAGCGCCGGGCCAAGTTCTTCCCGCATGTGTCTGCCTACGTGGCGGCAGTGCCCACCTATGTGGGCGGCTTCATGACGCTGGGTATTGCCTCCAAGGGCAAAAGCCCCGTGGGGCAGGATGTGAACACCGTGCGCACCCTCGCGCAGGACGCCGGAATTCTGGGCAACACCCAGTACTGGACGCCGGAAATTCACGTGGGCTCTTTCAATCTGCCGCCCTATATTGCCAAACATCTGCCCAAGGCAGACGCATAAAACGGGCCATTTGGCCCGCGCAGACTCTACAACCGTGATTGACTTGAAAACGCAATGATGTCACGGTTTTTATCGCGCAGAGGGAGAGACTGGCCTAGCGCCAGCGCCGAAGGAGCAACCGCCCCGGAAACTCTCAGGCAAAAGGACCTTGCGCGATAAACTTCTGGAGAGAGGCGCTTTCGCGCCCGCCGACGGGATAGCGATCTCAGGCAAAGATACAGAAGGGGCAGACGGATATTCTCTGGTCCGGGGCCCTGAACTTTGTCTTTTTATCGGTCACAGTTTTCCGAATACGCAAGGTGCCCCAGTCTTTTTGCGGAAGGCTGCGTGCATGAGCACTGATTCTCTCCTCCACACCCCTCTTTTTTCCCTGCATGAAGATCAAGGCGGCAAAATGGTGCCGTTTGCCGGTTATGCCATGCCCCTGAATTATGCAGATGGCATCATGGCCGAGCACCGCCATGTGCGCACCCATGCGGGCCTGTTTGATGTCTCGCACATGGGGCAGGTGAAGGTGCGTGCCCGCTCTGGCAGTGTGGAGGCCGCCGCCAAAGCGCTGGAACGTCTGGTCCCGGCTGATATTGTGGCCATCAAGAATGGTCGGCAGCGCTACACCCAGTTCACCAATGCCCAGGGTGGCATTCTGGATGATCTGATGGTGGCGCGGCTGGATGATACTCTGCTGCTGGTGGTCAACGCCGCGTGCAAGGCCGCCGATATTGCCCTCATGCAGGATGAACTGGTGGATTGTCTGGTAGAGCCGCTTGAAGAACGCGCTCTGCTGGCGCTTCAGGGGCCGGAAGCCGAACAGGCGTTGGCGGCGCTTGCGCCGGATGTGAAAACCATGGCCTTCATGGATGTGCGCGCTCTGGATGTAGATGGCGCAAGCTGCGTGATTTCCCGCTCCGGCTACACCGGGGAGGACGGGTTTGAAATTTCCGTGCCCGCGCTGGATGCCTCACGCGTGGCGCGCCAGTTGCTGGCTCAGCCCAACGTTAAACCCATAGGCCTCGGCGCGCGGGACAGCCTGCGGCTGGAAGCTGGCATGTGCCTGTATGGCGCGGATATTGATGAGACGACCACGCCAGTTGAAGCGGCCCTTGAATGGTCCATTCAGAAATCCCGCCGCAAGGGCGGTGCGCGGGAAGGGGGCTTTCCGGGCGCGGACATCATTCTGGGCCAGCTTGAAAATGGCGTGACCCGTCGCCGTGTGGGGCTGCTGGCAGAAGGCCGTGCCCCTGTGCGCGGCGGTGCCCCCCTTTATTCTGATCCCGCTTTTGCCGATGGCATAGGCAAGGTGACCTCCGGCGCCTTTGGCCCCACGGTGGAAGCCCCGGTTGCCATGGGCTATGTGGCCACTGCCTGTGCAGCCCCCAAAAGCCCCGTTTTTGCCGAACTGCGAGGCCGCGCCGTGCCTGCGGTTGTGGCGTCCCTGCCGTTCGTGCCTGCGCGCTTCAAACGGTAATTCTGTTTTCTCAACGGTTTCAAAAGACTTTTTTCAAGGAGTGCTGAGGCATGACACTGTATTTTACTAAAGAACATGAATGGCTGCGCGTTGAAGGTGAGTCCGCCGTGGTGGGCATTACCAAGCACGCTGCCGAGGAACTGGGCGAACTGGTGTTTGTTGAAGTGCGTGATGCCGGAACCGAGGTCAAAGCCGGTGAATCCGTAGCCGTGGTGGAATCCGTCAAGGCGGCTTCAGACATTTATGCCCCGGTGGATGGCGAAGTGCTGGAAGGCAACGCTACCCTGACGGATGACCCCGCCCGCGTCAGTTCCGACCCGGAAGGCGAAGGCTGGATTCTGAAATTCCGCATCACCAACCCGGATCAGCTTTCCGGCCTGCTGGATGCCGCCGCCTACGCCGCATTGATCGCCTGAGTCTGCCCGCCGGGGCGTGGAGGGCGGTCTGTTCCCGCCCTTATGCCCCGGCACCCTGCCAAAGGGGCGTTGCGCTGCCCGGTTTTTGTTAAGCCACAGCGCAACGCCCGCCAGAAACATTCTTCCTGTTTCCCGCTTTTTCAGGATACCCCGCATGTTCACCCTTGCTTCCGGTCCGGACCGTTCCTCCGGCTGTTCTGCTGATACGCTGCCCGCTTTTGCAGGCCTGCAACCGGAGGCAGATACCTTTGTGCCCCGCCATATCGGTCCCACGGCGGATGATCTGGCGGTCATGCTCAAAACAGTCGGTGCGCCCTCGCTTGATGCGCTGATGCAGGAAACGCTGCCTGCCGCCATTCGGGCCACACAGCCCATGGGTATTGGCAAGGGCTGGAGCGAGGTGGAGGTTCTGGCCCATCTGCGCACATTGGCCAACCAGAATCAGGTCATGACATCGCTGATCGGGCAGGGCTATTACGGCACCGTTCTGCCAGCCGTCATTCAGCGCAATATTCTGGAAAACCCGGCATGGTACACGGCCTATACGCCGTATCAGCCGGAAATCAGCCAGGGCCGTCTGGAAGCGCTGCTGAACTTCCAGACCATGATTTCCGAACTGACCGGGCTGGATATTGCCAACGCGTCCCTGCTGGATGAAGCCACTGCGGCAGCGGAAGCCATGGCCATGGCGAACCGGGTATCCAAATCCAAGGCCACAGCTTTTTTTGTAGATGCAGACTGCCACCCACAGACCATTGCCGTGCTGAAAACACGTGCGGAACCGCTGGGCATTGCATTGGTCATTGGCGCGCCGGAAACAGATCTGGTTGCAGCAGATGTTTTTGGTGCGCTGTTCCAGTATCCGGGGTCTTCCGGTGCTCTCAAAGACCCTCGCGCAACCATTGAGGCCCTGCATGCGGCGGGCGGTATTGCCGTCATGGCGGCAGACCCGTTGGCGCTGACAGTGCTGACCTCTCCCGGTGAACTGGGGGCGGATATCGCCATTGGCTCCACGCAGCGTTTTGGCGTGCCCATGGGGTTTGGTGGCCCGCACGCGGCCTATATGGCCACGCGGGATGCGTGGAAGCGCAACATGCCGGGCCGTCTGGTCGGGGTGTCCATTGATAGTCAGGGCCGCTCTGCCTACCGGCTGGCGCTGCAAACGCGTGAGCAGCATATCCGGCGTGAAAAAGCGACCTCCAACATCTGCACGGCGCAGGTGCTGCTGGCCGTTATTGCGGGCATGTATGCGGTCTATCACGGGCCGGAAGGGCTGCGCGCCATTGGCCGCCGGGTGCATGGGCTGACCACCACACTGGCTGCTGGTCTGAAAGCGCTTGGTGTTACAGTCCAGACCGAACAGTTTTTTGATACCATCACCCTTCAGGTGGGCGATGGTGCTGCGGATATTCTGGCTCGCGCCCGGTCCGCTGGCCTTAACCTGCGTGATGCTGGCAAGGGGCGTATCGGCATCAGTCTGGATGAAACCTCCACCCCCAAAACCGTTCTGGCCGTATGGTCCGCTTTCTGTGCGGAACAGGGCCGGGTGGATAAAATGGCGCAGGCGCTGGCTCCGGCCACCAGCACCATTCCCACTAATCTGAGCCGCCAGTCTGCTTTCCTGACGCAGCCGGTGTTCAGTTCCTGCCGTTCAGAAACAGACATGCTGCGCTATCTGCGCCGTCTGGCTGATAAGGATCTGGCGCTTGACCGCACCATGATCCCGCTTGGCTCCTGCACCATGAAGCTGAACGCCACCGTGGAGATGATCCCCATCACATGGCCCGGTTTCAGTGACATTCACCCCTTTGCCCCGGCAGATCAGACGCGGGGGTATCAGGCCCTGTTTGCTGATCTGGAACGCTGGCTGTGCGCCATCAGCGGGTATGATGCCGTGTCCTTCCAGCCTAATTCCGGCGCGCAGGGTGAATATGCCGGGCTTCTGGCCATCAGCGCCTATCATCGCGCACGGGGGGAAACCAACCGTACAGTGTGCCTGATTCCGGCCTCCGCCCACGGTACCAACCCGGCCTCCGCCCAGATGGCGGGCATGAAGGTTGTGGTGGTGAAGTGTGATGCCGGTGGCAATATTGATCTGGAAGACATGCGGGAGAAAGTGACTGCTCACGCGGCTGATCTGTCCGCCGTGATGATCACCTATCCCTCCACCCACGGCGTGTTTGAAGAAAGCATGCGTGAAATCTGTGATCTGGTGCATCAGGCCGGAGGGCAGGTGTATGTGGATGGCGCGAACATGAACGCGCAGGTGGGCCTTGCCCGCCCCGGTGATTACGGTGGCGATGTCAGCCATTTCAACCTGCACAAAACGTTCTGTATTCCGCATGGTGGCGGTGGTCCGGGCATGGGGCCAATTGGCGTCAAGGCGCATCTGGCTCCGTTCCTGCCCGGCAACCCTGCGGCGGAAGGCACGGCTCTGGCCGTCAGCGCCGCGCCGTTTGGTTCGGCCTCTATTCTGCCGATCTCCTGGGCCTATATCCGCCTGATGGGGGATGAAGGGCTGAAACGCGCCACGCAGGTGGCCATTCTGAACGCCAATTATATTGTCAGCCGTCTGATAGAGGCCTACCCGGTGCTGTATCGGGGCGCGCAGGGCCGCGTGGCGCATGAATGCATTCTGGACCTTCGCCCTTTGAAAGATGCAGCCGGTGTCACGGTGGATGACATGGCCAAGCGTTTGGTGGATTACGGCTTCCATGCGCCCACGGTCAGCTTCCCGGTGGCGGGCACCTTCATGATCGAACCCACGGAATCTGAAAGCAAAGCGGAACTCGACCGCTTCTGCGAGGCCATGCTGGCCATTCGTGAGGAAGTGCGCGCCATTGAAGCGGGCAAGCTGACGGCAGAGCAATCCCCCCTGCGCCACGCGCCCCATACCGCCAGCGATGTCACGGCAGAACCGTGGGACCATGCCTACACCCGTCAGGACGCCTGCTTCCCGCCCGGTGTCAGCCGTTCCAGCAAATACTGGCCACCTGTGGGGCGGATTGATAACGCCCATGGGGATCGGAATCTTGTCTGTTCCTGCCCCGATATTTCGGAATGGATGGAATAAGAAAGCCACCCGGCCACAGCAGACCCACGACAAAAGAAAAGGGCGGAGCCAGCAGGTTCCGCCCTTTTTGTTTATGAGGTTTTGTAGAATTCTTTTGAAAAAGATATGGTGCAATCAAAGGCTATCTGAAAGCCCTTACCTGCCAACCTGCCAACCTGCCAACCTGCCAACCTGCCAACCTGCCAACCTGCCAACCTGACCAGACAGGCTTTCCCTTCACCCTCTGGTTTGATGATTTGCGAGTTAAGGCTGCTTAGTGGGCACCCCCCTCTCCATGCATGATGCGGGCGGAAAGCGCTTCAATCCCTGGCAGGATATCCTGAAGCAGATCACCCGGCGGTTGCGGCGTGTTGGTGACCACTTTGGTGGTAGCAGAGGCTGCAATTTCCGCACGCGCCTTGCGCACGGCGGCGCGCACCCGGTGCTTCCAGCCAGCCGAATGATCATACCCCAGCATCATCAACCCGGCCTGTGCCAGATTTTTCAGGTTTTCAGAAGCAGGCAGGGCATTTTGCAAGGCGGGATTACGGGCTGCGGTGGCCTGAAACGCGGCGTCATTCGCAACCCAGTAACTCAGTTGCGCCCGCAGGGTGGCTTTCAGGTCCTTCTGGCCTGCGGCATAGGCTGCGGCCTGTCGGTTGAAGGTATCCGCTGCAAAGCTGTCCGGGCTGGCAATGTCGGCCAGCGTATTCAGGTCCTGCTCCGTAGCGCGCTGCTTGTGGCGGATCTGTAAAAACTCGTGATTATGCGCGTAATTCCGCACAGGGCTGGTTACACTCAGCAGCACACTGGCGGGAGCCGTCTCACCCGGAGCCAGCCGAGCAAGCCTCTGGCTGGCATGGGCGCTGCTTTCCAGCCCCAGTTCTTCCAGCTTGTCCTGCGTTACGGCAAGGCGAGGGTAAAGGGTCTGCCCGTCACAGGCTGAGGCCGGGGACCAGAAGCGCTCGGCAAGGGCGGCCATGCGGGGCCACAGGCGGCTATCCAGCATCTCTTCAGTGACAATTTCCGTCCACAGCGCGGCTTCCGCGCCCAGAACCAGCCCCTTCTGCGCGTCTGTCAGCGGTGTGGTCTGGGTTGTGACTTTGTCGGCAATGGTGCCACCCGGCCCGGTGGCCTGTGCGGCGGCTTCCGCTTCCGCCATGTTGGCAACATTTCCCAACGGGTCCTGCGCATACGGGATGGCGGCGGGTTGCAGTCGGTCCAGATAATAACCATCAGACACAACCACCGGGTGGCCTGCCGCCGTGGCGGCGGCTGTGCGGGCTGCCCCGCGCCAGATTTCCACCACGGTATCACGCGGGATATCGGCGGCGGTGATCTCATCCCAGCCAATAACCTTCTTGTGGCGGCGGGTCAGCGCCTGCGCAACGCGCGTGGTGAATTCTGCCTGCATTTCCGCAGGTGTTTTGAAACTATGCGCCTGCATATAGGCCTGAATGTGTGGGGACGTTGTCCATTGCTTGGCCACAACCTCATCCCCGCCTATGTGAAAATATGCGTCCGGGAATAGGGATGCCATTTCTCCATATAGCGCCGTGACAAAGCGGTAGGTGGCGGGGTTGGTCGGGTCCAGCGCGGCGCGGTTTTTCTCGGCCCGGTCTTCCATGTTCAGTGGGGCCTGTGCCGCGTAACGCGGATAGGCTTCCAGCAGGGCAAAGGTATGGCCCGGCGTGTCAAATTCGGGCACCACGCGGATGCCCCGTTCCGCCGCATAGGTGACAAGGGCCCGGATCTGCTTTTGCGTATAATACGCCCCGTGTGACGCCACGGTGTGCAGGCGCGGGAACAGGCGGCTTTCAACCCTGAAGCCCTGCCCATCAGAGAGGTGTAGGTGCAGCACATTCAGTTTCACCATTTCCATGGCGTCAATCTGGCGCTGCAACGTGGGGATGGACATGAAATGGCGGCTGACATCAATCATCAGCCCGCGCCAGCGGAAGCGGGGGGCATCATTCAGGCTGGCATGGGTTATCACCGCGCCAGTAGCATCCCGCCCGGCAAGTTGCAGCAGGGAGGCCAGACCATGCAGAATACCCACCGGCCCGGCAGCATTCAGCGTTGCGCCAGAAGCTGAGACAGTCAGCGCATACTGTTCCGGCATGTCCAGAGCGGGAAACGCACCGTCTTTCCCGGCGCAATGGAGCGTGATGGTAAAGGCCGAGGCATCCGCAGAGGATGAGACAAATCTGATCGGCTGGCCTGTCAGTTTTTCAAGGTGGGTGCGGAAGCGTTCAACCGCCGTGACCAGAACGGGCAGCGCTTTTCCATCCCACCGGATCACTATGGTTTTGGGCAACGGAGACGTTGCACCATCGGTCTGGATACTGGAGGGTGCTGGCATGATAACGGGTTTTTCCGCCCCGCCCAGTCCCGCCCCGCTTGTAACAGGGGCGCTCAGTGCGGGGGCGGCAGACCAGACCAGCGCCGTTGCGGAAACCAGAAAACAGCGCATGGGCCGGGTGATCTGTCGCATCATGAAAAATCCGTTGTCCTTCTTCTCAGGTCAGCAGCGTGTGCAGGGCGCGTAATTCCGGGTCATGCTTCAAGGCATGATCCAGCGCCGGGCGTATGGTCAGGGCGCTGGCGGCGTCTTCATCTGCCAGAACAAGGCAGTTGGTATGAAAATGCAAGGCCGAGGCGCTGATTTGCGCTGTCACTGGCCCTTCCAGCACGGCGCGCAGCATCTCGGCCTTGGCCTTGCCAGCCACTGTCAGCACAATGCGCCTGCTTTCCAGAATGGTGCCAGTGCCCATGGTCAACGCCAGAGGCGGAACAGATTCCGGCTTACCATCAAAAAGCCCAGCATTCTGCAGGCGTGTTTCCGGGGCCAGCACAACCGGGCGCGTGCGGGAGGCAAGGGAGGAAAGGGGTTCGTTAAACCCAATATGCCCGTTTTCTCCCAACCCCAGAAGTTGCAGGTCTATGCCCCCTGCGGCCTTGATGGCGGCATCGTACCGTTGCCCTTCGGCTGCCAGATCTGCCGCCATGCCGTTGGGCAGATGTGTGCGGTCCGGGGCAATGCCGACATGCTGGAACAGGTGCGTGTGCATGTAGGCATGGTAGGAACGCGCATCCGTTGCAGGCAGGCCCACATATTCATCCAGATTGAAGGTGGTGCAGCCTGAAAAATCCAGCCCATCCTCCCGGTGGCGCTGCACAAGGTGGGCATACACCGCCTCCATGGTGCGGCCAGTGGCCAGCCCCAGAACAGAATTGGGCTTGCGGCTGATCTGCTCGGCCAGAAGGGTGGCCGTCAGGCGGGCCAGATCCGTGCGGTTGGGGCACAGAAAAACTTTCATGGTCCTACAAGGTCCTTTGCAAAAACGGCTGGAAGGGCAGGGGCATTGCGGGTGGTGTTCAGCGCTGCGTCTGCGCCAGAACGATGCGCAGATTGCCACCGTTTTCAGCCAGCACGGTGCGGCCTTCCTCCGGGGTAAAGCCAAAACACACCAGAATGGCCAGCTTGATGCTGCCTTCGGCTTTTTCCAGCGCGGCGTGGGCCTCGGCCTCGGTGCAGCCTGTCAGTTGCTGCACCATGCGGTGGGCGCGGCGCACCAGTTTGGCGTTGACTATCCGCATATCCACCATCTGCCCGCGCCATGTGTGGCCCAGCCGCACCATCAGCGCGGTAGAGAGCATGTTCAGCGCCACTTTCTGGGCTGTTCCGGCTTTCATGCGGGTGGAGCCTGCTACCACTTCCGGGCCGGTTTCAATCAGAATACCGATCTCGGCATCGTGCAGCAGGCGGGCGTCCGGGCTGCAGGAAAAACCAATGGTCAGGCTGCCTGCCGCACGGGCGGCGGTCAGGGCTGCGCAGGTATAGGGCGTGCCGCCACTGGCTGCTACGCCAATCACCACATCATCCGGCCCGGCCTTGTGGGTGGCAATGGCGGCGCGGGCGGTGTCTTCTTCATCCTCGGCCCCTTCAACGGGCTGGAACAGCGCTGCGTCTCCGCCTGCCAGCAGCAGTACAAGCCGGTCTTCCGGCCAGCCATAGGTCGGGATCAGTTCCACCCCATCCTGCAAGCCAATGCGGCCTGATGTTCCTGCCCCCACGTAAAACAGCCGCCCACCGCGCTGCAGGCGCGGCAGGGCTGCCGTTATGGCGTCTTCCATGCCCGGCAGGGCGGCTTTGACAGCGGAAACCGCACCAAGCTGGCTTTCCAGCAGCGCTTCCAGCAGGGTTCCCGTGGGCCAGAGATCAAGTGCCTCATACCGGGAATCAGACATTTCAGTTTTGGCGGGCACACCGGCGGAGGACGAAACCGTGGAGGTCATGAAGCGGAAAATCCTGTTCTCTAGTATAAAAGATGCGTGTGGCGCAGGGCGCTGAAGCGGTCCAGATCAGCCTGCCATGTCGCGGCCAGTGCTGTGGCGTCTGCTCCATGGTCAAGCAGGGGGCGGATCTTTCGGCTACCGCAAAGCTGGTCAAATGTCTTGCCATTCCCGCGCCAGAAGGCTGGTCCGGCCAGCCTGCGGCCCGTGCTTAGCAGGGTCATGCCGGTGGCAACGGGGTCAAACACGGTGCGGTCCATAACGGCGCAGTGCAGCCCATGCAGCAACGTGTTTTTGAACGGATCTACCTGCGGCGTGAACCACACATCCCGGAAGGCGGCACCGGCACAGCCAGCCGCAGCTGCCTGCTCCGCCCAGATCCGGCCATCCACGCCCGCGCTGCCCAGATACAGGAACGGCATGGTGGTGCCACGCCCTACGGAAAAGGATGTGCCTTCAAATAAACAGGTGCCAGGATACACCAGCGCCGTCAGCGCGGAGGGCATGTTGGGGCTGGGTGGGCACCATGTCAGGCCGGTGTCTTCAAAAAACATGCCGCGCTGCCAGCCTTCCATGCGCACAACGTCCAGCGTGGCGGCCTTGCCCGCCAGTGCGGGCATGAAGGCGGCATTGAACAGCCGCGCCAGTTCCGCAACCGTCATGCCATGGCGCAGGGCAATAGGCGCACGCCCCACAAAGGAGGACAAAGCCGGGTCCAGCACCGGGCCGGAAGCATCGGTGCCGGAAATGGGGTTGGGGCGGTCCAGCACCAGCAGCGGCAGGCCAAGCTGCGCACAGGCCGCCATGCAGTCAAACAGGGTCCAGATATAAGTGTAAAACCGAGATCCCGTATCCTGAACATCAAACATCAGCAGCGTAATGCCTGATTTTTTCAGGATGCTTTTCAGCGCGTCTCCGCTTTTGGCGTAGATGTCATACACTGTGCAGCCCGTTTGCGGGTCCTGCGTTTCGGGCTCGGAAAATCCTTCCCGCATGGAACCACGGAACCCGTGTTCCGGCCCGAAAACAGCGTGCAACTGCACGGAGGGCGCGTCATGCAGGCAATCCACAATGGAGCGGAGTGCAGCATCCACGCTCGCCACGTTGGCAATGACCCCTATCTTGTGGCCCTTGAGGGGAGCGTAGTTGTCTTCACGTAGTTTTTCAAAGCCGGTTTTTACGGGGGCGGTGGCCTGCTTCTGGCAGGGTGTTGGTGCGGGTGGGGCGGCGTGGGCTGTAGCGGCAGCCCCGCGTGTTGCCATGGCTCCCCCCAACCCCACAGCAGCCTGAAGAGCAAGTTTGCTGGCGCGTGTGGCCAGAGCGCGGCGGCTGATACGGGTCATGATTTAGGCCTTTTGGCAGGCAGGGAGATCACGCCGCGCACCACATGCAGGCCCGCGGCAAATACAAACAGCAGCACCATGCCCAGCAGAATCAGCCACGGAAACGCCAGTGCATGGCCACCGGGGTGCAGCACCACCATGGCCAGCAGCATCAGCGGCACGGTCATGCAAAAGGCGGGCAGAAGTTCGGCAGAGCGGGCGGAGGGCAGCAGCATGCCTGCCAGAAAGGTGCCCAGCATGGGGCCATAACTACAGGCGGCAATGGACAGCCCAAGCAGCACGGCGGACTGGCTTCCCTGTGCAAACAGCAAGGAACAGCCAACAAGAGCCGCAGCCCAGACCACGGTAATGCCACGCGCCAGCGCCAGCGGGCCAACGCTGATCATCCGGCTCAGACGGGTGCAGAGCGCGGAGAAATCTCCCACCGTGGCGGCTGTCATGGCGGACAGGGTGGAGGAGAGTGACCCCATGGTGGCCGCCAGAATGGCCGCAACCATCAGCCCGCGCAGCCCCGGTGGCAGTCCGTGCACAATGTAGTCAGGAAACACGGCATCTGGTGAGGATAGGCCCGTTTGCGCCAACGGCACTTGCCCATGATACATCCACAGCAGAATGCCAACGCAGGAAAGCAGGAAGAACAACGCCGCCACGCCCACGGCGCTGCCCATCAGCGCCATGCGGGCTTCCTTCAGGTTACGGGCTGCCAGCACACGTTGCACCATCAACTGGTCTGTCCCGTGGGAGGCAAGCGTCATCAACGCGCCCCCACCAATGGCGGCAACAGGGGTGAAAGCACTGCTGAAAGGGACGGATGCCTGCGCAAACAATGCAAATTTCCCAGCATGCTGCAATGTGCTGAAGGCGCCGGAGGGCAATCCATGCAGCAACAGGGCCGCACACAAAGCGGAGCCCCCAAGATACAGGCAGAACTGAATGGCGTCAGACCACACAACCGCCCGCAGGCCCCCGCATAAGGTGTAAAAAAGCGTAATGCCCACAATGCAAACCAGCAGCAGGGTACGGGGCACAGCCATATGGGCCGCGGCCAGCATGGCCGTTAGTGGTAGCATGCCGGCAAACAGCCGCACGGCTTCCGCCAGAACGCGGGTGCCCAGAAAAGTGGCTGAGGCCGCACGCTGCATACGGCCACCAAAGCGCTGGCCCAGATAATCATACGCGCTCAACATGCGGCCGGAACTGTAAAGCGGCAGAAATTTCCAGGCCACAATGGCACGGCCCAGAAGATAGCCAAGTGCCAGCCCCACAAACACCATGCCGCTGCCAAAGGCCACGCCGGGCACACTGATAACGGTGAGGGTAGAGGTTTCCGTTGCCACCATGGAAAGGCAGAGCGCCCACCATGGCAGATCATGCCCGCCTTCCAGATACGCGGCGGTGGATGCCTGGCGGCCCGAAAGAGCTACGGCCAGCAGCGGCATGCCCGCCAGGTAGGCGAGCATCACGGCCAGATCAAGTATGGTCATAAAAGCCGTGTCTTCACAGTCTGGTCTCTCCCTGCAATGCAGGGGCAAGTATGCGGCCAAGCTGGCGGGGGGACAACACGGCACGGGGCATTGTGTCTTTCAATTTTGTTGTGGCATGTTAACATTCTGTTATGACAGGACAGCAGGCTAGGCAGGCTTGCGTCTTTATGGAACGCGTTCTGCACGCTGCCCGCGCAGAGACTGTGTGTTTCAGGAACACGATAAAACAGGAAGGATGAAACGCCCGTTATGCGTTTACGTCAGATCGAAGTTTTCTATGCGATCATGTCCACAGGTTCCCTGCGTCGTGCTGCTGAAGTGTTGCATGTCTCTCAGCCTGCGGCCAGCAAGGTTCTGCGCTATGCGGAGCAGTCTTTGGGGTTCGCGCTGTTCGAGCGTACGGGCGGCAGGCTTGTGCCCACGCGTGAGGCCCTGATCATGCTGCCGCATGTGAACACCATTTTTGAGAAAGTGTCCGATCTCAAAAGATTGACGGAAAACCTCCGCTACGCGCGGGATGGTCACGCCATCAGCATAGGCTGCGTGCCGAGCCTGGGGCTGAGCGTGGTGCCACGGGTAATTCAGCGTTATCACGCCACCCATCCGGGTAACGAACTCACAATTGATACGCTGCATGGGCCGGAGATTGTCTCGCGCATTCTCAACCATGATCTTGATCTGGGCATTGTGTTCGGCACGTATGAAAAACAGGGCCTGACCGCCAGCCATATTGCCGAAGTACCGCTGGTGCTGATTGACCAGAACTGCACCAAAGGCCCCGTTGCGTTGGAGGACATTGATCCCGCCCGCTATATCGGCCTGAGCGAGAACGATCCCACAGCCCGCCTGCTGGATATGGCGTGGGAGGAAGCGGGTCTGTCTGCCGTGCCTGTTGTGCGGGTGCGAACCCATTACATGGCGGCCGAACTGGTGCGGCTTGGCGGTGGGTGCGCCATTGTGGATGGGCTGACGGCCCTGCATCATCCGGGCCTGCCACCGCCGCTTCCGCTCAAGCCACCGCTGGGCATGGCCTGCACGGTTCTCTTCCGGGCGGATTACGCACTTTCCCATATCTCGCAAGATATTCTCACGCTTCTCAAGGAAGAGATAAAACGTGATCTCGCGGCTTTGCCCACGCTCTAACTGCGGAAAGCCGCCATTTCTGTCCGGTCATTCGGGCCTGTCTTAACCATTGGCTAATGGAAGCAGATGTTTTTGACATGGACAGATGTCCATTTTCTCCTGACCATTGCGCTATCGTATTCAGGTGGTAGTCGGGGCGGGAGGGAAGCACGTTATGCGAGGATCAGGTTCTTGTAGAAAAGCAGCACTTCTTTTAGGAATTTCAGCTTTCTGTTACGGCTGGGCGACTGAGGCGCACGCCCAGATCATTTCCCTGCCAGGCACCACAACTGGTAAGGCCATTACCAACAAATCCTCTAAAAGTTCCAAGGTTTCCTCAACGGCCGAGGGCAAGAACGAGACCATTACCGTGGTCGGCACCCATCTGGGCGCAAAGGAAACAGCGGAAATTCAGCCCGTTACCATGATTACGGGTGAACAGATCCAAAAATCATCTTCCATGACACTGGGGGATGTTTTTGCCCATATTCCCTCCATGGGGTTCTCCGGCAACACGTTCAGTAACGATGGCGGCTCCTGCCTGAATATTCGTAGTTTGGGTGTGGCCCGCACGCTTGTTCTGGTCGATGGTCACCGTATGGTAAACGGCAATGGCTCCGTTGACTGCCCGGACGTGAACTCGATCATCCCCGCCATGGTGGACCGTATTGAAATTCTGAAAGACGGATCTTCCACCACCTACGGGTCAGATGCCATTGCGGGTGTGGTCAACATCATTCTTAAAAAGAATTTTACAGGCACAACCGTTACGGCCAATGGCGGCATCAGCGAATATGGTGATAACCAGACCGCCAATGTCACCATCGCGCATGGCTTCAACTTCATGCATGATCGGGGTAATTTTACTATTGCTGGTTCCTACAACTATCAGGCCCCCATGGCAGCCGACCAGCGGAAATGGGCGATGGAAGAAGCCAAGGTCAACAACCCGCCCGGGCAGGCCCAGTATTTTGGCTCACAATACGGACCCCAGCCTGTTTTTGCCGCAGTAAATGGTGGCGCACCGCTTACAGCCCAAAGTGATGGTGTGGCGCAGTCCGTCATTTCTGATGGTCACGGCGGGTACCGTCCCTATAGCTGGAATGATAATTACGATTACTCCAAAGATAATCAGATCATTTCCGAGCAGCAGTGGGGCGCATTGTCCGGCACGGGTCATTTCGATGTGAATGATTACGTCCAGCTTTACATGACCGCCAACTATACTCACACCCAGACGCAGGATGTGGGCACCCCCATGTATGTGGCCACGCCTGCCACAACCCTGACCGGAAATTCCGGCGCGGTGGTTGTGCCATCCGGCACACCGGGCAACCCGTTTGGTGAAGATGTGGCAATGTATCAGCGTATGTTCGGTCTGGGCCGGGAATACGGATACAACAATATCAACATGTATCAGTTTACCGGCGGGGTGCGTGGCGCGCTCCCACATTCCGGCGGCTGGACATATGATGGCTTCTTCTCATTCGGTAAGACCGTCACATCCTCCAGCCTGAGCAATCAGGTAAACTGGAGAAATCTTGAAAATTCGCTGGGCTTCCATCAGACCGGCGGCGCTGGGTCTACAGAAGGGTATTATGATCCCAACCTGTGCGCCGGTATTGCCGGGTGTGCGTCCTATAACCCGTTCACCGGGTCCATGTCGCAGGCCGCAGCGAATTATATCGGCTTTACGGATACCTACCCCTCAGCGCAGGAACTGCGTGACGTACAGTTGACGTTCTCCAACAAGCATATTGCAAAACTGCCCTATGGTCCGCTGGGTATTTCCGTTGGGGTGGAGCACCGTAGTCTGGATGGGTACTGGCACGCTTCCGACGAGGATAAGGCCGGTCTCAACTCAAACTCCTATCGCACGGACACCAGTGGCGGTTACAACGTGACCGAAGTGTTTGGCGAACTGAGCATCCCGCTGCTGAAGGACCTTCCGGGCGCTAAAGCGCTTTCTGCTGAAGTCTCTGGCCGTTTTTCCAATTACAACACCTATGGGCAGACCTATAACTGGCATGCGGGCCTGATCTATGCTCCCGTGCCGGATATCAGCTTCCGCGCCAATATTTCCACCGGGTTCCGTGCCCCGACCATTCAGGAACTTTACAAAGGAAACCTGATCAGTCTGACCGGCACGCGTGATCCTTGCGCGTATATCGGCACGTTCCCCAGTTCCTTGCAGTCCATTGTAGCGGGCAACTGCCGTGCACAGGGCATCAATCCGGATACATTCAAGCAGAATAACGGCGTTATCAAATACCAGACGGGCGGCAATATTCATCTTCAGCCGGAAATCTCCCGTACCTATACCATCGGCACGGTGGTAACCCCCCGGTTCCTGCCTGGCTTTACGGCAACGGTTGATTACTTCCATACGCATATTACGGAAACCATCGGTTATCCGACTCTCTCCACGGAACTCAATGGCTGTTACAGCAGCGCCAATTTTTCCAGCTCCTACTGTTCAATCCTGAACGGGCGAGACCTCAACGGGCAGCTTAACCCGGTCAACCGTTACCAGAGCAACATGGGCGCGTTTATTGAAGATGGGTTGGATATCAACGCCAGCTATCATGTGCCGATTGATTACAATAACGCTCTGACATTCGGTGCGGATATTCAGGATGTGATGGCTTATAAAACCCAGACACAGCCAAACCAGCCTTTTGTCAGCTATCTGGGTACGGATTACGGCCCCATGAAGTGGGTGGCCAACGGCACCATTACCTACACGCACGGCCCATGGGCGCTGACATACATGCTGCGCTATACGGACGGGTTCAATTATTATCCCAACTCATCCTACGGGCCGGGCCTGTCCATGTGGTACAAGGTGGATCAGACCTTCTATCATGACCTGATGGTGACCTACACGGGCAATATCTATACCGTAACAGGTGGTGTTAAAAACCTTGGAGGTCAGGACCCAACGTTCTACGCAAACGGGTCTTACAATACGGCCCCCGGAATTTATGATTACTCCGGCCGCTATGTTTATCTGAAAGCACAAGTTCATTTCTAGGCCTGACCATGGGGCGGAGGCCACAGGGCTTCCGCTCCCCCGGCGCATTGTCTCCATTGATATCATGCGTGGCGCTACAATTGTGTTCATGGTGATTGTCAATAACCCCGGAGACTGGAACAGGGTCTGGTCACCTCTGGACCACGCGGCATGGAACGGTTGCACACCGGCCGATCTTGTTTTTCCGTTCTTCCTTTTTCTGATGGGGTGCGTCATCCCCTTTGCGTTTGACAGACGGCTGAGGGAAGGGGCGCAGCGCAGCCAGTTGGTGGGCCACATTGCCTGGCGGGGGTTGGCGCTTGTCGGGCTCAAGCTGCTTCTTAGCCTGTATCCTTTTTTCCACGTCACGCATCTGCGTTTTTTTGGCGTTCTGACACGGACCGCCCTGTGTTACGTGGCTGCCGCCAGCCTTTATCTCTGCTCCCGCAAAACCGGGTTTCTTGTCTCTGTCATTGGTCTCATTCTGCTGGCCTATTGGGCCATTCTGTATGCGCTTCCGGTTCCGGGGCTAGGGTGGCCGGGGAAGGATTTTGCGTTTCTTGACCCAGACCGAAATATGGCCGCATGGCTAGACCGCCAGTTTTCCGCATGGTGCCAGACATGGCTGCATACAGGCATCCTGTATGAAAAAACATGGGACCCTGAGGGACTTTTAAGCACGCTTCCGGCTATTGCCACCACCTTGTCCGGTGTTCTGGCCGGGCAGGTTTTTAGAAGGAGGGATATCTCACCTGCTCGTCGGCCAATGCTCTTTATGGCGGCCGGGGGTGCCTGCATTCTGCTGGGGCTGCTGTGGGGGCAGGTATTTCCGCTGAACAAATCCTTGTGGACCAGTTCCTTCACGCTCGTCTCTTCTGGTGCAGCACTGTGCAGTCTGGCGGTATGTGACGGTATTTTTGATGTCCTGCGGTTACAGAACAAAAACACTATTATTCAAGCCATTGCGACTTTTTGTCAGATGTTCGGCATGAACGCTGTTTTTGCCTTTCTGTTCTCCGGATTTCTGGCCAAAACCCTTCTTGTGCTGCCGTCGCCTGTAGCTGGGAGCACAAGTTTGGAGGGCGGGATATATCAGGTGCTACGGGCGGGTTATCCTTCCTCAAACCTCACCTCTTTCCTCTTCTCCTGTTGCTTCCTTATTCTTGTTTTCTTGCCGGTTTACGGCCTGTACCGGAAGAAGATCTTCATTCGGCTTTAGCGGCTTCCCCCGGATGACTGGCAGGCACCCGCAAGAGGGGGCTCCCATAAAAAGAATTGCGCATCCTGCGTGCAGTGGCGGGCTTGGAAAGGGGGCAAGTGGCCCCATGTATCATGCTTGCTATCAAGCGAATCCCTTTAGAAAGAGATAAAACGGGGCGCTAAGGTTTTTTCTTCAAGAAAAGGGGGGATGTTCATGAAGAATACGTGATAGAATAAAAGAATATTTTCCCGTCATTACCGAAAATTAATACGGATATATCTGAATATCCACCCGTTCTATTTTTTAAAAAACTATAAAATCTAGTTTACGGATAAATTTTTTATCTATAAATTTTTTCAATAAATACTTCCTATCCTTATACGGGGTCTTAAGGATAATGATTGAAAACCTGAGCATATCTTGGCGATAACCCTAGGTTAACGGATAAAAATAGTTTTGAAATCGACACAAAAACGTTAACTCGCCACATTGGTGACACATCGCAACATAAGAACGCCACCTTACCAGAATCCAGGAAGAAAAAATTATGACGGCTTATGCAAAAAAGCGTAGTTTTTTGTTCTTCTTTGTGGCGCTTTCATCGGGAACGGTCTTGCCCTTTACGGATACGGCCTATGCTGAATCCCTCCCTGATGCACAGGCTACAAAGTCGAAAAACAAACAGGCCGCTCACGTGGGCGCAAAAGTAAAGCCGTCTGCCGCCAAGAAAAACGCCAACAGTGAAGTCCTTACGGTTACTGGAAGCCGTATTGCCAACCCGCATGCCAAATCACCCACGCCTGTCAGCACATTGACGCAGAGTGATATTGCCAATCAGTCCCCCACCAACAACCTTGCAGATCTTGTCAATCAGCTTCCGCAATTTGCAGGAAGCCAGACGCCGCAGAACTCTCGTCTGGCACTCAGTGGTGGCACAGCGGGTATCAATGCTCTTAACCTGAGAAACCTGGGGGCGGTGCGTTCTCTGGTTCTGCTGGATGGCCGCCGTACCGCGCCTTCCACCATTACCGGGCTTGTTGATATCAACACCCTGCCGCAGCAGCTTGTAAAACGGGTTGATGTTGTTACGGGCGGTGCGTCCGCCCAGTATGGGTCAGATGCTGTTGCCGGTGTCACCAACTTCGTGCTCGACAAGACGTATACGGGCCTGAAAGTTAACGCAGATTCCGGTATTTCCACCTATGGTGACGGCGTCAATTACTCAACATCAATCGCGGGTGGGTTCGGTTTTGCGCATGATAAAGGCCATGTTCTGCTGAGCGGCGATTACGCTCATGAAGATGGCATTTACAGCGTAACGCGCAAATGGAACGAAAACGGCAACCGCATTATTGCTAATCCTGATTATGCCGTAGGCAATGGCCAGCCTTATTACATTGTGCGCGGGCCGGGCGGCACCAATAACGCCCTGCCGGGTGGCATTATCAATTCATCAACGGGTGCGGTTAAGAATTCTCTGAGAGGCATTTATTTCGGAGAAGGTGGAAGCGTCAATCATTACAATTACGGTTCTCTCAGCACGTCCACAACATCTATCGGGGGCGATCATTCTCTTGCCGATAACGGGCGTAATATCGGCCTCCAGCCGGGCAGTGACCGCAAAAACCTTTTTGGCCGTCTGAGCTACGATGTTGCGCCATGGATGACCCTTTATGCAGAAGGGGCCTATAATGAAAGCGAATACATCTACAACGCTGGCCCCCAGTATATGACATCCGTTAACCTGACGAGCGACAATCCTTATCTGATTGACGCGTTGGGGGCGGATGCACTGAAAGATGTCTCCTCCGTCACGTTGGGCACCACCGCTCATGACATGCCGTATCGCAGAACGGATAACCGACGGAACGTGCAGCGTTATACGTTTGGTGGCGAAGGCAATTTTCAGATGTTTGGCAAGCGTGCTTCATGGAGTGCCTATGCGCAGTACAGCGCAACCCGCACGCATGAGCAGATCTATAACGTGATGAACAACGCCAAGATCAAAAATGCGACTGATGCTGTGCGTTCGGCATCTGGAAACATTGTTTGCCGTTCAACGCTGACAGACCCCTCCAATGGATGTTCGCCCATAGATTGGCTGGGAACCGGCGTCATATCGTCTGACGCGATTGATTATGCCCTGGGCAATCCCTACCGTGATGAAAAATTTGAGGAAATTGTTTCAGGCGTAAACCTGTCCATGATTCCGTTTGCAACATGGGCTGGGGATGTGAACGTTGCCGTAGGTGGCGAATACCGAGACGAACGCGCATCCGGATATGTGCCAACGGCGTATCAGTCAGGGTGGTCTGTCGGCAACTTCCTGCCAACAAATGGTGGCTACAACGTCAAGGAAGCCTATCTTGAAACGGAAGTCCCCCTTGCAAAAGGGTTGACGTTCAATGGCGCAGTGCGTGGAACTGATTATTCTACCTCAGGGTATGTCACCACCTGGAAAATTGGGGGAACCTGGCAGCCCATTCAGGATGTTCTGTTCCGTGCAACCCAGTCACGCGATGTCAGAGCGCCGAACATCAACGAACTGTATCAGGGGGGCACCTCCCGTACCACATCCATTCTTGATCCGGCGACGGGCGCGACAGACACTGTGCTGGAAATGACAACGGGCAACAGCAAGCTCAGGCCTGAAAAAGCAAACTCCACAGTGGTGGGGTCTGTCATCACGCCGCGTTTTGCGCCGGGCCTGTCCATCTCGGTTGACTGGTTCCATATCAAACTGAAAGACGCCATTCAGCAGTTCTACTCACAAGATATTGTCAACCAGTGCTATGAAGGGAATCAGAGCTTCTGCTCCGCTGTTGGCCCGGATCCTTCCGGCAACCGTGATCTGTTTATTCAGGCAAGTCCGTTCAACTTCAGCCAGATCACCACAAGCGGCATTGATATTGATGCCAGTTACAGGCTTCCGGTGCGTCGCATTTTTGCCAAGGTGCCAGGGGTTCTGACAGTCCACGGTCAGGCAAGTAACTATCTTAAATATGTTGCGGATTCAGGGCTGAGCCCGGCTATCAATACTGCGGGTGATATCACGTCTGGCCCGCCCAAATGGATCTATCGTTTCTCCGCCACGTATAGCCTGCCCAGCTTCAGCGTAACGGCCATTGCACGCGGTATCAGTGCGGGTAACTATTCAAACAGCTACGTGCAGTGCGCCACAGGGTGCCCGGCCTACAACGCATATTTCCCGACGATCGACAAAAACCACGTTAAGGGTACATTCTACTTTGATATGAACTTCACGTATAAGCTCAAATATCAGAATATCGGCAACATGCAGGTTTTCCTGAATATTACAAACCTGGCCAATTCCAAGCCGGTGCTTGTGCCAGAAAGCGGTCTTGCGGCTGATAGCACCTACAGCAGCCTGCTTGGGCGTACTTTCCGCGGCGGGGTTCGGTTTGAACTCTAACAGCAGCCTGTAAACACTGCTCTGATACGCATGAGTTCTGTCATGAACTTGGAATGATCAAATACCAAGCCCTGTATATTGTGCAGGGCTCATGCGTTTTTTCTAATCATTAAGAAAATTTCCAATTGCATCTACACATTTTTTTCAATTCCAATAGTGTTCAAATCAGGATCTTCGCTCTGGCTCTTGGTACCGTCCTGCCATATGAGTTTTTCATGGTTTACAAACAGGCATTCACCACAATGGCGTTTACACACAAAAGAATGAAACACCACGCAGGCACAGGCTTGCGGCGTATTCCTCTGGCGGCTCTGCTCCTGGCATTGTGTGGCACGCACGTTCATGCCGCTTCCCTGCCAGATGGTCTGACAGAACAGCAGATTGATAATGTTGTCAGCAGAACACAGCAGGCGTTTCAGGTGCCCGGTGTTGCGGTTGGCGTGATCCATGATGGGAAAATTGTTTTTGCAAAAGGCTATGGCCGCAAGGCTGACGATGAAAAAAGCGGAAAGGTGGATGCTACCACCCTGTTTGCCATAGGCTCCAACAGCAAGGAATTTACCGCAACCGCCCTTGCCACCCTTGTGGATGAAGGCAAACTGAAATGGACCGATCGCGTCAGTGATGTGATGCCGGAATTTCGCGTGGCTGATCCATGGATCACGCGGGAATTTCGGGTGAGTGATCTGTTAACCCACCACAGCGGCATGGGGCTGGGTGCCGGAGATCTGATGCTGTTCTCTCACAGCACCTTCACGCGCAAGGATGTTCTGGCGGCTCTTCCCTACATGCCGTTTACGGGCCGCTTCCGTGCGGATTATGCCTACAACAACCTGCTGTATGTGGTGGCCGGTGCGCTGGTGGAAAAAATCTCCGGCCAGACGTGGGAGCAGTATGTGCAAACCCACCTGATTGATGCCGCCGCTCTTCCTGCATGCCAGAGCACGTTTCCCGTTAAAGGCCAGACAGATGTTGCGGCAGGGCAGGGGAGTGATGGTGTGCTGCCTGATCGCGCAGCCCGCAAATCGGTCGCCATGGCCCCTGCGGGCGGCGTGTGGTGCAGCGTGAACGGCATGAACCGCTGGGTGCAAACCCTGATGAATGGCGGCCAGACAGTGGATGGCCGGAAAATCATCAGTCTTGCTCAGCGGGATGCGCTATGGGCTCCTCATGCGCTGCTGCCTCTTCCTGATAGTGCGGCCAAAACACAAAGCCACTTCCGCGCTTATGGCTATGGCTGGTTCATGGAGGATTTTTTCGGCCTGAAGCGTGTCTGGCATACCGGCACAGTCAGCGGCATGGTCAGTTATGTTTCCATGTTGCCGGAAAAGAATACGGGCCTGGTCGTGCTCACCAATCATGATGATCACCACGCAACCTATTCCATCGCCCTGACCATGAGCTCCCTTATTGCCACCGGCAAAACTGAGGATTGGGTTTCTTACTGGCAGGATGACGCCAAAAAGGCGGAGGAGAAAGCCGCGAAAGAGGCATCCACAACCGGACCAGGCTCACCCGCGCGGCCCTTCATTTCCCTGCCGGTGTCAGACCTGAAAGACTATGTTGGCCTTTATCATGATGCCTGGCGGGGGGATATCCGTCTTTCCCTGAAAGACAACGCCCTTGTGATGAGTTTTAGTAAGGCCAATGGCCTGTCCGGCACATTGTCCGCTCTGCCTCATGATCTGTTCGTGGCCAAGTGGCAGGACCGCGCAAATGACGCGAGTGATGACAGCTACGTGCAGTTTGAGCGCGATACATCCGGCAAGGTCACAGGGTTCCACATGCAGGTGGTTGGGTCTGACTTCAGTTTTGATGCGCAGGATCTGCATCCCCTCAAGGTTTCCGATCAATGAAGGCCCATTGTCCCGCTCTTTCTCGCAGAAGGCTGCTGCAAGGGGCATCGCTCCTGTTGGCACAGGCGGGGCTTTCCGCTTGCCAGACGCCACGGGAAGCTGACCGATTTGCAAAGGCTGATGCGCTGCTTCAGCAGGCCATTAGCAAAGGGGAATGCCCCGGCGCAGTGTGGGGCGTGGGTCAGCACGGGCAACTCATTCATCGCGGTGTCTTCGGCGCGCGCAGTCTTGAGCCACAGCGCGAGGTCATGACGTGGGACACCGTGTTTGACATGGCGTCCCTCACCAAACCCATGATCACCGCGTTGGCTGTTATGCAGCTTGTGGAAAGGGGGCTGGTGAATGTTGATAGCCCGGTCGCCCTTTATCTTCCGCAGTTTGCGGCAGGCGGCAAGGCGCAGATCACGGTGCGTTTGCTGCTCACGCATTTTTCCGGCCTGCAACCGGATCTGCCCCGCATACCAGACTGGTGGGGCAAGGCGGCCGCTACGGATCGCATCATGCAGGCAGTTCCCAAAATACCGCCGGGTAGCGGCTTTATTTATAGTGATCTCAATTTCATTGCCCTTGGGCTGCTGGTTGAAAAAGTAACGTCTCAAACGCTTGATGTTTACGCACAGCAGAACATTCTGGCCCCCTTGGGCATGACGCAGTCGGGCTTTTTACCGCCCGCAGCCCAGCAGGCACGTATTGCGCCAACCCAGTATGATGAGCACGGCGCCATGCTGCGGGGTGTAGTGCATGATCCTACGGCCCGGCGCATGAACGGCGTGGCCGGGAATGCGGGCCTGTTCTCCACTGCCGAGGATGTGGCGCGTTATGCGCAGGCTCTGCTGGATAAACGTGCGGGCAGACCCAGCCTCTTTCCTCTCAGCCGTGCAACGCTGCTGCGCATGACAACACCGCAACAGCCAGCAGGCCAGAAAAGCCTACGCGGTTTTGGGTGGGATATTGCGTCTCCCTATGCGTCACCAAGGGGCGACCGTCTCTCCCACGCGTCCTTCGGGCACACTGGTTTTACCGGTACGTCCTTATGGATAGACCCTGATAATGACTGTTATGTTTTTATCCTGACCAACCGTGTTCACCCCAATGGGGGGCATAGCGTGGTGCATCTGCGGCATGATGTTGCAACAGCGGTAGGGGAGGCGCTGGGGCTGCCTCTTGCTGTGCCGTAAGGATGAGGTGTGCCGCCAGGGTTAACCTCAAGTTATGGGGGGGCGGCATTTTTTAAATGGTGTGGAGAAGAGTCTCTTTTTAGATTTTTCACTCAGGAACATCGGTGAACGTGTTGTTGTGTACATGGTTTGCCGGTGGGCACCATTTTAAAGGGGTTGGCGGTTTTTATGCCTGCAAAGCGGACAATTACGGTTGTAGGGGGTGGCGTTATTGGCCTGACAACCGCTTACGCCCTCATTCAGGCCGGACACGGCGTAACATTGGTGGAGCGGGACGACCACGTTGGCGAACAGGCCAGTTTTGGCAATGGTGGCCAGCTCAGCTATCGCTATGTGCGGCCTCTGGCAGATGCCGGAGTACCGCTGGAGGCGCTTTCATGGATGTTGCGGGCAGATTCTCCCATTTCCCTGAAATTACGGCTGGATTGGCATCAATGGCGCTGGCTGACAGATTTTCTGCGGGCCTGCAATGCCAGAACAAATCGTAACAATACGGCCCGGCTTCTGAAACTTGCCTTGCGTGGGCAACAGGCATTGCACCAGTGGCGGCAGGAAGGGCTGGACGATTTTCTGTGGCGGCGGCCGGGCAAACTGGTTGTGTATCGAAACGCACACAAATTTTCCAAATCGGCCAAGGCTGTCAGCAATCCGCAGCAGGAGCAGGTGCTGACCCCGGCAGAATGCGCACGGGTGGAACCGGCCTTTGCAGGGCTTGCGCCCGCGCTGGCGGGAGGCATCTTCTCCCCGGATGATGAAGTGGCAGATTGCTATCTGTTCTGTCAGGCGCTTCTGAAATCCTTGCAGAAGAGTGAGAATTTTCATCTTGTCAAAGGCGCGGCAACGCTTGAGGACGATGGGGCAGGGCAGTGCCGTGTGCGTATCAACGGCACACCGCAGCAGACAGATGTGATTGTGCTGGCCGCAGGGCTGGCCTCCCGCGCCATGGCGCAACCGCTTGGCCTTAACCTGCCTCTTTATGGGTTGAAGGGTTATAGCCTGACGGTGGAGGCCGATCCGGCCGTGCTGCCGGATGTCAGCGTCACGGATTATGATAACCGCGTGGTGTATGCGCGGTTGGGCCAGCGGCTGCGTATTGCCGCCATGGTGGATATCGGTGCGCTTGATGCCTCACTTGATCCGCGCCGTATTACCTCCCTGAAGCGTCTGGCAGAGGAAACCCTTCCGGCAGCCGGGCCCTACAGTTCTGCCGCTACGTGGGCAGGTATGCGGCCAGCAACCCCAACGGGGGTTCCCCTTGTGGGGCGAACACAATGGCGTAATCTGCTTCTGAATGTTGGCCACGGTGCGCTCGGGTTTACGCTCTCTGGTGGCTCCGCCCTGACCATTCAGGATCTTGTTGAAGGGATGCAATCGTAACATGACACACCGCGCCACCGCTCTTTCTCGTCGCCATGTGCTGCTGGGCGGTGTCGCCGCCAGCTTGGTAGGGGTCGGAACCCGGGCTCTGGCCCGTAAGGCTGCGTCTCCCCGCCTGCTGGGGCTGGAGGGGCTGGCGGCCCCGGTGGAGGTGTTTGAAGATCAGTGGGGTGTGCCACATGTGCGCGCCGCGTCCGTGCCGGATGCTTTTTTTGCCAACGGCTACCTGATCGCGCGGGACAGGCTGTGGCAGCTTGATTTTGACTATCGGCGGTCTACAGGCAGGCTGGCGGAAGTGTTCGGGCCTGATTTTGTGCCGTCTGATACCGCAAACAGGCTTTTTCTGTTCAGGGGGGATGCGCAGGCGGAATTTGCAGCACTTCCGCCCACGGTGCAGGCGTGTGCCCGCGCCTATGTGGCGGGTATCAACGCCTATCTTGAACAGGCCCGTGCCACTGACGAAAAACTGCCCCCGGAATTCACGATTTTTTCCTACCAGCCGTTGCAGTGGGATGTGCTTGATCTGGTGCGGATACGGGCAGAGGCCACTGGCAACACCAAGGCTGAAATTCGCCGCGCCCGTTTGGCGGCACAGGGTGCGCTGGATTACGATGCATTGATCATGCCTCTGCGCCCGGCCCATACGCTCCGGGTACCAGACGGGTTGGATGTCCATGCCGTAACAGAACAGGACCTTGGCCTGTTTGGCGTTTTGCAGGCCAGCCTGCCGCTTTCGGGCCTGCATGCGCCCCCGTCTGCTAGTGAGGATGATCACCGGCGCGCTAACGAGGGCAGCAATGCATGGGTGATTGCCCCCACCCGCACGGCAACAGGCCGCCCCATTCTGGCAAATGATCCACATCTCAGTTTCGGCTCACCAGGGCCTAGGCACGTTATTCACCTTACGGCACCGGGGCTGGATGTTATCGGGGGTGGGTCCGCAGGTATGCCGGGTGTCATGCAGGGGCATAACGCGCATTTTGCTTTTGGGCGCACCAACTTTCATATTGATCAGGAAGATCTGTTCATCCTGCGCACGCATCCTGCTCACCCTGACCGCTATTTCCATAATGGGCGCTGGGTGGAGATGGAACGGACGGAAACAACCATTGCCGTCCGGGGTGAAGCGGCACGCACGGTTACGCTCCGCTATGCGGCACAGGGGCCGGTTGTGTCCACAAATGCAGCGCGGAACAGGGCTGTGGCGGTTTCTGCAACATGGCTGTATCCGGGTGCCAATGGCATGCTGGCCAATATCGGCATCAATCTGGCGCAGGACTGGACCAGTTTCCGCGAAGCTTTGAAACTCCATACCAGCCCGACCAATTTCACCTATGCAGATACCGCGGGCAACATTGGCTGGCAGGCCGCCGGTGGCCTGCCAGAGCGCACAGGCGGTTATGATGGGCTGATGCCCGCCCCGGGTGATGGGCGGTATGACTGGAAAGGCCTTCAGCCGCTGGATGCGCTGCCGAACAGCTTCAACCCGGCACGCGGCTGGTTTGGAACATCCAATGAACTCAACCTGCCAGCGGATTATCCGTACGAGCAACGCTGCGTCAGCTACGAATGGAAAGACCCTTATCGGTACAACCGCGTTGCAGAGGTTCTTGCTGCGTCACCCCATGCCACGCTGGCGCAGAGTGTGGCTTTGCAACATGACACGCTTTCCCACCTTGCGCTTTCCGTTGTGAAGCTGCTGCCGGATGTGCCTGCTGATATCCGTGCAGAAGCGGATCTGCTGCGGCGGTGGGATGGCCGCGTAGAGGCCACAAGTGCCGCAGCGGCCTTGTATGAAGTGTGGTGGACACGGCTGAACACCCTGTTCTATCAGGCGCTGGTGCCGGAAAATCTGCGCGCACTTCTGCCACAACCGCTCAATGCGTCCGTGCTTCTGGCTTTCCTTCAGAAACCAGACGGCAGAGTTGGTGACAAACCGGAAGCCGCACGGGATGCGCTGCTGGTCAAGGCTTTTCAACAGGCTGTGGAAGAAGTGCGTGACCGTATGGGGCCAGTCACCGCCGCATGGCAATGGGGCACATTGCATACGCTGCAACTGCGGCACCCGCTTCATGCTGTGGAGGCTGTGGCAAAGGCGTTTCTGCCCATAGGCGGAGAAACAACCCATAGCGGGGGCGACCCCTACACCGTTATGGCCCGCTGGTATAATCCTGATCTTTCACAAAAAGCGCTGGCGCATGGGCAGAATCCGTATGCCGTAACAGGTGGGGCCAGTTATCTGATGGTGTGTGATGTCGGGGCGTGGGACCATTCCCTGTTCCTCAATTTTCCGGGCCAGTCTGCCTTGCCGGATAGCGGACATTATGAAGATTTCCTGCAACCATGGCTGAAGGGGGCCATGCAGCCTCTGGTGTTTTCTGCAAGTGCCGTGCAGGCAGCAGCCAGACACCATGCCGTGTTGTATCCAAAAGGAAAACACCATGAAATACGCTGTCTGTTCCGCTCTGGTGCTCGCACTTTCCACAACAGCAGCACTGGCGGAAAGCCTGACAGACAAAGCCATGGATGCCGTGCTGACACAGGCCGAAGCCCGGCCTCTGGCGGGGCTGGCGGCGGTCAGATTGCACAATGGTCAGCCTGTTTATCAGTATTATGGCGGGTTTGCGCGGCGTGATGGTGAACAGACTGTTCCGGTTGAGCAAGAAACCCTGTTCCGTATCGCGTCCATCTCCAAGGTGGTGACCACCATCGGGCTTATGGAACTGGTGGAGCAGGGCAAGATCAATCTGGATCATGATGCATCGGAGTATCTTGGTTTTCCCCTACGCAATCCGGATTTTCCCAATACGCCCATTACCGTGCGGATGCTGCTGAACCATACGTCATCCATTCGGGATGCAGATGTCTATGTTCTGCCACCCGATAAACCGGTAAGCAGTTTTTTTGATACAACGCACAAACCGGGCAGTCAGGACTATCATTTTTCCTACCATGACGGGCATGCGCCCGGCACGTATTTTACCTATTGCAACCTCTGCTACGGGCTTGTGGGCACTATTATGGAGCGGGCCAGCGGAGAACGGTTTGACCAGTATCAGAAACACCATGTGCTGGAACCGCTGAAAATTGATGGCGGCTACAACGTGGTGGAACTGGAACACCCGGAGCGTCTGGCCACAATTTATCAGCATTTGCCAACAGGCTATAAAGCCAAAGTGGACAGCCAGCCGCTCAAGGGTTGGAGTGCAGAGTCTCTTCAGGCTTACAAAATTGGAAGCAACGGCAGCATATTTTCTCCGCAGGGTGGCTTGCGTATTTCCGTGCAGGGCTTGACCCGTTTGGCGCAATTCATGATCCAGCGGGGCACGTTGGATGGTGTCAGGCTGCTTGCCCCGCAGAGCATTGAGGCCATGGAAACACCCACATGGCAGTTTGACGGCAAAAATGGCGAGTGCCCATATCCGTTAAGTGCCTACGGTTTGAGCCTGTTTCTGCTCACAGGTGCCAAAGACACCAACGGAAAGCCTGATAGCCCCTATCCCGGTTATAAGGGCGGATTACGTGGGCATCTGGGGGATGCATACGGACTGCATTCCGGTTTCTGGTATAACCCGCAAAATGGTGATGCCTATCTGTTCGCAGCTGATGGCTTTCCGGATTATGATCAGGTGCGCCCCGGCCAGTATTCGTCTTTTTCCAGAGTGGAAGAGAAAATTTTCACAGCATTGGTAGGAGTGCAGCCATGATGCGTCGTTTCCCTCTGGCTGTTGCCCTGCTTGCAGGCGCGCTTTGCAGCACCCACCCGGTGCAGGCTCGCCCTTTTGATGAAGCCGGAGCCCGCCAGCAGATCAAGGCACTTCTGGCGCTACCGTTTGCAACGGATCTGGTGGGGGCCAGCAAGGCTGATCGGTTTGCATGGGTCGAAAAACGCAACGGTGTGCGCAACATTCTGGCCGCAGATGCCACTGGCGCACCCAAGGCGCTGACCCATTTTACGCAGGATGATGGAACAGATTTATGGGGCCTGGCTCTTTCTCCTAACGGCAAAACGTTGGCCTATGTGGAAGGCGGAGACCCGGAATATCCGGATGATCCCTCTCCCAACCCCAATCTTTCCGCTTTTGGTACCCATCAAACCGTGCATCTGGTGTTGGACGGCGGCAAAGAAGTACAGGTGGGCGAGGGCTGGAACCCTACCTTCTCGCCAGATGGACAGATGCTGGCCTTCACACAGAAAGGGTCTCTCTTTCTGGCGCCTGTTGGTGGTGCGGCAAAGGAAGTCATGACTGTGCGCGGCAGTCTGACCTCTTTGCAATGGGCACCGGATGGTACGGCGCTGGCGTTCACACTTGACCGTGGCACACATGCGCTGGTGGGCGTGTGGCGTCTTAAACCCGCGACCATGGCGTTCCTTGCTCCCGCACTGGCGCAGGATAGCCTGCCAACGTTCTCTCCAGATGGCCGGTTTGTGGCGTTTGTGCGCGAGCACACGCCGCTTACATACCAGAGCCCGCCAAAAGCAGCCTTTTGGAACCTGCATGTTTATGATCTGGCCACCAATACAGATCATGTGGTGTGGACACCGCCTGCCGGGCATGGCGGACGGTTCTTTGCACCAGAAGGCAGTGGCCTGCTGTGGTCTGATAACACGCATCTGCTCTTCCCGTGGGAAGGCAGCGGATGGATGCGTGTCTGTCGTGTGGAAACAGCCACGGCGGCCGCACCACAGTGTCTGACGCCAGACAAAGCTGAAGTCTCATCCTATCGTTTGTCTTCTAATGGAAAAACGCTTTTCTATACCAGTAATGCGGGCAATGTTGATGCCTGGCATGCATGGCGGCAAACGCTGGATGGCGCCGCACCCCAGCGCCTGACGCAGGGTGAGGCGATGGAGACAGACCTCGCCCTTGCAGGCGGCAGCGTGGGCGTGATGGCAGCCAGTGCTACGCAAACCGCACATCCGGTTCTGTTGGCGCAGGGTCATACGGAGCATACGCCCGTTGTGCCAGAACTGCCTGCCAATACGCATTTTGTGACACCCCGCACCGTTATTTTCCGAAGCACGGATGGCGGAGAGGTGCACGGACAGTTGTTTGTGCCAGAGGGTGATGCCAAAACGCCCCGTGCTGCGTTGGTGTTTGTTCATGGTGGCCCGCACCGGCAGATGCTGCCTGCGTTCAATAGCATGGGCTATTATTCCAACGCCTATGCCATGAACCAGACATTGGCTGCGCAGGGCTATGTGGTGCTTTCCGTCAATTATCGCAGTGGCACCGGGTATGGAGAGGCATTTCGCAATGCACCAGGCATTGGCCGTCAGGGAGCCAGTGAATACAGGGATGTGCTTGCCGCCGCCACCTATCTCAAAACCCGGCCAGATGTTGATCCTGCCCGTATTGGCATATGGGGTGGAAGCTGGGGCGGTTATCTGACTGCGCTGGCGCTTGCCCGTAATAGTGATGTCTTTGCGGCCGGGGCGGATTTTCATGGCGTGCATGACATGACACGCCCCGATAAGTTCGGTCTTTCTCCCGCCCAGAACAAGGCGGCGCATGATCTTGAATGGCAGTCCTCCCCCGTGGCGGATATCGCCCATTGGCATGCGCCTGTCCTGCTGGTGCACGGCGATGATGATTACAACGTGGATTTTAAGGAATCCACCATGCTGGCAAACTTGTTGTCCGAACAGGGAGTTCCTTATGAGGAACATTCCTTTCCCAATGAACGCCACGCTTTTCTCCGCATGCAGGACTGGCTTGCGGCCTATGTGTGGATGGATACGTTCTTTGCGCGCACGCTCGGTCCGCACACACATTGAGAGCGCCCGGCGTGTTGAGGGTGAAGACGGAATAGAACGTACCACTAAGCCATAAGGCGCAGGGGTTGTGTGCATAACGCAGAAAGGCGGACCTATGTTTATGAAGAGCCTGAAAACATATGCTGTTCTGGCTGGCACTTTTCTTGCGGGGTCGTTTTTCCCGTTTGTATCCGCCCATGCCGCATCTGCTCCGGCTGAGGAGCCACTGGCGCAGAGCATCTCCAAAACCGTGAAGGCGCAACCCGGGCATTTTGCTGTTTATGCTGCCCTGAGTGGTCACTCTCCGGCAGTATGCCTGAACTGTGATGATCTGATCAACGCGGCCAGCACCATCAAATTGTTTGTGCTGGATGCAGCGTATGATGCCTTTACAAAGGGTACCCTGCATCCGCAGGATACCGTTACGATCCATAACCGCTTTCATTCTCTGGTGGGCACAGGAACCTTTGCGTTAGATCAGAAGGAGGATTCCTATGATCCTCTTTACGCGCAGGCAGGCAAGCCCGTGCCGGTTTCAGAACTGTTGCGGGTCATGATCCAGTACAGCAGCAATCTGGCCACCAATCTGATGGTAGAAAAACTGGGTGTAATGCCTATCCGTTCAGTTGTGAAAGCCCAAGGGCTGGACGGTATTGTTTTCGGCCGCATGATTGAAGATTTTGACGCGAACGATAAAGGCATCCGCAATCAGGTATCGGCACGAGGCTTGGGCGCGTTTTTGCAGAAGCTGGATAACGGGCAGATTGTGGGGAAGGCACAAAGTCAGAGCATGGTGCAGATCATGCTGGGTCAGAAGTTTAACGATATCATCCCACCCGGATTGCCCGCAGGAACACCCGTGGCCCATAAAACAGGGTGGGTCCATGGTGTGCGGAATGATGCAGCGATTGTCACCTTGCCCAATGGCAAACACTATATTCTGGTGGTGCTGACGTCTGACCTGCCGGATGAACAGGCAGGCATCAAGGTGCTCAACACTCTATCCCATCAGACCTATACATATTTTCAAAAACAAACAGCTTCTTCCCTCTGAGTGCAGTGAATTACATGATTTTTCACTGTCACTGTCACTGTCACTGTCACTGTCACTGTCACTGTCACTGTCAGGGAGGGGAGAGCCTTTTCTGAAGCCTCTCAGAAAATGGCACTGAAAGGATTTCGGCCGCTGGAAAGCGGGTTCCGAAGTCCTGTCTGGGAAGAGTAGGGGGCATCCCACTTTTTCCGGCGAGAGAGATGATTTTCCTATTTTGAAAGATAGTGAAGAAACAACATCTTATCTGGGATAAAAATAGCTGGAGGGTTCGGAAAACTCTCTTTGACTGGCCAAGTGACGATCGTAACGCATTCACATTTCAACAAGTGGAAAAATCTGAAAGAGGATTTTTCGAACGCTCCACCTGTTTCTCGTTGAAGCAATTGTGCAGGCAGGCAACTGTTGCTGTTGCTGTTGCTGTTGCTGTTGCTGTTGCTGTTGCTGTTGCTAGATCCTTGTGCTCCGTGTGAGCAACGAGCAACGAGCAACGAGCAACGAGCAACGAGCAACGAGCAACGAGCAACGAGCAACGAGCAACGAGCCACGAAATAAGGGGGCGGCGGCGCTGCTTTTACTGGGCCAGATAACCGCCATCTACCGGCAACACCGCGCCGGTGATGAAGGAGGCTTCATCTGATGCTAAAAACAGAATGGCGTTGGCGACTTCTTCCGGTTTTCCCATACGGCCCAGCGGGTGCATGCTGACAACCTTTTCAATACCATCCTTCCCCAATCCGGCTACGGCTGGGGTGTCAATCGTGCCGGGGGCTACGGCATTTACGCGCACACCGTGGCTGGCAAGGTCAATGGCCAGATGTTTCGTAAGGCCAGACGCTACAAATTTGGCAGGGCCATAAACAGCCTGCCCCTTCTGGCCCGCAAAGGCAGAAATGGAAGACAGGCAGACAATGGAACCTTTGCCCGCTTTGACCATTTCAGCAGCTGCGTATTTGCAGCTTAAAAACATACCCCGGCCATCAACCGCCATGGTGTGGTCCCACAAATCAACCGTGGCGGAGGCAAGATCAGCTTCCGGGATAATCCCTGCATTGGCCACAAGAATATCAATGCCGCCAAATGTGCTGACAGCTTCTTCCATAAGCCGTTTGATATCGGCCTCACTGGAGACATCGCCAGCCACCCCAATGGCTTGTGCGCCGATATTTTCAAGCTGCTGCACCAGATCATCCAGCGGGCCCTGGTCCTGATCGTTCAGAACCAGTTTTGCCCCTTCACGCGCAAAGCGTTCTGCAGTGGCACGGCCCATACCACGGGCTGCTCCGGTAATAACGGCAACCTTGCCCTGAACCCGGCCTTCTGTTGCGTTTGTCGGCATAATAATCAACTCATTCCTGATAATAAAATGGAGAATGCAAGACGCAGTTTGCACAATCTGGCAGGTTTGTTTCGGGGTGTCTTGTTAAGGCTGGTTGCGCGGGGCTTGTCTTGCAATAATCCATCATTGCACGAGCAAGTCCCTCTTTCCAGTCTCAAAAATTTACTGCCGTCTTCAACTGCGTATTTTACAAACCAGGGTTTGAAAATGTCGTCCTGTTATTCTTTCAGAAACGGGCGACCTTCGTGCGCAACCAACAGATCATGCATGTCTGTCGCATGCTCTTCTTCTTCGGCCAGAATCCGTTCCAGCATGATGCGGGTTGTGGGGTCCTTGTCACCAAAATAGCGGATCAGTTCACGGTAGTGCTCAATCACAAGGCGCTCGGCTACCAGATTCTGGCGCACCATTTCCACCAGATTGCCCCCTTTGCCGTATTCACTGGCGGAGCGTGTGGCCAGACCTTCCGGGTCAAAGTTCGGCGTGCCGCCAAGCTGGTCAATGCGGTTGGCTGCTGCCAGCATATGAGCCCGTTCTTCCTTGGCGTGCGTTGCGAATTCTGCGGCAACGCTTTCGCTGGTCAGCCCTTCAACAGAAATGGAATGCATGGTGTAGCGCAGCACGCACACAAGTTCGGTTGCCACTACGGTTTGCAAAAGATCAATGGCAGTCTGTACATCGCCTTCATAAGTGGGGGTGACGGCGCCTTTCTCAATGGATTTCTGGGCCCGTTCGCGCAGGGTCTGTACGTCTGTCAGAAACGTATTTTCTGTTGTTTGCGCCATGGAGCACTCTCCTGTCTAAAATAGATTTTAATCCCGCATTGCAGGACATTTCGCTTTTAACAACAGGCTCAAGCCGGAATGGTTGCAGAGTTTTTTTAACGCCCTTGTGACTAGCGCCTCAGGAACTCTCATGGCAGGGGCGTGCTCGGTGCTCGGTGCTCGGTGCTCGGTGCTCGGTGCTCGGTGCTCGGTGCTCGGTGCTGTGGCGTTGGCCGCCGTTTCTAAGGCACTGTCAGGTTATGTAACCATAAAGTTGCAGCCTGAATTGTAGCTGTTTCATCCTCTATGTGTTCGTCAGGTTCTACGCCGTGCTTGTAAATCACGCCCGTTCGGTCTGCTTCAAAACTGGTGGCTATAGGCATGATACCGCCATCCGGCAGCCTGAATGTACGGTTGCTGGATGTCAGGCCCGCCGTAGGGGTTCCAAAAAATCGAGTGTTGGGGCGCCCCTTGAAGGCGATGGCAACGGCCTCGCCTGAACTTGCGGTATGGGGACCAATCAGGACAGCAACGGGGATTGTGGAAAGGTCAGGCTGCGCCATGCCCTGATGGTCTATGGGCAGGGTCTCTTTCCATGGGCGCGATTTTTCGCCTGATATGGTCACGAAATATCCCAAGGGCGCATCACCCAGAAACGGTTTGAGACCGGCAAGCATAGGCCACATGTTGCCACCCTGATCTTTCCGCAGATCAAGCACCCACCCTTTGGCGGGGGCAAGGGACCGAATGGTGGAGAGAAGGGCGTCCCTGTAAGCGGACATCTCTTGCGGTGAGTGTGGGGTAAAGCCTGTCAGACCAATTGTATTTATGCCAGCGGAAAGGGTTTTGGCCTCAGGCGGAGCACGCCACATCTGTTCAAAGCCCGACGTTTTCCACGGAGGGATGACAAGGCTATGGTGATCATCAAGATTTTTAATAAGTGCTCTGAGGTTCGCATAAACATCGGCAAGGAGCGCTGTGTGGGAGAGGGCAAGCAGGCGCGGCGTTTCTGTTTTCCAGTCAATGTGTGACGCATTGACCGCATTTTCTTTAATATCAGACAGCGCTTTCTGCATGACAGCTTCCGGCAGGGGGGTGCCATCTGGCAGTTTTTCATCATCAAGCGCGGATAATGTCAGGGAACTGGCAGTTACTTTCCCCTTTCCCTTCAGCAATACGCCAAACACAAGTCTGGTCGCGTCATGCGGAATCAGAACCAATGTTGTGCGTGTCACATTCTGGCTGCTGGCGGGCACAGGGGCAGCTTGTGTGTTGGAAAAGGCAACCTGTTTTGTGCCTGCATAGGCGGCTATCCATAACGCTGCGCCGGTAGCGGTACTGTCTGTGGTTAAAATACCCTGTAGGCGAATGGCTTTTCCTTGTCGCCCCGTGGCGGGAGCGGCGTGGCTGGCAGCGGCAAAAGCATCCAGTGGGGCAGTGTCACTGTGCAGCGTTATGGTATCATCTGATGCGTCACCCTCGGGGCGGTGTGTGATGGTGAGGTCATAGCTGTTTGCAGTATCGGTTTTTTCCCACCCGGTCTGCTGTGCCCCTGCTGCCTGCGGCATCTGAACGCAGGCCAAAAGAGCAGAAACACAGGCGATGTTTTTGACCGAGCGAGGCATTAGAGCGCTTCCCTGTTCAGTATTCAGAAAGATGATGCACCAGAAATGCTGTTTGGCATCACCTGTTCTGTGTTGTCATGAAAAAATAATCTCTCTTCGGCTGGTAAGGTATTATGTGCGGCTGCTTTGCAAAGCCTGTTCCATCCAGGCCGCAAGTGGAAAAAGATGGGTGTCCTGATTGTGCAGGGCCATGGCCATCAGACCAACGGGGGCCGTGCCTGCCGGATGGCATGGCAGGCTGATGGCACATCCATCCAGAAAATTGGTCACAGTCGGGTTGCGCAGCAGCAGCAGGTTTGTGCGTGTGTAGATGTCATCCTCGGCAAGGTCCGCCATGCGGGGGGCAATAATCGGCACGGTCGGCATCAGAATGGCATCATACCCCCCCAGAACTTGCGCTGCCTTGGCAATCAGGGCGTTCCGGTTGCGGATAAGGGTGATGTAATCAACAGCACTCTGTTCCCTGCCGCGTAAAATCCGTTTCAGCACAAAGGGATCATACAGATCAGCTTTATGGGCAATAAGGTCTGCATGCCATGTCAGGGATTCCGGGGCAGGGAACCCGCCCAGCCGGTTCAGTTCCGGCAGCGTGGCAAGGTCTGGAAAATGCACATCGTCCAGCACAGCTCCGGCCTGTTCCAGTCTGCGCAGGGCAGCATGATAGGCGGTGGAGACCGGTTCATCCATGCCGTCCAGCACGTAAGTCTGCAACACGCCCAATCGTGGGGCGGAGAGAGCATCAGGTGCAGGGGCGTGGGCTGCCGTCACCTCCTGCCCGGAAAGGGCGCGGTCTGCCGCCCAGCAGCAGGACACGGTATGGCCAAGGCTGCCAATGGAATCCAGCGTGAAGGATAGCGGCACCGTGCCTTGGGTAGAAATGCGGCTGGCGGTGGGTTTGTAACCCACAAGGCCCGTCAGGGCGGCGGGAATACGGCAGGAGCCCCCGGTGTCACTGCCAATGCCAATGGCGGCCATGCCATCTGTGACGGAAATGGCCGCACCGGAAGAAGAGCCACCCGGAATACGGCGGTTGGGGCGGTCCCACGGGTTGGCGGGCGTGCCGGTGTGTGGGTTGATACCCACGCCGGAGAACGCAAATTCTGTCATGCTGGTGCGGCCAATGGAGATCAGCCCGGCCTTCTTCAGGTTGGCAATGGCGGGCGCATCCTGCTGCGCGGGTGCGGCATCAGCCAACACGCGGGACCCTGCAGTGGTGATACTCCCTTCCTCATTAAACAGATCTTTCACAGACGCAGGGATACCTGCCAGAAGCGGCAGGGCATTTCCCGCCTTGCGGTGTGCATCATAGGCATCAGCCGTGGCGCGTGCCTGTTCTGCATGTACTTCCGTAAAGGTGCGTGTGCCCTCGCCCGCAGGGTCAGTGATACGGGCCAGTGCCTGTTCCACCAGCGCCCGGCTGCTGGTGTCGCCCACCGCCAGGGCGCGGGCTGTGTGCAGAAGAGAAGCTGAGGGCTCAGGCATAAAAGGGCTCCATCATGTAAGCCGCGCAGTGGGCGGGAGATACACCCAATAAAAGCGTGTTTACAAAAAAAATCACAACCCCCGCAGGCATAGAACGTTGTGGTGATGAGACGTCATAAAAAGAAAAAATGGAGGTCCACTGTGCAGGGAACAAACTGTTCTGAACTGAACAGGAGTAATGAAGAAAAAACAGAAGACAATAACAGTAACAATGCCGGTCCATGGTTGGGGCAGGCCTCGCTCTTCGCTCTGGCCGCAGGGCTGGCCGGATTGATGTTTGGGTTGGATACCGGTGTTATTGCCGGGGCCCTGCATTTTATTGGGCTGGAATTTCATACCACAACCGTTACGGATGAATGGATTGTCTCCACCTTGATGCTGGGGGCAGCCTTTGGTGCGCTGCTGGCCTCCTTTCTGGCGCGGGAGTGGGGGCGGCGTGTCACGCTTTCCTGTGCGGCCGTGCTGTTTCTGGCAGGCACGGCGGCGTGCTGCTTTGCCCATTCCGTGCCCGTGCTGATGGCAGGCCGTGTGGTGCTGGGTCTGGGCGTTGGGCTGGCTGCTTTTGCCGCACCCCTCTATATTTCTGAAATTACCGCCCAAAAAGACCGTGGGCGTATGATTTCCCTGTATCAGATGGCCATTACCATCGGCATGCTGATGGCCTATTTTTCAGACAGTCTGCTGGCTGGCGGCGGTCATTGGCGCTGGATGCTGGGCATTCCCGCCATCCCGGCCGTATTCTTTCTGCTTAGCACGCTGGTGGTGCCTTATTCTCCGCGTTGGCTTGTCACACAGGGGCGGCACAAGGAGGCTTCCCGCGTGCTGCACATGCTGCGCGACAGTAGCGAGAAAGCCAAGCGTGAACTTACGCGTATCCGCCAGCAGGTGAACAAGGAAAACGTGAGCGGGTTTGAACTGTTCAAAACCAGCGCCCCCTTCCGCCGCAGCTTCTTTCTGGGGCTTTCCCTTCAGGCGTTGCAACAGCTTACGGGCATTAACGTGCTGCTGTATTACGCGCCCAAAGTGCTGGAACGCGCCCATTTTGGCAGCGCAGCCGCCATCTGGGCCACAACATTGCTGGGCGTGGCCAATCTGGCGGCCACCGTTGCCGCCCTGTTTCTGATTGACCGCTGGGGGCGTCGTCCGCTGCTGGTAACAAGCTGCATTATTGCCAGCCTCAGCCTGGTTCTGTTCGGGTTTGTGCTGCAACTGCATGTGGAAGGCATGTTGGGCGCTGTGCTGATCATTGGCACGCTGGTCGCGTTTATTCTGGGCTACGCCTTGGGGGAAGGGCCCCTGCCATGGACCCTGTGCTCGGAAATTCAGCCGCTGAAGGGGCGTAGCCTCGCCATTGGGTGCTCCACTTTTGTCAACTGGATAACCAACTGGCTGATCAGCACCGTCTTCCTGTCCTGCATGACCGTGCTGGGAGATTCCGTCACGTTCTGGATGCTGGCCGGGTTCAACATGCTGTTTCTGGTGGTGGCGCTGCTGTTTGTGCCGGAAACCAAAGGCACATCACTGGAAGATATTGAAGATAACCTGATGCGCGGTGAACGCCTGCGCGATATTGGCGGTCCCGCCACCCCGCAGGAAGCAGGGACTCAGGCCGTAGCCTGAGCCTTGTCCCGCAAGGTAACAATCAGTGGCACATGGTCGGACGGGCGTTCCATCGCCCGTTCATCCCGGTCCGGCCAGGCGGTTTCAAGCCGTTCCGCCACACGGGGGGAGAGCAGGGCGTGGTCAATCCGCAGCCCGCAATCCCGGCCCCAGGCTCCGGCCTGATAATCCCAGAACGTATAGGCCGGGCCAGAGGGATGCAGCGCACGCAGGCCGTCTGTCAGGCCCAGCCACAACAGGCGGCGGTAGGCCGCGCGGCTTTGCGGGCGCACCAGTGCGTCATCGGGGCCGAGGGCACCGGGGGCGCAGTCTTCCGGTGTCGGGCAGACATTGTAGTCGCCAGCCAGAATGAAATCCGTATCCGTTTGCAAAAATGCACGGGCGCGGGCTGTCAGGGCATCAAAAAACGCCAGTTTTGTTGCGTAACCATCCTCCCCGCCGGAATTGCCGTTGGGCAGATACAAATTGCCCAGTGTCAGCCCTTGCGTGCGCACTTCCACATAACGGGCCACTGGATGGTCAAACCCCGGCAGATGATCTGTGGTGATCTCCATCCCGCTTTTAACCAGCGTAGCCACCCCGTTATAGGATTTCTGGCCCACAACGGCACAATCATACCCGGCTTTCTGAAAGGCTTCGGCAGGAAACTGCGCGGTCTCGCACTTGATTTCCTGCATCATCAGCACGTCAGGCTGTTCGCGCTCCAGCCAGTCCAGAATCAGGTGCTGGCGCTGGCGAACGGAATTAACGTTCCAGGTCGCTATTTTCATGCGACGGAAAAGCTCGTGCCACACCCGCAGGAGGACGCGGCATTGGGGTTGTTCACCGCAAAATGCGCCCCCATCAGCTTGTCCGTAAAATCCAGTTCCGCCCCGGTCAGCAGATCAAGGCTGGCGGGGTCCACCACCACCAGCGCACCACCTTTTTCAATGTGCGTATCATCCGGGGCAATCGCCTCTGGCCCGATCAGCGTGAACTGATACTGGAAGCCATTGCAGCCTCCGGCTTCCACCGCCACGCGCAGCGCGGCTGGCGGGGGTGCGCCCTCCGGGGTGGCAGTGGCCTTGCGTTTGGCAATAACCGAGGCAATCCGCGTGGCGGCGGCCTCAGACACGGTAAAGGGCTGGGGCTGGGTCATACTCCACTAGATAGCGCGGGGGGAGGGCAGTTTGAAGGGGCATGGGGGCAGAGATGGTCAATTTTCAAGTAATGGCTTAGGGTGCGGCGCATCTTATGTGGTGGAACCTGCCTGAAACGCAGTTTTGCCGCACCAGCGGGGCAGCCTACGCCCGCCCCGGAACACCGTGACGGAGCAGGATTACACACCCATGCCAGCACAGGCCGCAGCCCATCTGTTTCTTGCCCCTTATGCAGTGCAGCCGGGCGAAGGCCGTGGCCGCCGCCTGCATGCGGAGGATGAATCTCCCACCCGTTCCCCCTGGCAGCGGGACAGGGACCGCGTTGTGCATTCCTCAGGCTTCCGCCGCCTGCAATATAAAACGCAGGTGTTCATCAACCATGAGGGTGATTTTTTCCGCACCCGTCTGACCCATTCGCTGGAAGTGGCGCAGGTCGCGCGCTCCATGGCCCGCTTTCTGCAACTGGATGAAGACCTGACAGAAGCCGTGGCTCTGGCGCATGATCTGGGCCACACGCCCTTCGGCCATGCGGGGGAGGATGCGCTGGCCGCCCAGATGCAGCCGTGGGAGGGGTTTGACCACAACACGCAGGCGCTCCGGCAGGTGACGCTGCTGGAACGCCGCTATCTGGCCTTTGATGGCCTGAACCTGACATGGGAAACACTGGAAGGTCTGGCCAAACATAATGGGCCGGTCAAAAAGCCCGCGCCGTGGCTGCGTGAGTTTGATGCCCAGTGGCCGCTGGACTTGCACACCTATGCCTCGGCAGAGGCGCAGGTGGCGGCGCTGGCGGATGATATCGCCTATCATGGGCATGATCTGGATGATGGTGTGAAATCCGGCCTGCTGACGCTGGAAGACCTGAAAGACGTGCCGCTGGTGGGGAATGCGCTGGCGCAGGCTCAGGCGCTGGCGGCGGATCTGCCAGCAGATATGCCCCAGAAAAACCAGCGTATCCGGCATGAAATGGTGCGCCGTGTGATTCATGCGCTGGCCACGGATGTGCTGGTGTGCACCCGCAAGAACCTTCAGGACCTTGCGCCGCGCAGTGTGGAAGATATCCGCGCCGCATCCGCGCCGGTGGTGGCGTTCAGCCCCGCCATGGCGGAGGCCAACAAGGGGATCCGCAAGTTCCTGTTCGCCAAATTGTACCGGCACTGGCGCGTCAACCGCATGACGTACAAGGCCCGGCATGTCACGGCGGAACTGTTCACCATTCTGGTGGAGTCGCCCAAGCTGTTGCCAGACCGCTGGCGTGAAACTGCATTGGCGGGTAATGACGCCACCATACGCCGTACAGTGGCGGATTACGTGGCTTCCATGACGGATCGCTACGCCATGGAAGAACATCGCCGGTTGACTGATCTGTCAGTACCGGGCTGAAAACGCGGCTCGATCGCTTTTGTAGTGGGAATTTTGTCGGCATGTCTGAGTGTTTGTTCCAGCTTTATCGTCACCATGTCCTGGCCGCCGTGCGAGGGCTGCTGCCCGACGTGCCGGAAGAAACACTGGCCCGTGTTGAAGTAACCCCCACGCGCGACCCCGCGCATGGGGATATGGCGACCAACGCCGCCCTGTTGCTGGCCAAGGCGGCCCGCCGCAAACCGGCCGATATTGCGGCAGATCTGGTTGCCGCCCTGCAAAAGGTGGATGGCGTGGCCAAGGTGGCCGCTGCTGGCCCCGGCTTTGTGAACATCACACTGGCCCCGGATGTGCTGCGTTCCGTTCTGCCTGCCGTGCTCAAGGCGGGTGAACGGTATGGCGATTCGCAATCTGGCAAAGGCGTGCGGGTGAATGTGGAATATGTGTCCGCCAACCCCACCGGCCCCATGCATGTGGGCCATTGCCGTGGTGCCGTGGTGGGGGATGCGCTGGCCAACCTGCTGGCCAAGGCCGGGTTTGATGTCACCAAGGAATTCTACATCAATGATGCCGGCGCACAGGTAAAGGCGCTGGCCTGGGCCACCTACTGGCGTTATTTGCAGGCGCTGGGCACCACCCTGACGGAAGATGCGTTTTCAGACCTCACACCCGGCGGGCTGCAATATAAGGGTGAATACCTTATTCCCGTAGCCGCTGAACTGGTGGCCGAATATGGGGACAAACTGGCCGAAGACGGCGCACGCCCGGCCCCTGAAAAAACATGGCTTGAAACCGTACGCGGCTTTGCCGTGGCGCATATGCTGACGGCCATCAAGGAAGATCTGGCCGCCCTTGGCGTGCATCATGATGTCTTCACGTCTGAAGCTCAGGTGCTGCGCGATGGTGTGGTGGATGCCGCCATCACCCGGCTGGACAAGGAAGGCCTGCTGTATGAAGGCGTGCTGGAACCGCCCAAAGGCAAGCTGCCGGATGACTGGGAAGAACGTGAACAGCTTCTGTTCCGCTCCACCCAGTTCGGGGATGATGTTGACCGCCCGCTGAAGAAGTCTGACGGCACAAACACCTACTTCGCCAATGATATCGGTTGCCATGCGGATAAGGTGGCCCGTGGCGCGCAGGTGCTGATTGACGTGTGGGGCGCGGACCATGGTGGGTACGTCAAACGCATGAAAGCCGCCGTGCGTGCCGTTACGGATGATACCGTGCCGCTGGAAGTGGTGCTGTGCCAGATTGTGCACATCCTGCGGGATGGTCAGCCGGTTAAAATGTCCAAACGCGCAGGCACCTTTGTCACCCTGCGGGACCTGATTGATGAAGTGGGCAAGGATGCCGTGCGCTTCACCATGCTCACCCGCAAGAGCGATGCCCAGATGGAGTTTGATCTTGATCTGGTGGTGGCGCAGCAGCGGGATAACCCGATCTTTTATGTGCAGTATGCTCACGCCCGCTGCCGCTCCGTTCTGCGCATGGCGCAGGAAGATGGCAGCTACGGCCCCGTAACGGCAGAGGCACTGGCACAGGTGTCCCTGACCACGCTGGAAGCCGATGCGGAAATGGCGCTGCTGCGCCGTCTGGCGGAATGGCCGCGCCTGATTGAGTCCGCAGCCCTTGCGCGGGAGGCCCATCGCGTGGCCTTCTATCTGGCAGACGTAGCGAGTGACTTCCATGCCCTGTGGAACCGTGGCCGGGATGATGCATCCCTGCGCTTCCTTCAGCCGGATGCGCCAGAGGCAACCCGTGCGCGGCTGGCGCTTGTTGCCGCCACCGCCACGGTTATCCGGTCTGGTCTGGCTGTAATGGGCGTGGAACCCGTAGAGGAAATGCGCTGATGAGTGACGATAACAAGGATTTTTCGTCAGATAACCGGATCAGCCGCGCGCGTGAGCGCATGAGCACGGATTATGATGACACCCTGCCTCCCCGTCGGCCCACAGGGCCAGCAGGCAAGGGGGGTGTTGCGTCCAGTGTTCTCACCCAGTTTCTGAGCAGTGATGCCGGAACCCGCAAGCTGGTCTATGGCGCTGCGGGCCTTGGGGGGCTGCTGGTGCTGGGTATTGGCGGCTGGGCGCTGCTGGGCCACCACCAGAGCGGTATTCCCGTCATGGGGCCACCGCCTGTTGCCATGCGCACCAAGCCGGTTGATCCGGGTGGCATGCAGCTTGATGGCGTGGCCATGCCCGATACGCCGGATGACGGGCAGGCTCATCCGGTGCCCGCGCCTGAAAAACCCAACCCCACCGCGCTGGCCCAGCAATACGGGCAGCAGGCCGCCAGCACGGAGGCCGCAGACAACGCGAAAAAAGCGGCAGATGCCCCGGGGGATGATCCGGACATCAAGGAAGCGGGACCCAAAGGGGCTGATGCTGGTGCCCAGGGCACAGATCAGCCTCAGGCAGGCGGGGCTACCGGTGCGCAGCCAACAGCGGAAGATCAGCAGCCCACCAGCCTGCCCGATTCTTCCAACGGCACAACGGATGAATCCGCTGCCGGTGATGCCGCAGCAGCCTCCGGCGCGGCTACTGGCAAGGCTGCCCAGCCGCAGACTACTCCGGCAGCGCCTGCAACTCCGGCCCGCAAAGCGGCTTCCGATTCCGCAGCACCGCCAGCCGCCCGCAAGGTGGAACAGGCTCCCGCCGCTGCGCCGCTCCCGGCCTCTTCCGGTGGCAAATATCGCGTGCAGCTTGCGGCGTTGCAGTCTGAAGCGCAGGCACAGCAGGAATGGAGCCGCCTGAAAACGCGGTATCCCACTCTGTTTGCAGACCGCACGCCCATGGTGGAAAAAGTGCAGCGTGATAACGCAGTGTTCTATCGTCTGCGGGTGGCGGGCTTTGCCTCCACTGCGGAGACACGGACCTTCTGCAACGCGGTGCGGGAACGTGGGCTGGCCTGTGCGCAGGTGCACCAGTAACCGCTGCGCGGCAACCGGTCCGCATGTGCTAAAGGCCAAGCTTCTTACGGGGCGCTCGGCTCTTCCCGGCGTAAAAGCCGGGGTGCTTGCATGAAAGACCATGCGGTGCTGTCACAAAAGCGGGCTATGCCGTCCCGGATGCTCGCTTCCGGGGGCAACGCTTTTTTCAGCCGGTATTGGTCTGGGCGTTTCGGTTCTGGGGGTGTCAGCCCGTGCGTGATGCGGTTGCTGCGGGCCCAGTTCGGATGGCCAGCCAAACAGGCCGCCTGAGTAAAGAGCACCTTACCCCATGTTTGTAAGCCACAGATAAGGCAAGACCTGACAGATGGACGCCGATCAGCGGCCTGCACTTCACCCTGATGCCCCGGCCCCGGACGAGACGCTGGCAACTGGCGCTTCTCCGGCCCCTCAGGAAACAGCGTCTCCTGAAGCGGGAGCGGAGCAGCCCGGCGCTGCCAGTGCAAGCACGGAAGAGGCCGTGCCCCGCGTACCCGTGCTGCATCTGGATGGGTTTGAAGGCCCGCTGGATCTGCTGCTGGATCTGGCACGGGCGCAAAAGGTTGATTTAAGCCGCATTTCCATTCTGCAACTGGTGGAACAGTATCTGGCCGTGGTGGAATCCGCCCGCAAGGTGCGGCTGGAACTGGCGGCGGATTGGCTGGTGATGGCCGCTTGGCTGGCGTGGCTGAAATCCCGCCTGTTGCTGCCCGCCGAAGATGATCTGGCCATGGAGGGCGAGGAAGCCGCCGAACTGTTGCAAGAACGGCTGATTGAACTGGCCTGCATGGGGGAACTGGCCCGCTGGCTGGATGCCCGCCCCCGGCTGGGGCGCGATGTCTGGGCGCGCGGCGAGAGTGAAACCCTGATAGAAATTGATCGCTCCGGTCTGGCGCTGGATATGCCGCAGCTTATGCGGGCCTATATGGCCGCCATGCGCCGCACGGCCCGCAAGCGCATCTATGCCCCGCGCACCATCCGGTTCTGGACTGTGCAGGATGCGCTTTCCCGCCTGACCCGCCTGTTGGGAGAAACGCCGCCGGGCTGGAACAGTCTTGACGCCTTCCTGCCAGACGCCCTGCCAGAGGCCGCTGTGGGGGAGGATGCCATCCGCCAGCGCCGCGCCGCCATGGCAGGCACGCTGATTGCGGGGCTGGAACTGGCCAAAAGTGGCAGGCTTGAACTGCGTCAGGACGAAACTTTCGGCCAGATCCTGCTTCGCCCCCATGAAGGACCAATTGACCCTGTGGAGGATGAGGAAACACCTCCCGCTCCAGACGCAGCCGCCGAGGATAGTCTGGCGGAGGGAGAGCAGGGCACCGATGCAGCAGTGCAGGCAGCATCAGACCAGCAGCTGTCAAAGCGGCGTAAAGGCAAGCGGGGGAGACACAACACATGACCACCACCAACCCGGATGTTCCCCCTATGCCGCAGCCCCCGCAGCAGAACACCCCATCCACCCCGGATCAGCCCGATATGGCGGATAACACGCAGGCCGCGTCCACCCACGCGGCATTGAAAGACCCTGCGCAACCGGCAGAAGGGGACGCCGAAAAAAGAGTGGCCCCTACCTCATCTTCGCTTGACGCCCCAACCCAAACCAGCACGGCTTTAGAAGCAGAAGCAGAAGCAGAAGCAGAAGCAGAAGCAGAAGCAGAAGCAGAAGCAGAAGCAGAAGCAGAAGCAGAAGCAGAAGCAGAAGCAGAAGCAGAAGCAGAAGCAGAAGCAGAAGCAGAAGCAGAAGCAGAAGCAGAAGCAGAAGCAGAAAAATTACCCGACCCGATGCTGGAGCCATCCGTCACGGTGCCGGACGATGCCGTAAGGCTGGCGGAGGCGCTGATCTTTGCCGGAACCGAGCCAGTCAGCACCCGTCGGGTGGCGGAGTTGCTGGAAGCCCGGCAGCTTATTCCTGATGGGGTGGACAATCTGGCTGCGTTTGTGAACGCCGTGCTGGCTGCCCTTGTGGCCCGGTATGAAGGCCGGGGCGTTGCACCCGTTGAAGTGGCGGGGGGCTGGCAGTTCCGCACCGCGCCAGATCTGGCCCCGGCGCTTACCCGTGTGCTGGAACGCCCGCGCCGCCTGCCGCGTGCGGTGATGGAGACACTGGCCATCATCGCCTATCATCAGCCCTGCACCCGTGTAGAAATTGAAGAAATTCGTGGTGTCAGCCTTGGGCAGAACGTGCTGGATACGCTGATCGAGGCCTCATTGATCGCGCCGCGTGGCCGTAAGGAAGTGCCGGGCCGCCCGGTGCTGTGGGGCACCACGCCCGATTTCCTGCGTCATTTTGGTCTGCGTGCCCTTTCGGACCTTCCCCGGCGTGAAGAATTGCTGGTGGATGTGCCCAATCTGGAAGCAGACCCGCGCCTGCCGTCCGCTGATGCGCCCGCCTCCGCTCCGGACAGGGAGGAAGACGCTCAGGCGGCCGCTCAGCAGGATGGGACACCCTCAGGCGACCAGCAGGAGGATGCGCCCGAGGCGGAGGGACAGACTTCAGATACAGGTGGTCCAGACTTCGCAGCGGCGACGGTCTCACCGGAATCCCCCGAGCCCTCCGGTGCAACAGGTGCCGCCGTCGGAACAGAGGCAACGGAAGCAGCCATGGGCGAGCCGGACGCAGAAGGCGCCGACCATCCGCAAGCGCGCGATGAGGATGACGTTTCTACCGATCAGTCCGATACCTCCGCGCCGCAGGCGGGAGACCCTGTGGAGATAGACCCGGACCTGAGCGCGGCCGACGAAAACACGGTGGAGGACGATGCGTTCTCCGCCTTTGAAGAGCCGGATAGCCCGCGTGAGGCCCCCGATGGTGGCGCCAGTGGTCCCGCCGATGCCGGGCAGGAGGGGAGTGTGCAGGATACGCCTGCGGAGGGAACGGTTTTCCCGCCGGAGCGGTCGTGATAGACCAACGGCATCTGTGTGTCAGACCCACCAGCACCCGGCAGGGTGGGGTGGGCTGTTGCATGTGTGAAAACAAGAGCCCTGCCTGTGGGAAGAAACTCCCTTCTTCCGGCGTTATGCTGCTGAGTGGTCCTGCCGATGTTTGATTTTGCCTGGTCCGAGATTGCCCTGATCGGTGCGGTTGCTCTTGTGGTGATCGGCCCGAAGGATCTGCCGGTGGCTATTCGCGGGCTGGCGAAGGCGGTCAAGAAAGCCCGTAATCTGGCGGGAGAATTTCAGTCCCATGTTGATGAAATGGTGCGCGAGGCCGATCTGGGCGAGGTGCGGGAGCACATGCGGGACCTGCGCAACCTGAACGTGCGCGGGCGGATCATGAAGGCCATTGATTCCGATGGCTCGCTGAAACGCACATTTGAATCCTCCCCGCTTGATGGGCCAGTGATGCGTGCACCGGCTGGCCCGCGCGCGCTGGATGCAGCGCCTGCGCACACATCGGGAGCTCCTGCGGGCTCTTCCGCCATGCTGGAGGAACGCAGCGTCGGGCTGCCCAGCCTGCCGCCCGTGCCCGGTGGCCAGAGTACGCTTTACGACTATGATAGCCCTTCCGTGCTGGAAGAGCTGGAAGATGCGCCGCCAGAGCTGCCACCCGGTATTGTGCGCCGCATTGTGCGGGAGCGGGAGCGACTGTTTCCGCCCGCCATTCTGCCGCCCGTGCGTGTGCTGCATGGTGGCCGCAGCGTAGCGCCCGGCCCGGGTGGCCCCGCGGCAGGGGATCATACGGGTTCAGATGCCGCCGTTGCGCAGGCCGCAAGCGGTTCTGCCCCTATGGCCACTTCTACCGAAGTGGAGGAAAAACCCGCTTACATGCCGCCAGAAGCCCACGCCGCCATGCACGCCACCCCCACCGCACATGGAGCGGACGCCAGCCCAAGCGCCCAGCCGGATAGTCAGTCATGACGGAGAACGAGACCCTGCACGACGATCCGATTCACGATCAGCCCATGCCGCTGATTGACCATCTTCTTGAACTACGCCGCAGGCTGCTGTGGTCCGGGGCTGCGTTTCTGGTGTGCTTTGCCCTGTGCTACCATTATGCGGGCGATATCTACCTGTTTCTGGCCCGCCCTCTGGGTGAGATCATGCGCCAGCAGGGCGAGCAGCCGCATCTGATCTACACCGCCCTGTATGAGGCCTTCTTTACCTACATCCGGGTGGCGTTCTTCGGGGCGGCGTTTCTGTCCTTTCCGGTTATTGCCATTCAGGCATGGATCTTTATTGCCCCCGGCCTTTATCGCTCGGAAAAACGCGCTTTTGCACCGTTTCTGGTGGCCACACCGGTGTTGTTCTTCCTTGGGGCCGCGTTGGCCTATTACTTTATTTTCCCATTGGCGTGGCGGTTTTTCCTGTCTTTTCAGACACCGGGCAGCAGCGGTGGGGTGCAGATCGAACTTCAGGCCAAGGTGTCTGAATATCTCTCACTCGTCATGAAGCTCATCATGGCGTTTGGCGTGGCGTTTGAACTGCCGGTGGTGCTTACGCTGCTGGCTCGGGCGGGCATTGTTTCGGCTGACATGCTGCGGCGCTTCCGCCGGTACGCCATTGTGGGGGCGTTTGTCATTGCCGCCATTATCATGCCGCCCGATGTCATCACGATGGTAGGGCTGGCCGTGCCGCTCGTTCTCCTTTACGAGATTTCCATTCTGTCTGCTTGGCTTGTGGAGCCCAAACGCCCGCTGGATGCTTCACAGCCGGAGCAGGACTGAAGCAAGACGCAACCAACTCACCAAGGGGCTTTCTGACCCATGCATGATATCCGCGCCCTGCGCGCAGACCCTGCCGCTTTTGATGCCGACCTGGCCCGCCGTGGGCTGGAACCCGTAGCGCAGAAACTGCTCTCGTGGGATGAGGAACGGCGGCAGGCCCAGACCGCGTTGCAGGAAAAGCAGGCCCGCCGCAAGGCGCTGGCGCGTGAGATCGGCACCCTCAAACGCACGGGTGGAGATAGCGCCGCGCTTGAGGCGGAAGGCACCACCCTGCGTGAGAGCATGGAAGAGCTGGAACGCCGCGTAACCGATCTGGAAGGCCAGACCGCGACCCTTCTGGCGACGCTGCCCAACCGGCTTGACCCCACCGTGCCCGATGGCCCGGATGAGAGCGCAAACGTGGTGCAGCATGTGTGGGGCACACAGCCGGACTTCGCCTTCACCGCCCGCCAGCATTTTGAACTGGGTGAAGCGCTGGGGCAGATGGATTTTGCCACTGCTGGCAAGCTCTCTGGCGCGCGCTTTGTGGTGCTGCGTGGCGCGTTGGCGCGGCTGGCCCGTGCACTCGGCCAGTTCATGCTGGACCTGCATGTGGACCATCACGGCTACACGGAAACACAGGTGCCCGTGCTGGTGAATGATGCCGCCATGTATGGCACGGACAAACTGCCCAAATTTGCCGATCAGTCCTTCCGCACGGAAGATGGCCGCTGGCTGATCCCCACAGCGGAAGTGCCGCTGACGGCCTCCGTGAGCGGAGATATTCTGGACGGCAAGACGCTCCCCCTGCGCATGACGGCGCTGAGCCAGTGTTTCCGTAGCGAGGCCGGGTCTGCCGGGCGCGATGTGCGCGGCATGCTGCGCCAGCACCAGTTTGAAAAAGTGGAAATGGTGTCCGTCACCACCCCGGAAGACAGTGACGCCGAGCACGAACGCATGACGCGCTGTGCCGAAACCGTTCTGGAAAAGCTGGGTATTCCCTACCGCCGTGTGCTGCTGTGCGCGGGAGACACCGGCTTTGGGGCAGCCAAGACGTTTGATCTTGAAGCGTGGCTGCCGGGGCAGGGCGCGTGGCGTGAAATCTCCTCCTGCTCCAACACGCGGGATTTTCAGGCCCGCCGTATGAACGCCCGCTTCCGTCCGCAGCAGGGTGAAGCTCCGGTGTTTGTGCACACGCTCAACGGTTCCGGTCTGGCCGTGGGCCGCACACTGATTGCGGTTATGGAAAACGGCCAGAACGAGGATGGCTCCATCACCGTGCCAGAGGTGCTGCGTCCTTATATGGGTGGTCTGGAACGCATCAGCGCCTGAGGCAAAGTGTCCGGCGAGGCCAAAATGGGCTGAACCGGCGCTCCTCTTTCCGCACGGGCGTGGCAGGTGTTGCTTGCCCGCAGTGCGGAAGATGGCCTGAAACTTCGTTGCAGTGGGGAGCGTGGAGAAACCCGCTCCAAACGGGCCGAAAAGCGTGCGAGGCAGAAAAGGTACGGACGTTTGGCGCGCCGCACTGCCAGCAACCCAGTTCAGCAAGACCGTCAGATCAGTTTGGTTACGTTGTGCTAAAAAGGGCGATCTTTTCCACCCAGATGTCCCGTCCTGGGCATCGCCTGAGTCTTTTCAGTCCTCCATTGTTCCCGCCAGCCTTGCACCGCTGAGAGGCCACGTCGCCTTCATCAAGAAAGAACGCCAGATATGATGTTGCTTCCCCCACATTCCGCAAACCATGCTCTTGCTCGTAAACGGGTGCGGTCCCGTTCCGCGTGGCGGCTGTGCAGTGCGCTTCTGGGGGCGGTGGCGTTGGGTGCTGTATCTGGCACGGCGCTGGCGGAAGACACCACGGTGCATGGCTGGAACACCACCGGCAACCTGATCGTGGCAGACCGGTTTGCGGATGAACAGGCGTCCGGCATTGCACGCCTGCCAGATGGGCGGATTGTGCTGTCCTTCCCCACCAGCGCGCAGCGGCATAAAGGCCCGGTTCTGGCCACATGGAGACCGGGCCAGCTTGCACCGTTCCCCGGCGCGAAGGCGCAAGGCAAGCTCATTTCCCCGCTAGGCATGACGGTGGATGGCAACGGCCAGCTCTGGCTGCTGGATGAAGGCGTGCGCGCAGGCAGCAAGGCCAAGGCAAAACCCGCCCTGCTGCATATTGACCCCACCACCAACACCATTGTGCGCCGTTATGCGCTGACCGCGCCCGCCGTGCGGGCAGACAGCCACGTGAATGATGTGCGGATTGACCTCACCCACGGCAGCGCAGGTACGGCGTTTATCAGTGATACCTCGCAGACCACTCACCCGGCCCTGATTGTGGTTGATCTGGCCAGCGGGCAGGCGCGGCGTATTCTGGCTGATACGGTTTCCGTCAGCCCCGTGCCCGGTTTTGTGATGGAGGCCGATGGGCGTCTTGGCCGTTTTGATGCAGACCACCCCACTGTGCCGCAGGGCGGGGTGGATGGCGTGGCCCTGAGCACGGATTCCACACGCCTCTACTGGTCTCCGCTGTCCTCCCGCCGCCTCTATAGTGCTCCTACCGCTGTGCTGGCGGACAGCGCGGCCTCGGACGCCACGCTTGAAGGCGCGGTCAAGGATGAAGGTGAAGTGGGCATCATGGATGGCATGGCCACCGCCCCGGATGGCAGCCTGTATATGACAGACATTGAACGCCACGCCATTGTCCGCCGCGCGCCAGATGGCACGCTTTCTCTCGTGGCGCAGGACGCCCGTCTGATCGCGCCAGACAGCATGGCGTTTGATGGCAATTCCATCCTGCTGACGGTGGGCCAATGGGCCCGCCTGCCTGCCTTCCATAATGGCAAGGACATGCAGGAACGTCCCTACATTCTGGTGCGCATTACGCCGCCAGCACCCGAGGCCCAATAACAGCGCCAGATAACGGACGAAAAGGGTGAAGTGAGCCCTCCTTCAGGCAGGTCCGCGCCGTTTTGCGCCTGCCGTCGGAAGGGGGCTCTGATGTTTCCTCATCAAGGCTTCACATCTCCCTTTTTCCAGTCAAAAGTTTTCAGTTTTCAGTTTTCAGTTTTCAGTTTTCAGTTTTCAGTTTTCAGTTTTCAGTTTTCAGTTTTCAGTTTTCAGTTGCCAGTTGCCAGTTGCCAGTTGCCAGTTGCCAGTTGCCAGTTGCCAGTTGCCAGTTGCCACGGCACACGGCACACGGCACACGGCACACGGCACATGGTTCTTGGTTCTTGGTTCTTGGTTCTTGGTTCTTGGTTCTTGGTTCTCGGTCATGGGGCATGGGGCATGGGCTGCGCAGGCAGCTTTCTGACCACGAGACAGTATTCCCACTCACACAGGAATGCCGCCATGCGCTGCAAGAGCGTTCTGTCAGCAGCGTGACGCCTTTTCAGGCGACGTCTCCGCCGCCTTTCTGTCGCTGCTGCCGTTCTGATGAAGGAAAGCTGTGTGGAACTGATCTACGCCGCATCCTGCGGGAAAATCAGTTGCACCATAAAGCCGTCTTTCTGCCCCGGTATGGGGGAGGCAAGCTGCATCGGCACGTTCATATGTCTGGCGATGGTGCGGGCAATGGCCAGCCCAAGCCCGCTGCCTTCGGCCTGAGAGCCGCCCCGCACAAACGGGTCTGTCAGTTTGCTGAGTGTCGCGTCCGGCAAAGCGGGCGAGGCATTCTCTACAGTCAGGATAACAGCGTCTGCCATCTCCGGCTGCTGCCGTAATGCCGCCAAGCCGGAACCCGTCGCGCCCTCAGCCTGCGTGCGAGAGATAATGTCTTTTCCCATAGGTGAGTCCGCCAAAGCGAGACTGACGCGCACGGGGGAATCCGGCGGACTATGGCGCAAGGCGTTCTCCAGCACGTTGCGCAGCAGGATTCCGGTAGCATCCATGTCCCCCCGCACGCTCAGATGGGTGCAGCAGCCGGTTTCCAGCATCAGGCGCGGGTTATCGCTGTTCTGGGGGCGGTCCAGTTCATCCGCCATCACGTGCAACACGGGCAGCAGATCAAACTTGTCCCGCCGAAACCCCGTTCCAGCCACCGCGCGGGAGAGTTGCAGCAGTTTTTCCACAATGCGGCTCAGGCGCTGAATCTGGCTGATCATGGCGTCCAGCCGGTATGTTGCGTCCTCCACGGCGGTTTGCTCTGCTTTTTCGCTTGCAGACAACGCAGTTTGCGGCATCACGCCAGTGCCAGTGCCAGTGCCAGTGCCAGTGCCAGTGCCAGTGCCAGTGCCAGTGCCAGTGCCAGTGCCAGTGCCAGTGCCAGTGCCAGTGCCTGCAGGAGAGAGTGCGTCAGCGGGCAAGGTGGCAGGCGCGATTTGTCCCATTGTGTTCGCAGGCAGGGGAAGCGGGACGGTGCTCGCCTGTCGCGCCAACTGACCACGGAGCATCTGTGCCTGCGCCAGCAGGGCGGCTATGGGGTTGCGCAGTTCATGCGCGGCGTTGCCGGCAAAGGCGCGCTCGGCGGCCAGTGCCTTGTGCAGCCGTTCCAGCAGAAGGTTGACGGCGGCCTGAATGGTGGAAAGCTCCACCGGCAGATCCAGTTGCGGCACGGGGTTGAGGTTGCCGCCGCCTCGTTCCTGAATTTCACCCTGTAGCCGCACCAGCGGGCGCAGGCTGCGGCGCACAATCCACACCACCAGCAGCCAGATGCACGGTATGGCGCCCAGAATGGGCAGAACCGCAATCAGAATGGCGTGGTGCGTGGCCTGTGCCCGGTGCACGCGGGGCTCCCCCACCATAATGAAGCGGTCAGGCTGGGCTGCCGGGGTGACATAGACCCTAAACCGATGCTGCATGAAAAAACCGGCCTGCGGCGGCGTGACAAATCCGCTCTCCGGCGCGTTGGAGGAGCGCAGCAGCACATGGCCCTGCGCATCCGTAATCTGATACGCCAGAGAAGTCGGCATGATGTTGGAAAGATGGGCGACATCATGCCCGCTGCCCTGCTGGTTGAGCACCAGAACGGCAAACTGCAATCGTTCCGCCACTTCCTGAAGGGAGTCATCCAGCCGCTCGGTAATCTCGAATTTTGTAAAAGCCCCGGTCAGAAGCACAACAATGGCAAGGCAGCCAATCACCACACCAATAACGCCACGCACCAGCCGGGTTGAAAGCCGCCACTGGCGCACGGAGGCTGGCGTGGTGGCGGCAGAGGAAGGGGGCATGGCGTGCGTCATGCTGTTTGTGATGGTTCAAGGCAGTAGCCGCGTCCGCGCACGGTGCGGATCAGGTCCGCCCCCAGTTTTTTGCGCACCCGGCTGACAAATACTTCGATGGTGTTGCTGCCCACTTCTTCTTCCAGACTGTACAGCGCATCTTCTATCCGCTCGCGGGAGCAGATGGCCCCCGGCCTGCGGGCCAGCAGTTCCAGCAGGGCCCATTCCCGTGCGGTCAGATCTATGGTCTGGCCAGAGCGGGTCAAGCGTTTGCGGTCCAGATCAATCTCAATGTCTCCCACTGCCAGCCGGTTATCCACCAATGGCCGGTATCGCCGCGCCACGGCGGCAATGCGCGCCACCAGTTCTTCCAGATCATACGGTTTGGCCAGATAATCATCCGCCCCTTCTGAAAGCCCGGCAATCCGCTCACTGATCTGGTCTTCGGCCGTGGTGATCAGAATGGCCATGGGGGAGGGCGTGTTGCGGATTTCGCGCAGCAGGGTGCGGCCGCTGCCGTCTGGCAGGCCCAGATCCAGCAGCAGGCAGTCATACCGTACGGCGGCAAGGGCGGCGCGTGCGTCATCCAGTGTGGTAAACCAGTCCACCGTATGGCCTGCCTGCCGCACGCGCTCCTGCACGGCAGCGCCCAGATGGGGTTCGTCTTCCACAATCAGAATACGCATGGCGATGGTCTCCGTACGGTCCGGGCATATTGTGCCCTGTGTGCCAGCAGGCAAGGCGGCATCAGGGCAGAAAAGGGTGAGGGTGGGTTTCATCCCACGCCTTGATGACCCAAGCCTGTATCTGTGGCTGCGGGCTATACTGAAACGTCTGTATCAGCCTGTCCAATGTGGCGCTTGCCGCGGCAGGTTTGCCCAGCGTTTGTAACAACCGGGCTTTGCGGTAGAGCACCCGCGCCATGGTGCGGGGCACCGGGCTGTCACGCATGGACCAGAAGCGCGTTACCAGTATGTCATATGTCGCCAGAGCCTGCTCCGGCTGTTTCAATGCCTGCTGGGCATCGGCCATATTGTCCAGAACCGAGGCAAGATAGCGGAGGTCTGGAGAGAACCGTACGGGCTGCATTTGGCGCAGAACCTCCTGCCCAAGCGCGACAGAGTCCTGCGGCCTGTGCAGATGGTTGAGCGCATCCATCTTGTTGCTGGCGGCCAGAAGATAATCGGAGCGCGCAAAAGGCTTCTGTGCCTCCCGCTCCATCAGCAGATCAAGAGGCGGTATGACCTTTTCCCATTGCTTTTCTTTTGAATACAAAAAGGATTTTGCAAGCAGAATTTTGTTTGCCGCCACTCTAAGCTCTGGGGTTCCCAGCAAGGCGGGGTCAGCCAGAGCCTGATCATAAACGGCCATGGCGGCATCGTTCCTGTTCTGGTGTGCCAGAATAACGCCCTGCCTGTGCAGGGCAAGATAGGGCAAAATCTGGCTGAACTGGTCAGGCTGCGCCCTGAACGTGGTTATAAAGCTGCCAAACTGCTGAAAGGCATCCGCTTTTCTGTTGCAAAAATAGGAAAGTAACGCTCTGGCATAGAGCATTTGCAGAAAAAGCGTATGGCGCGTTGGCGCGGTATCCTGTTCGCCTTGTGCCAGAAGATCATCAAACAGGGCTTGGGCCATGTTACAGTTATCGGTGCCAGATGCGGTCTCGTAAATATCCTTCAGCGTCCAGAGAAGCGTGACATTGATGCGGGTGGGAAAGCGGTTGTAAAAGGTGCGCAGAAGGTCGATCTTCTGATAAAAAGCCTCGGTGTTTCGGCCAAGTTCCCGCAGGTTTTCCGTTTTTTCATACGCGAAGGAAACCTGCTTTTCTCTATCCTCCGGTGCTTCCCCGTGGGCCATCAGGTCCAAGCCATAATTGAGTAGGTCCAGCGTCCTTTGTGTATGGCCTAGCGCATGTTCAGACCACGCCGCAGCATCCACCGCCGCCAGCCGTGTCTGTTGCACAAATGGCTGGGTGTTCTGCCCCATGGTGCGATCAAAAACGGAGAAAGTCTTTATGGCAGCCTGATATTTCCCGGCATTTCTCAGGAGGGAAATTTTTCGGCCATATGCGTCTGCCACGGCGTTCTGGAGAGCAGGGTCCGGATTGCTGGCAAAAATGGTGATGAGGGTATCAAGAGCAGCCACTGCTTGTTCGGGTTTTTTCTCCAGAACAAGCAGTGAGGCTTTTGTGCCCAGTGCAAAAGCAAGCGTATGCTGTATGGCCAGATCCTGCGTGTGCAGGAAGGTGGTCAGTAGCGTATCAAGCGTGGTCAAAGCCTGCGTGCCTGCCGCCTGTTCCGCCGGAGCATCGGTATGGGCGCGATGCAGCAGGGCAACCTGTCTGGCCAGAAAAACGGCTTTGTAATACAGCGCAATGGCATAACGTTCCTGCGCGGTATCATCCTCGGCAGGGTGCGGGGCGGCAATCACGCGGTCACACGCTGCGCTACCTGCTGCCGTGTTGTTCTGTGCCAGAAAAACGCGCATCTGGCCTTCAAAGGCTTCCACCCACAGGGTCTTTTCCGCCGGGTCTTGCGGAAACGGCACATCAAGCAACTGGCTGAAGAGGCGTTGCGCCTGTTCCATCTGGCCAGTCTGGGTAAGGAGAGATGCCTTGCGCAGCCGTGTGGCCTGCACAATCCGTTCTCCTGCAAGAGACTTTGCCGGTATGGTCGTTTTCAGAATGGCGTCATAACTGGCGAGTGCAGCCTCCGGTGTGCCTGCTTGAGTTTGTCTGCTGGCCAGAAAGGTAAGGGCGCGTAATTTGCACAGAAGCAGATCTTCGTTGGCCGGGTGCACCAGTTTTTGAACAAAGGACGTATAGAAAAAAATCTGGTTATTAGGCGGTAGCTGGTCAGAAATCTGCCGGAGCATGGCCTGACAGCTTTCCGGGTGCTGCCGCGCAAACACCATGATGGCGGCTTCATTCAGCGGATGTCCCGTTGTAAAGTATGGCGCCATCTTCGGCAGGATGACTGTATCATCCGGAACCAGAGAAGCCAGCGCCACCCCCGGCGCACTGATAACCAGACACAACGCTGCGGCAAACAGTTTTTTCAGGCGGGGGCGGGGCATTGATCCGGTGCAGCATGGAAAGAGGAACTGGGCCAACGGAGTATAGAATATTCCGCCTTTCCGTAAAGCTGGTGGCCGCTTATTCCCCTTCCTGCTTCCGGGCTGCATGTGTCGTCTCACCGGTATCTTCACATCGGTTTTCCGCAGCCTTGTCATGTCGTCTTGGCGGCCTTTCGGGTTATCCTATGCCAACGTGGAAGCTTATCTGATACCGCGACAAAAAAGCTTCCATGCTCCGCCCCAGTTTTACGAACTTCTCTTTTGCATAAAACCGGAAACGTATTTGAAGCAACGTCAGACAGTATCGACAGAATATCCTTCTTCCGCTCTCGTTTTCTCTGCCGCAGGACCAAACCGGGCATAAAGCAGAGGCAGCACCAGCAGGGTCAGCATTGTGGAGGAAACCAACCCGCCAATAACCACGCTGGCTAGTGGACGCTCCACCTCCGCTCCGGCGGAGGCAGAAAACGCCATGGGGAAAAAGCCAAGGCTCGCCACAAGGGCGGTGGCCATAACCGGGCGGAAACGTTCATGCGCAGCGGTCAGGGCCGCGCGGGCAGGGCCGACACCCCGGCGGCGAATGGCCTCCGCCGTGCTGATCAGCACCACACCATTCAGCACCGCCACGCCAAACAGCGCAATAAAGCCAATGCCTGCGGAAATACTGAACGGCAGGCCCCGCAGCACCAGCGCAAAAATACCGCCAGAGGCAGCCACGGGCAGGTTGCAGAACACCAGCGCCGCCAAGCGGGCGGAACCAAGGGCCGCCACCAGAAGAATGAAGATCAGCGCCAGAGAAATGGGCACCACCACCGCCAGCCGTCTGGAGGCCGATTCCAGATTTCTGAACTGGCCATTCCATTCAATGGTGTAACCGCGCGGCAGGGGCACAGCACGTTTGACCGTAGCCTGCGCCTCCGCAACAAAGGAGGCTAGGTCCCGCCCGCGCACATTGGCTTCCACCACCATGCGGCGATGAATGGCGTCACGGCTGATGCGCGGTGGTCCGTCCTTTTGCGTGATATCCGCAACCTGTGAGAGCAGAACAGCCCCTTTTCCGTCAGCACGCCGCAACCGTAATGCCTTTATCGCATCCAGTGAACCAGTGGAGGCAGAGGCCAGCCGCACCTGCGTGGCAATCATGGCGCTGCCCTGTGTTACCGGGCGGCCTATATGCCCGCCTATGGCTTCCACCATGTCCAGAATGTCCTGCTCACGCACATTCAGGCGGGCGGCGTTTTCCCGGTTAACAAGGATCTGCACAAACGGAACGCTGCCATCATCCCCGGCCATAACGTCCGCAGCACCCCGGACGCCCTGCATGGCTTTGACAACCTGCCCGCTTAATTGGGAGAGCATGTGCAGATCTTCGCCGTAAATGGAAACGGCAATCTGTGTGCGCACGCCAGAGAGCAGATCATCCATGCGCATCTGCACCGGCTGCGTCCAGGAGTACAGGGCATCTGGCAGGTCATGTTGCAGGCGGCTGTTCATGGCGGTTACCAGCGCGCTCTGGCTCCGGCCAGAAAAATGCTCTTTCAGCAGGATAAAGGTATCAGTCTCGTTCTGGCCCATGGGGTCTGTCGGGATGGCGGCTGTCCCCGTATTGCTGATAATGGTCTCCACTTCCGGAAAGCTTTTTAAAATCCGCTCTTCCTGCTGCACGCTTTCCAATGTGGCAGAAAGGGAGAGGCTGGGCAGGCGCATGGTGTGCACCACCAGCGCGCCTTCTTCCAACTGGGGCACAAATTCGCTGCCCAGATGCCACGCCAGAACAGCGGCCACGCCACAGGTGCCCAGCATGACCCCCGCCACAAGCCGGGGCCTGCGCATGCAGCGGCGCAAAAGGGGTTCATACCGCACCCGCATGCGGCGGATGATCCCCGTTTCTGCGGGCACATGAATGCGGGCCAAAACCAGTGCGCTCAGAAGCGGCACCCATACCAGGCAGTACAGCAGGGAGGCCCCAAGCGCCATGATCACCGTTTGCGCCATGGGGCGGAACATGTGGCCTTCAATATCTTCCAGCGTCAGCACCGGCAGATAGACCATGATGATCACCAGAATGGCAAAGCTGACCGGCCGCACCACCTGCCGGGTGGCGGACACCACAAGATCAGCAAACGGAACATGCCCCTCGCGCTGGCGGCGGCTGAGAATATGTTCCACCACCACAAGCGAGCTATCCACAATCATGCCGAAATCAATAGCGCCCAGACTGAGCAGATTGGCCGAAATGCCAAACAGCCGCATGCCTGTCATGGCGCACAGCAGCGCAAATGGAATGACTGAGGCAATCAGCAGCGCCACCCGCAGGTTGCCCAATACCGCCAGCAGCACAATCACCACCAGCGCTGCCCCCAGAACCAGATTTTCCTTTACGGTGGCAATGGTGCGGTGGGTGAGGGAGGCGCGGCTGTAAAACGGTTCCAGTGTCACCCCGGCGGGCAGGGAGTGGAGAATACCCGGCAGCGCCGCCTTCAGCGCGGCCAGCGTTGCGCCGGAACTCGCGCCGCGTTCCATCATCACAACGCCCGTTACAACCTCGCCTTTTCCATCACGGGTTACAGCGCCCAGCCGGGTGCGGGGCTGCGGGCTGATCTGCCCCAGATCACGCAGGCGGATGGCCGTGCCGCCCACATTGGTCTTGACGGCAATGGCCCCAAAATCATCCAGCGTGCGCAAAAGCCCGCGCCCCACCACAATCTGTTGTTCGGCATGGTGTTCAATCCACCCGCCGCCAGAGGCCGCGTTGCTGCCTTCAACAGCCTTGTACACATCACCCACGGAAAGCCCGTAGGCCAGCAGGCGGGCGGGGTCCAGCGTTACGGCCCATGTTTCCTCCGCACCGCCGCCAATGTTTACATCCACCACGCCGGGCACAAGTTTGATCTGGGGGGCCACCGTCCATGTGAGAATACGGTTGAGGTCCATCAGGGAATAACCCCGGCCTTTCAGTTCAAACTGAAAGATCTCGCCAAGCCCGGTGCTCAGCGGCCCCATGTTCAGGGTTACGTTGGGCACACTCAGCTGTGCGCGTGCCTGCGCCATGCGCTCGCTTACGCGGGTGCGGTCCAGATTGATATCCGTGCTGTCTTCAAACTGCACATACACAACGGATACGCCAGAGCGGGAAACAGAGCGCAGATCCTTGATACCCGGAAGCCCCGCCATGCTGCTTTCCACAGGGAAGGTAATCAGTTTTTCAACTTCTTCCGTCGCAAGGCCGGGGGCGATGGACGTCACCAGAACCTGTTGGGGGGAAATATCCGGCACGGCTTCAACCGGCAGGCCGAGTGTCGCGCCAATGCCGCCGGCCAGAATCAGAAACAGCAGGCTCAGCAGCAGAAAACGGGCTTTTAAAAATGTATGAAACAGGGCTTCCACAGTATCAGTCCGCATCCATGCCAGCCAGAACCACCATGCCTTTCAGGGCAATGCTGCCGTGGGTGACCACCTGATCCCCCGCCTTCAGGCCGGAGCGTATAAGGGCCTGCCCGTTTTCTTCCATGCCAAGCGTTACCAGCGTGGGGCGAAAAGTCCCTTCGGCTGTTTTGACAAAAACCGTGTCCTGACCATCAAGGGTCTGTACGGCCTCGGCCGGGATAACAAGCCCGCTGGCCTGCTGGGTGGTTTGCAGCAGGCTGTTCAGCACCATGCCGGGACGCAGCGTTGTGCCGTTGTTCTGCACACGGCTGAGCACCTGCACCAGCCCGGTTGCGGGGTCTGTCCCGGTATCAATGGTTTCCATGTGGGAGGTCAGGGCAGGCGGGGGTGGCCCGTTGCCCTGCGCGGGCAGAAGGGTCTGCTGCATGCCCCCTGCGGCCAGAAGGGCTGCATCCTGTGGGGCCACATCTGATACAATCCATACATGCTGGGTGTCACTCACCGTTATCAGCACAAGGGCCGGGTCCACATCGGCGGCAATGGCGGTGGTCAGGCTGGTGACAGTGCCATCAAAAGGGGCAATCAGGGTGGAGGTTTCATCCTGCGCGGCATGTTCTTCCGTAGCGGAAGTATATTCTTCCTGAAACCTGTGTTCCAGCACACCAAGTTCCGCCTGCCGTGCCGCCACGTTCTCCCGCGCCAGTTGCAGGGCGGCCAGCCGTCTCTGGGCTTCCCCGGCTGAAACTGTTGTGCCCGCCAGCGCACGGGCGCGGCCATAGGCTTCTCCCGCTTCCTTCTGCGCCGCCAGCGCGGCGGCCAGTGCCGTGCGGGTCTGTGTTTCCTGCAAACGCGCAATATGGAGCGCGTGATTCTGATACTGGAGCAACATTTGCCCCTTGCGCACGGACTGCCCCGGCAACACCGCAATGGAGAGAATTTTGCCCGTGCCTGCTGGATGAATGGCAACCGTATGCGTGGTATCTGGCACTACCCGCGCCATGGCAGGTAGCATATGGGCCAATGTGCCGGGCACTGCGGCCACACAGCGTATCCCCTCATTCCGGACAGCCTCGGCAGAGAGTGTCAGCGGTTTTTGGGCGGCATCTTCCGCCGCAGCGGGTGCGTTGGGCATGGCTTGGCTCCCGCCTGATGCGGTGGGAGCATCTTCAGCATGGGCAGGCACGGGGGCGATAAGCCACACTGTGGCGCATAGGGCGGCGGCCCAAACGGAACGCATCCAGCCTGTTCCGTCTGTTGGGTCTGGCTTTCTTTCCGGCAACACGCTTCCCCGCAGTAGGGTGTTCCGTAAGGAGAGCAGGCGTGCAAGACGCAAGACGCCAACGCGCACGGGTTGAACAACGTCAGGGGTGCGTCCTTCTGACAGTCTGCCCGTTGCTCCGCTTCGGAAAAGTGGAAAAATACCGAGGGGAAAAGCACACATCAGAAAAACCCGTGTCCATGGAAAAAGCGCGGAACCGTGCGGCAGCAGGTTGGCGTTGGCGAAAAGATGAGAACTGGCGTGCCGCACACCGTGCCGAACCGGTTGGGCGTTGTCAGACGGGAATCACTCATGGGGCGGCGGCATCATCAGGCTGCGGCGTGTCCAGAGAAGCGGGAATACGCAGCCCACCGTTGCGCTGGGTGGCGCTGCCCGCAGCATCCGTCACGCCACTTGCGTTTTCCGCACCGTAGAGATCATTTTCACCAGCACCAGCACCAGCACCAGCACCAGCACCAGCAGTTTGAGCGGACCAACCCGCCTGCTGTGGCATGGCACCGCCAATGGTCGAAAGGTGGTGCTGTGTGGCGCTTGCGTATGCCAACCCCGGCAGATCACCCGTGGCAATCAGGGCGCGGACAATGGCGGCGTGCCAGAGAATTTCTGCTCTATTCCGCGCCATGGCGGCGGTATAAGCAGCCTGCCGGGCACGGATGGCGTCATCCAGCGGGGTTTCTTTCAGCCGCCAGGAGCGTTCCAGCAGGGTGGCCCGGTTTTCCAGCGCCTGCGCGGCGGCACGAGCGCTTTTCAGGCCAGCGAGCGTGGCTTGCAGGCGGGCGCGGGCCTGCGCCACTTCCTGCCGCACCATCCGGCGGGCCAGAATATCCTGCCTGTCCGCCGCTGCCTGCCGGTTGCGTGCCGCCGCCAGCAACGGCGCGCTATGCACGGCGCTGGGCAGGGGCATGGTAAAGTTCACGCCCACGCGGTTATCCCACGGGCTGCCGTACTGTTTTTCATGAATACCCCCAATCCCCAGTTCCGGGTTGGGCATGAAGGAGCGGCGGGCAAGCTGCATGGCGGCGCGGGCGGCATCCCGCTCCTTGGTGGCTGCCTGCACGCGGGGGTCATTTTCTTCTACGGCGTTGGTGTTGGCCAGCCGTAGGGCTGCACTTTCCGTTGCGGTGTAGGCCAGAATGTCCGGTATTTCCGGGGTGCCCAGCAGGGCTTCAAGGGCTGCGGCCGCGTTCTGGGCTTCTTCCTGCGCCATGGCGTAATCGGTCCGTGCGGTGTCCCGTGTGGCATCCGCCATCTGCTGGTCTGCCTGCGTCATTTCTCCCAGGCGGGCGGCATGCGCCACATCGGCGCTGATCCGGCTGGCGGCGGTATGGAAGGCGGCGGTGGTGGCCACGCGTTTCTGGGCCAGCAGGGCGGCAGCCGTGGCGTCCAGCAGGCGCACGGCCAGCGCCATATGGGCCACGGAGGCCTGTTTTTCCGCCCCCTCAGCTTCCGCCTGCGCCACGGATCGCGTGGCGCTGCCTTGCCCCGGCAGCCAGAGCGGCACGCTCACTTCCCCCTGATAGGTCGTGTAGCCTTCATTGCTGCCAATAAAATGGTCATCAAAGTAGGAGCCAGACACAATCGGCCCCCCCGCAAACCATGACCCTGCTGCTTTGGCGCGGGATTCCGCCGTTCTGCGGTTTACGGTCAGTTCATTACGGTTGGGGTCCAGCCGCCATGCCAGCGCCAGTGCGGAGGGAAAAGGCAAAGCCCCACCAGCATGTCCGCTCACTTCCGTCAGCGCAGGCTCAGCGTTGGTTGTGTTGAACGCATGTGTGGTATGCGCCTGCCAGCTTGTGTGGGAAGGAGCCTGCGCCCGCCCCTTCTGCAAGGGCACACACACCAGCGGCACGGAGACCATAAGGGCAGAGCAACAGGCAGAAAGCCTCATGTCCGGGTTGAACCTCACTCAGCAGATGCAGCCTTCCCGCCATTGTGGCGGGTTAAGCAACAGGGCAGGCATACCCCGCCAACCTGACAGGAAGCTGAACAGCCCCCGTCCTTCTGCGTTAAGACAGGCAAGGCAAAGTGCAGTAGAGTACCGCCGGGCACAGGCAGCGGTAGGGATAAGAGTGGCGGCAGACAGACATTTCGGGCGTACGGGTAAGGCGGGCTGCAAATCGGTTGTGGGTGTCTGCCTGTTGGGAAGTACGCTGTTTGTCTCGGTCCCACAGGCGCTGGCGCAGCCGGTTGATCCGTCTCAGGTTCAGCTTGATCAGGAATGGCTGGGGGATTCCGGGCCCATGGTGCAGCGCATTGGGCCAGCTTCCACCCGCATGCGCCGCCAGCCCGGCGCGCAGCGTGGTGTGGGTATGGCGCCCGGCAAGGCCACGCACCCGCGTATTGGCCGGGGCAAGCATGCCGTGCCCACGCCGCCGCCCACGCCGCCCGATACGGATAATGATCAGATTACCGACACGGATTCCGATATGGATGATAACCTGCTGGGCCGGATGGGCGGGCTGCGCCCCTGGCTGGCCCGGTATGGTGTCACATTCGATCTGCAGGAAGTGGATGAATTGTGGGGCAACCTGACAGGCGGCGTGCCCGGCGCAGGGCAACGTGGCCCCGGCACCGGCCCATCCTTCAATGGTGTGACCATGCCCACCCTTACGGTTGATCTGGAGAAGATGATCGGCCTGAAGGATGCTGTGTTCAACGTCAGCGCGTTGCAGATCCATGGGCGTTCCATCACGCAGGATCACCTGAACACCTATAATCCCGTAAGCGGCATCGAGGCTGACCGCTCCACCCGTCTGTTTGAACTGTGGTATGAGCAGGCCTTCTGGGATGACACGCTGGATATCAAGATCGGCCAGCAGGATCTGGATACCGAGTTTCTTATCACCACCTATGGCGCATTGTATCTGAACGCCAATTTCAGTTGGCCCATGGGGCCTTCATCCAACCTGTATGCCGGGGGGCCATCCTGGCCTCTGGCCTCGCCCGCCATAAGGCTGCGCTATCGGCCAGCGGAAAACGTGACGCTGATGTTTGCCGCAGCGGATGATAACCCGCCGGGAAACCAGTGGAACTCCTTTACCGTGCAGAATCAGGGGCAGGGCAACATGCATGACGCCACCAGCCAGACCACCAATGATGCCTGCGGCTGCCGCTTCAATATGGATACCGGCGCTTTGCTGATTGGTGAGGTGCAATACGCCCTGAACCCGGAACCGGATGAGGACCACCCCAACCGGAAACGCAGCGGCCACGGCCTGCCCGGTGTGTACAAACTGGGCGGTTATTATGATACCGCCCGCTTTCCCGACTGGCGGCATGATGTGCAGGGTCAGTCTCTGGGCGCAGCCTATGCGCGGGGTGAGGTCACACAGCCGCGCATGGTGCGGGGCAACTGGCTGCTGTACGGCATTGTGGACCAGATGGTCTGGCGCCCTTACCGTAAATCACCCACCTCGCTGGGCGTTTTTGCCCGTGCCACCGGCAATGGGGGAGATCGCAACATGATCAGTTACGCGGTGGATGCCGGGGTGAACCTCAAAGCACCTTTTGCAGGCAGGGAGAATGATACTCTGGGGCTTGGCTGGGGGCTTGGCCGTGCCAGCTCCGGCGCGCGGGCCTATTACCGCGCACTGGGCCAGCATGCGCCCGGAACGGAAAACCATATGGAACTCACCTATCAGGCCGAGGTCCAGCCATGGTTCGTGCTCCAGCCGGATTTCCAGTATGTTTTCAACCCCTCCGGCGGGCTGGAAAGCCAGAAATGGCCGGGCCATAAAGTGGCGGATGAACTGGTGTTCGGCCTGCATTCCCGCATATCGTTCTGAAAAATGCCGGGCGTGTCTGGCGGGTGTCTCAACAGCTCTGTATGGAAGCATAAGGCCGAAGCGAGGGCGCGTGCGTGATTGATAAATCTTACCTGTATCTGATGGGCGCCATTGTGTGCGAGGTGTTTGCCACATCCTGCCTCAAGGCGTGTGATGGCTTTACCCGCTGGGTTCCGGCGGCCCTGAGCATTGCGGGCTATTGCTGCGCCTTTTACCTGCTCTCCCAAACCATGCGGACCATTCCCACCGGGCTGGTTTATGCCATCTGGTCTGGCGTGGGCATTGTGCTGATTTCAGCCATAGGCTTTGTTTTTTTCAAGCAGTCGCTCGATCTGCCCGCCATTATCGGCATCGCTCTGATCATGCTGGGCGTGCTGGTGATCAATCTGTTTTCCAGATCAACACAGATCTGATCACGCCCCCGCCTGCCGTGCGCATCAGGCAGGTTTTTATTCTGGCGGACACAAAAAAAGGGAAGAGGGCAACGCCCCCCTCCCTTTTTTGCTGTCAGGTCTATCAGCCGCCAATACCCTGATGGGTCTGGATCTGTGAATCCGCAAGGGAGTGGTGCCAAACAACCTGATCCGTGAAAATGATGGAAAGTGTCTTGGCTTTCCCATGTGTTCCGGAGGAGAATGCACCGTAATAGGGAATGAAATTGGTGCCGTTCGCGCGGGTTTTGGCAAAAACGTATTTCCAGACTTCGTGCCCGCTATCCGTGAAACTGGTTTCAAGCGGGTCGCCGTACATGGCTTTGACTTCCTGCTTGGTCGTCACGCCGTCCTTAATTTTCTGATCAACCGTCGTGGAAGTTTCGTTCTTGATGGACTCATTGCCAGAAGAAGCGCACGCGGAAAGTAGCAGGAGTGCGGAAAGGCAACCTGCAACAGGAAACATCTTCATTTTAGAAGCAAAATCCTTACGAAAAAGTAATACATTACGCTTATTATAAAAAATGTCTTTTTTGTAAAGATATTATTTTCTGGATGTTAACTGCGCCAAACGGCCTTCTCTCAGGCCCGCAGGAGGCGTGTGCTGTTACGCCCTCCTGCGGGTGTCATTCCCCTCAGAAAGAGAGGTCTTCCTCGCTCTGTTCTGGGGTTTTATCGGCAGGGTGAGCCGGCTTGGACTGAAGCAGGGCGTCCGGCGGCCCTTTGGGCATGGACACGGTGCCAACGCCATCGATCTGCTTGCTGAAGGACATCGGCACCTTTGTCAGCTTGACCGAGCCTGCGCCGTCGATGGTGATTTTCGCCAGTCCGGTCGCGCCGCCCTTGACGGAACCAGCCCCGTCCATGGCCACGTCGAGGTTGGTAATGTCCATATCCGCCAGATTGACGGAGGCCGCGCCATCAATGGTCAGCTTTACATTTTCTGCCCGGCCATGGGCTTTAACACTGGCCGCACCGTTGATGATCAGATCAAGCGTTTTCTGATCATACCCCTGCCAGTCCACGGAGCCAAAACCATTGAGTGTCAGTTTGGTCAGATCTGGCGCGGTGATGGTCAGCCTCACCTTGGCGTCACGCAATCTGTAGTGATGGTTGGGGGTGTTCTCATCCGTATCCAGCGTGCTGCCGTTCAGCACGATATGGTTGACCATATGTTCAGACCCGCTGAGGGTAATCCCGGCTTTGGGGCCCTGCTGGATGATGATGCTGGCAGGCAGATTGATGGTCAGTTCAGGCCCGCCCTTCCACGCAAGCGTGCGGGAGGTCTGCGGGCCGGTGGGCGCAGTGTCCGCCCATTCAATATCAGAGAAGGAAAAGCTTGTCGGCCCGCGGGAGGCGGCAACGCCAAAGCAGAGTGCTGAAACAACGGCTCCGCCAACGGCAATCATGGTAAGGCCACGGATCATGGGAGACTGTCCTTGGAAAAGGGGGTGTCAGGCAGTGTAGGTGGGGGCAATCAGGCGGTAATGGGCGCGGCCATAGCCCACCAGCAGATTGACAATGCCAATGGTCAGCAACACGCAGAACGCCACAACAGACGCGCCCCCCGTGGCCAGCCCAAGGCTGAGCAGAACGCCCTGTAACCAGTCCGCGTTAGGAAAGGGGTTCACATCGACCAAGGAAAAAGGCAGCAGCAGGCTACCAGCCAGGCACACGGCGGCCCCCGCAATGACAAACGCAAACACGCAGGAACCAACAGCCAGCAGAACCGGCAGCACCACCAGCAGATCAAGGGCTGCAAGCCCCATAATGCCCAGAATAGCCCCCAGCGCGTTGCTCAGGCTGCGTTCATCTTCCCACCGGCGCACGCCCGCTTCCGCCCGTAATTCCCGCGCAAGGCGGGCGGGGTCTCCAAGGCGGCTGGCAATATCGGCTTCCGTGCGGCCTGCGGCGCGTCCGGCTTCAAAATGGGCTTCATAATCAGCAACAGTTTCTTCAATCACGGAGCGCGGCAGGCCTTTCAGCCCGGCCCGTAGCTGGTCAAGGAACAACTGTTTGCTTGTGGGTGCCTTTATCATGGCTGGGTGTTCCTGAATGGTTTCTGTACGGTAAGGGGGCTGTGCCCGGTTGTGTCTGTTGTGGTGGCTGCTGCGTTCCGGGTGCCGGTCCTGTCCTTTGCGTGCGGTGGGGTGTCCCCTTTGGCAACAGGGGCCAGAATGGTGGAAACAGCCTGTGTAAACGTCACCCATGCCGTGCGCTGGGCCTCCAGACTGCGGCGGCCGGTTTCTGTCAAAGTGTAATATTTACGCGGTGGACCGGAAGACGATTCAACAAAATATGTTGAAACAAGACCATCTTTCTGCATGCGCCGCATCAGGGGGTAAATGGTGCCTTCCCCCATGTCTATGGCGTCTGAAAGGCGGCTGGCAATGTCATAGCCGTAAGAGTCCGTGCGTGAGAGCAGGGCCAGCACGCACAGTTCCAATACGCCTTTCTTGAATTGAACAAGGTTGGGTTCCACGGCTTTTCCTGTCAGGCGCCGCGCGTCTGGCGAGCGTGCGACTCTTATTGAGTGTCCAGCAACAGGTACTGAATACACACCAGAACCATGCAATGCAAGGTAGCTGTTTTTAAATTTACACTAAATGGAATCATTAACAAAATATGAATGAAACAAGGGAAAACCCTTTGAAAATTAAGAATTTTCTTACAAAATGACCCCCCGCTGAAAAACTTTTCCATTCTGGGCAAGAAAAGATTTTTCTCCCCAAAAAGGGGTGATACGCAGGTCCTATGACTGCCAGGCAAAGAGAGAAGAGGGCGATCCCGGCCCGTATCTTTGCGTTTTGATACAGGGAGCCTGTCATTGCAGACCGTGCCAGAAACCCGCTTGCCTCTGACAACAGCCCAGCGCGGCGTATGGATGGGAACCTTGCTGCGCACGCAGGGCGGCACGTTCAACATTGCGGAAGCAGTGGAAATTCTTGGCCCCGTTGATCCCGCCCTGTTCCGTGCCGCTCTTGTTCAGGTAGCGGGGGAGGCGGAAACCACGCGGGTAAGCATCCGCATGGGGGCGGATGGCCCCTATCAGGTCATTCTGCCCACACTGCGCTGCCCCTTGCCGTTTGTGGATTTCTCCACCCGGCCAGATGCCGCAGCGCAGGCACAACACTGGATGATGGCGCGCATCAGTCAGCCGGTTGATCTGGCGGAAGATCCGTTATGGACCTGTGCGCTGATCAAGCTTTCTGCTGACAGTTTCATCTGGTTTCATTGTTGTCACCATATCGCGCTTGATGGTTTTTCCGGTGGCCTGATTGTGGCGCGCGTGGCCGAACTGTACAATGCCATGGTGGAAGGGCGCGAACCCGCACCCTGCACGTTCCTGCCCCTTGAACGGCTTGTTGCGCAGGAAGCTGCTTATCGCACCAGCCCCCGGCGCGAGAAAGATCACGCTTACTGGCAACACCAGCTTGCCGCCCCGCCCGAGGCAGTCACACTGGCCTCTCCTCTGCCGCCCAGTGTGCCGGAAGCACCTTTGCAGCGGCTGGGGTTTGTGGAACGCAATGTGCTTGTGCCGCCCGCCATGGTGGGCCAGATGCAGGGGCTGGCACAGCAGGCTGGCGTTACGCTGCCGCAAATGCTCACGGCCCTGCTGAGCACCTACATCTTCCGCATGACAGGGCAGGAAGACCTTACGCTCGGCATGCCCGTTACCGGCCGCACAGACCGGGAGATGCGGCGTGTGCCCGGCATGGCGGCAAACGCCGTGGTGTTGCGTTTTGCCATGGCGTACACTCTGGGTTTTTCAGAAATCCTGCTTCAGGCGCGTCGCGCCCTGCACGGGGCACTCCGGCATCAGGCTTTCCGGTACGAGGATCTGCGGCGCGTTCTGGGGTTTCATGATACACAGCAGCATCTCTCACGCATCGGCATTAATATAGAGCCGTTTGATTACCATCTCTCCTTTGGTGGCAGCCCGGCACGCAACCGGAACCTGAGCAATGGGGTGATGGAAGATCTGACATTTTTTGTATTTGACCGTCAGGACGGGCAGGGGTTGGCGCTGTGCCTTTACGCCAACCCGACCCTGTATGATGGCCCGGCGCTGGAGCGCCATCTGCGCCACGTGATGCGTTTGATAAAGGCCATTCTGGCAGATCCTGCCCAGCCCATCGGCGCTTATCCGCTTCTTGACGCTGCCGAAGGCAAGGCTTTTCTGGCGGATGAAACCGCAACGGCCTGCAACTGGGGCCCACGCGCTCTTGTGGCTGATCTGGCGCGGCATGCCGCCTACGCCCCCACGGCAACGGCGGTGACGGATGGGCGAGGCCCTGTGTCCTACGCGGCACTTCTCCATGCAGCGCAAGGTCTGGCGGAGCATCTGATGGCGTGCGGCATCGGTCCCGGGGATGTTGTCGGCCTGATGCTGCCCAGAGACAGACGGCAGGTGATCGGCATGTTGGCCACCATGGCCACCGGGGCGGCGTGGCTCTCGCTGGACAGATGCGGCCCGCGTGAGCGCAATGCCGCCATTATCGCCAATGCCCGGCCCGCCCTGTTTCTGACAGAAGACACCTTGCCAACTGGCCTGCCAGATGGTTCGGCCGTTCTGGGGCTTGCGGAAGATGGCACGCCCGCAACAGTGTTTTCCAACCCGGATGCCCAGCGTGCGCCAGTGGTGCCGCAGGGTACGGCCTATGTCATCTATACTTCCGGCACCACCGGCACACCCAAAGGCGTGGTCGTGCCATGGTCCGCCCTGACCAACCTTTTGTGCACCATGCAGGATAAACTGGCGTTGGGCGCACAGGAATGCTGGTTATCCGTTACGTCTGTCACTTTTGATATTTCCATTCTGGAACTGCTGTTGCCGCTTCAGGCCGGTGCGCATCTGGTGCTTGCCAGACGTGAAACCGTGACAGACCCCACCCTGCTGTCCGCCATCGTGCAACACTACGGTGTCACCCTCATGCAGGCCACGCCAACCTTGTGGCAGATGCTGGTGGGGGCCGGGCAGGGCCGGTGTCTGGCGCAGGTTCGCGTGCTTTCTGGCGGGGAGCCCCTGCCAGTACCCCTAGCGCGGACGCTTCAGAAACATGCCCGCGCTGTCTATAATGTTTATGGCCCGACCGAGACCACAATCTGGTCCACCTTCCATGCCGTCATTGCGGAAGATGGTTCACGCGGCCAGCCCATCCCGGCGGGGCGGCCATTGGCCAATACTCAATGTTATGTTCTGGACCCCGCAGGTGGCCTGCTGCCCGTGGGTACACCGGGGCAACTGGCTATTGCGGGCGCTGGCGTTGCCACGGGCTATCTGGACCGCCCAGATCTGACACAGGCGGTTTTCCGGCCAGACCCATTCAGCAAAATACCGCATGCGCGCCTGTATCTTACCGGAGATCGCGCCGTCCGGCAGCCTGATGGTACCATCACCGTTCTTGGCCGCACGGATGCGCAGATCAAGATAAAAGGCGTGCGGGCAGAACCGGCGGAAATTGAAGCCGCATTGCTTACTCTGCCCGGCATTGTACAGGCCGCGGTGCGGGTGTGGCCAAAGGCGCAGGGGCCGGTGCTGGTGGCGTATCTGGTGCCTGCTGCTGCCGCACAGGCGGAGACCATCACGCCAGAGGAAGAAGCGCAGAATTTTGCGTTGTTCCGCACCCATTTGCAGGGGCTTCTGCCAGCCCAGATGGTGCCCTCCCGCTTTGTGGTGCTGGCTGCCCTGCCGCTGACGGCATCGGGCAAACTGAATAGAAAAATGCTGCCAGAGCCGGAGGACGCCGAGCACACCCCCCAGTATGAAAGCCCGCAAACAGCGCAGGAGCAGCTTTTGTTTGCCCTGTGGTCTGATATTCTGGAGAGAAAAGATTTTGGCATAAACGAGAATTTTTTCGATCTTGGCGGAGACAGCCTCGCTGCCGTGCAGGTTGCCACAGCCCTGACTGAACAGGGTTATGAACTCCCCGTCGCCTCCCTGTTTGGTGCGCCCACCATCGCCCGGCTGGCCCCGCTCTTGCAGCACCAGCATGCCGTGCCAGATATGTTTGAGGAAACGGTTGTGCCCCTGCGCGCCAAGGGCACGGGCCAGCCAATTTTCTGTTTTCCGCCCATTCTGGGGGTGTCTCTCGGTTTTACGGCGCTACTGCCGCATCTTCCGGTAGAACGGCCTGTTTATGGTTTGCAGGATATTGGGCTGCTACACGGCCCTCAGCGACCCCAGACCATTCAGCAACTGGCAGAACTCTATCTGGAGCAGATCCGTGCGCTTCAGCCGCATGGGCCGTACAGTTTTGTCGGCTGGTCCATGGGCGGGTTGGTGGCCCATGCTGTGGCGGCCCGTCTGATGGCGGAAGGTGAGCCTCTTTCCGCACTGGTCATGCTGGATACATACCCGATGCATGATCCGGCAGCGCTGGAGGCTGGTCAGGATCTGGCCCGGATGGATGATACGTGGCTGGTGAAAAACGCTATTGCCATGCTGGGGATCGATTTTTCTGAAAATATACCAGAAACACTGGATGATCTGGCTGATCGGATTGTAGAGATCATGCTGCCGGAAGCACAGGATTTTGTGCAGGATGAAGCCGCCTTTTCAACCCTTTTGCAAACCATACGGCAGGGTGTCAGCCATAATCTGGAAATGATGCGGAACTGGCAACCGCAGCGCGTGCAGGCAGACCTGCTCTTTCTGCGCGCCACACAGCGGGGCACGGAAGATGTGGGGGATAACCCTGCTTTCTGGCAGAATTACATAACGGGCAAGCTGATGGTAACAGATATCAACTGCACCCATATGGAAATGCTGGACCCAGAAAATGCACCCGTTATTGCAGACCGGTTTATGGCATTTGAGCGCAGGAAACCTGACAGACTCAAAGGCTGCCTGAACAGCCAGCAGTAGAAAAACAGCGGGGCAGCGGAGCGACGCCTGAGGGCAGAAGCAGGTCACAGGACGATATGACCTGTTCTCTCAAACACTGTGCAGATCAATCAGGTATTTCTTTTTACGCTTGAAAGCGTTGCCTTTTCGCCCCTTCCTATCGCACCCGCACCCGCACCCGCACCCGCACCCGCACCCGCACCCGCACCTGCACAGCATCGCATCAGCGGCGACGGGCCGTTTTGTCTGTCATGGAATATCCGGCCAGCCTCATACGTCCACAGTGCTAAAACAGGCTTTTCAGAAGAAGCCTGCCTCTTTTCAGCGTGTGACTACGCGGCTGGAAATCTTGGGCGTTCAAGCTTGTCTGTGCAGAAGCCCCCAGCGTTCAAGTTGTGTTATGGCGTTTGTCACGCCATCTTCCGCCCGGACCAAGCTGCCCAGCCGGTCCGCATTGGCCACCATATGCGGGGATGTCGCCTGAAGCATGGCATCGCCCAGTGTCTGTGCGGTTAAGGTGCGCAGGCTCTGTGTGGGTGTGGCAACACCAATGCGGTGCAACTGCCAACCCCAGAAATACTGGTCTCCCACAAAGGGCACCGGCACGGTGGGTATCCCGGCGCGCACGGCAGCAGCAGCGGTGCCCGCGCCACAATGGTGCACCGCCAGCCGCATTTTTGAAAAAAGCCATTCATGCGGCACATGATCCACCACATGAATGCGCGCGGAACTGGGCAGAAACTGCCCAAGCTTGGACCACCCACTTCCCACAACGGCACGCAGGCCCGCACGCTGCACGGCTGCCTGCACTGTGGCGGCCAGTGCTTCGGCTTCTCCGCTCACCATGCTGCCAAAGCCGATATAGGCTGGCTTGTCTCCCGCCTGCAAAAAGTGGGCCAGATCAGCATCCGGTGTGTAGTCCGCATTTTTTGCAGACACAAAATAGCCCGGCATGGCAATGCGTGCGGGCCATTCCGGCTGGCGGGGCACCACATGCTGGCTGAACCCAAACAGAATATGGCCGCCTGTTGCCTTGGGGTTATGCCACGGCCCCTTTAAAGGATAGGGCGGTAAATCCAGCGCGCGGCGCATGCGGTTTGCCGTGTCCCGCATCAGCAGCCATGCTGTCTGGCGCAGGGTGCGATGGAGCGCAAAATTGACAGATGCAGGCAACGGGCGGGGTCTGAACCATACGGGCGGCAGCGCATGGCTGGCTTCAAGCGGTTGCAACTGGGTCTGCACAAACGGCACCTGCAACCGCTCTGCCAGACTGGCTGCCAATAACGAGACATTGCCAGACCCGATCAGCAATGTTGCGCCTTCTGCCGCTTTCAGCCCCTGTGCGGGCCAGTCCTGCGCCATGCGGCGTGTTTCCGCCACCACCACGCGGGCCGCCGCCATGCCGCTGCGGCCATCCAGCGCCTGCGGGTTGTGGCGCATCATTCCGGCAAAATCAGCGGTTAGAGGAGAAAATTCCAGTCCGGCTCTGGTAATGGCGGTTTCAAAACCGGGGTCTGCCGCCAGTCTTACTGCGTGCCCTCGGGCCAGAAGCCCTTCACCAAGGGCAATGTGGGGGCGCACATCCCCTTCCGTGCCAACGGTCATGATAACAATTGTCATATGTCTGCGTTGCACCTGGTTGTTATGGTCAGAATGGATTGGGTCCCAAAGCGTCTTAAAGCGTATTTGAAAACTCTGTCAGCGCGGTCTGACGGAGCATTTTCGTGCTGAATGCGTTGGGTTTTCGGTCCAATGGGCCTGTTCCGATAACCCCGCATCGTGCCGTCCAATCCGCCGCTTCAGACTGATAAGTGCCTCGTTCGTTCGCATCTGCTGAGTTTTCAACAAGTCTCCGGAAGTCCGTTCCGGTTTTTACCAGCATCTGGCGCACAAGATAAGGGCGTGCAACCCAGAACAGAGCGCGGAAGGGGCTGACTGTCTCAAAACTTTCACATAGGGGTAGGGAACAAATCCTGTAAAATTGTTTGCCAATACGCCTCCTTAAGTTTGACAGACGGTTTTCAGGAACGGATGGCTGAGGGCAGGCAAGGATTGAGAGACGTGGAAACGGCTGGTTCTGAGGCCCGATGCAGGACCAACAGCCGAGCCACAGGAGAGGATGCGCGGTTTTGAGAACAGGAAACGGACAGTCAGCCCCCATGCCGATGAGGCAGACTCTTTTGGCATCGGTTCTGGGGGGTGGCCTTGGCGCTGCGGTTCTCATGCTCCCTCTGGCTCTTTCCTGCCCGTTGGCCACAGCCAGCGCTGCGCCTTTGCAGATAGCTCAGGCTCAATCACAGCCGCAGATAGCGGCGCAACAACAGCAAACGGGCCAATCTGCTCAGTCTCAAACACACAGCCAAACGGAAGCGCCCACGCAAGGGCAGCCTGTGTCCCCCACCACGGCGCAGACGCCCAAACAGGCTGCGCGCGGGCAGGCAAATTCTGCTGGGCAGGACGGGCATGGGGCTGCACATTCACAGCCGCAGGCTTCCCGTGGGTCACCCTATCTTACGCCAGATATGCAGCCCGACCCCACCCAGTATCTGCCGCCGCCGCCCCAACCCGGCAGCCTGCGGCACCAGACGGACGATAAAGCTTTTGCCGTAACCCGTGGCTGGAAAAATGATGCCCGCTGGGCGCTGGCAACATCTGATGCAAAACTGCATATTCCTGATCTGCTCAACAGTTTTTCCTGCGCGGCAGGGTTTGTGATTGATGCCGCCAAAGCGCCGCATCTGGTCGCGCTGCTGCGGAACATGGGCAATACGGAAGTGCCCGATATGTGGAAAGGCAAGGATTACTGGCGGCGCACCCGCCCCTTTGTGGGCACGGATAACGCCATCTGCACGGAAGAGGATCGGGAAGATATTGCCAAGACCGGCGCTTATCCTTCCGGCCATACCATGCTGGGGTGGAGCCTTGCCCTTGTGTTGACCGAACTGCTGCCAGACCGCAGCACCGCCATTCTGCAACGCGGCCGCGTATTTGGTGAAAGCCGCATTGTGTGCGGTGTGCATTGGGAGAGCGATGTGCAGGAAGGCTATCTGGCAGGGGCCGCCGAGGTTGCGGCCATGCACGGTAGCGCTGCCTTCCGCGCGGATATGGATGCCGCGCGTGCTGAACTGGCCGCCCTGCGCACAACGGCCCCCAAACCAGACGCAAAACAGTGCGAGATCGAGCACGAAGCCGCCATTCACTCTCCACTGTAAAGGCGTGCGCGTGCGGGAAAGCGGCTATAAACGGACATCAGGTGCAGCGGAAAGCTGCGCCTGAAGGCTGTCGAACGGGAGGTCAAACGGGATGGGGCTTTGCAGGCGAAGCATGAGGAATGGCATATACCGCCTTAGGGTGTGAAAGCCCCGCCTCCAACACGTATAAGACCACTCAGGCGCCACCGGACAGTGCCTTCAAAGAACATTCTCGTTGAGGGATATGACCCTTTGCAGGATGTGTGTTCTGTTTCATCCAGAAAGCACGCATAAAAAAACCGCCCGGAAAAATCTCTCCGGGCGGTTCTAACGGTCTGTTCAGAACAGGTCGTTTTTTACGTCACACTCGGGCTCAGCCGACTTTGTGCACCCAGCCATGCGGGTCTGGCGCACGGCCAAACTGAATATCACACAGCGTCTTGCGCAGATCCGCCGTCACATCGCCCGTCTGACCGTTGATCACATGCGTGCCTTCGGCGCTTTTCAGCGTGCCGATGGGCGTGACCACGGCTGCGGTGCCGCAGGCAAACAGTTCACGCAGGCGGCCAGATTTGGCATCCGCGTAAAGCTGGTCAATGGCGTAGGGTTCTTCCTTCACCGTCAGCCCCTTGTCCCGTGCCAGTGTCAGGAGGGAATCACGGGTGATGCCGGGCAGAATGGTGCCTTCCAGCGGCGGGGTCTGCAGGGTGCCATCATCCAGAACGGCCATGATATTCATGCCGCCCATTTCTTCAATCCACTTGCGTTCCGCTGCATCCAGAAACAGCACCTGATGGCAGCCGTGTTCCTTGGCTTCCTGCTGGGCGGTCAGGCTGGCAGCATAGTTGCCACCACATTTGGCTTCACCCGTGCCGCCACGAGAGGCGCGCACAGTGCGTTCTTCCACCCACACGCTTACCGGCCCTGCATCTTTGGAGAAATATTCCCCAGCAGCGCAGGCAATCACAATAAACTTGTATTCAGAAGCGGGCTTCACACCCAGCGCGGCTTCCGTGGCAATCATGAAGGGGCGCAGATACAGCGTGCCCACTTCCGGGTCCGGAATCCAGCCAGCATCAATTTTTACAAGCTGGTTTACGGCGTCCAGAAACAGTTCTTCCGGCACTTCCGCCATGGCCATGCGCTCGGCAGATTTGCGGAAGCGGCGGGCGTTGGCGTCCGGGCGGAACAGTTGCGCATCCCCGTTGGGGGCGCGGTAGGCCTTCATACCCTCAAAAATTTCCTGCGCGTAGTGCAGCACAGAAGCGGCGGGGTCCAGCACCAGCGGCTGGCGGGGCAGAATCTGCGGCGTGTGCCAGCCCTTGCCCTCGGTGTAGGTCACAACGGCCATATGGTCAGAAAAGACACGACCAAAGCCGGGGTTCGCCAGCAGGGCAGCGCGTTCTTCCGGGCTGACAGCATCGGTCTTGGGGGTGATCTGGAAGACTGTCTCTCTCGTCGTGCTCATAAGTTCTGGCGTCTCCGCGGCCTTGGTGTGCTGGACAATAAGGTGTCCGTGTGGGTCTGTCGTGCAGAGCAGTTGCTTACGGGCAAAAACGGGCGGGTAAGAAACGGACCTGCGCGGCTGCGTTCAAAGAGGGCCTTTACCTATCATGTTCGCACAGACAGGGCCAGAGCAGGCCCTTGGGGCGTAGGCTCTGCGGGGGAATATCAGCCATGGGAGGATACACAGTGTCACCCCCGCTCAAATGCAGGCTGGGCGTTTTTTGAGAAACTCTGTCAGTTCAACCGGTAGGAGTTTGTGGCGATTGAAGACATCGGGTTTTCGGTCTGATCCTCACGCATCGCTCTTTCAGACCATCCTTTCCGCGCCAGAAACCCTTGGCCCGTCCTTGGTCGCTGACGTTCTAACGTTTTCTCATAGAGGAGAGCTCAGTCGGAATCGCCCCATCGCCAGCGCCAGCCTCCTTCCGTGTGGGTGTAGCAGACCCAGCCGAAGGCCACTGTTGTCCCCAGATTGAGGACCATCACCCCAGCCGCAGCATAGAGCGGATGCCGGAAATGGAAGAACGGCAGAATAGACGAGGCAGCAAGCGTCACGGCAAGAAAAAGGCATAGGCTAACCCATCCCTGCCATGTAATGGGCAGGCCAGCGCCATAGCCAAAGCGGCGGGCTGCAAACCACATTGTTGGTGGCTGTTCATTCTCATCGCATTTATGTGCCATAGCGTCATGTTTATACCACAATGTGGTCCATCACTCTAACGGAACACCGGGCCGATCGCCCGTCTGACTGAATTTTTACCACTTTGACTATTGTGACTGGAAATTGGGGAAGCCCGCCTGAACTGTAACCTCTTGCGGGCCGGAACAGGGGCAATCATCACGCCAGATCAGACAGACGTTTTATCCCTGTGTTTCCTTTTTGCTGGTGATAGGTTTTGCACCGGGGAACAAGAGCAGGGGAGGACCTTCCTGAATATCTGCGTGGCCTGTCTGCTTTAGCCGGATGATGTGGCCACCATGGCAGGAAGAACGGTACCGTCTGGTTCTTCTGTAAGATGACGAAAACAGTGCTTTGATAATATTAGGACTTTCTCGTGCAGCCTGCCTCTACTGATATCGCTTCTGCCTACACGCCCTGGGCCCGTATTCTGGTTTTTGTCGGCCTTATTCTGACCATGGTCATGGCGGCGCTTGATCAAAGCATTGTCTCAACCGCACTGCCCACCGTTGTCAGTGATCTCGGGGGGCTGGCGCATATGTCGTGGGTGGTCACGGCCTTCATGCTGACCTCCACCATCGCTACCCCTCTCTACGGCAAGCTGTCAGACATGTTCGGCAGAAGGCCGTTGCTTGGCTTTAGCATTGGCGCGTTTCTGGTCGCCTCGCTTCTGTGCGGGGTGGCCCAGAGCATGTGGCAGCTCATCTTCTTCCGGGGGCTTCAGGGCATAGGGGCCGGCGGGTTGATGACGCTCTCGCAAACCGTCATTGGGGATATGGTAACGCCGCAGCAGCGCGGCAGGTATCAGGGGCTTTTCACCGGCGCGTTTGCGGTCAGCAGTGTTACAGGGCCGTTTCTTGGCGGTGTGCTGACAAGCGCTCTTTCATGGCGGTGGGTCTTTCTGGTTAATCTGCCGGTGGGGCTTCTTGCCTTCACCCTGATCATGCTCAGCCTTCCCGCGGGTGGGGCGGAATCAAAGCCCCGCATTGATTATCTGGGTGCCATACTGCTCAGCATTGCAACGGCGGGTTTTCTGCTTCTGTTCAACTCGCTGGGCACGTCTCTCTCATGGACATCCCCTCTCACTTTTCTTCTGCTGGGGGGTAGTCTGGCCGTTTTCCTGCTGTTCATCCGGCAGGAACGGCGCGCACCGGAACCACTGGTCAGCCTCGGTCTGTTGCGGATTGCCGATTTCTCCGTGTGCGTTGCCGCCACGGGCGTCATGTCATTTGCCATGATGGGATCAATGATTTTCCTGCCATTGTATTATCAACTCGTTCTGGGGGAATCTCCCACCACCTCCGGCCTCATGATGTTGCCGCAGGTGGGCACAATGATGATCAGTTCAATTCTGGGCGGGTATGTTTCATCCAGAACGCAGCGTTACGAACTTCTGCTTGTCATTGGGGTGGGCATTGAATTCACGGCCCTGACCCTCATTGCGTTATGCGCTCACCATGGCGCGCCGCCTCTCCTGTTTCTGTTCAGTCTGGGGTGCCTCGGCGTGGGGATGGGTATCGGCATGCCCAATGCAACCGTCATCATTCAGAACGCGGTGCCCGGCAACATGCTGGGCATTGCCACCGCCATGATGTCTTTCATCCGGTCTTTGGGGGGATCGCTGGGCGTGGCGCTCTCCGGTGGGGTAATGGCGCTCACATTGCAGCACCGCCTGTATGCCCTGCCGGAAAAGATCGATGTGCCCGCATTCCTGGAAAAAGGCATGGTCGCCCTTCAAAGACTCTCGCCTGCCATGCATGAAGAAGTAAGGGAGGCGTATAAAGGCTCAATCAGCGCCAGCCTGAGCGTGAGCAGCAGCTTCATGTTTCTGGCGTTTCTGATGATTGTCGGGCTGATGGTGCGTAAGGCGCGGGCAGGAAAAGCGAAATGAAGCCGGAAAGGTACATTTGTTCCCGTGCAGGCTTTCAGGTTTCGCCAGCGCAAGGGCGCGCCCCTATGCCTCCCCGCGTGCTCCCTCATGGGCTATGGACGCGCCAGAAGCAGACCCAATGCGCGGGGGTGTCAGGATGACCGTCATCAGGTTCGCACCCCTCTTTTTCTCACGAGAAAAGGAAAGGAAGCGGCAGCGGGTTTTGGATGCATGCTGCAAAACGTCAAAAGAGGGCATTGGAAGATGAACGAAAGATGCCCTCCATCCGGGTATCCCTGCGGCACAGTAGGGGGGCGTCTGTGTGGCGGTTCTGGTGTTGGGTCTCTGACTGTTAGCGCTTTCTGGTGAAACGCGGCTCCACGGAGAACGCACCTTGAATTTTTGGAATTTCCTCCATCTTGAACGGAAGGCGAAACTTTGACGAATCTATCCAGACGAGACTTTGTAGCAGGTGGTGCCGTTCTGGCGGGCACCTTTTCCGCCATTGGTCTCGCAAGCCCGGAGGTCCGCGCAGCCAGCGGCGGTCAGGGTTTTATGGCAGCGTCCTCTCCCATGCCTGATGATGGACCAGGCGGACACAAAAAGCGTGTTCCGGGCCTTCAGGGTATCCTTGCCCTTTGCGAAGTGACGGGTGGTGGTCAGAAAGTTTACGGCATTGCCGTCGAATATGATGCCGCGATAGACCCAGCCAGCCTCGCCCCGGATACATATGCCACGGCTGTGTTCCCGGCCGCCAAGGGCTTTTTTGCTGGCATGCCGCAGGAACCTGACAAGAACGCCACAACAGCAGCCGCCCAACCGCGTGCTGTTCAGGCGCTTTATACTAACGCCGAACCTGCTCTCCGCCCGGATGGGAAAAGTGTGGCTGGTCGCTACGTTATTGCCGAATTCCATCATGACCCTGATCTCAGCCTGCCCACGACGGATAGTGATAAAGTCACGCTGACACAGACCAAAAATGTGCGGACAGCAAGCGGTGCTGTCTATGCTGCCAGCAAAACGGTCTGGAGCAACGCCGGGCACCGTGGCAACAGCGTGGTTATCCGTGGGGTAGATGCGTGGGAGCAAAGCCATTGGTGGTGGGATGATACCCGTTCCGCATGGCTTGAATACAGTATCTACCTGCCAAAATCATTTCTTGAAAAGGGTGGTGAAAACAAGGCTTATCCGCTTGTTCTGGCGGTCACCCATTCCGGCACCAGCTATGACGGCACCTGTGCCCAGACGCTGACAGAACAGTGCATTGCCAGTATCTGGAGCCTGCCTGAAGAGCAGGACCGGCACGAATGCGTGGTTATCACGCCGCGCTACGAACGCACGACAATGAACGATTACTGGGAACACACGCCCGATATTGAAAACACCTATAAGCTTGTTCAATCCTTTTTGCAGAACACGTGGAATTACGGAAACCCCAATCTGGATGATCGCCGGGACAAAGTTCTCAAGATCGACCCCAAAAGAGTTTATTGCACGGGCTGGTCCATGGGGGCCATGACCTCCCTGTGGTTGATGGCCAAACATCCGGGAACATTTGCCGCAGGGCTTATCATCGCGGGCCAGCAGCGACCATCCGATGTTGTGGCGCTGGCTGATCAGAAACTTCTGATCATCACCGGCTCGGAAGATAACAAAGCGACCCCATGGAATGAAAAATGCGTACCGGTATGGGAGCAGGCGGGGGCAAAAGTCACGCGCCCTGCCGAACAGCTTGATCCTGCTCTTATCTTCCCGGTTGATAAGCAGCAGAAATTGACAGATCAGGTCAACGGTTATCTGGGTAAAGGCGGCAACATTACCTTCCTGACCTTTGAAGGTGTGGACCATATGGGGTCTGCCCGAAAGTTCTTCTACATCAACGCAGCACGAGACTGGCTCTTCAATCAGGTCAAAGCGTAAGGCGCACGGCCAAACGCAAACAGGCCGGAGCCAGTCATTGAGTGAAATGCCCCGATACATCCATGTCAGGGCATTGCACTCAATATTTGCTTCGCACAGCAGAAGAGTTTCGGATTGCTCCTCTTCTGTTGTGCTTCAATAGTCCGGCTTTTCAGGCTTGCTTACATATATTAAAGAGATACGCAGCAAACTGCGGCATTGAACGGGGGAGAGCAGCCAAAAAATCCACAACGCGCGAACACTCAAAATTTGTCTTGCTTTGAGACCCAGATATCCCGGACTATTCGGCATGACGTTCCCTTTTGCAAGGATGGGACATGCCCGAAGATGTTTCAGAGGCGACGATAAAGGCTCAAGCATATTCCTACATCATGCTTTGCCTTTTGCAGAGACTGGAAAGAAGAGAGCCCGGTCTGATCAATGATCTTCTGGACGGCATAAAAGCGGATTATGAGGCATCAAAGACCCACGCCCAGAATCGACCGCCCGTTTCCCTGATTTTTGAAGAGGCGATCTCGTTTCTAGCCCGTGCCAAGCAGGGGGCAGAATCATGAGAGTGCTCTCTTCCCGTTTCAAAGCCTTCTTCAAGACAAGGAACGTGACATGACGTGGCACCTTCACTGGCTAGAGGCGAGCGGTGATCTTGCGCCGTGGCGGGAAAAGATTGCAACCGAGATAGAGGGCGCGCGAACAGCATTATCTCAGCTTCTGCCGCCACCTTCGTTGGATGTGCTGATACAGCGGCTCCCGAACGTCGTGATCCCACAGATCGGAATGCTGGGGCGTGCCTACCGTAAGAACCTGTTTGCTCTAACACTTGATCCAGACAACAGAAATTTCGAACGATGCCTGCATGATGGCACGTTGCGCCGTCAGGTTATCCATGAAGTGCATCATTGTCTGCGTATGGGGGCGGTCGGTTATGGTCGCACATTGGGCGAAGCTCTGGTGAGTGAAGGGCTGGCCGGGCGCTTTGTGTCGTACCTGTTCGGCACACCGCCAGAACCTTGGGAATGTGCGGTCGATGATGCAACACTTCGCAAGCATCGCCCTGAGGATGCTGATCTGGTTGCATCGCCCTATGATCATAAAGGATGGTTCTTTGGCGGCGGTGGGCTGCGTCCGTACTGGTATGGATACAGTCTGGGCTACCGCCTTGTTGGTGACTGGCTGGCAACTGTTCCGGAACCGACAGCACGCCTATGGGTCGATGTGTCAGCAGATAGCGTTCTTGCTGCGGGCCGCAGGGGTATTTTGTCTTCCCACCCGGATCAATGAAAATGTCAGGGCTGACGGATCGCCCGCTTCTGCTAACACAGGCACTCTGCTCCGGCGTTAGAAGAAAGATATTGCCGCGTGTCGATAAATTTTTGCGTATCGGTAAATCAATGAAAAGAAAGACACTTTTTGAGGAAAGCGACCTTCTTTTGTGTGAAGGGTGATCTGTAAGGGAGAAGCGTCTTTTCCCCCAAAGCCCTCAGGGGGCCAGCCGTCCTTTGCGGGACATCAGCACCATAAGGGCACCAAGCAGCCCCAGACCAAGCCCGGCAACGGAAACCATGGGGTATCCATACCCAAGTGACAGCACGGTTCCGCCTAGTGCTGCCCCCAAGGCATTGCCCAGATTGAACGCACCAATATTCACGGCAGAGGCCAGTGCCGGCGCATCATGGGCTGCTGTCATGGTGCGGATCTGCAAGGCCGGGGTTAAAGAGAAACTCGCAATGCCCCATAAGAACACGCCAATTAACGCGCCTGCGGGTGTTTGTGCCGCAAACGGGAAAACCAGCATGATAATCCCCAGTAGTGGGAAAACGGTTAACAATGTGCCTACCAGAGATCGGTCTGCTGCGCGCCCGCCAAGACTATTGCCAATACTGAAGCCAACACCAATCAGCATAAGGGCCGCCGTGGTTAACGCATGGCTGGCTTTGGTAATGTGCTCCATCATGGGCACAATATAGGTGTAAAGCTCAAACATGGCCCCGGCACCGACAACTGTAACACCCAGCGCCATCAGGGTGTTGGGCCGCAAAATGGCTTTCAGTTCAGCGCGAACATCTGGCCGAGGCCCGGCTTCCGCCAAAGGAAGAACCGCCACCAACGCCACGGCGGCAATCAGCCCAAGGGAAGAAATGGCGGCAAAAGCAGAACGCCAGCCCAGCGTATCCCCCAACCAGGTGGCTGCGGGCACCCCAAAAATATTGGCCACTGTCAGGCCCATGAACATGCTGGCCACAGCACTGGCCTGCCGGTTGGGTGCTACAAGACTGGCGGCTTCAACAGCGCCAAGCCCAAAAAAGGCACCATGCGCCAGACTGGTCAGCACACGCGCCAACAGAAGCTGGCCATAAGTTGTGCTCATGGCGGATGTCAGATTGCCTATGGCATAAAGTATCATCAACCCGATCAGCGCATACTTCCGTGGGTAGCGCGCCAGAAAGAGCGTGATGACAGGTGCCCCGCCCATAACCCCAAACGCATAAGCGCTGACCAGACTTCCCGCTTTGGGCACACTGACATGCACCCCTTCCGCCAGAACGGGGAGAAGCCCCATGGGTGTAAATTCCGTCACACCGATGGCAAAGGCACCACATGCCAGAGAAAGCAAAGCCAGACCGGCGGAACTTTGCCCTCGTGCCTCTGCATTGATCGTCTTTTCCACGCATATTTCCTTACTGAAGCACAGAGCGCATAGTGATAAAGCAAAACATTCTAATTTGTGAATATTTTAAAACTGTCATGGCATGACGCCGGGACATTTTCCTTACAGTCTTTCAGGCGCTGGCGCTTTTGCAAAGCAAGTTTCATATTATAGTTTGACTGAGGGAAGGGAGTGTCTTCCTGACAGACAATATCAGCCCGAAAAAAAGAAACGACCCTCTCGGTAGCCCAACTGCATGTCTGCCGAAGTACTACCAAAAGGACCGTTTTTAAAACAACCAAGATTTAAAGATTATTTTAGATACAATTTAAGAGACAGTGTCAGGTTTCAGGGGGATGCCCTGAAACCGTGTTGGATCACGCCGCCGTGCGTGCGGTTACCCCAAGGCGATACCCTTCGCCCTGTAAGACCTTGATTGATGATTCGGAATATTTTGCAACCAGTCCCGCAACATCACCGGGCACACACCAGAACCCCAGCGTTACCTGAATGTTTGCAGGCTTTGGCAAAAAGGAAACAGAAGGGCCGGGGTCTTTCAACACATGCGCGTCATTTTCAGTCAGACCAAGCAGCAGGCTCCGTGCCTTGTCCAGATCATCGTTATAATCAATCAGCAGGCTGACAGAACCCAGAAGTCTGTCTGACTCTGAACTGTTGATCACAATGTTGTTTGATAATGTCCCGTTGGGAACATAAATGATCTCATTATTGGCGTCACGCAGTACGGTGCGGAACATCTCGATTGAGGTCACGGTGCCAGAGCTTCCACCCGCTGTAATGGAATCCCCTACCTTGAAGGGGCGGAACAACAGGATCAGCACACCGCCCGCAAAGTTGGCAAGGCTACCCTGCAACGCCATGCCAACCGCCAGACCGGCAGCACCCAGAACAGCAACAAAGGATGTTGTCGCAATCCCGACCATAGAGGCCACACTGATCAGCAACAGTGCTTTCAGAAACAGGCCGACAACACTCAGCAGAAACCCGCGCAATGTTGGTTCTATATGGCTGGCCTCCATCATGCGGCCCATTGCCCGCGTTACCGCGTTGACAAGTTTCCAGCCCACAAAAAGAACAACCAGCGCCAGCGCAAACTGACTGACATATCCCAGCACAACCGGCAGCAATCCATTCAGTTGCGACCAGAATGAATGAACCTGATTTTCCATGACCATCCTTGCGTTATCTTTTGCGTCCACTACGTGGCAGTACGCACCGTCCGCTTCTGCAAGATATAATAGGATATTTTGCCCCCATCCGTCACGCCCTTGCGCTCACAAGATAACTGAAGGGGCTTTTGTTGCGGCTCTACAAAGCGGAGCGTCCTGTAAGGCCTAAGGGTGCTCTGACCAGCTCTATCTACTAAAGTTATCTCTCTGCCCCTTTTGTGTTGCGTTACAACAACGATCGTGCCACTTTTATTGTATTGAAAAAGACATATTACAGATGCGTTTTCGTGACTGAATTGTGAGAGGCTGGCTGAACACCTTACGTTGCAAATTTATGCAGAAAAATGTCAATCGGAGCGTTGATACCTTCCTCTGTAGAAAGCCAAAACAGGCAGGCGCATTCGTGGATGAGGGTGAAGTCGCCCTGCCTATCGTCCTTGCAATCCGACCATTGGTTTGAAGCGGTTATGTTTGGATAAGTATTCTCAGGCGTATAACATATTTTCAATAAGGTGCATGAGGGGAATAGCGCATGTGTTCTCTCTGGCTGGCGAGTTCGGCTGCTCTCGCCGGATGGCTTAAATTTTCAAGGAAAAAACTGGGTGTTGACGCAACCATTATAGATATGACGGCCATCCCTATATTGTTTCACCAGCAGCCAGTGCCTGAGGAGAATGCCTTTTCGATTCCGATTATGATTACAAAAATAGCCGATGTTTCGTAGGATTTCTTGGTGATCCGTTCGTGGTCAGTCATGGCCTCATTATGCCGTTGGTGGATGCTATCCGTTCGTCTGATCGGACGTTTCTTTGGTCCGCGGATAGCGTATTGGAGACAATGGCTCTGGTAAAAATTCTCTCATATATCTCAAAATATCCGGGTAATATGGACAATGTAAAAGTTACCCTGGTTCCTTATGATCGTCACGGAGAGCACCCAGATCCGCATGCAGTGCGTGTTCCCCTCTCGTTTGTGCATAATCAGAACGGTGAGCGTGGCAGTGATTTCCCTGCGGTGACTCTCATGATAGATGGCGAACCCGTTCCTCTGTTGTTTGATACGGGGGCAACAGCGTTTCCCACACCTGCCGGGCTGACTGCACAGCATATCCCCACCGTAAAAGGCGAGGGCGTAACATCATATATTATCAAAAGCGTTTTCGAAAAATGGCATGCCCATCATCCGGAATGGCGGATTGTCGAGAAGGGTGACAGCCTGATACAGGGGACGCGTCTGATTGAGGTGCCGGAAATCACATTGGGCACACAGCGCGTTGGCCCTGTGTGGTTTACGGAACGCCCTGATAGAAATTTCGGGCCGGAAAGAATGAGCCTCTGGATGGGGCAGACGGTAGTAGGGGCTGCGGGGGCAAACATCTACGGGCGCTTCCGTATTACGATTGATTACCCGCATGAGGCATTATGGATTGATCCATCTTGCCAAACCAGCGGCAGCACTTACATCTGTCAGCACGGATAACGTCTGCGTTGCTGTGCGCCAACGGTGTACCGGGTATCGCTTTTCTATTCCTCAACTGGTGTCGGGCTGAAAAATTGTCTGCGTGTCATCACGCTGCACGCTGTCACGCACCAGCGGAGGAGGGCGGCATGAGAGCATCAGCAAAAACCCGCGGTTCAAACATAGGCGCATCTCGCGCGTTCGGGGTTTCAGGGCAGGCGTTGCGGCAGTAGGGTAGAGGCTGTGCAGCCCAAGGGTGCGTGCAAGCAGGACACAACGCTGGGTGGTCAGAGTCATGAACAATTTTTCTCTCGAACAAACGTACGCCAGCCTGCCGGAGCGGTTTTACGCTCAGGTAGAACTTTCCCCCGTGGCGGCGCCACAGCTTATAAAGCTGAATGAAAAGCTGGCGGAGGCGCTGGGGCTGGATACCGCATGGTTGGCCAGCCCGGCGGGTATCGCCATGCTGGCGGGGCAGGCCATGCCCGAAGGCGTGCAGCCGGTGGCGCTGGCCTATGCGGGCCATCAGTTCGGTAACTTTGTGCCCCGGCTGGGGGATGGTCGCGCCCTGCTGCTGGGGGATGTCACGGATAGCGCAGGCAAAACATGGGAGATCCAGCTTAAAGGCTCCGGCCGCTCCCCGTTTTCCCGCCGGGGGGATGGCCGCGCGGCCTTAGGCCCCGTGCTGCGTGAATATGTGGTGAGCGAGGCCATGGCCGTGCTGGGCATTCCCACCACGCGCTCTCTTGCCGCCGTGCGCACGGGCGAGACCGTGTTGCGCGAAACACCATTGCCCGGTGCGGTGCTGACCCGTGTTGCCGCCAGCCATATCCGTGTCGGCACCTTCCAGTTTTTTTGCCGCGCGGGAGGATGAGGCCGGCCTGCGCCTGCTGGCGGATTACGCCATTGGCCGCCATTATCCGGACGCCGCGCAGGCTGAAAACCCGTATCTGGCCCTGCTGGAAAGCGTGATTGCTGCACAGGCCCGGCTTGTGGCGCAGTGGATGCTGGTGGGCTTCATTCATGGCGTGATGAACACGGACAACATGTCCATCTCCGGCGAGACGATTGATTACGGCCCCTGCGCCTTTATGGAGCAGTATGATACCTCAACCGTGTTCAGCTTTATTGATGAACGGGGCCGCTACGCTTACGGCAACCAACCCAGCATGGCGCTGTGGAACCTGACCCGTCTGGCTGAAGCCCTGTTGCCTCTTCTGGCTGAAAATGATGATACGGCGGTCGAGATAGCCCAGACCGCGCTGGGGGCTTTTGAACCGCAGTTCCAGACCGCCTATCTGGCTGGCCTGCGCGCCAAGCTGGGGCTGAAGACAGAGCGGGAAGGGGATATCGCCCTTGCGCGCACTCTGTTGGAAACCATGAAGAACGACCAGCTTGATTTCACCCAGACCTTCCGGGCACTCAGCCAGACAGAGCTTCAGGAAGGGTTGGCCAACACGCCAGATGCCGTGTTGCTGCCCGATACGCTCACTCCACTGGGCGCGTGGCTCAAACATTGGCAGGCCCGGCTGGAACAGGAACCGTCATGCACGCCAGCGCAACGCGCCGCCACCATGCGGCGGGTGAATCCCTGCTACATTCCGCGCAATCATCTGGTGGAAGAAATGATTGTGCAGGCTGTTACCGAGGACGATTACACCCTGTTTGAGACATTGCAGAGCGTGCTGGCCAATCCCTATCAGGAGCAGCCGGGCCGGGAACGCTACGCCCTGCCAGCAAAACCTGCCGAGCGCGTGCGCCATACCTTCTGTGGCACGTAGGTTGCTTTTCTCAGCCTTACGCAATGCCGTCCACGCTGACAAAGCTGCGCCCATCCGCACCGTGCTCAATCCGGGCACGGATGCGATAGGTCTCGCGCAGCAGGGCAGGGGTCAGCACATCCGCTGGCGGGCCGGAGGCCATGATGCGCCCCTCGTGCAAAACCGTTACGGTATCTGTCAGGTTCAGTGCAATATTCAGGTCATGCAGCACAATAACCGTTACAAGCTGGCGGGCGGTGGTCTCCCGCCGCAAAACGGTCATCACGGCAAACTGATGGTGCAGATCAAGCGCGCTCAGCGGTTCATCCAGTAATACCGCTTCCGGAGTACGGCTGAACGCCTGCGTCAGCCCCACCAGTTGCCTCTGCCCACCAGAAAGCTCATCCAGCGGGCGTAACGCCAGCGGGGCAATGCCAAACTGGGTCAGCCGGTCCAGCGCGTCCCGCACGGCATCATCCTGCTGTGGGGCCTGAAACCCGCCGCCGGTATGGCTGGCGGCCATCAACGCTTCCAGCACCGGCAAATGCACGGGGGCTGGCAGATCCTGCGGCAGATACAGACATTTGCGCGTGCGTGCGGTGAGGGACATGGCGGAAAGATCCTCGCCATTCAACGTCACGCAGGCAGAAGACGGCAACAGCCCAGCCATGGCGCGCAGCAGGGTGGATTTGCCACTGCCATTAGGCCCAAGCAGGGCGTGAATGGTGCCGCGTGTGAAGGGCCCTGCCGTAACATCATGCAGCACGGTGCGCCTGCCAAACCGCACGGTCACATTCCGCGCTTCAAGCCCGTTGCGGTCTGATGCCCCCGTCTCTGGTGCCCCTGCCTCTGGTCCTTCTGTGTTCGGGCACGCCATACCCACATTTGCTGTGGCAGCGTTGCCAGTGTTTGGTGAGGCGCTCGCGCTGTGTGCTGTGCCCGGCTGTGCCTTGGCAGACGTGGACGCCGCAGGGGCGGAGAGCGCGGCCTGACAGTTCTCCCCGGCCCCAGCTTCAGTTTCAGGCGAGCGGGAGGATGATTGCCTGGGCGCGGGCGGATGTTCCGGGGAAGGACGCATGATCAGGACATCCCCTGCCGCCGCAGCACAATGGCCACAAAAAACGGAATACCCACCAGTGCCGTCACAATGCCGGTAGGCACCACAACCCCCGGTGCCAACACCCGCGCCACAGTGGAAGATAGCGAGAGAATAAGGGCCCCCGCCAGCATGCTGCCCGGCAGGTAAAATCTGTGGTCTTCCCCCAGCAGACGGCGGGCGATATGCGGGGCCACCAGCCCCACAAACCCGATAATCCCCACAAACGCCACGGCTAACGCGGAAAGCAGACTGATGCGCAACAGCGCCGCCCGGCGGATCTGGGGCACGTTCACGCCAAGGCTGGCTGCCCGTTTTTCCCCCATGCGCAGGGTGGTCAGGCTCCATGCGGAGCGAAAGGAGAAGGCAGCCACCACCGCGCCCACGCCTGCCAGCAGGCCGAGTTTGGGCCATGTGGTGCGTGTCAGATTGCCCATGGTCCAGAAGACCAACTCCTGCAACGCGTCCTCATTGGCGACAAACTGAATAAGGGAGACCAGCGCCTGAAAGGTGAACACCAGCGCAATGCCAAACAGCACCACTGTGCCCGTGCTGGCGTGGCGGCGGTGGCTCACCACATCCAGTAACCCTACGGAGCCAACAGCAAACACAAACGCATTTGTGGCAATCAGCCAGCTTTCTCCAATACCGGGCAGATGCCAGCCCAGCACAATGGCCAGCGATGCACCAAACGCGGCGGCAGCCGAAACACCAAGCGTAAAGGGGCTGGCAAGGGGATTGGCCAGCACGGTCTGCATTTCCGCCCCCGCCAGCCCAAGGGCCGCGCCCACACATACCGCCATCAGTGCGTAAGGCAGCCTGATCTGCCACACAATTACCCGCTCCATGGGCGGCGCAGTCTCAGGGTGCAGCAGAATATGCAGCAGATGCCACGGGCTCAGGCCAGAAGGCCCCACCGAGAAATCCAGCGCCAGAGAGACAAGAATGGCCACCGCCAACACCGCCAGCAGCACCACGCGCCTGCGCACCATGGCGGCATAGGCCACCTGCAGGGCTTCCACCGGGTCAGGCGGGGCAACGGCACGGGCGGGGGTGGGCAGATCACTCATGCCGGGAGTGTATCCCATCAGACATGGCCCAGCCATAGCCCCCTGCCGCAAATGCTTGACGCCGCCCAAGTGAGTAGGCTTTGTGCAGGACTCCCGCTTGCTCCTTAGGACAGGATGAGTTTTTGAAGCACCCCGGCACGCCTGCTCCCACGCCAGACCAGACACCCGATAAGACAAAAGCCTCTCACGCTGCCCGGACCACGGAGCCCGCACCCGGCGGCGCACGGTCATCCCGGCGGCGCACGAACGTGCAGGCAGAGGATGATGATGCGGATGCAGGCATGCCCGGCCCCAGAAAAGCAGGCCGGAGCAGAAAAGGCGGCAAGGACGTAAAGCGCGAGGCCCCCGCCCGAGCCGAAACCAGCCAGCCAGCGTCTTCACCACAGGAAGAGGGCGCCCCGCCGCAAGGCGCGCCACCGTCACGCGCCAGCCATGCTCCCCATCCGGCGGGTGGGTCTATGCTTACATTTGTCGTGCAGCCCGAACAGGCAGGCGAGCGTGTGGACCGCTATGTGTCCGCGCAGTCCGGCACACTCTCGCGTTCTCGTGTGAAGGGGCTGATAGAAAGCGGCCATCTCCAGTGCGGCTCAAAACAGATTACGGAACCGGCGGAAAGCGTGCGGGCCGGTATGGAACTGGTGCTGCACATTCCCCCCGCTACCCCCGCCGTACCGCAGGGCGAAGCGGTGCCGTTCGAGATCTTTTACGAAGATGATGATCTCATTGTGCTCAACAAACCTGCCGGGCTGGTGGTTCATCCTGCGCCGGGCAATGAAACCGGCACATTGGTGAACGGCCTGATCGCCCATTGTGGCGAGAGCCTGAAGGGCATTGGCGGGGAGCGCAGGCCCGGCATTGTGCACCGGCTGGACAAGGATACATCCGGCCTGATGGTGGCTGCCAAAACAGAAAAGGCACATCTTGCCCTTTCGGATGATTTTGCAGCCCGCCGTATAGACCGCGCCTATCTGGCGTTCTGCTGGGGCTGCCCCAACCCTGCGGAGGGCGATTATGAAGGGGATATCGGGCGGGACAAGCGCGACCGCAAACGCATGACTATCACCACCCACGGCGGCAAGTGGGCGCTGACGCATTACCGCACCTTGCAGGCGTTTGAGATGGGGGCCGCCCTTGTCACCTGCAAACTGGCCACGGGCCGCACCCACCAGATCCGGGTGCATTTTTCAGCCAACGGGCACCCGCTGATAGGGGACCCGGTCTATCTGCGCCGCGTTCCTGCCGCTGCCAAACTGCTCACGCCGGAAGGCCGCGCCGCCGCGCTGGATTTCCCCCGGCAGGCGCTGCATGCCACCCGTCTGGGCTTTACGCACCCGCGCACAGGCGAGGCCCTGCTGTTTGAAGCCCCCATGCCGGAGGACATGCAGGCGCTGGGGGAAGCCCTGGGCATGACACCGCTGAAAAAGGCAGGGTGAAAACTCTGAAAGGCTGGTCGGGCGAGTCTGTGAATGCAGGCGGAAGGCTCGGTTTCGCAGCCTGATGGCTTTTCCTCACGCGCTCCCAAACCCGTCTTTTCAGGCCGCTCGTCCCTTGCCAGCCCCCGTAGGCTGAGGGTTCAAGCCGCCGCTGAAAAGCTGGAAGAGCGAGCAGGAAAAGAGAAGCCTTTCTGTGGCCACGAGTCCCGCGCAGTTAGGCAGGGAACGCATACCTCACATTTGCGTTAAACAGACTGAAACGTCCGATTTTCTTGACAGTGTGGTGATTCGGGCGCACCCTAGCTCACCATTCTCATGCCTCTGTGTCAGCAGATGCCGGAGCGGGCGTCTCTTCCCTCGTGCTGCCCATGATGGGGGGCGAAGGAAGAGGATGTAAGTTTCTTTTTCACTTGTTGGCCGGAACTCGCCTCTTTCCAAACGGTTCTTTAATGGGCTGCCCCCAGTCCACTGCACCGCAGGGAGCTTTCCGGTTCAAGGGAGTGCCGACCCATGGTTTCCTCAGTCATCAATGTTGGTCCTGAAAACAATCTGTCAAGATACCTTCAGGAAATCCGTAAATATCCTATCCTTACGCCGGAAGAAGAACTGCGTCTTTCCCATCTGTGGCGGGACAAGGGGGATGTAACAGCCGCGCATAAGCTGGTTACGTCCCATCTCCGTCTGGTTGCCAAGATTGCCATGGGTTACCGCGGCTACGGCCTGCCGGTGAACGAGCTAATCAGCGAAGGCAATGTGGGCATGATGCAGGCCGTGCGCCGGTTTGATCCGGACAAGGGCTTCCGTCTTGCCACCTACGCCATGTGGTGGATTCGTGCCGCCATTCAGGAATACATCCTGCATAGCTGGTCGCTGGTTAAAATGGGCACCACTGCCGCGCAGAAAAAGCTGTTCTTCAATCTGCGCCGCCTGAAAGGGCAGATGCAGGCCATTGATGATGGGGATCTTCAGCCGGAGCAGGTGAACAAGATTGCCACCACGCTGGGCGTGCCCGAGCAGGATGTGGTGAACATGAACCGCCGCATGGCGGCACCCGATCACAGCCTGAACGCCCCCATGCGCACGGATGAAAGCAGCGAGTGGCAGGACCGTCTGGTTGATGATCAGCACAATCAGGAAGAAGTCTACGCCGAGAACGAGGAGCTTTCAGGCCGCAAGGCGCTTCTGGCTTCTGCCATGGATACGCTGAATGACCGTGAAAAACATATCTTCACGGAACGCCGCCTGAAGGATGAGCCGTCTACGCTGGAAGACCTTGCGCATGAATATGGCATCTCCCGTGAACGGGTGCGCCAGATTGAAGTGCGGGCCTTTGAAAAAGTGCAGGCAGCCATGAAAAAAGAAGTGGAAGCCCGCCGCAGCGCCGCGCAGGAAGCCTGATAAAGCCGCTTTTACAAAGATGTTTGGAAGCAGGGCCGGATAACCTCCGGCCCTGTTTTTTTACAGAGGAAGGTTGTCCCCTCTTGCAGACAAGACGGATGTGTTGTCTGCGTGAGCCGTGAGCCGTGAGCCGTGAGCCGTGAGCCGTGAGCCGTGAGCCGTGAGCCGTGAGCCGTGAGCCGTGAGCCGTGAGCCGTGAGCCGTGAGCCGTGAGCCGTGAGCCGTGAGCCGTGAGCCGTGAGCCGTGAGCCGTGAGCCGTGAGCCAAATGGCTTTGGCGTGGACACGCGAACCGGGCGCCTGCTTACGCCATCACTTGATCTTGCAAGCAGAAAAAAGATGGTCCTGACCAGCCCCGTATTCTGCTTGTGGAAAACAGACAGGTTCAGTCAGGACCATGTCCTCGATTGACCAATCATGTGTGTGTTGAATGGCCAATCGCGCTTTTACCCAGAGACCCTGAGTGATCAGGCAGATTGCTCCAGCGTGGCCGTCTGCTCTGCGGGCTCCACACGGTAGGGGCCTGCGGCGTGAATGGTCAGGGAGAGCAGGGCCATTGCATCATTGGCCAACAGGTCTCCCAAAGGCAGAACCGCATTTCCGTTTGTCCAGACGCATTCCGGCGTGCCCGTTTCGGCTTCCCTATGCCAGCCTGCGGGTTTGTTTTCCTGAAAATGCGCCGTAAGAGCATGCATTTTTTTGGCTGTCAGGCAGCTTATTGCACCCACTGCCACACCCAAATGACGGCGATCATCCACAAACGGTCCGATTACATCTGCCGGACGGCTGGCGCGTGAAACAATGCGGACAGAGTGCGTGGCAGGTGGCAGCATGAAGCTGTAAGTCTGCCCCGTGTGCCGCACCGGACGAATCTGAACACCTGTTTCTGTTACCAGATGCAGATCAGGGTCATCCGTCAGCACGGCATGTTCCACGTAGGGCCGGTTGGTGTTGGCATGGTCATGCCGGGCCTTCAGCGCACGGAACAGGGGTTCTACAAAAGCGCGGTCCACACAGAGCGGTGCGTCGGCATGTTCAGCCCAGTTCTGCAGGCCATTGCTGCGCAGGCCCGCCACATTGCCTGGCTGGCGGAAGGCACGGCGGTTGCCGGTATCCAGATAGCTTTCTGTCAGCATGCCATCGGCAATGATAACCGCGTGCTGTTCAGTTTCCACATGGTAATAGGTGTAGGACGGAACGGAGGTATCGTAAAAAACGGAGGCCCCGTTTACCAACATGCGAACAGGAATGAATTTGTTCTCAAAAAACAGGCAGTGTTCGGGTGTAATCAGCATATCGCGGGACGGCACGCCATCTGCCACGGCGTTCTTCAGAACGCGCACAGGATAGCCTGCCTCGTCAACCGGCAGATCGGGGCGGGCTATGGTCTCTGCCTTGCCAACCCACACAACCGGACGCGTGATATCCTGATTGTTCTTCCAGTCCCATGTGACAATCTGGTCGCCTATCTTGATGTCTTCAACAGCAATATCACCATCTGGCGTACGGATCAGGGTGCCGGTCAGGAAGCAGGCGGTGATATAGGTGTTGTCGTCCGAATAGGTGATCTGTAACGGGTTGGAGGCCGCATCCGTAGAACTGGTGGAATAGTCGCCTGAAGGAAGGGTCACGCCATCGGCCAGATTAACAGCGTATTCCGCCACTGTTTCTCCGCTGTCATTCAGCAGCGTAATCACTTTGCTGGAGGACGATCCATCCGTGATGGTATAACTGGCGACCGCGCCAGTTGTGTCCTGAAGTTCAATGGTATCCTGGCTTGGATCATAATTGTTGATGGTTGTGGCGCTTAGTGTGCCGGAGGCCAATAGGCTGATGGCAGTGCCCCCGCCGTTCAGGATCAGTGTGCCGCCACCCGTGCCAAAATTGACGGTACCACCTTCAAGTACGCTGGCCAGTGCCGCCCCTGTGTTGAACGTTCCGCCATATTCAATATTGACAGTGGAGCCTGTCAGAAGCCCGACCAGAGAGCCGCCAGTATTGCCCGAAAGGGTTGCCGTTCCGCCAACAACATTGATGGTTGTGCCCGCAATGGCGCTGACAAGACCGGAAATAGTGTTATCACCACCAATGTAATAAGTATTTGCTTCTGCTGCGCCAACACCAATAATAATACTGCCTGTAGAGCCGGGAGCGGTGACAATAGTTTGAGCGCTGGCAGCACTGATAAGTGTTGTATAATCGTCAGTTCCAGTAAGAACATACCCTGAAGCAGCAAGTTGTAATAAAACCAGGTCAATGCCGGGGTTAAGGTCTGTACCCGTGTAAATACTTGTGCCGTCTGGTGCCGTTATAGTGACATCCCAGTCAGAGATTGCTGAGCCATAAGGCTGCGTAATATTATAAACAACGCCGGATGCGGTTGTATATTTTGTCATTTCTGTTTCCTTCACTTTCTGGGGGGACGACTGTTCAGGAATTGAATCGCAAATAAATTTAAAGAAATCACGGATACAAATTCTAAATACACAGCGAATCGAAAATAAAAAAGAAAATTAATCTGGTTGTTATGGTTAGTTTAATGAAAACTAATAAATAAAATACAAAAACAAAAAAGTAATTATAAATTTGTATTTGTGTTCTGTAAGCGTGTGCGGGGTTTTAAAAAAATAATAACGTAGAGGAAAAAATGTGAGGGTAGGTAGATGCGTTAAATTTATCCGCACTCATTCGTTAATTTCTTACTGACCGTGCAGGAGGGGTGGTGAGTTTTATTGCTGAAAGGCTTTTGAACACCTGCAAAAAAGTGAATAGCGCGCCTTGCATTCCACGCATTGCTGACACGCTGTCGCCATTTTCAGAAAAAATGAGCTGACGCCATTCGGCCTGGTTTCGCCCGGCCCATGATGCCTGCATGATCAGAGTTTGCCCGATCTGGGGCAGCCGTATGCATGACGCAGGCGCGAAGTGTCGCAAACCTGCCGAGGCCCTCAGGCAGAGGGCGGGAAGAGAGCTTTGTGAAAAACCAGCCAGCAGTGATAAACAGGTGCAGGGTGTTTGCTCCCGGAGGGGAGAGAAGGGGAGAGCAGGACGTGGAACTCTATATTTTTTATCTAGGCGGTGCCGCCCCCGGCGCGAATATCGAAGTGCATGATGTGCAGTTTGCCGTGGCGCACAAACCGGAGGATGCGTATCCATCCCTTGCCGCCCGGTGGTTTGGAACGCGGCAGTCCCTGCATCTTGATGCTTACGGCAGCATCACATGGGCGGATGGGTATGCCGTTACCCTCAGCCCGGATAAACCGGTTTCCGGCAAAAAACTCTATTTCATCAATATGGGCGGCTATCTGGAAGGAGCCCTGCGGGAGGAGCATGATTTTACTTTTCTTGTTGCTGAAACGGAGGAAGAGGCAAAAGCCCGCGCGAAGGAAGAGCTTCTGCTGGGTTACCAACACCAGCACCGCGATAACCTGATGGAAGTGGATGATTGTCTGCCTCTGGAGCAGATTGACGGCCTTTATATTCACCTTACGCCACAGGAAAACGGTCAGCCCATAAGGGCTACGTGGCAGGGATACCGCAGAATATAGAGGATATGGCAGCCACAGATTATCGGGTATATGGCATACGATTTTTTATAAAAATAATAAAGAAGGAAGACGATTTTTAAAATTATGCCCGATATGTCAACAGCCCCCGTTCTCTACAGTTTTCGACGCTGCCCTTACGCCATGCGGGCACGGCTGGCACTTGTTGCCAGCCAGACGGAGTGTGTGGTGCGGGAAATCAGGTTGGCTGCCAAACCAGAAGCCATGCTGACAGCATCGCCCAAAGGAACAGTTCCTGTTCTGGTGCTGCCAGACAACATCGTGCTTGATGAGAGTCTGGATATCATGCGCTGGGCGCTCTCTCAGGCTGATCCGTCTCACTGGCTGGACCGTGTGAAACTTCAGCTTATTGAGCAGAATGATACCACATTCAAATATCATCTGGACCGCTACAAATACGCCACCCGTTACGGCTCTGACCCTGCATACCATCAGGCAGAAGCGGTCAGCATTCTTCGTAACCTCGAAAACATCCTTTCTGTAGAAGAATTTTTACAGGGCGATCATTTTGGTCTGACAGATGCCGCTATTGCGCCCTTTGTCAGGCAGTTTGCCGCCACTGATCCTGCATGGTTTCAGGCGTTGCCTCTTCCTGCCGTGCAGAATTGGCTCAACCGCTTTCTGACATCCCGCCTTTTTGAACAGGTCATGGTCCGTTATGCTCCGTGGCACCCGGAAGATGCGCCCGTCTGGTTGTTAGCGGCTGTCTGAGCCGTGCGATGACACTTGGCGCCGCGTAAACGCCATCCCGATATCAGGCCAGATCCTGAATGTAATGCTGATAGCTGCTCGGAAACAGCACCATGCCAACAGTGGAAAATGTATTTTTGGGCAGGCCGGAGTGGCAGGGCTGGTTTTTATCACGGAACCGGCTGCATGGTGGGTTGTTCCTGACCAGCGGGCATGACAGTGCGCGACATGATGATGTTTATGGGGTAAGGCCGGTTTATGATGTTTTTCTCTCGCTCTGCCTGGTTTCTAACAGCGGCGCTGGTGCTGGCCCCAGCCTGTGCCGCCCTGGCTGACACAATTGATGTGGTGGGTGCGCGGTCTGTTCTGGTGCAGCATTATCAGAAAGTGGCCAAGCTTTACCGGCGCTTCAATGCCCTGCCTGCGGAGGACCGGGCCGGTCTTTCCCTGCATGTGGTGGGGCGGGAACAACCGGATGACAAACCCCTGCACAGCACCGGCCTGCATCTGCAAACTCAAAACGGAGCCATTCCGCTGACACATGCGGGCAGCGATGACATGGTTTTTCCGCTATCGGATGCCCTGTGGCAGGAAAACCCGCCGCTGATGGCAACCTTGCAGCCTGACCACTATATCCGCTTTATTTTCCAGATCGCCATAACGCCTCCGCAGCAGGATGGCTTTACCAATGCGCAGGCCACGCACTGGCTGAAGCAGATGGATAATTGTGTGGAGGATGTGGTGGGCTTTGTGTTTGCCTTCCTGATGCCGGATGCCCACAAGCTGACACTTACCTTGGCCCCGCATAGTCAGCTTCTGGTGACAGAGGCCGGGCAGAACCGCACCTTATTTGATAATACGGCCGGCACTGCGGCTGATTACACCATCAGGCCGCAGGATTACGCAGCGGACGCTACGTTTCACAGCACGCAGCCGCTTGAGCGGGTGGTGATCAAACTGCCAGTGCAGATTCATGCGGACATGAAACGCAAGGCAGCCTGACCCAAACCCGCGTCGGCCCTCAGGCGCTGGCGCGGCCGGTGTTGGCCTTCACCAGACCGGATACAAACTGCCAGCCGCGGCCCACATCACGGATCACCCGCGCAATGGCTGGCGCCGTGGTGGGGCGCAGCAGGCGTTTGTCATACCCTGCAAAGCGGCGGTCATCTTCTTCCAGACACAGATCCATGAAGTCCGGCAGGCTGAGCTGCACGCTGGCAATATCCTTGGCACCAGTGACGGTGAAGTTGTTGTCCTGCGTGTGGACTTCGCCTTTGTCATCCACATCCTTGGCAAGGCTCAGACGTTCATAGCCAAGGAAGGCCCACACGGCCCACACCTTCAGTTCAAACAGCGGACGGCGATACCACGGCATGACGGCCCGGTACCATGCCAGCCAGTTGGCAAACAGCAGAATGTGACGACATTCTTCCTGCATTACCGGCTCGAACGTATCAATCAGTTCAGGCGGGAAGAAGCCGGAGCGCTTGGCCAGTTCAAACAGCCCGAAAGCGAAGAAACTGTCCACACATTCTGAAAAGCCTGTGACCAGATAGGCCCACTCAACATCCTTGGGCTCAATATACGGGGGTTCCGGCGCCATGGGGATGTTGTAGGCCGCCACCATTTTGGACAGCACTTCCTTGTGGCGGTTTTCCTCCCACGCATTGCGGGAAATGGCATCCTTGATGTCCGGGTCCTGCACCAGCCGGGCATAGGCGGCCATACGCAGACGGGCCTTGCCCTCCGTCTGTACCGCAATATCCCAGATGGGCAGGGAGGTCACGCGATGCAGCGTTTCCGGGTCCAGCTTGGGCCAGTCGATTACGGACGGTTTGTAAGGGTTGAACGTATCGCGGAACATCTGGGCAATGGCGCGCTTGTGTTCAGCAGAACCGGGCGTAAGCGGCCCTTTATCCTGACTGACCCAGTGCCGGGCCCTGTAATCGGCCTCTACCACGGCTTCCTTGTTGGGGGGCGGTGGCAGGTCATCAATGCTGTCTGGCAGGCGGGAATAGATATCAGAGAGAGAACCCATGGTAGGAACCCGTTTGCTGGGAGCGCCTCCCCTTCCTCGCGCAAAGGGTGCGCAAGGCAGGAGAAAAGCCCGGTAAAACAAAACATGCTGCTCCCCACCCCGCAGGGTGAGGAGCAAAGCCGTTCCCCGATTTAGTGAAGATCAGAAAGCTGGGAAATGATCTTTGTCACTAAGCCGTATTCAATCGCTTCCTTGGCGGACATCCAGTAGTTGCGGTCCGTATCCTTGGCGATTTTTTCGTAAGACTGGCCTGTTTCACGCGCAAACAGGCGGTTCAGACGCTCACGCATCTTGATGATTTCGCGTGCTTCAATGTCGATATCGGTGGCCGGGCCACGCACACCACCCATCGGCTGATGCAGCAGGAAGCGCGTGTTGGGCAGGCAGAAGCGGCGGTTTTTCTGGCCGGCGGCAAAAATCAGCGCGCCAGCAGACGCCACCCAGCCGGTGCCAATCATGTTGACCGGTGCAATCGAATCGACAAAGCGGATCATGTCATGAATGGTGTCCCCGCTTTCAACGTGGCCACCGGGGGAGTTTACATACACATCAATCGGCTTGTCAGACTCGCCAGCCAAAGCCAGCAGGCGGCCGGTGACATCACGGGCTACCTTGTCGTTAATACCGCCAAAAATCAGCACTTTGCGCTGTTTGAACAGCTTGTGCTCAAGCTCGCCAGCCGGTGCGCCGGGGGCTTTCACATCGTCTTTTTCCGGTGTTTCCGGCGCGTCCGGGCCATCCGGCCCTTCATCATCCAGTCTGATGGCGTCGCGGGAGAAAATACCCGTCATTCGTGTCTCCGCATGGTCTGTGTCACGGTTCATGCTTCTTATCCTGCGCCGCCTGCGCGCCCCTGCCAAGGGGCAATCCTATAATGCAGGTGCAACAGGCACGCCTGATCTCGCCACAACGGCGGGAAGACGGTAAGGTGCGCGCTGTTTATCAGCCCAGCGGAGCACCCGTCCCACCATGCAGCAAATGCGTCCTGAACAGAACCGGCCCTTCTGGCGGCATGGTCGCCCCGTTTCTGGCCAGACGGACGCAGCGTGGACGGAGGATACCCCGGCACACGCACCCCTTGCCCATGCCGGGGAAGACCAGCCGCAAACCCGCCGCACCGGGCAACGGCATGCCACCGGCTTCCGTATGGGCGTGGTGCTGACAGCGGGCGTGCTGGTGCTGGCGGGGTGCCGCCATCAGGATGCGATCGACAGCACGCTAGAATGGACCCAGAACATGCGCGGGGGCGTGATCTCCCAGCAGCGGCCACCGCCGCCCGGCCGGTATGATCCCTACCCGCATGTGGGGCTGACCCCTACTCAGGCACCGGCTCTGCCCTCCGCGCAGGCACGGGCCATGCTGACGGAACGGCTGATCCGTGACCGTAACCTGACCTACCGCACGGTTGCCGCCAACGGCACGCTCACGCCCGATATTCCGCCGCCGCCCAACGCCGCAGCGGCACAATCTGCGGCAGGTAAGGGGAGTGCGGATAAAGGCGCAGGCACCCCGGCTGCTGGCGCTGGCGCGAATGCGGCCAAGGACAAAGCCGCAGCGGGGCAGCAGGCAGCCAGCCTGCCACCGGATGCCGCCGGGGCCATTATGGATGCCGCGGAAGCCCCACCCCAGCAGCCCACCACGCCACCACCTCCTGCCAAACCCGCGCCCTCCAAGCCGGCGGCAAAAGACACCAAAAAGGACGCCGCTGATGCGGAAGCCGACATGCCAGAAGTGGCCATGCCGGAAGTGAAGAACGGTGCGCAGAAGCCCCCCACGCCCGAAAGCGCCATTCCGCAGATTCCCGAGGGCCCGCCCGCGCCGCCATCCTTCCCCGGATTTGATGTGCCGTCTGACGCCCATCTGCCCGATGGCGTGCAGCCCAATTATGATCTGAGCGACGCCAAAGGCACGGCCCTGCATTTCATGCCGCAATCTGACCAGCTTTCCGCCGGGCAGGAGAGCACACTGGCCAAACTGGTGCAGAAAACGCCGCACGGGCCGTTCTTTGTCCGTGGCTTTGGCAATTCCCCCTCACTCAGCCCGCAGGATCAGGCGGATGCCGTCCAGCTTGGCCTCTTGCGGGCGCAGCGCGTGGCTCAGGAACTGATCAAGCTGAATGCGCCGTCTGATGCCATTCATATCCGGGGGGATGCGTTCGGCACGGGGGCACGAATAGCCAATTCACCCTGATGCGGAGCGGGGGGCACGGGCCTGTGGCACGCACCCCTCGGCCAGCCATGCGGCGGAAAGACGCTGGCCGCACGGCAAGAAGAGTTGCCTGATCCGTTTCTGCCATTACTATGTTTTTCCTCCGTAATCGTGCGGAATCTGAACCCCCTTATTTTCAGGGTCCTTTACGTCCATGACCGAAGATTTCCATCGCATTCGCCGCCTGCCGCCTTATGTCTTTGCCTCGGTAAACCAGGCCAAGGCGGCAGCCCGAGCGCGGGGCGAGGATATTATTGACCTTGGCATGGGCAACCCGGACAGCCCCACACCGCCCCACATTGTGGAAAAGCTGGTGGAAACGGTGCAGAATCCGCGTGCGCATGGCTATTCCGTCAGCAAGGGTATTCCGGGCCTGCGCCGGGCACTGGCGGGCTATTATGAACGCCGCTTCAACGTGAAGCTGGACCCTGAGCGGGAAGTGATCGCAACGCTGGGCTCCAAGGAAGGGCTGGCCAATCTGGCCTCCGCCATCACCAGCCCCGGTGACACCATTCTGGTGCCCAATCCGTCCTACCCCATTCACCAGTTCGGGTTCATTATTGCGGGGGCGTCTGTCCGCTCCATTCCCGCCACGCCGGATGATAACATGCTGCGCGCGCTGGAACGTGCCGTGCGTCATTCCGTGCCCAAGCCCACAGCGCTGATTGTCAATTTCCCGTCCAACCCCACCGCGTATCTGGCCGATCTGGATTTCTATAAGGAACTGGTGGCCTTTGCCCGACGGGAGGAAATTTTCATCCTCTCGGACCTCGCCTACGCGGAAATCTATTTTGGAGATCTGGTGCCCCCGTCCATTCTGGCCGTGCCGGGTGCCAAAGATATTGCGGTGGAATTCACATCGCTTTCCAAAACCTACTGTATGGCTGGCTGGCGCATGGGGTTTGCCGCGGGCAATGAACGGCTGATTGCCGCGCTGACGCGTATTAAATCCTATCTGGATTACGGGGCGTTCACCCCCATTCAGGTCGCCGCCGTGGCCGCGCTGAATGGCCCGCAGGACTGCGTGGCCGATATCCGCGCCCTGTATAAAGAACGGCGTGATGTGCTGATCCGTGGCCTGCATGCCGCCGGGTGGGATGTGCCGTCTCCCGAAGGCTCCATGTTTGCGTGGGCCCCCATTCCTGAACCGTTCCGTGAAATGGGCAGCGTTGATTTCTCCAAGCTGCTGCTGAAAGAAGCCGGTGTGGCGGTGGCCCCCGGCCTTGGCTTTGGCGAGCATGGGGAAGGTTATGTGCGCATCGGGCTGGTGGAAAACACCCAGCGCCTGCGGCAGGCCACCCGCGCCATTCGTGGTTTCCTTGCAGCCCATGGCGTCAAGCCTGCGGCTGTGTCTTCTCCTTCCTCTGCAAGCAAGCCGGAGCCTGTCCAATCGTGAGTGTCTCTTCCTCCTCTTCTCCTCTTCGTCTCGGTATTGCTGGTCTTGGCACGGTGGGGGCGGGCGTTATCCGCCTGCTGGAAACCAATGCGGACCTGATTACCGCCCGCGCTGGCCGTCCGCTGAAAGTTGTGGCTGTCAGCGCGCGGGACCGCACGCGGGACCGTGGGGTGAACGTCTCCGGGCTGCGGTGGTATGACAACGCAGTTGATCTGGTGACAGACCCCGAAGTGGATGTGGTGGTGGAACTGATTGGCGGGGCCGAAGGGCCGGCCCGGGCTCTGGTTGAAGCCGCACTGCAGGCAGGCAAGCCAGTGGTTACGGCCAACAAGGCGCTGCTGGCCATTCATGGCCCGGCGCTGGCGCAGGTCAGTGCGGAAAAATCTGCCCCGCTGCTGTTTGAAGCGGCGGTTGCGGGCGGTATTCCTGCCATCAAGACCGTGCGTGAAGGGCTGGCGGCAGATCGCCTGCTGCGCATTGGCGGCATTCTGAACGGCACCTGCAACTATATCCTGACCGTCATGCGCGAAACGGGGAAGGATTTCGGCTCCGTTCTGGCAGACGCCCAGCAGCTTGGTTACGCCGAAGCTGATCCCTCCACGGATATTGACGGGCTGGATGCCGCCCACAAACTGACTATTCTGGCCGGGCTGGCCTTTGGCCGCCCCGTGGCGTTTGACAGTGTGCATGTGGAAGGCATTCGCCGGATTGGCGCGGCGGATCTGAGCTTTGCCCGCAAGCTGGGCTACCGCATCAAACTGCTGGGGCTGGCCCGCGTGGGCGATGCAGGGCTTGAAGCCCGCGTTACCCCCTGCCTTGTGCCGGAAGATGCCCCCATTGCGCAGGTGGATGGCGTGTTCAATGCCGTGGTGGCCGAAGGCGCATTTGCAGGCCGCCTGATGATTGAAGGCCGTGGCGCGGGCGCAGGCCCCACTGCCAGCGCCGTGACGGCCGACCTGATTGATATTGCCCGTGGCAGCCACATCCCGGTGTGGGGCGTTCAGGTATCTGATATGCAACCTGTGCGGGCCTGCCCTCTTTCTGCCGGAAAGGGCGCGTTTTATCTGCGCCTGCGGGTGGAGGACCGACCCGGCGTGATTGCGGATATTACCGCCGTGCTGCGTGACTGTGGCGTTTCGCTGCGCAGCATGCTTCAGCCCACGCCGGAGAAGAACGACACCGCCCCGCATGTGCCCCTGGTGCTGGTGACGCATCAGACATCCGAGGCGGCCATGCAGGACGCCGTGACACGCATTGACCAGCTTGATGTGGTGACGGACACCCCGGTGATGATCCGGATTGAAACGGACTGAGCCTTCCGTGCGGAGCCAGTTCAAGCCTTAAGAAAGAGGATTTCCCCCTGATGTCTGACACTCGTGAGCCTAAACAGTTTGTGGTTTCTGACCGCAATCTGGCGCTTGAACTGGTGCGTGTTACTGAAGCCGCCGCCCTTGCATCCTCTCACTGGACGGGCCGTGGCAAAAAGAACGATGCCGATGGCGCGGCTGTGGAAGCCATGCGCATTGCGTTTGACACCGTGGCCATTGACGGCACCGTGGTGATTGGCGAAGGCGAGATGGACGAAGCACCAATGCTCTACATTGGTGAAAAGGTGGGCGCTGGCGGCCCCGCCATGGACATCGCGGTGGACCCGCTTGAAGGCACCAATCTGTGCGCCAAGGACATGCCCAACGCCATTACCGTGGTTGCGCTGGCGGAAAAGGGCAACTTCCTGCACGCGCCAGACGTGTATATGGACAAGATTGTGGTTGGCCCCAACCTGCCCGATGGCGTGGTGGACCTTGAAGCCTCCATTGAGAACAATCTGCGCAATGTGGCCCGCGCCAAGAACAAGCCGATTGAAGACATTGTTCTGTGTACGCTCGACCGCGAACGTCATGAAGAACTGATTGCCAAAACGCGCGAAGCCGGTGCCCGCGTGCGCCTGCTGAGCGATGGTGACGTTGCCGCCGCCATTGCCGCCTGCATGGATAACAGCCAGGTGGATATTTATGCCGGTTCTGGCGGCGCGCCAGAAGGCGTGCTGGCCGCGGCTGCCGTGCGCTGCGTGGAAGGCCAGATGCAGGGCCGTCTGCTGTTTGAAGATGACGCCCAGCGTGAACGCGCCCAGAAAATGAACCCCGGCAAGGACCCGGACCGCAAGCTCGGCCTGCATGATATGGCGGCTGGCTCCGTGCTGTTCTCCGCCACGGGTGTCACCTCTGGCACGCTGCTGCGCGGTATCCGCCGTCTGCCCACACATGCCGTGACGCATTCACTGGTCATGCGCTCCAAATCCGGCACGGTGCGGTTTATTGAAGGGCACCACAACTTCTCCACCAAAACGTGGACGCCGCAATAATCCTGTGTGCCTTACCCCGCTTTGCCAGAAATGACTGCTTTTTCAGAGACAACCATGCTTCTGCCCCCTGATGACGCCGCGCCCCCGCAGGCCCGCGCCGCGCTGGGGGTGGAGGCCAGCCTGACAGGCCGCCGCTGGATGTGGCGGCCGGGGGCTGACAGCCCGGACCTGATGCGGCTGGGCGCAGCCATTGCCCAACGGGCCGGGCTGCCTGAAATTGTAGGCCGCCTTCTGGCATTGCGGGGCCTTTCTCTTGAAACCGCCGCAGATTTTCTGGACCCGAAGCTACGGGCACTGATGCCCAATCCGTCCGAACTGCGGGATATGGATGTGGCAGCCGCCCGCATGGCTCAGGCCGTGCAAAAAGGCGAGACCATCGGTATTTTTGGCGATTATGACGTAGATGGCGCCTGCGCCTCCGGCATTCTGGCTTCTTTTTTTGAAGAACTGGGCTGTGCGGTGCACACCCATATTCCTGACCGCATGACCGAAGGCTACGGCCCCAATGTGCCCGCCCTTGAAGGGCTGGTGGCGCAGGGGGCCTCGCTGCTTGTGTGCGTGGATTGCGGCACTGCGGCCTCTGATATTCTGAACCAGATGGCGGGCAAGGCAGATCTGGTGGTGCTGGACCACCATAAATCCGAAGATGCGCTGCCTGCCATTCTGGCGACCGTAAACCCCAACCGGCCGGACTGCACATCTGGCCTTGGGCATGTGTGCGCTGCCGCACTGGCCTTTCTGGCCGCCGTTGCCACTGCACGCGATCTGCGCGGCGCAGGCTGGTTTGAAGCGCACCCCGCGCCAGACCTGATGCGCCAGCTTGATCTGGTGGCGCTTGCAACGGTGTGTGATGTCATGCCCCTGCAAGGGCTGAATCGGGCTTTTGTGGCGCAGGGCCTCAAGATCATGGCGCGTCGCCAGCGCACCGGCTTGGCCGCGCTGATGGAAATTGCGGGTGTCACCAAAGCGCCAGATGCGTTTTCCTGCGGGTTCGCCATCGGGCCACGCATCAACGCCGGGGGCCGCATTGCCGAGGCAGCACTGGGCCTGCGCCTGCTACGCAGTGAAGATGCGCATGAAGCCAAAATCATGGCCGAACGGCTGGATGCCGTAAACCGCCGCCGCCAGGGGGTGGAAGCGGACATTCTTGATCTGGCCATGCAGCAGGCCGCCGCCCAGCGTGAAGCCGGGCATCCTGTCATTCTGCTCACAGGCAAGGACTGGCACCCCGGTGTGGTGGGCATTGTGGCAGGCCGCATCAAGGAACAGTTCAACCGCCCGGCTCTTGTGGGCGCTGCGCAGGATGATGGCTCCATCAAAGGCTCTGGCCGTTCCGTGCCGGGGCTTGATCTGGGCACGGTGATTATTGCCGCACGTCAGGCCGGACTGCTGACAACAGGTGGCGGCCACGCCATGGCAGCCGGTTTCTCCCTGCCTGCCGAGAAAGTGGACGCCTTCCACACTTTTCTGGATGAACGGCTGGCTGGTGCCGCGCAACTGCCGGATGCCGTTGATCTGGAAATTGACGCCGCTCTCTCCGTTGCCGGTGCCACGGTGGAACTGGCACAGAACATGGCCTCTCTCGCCCCGTTTGGCGCGGGCAATGCCGAGCCTCTGGTCGCTCTCTCGCATGTGCAGATTATCAAAGCCGACCGCATTGGCCGAGATGGCAACACGCTGCGTCTGCTGCTGAAAGGCGCTGATGGCGGCCGCCTGAAAGCCCTGCTGTTCCGTGCCGGAGACAGCCCACTGGCCGCCACGCTGGAAGACACCACACGCCCCCCCATCCATCTGGCAGGCTATCTACGCGCCGAAAGCTGGAATGGCCGCACGGATGTCACCTTCTTCATTCAGGATGCTGCGTTGGTGTGAGGCGCTTGGATCAAGACATCTCAAGATGCAGCGAGACCAAGAATAAATCTTTGTGAGATGTTGGAAATTGCTTCTCTGCAAAAGATATTTTCATGTTGGCACAGATTCTTTCTGCCTAATGCGATAGAGGTCCCGCGTCCTCGCCGATCGGGTTTCCCATTGAGCGCATGTGACCAGAGGCGCTCTTTTTCCCTTGGATATTCTTCATGACCGCACAACCGATTGTTCTTTTTCCTGACCAGCGCCTGCGGCAGGTGGCAAAGCCTGTCAGTGTTTTTGATGAGGCGCTGCACAGTCTGGCGGGTGATCTGTTAGATACCGTTCGGGCAGCACCGGGTATTGGCATTACCGGGCCGCATATTGGCGTGGGGCTGCGTGTGGTTGTGCTTGACCTGCCGGATGGCTCGGGGCCGCAGACCTATATCAACCCGGAAATTGTTCAGGCTTCTGAAAACACCATCCAGCATGAGGAAGGCAGCATCTCCATGCCCGGTGTGGTTGAAACCCTGACACGAGCGGCAAAAGTGACCGTGCGCTATATGGACCTGAAAGGTCAGCCCCAAACCGAAGAAGCTGAAGGTCTGCGTGCTGTATGCCACCAGCACGAGATTGATCAGCTTGACGGCATTTTCTGGATAAAGAGGCTCTCGGCCCTACGCCGTAGCCGCGTGCTGGCACGTTATGAAAAGCTCAGACGCAGCCAGCGGTAGAATACTCTATAAAGCGCCAGCACAAAGCACGCGGCCCTTTATTGAATAAGAGAGCCGCTGAAACATAGGGGGGCGTGGAAAAATCCCCGTACTGCCCAGCGCAACTTGCATGGCTGCCTTTTACAACAGCCCCTCAGAAAACGGTATTGATGGCAACCTGCGGGGCAATCTTCACGCTGGTGTTGTGCCCGGCGTAATAAACGGATGCCCCCGCAATAACACCCCACCGGGCGTTCCAGTTATATTCCAGGGCAGGGGCCACCTGCCAGTCTCCGGAGGAGGAGCCTGTGCGGTCCATATACTGCCCGGTCCTGGTGTGCCCCCACACGCGGGAGCCGTTGGCCCAGTCCCGCGCAACGTCAATGGCCAGCACCCACTGGCGGTTGACGCCATATTCAAGGGAAAACCCGGTCTGGCCGCTCATGCCGGGGCGGCCCTTGCCGCGAAACCCTGCCGTTGTGCCGTAGGAGGTGACATCCCGCAGCGTAGCGCCGTTCAGGGCGCGGCGGAACCAGTTCCAGACGCGCAGGCGCAGGGCATGATGGCCCGGCAACTGATAGGTGGACTGGCTCAGCAAGGCTGTGCGGAACACGTAGGACCCCGCGCCAACGCCATCCTGCCCATGGCCCAACTGGTTGTAATCTCCGGTGGGGAACACAACCCCGGCAAACAGATTGAGGCCCGGAATATACCGCTTGGGGTTGGGGTTCACGAAGCGCCAGATCAGGTCAACCGGAAAATCTCCAAACTTGGGGCCGGTGGAATGACCATCATTCTTTTTCCAGCCGTAACTGACAACGGTGTGCGCCTGAATGCTCAGATAATCGGTAAGCCCATACTTCCACATGGTTGAGTTACTGAACAGTTGCTGGCGTGGATGCTGGGGGTGGCTGATGCCATGCGCATCATAATACCCAATGGGCTGGCTGTAGGTGTAATAGGGCTCAATCCCGGCATCTCCGGCATGGTCCTTGGCGCTGGCGGGGGAGACGAGGGAGCCTGTATACCATTGCTGCTGGGCCTGCGCCTGATGGCTAAAAGCAAGGAGAAGGCCAGTCATTCCAAAGTATAAAAAAGACCATTTTTTTGTTTTTTGTAGAATAACCGTCATGATCTGGTGAAAAAGCCCGCAATTTCATAAATAAGAAACAAAACAGTACAGACTCCCAGACAGAACGATACGATTATGTATCGTAATTGTCGGAAAGTGTTCGGCTTTTTACAGACAGAATCGAAAATCTTGCAATCGGATAAAGGAACAAAATTTCTAATTTTGACCTGATCGTCCGTTTTCTTTATACCCTCGCTCTTTGTTCCACTGGCTCATTGACCATAAGGATAAAGGGGGAAGCGCATGGGCTCAGCCGCTCAGCCAGCCAACACCCGCAAACGCACATATGCCATTCTGGTGGCGCTTGTGCTTGGCGTTGTTTCAGGGTTGGCCGTTCACTCGTTCCTGCCGGCTTATGTTCATGATGCTGAACAGATCGCGTCTTTGCTGACAGGCCTGTTCCTGCGGCTGATCCGTATGGTCATTGCGCCGCTGGTGTTTGCAACGCTTGTCAGCGGTATTGGCAAGCTGGGGGATGATACACTGGTGCTGCGCGTGGGTGGGCGCGTGCTGCTGTGGTTTATCTGCATGTCCTTCCTCTCGCTTATCATCGGGCTGGTGGCGGCCAACGTGCTGCGGCCCGGTGCTGGCTTTTCCGCGCCGCTTCCGTCCGATATTTCCAGCCTGAAGCACCCGTTCCAGCCCATTGATTTCATTCTGCACATCGTGCCCACCAGCATTCTGGATTCCATGGCCCGGAATGACATCCTGCAGATTGTGGTGTTTTCCGTGCTGTTTGGCCTGTCTCTCCCCGCTGCGGGCAAGGCCGGTAAAACCATGCTGGCGTGGTCTGAAGAACTGTCTCACATCATGCTGCGCATGACGGACATGGTCATGGTGCTGGCCCCGCTTGCGGTGTTTGGCTCCATCATGGGCAGTCTGGCCCATAGCGGCATAGATATGCTGATACAGTTTGGCCGGTTTCTGCTGGAATTCTACAGCACCATCATGGCGCAATGGGTGGTGCTGACGGGCCTTGCGTTCTGTGTGCTTGGTCCGCGCCTCAAACCGTTGATCAAAAATCTGGTGCAGCCGGTTCTGCTGGGCTTTTCAACTGCCAGCAGTGAATCCGCCTATCCCCTCCTGCTTGAAAAGCTGGAGGAATCTGGCGTGCCCGCCCGGATTGCAGGCTTTGTGCTGCCGTTGGGGTACAGCTTCAATCTTGATGGCTCCATCATGTTCCAGTCCTTCGGGGCCATTTTTATCGCGCAGGCTTATGGCATCCATCTGCCATGGAGCCAGCAGATCCTGATGGTGCTGGTCATGATGCTCAGCAGCAAGGGCATTGCCGGGGTGCCTCGGGCCTCACTGGTTACGCTGGTGGCTGTTCTGCCGCAGTTCGGCCTGCCTGAAAGCGGCATTGCGCTTATTCTGGGCATTGATCATTTTCTGGATATGGCCCGCACCGCCACCAACGTTCTGGGCAACGGTTACGCTGCCGCTGTCTCCGCCAAGTGGGAGGGTGTCCTCTCCGATGGTCCTGCCGAGGACACGGTCTAAGGAGAGATCCGCAAACCGGCCCTTACTCTATTTTAGAAGGCGAGGGACCGGTTGCGAGGCAGTAAGGAATGTCATCACGCCTGCACGCTTTCCTTTCCGGAGGGAAAGAAAAGCGTTGGAGATATGAAAAAAGAGCCCCTTACTTCTTTGTGATGTCGTTCTTATAGACATTCCGCCAGAAGGCTTCCGTGCTCATGTCCAGATAGCGGGCCTGATAGTCGCTCTGAAGTGCTGCGTAGCGTGCCTTGAATTCCTTTTTCACACGATGGAAAAATTTGGTTTCCTTCAGCAGGCGCGCAGTATCGCGGTGCACGACATACCCTTCCTGTGTGGGCTCATAATAGTACAACACATTTTTATACCGGAAAGTCTCGCGCGGATCGCCAGCAAAGTTCTTGCGTTGCAGAAGAATGCTGTTCTTGCGCAGCTTTTCTGGCAACAGCAGCCCATTGAGGGAGAGTTTACGCACAACCCGCCGCCGTATCCGTTCCTGCCACTGGCCCGGAATCTGGTCCACCGGCGCAGGAAGGTCAGGAAGTGCCACTTTGCGCATTTTTTCCTGCTGGACAAGCGGCGCGAATTTCTTGCGGATCTGGGACATATCAATGTTCTCCACCCAGAAATCCGGCCCTTTCATCACGTCCATCACGGCAATGGAAATCGCGCATGCGGTCGCATAGTTGTAAGACTGCGTGGCGTCTCTAAAGAAGTCGTTCAGCAGATGAATGCAGTCGGCAGCGCTGGCATTCATATGGGTCAGTTTCTGGACAAGATGGTTCCGCACATCCAGATAAATCTGGAAAGGCCCGCTCTTGTACCCAAAATCATCCCCGTAGGAAGCAATGCCATTCTGCGTGATGATGCGGAACTTATTCATCATGCCGAACATGATGTCATCGCCGCGCACAAAGAACGGAAAGGCGTAGTGCTGTACGTCCGCCAGAGCAAAGGCGAAGAACCACCATCCACCAAAATCCGGTCTCCGAACCTCCACTTCGCTCAGCAGAAGATCATGCACGCTGCGCATGTCCAGACCATGTTTCAGCGGGCGGCATTTGCCATCAAACTGCGCCCCTTTTTCAAACAGGAAGTGGGGAGCCAGTTCTCTCAGAAGAGCCCCGGCAACCGCTACCTTTTCAACACTGGCGTAGGAGAGAAGGGTATAGGTCCGAAAGATGGCCTCAAGTTCACAGGACGCATCATCATCCATAAACAGGCAGTGGGTGACCGTCCCGTTGTCTTTCAATGCCAGAAGGCCGCGGGTAAAGCCGCCTGAACCACCCAGATTGCGGTTGGGAATAAGGGTGGCACCATGCACATCTGTGTCGGTCAACGTGCAGGAATTATCCACGACGGTAAGCTGAATCTTGTCAGCAATTTCCGGAACGGCAGCAAGACCGGACTGGATACGGCGCGTGGCCTTGCGTACCGCATTTTCCCGTTTGAAATGGGTGATGACAATACCGAGCTTGATGTCTCTTTCAGGGGGCGTAGAGGTGGCGAACCACCCGCCCGTTATGGAGGCTTCATCCAGCGCTTCGATCTGGGCATACAGCATGCCGTTTATCAATGTGGGCCATTCTTCCACATTGATCTGCACGGGCGTTTGTGGGTCAAGCGTGACTTTTTGTTCCACCAGGAACCGTTGATCACACCCCAGACGATGCACGCCCAGCCGGATCACAACCTTTCCCGTGCCGGTCAGGAAAAAGGCCAGATCCTGTATGGCGCAGTTTTCCTTCCAGGACTGGATGGTCAAGCCATTATAGAATGTATCAAATGAACAACGGCCGAATTTTTCAAGAATAATCGTGTTTTCAGAAAACAGGATGGTGCCTTCTCTGTCATGCACCCGGGCGTACATTGTGGCAGGGGTACCAAACTCAAGATTAGGCATCAGCAAATGGTGAATGGGGTAGTGCGGTAATGGAGTCTGGCTGTTCATGTTCAGAAAATTCTTTCAAATAAGGACGAGCGTGCCGTCATACCCTTGATCAGGATAGCGCCTTAATATGTCGTCTGGGGGTGTGGTTGAGCGGTATGGCACGCCAGATCCGGCAGAAGAGTTGCGTGCCGAATGGTGTGGCTTCCCGGCAGGGCCGTGGGGTATCGCGTTTTCAAATTCGCCTCTTCAGCCACCAAAAGATCTCCCTGTTTTTGCCGCAGAAGTCTTAAACAGTTTTTTACAAGCGAGGACATTAGCGCATACAGGTCAAGGGCCATAGAATCTGAGCGGCTGCTGATAAAATTAAAATCAGTTAATGAAGCGCAAGATCGTCTCGCTGCGTCAGCACGCGATCAGTGTCTTGTCTGGGCGAAAGACGAAAGTCGTCAAGAACTGGCGATAGGTCGATATTTTCATTTTATGAATGGGATAACAGAAGAAAATCAGAAATGAGCACTCTGTTTTCGTCTTGAAAAGGAGGGACGACCAGTCTCCCAGAACCGTGGGGACGTCCCTCTCGCAAGCACTGTGAAAGAAATATGATCGTTCTTCAGGGCGCTTGCTGCGGGACGATCTGTTTTGGGGCAGAGAAGCCGTTTCTAACCATTCTGCGCGTTGCCATACCGGCGATAACGGAACGCAGGCGGCACGGCGGGCCGCTCCGAAATGGCTTTTTCAATCAGCCCATGGCCGGGAGCCCGATGGCAGACAGGATCGGTTGCTCCGGCATCACCAGCCAGCGCCAGCGCCTGACAGCGGCATCCGCCCCAATCATCTTCCTTGAAGGCGCAACTGCGGCAGGGGTCTGGCATCCAGTCCGTGCCCCGATACAGGGTGAACAATGGTGAATCCTGCCAGATGGCGGCAAGCCCTTCCTCCCGCACGGTGGGAAAGGTGAGGCCCGGAATACTCTCCGCCGCATGGCATGGCAGAACCTTGCCGGTGGGCGAAATATTGATGAACCGCTGCCCCCAACCGCCCATGCAGGGCTTGGGCTGATCGGCATAGTAGTCGGGCGTTACAAAATCGATTGCAATGCGTGTGCCAAAATGCGCGCGGGCGGCGGTCACGGCGCGTTCGGTTTCTTCAAGCTGCGCGCGGGAGGGCAGCAGCGCATCACGGTTCAGCAACCCCCAGCCGTAATATTGGGTGTGCGCAATTTCCACCCGGCGTGCGCCAAGTTGGTCCGCCATGGCCAGCATGGCGGGCACCCGCTCGGCGTTCTGGCGGTGAATGACAAAGTTCAGCGTTAGGGGCAGGCCGTCTTCCACAATCAGACGGGCGGTTTCCAGCTTTTTCGCCTGCGCCCCCGCCATGCCGCCAATACGCTCGGCCTGCTGCGCATCTGCGTCCTGAAAGGAAAGCTGCACATGGTCCAGCCCGGCATCAGCCAACGCTTTCAGGCTGGTGGCGTTTATCAGCACGCCAGACGTGATCAGGTTGGTGTAAAGCCCCAGCCCAACTGCATGCGCCACCAACTCCGGCAGATCAGGCCGGGCCATGGGTTCCCCGCCGGAGAAATGCACCTGCAACACGCCCATGGCGGCGGCTTCTTCCAGCACACGCTTCCATTCTGCCGTTTCAAGCTCCCCCGCACGCACATCCAGCTTCAGCGGGTTGGAACAATAGGGGCATTGCAGCGGGCAGCGGTGCGTCAGTTCCGCCAGCAGACTCATGGGGGGCGGGGCAGTGGTCATGCCGTCTGCAATACCTGTTTGTCCGCCAGTTCCTGCACCATGCGCAGCACATCTTGCGCAATGGTCTCACGCGGGGCGGCAAATTTCTGGCACAACTGGTTGATAATGGCCCCCACGGTGCGCTTGCCATTCACCAGTTGCAGAATTTCCGCTGCAATCGGGTCAGCAAAAAAAGCCCGTTCCGGTGCCTGAATAAACCATTGCTCCCGCACACGGTCATATTGCAGCCGCGTGCCACGGCGGAAACGCAGCACTATCTGCTCCGTCATTCCCTCCGTGGCAGGCGGCCCCTCGGTCCCGGCGCTGCCGTTCGCGGGGCTTGCCGTTGCGGCCTCTTGCTGTGCCGCTCCAGTGCCAGTGCCAGTGCCAGTGCCAGTGCCAGTGCCAGTGCCGTTTTCTACAGGCGCGGCCTTTTGTTCCGGGGCGGCCGTGGCCGGTACGGCGGCGTGGGGCGGTTCAGGGGACGCGGCGGAGGCCGCTCCTGCTCCAGTTTCTGGTGCGTGCGCGGTGTGTGCTGTCATGCATCCTCCTGCGGGCGGAACGCACCCGGCGGAATGTTGCCGGGAGAGACATAGGCATAATCAAGCTCATCCAGCATGGACCATAGCACGCCGCACTTGAATTTAAGCGCGTTCAATACCGCCTGCTGCTGCTCAACCGTGCGGGCATGTTCTTTCACATAAGCCAGCGCAAAGGCGGAGTCCTGCGGGGCCTGCGTCAGGCGCGGCGTGAAGTAGGCCAGCGTTTCTTCCGTCACAAAATCATAGTTGCGCAACATGCCGGACACACGTTCGCTAATGATGGTGGGGGAGAACAGTTCCGTCAGGGAGGAGGCAATGGCTTCCAGAATGGAGCGCTCGCGCACAAAATGCACATAGGCTTCCACCGCAAAGCGGGTGCCGGGCAGCAACCCATCGAGCGATTCCACATAGGCACGGTCCAGCCCCAACCCATCCGTCAGCTTCAGCCAGCGGGCCACGCCGCCGGTGCCGGGTTCCGTGCCATCATGGTCAATCAGCCGCCGCCGCCATTCGCGCCGCAGTTCCGCCGTGGGCAGGCGGGCCAGCAGGGTCGCATCCTTGGCGGGAATGCTGGCCTGATAATAATAGCGGTTCAGCGCCCACGCCTGCACCTGCCCCTTGGTCAGCTTTCCATCATGCAGCGCCCGGTGAAAGGGGTGCAGGTTGTGGTAGCGTTCCGCACCAATGGCACGCAGGGCGGCTTCCAGTTCAGCGGGGGAAAGCAGGCGGTTGGTCATAATGTTACCCTCATGCCGTCAAAGGCGACGTCCCATCCCGCCCGTTCCACCTCTTTGCGTTCTGGTGAGTCAGACAGAAGAATGGGGTTGGAATTGTTGATATGGATCAGAATCTTGCGGCCAATATGCAGGGGGCGGAAAGCAGCCATGGTGCCATCAGGCTCATCCGCAACGGACATATGGCCCATGCGCTTGCCGGTTTTAACCCCAAGCCCGGCGCGCACCATCTCATCATCCGTCCAGAGGGTGCCGTCAAAGAACACCGCATCAGCGCCGTCCATGCGGGTGCGCAGGGTGTCTGTCATCACCGCGCAACCGGGAATGAACAGGGCGCGGTGCGTGCCGTCAGACAGTTCCAGCCCAATGGTCTCGCCATCCGTCTTCACTTCCGCCGGGTTGGCACCCTGTTCCGCATACAGGGGCACTTTGCCGGGCACGGCAAACGGCGTGATGGTAAAGCCAGCGGGTTTCAGGGCCAGGGGCTGATCCAGCACCATGGCGTGGCGGGGCACCAATGTGCGGTCCAGCGCTTCAAAAATGGGGTTGGCGTCAAGCTGTGCCAGCACCGGGGCGGCGGCATACAGGTCAAACGCCTGTTTTTCCCGCAGGGTCAGAAGCCCGGTTATGGTGTCAATTTCACCACTGGTCAGCACCACACCGGCAATGGGGGTGGAGCGTAATCCCGTTTTGGGGTGCAGGGCAGGGGTCTGGTTGATTTGGGCCCGTAGGTCGGGCGAGGCATTGAGCACGTACCATTGTGCGCCATCCCCGCTTACCGCGATGGAGGCCTGGGTACGGGCCGGGGCTGTAGGGTCACCTGCGCGGGCGCGGTTGCAACCCGGTGCGTTTGAATTCCATTGCGGGAAGCCCCCGCCAGCGGCAGCGCCAAGAACGATGATATCAAGCATGGGCTGCTTTTAGAGAAAAAAGACCGCCAGCGCGAGTAAGGAACCCGCAATGCTGGCGGTGGAGAGACTTATTTCTTCTGGCCGCAAACGTAGCTGTTGATTTCAGCGCCCAGAGGAATTTCGGTGATTTTCGGTGCGGTCCAGGCCATGATGGCTCTCCCTGTCTGCGTCATGGATAGAGTTTAATGCAGCCCCCGCACGGACAGGCCGCCCAGCAGGCTGCATACAGGCGGAGTGTGAGGAAAAACGGGCACAGTGCAACCTTTTTCCGCCCGGAATCTGGCTTTCAACCGAGTCTTCACGGAACTGTGATTATCGCCCCGGCCCGGCTGTGCCGCTGGGCGTGGGCTCTTTTTTCGGCACGCAGGGTTTGCCACGGCTGGCTCTGGCTTTTAAACCCATGCCAACACAGCACGGAGCCTGTCGGTTTCTCCCCTGGTGCAGAACACACTGGACACAGGCGGAGGCAAGGCACCATGCAGGCTATGGCGCGGCGTGTCAGACGCGAGGATGGATGAATAATCGGGTCAGAGCGCTTTTTGCTCGGGTTTTCCGCAATACGGGGTACCTGCTCACCGGCAAGGGGGCCACGGCGGCACTTGCGCTGGGCAGTACGGCGCTGGCCGTGCGCGCCCTTGGGCTGGAAGAATACGGCATTCTGCTGCTGATCAATTCCTTCACCAGCTCCTGCTCCGTGGGGACGCGGTTTCAGTCCTGGCAGCCGCTGCTGCAATACGGCAACGCCCTGTTCAAACGGGCGGATAAAACCGCGTTCCAAACCCTCATGCGCCATTGCGCCGTGCTGGATGGAATGGGGGCGCTCATTGCCCTGACTGTCGCGCTGTTATGCAGCCTCTGGCTGGGGCATGCTTTTGGCTGGCCGGAATCCTATGGCCGCATGCCGCTGTGGTATCTGACAGTCGTGCTGTTCATGAACACCGGCTCCGCGCTGGGTGTCATGCGGCTGACCAACCGGTACGAGCTTTCCGTGCTGGCGGATGCGCTCAGCGGTATCGTCCGTTTTCTGGGGTGTATTGCCGGGTTCGTTCTGCACTGGACCCTCCAGGATTTTCTGGCCCTCTGGTATGCCTCCTTTGTGGCGGCCTTCACGCTGGATGGGGTGATTGCCCTGTGGGTGCTGGGCCATACGGATGCGCTCAAGGGGTTCAGCCTGTGGGGTGTGCCCTGGCTCAGTCCCATCAAGGGGCTGTGGCGCTTTACATTCTCCGTCAGTGTCGATCAGGCGCTCTCCCGGCTGTCCACACGGCTTACGGTGCTGGTGGTGGGCATTGTGCTGGGGCCGCAAAGCGCTGCCATTTATAATGTCACCTGGCAGATATCGGACGGCATGGCCCGCCCCGCGCAAATGATGACCCCCGCTTTGTATCCAGAACTCGTCGCCCTGCGGGACAAGCGGGATTGGGCGTCCATCCGGCAGGTCACAAACCGCATCCTGCAAGCGCTGGGGGCGTTCTCTGTGGTGGTTATTCTGGCGGCGGCCTTTGTGGGGCCGTGGCTTTTGCATGTGCTGCTTACGGTGCCGTGGTCCGGCACCCGCACCCTGCTGCTGCTTATGACCACCACCGCCATTCTTGATCTGTGGGATGTTCCGCTGGAACCCATTTTGGTCTCCCTCAACCGCGCGCATCAGCTTCTGCTGGGCCGCGTGGCGACCATGTGCTTCTCCCTCCCGTTTCTCTACTGGCTGGCTTCCATATGGGGCATGACAGGAGCGGGCTTGGCTACGTTATTAAGTGAACTCGGTATCTTCCTCTCGCGTCTGGGTCCGTATCTTGTCATGAGCCGCCATAAAAACTTCCAAAACGCCCAGGAAGATCCCGCTCCTTCCTCCTCAATCAGCGAGTCTGAAGAGTGACCTCTTTCAATCCTGAAGCGCCTGTCTGGATTCTTGATACTGCCCGGCTGGGAGAAATGGCTCAGTGCCGCGTTCTGGCGGAAACACTGGGTGTCCCATTTACCTTCCTGCCGCTGGGGGAGGGGTTTTCCCTGCCTCCCTCCGTGCCGGATCTGTCGGCTCTTCGGCTTATTCTCTCTTTTGGGAACACGGCAAAAGCTGCTCTGGCCCTGCGTGAGCGCTGCATGGCGTATCTTCAGGCAGGGGGCACGGGCCTGCGTCCGCTTATCGTGCATCTGGGTCGCCCCAGCCATATTCCCGCCGCCGCGTTTGATCTGATAATCGTCCTGCCACAGGATGATTATCCCCTTGCGCCCAACATGCTGCGTCTGGCCTTGCCGCTGAACGGCGCCTCCCTCTCGCGCCCCAGTTTTCCTGATCCCGGCGCACGGCAGGGCGGCACGGTGGCGCTGTATGGGGCCGCCAGCAAACATTTTACCCATACGCTGGCCGCCACACGCAGCCTTGTGCTGTTCACCCAGCGTCTGGCCGCCGCTAATGGAGAGCGTGCACAGATCATCACCGGCCCGCGCACCACGGCGGAGGAAGCAGGCTGGCTCAAAACCCTCACAGCGGGGACAGATGTGGCCCTGCACCTGTTCAGCCCGCAAACGCCCCAGTTTCAGAACGCGCTGGCAACCGGCAGCCGCTTTGTGGTCACGGCGGATAGCGCCTCCATGGTGGCTGATGCCTGCCGCACCGGCGCGCCTGTGTGGCTCTTTCCGTTACCGGCACGCCATACCGCCTCCACCCGCCTGCAAGGGATGATGGATGCCGCCGGGCTGCGCGGTATGCGGCATACACTGGTGCGGCAGGGGAAACTGGGCAGCGGGGCGGATTTTACGCGCTGGCATGCGTGGCTGCAACGCATGGGGTATGTGCGGCTGGCCCGCCCCGGCCTTTCCACAGGCGATCTGATATGGCACCCCGCCGCCGGGCGAGCGGATCGGGATCTGGCCCTGTGCCGCGACCGTATTCTCGCCATGCCCGGCTTTGCCAGATCCATACGCAACACCCCCTCCGCCCCCAAAGAGCCCGAGCCCGCTGCCGTGGAACAAGCCGCACCCTGCCCAGCCCTGTGAAACCCTTTTACGCACGGGCGACAGTTTGAAACAGGAGGCTCTCTTGTGAGCACTGCCACGTCAGAACAGCAGGCCGATCAGGCAACCCTGAGCCAGACCTGCGCGGTTACCGTCACGTATGGCAGCCGCCTTGCGCTGGTGGAGCAGGTTGTGCAGGGCGCGCTGGCCTGCGGGGCCGGGCATGTGGTGGTGGTGGATAACGGCACGGCATCTGCCGTTGCCGCCGGGCTGTCCGCCTTGCCCGCACAGTTCGGCGCAGAGCGTGTGAGCGTGGTGCGCCTGCCAGAAAACATGGGCTCTGCCGGAGGGTTCCGCGCCGGGGTGGAGGCCGCAGCTGCCCGCCCGGAAACAGGCCATATCTGGCTTCTGGATGATGACAACCTGCCCGCGCCGGATGCCCTGACTGTTCTGGCAAAAATCTGGCGGCTGATGGACGCACGGCCAGATGTGGCGCTGGTCAGCTTTCGGCCGGACAAACGCACCTATCAAAAGCTGATTACGCGGGATAAACCCAACAGCCTCCTGCCCAACAGCTTCTTTGGTTTTTCCGTGCAAAGCCCATGGCAGAAACAGACCGTGGCCCACTGGCGGCAGGAAGGACTGGCCTGCTGGTCCATGGACATGGCGGGTTACGGGGGCCTGTGGTTCCACAAGGACGGATTGCAGAAAACCGGCCTGCCAGACGCCCGCTTCTACCTTTATTTCGATGATTATGATTTCACCCTGCGCATGACAGAAGGCGGAGGCCAGATCTGGCTGTGCCAGCACAGCACGCTGACAGACCTTGAGCCATCATGGACCGAGGGTAAGGCCATTCTCCACCCGTGGCTGCAACCGGAAAACGGCCTCATCCGGCCCTATTTTTCCATCAGGAACCGCATCATTCTTGAAAAACGGGCCGTGCATAGCCGCGCCATTTACCGGCTGAACAGAACCCTGTTCCTGCTGATCAAGGTGTTCTGCGCCACCCCGCGCAGCGTGGGGTATCACCTGCGCCACCCTGTGCGCATGTTCCGCCGCTGGCAGCTGATCCGCAAAGCCATTCGGGATGGTGAGGCAGAACGGTTCGACAACAGCCTTGCTCATCCCGCAAGTGTCAGACCGCCCGCAGGCTGAGCCCTGATATCAGGGCGTGGCAGCAGTAGCCGGGCGTGCGGCCAATGTGCCAGGAATGGTGACAGATGTTACGGATGGGGCGTTTTGTGGAACCACTGTCTGCGTTGGGGCAGCCGTTGCCGCCCCAGTGGTGACACCATCTGCCATGGCGGCACCCTGCGCATTTGTCATGGCGGAGGCATGCAGGAGCGTCTGCCGCTTGATCTGCGGTTGCCTGAAGCCGGAAACCGGACCCAACGGACTGTTGGAGACTTTCTGCATATCCGGCATGGGGCGGCGCACACACCCGCGGGTAATGACGGAACACACGCCATCCGCGCCAAGAATTTCATCGTTATCGCCACTGTAATGCAGGTCCACCACCTCACCATTGGCAATGCGGATATCGGCAATGCAGGTCTTGCCCGCGCCGCCCAGTGTGGTTTCCACAATATTCACCATGGATTGCAGCGGGATAAAGGTGGAATCATTGGTGGCGGGAATGTTCAGCGTGCGCGAATATTCCAGAACCTCCGTGCCGTCCTCCAGCTTTTTCACCTTGTCCGGCACGCCCACGCAACCCTGCACATCACTGCTGCTCATGCCAATAAGGGAAAGCTGGGCCCGGTGCGCCGTGCGGGAATCAAAATATCCGCAGCCCGTCAGCCCCAGTGCGGGCAACAATAATCCCGCCGTAAGGGTTCTCCTGCTCACAACAGCAGCGCACAGGGCGGAAAACAGGGTAGGGGCAAAGGCGGGCTGGGCACGGCGGAGGCGGAACGTCATGGAGGGTCAAAAAAATCCGGCTGAAGAAAACACGCCCTTCACTGTAGCAGCTTGTCTCCAGAAAGGAATGTCACACACAGGGTTGCATGCCGCCGGACACTCGTGTCGCGCTCTTCCAGAGCAACAGAGCAACAGAGCAACAGAGCAACAGAGCAACAGAGCAACAGAGCAACAGAGCAACAGAGCAACAGAGCAACAGAGCAACAGAGCAACAGAGCAACAGAGCAACAGAGCAACAGAGCAACAGAGCAACAGAGCAACAGAGCAACAGAGCAACAGAGCAACAGAGCAACAGAGCAACAGAGCAACAGAGCAACAGAGCAACAGAGCAACAGAGCACCCAACCGGGAACGGGGGTGGCGGCCGAGGAAGGTGTGGGCGGTGCGTTAGTCCGGGTCGTGCGCGCGTTCAGCGTGCGCAAGATCGGCATAGAGGATGGCCAGAAGTGGCAGCGGCCACAAAAAGGGCAGGGGCGCGTGCAGTCGTAATGCTGCGGTTGCGGCCATGGCCCCCAGAAAAAACGCAGCCCATGCCAGCCCCGGCAGCAGAATGGTGCCATGGGCCGGGCGTGCACTGGTGCTGCCGGGCAACAGGCTGACCAGCCACCCCGCAACGGCGGAGGCGCATTTCAGCAGGTTGCTGGTAATCACAATGGTCTGGATGGCGTTGCCGGAAAAACGGGAAATCGTCTCGCCCTGCACAGCCATGAAGGCGGGCAGAAACAGCAGTTCACACACACGCTGGGCGGGGTGGCCCTGCACGGCCTGCGTCACCACCAGAAGCCCCGCCATAATAAGGAACCCACGCGCTGGCAGCCACAGCCGCCGCACCACGCCAGCCAGCACGGCGCTGATAAAAAATACCGCCACAATGGCAGCCACCTTCAACCCGTGCGGCCAGTCCCCACTGGCCAGTGCGGCCCCCATGTCCGTGGTGTTGCCAGTCATGGCGCCGACAAACACACCGCCCAGTTCCACAAACCCCAGCGCATTACCGTAACCCGCAATCATGCCCAGCAGGGCAATGCGTCGGGCAGAGCGGGAAACAGGGGCAGAGGACTGGGCCGGTGTCTGGGCCATGGTGGGTCTTTCGTGTCTGTTGCGCGTCAGGGACGGCTCAACCGTGCGGGCGGCTGAGGGTGGAGAGCAGAATACCGGGCAGAAGCCGCTGGTTATCATGCGGTGGGGCCGCACGTTCCAGCACCAGATAGGCGTCACCCGCTGGCAAAGGGCCGGTGCAATAGGGGGCAGGTGTGCCAGCATGCACGGCCCATTGGGCTATGGCCGTTCCATCCCGCAACAGTGTGACAGGCTGCGGCGGAGCAGAAGACCGCCCGCTTGCACGCATTGTCAGACACAGTGGGGCAGAGGGGCCGGCCAGCCGCACCATGATGCCAGCCAGTTGCGCGCCGCTCCACGCACCATCCGGCCCCACACTGGCCCACCCCCGCCACAGCATGGCTGGCGCGGTTGCCGGGGTGAGCAGAAGGGACTGGTCTTCCGTCGGGTTGGCGGAAAATTCCGGCGCGCGTTGCAGGGTGTCAGGCATGGGGGCAGAGGGAAACAGTGTCTTGTGCCAGACCATGACCGGCACTGTGCCCCAGAGCAGAGTCTCATCCGGCGGCCCGAAATTATGCTGCGCAAGCGCTACGCAGGCGGCTGTATCCGGGCAGAGTTCGTCATCTTGCTGTGCAATGAAAAACTGGCGCGTTTCAGAAGGCACTGTGTCCTGGGGCCTGTACCACGCATCAAACACTTGTTGCTCTCGTGGGTACAGCACGCCGGCTCCTCGCACCGCCACGGGCCGAATGGTCACATGCCCGCCGCTCAGCAGATGGCTGGCATTGGCGTGTGTGGACCAATATCCCCCATATCCGTGGCTCAGGTGATGATCTTGCAGAAACGCAAGAAGCTGTAGGGTGTTTGCCAATGCCTTCTGGGGCGTGGCGTGGTTGCCGCCGGGTGGCAACAGGCCAGCCAGAACCCCACCCATAGCGGCCAGCACCAGTCCGCCGGTTAACAAAGGCCGCGCCTGTCCAATGCACCCGCACAGGCAAAGGGCAAGCGGAAGCAGAAACGCAAAATTTCCCAAAAGACGTGTCAGATCCAGCCCGGTCACAAAATCTGAGAGCGAGAAAGCCGCGAACGTCACACTCAGGGAAAGGGCGCAAAACAGCAGAAGAAACCGGCGTGGTCCGTCTTTCTGATCGTGCAAGCTGTTGCTTACGGCAGGGGCGGCAAGGCCACACAATGCAAGCAGAATTATTCCGCTGATCCATCGAGCCCATGGGTGCGTGAGCGCGTTCGTGCCCGGCACCAGATGCTGCAAAACCGCAATGCCGGAAAAGCCAAGTGCGGCATGGTGCGGAATGTCGGCCAGCGCTCCTTTGGTAAACTGCGTGCCCGGTATACCGGGGAAAAGTCCAAACCCGTGCGCTCCGGCCAGCCAGACAGGCAGTGTGCTCGCAATAAGGCAAAGTGCCGTCTTTTTTTGGCGTGCATCGGAGGGCAGGAGGCACACCCCCACACCTGCAAGCGTAAGCGGCAGAACAAACGCCGCCCGCGCCCATGGGTCGGAGATCGAGGCAACCAGCAGCAAAACCGTTGTCAGCGCCAGCAGCCACCTTGAACGCCTCTTGAGCACCAGCACGCAGGGCACAAGTGCTGCCAGCCCCCAGAAACATGTCACCCCATGGCTGACCGGATGCGCCAGAAACCCGATGGGCCCCAGCGCCAGCGGGTTGAGGAACAGCAGCACGCCAAACAGCCCCATTCCCACCAGCCAGGCAGATGGCCGAGGGGCGGCGGCCAGCGCCACCAGAACACCACACAGCGCGCAACTGGCCACAAACCCCAGCCAGCCACACAGGGCAGGAATCCACGCTTGCTGGCCCAACAGGGCATAAAAGGGAAATTGCGGAAGAATGGCGGAGAGCAGCCAGTTATCCTGCGTGCTGTGCCATGCGTTCAGTGCGTCCAGACCATGGGCCAGCATGGCTTCCGCCACCACGGCAGGCGTGGCGCGGTCAGCATCCAGCGGCAGAAACGCGGCCACCTGAAAACTGCGGTACAGCCCTGCGGCAATCAGCCCTGCAAGCAGACAGAACAGAAGGCCCGTAAACCGGTTTTTCGCACCCTTCTTTGGGCCTGAACCCTGTCTTGCCGTTTTCAAGTGCAAAAGCTGCGCCCTCCGAAACATCTTGTCCGTCTGTGCCAACCCCCCATGCGGGCGTCAACCAGAAGGCAGGCGGGGCGGCTTTGCGTTCAGGCGGAGGGATGCTCTATTCCCTTCAGGCTCTCACAGAAAACTTAGGCTCTCACGGAGATTACTGAAAAAATCAGATTGAAGGCTCGGCTGGCATTGGTGCGCAGCAGAGACTATCCCTGCAAGCGAGACCCCATCATGAAACAGACCCCCATGAGAAAGTCTTCGCGCAGACAGGTGCCGTTTTCCAGACAGGAAAGCTTGCATGGTGGAAAATGGACATGACGTGCGGCTTTTATGGCCTCATGTCCACGGAGCCTGCGGTGCGCGGGTACGTTCCGACACCTTGCGCGCAGATATGGCGGCTACAGTCACGCAGATGGCGGGACCGCGTCACCGTGTGCGTGTTGGCGTGAGGGCCTGACCAGCAGGATCGGCACAAGCATCATCAGAAACTGGCACGCAATGCCGGGCAGACTGAACATGACACCGTTCTCGCCCCCATTGATCAAAGCGGAACCGGAGGTTTCAAGATAGACAATCTGCATGGGGCTGTTTGCCATATCATGGCCCGGCACCCCCAGAATAATGCCCGCAAGGTCTGCCGTAGCGTGTGCGCCAATGCCAAGCCACAGTGATCCAGACAGACGCCGCAGCCCACACAGCAGCATGCCCGAGAGAAAAATCAGAACGAGCTCACTATAGTTTTCACCCTGATTGTGCAGGTGGCACAGGGAGAACACCAGAGACGTTGTTATGGCCGCACACCACCAGCCCATACCGCCTTCCAGTTTTGCCAGAGCATAACCCCGAAACCATAACTCCTCAGTCAGGGCAACAAGAAGCACCCAGAAGGCTGAAAGCAGTGTTATCAGGAGCGTTATGGCTGGCGGCCATATCCAGCCTGTTATGTGAAAGCCACCGAACGCATATTCAAAAACACCCAGAAGCAACATGCTAATAGTGGAAAGAGCGCACCCGTAAAGAAAGCGCGGGCCTCCTGCTTTTTGTAAAGGCAGGCCACAGAACGCGGCATCTTTCCGGTCAAGCCATGCAAACACGACTGTCACAGCAAGCACCGTCAGGAACATAAGGGTTTCCGTCAGTATGAAGTCCAGAAGAACAAGAACCTTCTGATACCCTTCGGAAACAGGCGTTGTGAAAAAATGGGCCAGAACATGGGGGTTATGGATGGATAACACCAAAGGGACTATTATCAGAAAATACAGCGCGGCAGGCCAGACAGATCCTATTTTCCCGCGCACGCTCTTGTCCCTTACTGTCCGGCACGCTGCATGGGGTCTTTCCCTTACGCAGCAGAAACCTTCGCATCATAACTGTATCGGAATGGTATGGCGGGTATCAGCCCTCGTCAATCCCGGCTCGGTCTTCTACCCGGAGCAGTTCTGCGCCCTACAGAAACAGCATACTCTTCACGCATGAAGACCGAGCATAACGCTATGCCAACGGCTTTCTCCGTCAAACCATACGCTGTACGCCGGAAAAAAAGCGGATGATATACGTTACAAGAAAACTGGAACACAGGGTTATGCTCGCCACACACGCCGCTTTCGGGATGGCCCCCCATGATGCAGGTAGCAGAGCAAACTGGGCCCATGTCACAAACGCATAGTGAATCAGGTAAACGCTGTAAGTGTCTCCCGTAAGTGTGTTAACCCGCGCGGATACGGTGCTGACAAAGCGCAGGCAAACGCCCATCAGGGCCAGACAGAACAGAACGCTGCAAAAAACAAAAAGAACGGGCCGGATTTTTTCAAATGGTGCAGGCAATGCAATAAACCATCCAAAAGCACTCATACCAAGGCAGAGCGCCCCGGCCCAGTGCCGCGCCAACGCGCCATTGCGCTGAAACAGGGTATGTTGACTGCCCGCAGCCCCAGCCGCACAGCCCAGACCAAAGAAAAAGCCATACAGGCCCATCCGGCTTCCCTGAATGGAAAATGGCCCCCAACTCAGCCAGCGTTCTGCGCCAAACAGCAGAACAAACGGCACATAAGCCACAAGAGCCGCCCCCAGAACGCCACACACGGCCAACACCGGGCGACGGTTCAGGCCATCTGGCACGCGGGCTGCCAGATAGCTTGGCAGAGAAGGTGCAAGGAGCACTGTCAGAACACACAGCACATCAAGCACAAAAAGAAACCAGATGAACCACGCAGGCCCACCCGGCCAGTGAAACCTGCCGAAATACCCTTGCCAGAAGGAGAAGAAGGACACACGGGCACCCGCTTCCAGAATGGAGGGATAATAGGCCACAGGCATCACAATGCTGACGCACACCGCAAAAGGAAGCCCCAGCCGCAAAAGCCGATCTTTCAAATAACGGCGCGGCCCTTTGCGGTGCAGGCTGGGCAGAACAAACACCCCGGAGATGAAAAACATCAGCGCCATGAAATAGGTATCATTCCACCGCACCAGCAGATCGAACCCGCCCCAGCGTTGCCGGTCAATAATGGGTGCGCTTGAAAGCAGGTAGGCATGGTGGTCAAAGTGGCCAAAGACACAATACGCCAGCACGCTATGGTGCAGCACAACAGCCACGATCAGACACAGCCGAAGAAACCCGATGGCGTGATTGTTCTTGCGCATCCCCAAAGCCCACCGTGTTTTCTGAGTACAGAAAGAGCGCGTACCTGCCGACTACCTGAACGATAGAAGCCTCACCCTCAGGTGGGAAGATCATTTGATGGCCCCATCAAGGGGGAGGCCATACGGAGCATTGCACAATACAGGCTGAGGCACGTGCCTGTTCGGCTGTCAGGCTGCCGTGTGGCCGGATGAAACAGGTGATGCACCTGCCGCTCACATCATGGATGGTGTCAACCGGCCAGATACAGACCAGATACAGAAACGCTCACGCCTGTCGCACTCTCCACGCGCCAGAATCCCTGCCATCTCTCCTCGGCTCTTGCTGGCTGCGCGTATCTGCCGCACTCTGGCGCCTCTTGAATTACGCGTTTCCCTTTTGCGTTAGGAGCATGTTCATGTCGGCATTTCGTCCGGTTTTCAAAGCAGCGGCCGCTCTGGCTCTTTCTGGCTGCGCGACGCTGGTGGCACTCGCCCCGCTGGCACCGCAGCAGGCCCATGCCGCCAAAACCCTGAAAGTGCCAGCCGTTCCCCCGCCGATGACAGCCGCCACCGCCGCCCCCGGTGTGCTTGATTATGATGGCATTCCGAACGTTGAACACGCCTCTCCCGCCAATGTGGCTGGCCTTATGGCGTATTGCTACAGCCACAAGCTGGTAACGGATACCACCGTGCGCTCCCTTGGCCGCAAGCTGGCTGCCAGGCCGGGCGTTGCCACCAACCCGGCTTATGCCTGGGGCGGCAAGGGCCGGTTGGAACTGGGCGGCAAAACCATGTTTGATGTCACAACCCTCAACCGCGACCAGCGCGCCGCCGTGTGCAGCCGCTCCGCCCTGCGCGGCCCGGACCTGCTGAAAAGCAAATAAACCCGGCCCAGACGCCACTCCCGCCCTGATGCATCCGGCGGGTGTGGTTTACACTGTTTTTCTCTTTCCGGTTCTCTTCGCCCACTCTCTGCGTTCCCATCAGAAGGCCCAATTCATGAGCGCACCTACCCACCGCCTGACTCCGGATGATCTGCTGCCTGCCGTGCAGGGCGTGCTGGAGACGGAGAGGGATCTCATTGCCAATCTGGCCAACATCTCGGCTCTGGTGTTTGAAGCCCTGCCAGACCTCAACTGGGCCGGGTTCTATCTGCTGCGGCAGGGGGAACTGGTGCTGGGGCCGTTTCAGGGGCGCGTGGCCTGCACCCGTATCCCGCTCGGCAAAGGCGTGTGCGGCACTGTGGCGCAAAGCCGCACAACGCTGGTGGTGCCAGATGTTCACCTCTTCCCCGGCCATATCGCGTGTGATGCCGCCTCCGCGTCGGAAATTGTGGTGCCGCTTCTGGCCCACGGGCAGCTTGTGGGCGTGCTTGATCTCGATAGCCCCCGGCCCAACCGCTTCACTCCGGCAGATCAGCACCTTCTGGAGCAAGTGGTCGCCCTGCTGGCCGCCACACTGCCACCATCGCCATTGGGCTGAGGGGCCGGAAACCAGACGTCTCTAAAAAACCGTTGGGCAACGTCCCTGCGCGTGCGGCGTTCAGAAGCCATACTCCCGCCAACTCCTGAATATGGCGTTTTCTCCGCTTTCCATTGGCCTCCTCTCTGTCGCTCCTTTGCCGCGGCAAAGGAGCATGAACCACAAGGGGCAGAAGACGGGGCCATAAAAAGGGCAGGCGGGTTGATACGCCCTGATCTGGAGATTTTCATGCTGCCTCGCGTTTTTTCTCTCCCCGCTTTTCTGCTTCTGGCCCTGCCTCTGGCGGCCTGCCATAGCGGACCTTATGATGGGGGAAGCACTACATGCCGAGGCGTTCCCCCACACGGAACAATGTCCCCCGGTCCGGGCATGACAGGCCCCAACGGCATGGGTGGCCTTGGTGGTTCCGGCAGCACGGAGCACGGCCCACGTCCCCGCACAGATAGAAACTGCCGCGTGAATCAGGGGTAAGCAGGAGGCATAACCAAGGCCCATCTGGCGGTTTTCGTCGAGGCTGAATAGTTTGGATTTTGGGCCCGCTGAGTCGGCGTTCTACCTTCAAATCCGTCCATTCCAGTCTCAAAAACCCCTTGTCATCCTCCGCCTGATGGCGTTGCCACCAGCACCAGCACCAGCACCAGCACCAGCACCAGCACCAGCAGTCATCGTTTTTCCTTAATTTTCTGCTTTCATACCCCCAGTTACCCGCTTTTCCTGGTTGTTTCCCACAACCTCACAAGGTGGGAGAGGCACAGGCGGCGGAGAAAACCATGCAGGTCTGCATGGTGGGTATGGGGTCTGCGCACGGGCTGGGGTTTGGCGTTCTCCCGCCCTGCGGGTAACATACGGATCAGTTCTGCCAGTTTGTATGGCAGTTTGAAGGATGTGAGACACAATGCGTCGAATGACAACTCTGGCGGCAGTAGCCGTTGTGGCCCTTGGTTCCGGCATTGTCGGCACGGGTGCGCCAGGTATGGGCTCCGTGGCGCAGGCCGAACCGGGCGGCTGCCTCAAATATGGTGCTGCGGGGGCCGTGGGCGGCCACGTTGTGCATCATGGCGTTATTGGCGCGCTGGGCGGATGCGTTACCGGCATGTACCGCCGCCACGTTTATCGCAAGGAAGCCAAACAGAAGGCCGCCCTGTATGATAAGGAACACCCCGGCGCAAAAGGCACGTATGAGGAAAAAGCCACGGCGTATGACGTGGAACATTCCACAGAGCCCGGCAAAATGAACGCTGGCGCGCCCTTGGGCAACGCATCCGGCCAACCCAACACGCCAGCGCAGGGCCAGTCCCCCGCCGCCGGGCAGGATGAAACCCACTTCTAAGCCTCTGTTTGAGCAAGCGGCAGGTGAGGGCTAGTGTTTTTCCCGCCCCACCTGATCCAGCTTTTTCAGCCAGATTTTCCTAATCACTGCTGCGAACTTATCCCACAATCTGTTGTCTCGGGGCGCGCGTTTTGTAGGGAGCACTCAAAAGGCGTAGCTGGCACACACCCTTGGGGCAGGGGCATGCATTACGCGAACTATGTTTTGCACAGCACCTTTCAGATGCGGAGAGGTGCTGTGCACTGTAGCAGGCTCCAAGCGCACTCGCCCTGCAAAAGGTAAAGGGTTTCCCTCGTGTTTTTCTGGCTGAAAGCGTTTTTATCTGGCCTGATTATTGCTGCCGTGTCCTCACTGGCGCGGCGTTATCCGGGGTTTGGGGCGCTGGTGGCCTCCCTGCCGCTCATTTCCATTCTGGGCATGATCTGGCTGTGGCAGGAAACAAAAGATCCGGCCCGGATGGAGGCGCATGTTAGCGCAACATTGTGGTACGTGCTGCCGTCTCTGCCCATGTTTCTGCTTATTCCATGGGCCATGCGCCACGGTGTGCCATTTTATGCGGCCCTGCTGGCGGGATGCGTGGTGACAACTTTCCTGTATCTGGTGGCTGTATGGCTGGCCTCCCGCTTCGGTATTTCTCCCTGATACGCGCTTAGCCCTGTTTTGCGGAAGATGACGGCAGGGTAATGATGGTTTCCGTTTTCACCATCGGGTCAACGGAATGGAGCAGCGTGCTCAGGCCCCACTGGCGCTGATCAAACGTGGCCGAACTGGCAATGGTGGTCAGTGTGTTGCCGGTAAAGCGCATCTGCACGGCAAAGGTTAACGGATGCGTCTGCCCGCGCATGGTCAGATTACCGACAAGCTGGGTGTAAAGTTTACCTTTTACAATCTTGGGCACACAATGCCCTGCATAATGCATGGTGGGGTGCGTATCACTATCCATCATCAGGCCAGAGAGCATCACGCTGCGTAACACGGCGCTTCCAACCTTCAGGGAATTGACATCCATGGTCAGGTCTACCTGGCATGTCTGTGCTTCCAGATCATAGGCCAGCGTGCCGCTGACAGTTTCAAATGCGCCATCAATATCCGTCAGGGCAGAGCGGGCATGCAGCAGAGCCTGCGTATTCGTGGGTGTCAGCTTCAGGTGCTGTGTGGCGGCCGCCGCAGGGTGTGCGCCCAGTGTCATGGTGCCTGCGGTAAGCAGAAAAGCTGATGCCAGAATGGCGGTAAGCCGCATGTGTTTCACATCCCTTTTTGTATCAGATCCCCAAAAAAACGGCTGATGCCGTAGCAGAGTTTCCTCTCTGCCTGTGCATCAGCCGATATGCTGCCATGCCCGGTGGCGGGGCGGTGAAGGGAGGGGGGAAGGATAAGCCTGTTGCACGCCGCAAGGGCGGCCGCATTACGGCGCCAGTTGGGCGCGGGCTTCTCCGTTGGGGTGGGCGCTGGTGTGCAGGTTCACATACAGCGTTCCGTTGTGCAGCATGTCTTCCTGGTCCTGATCCAGGCTTACACTACCCGTCAGCGGGCTTTGATAAGGCCCGGTAATCAGCACAACGGGCGGCGCATCATGCCCCTTTCTGGCCGGACCATGAAAATGGGCCACGGTCACAGGGCCGCTCAGTTTGTTCCACGTCATGGAATAGCGCAGAACATGCGCCGCCGGGTAGAACAGGGCGTCTATGGTGCCTGTTGGTTTGGTGGCTGTTCCGTGTTCGCCATAAAATGTGCCGGAAAATCGTTCGCTACGTTCGGCAAAAGCGGGGGCGTGGCCTGCCAGTAAGCAGCCCCCCAATAAGGCTGCAAGAAAAAGAGATCTGCGCTGAAAAGGCATGAATACGGTTTCCTTCAGCAGGAAATGGAGTCCCTTGCGGGTTTTTCCTTTCTAACGTCAGGTTGGCCGCACCGTTCCCGGTTTGTTATTCAAAATCCCGCAAAATGCCTTCGTCGTCCACGGGGCGTTGCGGCATGCGCTGAAAATGCACACGCGGCTGGACGGCAGTTTTCCTCATGGTCTGCCGAATAGTCTTGAGCCAGCGTTCTGTTGCCGCATCATGGCGGCAGCGGCGCTGTTCGTTTTCTTCGGTGGAGCAGGGGGAAGGTGTCATGCTCTTGCTCATGTCAAAAAAGAGAACCGCCTTCTCTTTAAGTGGTTTTTTCTTGCACGCATGTGACGTTTTTTTGAAATCTTCCGTTTTTTTCGGGTAAGCTGATTGCACTTGACCTTCATGTACCAAATGGTACAAAGTTCCTGTTATATCAAATCGGGCCGTTCCCTCTTTGCAGGAGTTTCCATGTCAAACCGTCGCCCGCCTCTGCCGCCGTTCACGTTTGAAACTGCCGTCCAGAAGGTGCGCGCGGCAGAAGATGCCTGGAACAGCCGAGACCCGGCCCGCGTGGCGTTGGCCTATTCTCCTGACAGCACATGGCGCAATCGCAGCAGCTTTATAAAAGGCCGCGCGCAAATAGAGGCTTTTCTGGTCGCCAAATGGGAGCAGGAACATGATTACCGCCTGATCAAGGAACTCTGGGCCTTCACGCAGGAGCGGCTGGCCGTGCGCTTCGCCTATGAATGGCGCAATAATGCGGGCCACTGGTTCCGCTCCTACGGGAATGAAAACTGGGCCTTTGATGCCAACGGCCTGATGCACACCCGCCACGCCAGCATTAACGATGTGCCCATAAAAGAAGCACAACGCCTGTTTTTCTGGAACCGCACCGCTCCCCGTCCGGTTGATCACCCCAGTCTGTCAGATCTGGGGCTATAACGGATGGGAGAAAAAGCCGCCGTTCGCTCCCGCCTGCTTCCCGTGTTGGGGGAAGTGTTTCGCTCTTATGGGTACGAGGGCACAAGCGTTGCCCGCATGACCGCCGCAACCGGGGCAGGCAAGGGCAGCCTGTATAATGCGTTTCCCGGCGGAAAGGAGGAAATGGCCCAGGCCGTTCTGGCCTCCATTGACCGCTGGTTTGAAACCGCCATTTTTCTCCCCCTGCGTGATGAACCCTCAGCACCGCAGGCTATCCGGCACATGCTGGCGCAGGTGGAAACCTATTTTCAGTCCGGCCAGCGCATCTGCCTCGTGGGCCTGTTCGCGCTGGGGGATGAACGGGACCGTTTTGCAATCCGTATCCGGCATTATTTCGCCGGATGGCAATCCGCGCTGACACAGGCGCTGGTGCGCGCAGGCCATTCCCATACCGCGGCCTCCACTCTGGCAGAGGAAGCCATCGCCTCCATTCAGGGGGCCTTGGTGCAGGCGCGCGCCATGCAGGATACAACGCTCTTCCCGCGCGCCCTCAGCCGTCTGGCTGCCCGCCTGCTCCCCGTTTCCTTATCCGAACAACCAGCGGCTACCCTTCCTCACAAGGGTGAGTGAACGCTCTCCCTTGTAAAAGGAATACGGCTCTTACGCGGGCTCCTGTGAAGCAGGATGTGCCTTCGGGCGAGTATGAGACCGCGTGCTTCTGCTGGCTTTCTTCACCACAACCGCGCTTGGCGCTTGTCCGCTCTCAGCCTTCTTGCGGCTGGCGTGGCTATCCTTGCCGCTGGCAATGCGTGAAACCGTTCCATCACTAATGTCATAGGATTTGGCTATGGAGTGCAGGGTCTCTCCATTTGATCGCCTTTGGATAATTTCCTGCCGCTGAGCCTCTGTAATACGCGGTGGCCGGCCCATCCGCTTCCCTTGCCTGATCGCCCGTGCGCGCCCTTCAGACGTACGGGTCCGAATCAGGTCCCGCTCCACATCCGCCAAGCCACCCAGCACCGCAAGCATAAGCCGTCCAGTGCTAGTACTGGTGTCAGTCCAGGGTTCTGCCAGAGAGTAAAATTGTGCTTTTTTGTCAGTAATACTCTTCACAATGGCAAAAAGATCAAACGTGCTCCGTGCCAGCCGGTCCAGCCGCGTGACCACCACAGACTGCCCTTCCTTCAGGCTTGCAATCAGTTTGCGCAGTTCCGCCCGTTCAGCATCTGCCCCACTCGCTTTTTCGCGATAGATTTTGCGGCATCCATATTCTTGGAGTGTTTTTATTTGAAGTTCCAGAGTCTGCCCAACCGTGCTGACACGGGCATACCCCACTTTTCGTCGAGATGAGAGTGTATTCATTCGCGCCTAAACACCCGAAAACACACAGAAGTTTCTTGTTTAACTCTTGAGTTGCGCAAGGTGAAGTTTCTCTCCCCTCGCAGTTACTGAGGTGGCAGGTCTACTACGATATTCAAATAGTTAACGCAATAGAAACATGAATAAGATTGGGAAAAATTAACAAAAAAAAGTGCGCAACTTAAGAATTTGGAAAGGATATTTGTAAGTGACAGTTAAGTGGTCTGCGGGCGGTCAGAATACAGACTGGTGGAACCGTGATAACTGGGACGATACTAACGGAGGCCAGTGGATCAACGGTGTCTACGTCAGCCACTATGTTCCGCAAGACATCAATTACGCTTTCGTGCAGCTTGTTGGAACGGAAGAAAATCCTGTCACCGTAGACTATGACGCCAGCAAAAGTCAGGAAGCAGCCAATCAGATCGGTAGTCTGGAAATTGGTGATAATGCTACTCTGAACGTTTTTGGCGTTCAGCAAAGCGGGCAGTACGCGTTTAACGTCAACAATCTCACTATTGATCAAGGTGGTGAGCTTGATATTGACACCACCAGTCAGGTTTTTCTGGGCACCAACCCGGTAGTGTATGGTCTTTTAAAAATTTCCAATGCCTCGGTTCTTATAGACAGTCACAGCGTCGTTGGTAATGGCACGGTTATTCTTGATAACGCCAGTCTGGGCAGCACGTCTTCCTATATGGCTCTCGATTGCAACCTGACAACGGTTCTGGAAAACGGATCTACATTATACATCAACAACGCTTCCGCCGGGAAGAAAATAGAAGTTGATGATACCAAAAACTACATTGTTCTTCAGGATTACAACCAGACCGTTACAACAGAGATATCCGGTTATAACGATAATACGGTTATCCGTATTGAAGCGGGCAGCCAGACGCCTATCTCCGGATCATGGCAAAGCAATGGAGATGGCACCTATACAATTTTCATCGCGTTTGACAATTATGGGAACGGTATCACATTCACAGATGTTGTTCTGGATACGGATCCTGTTTTTACCATTGGTGAGTTTAAAATAACTCAGAACAGTGATGGAAGCTGGGATGTAATTGACCCGACCACCACAGATGGAACAGCAGTCACTTTCAGCGCAACAGATGAAGCGATCACCTGTTACCTTGCCGGTAGTATGGTCCGTACTCTCAATGGGGATATTGCTGTAGAAAATATCCAGATTGGGGAAAAGATTGTCGCGTTTGACTGGAAAAACAACAGGGATATCATTCGTCCGGTTGTCTGGGTCGGAAAAGGCCACGTCAAGGTCAATCCCGCCCTGCCGGATGATGAAGCCGGCTGGCCAGTGCGCGTTCTGAAAAATGCCATTGCCGATGGCGTGCCTTGTAAAGACATGCTCATTACATCCGAACATTGCCTGTTTTTTCAGGACAAGTTTGTGCCGGTGCGTATGTTGGTCAACGGCGTTTCTCTGTTCTACGATAAATCCTTCCCAGTGTATGATTACTACCATGTGGAAACGGAACCACATTCAGTCATCACTGTGGATGGGATGTTGACAGAAAGTTACCTTGATACCGGTAACCGCAGCTCCTTCCGGCAGAATGGCAAGATCGCAATCCTGCGCGGGAAGATGCACAGTTGGGAGCAGGATTCCGCTGCCCCGCTGGACGTTGAGAGATCCTTTGTTGAACCCCTGTTCCAACGTATCAAGGCGCGCGAAAGCATTACAAGCGCCTGTTGCGTTCAAAAGGAGCGTATCATGGAAAGTGACGAATCCGATCTCCATCTGGTGACAGAAAAAGGTGCCTGCATCCGCCCGATCCGTCGGGAAGGACAGTATTATCGCTTCATGCTGCCGCCGGGCATCAAGACGGTCCGTCTTGTTTCCCGCACAAATCGCCCCTGTGATGTCATCGGCCCCTTTGTTGATGATCGTCGCCCCATGGGGGTTGCGGTGGCGGAGGTGCATCTGCTTGTTCTCAAACATGCATACAAAATCACGGCCCATCTTCAGGCAACAAAACCTGAGGGTTGGTACGCAGATATGGGAGAACAGGGCGTGGCATGGACCAATGGAGACGCCATGCTGCCGCTGGGTGATTATCTGACAGAAAGAAAAATGGGCCTGCTGTCCATCAGGCTTCATGCCGCAGGGCCTTATCAGATCAGACCTCAGCCAGAAACTGGCAGTAAGGCACGGATTATCTGATCTTCCGGCCTGTTGCGGTAGCATCGGCACGGGGTGGTGGGTGAGGCGGAAGTCTTGCTGGCCGCCCCGTTGTCTGTTTACGTCCTATTTCACGCCTTGCGGCTGAGTATCCGGGCCAGCAGAAAGCTCACCCTCGGCCCGCGCTTCCTGCAGGGCTTTCTGGGTCAGGCGTGCTTCGTTCTTTTTCAGGAACATCGCACTTCCCACCAGTCCAATGGCTGTCAACACACCAATGGCTATGCCCGTGGGGCCGGAAACCTCGGATATCTTCTTGCCCAGCGCGTACGTGCCTAGCGCATATCCACCAGCCCAGCAGGCACCGCCCAAGGCATTGAACAGCATGAAGCGCGGCCATGCCATTTCACACGCTCCGGCAAGAATGGCCACAAACACCCGCAATAGCGAGATAAAGCGGCCAATAAACACAATGGCGCTGCCATGATGATGGAACAGATACTGCCCCAGAATCAGCCGCTCTTCCGTCAGGCCAATACGTGTGCCGTATTTCCGCAGCAGCGGCAGCCCCACCTTGCGCCCGATCAGATACCCGAAATTATCGCCAATCACGGCACCCAGAATGGCCGCCAGCGCCACACCCTCAATCGCCAGATGGTGGGTTTTCAGGCAGTAGAGAGAAGCCGTGATAATGCAGGCTTCAGCCGGCACAGGTATGCCCATGCTTTCCATCATCACCATCAGGGTAACAATGCCATAGCCATAATGCTGAAGCAGATGATCCAGATGATGCAGCAGGGGTCTTGATCCTCACATTCAGGCGCACTTACGCGCGGGGACAATGCATTTGGTGCCCAACCGTGCGCCTTCTGAAAACAGGAGCCCTTGGGCGCGGCAGAGCATGAGGGAAGTTGCCTCATCAGAAAAGACGGGCTGGCGCATGGCTGTGTGTGCGGTTTGTGCATCCGTCACGGCAGGCCACGCAGAATCCTGTTGCCAGTTTTTTGCCAGAGGCGTATAGCGCAAAATAAGAACAAAAACGGAACACGCATCTTTCTTCAAGAGGCACCCATGTCCGAAACCCAACATATCGTATTTCAACCGTATTTGTGGAAAAACCACACGCTTCAGCCCGGAACCGCCATTGCCTGCCGCACGGTGGAAGACGGCCAGCGCCGCATGGACAAGGCCCGCGCCGGGCTGCTTAGTCTGGATGGCGCGGTGCTGGTTCGCATGGCGGTGGACGAGGAACTCGGCGATTACGGAGAACCCGAATACCTCGCCACCATGGGCGATATTCCCGGCATGGAGGATGACATGTCCGCCTGAGCACGCCCGCTCCGCTGTGTTTGATGCTTATGTCACGTCTGAAGAACCCCATGCAGGCGTTCTGACCAGAAAAGACAAACTGTGCTTTCAGTCAGATGACAGGCTTCCCCTGCATCTGGCGCAATCTGCAGCGGCAAAGAACACGCCAATCATATAAGTGAGCGCCAGACCAATACGGACGAGTTTTGAAACAGCCACTCAGCCACCGTGCCACAAGGGAACAGAGTGGCTGAGTGTCATATTTACCGGACAGTCACAACGTTGCGCGGGTCTTAGAAAACCTGCCGCAGATGAATGGTGCGGTTGTCCGATGTTTCCAGCACCAGCGTGTTGCCATCTACATGCCAGTGCGTCACGGCTCCCTTAAGATCATTGAAGCTGCGGGAGATCGTGCCGCCTGAGCCAAAGCACGCCATCATGGTGCTTATACCCCCTGCTTTTGCGGCCTGCACGGTGCCTTTCGGGCCAAACGTCAGCCCGCCCACATAGCGGTTGCACCCATCCGAGCCTGATACCTTACCGGTTGCATTCACATCCAGCGTGGGGGCCACAACTGGCGGCGTGTTCTCATGTCCCGGCTGATCGGTGGTGCGGTCTGCCTCCGTGGGGGCATGGGTCCCAGCGGCAATCGGCTTGCCATCCAGGGCTGTCACCACCCAGCGCGTGTCATTCAGCGTGGCCGGACCTTCCGCATCGCCGCCGCACCCTTGCAATGTGTGGCCTTGTACTGTCACGCGCACTTTCTCCATAAAGCGCTGGTTGCTCATGCTGTCCGTGCAGGCCGCGGGTGTCATCACCGCCTTCAGATCCTGCGCTTCATAAATCCGCTCACCAGAATCCGTATGTGCGTGCGTGACGGCACGCACCAGTTCCGGGCTGCCCGGCTGTTGCAATGTCAACGTGTTCTGCGCCAGCGTCAGATGCCAGGAGGGCTCGTTGCCCGAGGCCTGATACACGGAACTCGCCGCATGGGACGATGCCACCGGCTTTGCATCCTGCGAGGCACACCCAGCCAGGAACCCGGACGTACACAAAGCAGCCCCAGCCAACCCCATGGCGCTGATGGAGCGTACGCCACGCTCCATCGTGCCACCACCACCCCGCCGGATCACGCCCTGTTTGCCAGAAGAAAGCCGGAAAATCCGCATGATCTCAGTCCCGTATCGTGTCTGTTCCATCAAACAAGTGTGCCGCAGAACCCGCCCGCTGTTAAGGAAGAGTTTGAGACGGATTTTTCGTTTTTTGGCTTCATGGAAGGTGGTCATAGCCAATCGGAGAATACAGATATCCTGCAGAAGAGCGTTAAGCGGCGAAGTGTAATCATGCAAACCAGTCGTCACACGAGGCAGGCTGAAAGTCCTTAAGGCTGCCGGGTGCTTGTCTTCAGATTGGCTTTCTTTCGCCTTGCATCTCTTACTGGCCTCATCCTGCTCGTTAATTTCTGACATCAGCGTGCCAGAAAGTGGCTAAAATTTCATTAACAAAATATAAACAAAAAATAGCACGAATCGTTTGGATTTTAAAAACCTAGCATGTTAGTAAATTCTTAGTCGTCAGAGTTTAATATAACCAAACATAGTTTGGTGGCACCTAAACCGCAGGAACAGCAATGGCCAAGTCATTAACGCTCACCAATCCAGAAACTGGTGATGAAGAAGTTCTCACCCCCAACTCCAGTAATGTCATTGAAATCACGAGTGACTACAACGGTTGGACTGTTACAGGCACTACTACTGCCACAAACGTTTTGATTGATGCTGATACAAGCATTGATATCGGCGGGAATGATTCAAACGTATGGTCCATCGGTCTGGCCAGCACAGGTAACACGACCACCGTTACCGTAAAAGGCACACTGAACCTGACCAGTAACGTTAATCTGCGTTCAGGCTCTTCTGTTGTTGTTGAAGATGGCGGAAAAGTAACGCTGGGTCCGCTGAATATGGCGAGCGGCTCATCCGTTATTGTTAATGACGGTGGCTATCTGGTCCTGAACGGTGTGGGCGCAACCCAGACAGGTATATCCTTCGGCACAGAAGGCGGCACCATTGAAGTCGCTTCGGGTATGTCTCTTTCCATTCTGTCCAAAATTACCGGCATCAAAGTGGGTGATACAATCATCATTGATGGTGTAAAAAGTGCGGGTATTACAGAAGATGGTAGCACCTATACGCTTCTTGATGAAAATGGGAATCAGCTTCAGGCCACAGGTCGTTTCCAGCCGGTTCTTGAAAATGGCGTGGAAGGCTTTACCGTTTACACGGATGCCAACGGCAATACCATCCTGACGGCAGTAGACTATTCCAACATCTGCTTCCTTGCGGGCAGCATGGTCCGTACCCCTGAAGGCGATGTAGCGGTGGAAACCCTGCGCAGCGGTGATCAGGTTGTCGCTTACGTGGAAGGGCAGAATGTCACGCGGGACGTGGTCTGGGCCGGTGTGGCGCACGCCAGGATCAAGGCGGACATGCCTGATGATATGGCTGGCTATCCGGTGCGCATTCTCAAAAATGCAATCTCCGAAGGTGTGCCTTACAAGGATATGCTGATCACGGCGGAACATTGCCTGTTCATTGATGGCAAGATGGTTCCTGCTCGTATGCTGGTGAATGGTTCCACCATTTTCTACGATCGCTCCATCACCGACTATGATTACTACCACATCGAAACGGCAGAACATTCTGTTCTGATCGTCGATGGTATGCTGACGGAAAGCTATCTGGATACAGGCAACCGTGCTGCGTTCGTTTCCAATGGCAATGTTGTGTCTCTGGGCCGCGCCAAAAGCTGGGCTGAAGACGCAGCCGCACCGCTAGCAGTCAGCCGTGAAGTTGTGGAACCGATCTTCACAGCACTCGCTCGCCGCGCTTCTTCCGTTGAAGGTCATCGTGAGGTCGCGCAGAGCGGTGAAGTCACCACGGCTCATGATCTGCACCTGATCACCAACACGGGCGCAATCATCCGCTCCGTGCGTGAAAAGGCAGGCCGTGTTTCCTTCATGCTGCCTACCGGCGTGAACAGCGTGCGTCTGGTGTCCCGCTCCAACCGCCCCAGCGATGTGATCGGCCCGTTTGTGGATGATCGTCGTCACCTTGGCGTGCTGGTCGGGGAAGTGAGCGTTGTGAATGCGGATGTCACCCACAACGTGACAGCACATACGGACACGGAAAACCTTTCCGGTTGGTATCCTCTGGAAGGTGCTGGCTACCGCTGGACCAATGGCAACGCAGAACTGCCGCTGGGCAAAGCTGTTAACGGAATGGGCATGCTGAGCATCCAGATTGTGGCTGCTGGCCCCTATTTCTCTGAACAGAAAGTTGAAGGTCAGTCTGCTCTTCAGGCCTGAACTGTCAAAGATCGTTTCTCCCCTCATCACGGGGGGAGAAAGTGACAAAAAAGCCCTCAGGAACCTGTGTCCTGAGGGCTTTTTTTTCTGGCTTCGCTCCAGCCTCACGCCATCAGCATCTCGGCCTGCATCACCTGCACGCCTTCGGCGCGCAGCTTGGCTGTCACGTCATCCGGTGGCGTTGCGGCGCTGGCGCAGGCATCGGCTACCACGCAGGTTTCAAACCCCAACGCCATGCCGTCCCGTGCCGTGTGGCTCACACACACGTCATATGCCAGTCCGCACACAAAAATGCGGGTTACGCCGCGTTCCTGTAAAAACCCTTTCAGGCCCGTGGGGTTCTGGCCAGCGTTGTCGGCAAAGGCGGAATAGCTGTCCACATCCTGCGCCATGCCTTTGCGGAATACCGCCGTAAGGGGCTCTGGCCGCAGCAGGGCAGCCAGTTCCGCGCCCTCCGTGCCCTGCACACAATGCACCGGCCACGGTCCGTTCTGGGCGGGAAAGGAGCAATGATCCTGCGGGTGCCAGTCCTGCGTGGCCACCACGGCCTGAAAGGGCAGGGCGGCCAGCCGGTTCACTACCGGAATAATCCGGTCTCCATTGGCTACGGGCAAGCGGCCGGAGGGCAGAAAATCGTTTTGCAGATCAACAATAATCAGCGCGTCCTGCGGGCCTGCACGCATGGTTCGGTTCCTTGGTTAATGCTGTGACACCCCGCAGGCTACCCGCCCTTGGCCCCAAGGGAAAGATCACGCAGGGCGGGGCGGAAACGCGGCCATGTTCGGGCTTATGTTGCTGTTTTGCCCCCTGTGGTGTTTATGGAACACACAACACCCCAGAGCAGGAAAGACACACGCAGGACCATGAAGATTCAGGGCTACAATTTCTTCTGTGACATGCCCGAGGATATGCAGTATCTGCGCCGGGAAAGCCCCGATGAACGCTTCATTGAAGAAAACATGATCTTCATCCTGCCTGACAGATTAAGAAAATTCCGGAAAAACCTGTGGCATGTCCGCAAGAACGCCGGGGCAACGCACGTCTATATCCCGCTCTTTCGCGTCAAGACCCTTCTGGCCAGCGAGGCCGCAGCCGGTGCCGTACCAGAAGGGTATGAAGGCCCGTTTGATGTGTTCCCCTTCTACGCGCATACTTCCAAACGCCGCAGCCGTTCGCTGGATTACTATCTGCTGTTCATCTTTCGGGATAAAACGTCCTTCGTGAAGTGCAAGCTTCTGCTGAACGCTACTGGCGCAGTCTAGAGCGCGCGTTTCAGGCAAACGGGCAAGAAGGGCTCACCCCTTCCATCAGTCCTGCCGCCAGTGGCAGCGCCGGTCCGCGATGCGAGGCGCTGCCTGATCGCAGCCATACGGGGTGCTGGCTCCATGCTGCCTGTGGCAACATGAATGCAAGTCCGGCTTCCGCTGCCGCAAAGCGGCTGTTGCGGGCCGCCTGCACTTCTGCTACTGCACCGCCCAGACATCAAGAGTCAGGCCTGTCGCCTGACACCAACCTGCTCCCGGCAAGGTGGTGCCTTCACAAACGTGAAGGGATGTGGCCAGACCGGCAAAAACGGGCATAGTCACACACTCATCTCCTCGCTACCGGAGCCGCACGTCAGAAAGGACCATGAGTGTGAGCCAACAATTTGCAAGTGATAACTACGCCGGAATCTGCCCGGAAGCGTGGCAGGCCATGCAACAGGCCAACGAGGGCTCTCTCACCGCCTATGGCGAGGACGAGTGGACAACCCGCGCCGCCAACGCCTTCCGTACCCTGTTTGAAACAGATTGCGAGGTCTTTTTCGCCTTCAACGGCACCGCTGCAAACTCGCTGGCGCTGGCTGCATTGTGCCAGTCCTATAACAGCGTGATCTGTTCTTCTTTCGCGCATGTGGAAACGGATGAATGCGGCGCGCCGGAGTTCTTCTCCAACGGCTCCAAGCTGCTGGTCGCCCGCACGGAAAACGCCAAACTTACCCCGCAGGATGTGCGCACGCTTGCCACCTGCCGGACAGATATCCACTACCCCAAGCCGCGCGCCGTCACCATCACCCAGCCTACGGAAACGGGCGAACTCTACACGATAGAGGAAATTAGCGCCCTTTCCGCTACCTGCCGGGAACTGGGCCTGCGCCTGCACATGGATGGCTCCCGCTTCGCCAACGCCTGCGCCGCCCTTGGCTGCACCCCGGCTGACATGACATGGAAAGCAGGCGTGGATGTGCTGTGTTTTGGCGGCACAAAGAACGGCATGGCCGTGGGTGAGGCCATTCTGTTCTTTGACCATGCTTTGGCCGAAGGGTTTGATTACCGCTGCAAGCAGGCCGGGCAACTGGCCTCCAAAATGCGTTTCCTGTCTGCTCCATGGGTTGGTCTGCTGGAAAGCGGAGCGTGGCTGCGTAATGGTGCGTATGGCAATAGCTGCGCGCTCCGTCTGGCCCATGCCGTGCGTGATGTTCCGGGGCTGGAACTGATGTTTCCGGTACAGTCCAATGCCGTTTTCCTGCGTGCGCCGGAAAAGGTGTTCATCGCCCTGCAGGAACGCGGCTGGCGCTTTTATACCTTTATTGGCGGCGGTGCGCGTTTCATGTTCGCGTGGGATGCAGACCCCGCCCGTGTGGATGAACTGGCGGCTGATCTTGCTGCCTGTAGTGTATGATCTCAGAGCATTTACTCGCCATCCAGGCATTTTCCATGTCGGCCCTGCCGCGTCTGGATATTGTGGCTACCGGCGTGTTTGCCATCTCCGGCGCATTGCAGGCAGCCCACGCCCGGCAGAACCTCGTCACCTTCGCATTCTTTGCGGCGGTCACAGGCGTGGGTGGTGGCACGGTGCGAGACCTGCTGATAGGCGCACCTGTTTTCTGGATGCACGCTTCCACCCCACTGGCGGTCTGTTTGCTTATGGCCATGCTGGTGTGGTTCACGCCAGCCCGCCTCTGGCCCCGTCACGCCATAGACTGGTTTGATGGTATGGGCCTTGCCGCCTATGCCGTTTATGGGGCAGCCAAGGCACAGGCTTACGGCATCCCTTGGGTGCCTGCCGCCATTATGGGCGTGGTCACCGCCTGCATGGGCGGCATCTTCCGCGATGTCCTGGCCAATGTGCCTTCTATCGTCATTCGGCCCGAACTATACGTAACGGCGGCGGCTCTTTCCGCTGGCAGCTATGTGGGGCTGACCGCCTGCGGCCTGCCCATGGTGGCCGCCACCGGCATCGCCTTCGCCGCAGGTTTTCTCCTGCGTGGCGCGGCCATCCGCCACGGCCTGAATCTGCCGACTTACCGGCGGTAGAAAACCGGTCAGTAAGCTCCGCTCACATCACTTTTTGCAAGCGTGCGGCGGCCGGGTTCACGGCCGCACACAGTGCGTCTTGCACCGCCTGTTCGGAAAACTGGTCCCGCACAAACTGCCGCCCAGCCTTGGAGGCCGTTTTGTAGAAAGCTTCCCGCTCGTGCGCAGCCCTCTCTTTTACCGCTTCCCCTGTATCCCGTCAGCGTGGCGCGGTGCCAGGCGTGGTTTCCGGGGCCAGTGGCGGCTGCTTCTGCACATCCACCTTGGGGAAGCGCACCTTGCCCAGTGCTGCTGCTGTGGTGGGCAGGGCCGTCTTGCCCGCGGCAACACCGTTTTCACGTAGCAGGAACGCCAGAATATCCGCGTTGTCCTCAGCCGAGAGCGCACCGGGGGAGGACAGGGGCATCGCGCCGGACATATAGGTAAACAGGTCACTCAATGGCCCATCAGACCAGTTGGCCACAAACCGGCCTTTCAGTGGCGGCGCATCAAACGCACCCCCCAGCGCCGGGCCATGGCAGACTGCGCAGGCTTCCTTGTAGGTTTCCGCCCCTCGGTCCGCCTGTTCGGCGGTATAACTGGCGGCAGGCAAGCCCGCGGACGAGCCAGATTTAACCCGCGCACCATGCGGGGCAGCCTGTGCGCAACCCATGTTCATGGTCCCGGCTGCCAGTGCGGCAAGGCCCAATACCCCGAACAGGGCAGGGCGCATCTTTTCCATCATGCGCATCAGACGTGCTCCTTACCCATGCGCGCGAACAGATCCTCAAATATCCCGATCGCCTGCTCGGCCTCAGATCGGTCAGCATGTTCAAAACTGTTGCCTACGCCTACCATTTCTCCAAGCGTATGGCTGAAATCCAGCGCCTGCACCATTACCCCATCGGTTTTGGAAAGCAGGGCCGCTCCTTTATACTCCACGCCATACAGGGCATCAGCCTGCGGCGGTAGCCAGGTGGTCTGCCCCCGCACGGGAATAAGGGTCTTGTCCTGCCACCAATCATGCGCCGCATAGCCGGGGCAGTTGATAATCACGTTTTCAGGCAGGCTCTTCAGGTCTCCGGGGTTATGGAACTCACGGATCACAATCTTCCCGCCAGCCTGATAGAATTCAGACAAAAGCAGATGCCCATAGGCCCCAAAGTTGAACATCATCATGTTCGCCCGCCGCGCATGCGCTACGGGAAAAGGGTTGTCCCTCGGGTCAATCTCCTCAGGGTTTGGAATAATATCGCGGATCAGATCGCCATAATCCGCAAATTCGGAGGTGTGCTGCGGCTTGCCCGTGGTGCTGTAATCCCCGGCACCGGGCTGCGGCGGCGGGAAATGCTTCTGGTCAAACGGAATGTCCGAGAGGATGTAATTATCCCGGAAATCAATCGGGTTGCCGGGCAGGCCCAGATAATCCCGATAGGTTTTCCAGCTATAACGGGCCATCTGCTCCCACAGGGCCGGAAAAGCGTCCCCTGCCGGTTTGGTCAGCGCCACGCGGGAATCCGGCGTCCAGCTTCCGTTCGCCCGCACGGAGCGCGTGTGCGGCAACAGATCCTTGGTATAGATGGTCACATCCATCCCGGCGCGCTGGGCTGTCAGGGCGGAGGTCAGGCCAATCACCCCGCAGCCAATCACGGCAATTTTCTTGTCCAGCGTGGCGGCAGCCTTGCCAACAGCAATATCAGCCGAACCCCAGGACAGAGACCACCCACTGCCGCCATGGCCGTAATTGTGGATGACCGTCTTATCGCCAATCTTTTCCACATCCAGCCGTGGCCCCATGGGGCGGAAGGGGCGCAGGCAGACCTTGATATCCGCAATCTGGTCCGCATGTACCCGCATGGGTGTCAGGTGCGGCACGGACCCTGCGGGGGCGGTGCGGTTCAGCGCCTGGGCCGCAGCCGGAATGGAGGTCCAGGCAGAGCGTGCGGCCAGCGCACCGAGGGCAAGTGAGCCCGCAAACAGATCTCTTCGTTTCAAGATAGGGGGTCTTTACATCCGAAAGGTTGCACAAACTGGAAGCCGCTCCGGCCACACCGTCTGTTCAGAATTCCCTTATCCTGCGCACAACGCAAGACCCAAAAAGAAGGATTGTTGTCGAATTGGTCAACAAGAAAAAAATTGCGAAAAAACAATGAATAGACGCTGCGGGAAACACGCATCTGTGATACGCTCTTTCATCCGTTCAGCCGACTATCATTCTATTTTGCCCGCAAAATCCGGGCTTCCTTCGCCTGTACGATATGCTGGGCCCGTTTTCCCCTCTTCAGAACGGCCTGACACCCGCCCTCCGATCCCAGCGGTTGATAACCGGATGCAGAGACCCACAGGGAGAGAACAAACACTCGGCACAAACAAAAGTTGTGCATCTTCCCTGGCGCTGTTTTTTCATCCACCAAAGCCAAAGCCAAAGCCAAAGCCAAAGCCAAAGCCAAAGCCAAAGCCCCCATTTACGGCCTGTTATGCTCACGGCCTGTCACAGGGCAGCAGCCTCCTGAACAGTCGCAACATCATCGCGCTCAATTTCTTCCGCCAGAGCTTCCAGCATGATGCAACTTTCCCTCACGGCCAGCGGCAGGGTGCCATAGGTCAGCCGCTGTATGATGGGGGTAATAGAACCAGCCGTTTTCCGCAAAAGGTTGCTTATGGCTTCAAGGTCACGGCAATCCTGCTCCGCCTGATCAAGCCTGAACGCCGCACTGCCGGGCAGGGGCATGTGGCGTAAATCATCCTGTAACGGACGCATCTTACTCGTCGGCATTATCAGTCTCGCGTTGCGGCATAAAGGGGGAGGCGCTTCCCCTGTAACGCTGACCACGCAAGCGCACACGCATCAGAACAGCCCGGCTTAATCTGCCAAGGAAGGAACCACCGCACTCCCTGCTCCTCATGTGCGGAATGGCTGATCTGTGTTCTGTTATTCTCGCGCAGTTTCTTTTTCTCTTCTTTCCTAATGCTACTGTGATCTCTGTAATAACAGACCTTCATACAACGCGTATGATGCATCATGCTCTTATAATGAAGAAAAAACCTCATCTTTCTAGCGGGATAAAAAAATACAACCCGAATAAGACCAGATATCATACGAATTCTGACGGAAAATTAATGAAATAAATAAAACAATATTAAAAATATTCTAAATTTTACATCATCATAAATCATACTTATGAATATATACATAATAATTACTGTAATAATTCTGTAACACACATTGCTTTGCGTGATGGCTCTTTATACAGTCCGGCTCAGATACACCACGGATGACGGTCAAGACTGAACATTCCTTCTGCCACGCGTTGACAGTTATGAGCCTGCACGTGGGCCGGGGATCAGTCCCCATCCTTGGGTCGAACCGTAAGACATAAAGGATGAAAAGACATGAGCGGAAAAAACAAAAAAGCGATCTGTCTCGCCCTGCTCACACTCGCCCTGGCCCCCGCCCTTTCCGGCTGTGCAAATGGAGATATGACCGGCGCAGACGGAAAACTTTCTCTGAACAAGATTGTGTCAAACATCGCGCCTGATGAAGGCACTATCCCAGATCGTGCCCTGTTCTGATTGCACGGTGCTGTTTGAAACATCAGCAGGAAAGGGCAGGAAGATATATGCGCGGCAGAAAAAAGTGGCTTTGACGGCGCAATACGCAGCCAACAGGGGCAACTCTCCGCAAAGGACCATCAAAAACTACCTGATCAACCTGACAGATTTTTCAAACAGCTTCCCTTTAACTTCCTAAAAAACACGAAAGGAGACCGATCTTTCTGACACGTGGCGAACGCCCCGGTCCTCTGCCCCTGCCGGGCTCCCGGGGCAGACACATAGGGATAGAGCAGGCACTTTCCTGAAAAAGCAGGATAGAAAGCGCTCCAGATTCCTTTATTTGAAGAGAGACCGCAGGCCAGATAGCGTTTCCTGAGGATGTGCGATACGATGCGCTTCCAATATAAAAAACAGGAAAGAGCAGCCCATGTCCTGGCATGTGTGGTGGGTGTTTAGCGGTATCGTCTTTTTTCTTTGCGCCGTTCCGGGGCCTAACATGCTGCATGTGCTCAACCGTAGCGCACAGGTCGGGATCAAACGGTGCACCATGACCATGGCTGGCTGCCTGAGTGCATTGGTGGTGGTGCTCAGCCTCTCCGCCGCCGGGTTAGGGGCCGCACTGGCCGCAGCCCCGCGTTTGTTTGGTGTGCTGCGTGTGGCTGGCGCACTTTATCTGATCTATCTGGGCATCAAGGCGTGGCGCGGGGCAGGGGCCGTGCCAGAAGCAGCATCCCCCTCCATGCAAGATGGCAACGGGGTATCAGACAATACGGGTGTTTCACTGGTGCCGGGCGAACATGGCCCCCATAGCGGCGCAGAAACACTCTCTGCCGCCATGGCCAACCCTCATCTGTCCCTGCGTGTTTTGTGGCGTGATGGGTTTTTTGTGGGGCTTAGCAATCCCAAACTGTTACTGTTCGCAACAGCATTTTTCCCACAGTTCATTTCCCCGCATGAGGCTCGGGTGCCACAGTTTCTGGTGCTCATCCTGACCTTTCTCGCGTTGGAACTGTTCTGGTACAGCCTCTACGCTTTTGGCGGAACCAGCCTCTCCCGCATGTTGCAACGGCCTGATCTGCGGAAACTGTTTGATCGCGTCACAGGCGTTGTGTTCATGGGGTTCGGCGGCGTTCTGCTGCGTGGTCGGCTGTAACATCCCGTTCTGCCCACCGTGAAGGGTGGGCAGGCAGGCTCAGGCGCAGCGGGCAGCCTCGCCATGTTCGGCCCTGTCCACCAGATACGGGCCTGCCGCAACCGTTTCCAGTATCAGAAGTGTCAGGCCATTCCGTGCGGAGCCGTTTTCCGCAAGCTCGGGCAACGGTAAGGCCGCATTCCCGCCGGTCCAGCGCATCTGCTCGCTTTCCAGACCATGCCAGCCAGACAGATCACTGACTGTCAGATGCTCCCGCACACTGTGCCGGTTGTGTCCATTCAGCAGCGTAATCTCGCCAATCAGCACACCCAACTGGCGACGATCATCCACAAACGGCCCGATCACATCTGCCGGACGGCTGGCGCGGGAGAGGATACGCACAGCGTGCGTGCCCGGCGGCAGCAGAAAAACCGAACGCCCGTTCTGCGCACGCAGGGAGCGCACAACGGTGCCTGTGTTGGTCAGCAGGTGGAGGTCAGCATCATGCACCACAGCAGGAGCATCTGCCGAAGTCAGACCGGCCCGCGCGGCAAGAGCGTGGAAAAGCGGTTCCACCCAGGCGCGTGAGACCTCCAGCGGCGCAGCCGCATGCTCAGCCCAGTTCAGGGTGCGGCTACCAAGGCGCGCGACGATGCCTTCCTGCTGAAAGCTCATGCGGTTGCCCGTGTCCAGATAGCTTTCCGTCAACATGCCATCCGCCAGAATGACCGAGTGTTCATCCGTCTCGATATGATAGTAATCGTAAGAGAGGATGCTCCGGTCATAAAAAATGGAGGTGCCATTTACCAGCATCCGCACCGGCACAAACCGGCCGTCAAAAAACAGGCAATGGTCGGGCGTGATCAGCATGTCCTTGTAAGGCACACCTTCTGCAATGGCATCCTGCTTCACCCTTACCGGGTATCCGGCTTCATCATCCGGCAGATGTGCCCGCACGGTGGCGCGCTTGCACCCCGCCCAGACCACCGGGCGCACCACGGCTTCCCCGTTGATGTAAGCCACAACCTCATCCCCCACACGGATCTCTTCAACCGCCACATCGCCCGTCGGGGTCCGGATCATGCTGCCCGCCAGAAAGCAGACCACAGTGGTGTTGGCGCTATCGGTTGTGACCGTGAAGTCGCTTGGGGTGAGGTTACCCGCCAGCGTTACGGAACTGGAGATCACAAAAGTCTTGTTGCCCCAAGCCGGAATGGTTCCGGTAAGAGAATACGTCCCGTCTCCGTTAGCGGTCATGCTCAGCGTCACGGCGGTAGAGCCGGTTCCGGCAATAACAATCTTGTCGTAGGTGCTCAGATTCTGAATGGAGGGAATCTGGTTCGCTGTGCCACCGTTGAAATCAATGGTCAGCGTGTTGCCCAGAACGGCCCCTGTCGCATCCGTGTTCTGCTTGAAGATAACGGTAGAAGCGATCTCCGATCCGTTAGAACTCTTCAGCGAAGCCCCGTTTTCCAGGGTGATGGTGCCTGTTCCCTTGGCTCCGCCACCAAAAGTGGCAGAAACGCCATTCAGTGTCAGATTACTGCCGGAAGCAAAGGAGGCAGAGCCAAAGCTAAGGCTGCTGCCACTGTCCGCACTATTGAATGTGGCGTCGCCGTTAACAGTCAACGTGCCTGATGAAGAATAGGACGCAGGCAGATCAACAACGGCATCGTTATTGACTGTGATCCCTTCCCATGTGGTCGGAACGCCAGAATTACCGCCACCCAGATCTGTCCAGTTTTCGCTATTTGACCAGCTTTTGTTGACTGTAGTGCTTGTGCCAATCCAGATTGCCATGCGCGTCAATACTTTCCTAACAAACAGTTCGTGCATCACCAATATCAAATAAACGTGAGAAACAGGAGTAATTTGGTCCTTAAATATATTTAATTTTTCCAAACGCAAAAAAGTCGCATTTGCGCGGCAGGCTTTATCGTCCCCAAAAAGGAAAGAATGCTTCTGTCATCGGGAAGAAATGTCGCTGCTGTTTTGCGCCGCGCACTGTTTCGGGTGAAAGGCCGCCCAGAAAAATCAGAAACCGCTCCCCTGAAACGGCTGCTTTAAGGCCACTCCGTTCCCCCCGCCTGCGGTGGTCAGGGCGCTGAAAGGGCGGGCTGCTGCGGCGGCAAAACCATCATAAAATTGAAATACGCACCCCCTCCCGCCAGTGTTACAGACGCTGAAGCAGGGGAGGGGATAATGCGCTGGATCAAAACACTTAAGATCGGGCTGTTTCTGGCCGCAACAGGCTTTGCAAGCCCCGCCCTGGCGGAAGACGGTGTGGTGCAGGCAACCCTTCCCAACGGATTACGTGTGGTGATTGTGCGCGATGCACTAGCCCCCATGGTGGCCACGCGGCTGGTCTATCTGGCAGGCTCCACAGCCGCCTCAGCCGATTTCCCCGGCACAGCGCACGCGCTGGAACACATGATGTTCCGTGGTACGTCCACCCTTAACAATGATCAGTTAAGCCGTATTTTTCAGGCCACCGGCAGCCGTGCCAACGCCTTCACCGCTTACGAGCAGACGCAATATGTGTTTGATATCGCCCCGGTTGATCTCGGCGTCATGCTGCATATCGAGGCCGACCGGATGCAGAACCTCTCGCTTGATCCTGCCCAATGGGCGCGCGAACGCGGGGCTATTGAGCAGGAAGTCTCGCGCGATCGCTCCAGCTCCGTGATGCGGGCAAAGGAGCAGTTTGACGAAGCCCTGTTCAAGGGCACTCCTTTTGCGTGGAGCGCCCTTGGCACACGCCAGTCTTTTGATGCCACAACACCAGAACGCCTGCGTCAGTTCTATCAGGCATGGTATGCGCCCAATAACGCCATCCTGTTTGTTGTGGGGGATGTTCAGCCCAAAGCCACGCTGAAACTGGTGCAGCAGGCTTTCGGCACAATACCCTCCCGCCCCCTTCCGGCGCGCCCGACACTTCCGCTCACACAGCCTGCCGCCCGCACGCTCACCGCCCCCACGGATGCCGCGGTCGGGCGAATCACCATCGGGTGGCGCGTGCCCGGCCTGCATCAGTCTGATGCCCCCGCACTGGCCATTCTGGCAGATGCCATCTCAAACAGCCGCAGCAAGCTCGGTGTGCTGGGGCTGGATGGCAAAAGTCTCGGAACATCGTTCTTTTATGCCGGAACAGCCAATAACGCCGCTCTTACAGCCTCCATTTCTTTCCCCCGTGGGCAGGATCCTGCCTCTTATCAGGCGAATCTGAATGCGGTTCTTGCTGAGTACCGCGCCCGCGGTATTCCGGCTGATCTGGTGGAGGCCGCCAAGCGGGCGCGCCTAAAAGGGGCCGAGTTTGAACGCAACAGCATTGCCGGCCTGACCTACGCCTGGACCATGGCCGTGGCGGAATGGGGCGTCAGCAGCCCGGATGCCCTTACAAAAGCCTATGCGTCCGTCACGCCAGAACAGGTAAACGCGCTTGCGGCCCGCTATCTGGACCCAGATCACGCCATTACCCAGATCTCGCTCCCGCAGGGCAACATTCCTCCCACGCAGGATAAAGGGTTCGGTGGTGCGGAATCGTTTGGGGACAAACCAGTGGGCGCGGTTCCGCTGCCAGACTGGGCGCAATCCGTGCTGACTATGCCACCCGCGCCGCAATGGCCTCTGCCGCGCTCCGTTTCCACCCTGCCAAACGGGCTGCGGCTGATCGTCCGGCCTTACCACGCGTCCCATACCATTCAGGTCTTCGGGATGGTCCGCATCAACCCGGCGCTGGAAGAACCGGCTGGCAAGGATGGTGTTGCCTCCCTCACGTCTCAACTTCTGCTCTACGGCACTCCTGAGCATGACCGGCTGAGTATTGTAAAACGATCAGATGATATCGGCAGTTCGGTCTGGATTGGTTCTACGTTCGGGGCCGCGGCCCAGACGCAGGATTTTCCCGCCACTCTGGCCCTGCTTGCAGACACCCAACTGAATCCCGCTTTCCGTGAGGCCGATCTTGCCACAGTGCGGGAGAAACTGGCGGTTGCCCGGCAAGGCCTGTTGCAAACCCCGAACCACATGTTCCAGCGCGCAGCACTTGAACGCCTGCTGCCCCCCAATGATCCGCAATTACGGCAGGCAACACCCCAGACCATCCGCAGCGTGAACCGGGATGATGTCACGGCATTTTTCCAGAAAGCCTACCGGCCTGATATGACGGTTATTGAAGTGATTGGGGATATCGAACCCGATGCTGCAAAAACGGCGGTCATGGCCGCGTTCGGAAACTGGCATGCCAGCGGCCCCAAGCCGGATGTCATTTTTCCCCCGCTTCCCGATATCCCGACTGTCTCCCTCCAGATGGATGGAGAAGGCCGCACACAGGATATGGTTGAATTCCTCCAGCCGGTCGGGCTCAGGCTGGGGCAGCCGGACACAATGGTGTTTTCTCTGGGGAACCAGATCCTGAGCCTCGGTTTTCCCTCCCGCTTCTATCAGGCGCTGCGGGTTAAGACCGGATATGTCTATGGCGTGCGCAGTGCGACCTCCGTGGATGAAACCCGAGGCACCTTTCAGGTCTCGTTCGGGGCCGATCCCGCCAAGGTGCCGCTGGCAGAAACCCTGACGCGGTCTTTGCTGAAGGATATGCAGACAACCCCCGTCAGCACCGCAGAACTGGCGCGGGTCAAAGGGGGCTATCTTCGCACCCAGCCTTTCGGAACGGCCTCACTCAACAGCATTGCCAACCGCGATCTTTTCCTCATCAGCCACGATCTGCCTCTTGATCAACCCAATCGTGACATCTCAACCGTGGCCGCCGCCACGCCAGAGCAGATCCGCGCCGTGTTTGAGCGGGAGGTCCATCCAGATGCCCTCTCCACCTTCATTTATGGCCCCAAGCCGCCCGAACCAGCACCCGCTATAGCCGCCGGGCAAACCACACCACACGGCCAATGATCTGCACCATCTCGGCCGGAACTTCATAAGGAGAAAAGCGCGGGTTTTCAGATTTGATGCGGATCATGGGTTCGGTGGCCTCATGGGCGCGCTCCACCCATTTGCACACCACGCCATCGCCATCAAACAGCACAAAAATGCCGGGCTCTATAATGGACACCTTGCGGGTATCCACCAGCACCATGTCTCCATTCTTGAGCATCGGCTCCATGGACTGGCCTTCAACTTCTATCACCCGTAAATCCGCCGGGTGGGCGCGCAGGGTGCCGCGCACAAACTCTTCCTCAAAAAACTTGGGACGCCCCAGAAGCTGATCTTCCACATACCCGCCGCCACCCATGCCCGCACGCAGTGAAATGAACGGCACCGCCACATAACCGGGCGGGTTCAGTTCCACACACACGCTGGGCATATCCGATGGCGGGGTATAACGGGCGGGCTTATCCTGTTCGGCCACCCCGCGCGCATGGGCAGGAAACAGCAGGTCCCGCGCCGTGCAGCCCAGAATGGCCGCAATCCGCTCAAGCTTCTCGCCCCCCGGATTGCGGGATTTCCCCTTCAGAATATCGCGCACGTAGGTATCGCCCACGCCAGCATTGCGGGCCAGAGCCTTCTGGGTCAGGCCCAGCAGCGCCATGCGCCGTTCAAGTTCATCAGCAACAGGGGAGCGTATCATAGGGGGAGGTATCCCATAAGAACGAAGCAAGATCAAAAAGGGATATATCACACCATTTCTGCTTGACCAAGAGGGACTGGTCACACTAGCGTTCCCCTTAAGCCTCCCACCTCAAGGCCGGGGGCTCCTGACCAGCTTTCATAACGGAAAAGCCTCCATGCCTGTTCTTCAGCCTGTGCGTGAAACACCTCTCTATCCTGTTGATATGTCTTCCATAAATCCGCATTCCGCTTCGGTGTCATCACGACCAATGGCGCAACCGCGCGGCACTGCCGCGTCCACGCACGGCCTCTCCCGTCAACAGGCATCGGCAGCCTCTTCCACCACGGAGGATATGATGCGTCACACCCGCTCTCTTATGCCGTCAAGTGGGTGTGATTTATCCCTCTCCGAATCGCCTCATCCCACTGCTGCGGCAGATGTCGCGTGTCAGGCCGCAGCCCGTCCGGGCACCAGCGTCACCCTGCTTGAGCAAATGGTCGCCCTGCGGCGTGCCGGGCGTTCCCTGCGCCAGATCGGCCGTCACACAGGCCGCTGCATGGAAAGCGTGCGTCAGGCGCTCATGCGGTATGAACACGCCCGCCTTGCCTCCGCCCCCTCTGCAACAGACGAGGACGAATGGAACGAACCCCTGCGGGATGCCGAACCCCTTCCTCCCGGCCACCCCATCGCCCTGCGTGGCCTGTGGCGCGGGCTGGAACACTGGCAAACAGATGAACCGCCCCCCACAAACGCCAGCCCCGCATCCGGCCACCAGACCGCTATGCACCACAGAAAGACGCACCACACAGATGCGTGCCCGAGCAATGAGAGCCTGACCCCAACCGGTCGCACCGTGTCCAGATGCTCCAACCCCATGCTTCGCAACACGCGTGCACATAACAGCACTTTTCCCGCAAAGGCACAGGCATGAGCAAGCGTCGCTGGTCCAAATTCTGGTGGCAGGATTATGAACGAGACCCGGCACTCCGCCTGTGCTCGCTGGCCGCGCAGGGGCTGTGGATGCGTCTGCTGTGCCTGATGCATGAGGGCGAACCCTACGGCCATCTATGCGTCAATCACCGCCCCCTGCATTCGCGCCAACTTGCGCTTATGCTGGGTGTGGCAGAACGGCAGATCGCGCGCCTGATGGCAGAACTGCGGGACGCCGGGGTGTTCAGCACCACGCCTGAAGGCTGTATCTACAGTCGTCGCCTGCTGCGCGATAAAGCAGTGTCAGACCAAGGGGCTGCATGGGGCCGCACAGGCGGTAATCCCAGCCTGAAAGCCGCCAGCCAAACACCCGCATCTTCACCGCCTTCCACACAGCCCGCGGGTGTGGGGGAGGGGTTAAGCCCGCCCCATAAACACCAAGAAGCAGAGGCAGAGTCAGAAGCAGACTGTACCCTCACTGCGTTCGGGTCGAACGATGATGTGCGTTTGCATCTTTTTAAACACGGTCTAAGCTTTTTGCAGAAAGCAACAGGGCGGCCAGAGCGCTCAACCCGTGCCCTTCTCGGGAAATGGCTGAAAATGCTGCATGATGATGCCGCCTGCCTGCTGGCAGTGCTGGCGGAATGTGCCGCATTCAACCCGGCAGAACCTGTTTCATGGATAGAAGCCAAGGTGCGTGCCCGCGTGGCCGAACTGGCCCAGCCCATTGCTCATCCGGCTTCTGCCTCACCCCATGCTCAGCGGCTGGCCGCATGGCAGAACGTGCCCGATATGGAAGGCGTGTGATCATGCTGCAGTCCTTCGCCGCACAGTCGGAAAACGCCGGAGCCTGCTTGCCAAATGCCAGCACCCCAGCGGCTGCGTCGCACGCTGGAACACGCAATGCGCCGTGCGCTGCCAGAACGCCATGGGCGCATCAGTCAGAAACCGCGGAAAACCCCGCGCCTGATAAATACTTTTCCGGAATACCCCACACATATCCGGCACTCCCACCCACCCGCTATACGCCTGCCGCACCCGCCCTGCGTGCCGTATTTGCCGCGCGGGCTGCTGGCGTGCCGCTCACAGTGCGCGATGTTTCGCCCAACATGATGGAGGCCATACGGCAGCAATGGGGGCTCGTGCAGCACGCGCTTCAGCCTGTCACAGAACTGCATGTTGCCGCGTGGCTGAAAAAACTCAGTCAGCTTGTCACCAACCCGCCGGGGGCTGAAACTGCCGCCAGCCAATGCCGCGCCATTTTTGAGGTGTGTGGTGATATCCCGTCAGGCGCATGGGGGCGGGATGCCCGCCTTGCATGGGCACGGCAACCACCCCGCAACGGCTACCCCACCGGCGCCCGCTGGCCCAGCCCCAACGAACTCCGCACCCTGCTGCTGCCCTTTGCTGAAACCATCAGGCGGGATGCAGAAGGATGCCGCGCTCTGCTCCGCCTGCACTCCCAGAGTGACGCCACACTCCAAAGCACCACATCCCAGACCACAGCATCCCAAACCCACGCCACGCCGCCCGTCCATTAATTAGGCCTGCATCTGCACTCAGCGCCCTCCATCCTTCACTCCAAAACCAAAACCAAAACCACCATCACCACCACAGAGCCCGCATCCCATGCCTTTTCCAGCACACCCGGCATCGCAGCCGTCATCTCTCGCAACCAAAACCCGCGATCAGCACCCCCTGGTTCGTATTCCACAATTTGCTCGGTGCGGCACCACAACCTGCCAGCCAAACCATTTCTGTCAGCCAGACGCACAGAACCACCATTCCATAATCAGCCTCACAGCGCGCGCCAGATAACCGGCCCACACAGCCCTCTACCTCCTCGTAACGCGACCTCTGCACCAGCCAATTCGAACATTGCTCTCCACAAAGAGAGTGAAAACAAACAGATGAGAAAGGATTTTTCATGACACTCAGGAAAAACCGCACCACTGCTTCTTCCTTGCGATCCGCCACACCACCGTCCGTCATGGAAGTGGCACCCACACCAGAACGGCTGACCCATTCTGAATTTGTGGGCACGCACCCCATGCGTGTGCGCCGTACCGTGCAGGCGCTTCTGAACGCGGGAGATATCACCCAATCCGCCGCCGATGCCGCTGAACGCTGGTATCAGGATTATGTGTTTGGTTATTGTGATTACAAGGAGTTTTCACAGGACCACCGACCAAGCACTCTTATAAAACATGATGCAGTCTCCTGGCAGATGGTGCGGGGCAAAGCCGTTGCGCGTATTACAAGCGTGCGGGAAGCGCTTGGCCTGTGCGCCCACCAACGCCTGCGCATGATGCTGGTGGATGAACTCTCTTTCCGCGCCATGGGGGCAGCCCTGTTTCCGCAACTCTCCGCCAGTTCCGCCCAACGCAAGATTGCCGCCCAGTGCGCCCTGTTGCTTGAGCAACTGGAAGCGTTTGAAGAAAACGCCCGCAAAGCCGCAAAACAAGTCCGCATGGCGCGCAAGGCAGCCGCATCCGCCACCACTTTGCCCTCGCCATAGCGCAGCGCAAGCGCTCGTCTGGCCCAAGGCTTTTCATGTCGTGAAAGGGGGCCATATGTCCCGCTTCGCAGTGCTTTCTGCTCTGGCGTTCTTATGCGCAGCACAGGCGCACGCAGCCGCAACGTCATGCCAGGGTACCAACACGATTGAGATGAACCAGTGTGACGGCGATGCACTGGCGCAGGACGAAGCAACGCATCAGAAATATGCCAAGGCCGCGCTTGCGTTTCTTCAGAAACAGATCACCGACACAAAAGATGATGGCACATTAAAGGTTCTGAAAGAGAGCCAGAAAGCCTTCCAGCACTCAGAAACCGCATGGAAGGCTTATCGGGACGCTGAATGCGGCGCCGTATTTACAAACTGGCAGCAGGGTACACTCCGGGTCATGATGCAACTGGGGTGCGATAGACGCCAGACCCGCCAGCGCACATACACCATATGGCAGAACTGGCTGACGTTTCAGGACAGCACCCCACCCGTGTTGCCCCGCCCAGAGACCGGCCTTCAGGGTGATAATACTCACCACAGATGAAACGTCAGTCCAGTCCGGCTGGCGGATCTCCTTGTGGAGCCATACGTTGGGTTTTTCTCTCCACGCCACCCGATCCCAGACGGGAGTCTTCAAATTTACGGTTTCACCCTTAAAAAACGCCTGACTCCACATCAAGTAAGGGTCTAGCCAACGCGCCTTTTTTTCACTCACGGAGAATCCTCATGCCCTGGACACCTGATGACGCCCAACACCACACGCATAAGGCCACAACGGAAATGCTCCAGTCCCTATGGGCAAAAGTTGCCAATGAGTGTCTGGAGCGCACGGGGGATGAAGGCCGTGCAGTGCGGGAGGCCAACGCTGTTGTCGCCCGCACCGCGGCCCGCCACCCGGAGGATGATTAAGGCTGCATCTGTGGCTGGGGTTCCGGGGCGGCAGCCTGCTGCGGTTGAGGCTGTTCCGGCACACCGGCTACCCGCCACACGGCATTGCCCACATCATCCGCCACCAGCAGCGCACCGGTGTGGTCCAGTGCCAACCCAACCGGGCGGCCATGGGCATGTTTTTTATCCGCAGTCAGAAAGCCCGTCAGAACATCCACTGGCGGCCCATTGGGCGCACCGCTTTGAAACGGCACAAATATCACCTTGTAGCCACTTTTCGGCCTGCGGTTCCATGATCCGTGCTGGGCCACAAACAGCCCATTCCGCCAGATCTCCGGTAAGGTGCTGTTCTGTCCGAACGCAATGCCCAGGCTGGCTGTATGCGCGCCTACCGCATAATCCGGCACAACCGCCTTGCTGACCAGATCATGGTTCTGTGGCTGCACGCGTTCATCCACATGGCCACCGTAATAGCTGTAGGGCCAGCCGTAAAAAGCGCCTTCCTTTACGGCTGTTATGTAATCGGGCACCAGATCGCTGCCAATTTCGTCACGCTCGTTCACCACGGCCCACAGCGCGCCGCTCTGCGGGTCCCACGCCAGACCGTTCGGGTTACGCAGCCCGGTGGCGTACGGTGTCATCTCACCCGTGGCAAGCGTCAGCCGGTTAATGCGCGCGCGGCCTTCTTCCGCTGGCAGCCCGTTTTCCCCCACATTGCTGTTAGACCCCACCGTTACGTAAAGATACTGTCCATCCGGGCTGGCCAGAATGTTCTTGGTCCAATGGTGATTATAGCCTGAAGGCAGGTCCACCACCTTTTTCCCGGCAGCCGTGATGGATTTTTCACCGTCCTGATACGGAAAACGCCAGATGGCATTGGCGTTGGCCACATAAAAACTGTCTCCCACAAGCGCCATGCCAAAGGGCGAATAGAGCTTGTCCAGAAACACGGTGCGCTCATCCGCCACACCATCTCCATCCGTGTCGCGCAGCAGCATAATCCGGTTGGGGCTGGGCGTATCTGCGCCCGCCATACCCTGTATCAGCCCCGCAATCCGCTTTTTCAGGCCGGGTGCATCCGTGCCGGGGCTGTTGGTTTCCGCCACCAGAACATCCCCATTGGGCAGGGTGTAAAGCCAACGCGGGTGGTTCAGCCCTCTGGCAAACGCCTTGACCGCAAGCCCCGTGGTGGGGTGGGGGGCTTCATCCTCTTTCCACCCAACGGGGCGGGCAATGTTCACCGTGGGCACCAGGGTGGCATTGGGCTGCGGCAGTTTGGGGCGGGAACCCATGCTCTCGCTTATGGGCAGTCTGGCCCGTTCCGGCCGCATCACCACGGCATATGTGGCTGTTCCCAAAGCCAGAACAACAAGTCCTGCCGCCAGAAGATACCGGCTTGTTCGGTTCATGATGGTGTATCCTTTGCAGGGTGCCGTGTCAGGCTGCCTCCGCTATCCCCTGAATGAAAGGGGATGGGCGCCTGCGGGCCTTATGGAGCAGAGAAAGAAAAACTTTAGGGCATAAACGGTGTTTCTTTCATTGCGTTCCACATGGCCGTTGCAAAAAAGCCCACGCCAGGCCACGACTGCGTCTTCAAGGGGAAAGACGGAATGCAGCGTGGCCTGGAGCCGTTACACTGGCGCGCCTGCAGAAGGAGGGAGAGCCAACGCGCCAGTGTAAAGCCGGGAAGTGACTGCCGGGCAGGGGCTAAACCCGGCATGCCTGTGGGAGAGACAGGCAGGGAGTGGGCTTCAGATCCTGTGGTTGATCCACAGCGTTGTTGTGTAAGACACCCTCTTGTGCGGGGCTTGAGGTCATTATGTGGATTTATCTAAAAAACGCATATCACTTATCTGTGTAATAACATGAGAACGCACCATCCTCCCCGCACAAACCGAAATGAAATGTGCCCTAACAGCCAGAAAAAACACAAAAACCCGTTTTCTCTTCACAGGTCTGTTAGGCTCAGCCCCGCTTTGATCCACGCCTGAAAAACGCAGAATCCATCCTGTCAAAAGGCGTTTGCCAGCGCGCGTGGTCAGGCTTAGAGAACGGTCATCCTCACAAAAAAGCCGCCCGGAGCCCTCCCGCTCCACTTGCCCCGCTCTCTGTTTTTTCAGGAGTTTGCATGCCTGTGTCTGCATCCCCTGCGGCCCTTGCGTGTGGAGACGTTGTGCGAACCTCCCACACACGCTGGGTTATCATGCATCATCAGGGCACACACCTGTTGCTCTGTCCTCTCCAGCCCGCGGGGGCTCCCCGTCACCGCGCGGATGTCCCCCTTCCTGTCCGTCGTCGAAAGATTTGGGACTATGGATGGTGTGAAATAACGGAGGGTCTGGCCCATCTGATTATGATGTTTAGGCGGCACGCTGCTGATGAAGCAAGCGTCGTTTCTGGATGGTAGCTCTTTTGATGCGCTCACGTTCGAGCAGGATTGTCTGCCCCCGTCCGAACCAGACATCTGCCGGCGTGAGATTGTTGAGGCTCTCGTGATAGCGGCGCTGATTATAGTTTTCGACGAATGCCTCGATCTGGCTTTCGAGATCTCCAGGCAGATAATAATGCTCAAGAAGCACGCGGTTCTTGAGCGTCTGGTGCCAACGTTCGATCTTCCCCTGTGTCTGGGGATGGTTGGGAGCGCCACGCACATGATCGATGCTGTTCTGATTTAGCCATTTCGCGAGTTCGTCAGCAACATAACAGGGGCCGTTATCGGAGAGCAGTCGCGGCCGGTGTCTGACCGTGGCTTGATGAAGCCCTGATGCCTGCAAGGCGAGTTCCAGCGTTTGCGTCACATCGGATGCGGCCATGGTCGTGCACAACTTCCAGGCGATGATGTAGCGTGAGAAATCATCAAGGATGGTCGACAGATAGAACCATCCCCATCCGATAACCTTGAGATAGGTGAAATCCGTCTGCCAGAGCTGGTTCGGCGCTGTTGTTTTTGTATGGAAGCTCTCCGCCGCCTTGATGACGATGAATTTCGGACTGGTGATCAGGTCATGGGCCTTGAGCAGGCGATAGACCGAGGCTTCCGAGACGAAATAGCCCTGCTCGTCGGTGAACCGCACGGCAATTTCACGAGGCGACAGTTCCGGCGTCTCCAGCGCCAGATCAATGATCTGTGCACGGATATCGTCCGCGATGCGGTTCCATATCCGATTGGGTCCAGAGGGTTTGTCCGCCAGGGCTTCCGGGCCGCCCGTCCGATAGAGATCGCACCAGCGGTGAAAGGTTGAACGCGGGATACCAATCTTGCCGAGAACCTGCCGAACCGGCAGGGCTGATTGCTCGACAAGGCGGATGATCTCGAGCTTTTCCGAAGCCATATATCTCATGCGGGGTCTCCCCCAGCCCCGATCATGCTTTTTTTAAGCAGGCGCAGTTCCAGTGTCTGCTCGGCCACGACCTCTTTCAGGGCCCGCGCCTCGTCACGCAGATGACGGACTTCACTGGTTGTGGCGTTACGCGCCGTATCGCCCGCAAGTCGTTTCTTCCCGGCTTCAAGAAACTCCTTCGACCAGGAATAATACAGGCTTTCGGCAATACCTTCACGGCGGCACAGCTCAGCTATGCTGCTCTCGCCCCGCAGGCCATCAAGCACAATGCGGATCTTCTCTTCCGCCGAATACTGCCGACGCGTCGCCCGGCGGATATCGCGGATCAACCGTTCCCCCGATGTCGTCTCCGGCAAGGATTTCTGGCTCATACTTCACTCCTTCGTCGTTACGATGAGCCAGAAATCCTCCATTATTCAATTCACCAATTTCGTCCCATAGATCCTGACGGCGGACAGACAGGCGCACCACAACCCCCCGTTGCCGGTCCTGATCTCTCCTTATCCCCTCAACCTGCACCTTCCGGGCCCAGTTCCCTTGTTCCGCCAAGCAAGGGCTCGTCTCCACGCTTGCCTCTGCTGCCCGATACCCCCACCATTTCCTCAGCCTCAGCCTCAGCCTCAGCCTCAGCCTCAGCCTCAGCCTCAGCCTCAGCCTCAGCCTCAGCCCGCGTCTCCGCTCCACTCTCCACTCGCCCCACAAAAAACGCTTCCTGCCAGCCGTCCTCACGCTCCCAGGCATCGGAACCAGCGCCGCCTGCTTCACAAGCATCCGCGCAGACCGTCGCTCCACCACCACAACTGCCACCCGCTGAACCATCCGCTCCCTTCGCCTCTTCGCCTGCGGTTCTTTCATCGGCTGCACCGCCCGTCACGCCGCTGGAAATTTTCACCCGTGTCATGCAGGGGGACGAGACCATAACGGACCGACAGTTTGATGCTGCAAAGGTGGCTGCCCCTTACCTGCACCCCAAACTTGCTGGCCTGTCCATGAACGCGGTTGTGCGCAAAGGTCTTGAAGATTTCACGGATGATGAACTCAATGCCCTTGCGCAGGCAGGTCAGTCAGAACGCACAGGCTGAACTGAAAAACCGTAGTCACGCACGCCAGAATCTGCTTGATTTCACCCGCTACACCATGCCCGACTACCAGTCCGGAGCCCACCACCATCTGCTCTGTCAGAAACTGGATGCAGTGGAACGTGGCACCATCACACGGCTGATGGTGTTCATGCCCCCACGGCATGGAAAATCCGAGCTTGTCAGCAGGCGTTTTCCGGCATGGTATCTTGGTCGTCACCCTCATAAACAGGTCATATCCGCGTCCTACGGGGCCACATTGGCGCAGGATTTCGGGCGCGATGTGCGTAACCTTGTGGCCTCCCGCCGCTTCCACGCTCTGTTCCCTTCTGTCACGCTGGCGGCAGATAGCGCCGCGCGTGATGTCTGGCACACCAACGCGGGTGGCGTTTATGCCGCAATGGGCATTGGCGGCGGCCTGACAGGCAAGGGCGCGCACCTCGCCATTGTGGATGATCCCATAAAAGACCGGCAGGAAGCGGAAAGCCCAACCCGTCGCGCCGCCGTGTGGGACTGGTATCGCGCCGTGCTGCGCACCCGCCTTATGCCCGGCGGTGCCATTGTGCTGGTCATGACCCGCTGGTCCCCGGATGATCTCGCAGGCCGTCTGCTGGATGACATGCAGAACAACACGGGCGAGGCATGGGATGTCCTCTCTCTTCCTGCCCTCGCTGGCCCGCAGGATGCCTCGGGTCGTCCCATTGGCGCGCCTCTGTGGCCGCAGGCCTTCCCGGCAGAAGACCTCGCCCACATCCGTCTGGCCATTGGCGCACGGGAGTGGAGCGCCCTCTATCAGCAAAACCCCACGCCAGCAGAAGGCGCTTTGTTCAAAACAGCTTTCATTTCCGTGGTGGATGCCATTCCAATAGGGTCTTTTCCCACCCAATCTGACCCCACTCATCCGGCCCGCCCTTTCACTAATGATCACGCACCGGCCCCCATGTCTGGCAAAGCCACCGTCCGCCGGTGGGATCTGGCCGCCACGCGTGCCAGCACGCGCCCCAACGCGGACTGGACGGTGGGCGTCAAAATGATACGGCTGTCAGATGGCCGCTTCTGCGTGGCGGATGTCGCCCGCCTGCGTGGAGACCCCGCACAGGTTGAAGCCGCCATCCTCGCCACCGCCGCGCAGGACGGCCCGCAAACTGAGATCATTCTGCCCCAGGACCCCGGACAGGCAGGCGTGGCGCAGGCCCGTTACCTCACCGGCAGATTGGCGGGCTACCGTGTCCGCACCGTGCGCGAAAGTGGAGACAAAGCCACCCGCGCAGCGCCTTTTGCAGCACAGGTCAATGCCGGGAATGTCCTCGCTTTGCGTGCGGCATGGACCCCAGCCTTTCTGGAAGAACTCGCAGCCTTCCCCGCCGCCGCACATGATGATCAGGTGGATGCCGCCGCCGGAGCCTTCACGGCGCTCACAGAAAGCACACCACTCCCCACCTTCAACCGCACTTTTCTGGCCCGAATCTGAGAAAGTGGATTGAAAAATAAGAGTAATAGTAAGACTCTGTTCGTATTTATTCTCTAAAAAACCAGAATGCGGCTGGTCACCCAATATGTTCTGAAGCCCTCGCGCCAAGAGCAAGAGCAAGAGCAAGAGCAAGAGCAAGAGCAAGAGCAAGAGCAAGAGCAAGAGCAAGAGCAAGAGCAAGAGCAAGAGCAAGAGCAAGAGCAAGAGCAGAACCGCTGCCTGCGTTCCTCAAAAACTGCTTTTCACTCCGCTTCACATATCCCTTGTTATCACAGCACATTTTTCATTAATGTTGCCACCATGATAACCCTCGTCCCTTTCTCGCGTGAGCATTTTGCAGCCCTTTCTGGCTGGTTTGGGTCAGAGGCCGACATTATCCAGTGGGGCGGCCCGCTGGTGCATTTCCCGATAACGGACGTGCAACTTCAAACAATGCTGGACGAAGGCCACAGCACGCCTCCCAAACGGTTGTGCTGGATGGCCATGGCGCACACCATCCCTGTCGGCCATGCGCAACTTGCGTTTACGTGGGAGACTGGCACGGCGCGGTTGTCCCGTGTCGCCATTGCCCCGGCGCAGCGGGGGAGGGGCTGGCCATACCCATGCTGCGCCAGATCATCCGGGAAGCCTTCCGCTTTCCCACCATCACGCGGCTGGAACTGAACGTGTATGCAGGCAACGCGCCCGCACAAAAAACGTATCAGAAACTGGGCTTCCAGCAGGAGCACACCCAGCGCGCCACCATTCAGGTCAATGGCACCTATTGGGACACCGTCCGTATGAGCATGCAGCGGCCCACACGATAACAGCATCCGTTTTCCAAAAACCGGCCCGGCATGGCAGGAAAAAGTTTTTCCTTGCATTCGTCCGAACATAGGCGCATCAAAGGTGCAGCGGGTGCTTTTATCCGAGTTATTGACGCATGTTGCGTTTCTCTTTCTCCTTAAAAGTTATGATTTCGTGTGTGTTTTGTGCACGACCGCTATTGTTTAAGAAGGAGCCTTGTTATGGCAACAGGCACCGTAAAATGGTTTAACCCCACAAAGGGTTTCGGTTTCATTCAGCCCGACAGCGGGGGGCAGGATGCGTTCGTTCACATCTCTGAACTTGAGCGCGCTGGTATGCACACCCTGACCGAAGGACAGCAGGTCTCTTACGAGCTCGAAGCTGGCCGTAACGGCAAAACATCTGCGGTGAGCATCAAAGCAGCGTAACGCTGCTTTTACTCACACGCGTGATGTGAAGAAAGCCGCCCTTCGGGGCGGCTTTTTTTATGTCTGCTTTCTTAAAAAAACGGGCTATGCGGCCTTTCGCAGGAAGCGTTGGGCACACAGCTTGGTGTCTCCCGGCAGACCATCAACGCCATAGAGGCCGGCGCTATGACCCAAGCCTGCCTCTTGCCTTCCGGTTTGCCCGCTTTTTCGGCACCTCAATCGAGGCGTTGTTTGACTATGATGGGGAAGATGCGTAGGCGTTGTTACTCCTGCAAGCGGGCCAGCGCCATGTCCCGCAGCATGTTCTGGCGTTCAATTTCCGCGTCCCGTTCACGGCGTTTGCGCTCACGGATTGCGTCCATTTCAGCACCCAGATGCGCTTCGCCACGCTCGGCGGCCAGTTTGGCCTGCCGTTCCCGCTCGGCATAACGGGCGCGCTGCTTTTCATCCCGTTCATCGTAACAATGCGGGCAGCTTACCCCATGCTCATACTTGGGTGAGGCCATTTCCTCCGCCGTCAGCGGCGTGCGGCAGGCATGGCATTGTTCCAGAGAACCCGGTTCCAGCCCATGCTTGACCGTCACCCGCTGGTCAAACACAAAACATTCACCACGCCACAGGCTCTTTTCTTCCGGCACAGTTTCCAGATATTTCAGAATACCACCCTGAAGGTGATACACCTCATCCAGCCCTTCAGCCTTCACAAAGGCCGTGGCTTTCTCACACCGGATTCCCCCGGTGCAGAACATGGCAATGCGCGGTGTGCGGCCCTTGGCCAGCAGTTCCTCGCGGTGGGTGCGGAACCAGTCCGGAAATTCGCGGAAGGTCTTTGTCTTGGGGTCAATCGCCCCAACAAACGTGCCGGTTGCCACTTCATAGTCATTGCGCGTGTCAATCAGAATGGTGTCCGGGTCTTCCAGCAGGGCATTCCAGTCTTCTGGCTGCACGTAATGGCCGACGTCAGACCGAGGGTCCAGCCCCGGCACCCCCATGGTCACGATCTCTTTCTTCAGCCGCACCTTCATGCGCAAAAACGGCATGGCAGGCGCACGGGAGAATTTGACCTCAATCTCCGCACAGCCCGGCATGGCGCGCACATGGGCAAGCACTGCGGCAATACCCTCATCCGTGCCAGCAATGGTGCCGTTTATGCCTTCATGCGCCAGCAGCAACGTGCCCTTTACGCCGTTAGCCACGCACACATCCTGCAAGGGCTCGCGTAACGCAGGCAGATCCTCAAAGGGGGTGAAGCGATACAGCGCCGCTACACAGAAGGGCAGATCCTGCTCGCCAGCGTGATCACCTTGCGCCGCGTGCGCCATACCGTTCCGCGCGTTACCATCCGGCGTTACGCCAGATACCGCAGCCGCCACGCCAGTGCTGCTGGCAGGCGTCCGCGCAGCAGGGCCAGCCGCCGGTGTGGTCGCGGTTCCACAGGCAGGGTCGGCAGGGGGGGCGTTCTTGGGGTCAGTCACGGCAACAACTATCCACTGGTAGGATTGCAGGCCACTCCGGGCGCGGCACACGCCGGCCCCTGCTGCAATCAGGGTCACGTCAGGCCATCAAAAGGCACCCCAGACTTACTCCTCCGCCCATGGGCAGGACAAGAGGCAACAGCCGCCCAAACGCCACAAAAAGCCAGCCCGCGCCCTGTTTGCACCCCCGCCTGCAACGCCGCGTGCCGGCCTGCGTTGTCACCATCTTGTCATGAAGCTCTTTTCTTTTTCGCGGCATGCTTCATATGGAGAAGAGCAGTGTCAGAAAGGACCGACCATGCAAGATACCGATGAAGTTGTCGTAGGCTACCTGATCCAGCGCGAAGACAATGATGGGGAAATCACCTTCTGGGACCCCACCAATGAATGGCTGGAAGACCCCAACGAAGCCAAACTGTACGAAAAACAGGAAGAAGCTGAAGCCGACGCAAAGTCCCTTCAGGATGGCGACACCACCGGCACTGTCACCGTCGAACTCGTGTTCGAAGCTGGCGATGATGATGACTGGGATGATGAAGAAGACGAAGAAGAAGAAAACAAGAAGGCCTGAACCGGCTCTCTTTTTTCTCGCCACGTCAGCCTCTCAGGCGTGGCGCACGGGGGGCAACCCCCGTGTCCGGTTTTGTCACCGGCCCAGTAGCCGGGAGACAAAACTGCTCCGCCTGATGGTATGGGGCACAATGGGCGATGTATGGCGGATAATCCTGTCAGCGCTCTCCCGCATGGTAATGCCCGCAAAACTGTGCCCAATCACCCACGCCCCGACAGAGGCCGTAACGCCCTGAATGCTGTGGTCCGCAAACGCCTGATAGACTTTGGGGTACGCCCCGTAAGTGCCACCTTCCGCACACAAAATCCGATCCGCCTTTAGCAGACGCACGTTCTCGCCCCCACGGGCATGGATCGGCTTTTCCACATACCAGCTTCCGGGCCGATGCGCCGTTACGGTCGCAGGGTCAAACCCCGCTGGCAACAGGTTGGGGTGCTCCGGGTAACGCTGCCACAACACAGGCAACAATGCCTTGTTGGAGAGCAGGGCCGTCCAGGGCGGGTTCAGAAAAACGCACCCACACTGCGCCAGATGCCGCGCACCGCGGTCACGAAACATCAGCTCCCACGGATACATCCGTAACATGCTCCGCACCACGCGGCCCTTGTGCAGCAGGTGGCCACGGGTGCTGATCTCAAGATCCCGCAACTCGCACTGCACGGCCTCCAATCCGGCCTGCTGCGCCCAGTCCCGGTAATAACGGGCATGCACCGCATCTTCCGTATTGTCAGGGTAGGGCACAATATGCAGCGTCTGGCTCACGCGCGCTTCGGCCCGCAACTGGAGCAGCCGCGCCACAATGCGCCCGGCATCAAGCGGCATCTGCTCCGCCTGTGGCGCAACCTCTGCCCGCCACAGGCTCTGCATGCGGGTGCTTTCCGGCACTGTGGCCGGGGTGTCTGCATTATATTCAATCAGCTTGGGCTGACCATCGCACCAGGCAAAATCAAACCGCCCCAACAGAAACGGCTCATCCCGCCGCCAGGAGGCCCGCACAACATCCTGCACCAGCGGCGGAATATGAAACACATCCAGCCCGCCCGGTGTGTTGACGGCGTCGTCCACCACACGCAGGCATAATGTGTGCAGGTCTTCCGTTACCCGGCGCAAAGTCTGCACCGCCTGGGAGCTGAAGTCGTAACGCACATCTTCCCGCCAGGCAGGGCTACCGTCTTCATTGCGAAAATACGTATGGCCAATCTGCCGTGCGCGGGCCTGCCAGTCCGGTCGCGGGGCGGAGGGAAGGCGGCGCAGAGTACCCATCAGGTCAGGTTACTCTCCGCCTCCCGCATGGCCCGCGGCCCCTTCGCCAAATCCCGCATGGCCAGCAGACTCCTCGCCAGCACCGCCGCCACGTCGGCCTTCTCCCTCATCACCCTCGTCGGCCCCATCATGTCCATAACGGCGGGAAGAAACAAACACCCCATGGCCACCGCCTCCATGCTGTTCAGTGTCGTCACAATCCTCAGGCCGTCGGGCCGGGTCCGCCTGAGCGCAGGCTTCCGCATGCTGCCGTTGCGCGGCCTCTCTGCTGCGCTGAAAATTCCCAAACCCGATCACCCCGATTGAACCCACCAGCGCACCCAGCACCACCGTCCAGCCCAGCACACGTCTTGAAAGAGGGTCTTTCTCCACCTTATGTCTCTCCGTTACGGCGTTACCGTGAAGTCAAACACAACCGCCTTGGCCAGATAAGGGGCCGCAAACGCCTTGAAGGCATCATGGGCGGGGTCATAATGGCCGTGACCCTGCACAATAGGGCGGCCCACATAATAATTCCTGTCCCCTTCTGATCGGAACGTAACCAGATACCCGTAATCCAGCCCCAGATCCGCATTTTCCCCACTGGTTTGCGGCCCAGCTTCCAGTGCCTGAATGACAGCGCTGCCATCAGGGCGGCGGGAAGCCTGAGCCAGCGCCAGAAAACGGCGCGTCACCTCCTGCCGCTGTGCCTGCGTGGTCTCTGGTCTGAACTGAAACATCACCATATGCCGCACCACACCGGGCCGAAAATCCGGTGCGGTAAAGCGCTCTTCTCCCACCTGCCGCGCAAGAGCCTGCACAGCCTGCGCGGCTTTATCCAGCGAGGGCACGGCAGCAGCGCGCGCCATATGCGGGGCCACTACGGGCACACCTGTTATCAGAGCCCCAACCATCAGGGAAGAAAGTGCAAACATGCGAGAACAGCGCATCATCAGAACAGAAAAACCTTACGTGTTGCAGAGAAACCGGAGCACAGCTTAAAGGCTGTTTCAAAACGCGCCTAGCGCAATCGGGTCTTCCTTTTTAGGCACGGTTTAAAAAATCAGCAGGTCAGAGCAGGCATGACGGCTTACACCTGAAAGCCTTATCTGTCCGCTCCACTATCCCCGTTTCATGGTGGCCCAGCCCTCTTTATCAGCCACAGAACACCCACGCCTTTTTCACCGCTAGATTTTTTGGAGGCAGCGTCTCAGGCGTATTCCTTGCCACCGTCCGACCCTTGCTGAGAAAGGCGTCCTGACCCTGTCTTCCACCGGCATACGCCATCCCACGCATTACGGTGTTTTTTTGATAAAGCCCGCAATCGAGTCCACCACGCCGGGGGCCAATGGCAGGTTGGGGTCTGCATAGGTCGCAAGATTTTCGCGCGGAATATCGGAAGAAACCGTTTTCAGCACATGGTTTGTGTCCGGCAGCAAAACCAGCTTGGCTGCCGGGTCTGCCGCCTTGAGCTTCTGCGCATCCTCCACACCCACCTGCAAATCACGCTCACCCTGCATAATCAGCACCGGCAGCTTGATTTTTGCAATCAGGTCCGTAGGGTCATATGAAAACGCGCTTATCCAGAACCCTTGTATGCTTGGCCGGAACATTGCGCGCAGGCGCGGGGGCTCTGCGCTCACATCCACCTGCTGCCCGCTGGCCAGAGCATCAACAATCCGGTTAACCTGAGAAGACAAAGGCGTTTTAGCCATCTGGGCTTTTAACAGGTCATTGGCACGTCTGCCGCTGGTTGCCACCAGCACAACACCGCAGATCTGTGCCGGGTTGTCCGCGGCCGTGGCCAGCGCAATCAGCCCCCCTTCACTGTGGCCCATCAGCCAGACACAATGCGCGCCCGTCTGTTTCTGAATACTGGTCATCCAGTTGCGAGTGTCCTGAACGTAGTTGTCAACGGTCACACTGTCTCCGTTGGCAACGGCGGCCAGGCTCGCAAACAATCCCCGCTTGTCCACACGCACGCTGGAGATCCCCTGCGCTGCCAACCCTTCCGCCAGCAGCTTATAGGTGGCAGCTTTTACCCCCAGCGGATTATTGCCATCCCGGTCTGTCGGGCCGGAACCGGGCAGTATCAACATCACGGGGGCATTGTTCCCCGCGCGGGTCAGGGTGCCTTTCAGCAGCCCAAGCGGGCCGGGGGCGGAAATATCCTCATCTGTCGCCGCGTGGGCCAAGCCGGCTGCCCCCATTAACGCCCCGGCCATCAGGGCACCCACCACACGCGTTCTCAACTTCACGCCATCTCTCCCAATCGTCACGCCGCCAGTGCTGGAGTATCACCCGGTTTTTCACAAAAACGAAACCAAAAAATACGTGGTCTCATATCTGTCACACATCAGTCTGTGCCCGATGAGCAGACAATAACATTCAAAAAACACCCACGCTTGGCTTAACGAGCGGACCATTGCTGCCTCCACAGGGCACCCAGCACTGTCTCCCATAGCACTTTTCCGCACACGCAAAATTGCTGCATGGCGCTGCATTTCTTCCTGCCGGGTCCCGGGCAGAAAACCGCTCATCCGGTTCTCCGCCTCCGCCTTGTTATCCACTTTCCGTCCATGCCATTCCATCACGCAAGAGGGCACATGCCGCCATTTTTTCCAGCCTGTCCTGCCAGCCCGCAGCAGCCTGACCCAGAAAAAAGCCTGCCGGAAGCACAGTCGGAAAACAGGCCGCCTCAAACAACAGGACCATTCAAAAGCTTTTTCAAACGGCTTTCACACGCCTTGCCGCACACACGCACGTTTCAGCCAGACCGACGGGAACCTACGCTCACGCCCCCTCTTGGCCAGCACCTGCGCAAACCTGCTGCAAATGGCGTTCTGCCAAACGGCATGGCAGATGCCTTGCGTTCTTCCAACGCACCATCTCCTCCGCACGCGCAGTTTCGCCCCTATCAGCCCCCCAAAGGTGTGCGCGGCGATAACCGCACCCATCTGGCGTTTGATAGCGCCGCCAGCAGCCAGCCCGCCACACTGGTCTGGCTGCGCAATGCCGCTGGGGAGGGAACGGTTTTTCCCGGTTATCCGCATCTGGCTGAACTCGCCCAGCGGGCGGAATACCGGCACATGGTGGAAGTGATCGCCACGGAGGCCACGCGCGAATGGATTGTGTTCCGCACGCGGGGCGCAACCACCAAACAGGCCCGCATTGCCGAAATCGAGGCTGAATTCACCCGCCTGAACGTGCGTGATGTGCTGCGCCGCATGGCGGAGTATGATGGCTATTACGGCATGGGCCTGCTGTATGTTGATACCGGCCTCAGCCAGACAACCGGCGGGCGTGAAGCCCCGTTGCTTCTCAAGCCGGAAACCGTGCGCAAAGGCACCCTGCGCGCTCTTGTGCCCATAGATCCCGTATGGACCACGCCAGACAGTTACGGCACGACAGATCCCCTCAGCCCGGATTTCTACCAGCCAACCCACTGGTGGGTGCAGGGCAGCCTGATCCACAGCACACGCCTTCTGCGCTTTGTCTCGCGTGATGTGCCGGACATTCTTAAACCAGCTTATAATTTCGGCGGTTTGTCCCTCAGCCAGATGGCCCAGCCCTATGTCAACAACTGGCTGCGCACCCGTCAGTCCGTGTCTGATCTGCTCAACGCCTTTTCCATCGTCGCGCTCTCAACGGATATGGCGGCCTACGCGCAAGACCCGGAGGGCCTGCTCAGCCGAGTGGAAGCCTTCAACCGCTTCCGGTCCAACCGCGGCACGTTCGTTCTGGATAAGGAGCGTGAAAAACTGGACCTTCTGGCAGCACCGCTCTCCGGGCTGGACCGCTTGCAGGCCCAGGCGCAGGAACAGATGTGCAGCGTTGCGCAGGAACCGCTGGTCAAGTTCACGGGTATTACCCCCAGCGGGCTCAACGCCTCGGCAGAAGGTGAAATCCGCGTTTTTTATGACCGTATCCACGCCTTTCAGGAAAACGTATTCCGCACACCGCTCACCACCATCCTGCACCTGATCATGCTCAACCTGTGGGGCGAGATTGACCCGGATATCACCTTCAGCTTTGCCTCCCTGTGGCAGATGGATGAGGCCACACAGGCTAACGTGCAGAAAACCCGCACGGAAATTGATGCCCAGAACATCCGCGCCGGCATCGTCACCCCTCAGGAAGCCCGCAGCCGCACCGCCCATGATCTGCACAGCCCCTATGATGGCATCCCCGCAAACAGAACGCCCGATTTCTAAACGTTCAGACCATACTTTTTTGTCACGCTTACCCTTTTTGCAAAATGCAGCTTCAGAAGCAGGTTCTGCCATATCGGCACGACAGTTCCTTCCGGTTTCCCGCTCCTTCCTCCGGTACCTTGCATGACCCCTCAGTCCCATCTCCACTCTTTACCCGCGTCAACGCCAGCTCCTCTTGCTTCCCCACAGTTAGCCCGGCCTCCCATATCCTTGCCCACTAATCTTGCCGCTTCTACTCAGCCGCAAACAGCGGAAGCCCCGGGGCCGCCGTATGGCACAGTCGAGTTTGCGCTGGATCGGTCCGTACGGCGCATAGATGCAGATGGCCACCTGCATATTGCGGCCTGCATCCTTTCCGCAGCCACAGTCTGCCCCTATTACGGGCATGAAATTCCGAACGCCGCAGCCCTCGGCCTTGATCCGAATGCGCTATATCAGGTGTATCGGGACCCAACAGCCCTACAGGCCGCAGCGGCCAGCATGGCGGGCAAACCCATCCTCATGCGGCACCAGCCGGTTTCCGCGCAGGCCCACCCCAGCATGCTGACAGTCGGCACGGTGGGCAGTGATGTCCACTTCACCCCGCCTAATCTGATCGGCAGCCTGACCATCTGGCAAAGCGCTGCCATTGCCGCCATTCAGAGCGGCCAGCAGAAAGCCGTCTCTGCCGGATACCGCTATCGCGCTGTCGCGCAAACGGGCACGCATGACGGCACGCCCTACACCCTTGTCATGGCGGATATCGTCTTCAATCACCTCGCCCTTGTCACGGAACCTCGTGTCAAAACCGCCATCATTGGTGATGCGTCTCCCGCCGCTCCGTCACGCGCAAACGGCAAAAGGCCTCACACCGGCGCATGGGGCTCCGGTCCGTCGTCCATGGCTGGCGCACGTGCTCCGGCCATCCAGCCATCCTCGGCCTCTGTTCCCTCGTTCATCGCCGCATCAGGCGGCACGGCCCCGTCCAGTTCGTCGCAGCCCTGCCTCCAACAGGGCGCCCTCACATCCAACAGCACAAGGCAGGCCATGCCCACACACGCACACGCCACCTCTCACGCCCATCCGGCCGCATCTTCCTCCGTGCAGACAGACGCTTCAGCCATTCCGGCTGCTGCACACACGCCCAATGCAGCATCGTCTGAAGCCACCGCCAGAACCGTATCTTCTCTGCCAGCAGCAGCACCATTGGCAGGTTCAGGAGGTACCCAACCGCACTCTACCACCATACCGTCCTGCACGGCGGCTCAGCCCGCCCTCAGCATGGATGCCGCCATCGCGCAGGCCGTTCAGCAGGCCGAGGCCGGGGCCATGCGCCGCATGGAAGCCCTGCATACGGCCCGTGCCGCAGTGCGCCCGTTTGTGGGGGATGTCACCATGGACAGTGCCGCTGCTGTCTATGGTTTTGCCCTGCGTGAAAACGGGGTGGACACCACCGCTCTGCCAGAAGCCGCGCTTCAGCCGCTGTTCCAGCAGTTCGCCCGTCTGCATGCGCAAACGCAGTCAGCAGGGCAGGGCGCTGCACTGGGAATGGATTCCTCAAAAACCGTTTCCTTCCGTGAAGAATTCGGTCTCAACCGTATTACGGTGAAAGCATAACTCATGGCGTTTCAGACACAGATCACCAGCCAGCCCGCGCCTGCCGTGCCGGGAGATTTCGCCTCTCTCAACCCCACCGCAACCTTCCCGGCAGGCGAGGGCGCTCTGGTGGCCGCCAGCGGCGGCTGTGCGGTAGGCGCGTTCGGGTGGGTGCAGAGTGATGGCCGCAGCGTGGCCAACACCCCGCCCAACGGCACCACCACCGCGCCAGATGGTTTTGTGCATCGTGACCTTACGGGCCAGATCACCAGTTTTTCTGATGAAGCCAGCCTGATCATTCCAGAAGGCTTTCCCGTAACCCTGTTCACGGCGGGAGATTTCTGGGCCACCAGCACCACTGCCGCCACACCGGGGCAGGCAGTGTTCGCCTCCACCACCAACGGCAGTATCGCCACCGGCACGGCGGGCAGCACAGTGCCAGATGCCGTGCAAACGTCTTTTGTCACCGCCTCCACCTGTAGCGCGGGTGAACTTGTCAAACTCTCCACATGGAGCCACGCAGTATGAGCCTCTTCCCTTCAGAACTGGCGGAACTCAACCGCCTTGGCTTCATCATGCCGCAGGCCCGCGGCATGATCGCCAATGCGCTGCTGGCAACAGATGCCATGGCGCTGGATGCCCAGCCTGCCCTGTCCACCAGCGCCAATGCCGGTATTCCGGCCTTCATGAGCGCATGGGTTGATCCGGCCCTCATCAAGGTGGCCTTCGCCCCCATGCGTGCGGCAGAACTGCTGGGCGAGGTCCGCAAGGGCGATTGGGTTACCCGCACCGCCATTTTCCCCATGCTGGAAACCACCGGTGAAATCAGCAGTTATGGGGACTGGAACGCAAACGGGCAGGTCAGCCTCAACCCTTCCTACCCTGAACGTCAGTCCTACCATTATCAGGTCTTCCTCTCCTGGGGGGAAATGGAACTGGCGCTGGCAGGGCAGGCGCGCCTGCAATGGGTGGCCAGCCTGCGTGAAGCCGCAGCCCTTAAGCTCAACAAGTTCCAGAACCAGACTTACTTTTTTGGTGTCAGTGGCCTGCGCCTGTATGGCTACCTGAATGATCCACGCCTGCCCGCCGCCATTACGCCAGCCATCAAGGCCGCAGGCGGCACAACGTGGGATACCGCCACGCCGGAAGAACGGCAGGATGATGTGATCGCCCTCATCAACCAGCTCCGTAAACAGACCGCCGGGCTGGTGGATACGGAAACCCCCATGGTGCTGGGCCTTTCCCCCACGCGCATGGGCCTGCTCACCCGCCGTAACAGCTTTGGTCTTTCTGCGGCTTCCCTGCTGAAAGATACCTACCCCAATCTGCGTTTTGTGCAGGCCGTCGAGTATGGAGATGCAACCGGCAGCACCGTGCAGACCATGCAGATCATGGCCGAACATGTGGACGCCCAGAAAACGGCGGAAACCGCCTTTACGGAAAAACTGCGCGCCCACGCCGTGGTGACAGATGCCTCCGCCTGGAAGCAGAAACTCTCGCAGGGCACATGGGGCGCCATCATCTACATGCCCGCTGGCATTGCCACCATGACAGGCCTGTAAACCACACGCCCACAAGGGGATGTTTTTACACAGAGCTTTCACAATATCTCTGAAAAAACATCTCCTTCCCAAAAACTTTCCCGAACAGACGGATCTTCCCTATGGCATCACCCGCAACCGTTACCATCGGCTGCAAACTGCCCAATGGCCTTGTTCTGGCATTGGGTGCAACCCGCCACACACTGGCTGGCACACGCGCTTCCGCCGTGGTGGGCGGCTATGGCCTTACCCCTGTCCCGGCAGATTTCTGGGCAGCGTGGTCCCGCCAGTATGCAGCGTTTCCGCCCTTGCAGCAGGGGCTGATTTTTGCACAGCCCACGGTGGACAAAGCAGCAGCGCAGGCGCGCGAACACGCAGCCCTTCGCACCGGTCTGGAACCCATCAACCCGCAAACTCCGGCGCCCGGCATCACCCCTGCCTGAATAAACCTGCCAGAACGGATACGTCATAATGCCCAGTGCCCCTTTTTGCCTCACCCTCTGGCAGCAGAGATATCCGGCCCTGTTCGCCAGTGTGGGGGCGGAAGGCGCACAGGCCTGTTTCAGCCTCGCCAGCCTGTTTCTCTCCAATGATGATATGTCTCCCGTGCGCAATCTCACCCAGCGGGCGGAATTGCTCGGGCTGATTACCGCCCATCTGGCCCAGTTGGGGCTTGGCTCAAGTGCCGCTCCCACATTGTCTTGTCCAGACAACACCCTTTCACAGGCCAACGGAACGCCTGCCTCAGGATGCTCGCAGACTACTGTAGCCGGTGGTCCGCAAATAGCGGAAACACCGCAAAGCCAGCCCACACTCGTGGGCCGCATCACGTCCGCGCGCATGGGCAGTATCGAGGTTCAGGCCGATGCAGGCCCGGTATCAGGCTCTCAGGGATGGTGGATGCAAACGCCTTATGGTGCTGCCTATTGGGCGGCCACCGCCTTCCTCCGCACAGCCCGTTATGTGCCGGGATAATATAAATTCGCGCTATTACATTTTACAGAAACAGGTTTTGTAAAATGGTCAAGGACAGGACTTTATAGTCCTTTTGCACCGCAGAGCCCTTTGGTCTCTGGATCAGATACCTGCCCATCAGGGGGCAAAACCTGTTTTCCACCCATCAAAATTGCGCTCCCTTTTGCGTAGTGGGCCTCTCATCCACCGCTCCCAAAACCATTGCGGGTGCTCCACCAGCGTTTTCGTCCGCTATCCCCCAAGGTTTTTCACAGACAGGACACCTGCATGATCCTTACGCTGCAAGGCGGAACACAGGCGCGTACCCTCCTGCGCATGCTGGCCGCCGGATCGTCCCGGCCCGGTGCTGACACGGCTGCCGCCATGCAGGGGAACCAGCCCTCACACGCAACAACAGGTCCCTCGGCTTCAACCGGCACACAGTATGCGGAAATGTCTGGTTCACACCGCCAGAATCCCAACCTGTCAAACACGTCATTCCAAAGCACAGCACGCAACCCATCATCCGGTGCAGCGTCCACGTCCTGCACCGCATCAGTAAAAGCAGGGTTTCTACGGGGCAGATCTTACCTGGATGGCACGCCGCTCGCTGCCATTGCTGCCGTGCAGGAATTTGGGGCTGTCATCCGCAAGACAACATCCCGGAGCGGTGCTGTATCCATCGTTATTCCGCCCCGGCCATTCATGCGGGCGGCCGTGGCGCAGGATGCTCCAAAATGGAAAGAAATCTTCCGCCAGGCTCTTGCTGAAAGCCTTGCAGCGAGCCACCAACCAGAGGCTACACGCCGTATTCTGAACACGCCCACCACTGCCTTGCAGCGCACCGGCCAAGCCATGCAGGCCAGCATCACCCACGCCATTCAGGCCGTCCATACGCCACCCAACTGCCCGGCTACCATCCATCATAAAGGGTCTGATAAACCGCTTGAAGACACAAAAACACTTCTAAACAGCGTCTCTTTTCAGGTGCAGTCATGAATGGCCTGTTCGGCATCGCGGCAGCGGCCACCACGGCTCTGCTGCCATCAATCCTAGCCACCTTGCGGGTGCAGGATGGCACGGTCACGCTGCGAGATGGTTCCACGCAGCCGCGCTATACGGATGTGCTTGTCACCATCAAGGTGCAGGCCGCCACCAGCGCGGATCTCACACAAACGGCGGGGCTCAACCAGAGTTCTGAAAACCGATTGGTCTATCTGCCCGGTCTTATCAAAGGACTGGACCGTACCTATCAGTTTGGGGGAGACAGTCTGTTTTTTGAAGGCGCGGAATGGCTGGTTACAAGCCAGCCCGAAACATGGGGAGGCGGCCAATGGTCCAAACTTCTCGTCACCCGGCAACTGTCATGACCATCCAGCCCGTTACGGCCAGCATCACCACGGCGCTAAGGGAGTTCCTCCGTGCCGTTCTGCCACCAGGTCTGCCGGTGCAACTGGCACAGCAGAACCGCACCGTCGCCCCCGCAGGCCCGTTCGTTCTGCTTACTCTTCTCACACGCCAGCCACTCGCTACTGTTGCCCAGACAGAAACAGAAGCCATAACGACCCTGAGCGTGCCGGAGGAGGTGAGGGTGCAGGTCAGCATCTTCGGGCCCGGTGCAGGGGATAACGCCCAGAGTATCGCTACCCTGTTCCGCACGGACTGGGCATGCCGTTATTTTGAAAACCTGTTTCAAAATAATAAGGAAGAACTGTCCTCAGATGCAGAATCGTCCCTCGGCACAGTAGCGGAGTGGCTGGAAAAATACGCTCCCATCGCACCAGAACCTCACGCTGCCGCTCAATCTGTTCCTCTCCCGGCTGAAGCTTCGAAACCGGGCCCTCTTACACCCTTATCACGCACGCCCCCTCCCAGCGTAGAGACGTGTCCTCAAAACGCTCCATGCCAGAATACACGCCCTTGCAACGCCTTTCCGGCATCGGTCCCGGCACAACCGGCCGCTCCATGCTACGCGCCGACCCGCATTGTCCCACTTTATGCCGGGCCGCCACGGCAGATGCCTTTTGTAAATGGTGAACGCCAGTTTGAAGAACATTGGCTTCTGGACCTGCATTGTCAGGTGCGCACCACTCTTACGCTTCCCACCACCACAGCCAGCGCCGCCAGCCTTGCGCTGATATGCGCAGATACCCTCACGGATGAGCCCCCTGCATGACCTTACCCATCAGTTCCCTTGTTTCCGTCACGCCGGGCGTTATCTCCCCCGGTGGCACCGTCAGTCTGCTGACCGGCATGCTGTTCTCCACACATGCCGCGTTGTCCTCCGGCGTTTCAGTGTTCACCTCGGCGGCGGATGTCGCAACGCTGTGTGGCGCTTCCAGCCCGGAAGCTGCCATCGCCAGCGTGTATTTTTCAGCCTATACCAACGCGCAGGATACGCCTGAAAAACTCTATATTTTTCAAATTCCTGCCACCCCGACGGATGCAGAATATGGCACTTACCTCAGCACCGCTGCTGCAACGGTGAGTGACTGGGCACCCTTCCTGTTTGCACAGGAACCCTCAGCCGCTGCAAAAACACAAATCGCTGGCTGGATGGCCGCCAACCCCAACCGATACTGGGGTATTGTGCCAGATGCAGATGCCACGATCCTTAGCCCCAACGCCACCGACAGTTTCGGTTCAACCGTCAAGGCGCAGTCCACGCCCGGCATGACCTGCCTGTGCAATACGGATGGCACGGGCCTGCTGGCCGGGGCGCTGTGTCTGGGCTGGGCGGCCAGCCTCAACCCGCAACGCACGGGTGGCCGCACCACGCTGATGTTCCGCAACAATGGCGGCGTGACCCCGGCCAACCTCACGCCATCTCAGGCAGAGGCCCTGCTGGCTAATGGCTACAGCTTTTACGGCAGCTACAAAAGCACGGACAGCACATTCAGTTTTCTCAATAACGGGGCGGTCTCCGGTCCGTTCGGCTGGGCAGACAGCTATATCAACCAGATCTGGATGAACGCCAGCTTCCAGTCAGACCTGCTGACCCTGTTCTCCAGCGTTGGCCAAATCCCCTATACCGCACAAGGGGATTCCCTGATCGCCACTGCCGTGCAGGGCACCATTGATACCGCTCTGGCGTTCGGGGCCATCCAGCCCAATGTCACCCTTTCCGCGGCGGAGGCACAGGCCGTCAACGCACAGGCAGGCCGCACCATTGATAGCGTGCTCTCCACCCGTGGCTGGTATCTGCTGCCCGGTGCGACCTCCGCTTCCGCCAGCACCCGCGCCAGCCGTGGCGCCGTGCAGGGGCGCTTTTTCTACACGGATGGAGAGTCCGTGCAGTCCATCACTCTGGCATCGGTAGAGGTTCAGTAATCATGGCCGATTATGATATTACAGCCGCCAACTCGGTTTTTACCATCACGGTGCCGGGTCTGTATAACGCGCCCATAACATTGCAGAACTACGCAGCAGACCGTGCTTTTGAAACAGAAGCGCGTGAACTGGCTGAAACGGCCATGAGCATTGATGGCTACCTCAATGCAGGCTGGGTGCCCAACCCCGTAACGCAGACCATTGCGCTGGCCGCCAGTAGTGAAAGTGCTTTGGTATTTGAAGCCATTGTCATGGCGCAGGACTCCCGCCGGGGTCTGTACCGCATGGGGGCTGAAATCCAGATCCCGGCCATTGGCCGCAAATATACCATGGTGCGTGGCCTGCTGCGGTCTATTGTCAGCATTCCCGGCGCAGGCCGCGTGCTGGAAGCCCGGCATTTTGAAATCACGTGGGAGCGTGTTCTGCCAGCCGCCATTTAACCGGCAGAAAGGAAGAGCCCATGAAAACCATTGATTACACACATAGCAAACCCGGTGCCGATCACGGCAAACGCTTCTGTCTGACCCGCATGGATGCCTTTGCGGCAGATCAGTGGGCGCGGCACGCTCTTCAGGCTGCCATACGTGGCGGCGCACGCATTGGGGCCGATCTGGCAGAGGCCGGTGTGTCCGGACTGGCCAGTCTGGGGATAGAGATTTTCGGGTTCATGGAAGAAACCGATCTTGATAAAGCCCTCGACCGCCTGATGCAGTGCGTCACCATCCGCCCCGATCCCGCCAACCCGGATCTGACCCGCGCCGTTATTGCCGCCGATTTTGAAGAACCGGAAACACTGGGCATGGTGCGTTCTGAAGTGTTCCGTCTGCATGTGGGTTTTTTACTGGCCGCCGCACACCAGCTTTTCCCCGTTGTGGCGGCCCTGCTGGGAGAAACAACGCCCCGCCCGTCCACTGCGTAAACATCTCTCCTGCGCTGGCCATGGTTCTCTCCTCTGGCCTGGCGACCCTGCGGGACCTCAAAACGGTTTATGACAGTGAAGACCTTTATACCCTTCTTGAAGTGGCCTCCGTCACGAACTGGAACACGGCGCAGGCCCGCAACACGCCCTAAAGCCACATGGCCTCCTTATCTGGCGGCTGGCAGACCAGTTTTGAAACATCTGGCAAGGAACGCCCATAATGTCTGAAACCGTTCTGGATGAACTGGTCATCCGTCTTGGGCTGGATACCTCCTCTCTCCAGTCAGATGCCAGACAGGCAGTGGGTGTTCTGGATACCCTGACCCAGAAAACGCAAACGGCCACCAGCCAGAGTAAAAAAGCCAGCAAGCAGGCAGCCTCCTCTTTCAGCCAGACGCGAAAGGAAGCACTGGGCCTGCTGGGTGTCTTATCCGGCGGCCGAGGGCTTGCAAGCCTCCTGAAACAGATGCAGGGAGCCTCTCAAAAAACAACTCTTAGCGGCTCGTCACAACAGGGAGGAGGAGCAGGGCAGTCCTCCCGTTCCGGTTTTGCACGCGGAATTAACCGTTTTTCACACGCACCGCATACCATGCGCGCGCAAGCTTCATCCCGCGCCAGCGGGCCAAAAGGTCCACTGCTCCCGCTGCAGAGAATGCAGCAACAGCCGTCAGCATTTTTTTACAGCTACCCCTCTTTCCGTTCCCGATCGACATGCCCCTGTGCAGGCTCCGTCAAACCCCTCACAACAGGCTCCCGCTCTTTTATCGCCTCATGATCGGTCTCTATCCACCACCAGCGCCCTTATACGGCCAGCGTCCCTGTCTTCCCGTGTCAGCCTCCAGCACACAACGGTCCTGACGCAACCCACTTCGGTTTCAGGTAGGCAGCATAACGGCTTTCTTCCAACAAAGAGCCTGACAGAAGCCGTGCGTAGTGCGGTAAGCGCGGCCATGGCCCCATACCGACCTCAGAGCCAGCGCGCGCCCCGTCCTCTCTTTACGGCTTCCTCCGTCATCCGGCAGGAAAACCCCAAAAGCCGTGGGGCAAGTCAGGATGCATCTTCCCCTCTTTCCTTCAACAGAAAGCAGAATCAGGTAAGCTCTTTTCCAAATGCTGCCGGGTTGATGCCATCTACCACAAAACAGCAGACTGACTGGCGCAGACGACAGCCTTCCCACAATGGAATATCGTCCAATTCTGTCAGAGGATTATCATACAGCAAGGCTGCATCCCCTTTCGAGACTTTCGGGAAAAACCATCGCCCACCAACCGCTAAGCATCTATCCAGTCGTAATAACCGCCTTTACAGACACCAAAATCACACTTTAGTCATGCAGCACGTGCCCATGGTGTCCTCGGTGCCAGAACAGTGGCCCTCGGCTCAGGCATTTCGGCAATCTTCCCGGTTAGAGCCATCGTCTTCCAGTCGGAAAGTTTTCCTGCCAGCACCGAACACGCGCCTTGCACCAGCGTCTTCTCTACTGAAAAATAATCTGCTGCATCAAGGAGCTTTCCTGTCTTTCGATGCACTGAAACTCATGCAGCCATTTCTGCCCGGCTCACCTATGCTGCGTGCGGCCAGCGGCCCGGCAGCAAGCGTACCGGCACAGCAAGCGCCCGTGCAGAACACCACGCATATCGGGTCTGTCACCATCAGCGTGCCATCCGGCAACCCGCAGAAGATCGCACAGGCGCTGCGTGGCCTTGGTGGTGGAGACAGCCATACGCTGACCAGCCTCGCTACATATGGGGCCGTATAATGTCTTTTACGTTTTTATAAAGGATTTTCCTATATGCCCATGGTGCCGGTTACGCTGCCATCCGTCTGGACTGTGCCGGTGGCAGCAGGCGTGCCGCTTCTGCTGGGGCAGTCTGTCACGCATGGGGTGCAGGCGGCGGCATCTGTCAGTATCGGCACGGTGCTGGATGATCTGCTCATCAGCCAGGCGGCAGGGCAGTGGGGCATTTTCAACAGTGCGGGCCAAAGTGTGCTCTCCGCAGCGCGCGTGCTTTCCGTGGCAGGGGAGAGCGAACACCATATTGCTACAGCCCCTTTGGAAGACGGCAGTTTTCTGTCCTACAGCAAGGTTGCCACGCCCCGAACACACCGGGTGCTGATGGTGTGCGATGGTTCGGAAACAGGGTTGGCCTCTCAGGATCTTTCAGCGTTGCTGCCTCAGGCAGCCTCATCGCTTGCCGGAGCAGAAGGATTATATGTGCGCAAGGCGTTCTTCGCCAGCCTTGCCGCGTTGGAGGCCGACCTGTCACTTTATTCCGTCATTACGCCAGAGCGGAAATATGAGAATGTCAACATTACCGGCCACCGCTGGCTGCGCGATGCGCGGCACGGTATTACCATGCCAGTTGTGGAAATCACTCTTCAGGAAGTACGCGTGTCTGCCACGCAGAGTTTCACAACAACTCAGCAGCCGCAAGGGCAGCGCATGCTCTGCGGCGGCGTTGTGCCCTCCCAGTCCTCCCCTACGCTAACATCCAGCAACAGCCTCTATGAGAGTGCGGAAACACAAGAGACGTCTCAAAACATAACCGGCTGGGCCAACCTTGCAGGATCTCCGCTATGAGCACGTCTTCTTCCTCGTCTGGCGGCACCGCAGATCTGGTGATGATCCCCCTTGCCAGCACTGCCGCCCAGATGCTCCGGGTCACGCTTTCCGGCCAGAGCATTCAGATCGCCGTGCGTCAACGTTCCACAGGGCTGTATGCAGATTTCTGGCTTGCCAACACCCGGTTGCTCTCGGGCGTGTTGTGTCAGGACCGCACATGGCTTGTGCGTGATGAAGCCATTGGCCTGCCGGGAGATTTCACATTTGCTGATACCCAGGGCACGCAGGACCCCACCTATGATGGTCTGGGCAGCCGCTACCTTCTCCTCTACCGTGCCGGATGGACATAGCAGCAAGTTCCGATAAGCCTATTTCCGTTTGCGCGCGCCTGTTCGCGTGGTGCTCGCCTGCGCACCGACCATCGTCTGGCGCGTGCAGCATAGTCTCATGCTACGTGGCGCGTTTCACGTCTTGCCGTCTCTTCCTATTTTCCTCACTTTGTCGTGCAGCCGTGCAGCCGTGCAGCCGTGCAGCCGTGCAGCCGTGCAGCCGTGCAGCCGTGCAGCCGTGCAGCCGTGCCGTCGTGCCGTCGTGCGGACAGTATGCTGGCCGCGCCTCAGGCCACTTCAACCGGCGGGGCACCCCACCCACACAGCCTATGCGCTCCTCCAGTGCCGTCTGCTTCATGCGTGATGCAAAGCCTCTGCGCGTCCTGCTTCTTCAAACACGGTTGGCATATTCATGGCCCAGTCAGGCTCTTTTACGTCACGCGCGTTGCGCATTACTTTCCGTTTGCTGGCAAATGCCTTTGGCCCAAGCGGCGCAGATACCGTCACGCTTACCGGCCTTCGGGTAACGGCGGATATCACACAGGCGCAGTTCCCAACAGGAGAGATTGCAACCTTGCGGATTGAAGGTCTCTCGCCCGATCTGATGAACCGCCTCAGTCTTGCAGCACCGGACCCGACCAGCCAGAGTGCGAGTGAAGTGCTGGTGGAAACGGAGGAAGGAACCTCTCCCGCCGCACTGGTGTTTCAGGGCGGTGTCACACTGGCCTATGCGGATTACACCAACGCGCCGGATGTCGTCTTTATGGTGCAGGCATTTTCAACAGCATTGCCCAACGCCATGGCGGCCACCCCAACCAGTTTTCGTGGTGCGGTGCCTGTTGCGACCGTACTGGCAACAGTTGCCGGGAAAGCCGGGCTGACACTCTCCTGCAACGGCGTTGGCGGCACGTTCCATAACCCGTACCTGGATGGCAGCCCCGGCCAGCAACTGGCTTACTGTATGGATATGCTGCCCATGCGGGTCAGCCTCGGGCGCGGGCAACTGGCAGTCTGGCCCGCGCGCATGGCGGGAAACGCCCTGCTGGCAGATATGCAAGCAGAAAATTCAGGCGCTCTCTCAGCCTCAGAAACAAGCCTTGTACAACAGGCTGTTTCTGTATCGTCCGAAACGGGCCTTATTGGATATCCGTCCTGGTCTGCCGGTGGGTTGGCTGTGCGGATGTTGTTTAATCCTCAGGTCAGTTTCAACAGTGTGATCAGCCTGCAAAGCCGCTATCAGCCTGCCGGGTGGGGGGCACAGTCTGGCCCCGTTACCACAGGCCTGTGGGTCGTTACGCAGGTTCGCCACAGCCTGCAAAGTGAAACCCCACACGGGGCCTGGTTTACAGACATCGTGGCACAGGCGTTTCAGGAGCACACGGCATAATGCCTCTTACTGCCAGCACATATCCCGTTCTTAACCGGGCGGATGCCGCAGCGTCTGACTTCAATGCACTGAACCGGGTTGTGGCACGGCTATTGTCCGTGCGGCGCACAGTAGTTGTGGTGCAGGTCAAGGCTGTTTCCGGTAGCGGGCTGAACCCCGTTGGTTTTGTGGATGTCCAGCCCATGGTGCACCAGCAGAACGCGGCAGGCGCGGTTACGCCGCATGGGGTGCTGTATCAGGTGCCCTATTTCCGGTTGCAGGGTGGCAGCCGCGCCGTGATTGTGGACCCCGCTGTGGGGGATATTGGGCTGGCCCTTGTGGCGGACCGCGATATCTTCAATGTCAAAACGGCCCGAACCCCGGCGGCTCCAGGCTCCTTCCGCCAGCAGAACATGGCGGATGCACTCTATCTGGGCGGGTTTCTGAATGGCGCACCACAGACATATGTGTGGCTGCATGATCAGGGCGTCACTGTAAAAACAGCAGGAACAGTGGATATTACAGCCCAGAGCCTGACCCTGAATGGAGACGCCACAATCAACGGAGCGCTGCATGTTTCAAAAGATGCGACGGCTTCTGGTATTTCTCTCACGCAGCATATTCATCCCGGTGTGCAGCCCGGCAGTGGCACAACGGGAACCCCACAAAGCTGAAATCCGGGCACGGTTTCAAAACCCTGCCCGGATCATCACACTCTGTTCTGGCGTTTTAGCTAAACGGTTCTTTATCCTGTTAATGCGCACCGTAACGTCAAACGGTGCGCAGGAAAATCAGGCGTCAGACTGCGTGCACTTTTGCCTCACGCTGCCAGAAGCGCAGGGCGCGGCAGGTTTTGACAAATTCCGGAACTGAGGAGGGTTTTTCCAGCGTAATAACCCCTTCATCCAGAGCATCGTCCGTCAGGCCTGCCTTTTTCAGCAGCGGAGCAGCTTCAGGCACATGCGCAATGAATTTTGCATGCGCATAGGCATCCGTCACAAAATCCTTGGCGTCTGCATCGTTCGCAAGCTGTTTGGCTCCGTCTTCAGAAAGCAGAAGAACAACCGCATCATACAACACAGATGGGCCACCCGGCACCCGCTGCCCTGCCGGAACATGGCGACCGCTTGATGTCTTGATTCCGCCAATCTGCGGTGCCACCAGTTCCAGATCAACACCTTCAGCCTTGGCGGTTTTTTCCAACGCTTCCAGAATGGCTTCATCCGCTCCGTTGGTAATCAGCACACCAATTTTGCGGCCTTCAAAGGTTTTTGGACCATTTTTCAGAATGCTCAGGGCAGGGGACTCTGGCAGGTCAATCACCTTGCTGGCAGGTGGCGCGGCGTCTGGCAGTTTTTCCAGCCCCAACCCGTCAGCCACGGCCTGTGCCAGTCCCGTGTCAATATTCAACAGGTGAGAGACCACGCGGGCACGAATAGCCGGTGTTTCCACCTTGCTGAGTTCAAAGGTAATGGCCTGCTGAATATGCGTCTGCTCTACCTCGGTCTGGCTTTTGTAGAACTGCCGCGCCTGACTGTAATGGTCCGCAAACTTTTCTGACCGCACACGCTCTTTCCGGCCCTCTACGTTCTGCGGATAGGACGTAAAGCCTTTCTGCGGATTTTCACGCGGGCCACCGGCTTCTCCACCCCAGGAGTTGGGCTCATAATTGACCCGCCCTTTAGGGTTATGCATCGCGCCGTGGCCATCCTGCTGAAAATGGTGGAACGGGCATTTGGGCGCATTGATGGGAATATGCGTAAAGTTTGGCCCACCCAGCCGCTTCAACTGCGTATCCAGATAGGAGAAATTGCGGCCCTGAAGCAGCGGATCATTGGTAAAATCAATCCCCGGCACCACGTTCTGGGTGCAGAAGGCCACCTGCTCGGTTTCCGCAAAGAAATTATCCACCATGCGGTCCAGAACCAGTCTGCCAACAGGCTGCACGGGCACCAGTTCTTCCGGAATCAGCTTTGTGGCGTCCAGAATGTCAAAATCGAACGTGTCAGCAAATTCATCGTCAAAAAGCTGCACACCCAGTTCCCATTCCGGGTAGTTGCCTGCCTGAATGGCGTTCCACAAATCACGACGGTGAAAATCAGGGTCAGCACCGTTTATTTTGACGGCCTCGTTCCACACAACAGATTGCAGCCCCTGTTTGGGCTTCCAGTGGAACTTGGCAAAGGTGGATTTGCCATCCGCGGTGACAAAACGGAACGTATGAACGGCAAAGCCTTCCATAAAGCGGAAGGACCGCGGAATTCCCCGGTCAGACATCACCCACATGATCATGTTCATGCTCTCTGGGGTGAGGGAAATGAAGTCCCAGAAATTATCATGCGCGGATTGTGCCTGCGGAAAAGCGCGGTCCGGCTCTTCCTTCACGGCATGCACCATGTCCGGAAATTTGATGGCGTCCTGAATGAAGAATACGGGAATGTTGTTACCAACAAGATCCCAGTTGCCTTCCTTGGTATACAGCTTGACCGCAAAGCCACGCGCATCACGCGCAAGGTCAAAAGACCCCTTGCTGCCCGCCACGGTGGAAAACCGCACAAACGCGGGCACACGTTCACCCACACGCTGCAACACATCCGCCCGTGTAATGTCAGACAGGGAATGGGTCAGTTCAAAAAAACCATGCGCGCCATAGCCACGGGCATGCACAACTCGTTCTGGAATACGTTCATGGTCAAAATGGAAAATCTTTTCTCTGAAATGAAAATCTTCCAGAAGGCTTGGGCCGCGTGCGCCTGCTTTCAGTGTGTTCTGATCATCCGCTACAGGCACGCCCTGCTGGGTGGTCAGGGTCGGCACGTCACCGTGGGCGGTCTGGTGTGTTTCGCCACCTGCGCCGCGCTGTACCTTTTCTTCGCCCAATGTTACGGGTTTGCGGTCTGTATCCGTCGTGCTCATATGCCTGCGCCTTCCCTTTAAAATCCTGAAACATGCGGAACCCCACGCAGAACACGGCCCGATGAAGCGGAGTATTCCCCCTCCATCAGTCGTTTTCTGCCGGGTGCAGTCTTCTCCTCTGCGTCGCTCCGGGGTGCCGGGGTGTGGTGTGCTGAAATGGGCCCGTCAGCCGTGCGTTATGTCGGGCCTTTAACGCGTGTGTCCTCGTCAGAGTTTCCTCTCTCCCGGCAAAGTCAGCCATGCCCCAGGCGCAAGGCTATAGCGGCGCATGGTCTTTCTTCCCTCAGAAAACAAAGAGTTTATGTCATGCAAACAGTGTTGCTTGACTGCGCAACGTGGGACCTGGCGGTTGATGCCGCCGGAAACATAGCCGTGGCCTCCGCCCCCTATGCCGTGGCGCAGAATGTGGCCTGCGCAGTCCGGGTGTTCCTGGGTGAGTGCTGGTACAACACCAGCCTTGGTCTGCCCTATCTCAGCAATATTCTGGGCCGCACCCAGTCCGCCGCTCTCTTCCGGGCAGATGTGGAGCAGACAGCCCAGAGCGTGCAGGGCGTGGCCCGCGCGGTGTGTGTGCTGACAGCCATCAGCCCCCAGCGCCGTCTCTCTGGCGTCATTCAGCTTATTCTTGCAGACGGGAGCCAGACTGTTGTCAGCCTCTGAAACCGCACAAACCACCAGCACGGTCCAAGCCACATCTGGCGGCACAACATCCGTCCCGGCTCCGGTGCTGGATGCCACAGGCTTCATCATGCCGGAGGAGCCGGACATGCTGGCTGGCGTGCTGGCCGATCTGAACGCAGCCTTTGGCAACACTCTCAATACGGATCTTTCCACCCCGCAAGGGCAACTGGCCATGTCGCTCACTGCCATTCTGGGGGATGCGTATGATCAGTTTCTGGCACTTGCCAATGGGGTAGATCCGGCCCGTGCTTCCGGCCGGATGCAGGATGCCATCGGCCGCCTTTATTTCATGTCCCGCCTGCCTGCCACCGCCACGGTTGTCACCTGCCTGTGCACGGGGGTTGCCGGTACGGTTATTCCGCAGGGCGCGCTGGTGCAGGATGCGTCAGGCAACAGTTACGCGGCAGATGCCGCCATCACGCTGGATGCCACAGGCACCGGCAGCGGCACGTTTTCCTGCACGCAGGCGGGCGAGGTTGTTTGTCCGGCGCAAAGCGTCGGCATCAGCCAGTCTCTGGCCGGGTGGGCAACTGTTACCAACCCTGTTGCCGGGGTAACGGGCAGCGCTGTGGAAAGCCGCACTGCGTTTGAAGAAAGACGCCGCGTATCGGTCGCCGCCAATGCCATCGGCCCGCTGGATGCTATATCCGCCGCTGTGCAAGCCGTTCCGGGCGTGACTGACGCGTTTGTCACGGATAACAGCACGGCTTCGGCCACCACGGTGGGCGGTGTTACGCTTGCGCCCTACAGCCTGTATGTCTGTGCCAACGGCGGCGCCGATCAGGCCATTGCGCAGGCTATCCTGCGTAAAAAGCCACCGGGGTGCGCTTATACCGGCAGCACGACCGTTACCGTGACAGACCCCAACAGCGCTTATAATACAGCGCCAAGCTATACCGTCAGTTTTCAGCGTGCCACACCTACGCCGCTTTTTGTAAAAGTGACAATGGTGGCATCTTCCACCGTGCCCTCTACGGCCACAACAGCCGTGCAGGCCGCCATACAGGCCGCATTTTCAGGGGACGATGGGGGCAGCCGTGCGCGTATCGGGGCCACGCTGTATGCCAGCCGCTTTTATGCGGGTATCGCAGCACTGGGCACGTGGGCGCAGATTGCAGATATCACGTTGGGGATGACCGCCACGCCAACCGGGTTCAGTGCGACCTTCGGCATCAGTCAGGTGCCTACGCTTGATCCGGCAAATATCAGTGTGGTATTTTCCTGATGCAGAATGTGCAGAAAACCGTTCTGTCCCAATATGCATGTTCTCCTACCCTGAATGCCCTGATTGCGGCCTGGAACCAGGCGTTTGATCCCGCTACGCTGATCGAGACGTGGTACCAGCAGATCTGGAACCTGGAAACCGCCCAAGGGTACGGTCTGGATGTCTGGGGCCGGATTGTAGGCGTGCAGCGAATTCTTAGCATAACATCAGACACATTCGTCGGGTTTGAAGAAGCGGAAGATCTGACGGAGGACAGTTTCAACAGCGCCCCGTGGTATTCCGGCACTGTCTCCAGCGGCAATTATCGTCTGTCTGATGATGGGTTTCGCCAACTGATCTACGCCAAGGCCATGGCCAATATTACAGATGGCTCCATTACCAGCCTGAACGCCATTCTCATGACACTGTTCGCAGGGCAGGGGGATGCCTGGGTGTCTGATCATGGCGGCATGAGCATGACTTACACGTTCGGTTTTGTGCCATCTGCGGTGCAGATTTCCATTATCCAGAATTCCGGTGTCCTGCCCCGCCCTGCGGGTGTGCGGGTAACCTACGCCATTAAAGGCTGAGCATGAAACAATCAGATTTTCCTGAACGGTTTTCAAAACCCATTGCGGATTCCGCCAGTGCAGGTAACCTTGCCAGCATTCCGGCCACACAGGCCACTGCGGGCGATGGCACGGCGTCTGTCTCCCTTGGCTTTCCGCCAGAAACCTTTATCGGGCGGTCCGCTGGTGGGGTGCCCCCACGCGGGCAGGACATGAACGGTTTTCTGCATCGCCTCTCTGCCGTGTTGCAGGCTTATCAGGCGGGCATGATCGGGCAGTATGATGCCACTTTTGCTTCTGGCATCGGCGGCTATCCTGCCGGAGCCGTGGTGGCAGGTGCAACGCCCGGCACGTTCTGGGTGTCCACCGCAGAAAACAACATGACCATCCCTGGTGCAAATGGGGCGGCGTGGCAAAATCTTTTTGCAAATTATCTGCCTCTAGCAGGGGGCAAGCTGCAAGGTTCCCTTGCCATAGGCAATGCCTATTCCTTTGACGGCGCGGGCGGCTACAGCATGCTGTATCGTCTTTCATCCGTTGCGTCAGATGGTGTGCTGGATGTGTATTCCAACGTGGGGGGCTCCCACGTCAATGTGGCGCGCATCAGCGCGGATGGGTCCATTGCCATATTTGGAGGCGGCCATTTTTCAGAAAACGGGCAACAGGTAGCAACCCAAAACTGGGCCAACGCACAATTTGCCACCCCCTCCTGGGTCAGTTCACAATTCGCAACATCGGCGTGGGTTTCTGGCCAGTTTGCTACCTCATCGTGGGTAAACGGCACCTTTGAACGTGCTGGCGTATGCCTGACACTTTCCAACTACAACAATGATTTTGCCACGAATGATGACCGGATCATCAACCTGCCATACGGGAACATGATACAATGCTTCAGTGTGGATAACGTTTCTTCCGGGCGAATCACTTTTCCGGTGGCGTTTTCCGCAGCGCCCCAATCCATTCTGGTGCAGGCGGTAACGGGCGGTGTGATCTCGCACTATCATTGCGTGTGGGAACCAGATGCCGCCGGCTTCACCCTGAATCTATATGGCTCCTACAACGCCATTTATGTTGAAGCGAAAGGGAAGAAATAACCATGACAGATAAGGGTCTTTCCGGTTCTTCTCTCTCCGTTACCGCGCAGGTGCAGGCAGCCTACCCCGCACGCTATTATGCCGGGTATGATGCCACTGCCACACAGCCCGCCCCCGTTACTGCATGGTATGACACATGGAGCATGAGCAGTGTGGAGAGCCTTCCGCCCGCAAGCCAGCTTGTGCCCATCAGCGCGGCAGACTGGGCGAACACCACCGGCTTCCGTCTGCCAGCCGGAAAAGCGGTGCAGAATGGCGGTATTGTGGATTACACTGCGCCGCCGCTCCCTTTGGCCACACAGGCTGCAAATGCCCTGCAACAGGCAGCCACCACCAGTTGGGCAGCCTATGGCATGTATGGCGAGACGCCGCCCGCCGCCTGGCAGACCTATCTTGCCAGCCTGCGTGTACTGGCCAGCGGGGCAGACACCACCAGCACGCAGCTTCCTGCACAGCCCGCACTGAGCGCCGCCGCCATGCCCGCACCGGGGGTAAGCGTCAGGGCTGTTCAGAAAACACACTCTGAAGAAAACGCTGTTTTGCGTCTTAAGCAGGCTCCCGCACCGCACCTGACGCAGCAAATACCCACCACTACAGCAGGGCAGGGCGCATGATTGCTCCCTTGCCTTCCACCGGCTGGCAGCCTGCACCGGCACGCACCCTGCCCGTGGCTGTGCCTGCCAGCCTGCGCCTGCGTGGACTGCTGGGGCAAACCGTTGCTCTGACATGGGCCCCAAAAGCGAGTGCCGACACGCTGGATTTTACGCTGGATGCCACTGAATGGCTGCGCGGCACGGGGGATTACCTCGCCAGTGTTGCCGCCAGCGTGCCCACGGCCTCCGGGCAGGAGACGGACATGCGTGTGCTGTGGGCCATTTTGGTCAATGGCATGGCGTGCCTGTTTCTCAGCGGCGGTGCTCCCGGCACGGTGCAAACGGTTCTGGTCAGTGTTACCACACAGCAGGGCCGTAGTCTCAGTCAGCCGGTTTCCATAGCCATTCACTCCACCAGCCCGGCCACACCGGCCGCCACAGCCCCCTGCCTGCCAGATGGCACGGCGGTGCCTCCAAATGCCCTTGCACTTTCCAATACGGTCATTCTGACAACGGAAAGCGGGTGCCCCTATCTTCTAGCCTGAAGGACACAACCCCCAATGTCCGGGTCTTCCACCACGGCGGCCACCCTGAGTGGCACGCCGCTTTCCGCGTTGCCGGTGCAGGCCCAGCCTGCGGCAACTGATCTTGTTTTTGGTATTTTCAACGGGCAGGGGCAGTTTGTGCCCCAGGGCAAGATCTGGTCCGGCGCGGTTGATAAAACAGGCGATACACTCTCCGGTTTGCTGGCCTGTCCAATTGCCCCATCTGCCCCTGCGCATCTGGCCAACAAAGCCTATGTGGATGCCATGAGCGGGCAGATGCAGGGGGCTGTCTCTACCCTTGTGACACAAGCGCAGGATGCCGCAACACAGGCCGGGCAGGCGGCCTCTGGCGCGGCGGGTGCTGCCGCCACCATTGTGGATGCACAAAAAGGCACCCCCAACGGGCTTGCGGCACTTTCTGCATCCGGCAACCTGCTTCTGGGTGGGCTGGAATGTCTGGGCGTGCGGAATGGCCATGTGCTGATGACGCTTGAACTCCCCACCACAGACCCCGGCGTAGCGGGCGCATGGTGGAACAATGGCGGCTATATCTGCATCTCTCAGGAAAACACATGAGCATGAAATCTGTTCTTAAAGCCCGTATTCTGCTCAGTGCCTGTTCCGGGCTGCTTCTGGTGGCCTCTGTTCATACGGTTGCCGCCACGCGCCCCAACCATCTGCTGCCCCAATACCAGCAGAGTATTCCCGCAGTGCGGGCAGCCCTCCATGGTCCGTTGCCGTCCGTGCAAAGCGCGCCAGTATCATCGCCAGAAGGACCCGGCACTTCCATTACTGGCACACCTGTAAGCCAGTCACACAAGGCGATGCTGAAACATGCTGTGGAAACAGCGCCCGGCGTGAAAAAGAGCTTGCAGGAACGCTTTCTTTCCGCACCGTTCGCCGCCACAGCCGCCACAGCCGCCACAGCCGCCACAGCCGCCACAGCCGCCACAGCCGCCACAGCCGCCACAGCCGCCACAGCCGCCACAGCCGCCACAGCCGCCACAGCCGCCACAGCCGCCACAGCCGCCACAGCCGCCACAGCCGCCACAGCCGCCACAGCCGCCACAGCCGCCACGCCGGAAACATATGCGCCCACGCGGCCCCGGCGGCATAGACCCTGCAACCGCTGTGCCCTCGTTGTGGCAAAACGCCACCATTGGTCAGATAGGCGCCATGGCGGATGGCAGCGTGCAGCAGTCTGACAAGAACCAGCCCAACGGCGTTGCGGGGCTGGATGCCGCGGGGCGTTTCACGGCTCCAGTTGCGGGGGATGTCACGGCCGCCACAGCAGGCAGCGCGCTGAGTGGTGCCCTCAAGCGCCCGCTGTCCGCGCGTTTTGCCGAACAGCCAAGTGCTGGGGATTTTGGCATCACGCTGGATGGCACCAGTGATGACAGCACAGCCTTGCAGGCCGCCAAGGCAGCGGTGCCAGCGGGCAGTATGGTGCGTATTCCCGCAGGGGTGCTTCACCTCGCCACGCCCCTGCAAAGCGAGACACCAACCCTGTGGCAGATCAACGGCACCACGCTGGCAGATGGTGCCCCCATTACCAGCCTCGGCACGGATGTGATTGAAAGCACGCTTGAAGGCGGCAAGTATTTTGCACGCGGAGAAAGCCGTGCGGATATGGCCCCTGTGCTCCGTAAGGATCTGGATGTCACCCACACGGGCGGCACCACCGGATTTGTGATGAATCTGGAAAAAGGGAACTGCACCATTCCGGCAGAAGGAGCCGCCCTGGATGATTATGTGTGGTGCCATTCTACAGTTTTGAACAGTTCCGCCTTCGGGGCCGGGCAGCATGTGGCGCAGGCCAGTCTGGCCCAGCGCCCGGCAGATGCGCTGGCCGATGGCAAGGGCTCGCGCTCACAGATCTGGGCGGGGTATGATGAAGCGCGTGATGAGACCGGGCAGGCGTCCTCTGTTGCCGGAAGCATGGTGGGGCGGGAGGTCGATGTTTACGCCAATGGGGATGATCCCGTAGGCTGGCGTATTGGCCTGCAATTACAGATAGCCGGAACCAGTGCAGATGGCACACCCGGCAAGGTGGGCAAAGGCATTGCCATTGGCAATAATGACGCCACCAGCACATATGGCACGTTGATTGACGCCGCAGGCCGGTTTGATACCGCAGGGATTGATCTCTCCCGCAGCACGCCCGTCAATAACGCGCCGGTGCTGAACATAGGGGCCAACCGCAACCTTGCGTTCAGTGATGATCACAAACCGTATTTTCAGTTTGATTCCGCCGCTTACACCCTGCGCTACTGGTATGATACCGCCAACCTGCTGGCCATTGGCATGCAGGGGGATGTCACAACCAGTATCAGCAACGCTGACAGCGGCGTGGCATGGACGCTGAACGGCCAGGCCCAGCTTGGCCTGAATTTGACCGGCCTGAACGCACCGGAGGCCCTGCGTCTGGCAGCAGGCCAAACCCTCTCCTGGGAGCCAACGGCTGTTGTACACAGCAGTTTTGCTAACGGGAAACTGACGGAGCAGGTCGCCGCCGGTGTGGCCCGCACGCTGGATACAAGTGGGAACGAGACCCTGCCGGGCAGCCTGCAAAACAGCCAGACCATTGTCAGCCTCACCCAGCCCACGGCACCGGCCTATGTGGCCAAAGGCACCGCCGCCATCGGGCTGGACACCACGGGCCTGACAACGCCGGAAGCCCTGCGCGTGGCGGATGGTCAGGCTATTTCATGGGAGCATACGGCATCCGTGCAAACCCGATACGCCAGCGGCCAGTTGCAGGATAGCCAGAACGGCACCCCCCTGCGCACGCTTGATGCCAGCGGCAATGAAACCGTAACCGGCAGCACGCGCAACAGCGGTATGACCACCAGCCTGAACAATAGCGCAGCCAGTGCCATTACGCTTACCGGCAGCGCGGGCATTGGTGTCAATCTTACAGGGCTTTCCACCTCCAATGCGCTCCGGCTTGGGGATGGCCAGAGCGTTGCGTGGGAGCCCACGGCGGTCATGACCACCGGCTACACAGCCACAGGGCTGACAGATGCCAAAGGCAGCACCCCCTTGCGCCAGCTCGACAGCAACGGGAACGAGACCCTGGCAGGCACCATCACCCCCAATGCGGGCGTGCATCTGCCCACGCTCTCCCGCGCCAGCATCAAGGCCCAGCCCAACCCGGCCCCCGGCGTGATGGTGTTTGACGCGGAGGATGACGCCCCGGCCATTTACACTTCCGCCGGGTGGATGCTGGTAGGGCTGAGCGCCATGCCATAATCCCTACACCGAGGGTTGACGCGAACAATGTGGCTGCGCGCCACTCTCATGGCGATGGCGATGGCGATGGCGATGGCGATGGCGATGGCGATGGCGATGGCGATGGCGATGGCGATGGCGATGGCGATGGCGATGGCGATGGCGATGGCGATGGCGATGGCGATGGCGATGGCAGCGGCAGTGACGAGGCCCGCCTCCAGGGAGCGTTGCCTCACGGAAGCAGTTTTTCTTCCCAACCGGGCTGCTGTGTGCGTCGTGTTCCCACGCCCACGCCCACGCCCACGCCCACGCCCACGCCCACGCCCACGCCCACGCCCACGCCCACGCCCACGCCCACGCCCACGCCCACGCCGTCCCGACAGCCCCCATCGCTCCTCTGCGCAGGGCTGCGACACGTTGGCGCTACTGTTCCACCCAGCCCCAGCGTGTCCGCCTTTCCCTCCGGGCCCGCTCTCCCGTGCATAATCTGAGTGAGGAGTGGCATAGTGGGGACAGTTTTCCTCACCCCGGCGGCAGAGCAGCGGCCTTTTGTGCATGGTTTGTCACGCAAAGGGGAAGTGAAGGGAACCTTGCGTAGGGGGTGTGCATTCATGTATGGTACACATATCTCCCAACCGTGTTTTGCAGAACTGTAGAGCACCATGAAAGCAGGAATGACCCACTCACCCTTCTGGATGACCCTTGCATTGGCTTGCGGGCTTTCGCTCGGTCAGGCCCATGCCGCCGCCAAAACGGTGTATTTTCCTCACAACGTAGAAAACAAGCATATGGCGGGCACTCTTGAAGGCCCGCAGACGGCTGAATACCAGCTTGCGCTGCATCAGGGGCAGGAACTGTCCATCCTGTGCCATTCCCGCAAACGGAGCGTGTCTTTCTTCGTCAAGGACCCGGCGGGCCATCTGCTCTATACCACGGCGGATGGTGGCTTGCGGAACCACCCCCTGCACGATCACTGGCACGGCCTTGTGCCGGAAAACGGTAATTACACGGTTGGCGTCTTTCTGCACCATGGCGCGGCGCAAAAAGGGCAGAATGCGTTCTACAAGCTTAATCTGAGCGTCCATTAGGCCCAGCCATCTTTTCAAATAACCCATAGGCGTATGCGCACCTTGATTGTCTTCAGTTAAGGTGCGCAGGGCGTTTGTTCCTCCGCAGTGTCCTGCTGCCATGCCCTGGCAGAAGCGGACTTCCGCAGCCGTGTGTGATACATCGCCCGGCACGCGGCTTCTTTTTTGAGAGAGGCCGTTGGTGCGCAGAGGAGCGGGGAAAGTATGGAAAAATCTTTCAAGACCATGCTGGACAGGGCGAATGAAAGTGTAGCTGTCAAAATGACCATGCTGTTTGGCAGCATCTGGTGCGTTTATGTGTTTTTCCTGTTCTCTCTTGTGCCGGTTCTTGTTCCGGCATGGCAGAATACTCTGCTTTATATCAGCAACTGTATTCAGCTTGTGGCGTTACCAGCATTGATGGTGGGCAATGCCGTGCTCAGCCGTGGGGCGGACCGTCGCGCCGCGGAGGACCATCAGGCGCTGCTTGAAATCCTTTCAGATGTTCGGGAAGAACTGGCAGACCTGCGGGCCAAAACGGCAGGGCTGGCGCAAAGCACATCTGCCGCACTTGCCCGGCCCCAGATGGAGAATGTCTCCATTTCTGACCAGACGTTTATGGATGTGAATGAAAAGGGCGGAGAAACGCCCGACTAGGCTCCGGCCAGTAGAGAAAGAGGGCAGAGAAAAACATGCGTGATCAGGCGGCCCCGGCAGTAGCATTTCTTTCTCTGTTCCGGGGTGGAGGTGCGGCAGCATGACCTCCCTGGGCCTGTTCGCCATCGTCATCACCCTTTCCACAGTTTTTGGCATTATCAACCACAGGCTTTTGCGTCTGCCGCTTACGGTTGGGGTGCTGGTCATCTCCCTTCTGGTTTCGGGCGTGCTTGTGCTGGCAGATGTGTTCCTGCCGTGGCGCGGGGCCCATATGGCCCACCTGCTTCTGGCCCAGATTGATATGCCCACCAGTGTGATGCAGGGCGCACTGGCATTTTTGCTGTTTGCCGGGGCGCTGGGGGTGGATATGCACTACCTCCTGCTGCGCAAATTTTCGGTTATCGCACTGGCTATTCTGGGCACGCTGCTGGCGGTTATTCTGTTTGCCGGGGGCATATGGGGCGTGTTCCATCTGGTGGGGCTTTCCGTCTCCCCGGCGTGGTGTGTGGTGCTGGGGGCCATCCTTGCCCCGACTGACCCCATTTCCGTTGTGGGCATGCTGCGCAGGTTGGGGCTGCCGGGGCAGGTGCAGGCCCTTTTTGCTGGTGAAAGCCTGCTGAATGATGGCGTGGGCGTGGTGATCTTCACCGTTGCCCTTGGCGTGGCGCATGAGGATCATCCGGCTTCTGTCCTGCATCTGGCGGAGGCGTTTGCGCTGGAAGCTGGCGGAGGTGTTCTGCTGGGCCTTGTGTGTGGCTGGCTGGCCGTGCGCGCCATCCGCCTGGTGAAAGACCCTCACCTTGAACTGTTTATCTCGCTGGCCCTGTGCAGTGGCGTGTACAGTCTGGCGGGCGCATGGGGGCTTTCCGGCCCCATTGCGGTTGTCATGGCCGGGTTCATGGTGGCGGCCCCGCGCACGCAGGCCATGATTTCCCCCACAGGCCGGAAGGATATGCGGCTGTTCTGGGGGCTGGTGGACGAGATCCTGAACATCATGCTGTTTGTGCTGATAGGGTTTCAGGTGCTCAATGTTGCCTTCAACGTGCCGTTGCTGATGGCCATGGCGCTGGCGGTGCCGCTCTCCATTCTGGCGCGTGGGCTGAGTGTGCTGCTGGCCATGCTGCCCCTTTATGTCAGCCAGCAGGACCGTATGGGCGTTCTGGCCGTATTGACATGGGGCGGCCTGCGCGGGGGTATTTCCGTGTCTCTGGCGCTCAGCCTGCCAGAAGGCCCCATGCGCGACATCTTGATGGGAGTCTGTTATGCGGTGGTCGTGTTTACCATTCTTGTGCAGGGGCTAAGCATCGGCCCCGTGGTGCGCAAATTCCATTCTTCTGAACAGGAAAGCTCTGCCTGATGCTCATGCGGCCTACCGCCCGCTTCCGTCTGCTTACGTCTGCGGTTCTCTCCAGCGTCGCGCTTGCGGGTGACATATCGGGTTTTCCCGGCATGGCGCTGGCGGCGGCACAGCCAGCGGCATCCGGTGCCGCATCTGCCGCCACACAGGGTTCGGCTGGGTCCGCATTTGGGGCCGCTGCTCCCACGCGCTCTTATGGGGGATCTTCCGTCACGTCCGCGGCTTCATCCTCTGGGGCGGTTCCATCAGCGGCGTCTTCTTCCAGCGGGCACGGAACGGGTCCGGCAGCGGCAGTAAGCGCGCAGGGTGATCAGGCTGCTTCACCAGCCGGGGCGGCAAGCGCCGGGCAGGCAGCGGTTACGCCCGCACACAGGCAAGGGTATGCGGCACGGAACGGGAGCACACGTCAGTCAGCGCGTTCTGCTCACGCACGGCAAGCACCACCCGGTTCGGCTCAGGCGGAGGGCGTGGAACATGTGGAGGTTACGGCAGATCCCGTGGCCCTGCATGCTGGCGGCGGGATGATCCGCCCGCAGACAGTGCCGCAATCCGTCAGTGTGATTGGTTCGGATTACATTGCCCGGCAGGCGCCTTCCGCCACGGCGTATGATCTGGTGTCCGTCCTGCCGGGGGCCAACGTGTCCTCATCTGATCCGCTGGGTTTTTCTCCCCAGACCAATATCTCGGTGCGTGGGCTGAACGGGGATGCCATTGGGTACGTGCTGGAAGGCATGCCGCTGAATGATATTGCCTATTATACCGGCTACCCCAGCCAGTTTGCCGATAGCGAGAATTATGAAAGCTTGGCGCTGGCGCAGGGATCAGCAGATATTGAAAGCCCGGTGCTGAATGCCGCTGGCGGGCTGATGAACCTGCGGTTCCGCACTCCGGCGGAAAAAGCCGGAGGGATGGTGAATGTCTCCTACGGGTCTTATGACACCAACCGCGAATTCATTCGGCTGGATAGCGGCGAGATTGGCAAGACGGGCCTGCGCGGGTTTGTGTCCTATTCCCACGGTGCTGCGGATAACTGGCGCGGCCCCGGACGGGATGAACGCCAGCATGTGGATTTCAAGCTGCTCAAAACATGGGGCAGGCAGAACAGCGTAGCGCTGCTGGGCTCATGGAATCAGGCCATAGACAGTTATTACCCGCAGGCCACCAAGGAAAGCTGGGCGGAGGATGGCATTCACGGCGCAAACAACCTTGCCCGGCATTATGATCTGCAAAATGACGCACAGGGCACGGATTACTGGCGGCTTTATCGCCAGCCTGAACGCACACTGTATCTGGCGGCCCCGGTTGAACTGCATATGGCCCATGGGCTGACATGGCGCACAACCCCATATGCACAGGGCGCTTATGGCAACGCACCGGGGGGCACAACCATCCCCACATCCGGGTTGTGGAACGGCAACCAGCTTCTGCCAGACAGCTTCACGTTGCCCAGCACGCAGGATGGCATGGCCACCGTACGGGCGGATTATACCCAGCGCAGCTATCGCTCCGGCTTTACCACGGCTCTGGAATGGCGGCATGGCGCGAACACGCTGACAGCAGGCTACTGGTATGATTATTCCGATGACGCCGAGTATCAGAGCTTCACACCTGTCAGTGAAAACGGCAATGCCCGTGATATATGGGGTGGCAGCCACGGCACATCCCTCACACTGGCGGATGGCAGCCTGTTCCGGGCGGTGAACAACCATACCATTTCCCAGACCAACGCCCTGTTTGTGAGCGACAGCCTCTCCCTGCTGCATGATAAACTCCTGCTCTCCGCCGGGTTCAAGGAGGTCATGCTTACGCGCAACGGCACCAATGCCATGCCGGGGGCCGCCTATCACGCCAACACCAACACGGCGGTTCCGTTACCGCGTCTGGCCGTGCGGTATCAGATCACGCCGCACCATCAGGTGTTTTTCAATACCACAACCAATTTCCGCACCCCGGCGGAAACAGCGCTCTACAGCGCGTATGATCCCCAATCTGGCGCGTTGAGCATGCAGGGCGCCACCAACGTCAAAAACGAATATTCCATTTCTGAAGAACTGGGCTACCGTTATGCGGATGATCTGCTGGTGGGTAGCCTCACGCTGTTCAACTACAATTTTACAAACCGTCAGATTGAAACACTGGGGGTTATCAATGGCTCCTATGTGTCCTCCACCCTCAATGCGGGCGGCCAGACCTCGCGCGGTGTGGATGTGGAACTGGGCCTGCGCCCGTGGCACCATTTCAGCCCCTACGTGTCTGGCGAATATCTGCACGCCACCATTGATAATGATCTCATGTCTGGTGGTGATCTATTGCCCACACGCGGTAAACGGGCCGTGCGCAGCCCCACGCTTCAGGCTGCTGCTGGGCTGACCTATGATGATGGCCATGCCTTCGGCGTGTTCACGGTCAAATATACCGGGCACCAGTACGCTACCTTCATGAATGATGAACGCATGCCCGATTACGTAACGGCCAACATGGCCGTGGGGTATCGGTTCAATGATGCCTCATTCCTGCATCGGCCTGAACTGCGCATGAATTTTATCAATATCACCAACCAGAATTATCTCTCCGGCGTGGCGGACCCCACATCAAACGCCAAGGACACAACAGGCCGTTATGGCACCACCATAGCGGGTGAAAGCCCTGATTATTACATTGGCGGAGGATTTGCCGCCCTGTTCACGGCATCAACCGGGTTCTAGACGTGGCGGAGAAACCACACGCACCCGGAACAGGCCGTACCAAACCCGGCCCAACTGGAGCGGAACAGAAAAACGCTGATAGCCTGAGGGAAAACGGGGAGGGGCAGGCCAAGCCTTCAGTCGCGCCGCAGAAAGCAACGCCTGAGCACGGCTCCTCACATCCTGCCCGCGTGCAGAATGCCAGTGCAGACAAACCCAGTGCGGGAGAGAGAGACCGGAAGGCCGCTGCCGAGGATCATGCCCAGCCCGGCCAGTTTGGTGTGCATGGTGTGCAAACCAAACGGGACTGGCCCTGCCTTACACTTGCAGAAGTGCAGTCCGTTCTGGCCCATTATCCTTCCGCTCCTTCCGCTCCTTCCGCTCCTTCCGCTGTGCGGATTGTGTGGCACAGCATGCGCCCCTTTTCCGCAGCGGCGCGTGTGCTTGTCTCGCCACCTGATGCAGTGGCGGAGGGGGACAACAGGGCGCATACGTTCAGCCAGATTGCCGAACATGACGTCAGTTTATCCCAGCCAGAAGCCGCCTTTATTCTCAAACGGCACCACGCCAGCCTGCGCACTGTTGCCGCGCTGGAGGAAGAGCATGCCTTCATGCAGCATCTGGCGGCCAAGGATGTGCCCGTCTGCCTGCCAGTGGCAACGCGTTCCGGCCATACGGCACTGGCGCAGGGAGAGTGGACCTATGAACTGTTTCCACCCGCCCCCGGCCAGGATGACTATCGGGATGTGATGTCCTGGAAGCCTTATCACTCTACTGCTCATGCCCGCGCTGCCGGGCAGGCGCTGGGCCGCCTGCATCTGGCGGCATCTGATTATGCTGCACCATCTCGTGGAGAGGGGACCGTGCCCGCCCCACAAAGGCAGGGCACGAAGACGCAGGCGGAAAATGCCTCAGGGAAAGACGATTTTTCACAAGGCATGGCTGTGCCTGCCGGTAGGCCGCTGACATCCAGCATGAACGCCCTTGGCCAGTCAGATCTGCTTCCTGCATTGCGACAATGGGTAAAGGAGCAACCCGGTCTGGCGGAACAACTTGCACCCCATACGTGGGAGGACGATGTGCAGGCTGTGCTTACGCCATTCCACACAGTGTTGCGCCCGCTGCTCCCCTATATTCGTTCCTGCTGGGGGCATGGAGACTGGCACGGTTCCAATCTGTTCTGGCAGAAGACGGAAGAAACGAAAACAGAAGCCAAGGTGTCCTGCATTCTGGATTTCGGCATGGCCGAGCGCACCTGCGTTCCGTTTGATCTGGCCGTGGCCTTAGAACGCAGCATGATCGACTGGCTGGACCTTTCCCGCTCCCATGGGGTGGTAGCCTACGCGCAACTTGAGGCATTTTTGCAAGGATACCATGCCACGCACCCTCTTGGCGCAGTGGAATGGGCGCAACTGGTGGCGTTCCTGCCGTTGGTGCATGTGGAATTTGCGCTTTCGGAAATCGCTTATTTTGGCACACTTTTGCAGGATCATGCCTCGGCCGATGTTGCCTATACTGACTATCTTCTGGGTCATGCCCGCTGGTTTGCCGGGCCGGAGGGGCAGGCGCTTCTGGATTGGCTGACCCGATATGCGGCCCATGTTTCGCCCGCTACCGACGCGCCAGCTTCTTCTGCATCGGAGCATCGTCCCCATGCCTGAAAGGCAGCGTCAGGCCCTTCTTCGATTGAACGGGAGAAAACAGGCTGGGTGGAATTATGTGATTCCATATTTTCAAAAACTATTACTGGAAGATCCTATTTTTCACCTTACTCTGATGGGTGTCCTACCAGTTTTTACAGTGCGGGGTTGGGCAATGGCGTGTGAGCAACACAGGACATTCCCTGCATGAGTCCGCTTGAAATCGCTGCGGCGGTCGCCAGCGCGCTGGGCGTCTGGCTTACGGGCCGCCGCATCATGCTGTGCTGGCCCATTATGCTGATAGCTTCCGTGTTGTATGGCGTGGTGTTCTGGCAGGCGCGTTTGTATGCAGATACCGCCTTGCAAGCTGTGTTTGCCACATTGTCCCTCTATGGCTGGTGGCGGTGGCTGCGCGGCGTGGAGGAGAAAGGGGCAGTCACCATCATGCCTCTTTCCAACACAGCACTATGTTACGGGCTGGCTGCAAGCGCTGCCGGAGGCATGGCGCTGGGCCTGTTGCTTCGCGCCACAACGGATGATCCCATGCCGCTGCTGGATGCTCTGCTGAGCGCTTACAGTATTCTGGGCCAGATCTGGATGGCCCGCCGCTATCTGGCAAACTGGTGGGTCTGGATTGTGGTGGATACGCTCTACACCGGTCTTTTTCTGGTGCGCGAACTCTATCTTACCGCCGTACTCTACGCCGCGTTTGTGGTGCTGGCAGCCGCAGGGCTGCGGCAGTGGCGCAGGGCAGGCACCATGGCAGGCTACAGACGCGACTGAAAACCCCGCCAGGTTTGCGCACATCCCCACATCCCCCAGTCCAGTTCTTCTGCTATGCTCCCACCGTCGCCACCCGTGCGGGAGCGTGGATAGAAACCACCGCGCGCCATTACGCGCGGCCGGTCCTGCCAGTCACTCCCCATGCGGGGGTGTGGGGGAGAAACCGCCTGTTCATAGGCTGTTCCGCATCGCTTTGCGCGGATATGCAACCGGGGGGAGGGAGAGCCTTGTCATGCGGCTGCGGTGGCGGGCGCTTTTTCTCCCTCTATGGGTAGTCGTCTTGTGTTTTCAGGAAAACACGACTGTCCGGCGACCGTTCAGCATCACGCGTTGTTCTACATGCAGTTTTACAGCGCGGGCCAGCACCTGGGATTCAACGCCCCGGCCTGTGGCAATGTAGTCCTCGGGGGAGAGATTGTGGGTGACGCGGGCGGTTTCCTGCTCGATGATCGGGCCTTCATCCAGATCAGCGGTGACATAATGGGCTGTGGCCCCAATCAGCTTTACCCCACGGGCATAGGCCTGATGGTAAGGGCGCGCGCCTTTGAAAGAGGGCAGGAAGGAGTGATGGATGTTGATGATCCGTCCGCTCATGTCAGCGGAAAGGCTGTCAGAAAGCACCTGCATGTAGCGGGCCAGAACAATCAGGGCGGCCCCTGTGTCTTTCACCAATGCCCGTAGCTTGTCTTCCTGTTCTGTTTTGTTTTCTTTGGTCACAGGCCAGTAATAATACGGAATACCTGCCTGCGCGGCAGTCTGGGCGCTGTCCTGATGGTTGGAGACAATGGCGACAATTTCAGCCCGCAGCCAGTTGACGCGCACCTGATACAGAAGGTTGAGCAGCGCGTGATCAAACCGGGACACCATGATGATGATGCGCGGCAGCACGCTGGCATCATGCAGGCGCATGGCCATGCCAAATTCTGCCGCCACGGGGTTCAGGCAGCGCTCCATTTCCGCAAGGCTGTTGGTGCGCGGGGCCACAAAGGCCAACCGCATGAACAGCGTGCCGGTGTCCGGGTCACTGAACTGGTGGGTTTCCGCGATATTGGCCCCTTTTTCAGCCAGCACGGAGGAGATGGCCGCCACAATGCCGGGGCGGTCCGGGCAGGAAAAGGTGAGAATGAAGTGCATGGACCCCTGTGGTTATCCTCATCTGAGTGACGCGTGCTGGCCCGCCAAGTGCGGAAAGAGCGGCCAGGGCGCAGAATGTGGGCTCTCTTGTGCCAAGCCGTGCGCCAGTCTGCAACTGGGTGGCGGATAACGCTTGACAAAACCAAAGCCTGTAAAAATCACCCGTCAGGGTGTGGATGAGTTGGCGTTTGTTCGACTCGTCACACTTTCGCCACGTCAAGCCTGTTTTGGGTGGACTCCGCATGAAAAGCCATAAACCGCAGAAAACCGCCATTTTTTCTGTGTTGAAGTGTGACAGAACCATGACTCTTATCCACAGAAACCGGGGATAGGGTGTGGGAAAACTCTGTGGATAGTTTTCTCCCACTCAGGCGTACGGCCTGTTTCTGACACGTTTCCCGGTTTGTTCTTTTGCTCGGCCAGAAGAACTGCGAAAGGCCCGATAGAGACAAAAACACCCGCCGCGCGGCCAAAACGGCTCGGGCGACACGGTTGGGCCAGCCGGTGGATTTTTCCTGCTTGGAGCCCGCTGCTCGCGCGAGTGTGAGGTACGGGACTCTGCGCCCGTTTGGTTAAAAAAAGGGGGGGGGAAATTCTGCTGGTGTGGCGGCGAGGGACTTTGGCAGCAGCAACGGCCAAGCATGAAGGCACGATGATGCGGGCGCATCGGGATGAAAGGCCAACGCATGCAGCCCACGGACCCACCTGACAGATTTTTCACTCCGTCTCCAAGCCTGGACTGTTCTGAAACAACCAGAAAAAGGAAATGCCGATGTCGGGAAATCTTTATTTCAAAGGAGCCGTAACAGGTCGGATTGCCCGGTTTTTTGAGATATTCAGGACGCAGAAGCATGTGGGGTTGAAGACGTTCTGGCTGCCCCTCCTGCTGTGCCTTGCGGCTTATGCTGCTGCGGAAAGAGCAATCATAAGCGCCGAAATGGCTGTGTATTTTTATGCGTTTACTGTGCTGCTGGCTGGTATCCGACGCGGCCTGGCGGAGGGTTTTACAAAGCCGGTGCTGCCTGTGGTGCAAGGCGGTGCAATTGGCGCGCTGAGTATTGTTTTTCTGGCGCTAAGCCATCCCTTTCTGTCCGTTCACCAGGAAACCCTTACGCTCATGGCGTGGGCTAGAATCCTGGCAGAGTCTGTTCTGATCGGGATGAACCTGTTTTTTGACGGGTATCTCTATGCAGGAATGCTGAGTGAGATTTTCCTCACCACGGAAGCGCAGTGGATCAAAGGGGCGCCACGCCGCCGGGCTATTCATAAAATTGTTCGCGTGGCCATGAAAACGGAGAAGCTGGAAGGCTTGCCGACCAAGCAGGCGATGATTGTGTATGCCCTGTGGGGGATCGCTATTATTTTTGGCTTCTTCCTCCAGAAATACATCAACAACCTGTCTTTCCTGCCTCACTGAGTTCCGGGGCGGTTGAATAACGTCGGCCAAAGCTGAGTGCGCATGTGTGTTTTTGCTGAGGGAGTGAGGGCTTTTGGGCTCGTGGCAGGCTTTCAACGCTGTTTATGAAGCCTTGAAATGCCTGCCATTTTACTGCGGAGGATGGTCGCTTCCTAATTCTCTTGCAGGGAGGATAGATAGGACGCCAGCACAACGGCCTCATTATGTTCGGTGTCGCGGGCACCGTAGAGCAAGGTGACTGGCCCCTTTTGGGCAAGGTCCAAAATCTGGCGTACGCAGTCCGGGTTCTGGGCAAGTTCTGCCCTGTAACGGCGCTGAAAGTCGTCCCACCGGGCGGGATCATGGCCGAACCACTGGCGCAGGGCGGTGCTGGGGGCAATGTCCTTCAGCCACAGCGTCAGGTGCGCGCGTTCCTTGCTGACACCGCGCGGCCAGAGCCGATCCACCAGAACGCGTGCGCCATCGTCAGGCAGGGGGTCTTCGTACACGCGGCGAATGCGCACCGGCCCGCCTGCGCTGTGTGAGGAATGGGCGTGTGGCATGGCATATCTTCCTTGTTGCAAAACCTGAACAGTGGGGCGCGCCCCTGTGGCGTGAAGACAATAAGGCATGTGACAAAGGAGAGGGGCAGCCCCCGGGAAGCTGGCTCGGGCTGAGCAGGTGGCAGTCTGTTTGAGACGGAGGGAGTGGCTCGGCCGAACCGGCATTTGCGGTTCCCCGCTCCAGCCCGACTGACCCACGCCCTCCCTCAATGATGCGGCCCTGCATCTTCCCGTTCCGGCAAGGCAGGCCCATGTCGCGCTGAAATGCGGGGCAGGGGCTGCCTCTGGTGGTCAGGTCAGGCGGCGCAGAGCGTATCTTCCACGGTGGTGGCCGGGCCGAATACCTCATGCCGCAGGCGGCTTTCCGGAACGCCTGCCGCTTTCAGGCCGGAGATCATGTCCTGCATGAAGCCTTCTGGTCCGCAGATGTAATACACGGCGTCTGGCGCAGTATTGGCGCGCACCCACTCCACAGTGACGCGGCCCTGATGCGCGGTTGTGCCAGCAGTCTGCTCGGTCGGGAGCGGTCCGTGGCTGTAGAACACATCGGCTTTGATAGCCCCTTTGGCCGCAAGGGCGCGGATATGGGGGCCGAAGGCTTCGGTCTGGGCGGAGTGCGTGCCGTGGATGTAGTGCAGGCCGGAAGCAGCGCCTGTTTGCGCCCCAATGTCTGCGGTCAGTGTATCCACCATGGACTGGAAAGGCGTCAGCCCCACGCCAGCGCTCAGCAGCACAATGGGGGCGGCAACAGGCGTGGGCAGAGTGAAGGACCCGGCAGGGGCGGATACCAGCAGCTCCGTGCCCACAACCGCGCTGTCGTGCAGCCAGTTGGAGACAAGCCCCTCAGGCTGACGGCGCACGCTGATACGGTAGCCTTTCTGGCTGGGTGCGGAGGAAATGCTGTAGTTCCGCCGCTGGGAGCCCTGTTCCGGCACGGTGATGTTGAAGCTGAGATACTGGCCCGGTTTGTGCGGCAGCACGGGGTTGCCATCCGTTGGTTCCAGATCAAAGGACATCACGGTTTCGCTCTCCGCCACGCGGTTGCGGATGGTAAAGGCGCGCCAGCCGGTCCAGCCGCCGGGGGCATCCGCATTGGCGGTGTAAAGCTGGGCTTCCCGGTTGATCAGCACATCGGCCAGAAACTGATAGCCCTTGGCCCACGCATCCATGATCTCCGGCGTGGCGGCATCGCCCAGCACATGCTTGATGGCCCCCAGCAGGGCAGTGCCGACATGCGGGTAGTGTTCGGGCAGAATGTTCAGGCCCACATGTTTTTCCGCAATGCGTTCCACCATGCCGCCCAGCTTGCCCAGATCATTGATGTTGCGGGCATACATCAGCACGGCCAGCGCCAGCGCCGTGGGCTGTTCTCCATTTTTCTGGTGCGACCGATTGAACAGCGCACTGATGGCAGGGTCTGCCAGCAGGCGGGCATACATCTCCCGCGTGATGTCCAGCCCGTGGGCCTCAAGGGCGGGCACGCAGGCGGTGATGATGGCGCGGGTGGTGTCGTCAAGCTGGGGAGCCATAAGGAGTCTGTGCCTTTAAAGATGTAAATTACATACATCTTATTGAGCGCTGGAAAAAAGATGTCAAGGTGATGTATCTTTACGCATGCGTCTGACCCTTTACACAGATTACGCCTTGCGCACGCTGCTCTATCTGGGCGTGCATGCAGACCGCCGTGTCTCCATACGGGAGGTGGCGGAGGCCTATGGCATTTCAGAAAACCATCTGGTGAAGGTGATCCATCACCTCGGCCGGGGCGGCTTTGTGGATACGCTGCGGGGCCGGGGCGGTGGCCTGATGCTGGCCCGCCCTGCCGATCAGATCAATGTGGGGGATGTGGTGCGCCACACGGAGGAAGACATGGCCCTTGTGGGCTGCATGTCGCCTCTTTCTCCCGGCATGGGGCCGGGTTCCAGATCTGCCGTGGCGGCCGCGGGTGGGGGAGGCAAACGGGCCTCCTTGGCGGCGCTTGCAGGTAGCGCGGCACGCGGGACGTCCTCGCCGCGGGGTATGGCGGCGGGTGGGGCCACCAGTGCCGGTTCTGCCGCAGGGGAGGGGCGTTCGGGTTCGGCAGGCGGGTGCCTTCTGGCCAATGCCTGCCACTTGCGCGGCGTGCTGGGGGAGGCGCTGGGGGCGTTCATGACCGTGCTGGATGCCCGCACCCTGGCAGATCTTTTAACCCCCTATGAACGAAAAGTTCTGACCCAGGCAGGCCCTGCCGAGGCCCCGGTTGACGCGCCAAAAACTGCGGAAAAAGTGGTCTGATCTCTGCCCGGTTGGCCGTGCGGGGCGGACACATGCGGAAAAAAACACGGGAAACGGTATTAAAAACAAACCCTTCTTCCTCTATGCAACGGGCGGCTTAACTCAGAAGGTCTGTCCGTTTCCTCATGCTGCATTTCACGCCTGACTCACCGCTTTCCATCGCCATGCTGGCTCTCTGTGGCGTTCTGGTGTGCGTGTTCGAGTTCGTGAATGGCTTTCATGATACCGCCAATGCGGTGGCAACGGTTATTTACACGCGCTCCCTGCGGCCTGCCATGGCGGTGGTGCTTTCCGGCATCATGAACTTTTTTGGGGTGCTGGCAGGCGGGCTGAGTGTTGCGTATGCGCTGGTGGAACTGCTGCCGCCTGATGCGCTCTCCCCACCAGATGGCGCGCCTGCCGTGCCCATGTTGCTGGCCCTGTTTGGCACGGCGCTGGCATGGAATCTGTTCACGTGGCGGGCGGGTATTCCCAATTCCAGCTCTCATTGTGTGATCGGGGCCATTGTGGGGGTGGCCATTGCGGACTCCTTCCTGCACGGCCGCCATCTGGGCGATGGAGTAGACTGGCAGCAGGTGACAAAGGTGCTGGAAGCACTGGCGTTTTCCCCAGTGCTGGGGCTGATTGGGGCAGGGCTTCTGTACGGGCTGATGCGGGCAGTGGTGAAAGACCCAGCCCTGTATCAACCGCCGCCCAAGGGCGATGCCCCACCGCGCGGCTGGGTGCGCTGGCTGTTGGTGGGCACCTGTAGCGCTGTCAGTTTCTCCCACGGTAGTAATGATGGGCAGAAGAGCATCGGCCTGATCATGCTCACTGTGGTCGGTCTGTGGCCCGCCCTCTATGCGCTCAACCCGCAGCAGGCGCACCGGCTGCCACTGCCTGTTGAACACGCCATACAGATGCAGCAGATTCTGGACCAGTATGACCATGACGGCCTGCGTGCGGATGCTCTGGCCGCTGCCGCCCGCCTGCGCGCCCAGAGTGAAGCCGCAGCAGGCCAGAGGATGGATGCGCCAGCACCCCTACCGAACGGTGCAGATCAGACAGGCAAAAATGCCCCCGCAGACTCACAAATGGAAGTAATCGGCACGCAGGGAACCACGCAGCAACAGGCTGTTCTTGGCGGTGCGGCCGATATGTCTCCCGTAGTGCAGCGGGGAGATGTGTTTCAGGTTGTGGCGGGGCTGAAGAAGGTGACGCATCAGGCCGCTGTGCCTGCGTCAGTCAAGGCGACGGCCAAAGCCCTGCAGGCGGAGTTGAAGCCGGTGGTGGAATTTGCCCCATGGTGGGTGCGTCTGCTGAGCGCGGCCTGCCTAAGCCTTGGCACCATGATTGGCTACCAGCGGATTGTGCGCACACTGGGCGAAAAAATTGGCCGCACACACCTGACCCCAGCCCAAGGGGCCTCGGCTGAACTGGTGGGGGCGGGGCTTATTCTTACCGCCGGTTATACGGGGTTGCCGGTCAGCACCACGCATATTGTTACCGCAGGGATTGCGGGCAGCATGCTCGGCTCCGGCAGTGGGGTGCAGCGCAGCATGGTGAGCCGCATTGTGCTGGCATGGCTGGCCACGCTGCCGGTTACCATTATTCTGGCCGCTCTGTTGTTCTACGTGCTGAGCCTGTAAGCCGCCGCGTTCTTTCCCCCTCAAAACTCTTCCGTAATGCTTTCCGGCTGATCTTTCATAGCGGCTTTTGCGGCATGTTGGGCTGCGGTCACGCGGTCCAGAAGGTCAGCATGTTCTATGCCCCAGTGGTAAAGCATTTCGATGGGTTCAATGAATTTCTGACCCATTTCTGTCAGGCTGTATTCCACAACGGGCGGCATGATCTGCTGCACCGTGCGGGCTATGAGGCCCGCCTGTTCAAGCTCGCGCAGGGTTTGCGTCATCATCTTTTTGGAAAGATCGGGGATACTGCGTAGCAGGTGGCCGGGGCGGGAGGAGCCACCCAGCAGATGCAGCGTATGCAACACCATGGTGGTCCATTTGCCGTTGAACAGCCGCAACAGGCGGCGCGGGGCGCAGTGCTCGTCAAACGGGGCGGTGCGGTAGGCGGCGGGAAGTTCTGGCATGGCGGTGTGGGAACCTTTTGGTATCCGGGGCACAAAAGAGTGCCGTATTGTGAGATCAGAGGCAAGCCGCCATTCTTTGTTCAGGCCCGGCGTGCCGGCATTGGCTGGCGCGGGTATTCTGAGTGTTGCAATAGGGAAAAACCAATATGGCACAACGTGCTCTTGTGGTCGGTTCAACCGGTATCATCGGGCAGGCGCTGACCAACCGTCTGCTGGCGGAAGGATGGGTGGTTCACGGTCTGGCCCGCACCCCTCGGCAGGACGGCGGCAGTCTGCCCGTGACGGCGGATCTGCTGAACGTGGAGGCCCTGCGCACCGCTCTGGCGGACGTGCGGCCAACCCACGTGTTTTTCTGCACATGGACACGCCGCGCTACGGAGCGTGAAAACTGCATTGCCAACGCGGCCATGGTGCGCAACGTGTTTGACGCCCTGCCAGCACCAGCGGACATTGCCCATGCTGCCCTTGTAACCGGCCTTAAACACTACCTTGGCCCGTTTGAAGCCTATGCCAAAGGGGCAGCGCCAGAAACGCCTTTCCGTGAATCCATGCCCCGGCTGGATGTGGAAAATTTTTATTACACGCAGGAAGATGAACTGTATCAGGCCGCAGAAAAACACGGTTTTACATGGAGCGTGCATCGCCCCCATACCGTGATTGGCTACGCCATTGGCAATGTGATGAACATGGCTAGCACGCTTGCTGTGTATGCCACGCTCTGCCGGGAGGCAGGCCGCCCGTTCGTGTTTCCCGGTTCTGCCGTGCAGTGGCATGGTCTGACTGATGTAACGGATGCGCGCCAGCTTTCCGCGCATCTGCTGTGGGCCGCAACATCCGCCGCCGGACGGAATGAGGCTTTCAATGTGGTCAACGGGGATGTGTTCCGCTGGAAATGGCTCTGGCCTCAGATTGCGGCATGGTTCGGCATCGAAGCCGCCCCAATGCCCACGGAAACAACGCCACTTGAACCCCGCATGGCTGGCGAGGCCGCAACCTGGGCAGAGATCAGCGCCAGATACACGCTGCGCGAACCTGATCTGGCCCGTCTTGCCTCTGCCTGGCACACGGATGCCGATCTGGGCCGCCCTGTGGAATGTGTAACGGATATGACCAAAAGCCGCCTGGCCGGTTTCACCCGTTATCAGGCCACCCCTGCGTCTTTCTTTGATGTGTTTGAACGCCTGCGGGCGGAACGCTTCATTCCGTAAGACGCAACCTGTGCTTGCCTGAATACGTGTTGCCTTGCTGGCCTGAAACGAAGTGGGCACATTCGCATGTGAAGCTGAAAAGCGACGATAAATTTCAGCAAACGCACGCTGATATAAGGCACTGGCGGAGAGGGAGGCACTGTGCACCGGCAGGGCGGAGAGCATCAGGTCTGTCCTGTTGAAAGAACTGTCTCCCTGTCTGCCAAAATGCCATTTCGCTGAGGCGCGAATGGGGTGCGAGGCTCGACCGCTAACGGTGTGATGGCGGGCTGTGCCTGTCGTCCGCGTTCGGCTCAGGTTTCATGCTTTCGCGCGGGGCCAGTTTGTCCGGGCTGGGGCTGGCGGCTTCAAAAGGATGAGGGAGCAGAGGGCGGCCCTACAAACAAAAACAGGCACGGAACCATCGGGGCGGAGGGCTGCCCCGGATGGTCCGTGCCTGTGGAAAGGTGCCCGTTTTTGAAGCGGGCTTTAGAAAAAGAACGTTAGCCTTGTTTCTGTACTTTCCAGCCGGTTTCCTGCAGGCGGAAGGAGAGCAGAATAGCAATCACAATCCCGACCACCAGCGGCAGGAAGGCGCGGTGGAACAGGGTCATGCTGTCCGTATCGCCGCCAGACATCAGGGCGGACACCAGCGGAGACATAACGCCTGTTGTGCCGAACACCAGAAAGTTCATGACGCCCGCAGCCGTGCCTTTGACTTCCGGCGGGTTCACTTCCTTCATGGAGGAGAACGGGATCATGGCGGCCCCGGAGGCAATGCCCATGACCAGCGCCACGGAATAGCGGGGCAGAACACCAACCGGCACATATAGCGCGCAGAGGGATGCAGCCAGCAGCACCAGCGCGCCAACAATCAGCACGGGCTTACGGCGGCCGATCTTGTCAGAAATCCAGCCAAGCAGCGGGCAGCCAATCACCCAGCCAATGGGCACCATGGACACATCAGATGCGGCAAAAGCCATGGTCACATGCTCACCTTTGTTGAGCATGGAAGCGCCCCAGCCCAGTGCGCCAATGGTGGTGGGCACAAACAGCAGGCCGCCAATAATCCCGGCAAACCAGCTTTGCGGATTGCTGAAGATGATGCGGAACGGCTTGAGCAGGTTGGCAGCGGAAAGATGGCCGTGGTGGGCGGCGCTATCACCTGAATCGCGCGGCATGACAAACCATGTGGCAATGGCCAGACACACGCCAATCACGCCAAAGCCCAGCCAGACTGTCTGCCATGGAATATGAAAGGAGCCGTTGGGGTCAATCAGAATACGGGTGGGTTTGGACCCGAAAGCCGCCCCCGCCATGCCAAGGCACTGCGTAAGCCCCACAAACAGCGCCAGCGTGCGGGCAGGCAGATAACGCGCCGCCACGTAGGATGACCCAACAAACGCGCAGATGGCCCCCAGCGCCTGAATGACATAGCCACCAATGCCTGCGGCCACACTGCCCTGCGCAAAGATAAGGCAGCCAACACTGGTAATGGCAATTCCAACCGGCATGGTGGCGTGCGCGCCATAACGGTCAAGCAGCACACCCACGGCCAGCGCGGCCAGTGCGTACACAATGTAATAGGAGGCAATCATCAACCCCAGATGGCTGTTGCCCCAGGCCTGTGTCAGCTCATCCTGCATAATGCCGGGGGCAGAGCGGATGGCGTATTGATAGAAGTAGAATAACGCACACAAAAACCACGCCAGCACATAAAGCGGCTGTATTTTTTGCGGCTGGCCAGCCTGCGCACTGTTCGGCAACGGCGTGGTGTTGGGCGTTTTGGAAGCCGACATGAAAAATTCCGGTATTTCAGCGGGGATGCCCCCATGCCCCACCAGAGGCGGGAGCATGGGCACAGCCGGTTAAGTTATTTTGCAGGCGGACGGCCGTTTGCTGCGGCCACGTGGCGGCCCCAGGAAATCAGTTCCGGCGTGCAGTCATCACGCGGGATCACGCATTCAATCAGGGTGGGGCCTTCCTTGTTGTCCAGCGCCACTTTTACGGCATCAGCCAGTTCACCCGCCGTGGTGGCGCGCAGACCCTTGCCTTTGCCATCTTCCGCATTGAACGCGCTGATAATGCCAGCGTAGTCCCAGTTCTTGATGTTGTTGTACGGGCCATCATGAATTTCAACTTCAATGGTGTACCCGGCGTTGTTGATCAGGAAGATGATCACCGGCAGCTTGCGGCGGATCATCTGTGCCACTTCCTGCGCGGTCAGCTGGAAGGAGCCATCACCCACCATCAGAATGGTGCGGCGTTCCGGTGCACCCACGGCGTAACCAAACGCTGCGGGAACGGACCAGCCAATGTGCCCCCACTGCATTTCAAATTCCACACGGGCACCGCGCGGCAGTTTGGTGCGCACCACGTTGAACCAGGAATCCCCGGTTTCACCAACAATGGTGGTGTCAGGCGTGACAATACCCTGCAGGGCGTGCTGGATATCAGCGCGGGTCAGTTTGTCATCGCCGCTGCCAACGGTTTCCGTAATGGTGCCGTTGTGAACACGCTTGTACTGAACCAGCGTGGAATCTTTCTTCGGCTTGTTCTTGAAGTGCTCGGCCAGCGCTTCCAGCAGTTCCTTCAGGTGGATGTTGTCAAAGGAATAGCCGTGCAGTTTGGTAATGTTCTTGTCCAGCACCGCCACGTTCGGGCCTTTGGGCCATGCGGTCCAGCCTTCAGTGGAGTAATCATTGAAGATGGGGGCCAGAGCGATAATGCTGTCTGTCCAGTTGAAGATTTCATTCACGCCGGGGGTGGAGGCGCTGCCCCAGTAGGTGCCCACATAACCGGGGTGATCTTCAGGGAAGAAGCTTTTGGCCGCGGCCATGGTGGCAACAACGCACCCCAGAGCATCCGCCAGTTTGATGGCGGCTTCTTCCGCACCGGCGGCGCGCAGGCGGCTGCCGATCAGGATGGCGGGTTTTTCATGCTTTTCAATGAAGGCTGCCACGGCTGCCACGGCGGCATCCAGCGTGTCCTTGTTGGACGGACGCTCATCCAGCACGGCACTGATGGGGCCGGGGGCGGCGCAGGGCTGCGCGGAAATGTTGCAGGCAATTTCAATGTAAGCCGGTTTCTTTTCACGCAGTGCTGTGCGGATGGCGTGGTCGATCTTTTCCGGCGCATCTTCGGCTGAGGTGATGGAAACAGCAGCACAGGTCAGCTTTTCTGCAATTTCCAACTGGTAGCCATAATGCGGCACGCCAATGGTGTGGTGCAGAATGTGGCCGCTGCCGTGATCGTTCGAGTTCGGTGCGCCAGAAATCAGAATAACCGGCAGGTTTTCAGCATTTGCGCCACCAATGGCGTTCAGTGCGGAAAACGCGCCAACGTTGAAGGTGACAACCGCGGCACCTGCGCCGTTTGCACGGGCATAGCCTTCTGCGGAGAAACCGCAGTTCAGTTCGTTACAGCAGTAAACCTGTTCACAATCCTTGTTCATCAGAAGCTGGTCAAGCAGCACAAGGTTGTAATCACCCGCTACGGCAAAGTGGTGTTTGAGCCCGATCTGGGAGAGACGTTCGGCAAGATAGGTGCCTACAGTATAAGACATGTTTTTCTTTCTCCTTGGTGGATGATCGTGAGATCCCACTTACTGGAACGGAAGATACCGGAAGGTAACGTAAACCGTGTTGCCCTCTGTTGTGGGGTAAACACTGTTTCCGGCACCATCATTGCCCCGGAAGGCAAATTTCCGAATATAGGTATATTGCAGGCCAGCCATTACACTGCCGTAGTGGCCCTGCATGAAGTGCCACCATCCCCCTGCGGTCAGGGATGCGAGGGTGCGCGTCTGGGCGTTACAGGTGCCAAATTCAATATCGCACCCACCCAGATCCAGATCTGTCACGCCATAGCCATACTGGTGGCCATCAGCCCCCATGTACCGCTTGCGTCCTGCCGTTTCCACACCGCCATAGGTATAGAGCAGCACGGAGGAGGTAGGATGCCCGATCAACCCCAGAGAACCCATCATTTCCGGCACGGGGGAAAGCTGGCCACGGCCATTGAAGGTGGTGTCTGGCAGCAGGGTTGGGCCGTAGCGGCCAATGCCATCCCCGGCCAGAACATTGCCTGCCAGTTGCAGTTTTTTGGTACCCAGCGGCATGGTCATGCCTGCGCCAACACCGCCGCCAAAAGTGGTGTGTTTCTTGGTGGTGGAGGCACCGGGCGCCACAGAAAGAGACCGGAACCAGCGCGCCAGCCCGAACACTTCATAATGCCCGAAGGAGGTATCCGCCGCCCCTTTCACAATAATGTCAGGCACCGGGTTGTCGGTATATTGCGTGGCGGAATTGAGCAGAACGCCACCCGCGTTGGAATAATATACCCGTGCGCCATGGGCCTGCCCGTAAGCGGCTGGCAACGTATCACCCGACGCAATGGAGGAGGAGAACCCGACAGTTGCCTGTGGGTCTTCAATGGAAAGGCCCAGCCAGTATTTCTGGTTCCAGTCCTTGCCAATGCGGATCTGCGGCACACGGGTAAAGCTGATACCCGGAATCTGGTTGTTGTCCGTTACGGCGGGAAGCTGTTCCTGCCGGGGCAGAATACCCTTGGCGTAGTTGGTGGCAAGGCTCCAGGCCTGACCCATCAGCAGATGAAAGCCCCAGTCTTTTTCCGTAAAGGTGAAGTAGCCCTGCCGCATGCGGGGGGTGTACCCGCTGATCTGCACGCTGTTACTGGTGCCCGCAGCGCCCGCGAAGTCACTTTCCACATAAGCCTGAAGCCGCACGGATTTGGAAGGATTGGCCTCCATCAGCACGGACATACGGCTGAGCTGTGCCGAAAGCCGTTCTTCATCCAGCCCGTGGTTGGGGCTGTTGGCGTACGGAAAATTGCCCCATGCCGTGGCGGGGCCGCTGCTCATGTTGGAACTGCGCCAGATGTTGGAGAGTTCAACAAACCCACCAAGGCGCACGGAAATGCCGCCAATGCTGAAAATGGGCGGCAGTGTATCCACCGCCGTCTGGGTAATGGCCTGCGGGCTTGATGAAGAAAGATCAATATTGGAACTGGTCTTTTGCGGATCATCCGCTTCAGGCATCCATTGAAACCCCAGCGGGCCACCGCCTGCGGTCTGGGATTTGAACGGAAGCCCGGCTGTTGCCGTGCGCGGGGGCGCCATATCTGGCGAAAACCGGATGGACGGATCAACCGGCCCGGAGGAAAGGCCCTGCGGTTGAGCCGTAAACCCGCCATTGCGCGCCGTTATGGTGTTGGTGGAACCCACATGCCCCGCACGGGTGGAGGCAGTGCGTGTTTTGGGGAGGCCCTGCTTGTGGGCCTGACGCTGTTCTATGGCCTCCACCTGTGCGGCCAGCCTGCGCATCTGTGCCTTGATGGCCGCCAGTTCCTGTGCATCATCCGCCCAGCCCAGAACGGGTTTGTTAAACATGCAGAAAATGGCAGTGCCAATCAGCAACCGGGTTTCCAGCTTTTTCTTGCTAGTCCTGTTTTGTGAAACGGCAGAGGTCACGCCTGATCCTTCGGGAATGTACTCTTGCAAAAGAGAGTGAGGTCTGTCTGACGGTGTTTGGCGGGCAGAGACATTGATCTGAATCAATGATTACAAAACGGTAATTATAACAAAAAAGACATCTAGCCCCTATCTATCGGTTTTTCTAAAAAATATTGCCCACACAACAGATATTAAAGTTTTATTTAAGAAGGAAATGCGGTTGCGTTTGTGGCAACACACCGTGGCAAGCACGTTTCCCTTCACTTTTTGTAATGTTACCCCATACGTTCCGGTTTTGACAGAAAAAAATGACACATCTGTCAGAAAATGGGGAAGGGCAGACCGTACCCTCAAAAACCTGAACGGAGAGGGTGCGCAAAAAGCCAGCACGCGAAGGCTGGCTGGGACGGTGAGCGGCCAGACGCGGCGAACCGGAAAGGGGATGCTCCACCATGGGAGGGCACCCATGGCAATCATCCTCCCAGAAAGACGCGCAGCGTCGCACAGAAAAAAGCGCGACAGGCGGACCTGAACGATCCTTCAATCGCCCACCATGGTGCTACGGAACACTCTCACAGAATGCGGGAAAAAGGCGAAAATTTCTTCATCCGGGCAAGAGATTTTCAAATGTCTTCTTGCAGGATAAGCCCGATGTTTACCGCATGATCCATTGTCTGCGGGCGGGGTTGCGCTGTTCCCAGCCTTTGCGTTCCAGTTCTGGCGTATCCGCCTGTTCCTGCGGATAGCCCACACACAGATAGGCCAGAAACTGCCAGTTGGGGTTGACGCACAGGGTGCTGGCGGCCTGCTGCGGGTTCAGGATGGAAACCCACCCCACCCCAATGCCCTGTGCCGTGGCGGCCAGCCAGAACGTATGAATGGCCATGACGGCAGACCACACCGTGGTTTCCGGCATGGTGCCCCGGCCCAGCCCGCGCCCCTGTTCCGGGGCGGTATCACAGAACACGGCAATCTGGTGCGGTGCATCATCCAGCCCCGCCAGCTTGAGGGTAGCGTAACGTTGGGCATCTTCCCCGCCGTGGCCGGAAAGGGCCTGTGTATTGCACCGGGCAAAATTCGCGCGGATGGCGGCGCGGCGGTCTGCGTGTTCCACGCGCACAAAACGCCATGGCTCGCTGAGGCCGACGGAGGGAGAAAGGCAGGCGGTGTGCAGCAGGTGGTCCAGCACGGCGTCTGGAACGGGGTCTGTGCGGAAATGGCGCACGTCCCGCCGCCATGTAAAAAGCTGATCAAGCTGGGTGCGGAACAGGGGGGTGAAGAGGGATGGTGTCTCAGAAGCGTGTGTGGTCATAGCGCAATCATGGAGAGTACGGCGGCTGCCAGCAAGAGCACGCTCAGCAGGGCACACGCCCGTCTGTAAAGCACCAGCCCGCGGTCCAGATCATCCACCGTGGCGTTGGGGGTGCCATCGCCCATCCACACATCATCCACCCGTGTGCCGCCATACTGGCGGGGGCCAGCCAGCCGCAAGCCGAGCGCACCGGCCATGGCGGCTTCCGGCCAGCCTGCGTTGGGGGAGCGGTGGCCCGGTGCATCCCGCCGCACGGCGGCTCTGGCCTGCGCGCGCCGTTCCGCCGGGGCGGCCCAGATCAGGCACAGGGCCGCAAGGCGGGAGGCAGGCAGGTTGATCATGTCATCCACTGTGGCGGCGGCCATGCCAAAGGCGGCATGGCGTGGGGTAAGGTGGCCGATCATGCTGTCCGCCGTGTTGACGGCTTTATAAAAAACAGCCCCCGGCAGCCCGAACAGCGCGGCCCATACCAGCGGCGCCACCACACCATCTGAAAAATTTTCGGCCAGACTTTCCAGCGCGGCCCGCACCACGTCGGCTTCATCCAGCACGCGGGTGTCACGCCCCACAATCTGCGCCACAGCCTGCCGTCCTGCCGCCAGCCCTTCACGCCGCAGGGCTGTGCCAACAGCCCGCACATGTGTCCAGAGAGATTTCTGCGCCACCAGCGCTGTGGTCAGAACACCCTGCACCACAATCATGACAGGGGGCGGCAACACCGCATACCCGATCTGAAGCACAAGGCTGACAACAGTAAGCGGCACCAGCACAATCACCACCAGCGCCAGTATCCCCATCCAGCGGCGTTTGCGCTCGGAGTATTCAGGCAGGTTGAGGGCCGTGTCCAGCCTGTCTATCAACGTGCCAATCCACATGACAGGATGCCCGATGGCCCCCAGCAGAACGGCCGGGTAGCCCCATAGGCTTTCCAGTATAGCGGCCAGTGCGGCCACAGGCAGAGTGGTGACGAGAGGAAAGAACAGCATGCGGGCAGGAGGCTCACAACTCAGGCCGGACGAGCAGGAACACTCATACCAGCCGCCAGAACGGGAGAGCGGACGCACACGCGGCCAGCCCATGGCGCAAGGTGGTAACACATATGCCGCATTGCTACAGCCTGGCACACCCGCCTTGCCAGCAGTATTCTCTCCATCGGGCTTTGTGCGGCAGTCCCGATGCTCCTGCCAACGGAGTGTCCCCGTGTTGGTTCCGCTGTGTCTGGCATGGTAGGGGCTACCGTTCTTCCGCAGGCAGGCGCAAAGGGTGACGGTATGCCGCAGACAGACCCAAAAGGTGCGGTCAGTTCAACAGGTTCAGCAGCGCGAGACGGTCTTCCGGATTATGCGGCAGCCCCGCAGAGCGATAGCCTGCCCGATATCCCCGCCCATGGGGGGCAGGTGCGGGCAGTGATGCAGCATTTTCCCACCGCGCCCCGGCCTTTTTTTGATCTTTCAACCGGTATCAGCCCGTTTGCCTATCCGCTTGCGGTGCCGGAAGCTGCTGCCTTCACCCGTCTGCCCGAAGAGGATGAGGAAGCCGATCTGCGCGCCGCCGCCGCACAGGCCTATGGTGTGGCGGATGCCGCGATGGTTGTAAGCGGTGCCGGTAGCCAGAGTCTGATAGCCCTGCTGCCGTTTGTGCTGCCCGCGCAGCGCGTGTGCCTGCTGGGGCCAACCTATTCCGGCCACCGGCTGGCGTGGCAGGGGCAGGGTATAGCGGTGACGCAGGTGGATGCGCCGGAGCATCTGCATGAAGCCGCAACCCAGCCCGGTACGGTGTGCGTGGTGTGCAACCCCAATAATCCGGATGGGCGGGAGATACCTGCGGCGCAATTGCGGCTACTGGCGGATCAGTGCGCGCAGCATGGCAGTCTGCTGGTGGTGGATGAAGCCTTTGCCGATTTTGGCACCCAGACAGTTGCCCCCTTGCTGCCGCACCCCGCGCTGGTGGTATTGCGCTCCTTTGGCAAGACGTATGGGCTGCCCGGTGTGCGGCTGGGCTTTCTGTTGGCGGAGCCGGTTTTGGCGGCGCAGGCGCGGGCCGTGCTGGGCAGTTGGCCGGTGGGGTGCGTGGGGCTGGCCGCCGGGCGGCAGGCGTTGCGTGATACGGCATGGTTGAGCCACGGCCGCCAGCAGGCGGAGCATGCCCATACCCGCCTGACCACACTGTTGCGGCAGGCCGGGTTGGCGTGTTTCGGGCAGGCCAGTCTGTTCACGCTGGTCACACTTCCGCAGGCTCCGGCTTTGTGGCGGCATTTATGCCAGCACGGCATTGTCACCCGCATCTTCCCCGATCAACCGGGCCGCCTGCGCATTGGTCTGCCGGGCACCGATGATGCCTGGCGCCGGTTGGAAGACGCTCTGCGTGCCTGGCGTGACCCGCAAAAATGAGCGCCAGCGCACCCACATCAGCACGGTCTTCCACGCCGCTCCGGCTTTATGGCGTGGTAGCGTATCTGCCGCAGGCGGTGCGGCAGGGCAGCCTTCCGGCGCGGCATGAGCGTGGGTTTTTCCGTCACGGCCCCAGCCTTACGTCTTTTCTGGCGCAATGGGGCACGGGCGCGGTGCGGCCATCCGTCGTGCTGGTGGCGGACGATGTTGATGTGCCGGTTCTTATCTCGCCAGAGGGTGTGCCTCTGGCGGTGCAGTGTGTGCCAGCCTTGTGCGATCGCGCCTATGGTGCATGGCACGGGCAGGCCCTACGGGATATTGCGGCGGAAAAACTGGCTGCACTTCTGCAAGATGCTGATTTCGCACCGCCGGGGGGTGAAAGTGCACGCCAGTTTCAGGCCCGCATTGGCGCGTGGGCGGAGGGGGCAGATCTGCACGGCACGGCCCTGTTTCTGGCGCGCCCCGCCGTGGTGCGGGCCATGGCTGTGCATGTTCTGGGCGGTAACAGTGCCCTGCCGCAAAAGCTGGATTGCGCCCCCGCTACCCTCAGCCTGTTCACCCGGCAGGGCGGAGACTGGCGATTAAGAATGATGGGCGCACCGCTTGGTGGGGAAAACTGAACCGGGGCGCAGATGAGAAAGTCATCTTGCATCCCAAGGATTTTTCAGGAAGCTGAGCCCTGAGCCCTGAGCCCTGAGCCCTGAGCCCTGAGCCCTGAGCCCTGAGCCCTGAGCCCTGAGCCGAATAAAAGGTTACCGGCGGGACGGGGCGGTGCGATCCGCCAGAACGGGGGTGGCCAGTGCGCCAAACAGCAGGCCCATGGTGCCCCACAGCACAAGCTGCATACCGATGGAGGCTTCCCGAAAGCGCCAGAGCACAACAGCAGGAAAGCCATCGGGCACTTCATTCACATCGGGCAGGCCAAACTGCACCAGTGCAATCAGCGCGATAAACAGCCCTGCTCCGCAGAGGGTGCCGGTCCATGCGCCGCGCGTCTGCGTGATTTTCTGGCCAATCAGTGTGGCGATAGCGGCCACGGAAATGGAAAGGCCGATCATGGCAAAGTAGGTGGCGGTGCGGAACGCCAGCGTGGCGTGCACCCCTACGGCGGGCGGATTGGGCGGGTATTTCAGGTCTGGCACCAGCACCACGGTCAGGAATCCGGCCCCGGCCAGCAGTAGTGCCAGCGCGCGAGGAGACCACAGATTCAGCCGCCCGTAGGCATAGGCAAACACCAGTGCAAACAGACCGCCAAAGCCGGTGCCATACAGCACAACAGCCGTCAGCAGCCCGTAGCTGGCCTGCACTGTGCGGCTGACCAGTTCCGGCTCCGCAGCATGATGGGTGGCTTCCGCCGCGTGGCGGGAGGCTTCAAACGCAATGGCGAGGGCAACCTGTGGCTCGCCAAAAATGCGGGCGAACAGAAAGGCAAGCGCTGCGGCCGCGCAGCCAGCCAGCATGCCACGGCCCAGTAATCGTCCAGCGATCATGAATGGAAAAAATGCGGCTTAGTGGCAGGGAAAGCCGAGCAGATGCCGCCCATCATGCACAAATTCATGCACTTCCTGCCCGGAGATCAGGGAGATGGCACCCTGTTCCGCCCCAACAAAATACAGCAGCACAACAGACAGAACCAGCCCGAACACGGCCCATGGCAGCAGGGCCTGAACCGGAATGGCAACCGGAGCCGGAAGGGCAATTGCGCGTGCACGGGTATGAGAAGTGGGGTGAGGCATAAGGATCAGGCTCCGCTGGTAAAAACGCGTTCCGCGGTGGAAAACAGACTGTTTCGGAGGTCTGACTTCCAGCCTGATCAGCCTGAGGCTGACCAAACGGGTTACAGTGGCGCGACCGTGCCGGAGTCTCACCGGCTTCCCCAAAACTAATACCCTATGGTGAACGGCGCGGAGGGGAGTGTCAATTGTGGAATAGGATAGTCAGGGCAGCCAGAACCAGACAGTCTGCCACAGTGGCGGCCGCCCCCAGCACATCACCCGTATAGCCTGCCAGATGCTTGCGGGCGGAACGCGCAACCAGCCAGCCAGAGAGCCCCGCCGCGCTGATGACAAGACCCAGCGCTGGTGCCAATCGCCAGAAAAGAGGCTGGTTTTCCGGCGGCACCGGCTGCTGTGAGGTGCCGTTTATCAGGACTGTCATCAGCAGGGCTGCGAGCAGAAAAGCAAAGCTCTGTGCCACGGCAAAAGCACCACGGGGCAGCGGCGAGAGGGATCGCGCCAGCCCATCGGGCCGCGCGGGGGGGAGTAAACGTGGCAGCCAGAGCAGTGTGGCCCGGCTGAGCAAACCGGCAAGCGCCAGCCCGCCAACAAGGGCCGGGGCGGGTAAGGCCGCAATGGCTCCGGCACGCACCAACAGGCTCAGGCACAGGGCCAGAACGCCATAACTGCCAATGCGGCTGTCCCGCATGATCTCCAGTTTGCGTTCTCGTGCGTGCGTGCCGTAGCTGTCCGCCATGTCGGCCAGACCATCTTCATGAAACGCGCCGGTCAGGGCGCTCTGTGCCGCCAGCGCCAGCCCAGCGGCGGGCAGGGCGGCCACATGCATGGCTTCCAGCCCCCATGCCATGCTGCCGGTGAACGCGCCCACCGCACCACCCACCAGTGGCCAGCACCACAGGGAACGGGCCAGCGGCCATGGTCCGCTTTGGGCGCGCTGGCGGGCGCTGAGCAACCCGTTGATGGGCAGGCGTGTCAGCAGCCCGATGCCGCAGGCCAGATCCAGCCGGATACGGCTGAACAGGCTCTCGGCAAAGGGGCTGGTGCGGGTCATGCGCGCTCGGAGACCGCCGCCTGCGCGAACGTGGCCATGCCCGTGTGGCAGGCCAGCGCCGCCCGCACAATGGGCACCGCCAGCGCCGCACCGGAGGCCTCGCCCAGTCTCAGGTCCAGATCAAGCAGCGGGCGCAGCCTTACCGCCCGTGCCAGCCGGGCGTGCCCTGTCTCTGCCGAGCAATGGGAGAGCCATGTATGGGCCAAGCCGTGCTCGGCCAGCCGGGCCAGAGGTGCCACGGCGGCGGTGCACACATACCCATCCAGCATGACCGGCACGTTTTTGTGGCGGGCTGCCAGCGTGGCCCCCAGCAGGGCTGCCAGTTCATACCCGCCCAGTGCGCGGGCGGTTTCAAGCGGGTCACCCAGCAGGGCGGCGTTATGGGTCAGCGCGGTTTCAATCACGCGGGCCTTGTGCCGCACGCCTGCATCATCCAGCCCCGTGCCCCGTCCGGCCCACAGCATGGCGTCTCCACCAAACAGGGCTGCGGCAAGGGCTGCGGCTGCGGTGGTGTTGCCAATGCCCATCTCGCCTAGGCACAGCAGATCGCATTCCTCGGGCACAGCGTTGTAGCCGGTCTGCACGGCCTTCAGAAAATCCATCTCCGTCATGGCGGGGCCGGTGGTGAAATCTGCCGTGGGGGCCAGATCATGCACCGGCACAACACGCAGTTCTGCCTGTGCCTGCCGTGCAAGCTGGTTGATGGCCGCGCCACCCTGGCGGAAGTTGTGCACCATCTGCGTTGTCACTTCCGGCGGCCATGGCGAGACCCCTTGCGTTACCACGCCATGGTTGCCCGCGAACACCAGCACCAGAATATTTTCAAGCCGGGGCGTTCTGCGCTGCTGCCAGCCGCCCAGCCATGCGGTAAGGCCCTCAAGCTGGCCAAGGCTGCCGGCCGGTTTGGTCAGGGTTGCTTCCCGCGTGGCAATGGCCTGCTGGCAGGCGGTATCCGGCGTGGGCAATTGCTGGCAGGCGGCGTGCAGGTCCGTCATGCTGGAGAACAGGCCGTGTGGTGTGGAGAAAGGGGAGAGTGGTGGCATGGCCTCACTGTGTGCTGTTATACGCGCCCATGCAAACGGAAGCAGAAAGCGGATAGCGCATGAACACGTTCAGGCTCAAGACGGACCCCGGCATGCCAGAGGCCAGCCAGACGACGTGCCCGGATGGGTCTTCCGCCTCTCCTGCGCCTGATCAGGCAGAGCAGCAGATGTTTGAAGCTGGCGGTATGGGGGCTGCCACGCTGGTTCTTGGCGGCGCGCGTTCCGGCAAAAGCCGCCATGCGGAGGCACTTGTGACCGCCCTGCCTGCGCCATGGGTGTATCTGGCCACGGGCCGCGCGTTTGATGCCGAGATGCAGGCCCGCATTGACCACCACAGGACCAGCCGGGCAGAGGGCTGGATAACGGTGGAGGAGCCGGTGGATGTGGCCCATGTGCTGCGTGCCCATGCAGAACAGCCGTTATTGCTGGATTGTCTTACCCTGTGGCTGACCAACCTGCTGCTGGAAGAGCACGATATTCCGGCAGCCACCCAAAACCTGCTGGCTGCTCTGGCCGAACGTCAGGCCCCGACCGTTCTGGTGGGGAATGAGGTAGGATTGGGTATTGTGCCGGAAAACAAACTGGCCCGCCGCTTTCGGGATGAAGCCGGATTTCTGCACCAGACACTCGCTGCACAGGTGGGGCGCGTTCTGTTTGTTGCCGCCGGGCTGCCGCTGGTGTTGAAGGAGCCGCCCCCGCGTTAGAGGCTCTGGCGGGCTCCTTGATTTCACTGTTGCCGGTGGCTGCTTCTATCTTTGAGCGGCCATGGTGTTGGCTGACAGAGCGGCAGAAAATGCAAGCGCCGGTTCTGTGGGGATCACGAACGCCCCGGTGCTTTTTATGTCTGCAGAAAGTGCTGCTGCGTTATGCGTGGGGAGTACGGGCCGGGCTGTGGCAGAATAGGCATGAACAGGTTTGATATAAGCCTGAAGTTGGTAATCATCCTTATATAAAGAAATGATTTTGTCTTTCTGGCTCTGGGGTATCTGGGTGGTAAAGCGCTGCGTGGTATTGAACCTGCGCACGTTTCCCTGCCGCAGCCCCGGCACAAACGCATGCAGATGATTGATGTCTTTCATGTCAAACAGCATCTGAATGGCAAAATTGCCTTGCCTGTCAGTCAGGTACCAAGTCTGAGGGCGTAGAACATGATCAAGTTTGTAGATGGAGGAGGCTCCAGCCACAAATTCAATCATCCGGTCCAGGGTGGTTAAGTCTGCGTAGTGTTTTACAAAATCCGGATGCAGCCTGATCTCGCTGCCGCCACCATTGCGGATAAAATCATAGGCGGAGAGGAAACGCTCCACCGGGTCTCTCCACAAGGCAAAGCTGGGCAGGGTGTAAACAAGATCCGGTGCGTGGCGAAGGTAATAGCGGATACTTTCATGCCGCATGCGGCAGCCGTACAGGTCCTGTGTTATGGCGCTGCCCGCGTTTTTGGGCACATGGATGAACAGAACCCCTGTGTCACGGATAATGCGCAGCCGTTCTTCCCGTTTCTTGCCCAGCGGCAGGGAGAGGTTCCAGTCCACATAGCGTTCCTGAAGATCGCCATGCAGCGTAACGCCACAAAGCCGCTCCATTGTCTTTTTACGCAATGCCTGCGCCTGCGTCGTGATACGGGAAAAGGTAGAAGGCATGCAGTAAAAGCCTTAGGTAAAAGGCAGAAGGAGTAAATATTAATCTGTAGAAACTTTGCGCAGCAGAATAATATTAATTGGATAAGGCGTGTCTCTCGGCCGGAGTGTAGTGCGGAGAACGCAGCGGTGGGAACAGGAAAAAGAAACAATTCTGTTTTTATTTCAGAGTTGATAAAAACCGCTGCCCTTTATGGCGGTAATATTTTGAAAATTTAATCTATCACCAGATTACCTCACGCTCTCACGCTCTCACGCTCTCACGCTCTCACGCTCTCACGCTCTGATGATCTGATGATCCGTGTGTGGCAAAGGCGTGCGGGCTTTCTCTATGTGCAGGAGGGTTACATAGGAGCGGAGGGACTGCAGGCGTTGGTCGCAAGCGCAAAGGGCGTTGAAAAATCCAGCCTATCGGTAGCGTGCGCTTCGTCGTCTAGCGGATAGTGCATAAGGACGCCCGGTGAGCTTGCTTGCCGCCATGGGAGGCTCAGCGTCAACGTTATGGGCGGGGGCAGAACCGCATCAACCCGGAATGGTCCGCACTCTCCCGAGGTCGTTGCGTTGTGCGACGGCACATTATGCTCTCTACTTCCTCACGGTCGCCTTGCTCTCCAGACATCATCATTTTCAATGATCCCGAAGTCAGTCAGCCATTCCCTTACTTCGAGCCCCCGCGCGATTGTCAGTTCGGCTTCCCCGTTCGACGCAGAGTGTTTCGATTTTTCACAGCGAGCGTTTGATCGATGCTTTTTGGGCCGAGGTGAGCTTGTGTGAAATCCGTCTCACCCAACAACCGGAAGAGACACATATCCGGGGAGAGATGTGGTCCTTTTGGGTTTGCCCTAAACATCAAAGGGCGGGGTGCGCAGCATTCTCTTTCCGGCTTATCATGCTGTCGGAAAGAGAATTGGGCTCTCACATACAAGGGGCTGCGTCTAAGGCGTAAGCATTGTGTAGCCAAGCCATTTCAGGGAAAGCGGGTTTATGCCAAGTGTTTCCTTGAGTAATGAGGGCGCAATGGCCAACCCGTTCTGGCTATTGGTAAAATACACCATGGCATCATGATGTTGCAGGTCCATGGCGACAAACGCCTTGTAAAAAATGTTGTCTCCCCAATGCCAGAGATAGGAGTGACCGCCTATACGCTCTATCCCCCAACCCAGCCCCCAGAATAGCGTGGAGGAGGGTGGTGCTGGCGGTTGATCCGTGCAGTAGGTGCAGAGCATGGTGAGCGTGCTTTGGGGACTTTCCATCATCCGCAAAGTGGCTGGCTTCAATCCTTTTCCATCAAGAACGGCCTTTAGAAAAAGCGCGTAGTCCTCGGCTGTTGTCTGGAGACTATAGGCCGCATTGCCTGTGCTTTCAAAAGGATCATGCGGCGCGCCGGTGTCATCATATCCTTTGGCCGTTTCAGGAACAGTGTGGGAGAAGAACGTGGAATGGACCATCTGCAATGGCCCGAAGACACGGTCCTGAGCACTATCCGCTAATGGTTTTTTCTCAATATATTCGATAACTTTCTGAAGATACACATATCCTTCACCAGAGTAGCTGAACCGCTCGCCGGGCTGGAAATGGATTTTCAGTTGTCCACCATGGGGTCGCCAGTCAGGAAAGCCAGTCCTGTGGCTGAGCACAATACGCGCCGTGATGGATTTCAGCCTTGGGTCATCCGTAATTTCGTTCGGCCAGTACTGAAACAGGGGCGTATCAAGATCAATTTTTCCTTCATCACTCAGTTGCAGAACAATATAGGCAAAAACAGGCTTGCTGAGAGAAGCTGCGCTAAAAAGCGTCTGAGCCGTTACGGGCGTGTTTTTCTCTTTGTCTGCAACGCCAAATTCATGCGTCCATTGAATTGCGTTATTGTGAATGACAGCAATGGAAAGCCCCGGTATGCCCGCTTTTTTCATCAAAAGCGGACTATCCTGCATCAATGTGGCGGCCATATTTGGCTCAGCCAGACACATTACGGGGAGAGCAAAAAGAAACACCGCCGCACCAAAGCCCGAGGCAATCTGTTTCAGGGAAATGCGATGACCTGTTTTTCTGATTATGCCCATGCTTTTACCACCGTCCGCCCTTTTTCTTTCATCCTTGCGGGGCAGTTTCAGCCATTTCCATCTCGTTTTGAAAGTAAAAAGAAAGGGGGCAGGGTACGGGCCCTCGCATCGCTGTGCCAACAAGCCGGGGCCACGTTTACTTCTGCATGGTCTGCGCAGGAACTTTGGAAAAATCCACGTCAGAAATCCATCCCGGCCTGAAGGAAAACATAACGACCGATGACATTCTGGGCATATAGCGCCAGATCGGTCCAGCATCCTGACTGTAAGTGAAGGGTGGCCTGCGCTACAAAAAAGGCCACGGAGCAAAGATGCTTTCCGTGGCCTTGGTGGCGGAACAGGTGTTCAGGGTTCAGATACGGTCCACAGCCTTGCGGCCGATGGCGGGATCATCGGTGAAGAACCCGTCCAGCCCCATATCCAGATAGCGGCGTATTTCGGCTATGGAGCCATCGACGTTGCGGGCGGCGTCTCCCTCGTTATTCCGAAGCTGGCGCGGCAGGAACTTGTTTTCTGGGCGGCAGGTATAGGCATGCACCAGCAGGCCTGCCGCGTGGGCATCATCCACCAGAGTGGTTGGTTCCTGCCATGCCCCTTGTGCGTCACGCGGGATAAGGTCTGTCAGGGAGGGGCCGATGACATCAGCGTAGGTACGGATATCTTTCAGCCCTTCCGGTTTCATCAGATCACCAAAGGTCGTTTTCTGTCCTTTGGCGGCAAGATCAGGTGGGGTCTGGTTGCGTTCGCCCATCAGGAACATCAGCCGTGCCTGCGGGTTAATGGCTTTTACGGCGTCTTTCAGGCGGCGCAGGTTTGTTGTTTCAAAAGACTGCACTTCAAGCGGCGCGAATTGGGTGTAACGGTGCGCGGCAAGAATGCGCAGGAAAGTGGCTTCCGGGTCAAACCCCAGCGCATGGAAATGCGTGGAACTCTTTACTTCGGGTATCAGGCCAATGACGCGGCCCCGTGCGGCGGATTCCGCCGCCACGAAGTCGATCATTTCCTCAAAGGTGGGAATATCAAACTGGCCGTTATAGCGGGTATTGTGCACGCGCAGGGTGGCAAGCCGTTCACGCGCGCGCAGCGTTTTGAGTTCCGCCAGCGTGAAATCCGTGGTGAACCAACCCGTCTGCTGCCGGCCATCAATGCTCAGGGTACGGCGGCGGTTGGCAAAGTCCGGCCTGTCTGCAACATCCGTGGTTTCGGCAATATTGCTTTCATGGCGGCAAACCAGAATACCGTCCTTGGTTGGCACAAGGTCTGGTTCTACAAAATCAGCGCCATCTGCAATGGCTTTTGCATAGGACGCCAGCGTGTGTTCCGGGCGCTGGGCGGAGCAGCCACGGTGGGCGAACACAAGCGGCTTTGGCACCAGGGACGGAGCCGCCCAGCTACGTGTGGCGCCCAGAACGCTGGCCGCGCATGTGGCGGCCAGAACAGAGCGGCGGGAGTAATCAGCCATCAGGAGCCCCTTAGAACGTTGCGCTGAGTGTAAGGAAATACATGCGCGGCGCAATGGGGAATGCCGTGTACTGGCCGGAGGCGTTGGTGGTGTTCAGGGTGGACCAGCCTTTTTCGTTCGTCAGGTTGGTGATGTTGCCCTGCACCCGTAGGGAGCGGATGTGCGGAATACCCTTGATGTCATACCCAGCGTTCAGACTGAACAGGGCATAGGGGCTGGCGTGCAGATCATTGGTGAAGGTGGTGTAGCGTTTGCCAACCACATCGCCAATGAACTGTGCATCAAAATTACCCCAACGGGTGGAGGCTACGAATTTTTCTGTCCAGTTGGGCACGCCCGCCACGTTTCTGCCTGCGGTATGCACCACCGCCGTGCCGTTCATGTAGTTATCGTTATAAACGGATTTGTTGTAGGACAGAGCGTTATAAAATGAAAAATGCGGCCCGAACTGCGCGGTGAAGGAGAAATCCATCCCATCGGTAGAGACGGAGCCCACGTTGGTCAGTGTGGTGGCGCTGCCCACAATGGAGGAAAGCGTCTGGGTGGATGCCACGGCCAGCAGACGGTTTGAGAAGTGGACGTGGTAATATTCAAGCTGGCCGCTGATGTTGGTCAGCGGGCCCGCATTCAGGTGGCGGTTGGTTCGGAAACCTGTTTCATATGTCCAGGAGGTTTCAGGCTTGCCGTGCTTCTTGAATTCTTCAAACGCGGCCTGGCTGGTGACACCCCACGGGGTGGCGTTGCCATACCCTGCGGCTTCAAAAGACCGCATGTTTTCCTGAATGTTGGCAAACCACTGCTCATGCGGGGTGATGTTCCACAACGCACCAAAGGCGGGCAGGAATGGCTTGACGGAGGCAATGGTGCCACCCGGAACGGTGATGGCCGTTGAGGGAGACAGAGAACCCGGAAGCCCCGCCACCGGCAGCGTGCCGTTGGTGTAAACCAGTTCAGACTTGAACCCGGCATTCAGCGTGAAGTTCTTTGAAATCTTCCACGTATCCTGCAGATGCGTGGTCCAGGTGTTGGTGTAGAAATAGTTGGTGTACTGGTTGATTAAGGCGTTCTGCTGGCGATCATACGGGGTGGTGGGGTTGTTCACATCAAACGGATACCACCGCCGCGCCTGCGTGTTGTTGTTGCGTTCATACCAGCCGCCCAACTCGATGGTATGCTTGCCAACGCGGTAGTGCAGCGTGCTGGTGATACCGCCGCGGTTATCCCAGTATTCCGTGGTACGGGTGGCCATGCCGGAGCCGCCAAACACATCTGAAAGCTGAGAGGAAGACTGGTTGGGGAAGTAGGCCGAGAACAGTGTGGGCAGCCCGGCTGCCGTAATGGGGCCTGCCACAACACCTTCACCCAGATCATGATGATAATAGATGTTGGTGTCCCATTTCAGGTTGTCACTGAAATCATGGTGCCAGTTGGCATACATCAGGTAATCCTGACGCTGCGCGGCGGAGTAATAGTTGCGGTAGTTCAGGCCGGAAGACGTATAGGCCGAAGAATTCTGATAATATTTGATGGCTTCATTCAGGTTGGGATACATGAAGGGCCGCACATACAGCGATCCTCCGTTTGGCATGACAATGCCGTCTTCGTTCGGTTCAACCTTGTCAGACCAGTCGAAAAACACACTGATTTTGTTTTTCTCGTCCTGATGCACAAACTTGGCGTTAACCTGATTGCCGCCCTGGTGGCCTGCAAAATCCCACGCGCGGGCATCCTGCCGCGCCCAGGACACGTAAGCGGAGTTGCCGTTGCCAAAATCACCCGTGTCGATACGGGCAAAGGTGCGGAAGGTGGACCAGCTACCAAAAGTCTGGCTCAGCTGGCCGCCCAGTTCATGCCGCGGGTCTTGCGATGTGAATTCAAGCGTGCCGCCAAGGTTACTGGTGGAGGCCGTGCCCAAAGCGCCCGCACCGGTGGAGACGGATGCAGAGCCTACGTTTTCACTGATAACGGCGCGCTGGGGGGAAAGGCCGTTATAGTTCCCGTAATCCTGATCACCCAGCGGAATGCCATCAAGCGTATAACCAAGCTGGTTTTTGGCAAAACCGTGAATGAAGAGAGAGGAGTTCTGCTCGTTATTGCCCCATGGGTCTGCGTTGTTGAAGACCACACCGGGGAGAATCTGAAGGGATTTGATCGGGTTGATGCCAGGCAGGGTGCGCTGCATCTGGATGTGGCCCACCGTCTGCTCGGACCGGCTGTGGCGGCCGGTGGCAATAATCTGTTCTTCCGCACTGGCGTGGGTCGCTTTGCGTGCGCCAGCAGTCTTGCGCGGGGTAACGGCTGCGGGTGTCGCGGCCACAGGGGTGGCGGCAGGGGCTGCCGGGGTAGCCGTCGGGACCGCCTGCGCCGCATGGCGAGACGTATGATGCGTTTTGGAGGGGGTGGCCGCATGGGCCACGGAGAACGCCAGTGGCGAACAGAACAACCACAGAGCTGTGCGACGGGGGGAAGACAGAAAGTGCATGAAAATGCTGTGCCCTGGATGGTTAGAAGCCACTGCTTCATAAAAATGAAACCCGCTGAATAAGAGTGACACTTTTATGAAAAAGGCAGTTTTGCGCGGGTGTGCGGCGTTCGTGTCACAGTCACGTCATGAAAAAAGTGGAAAAGTCATTCCGGGGTTGACAGTCGGAACGGGAAGATGGGTTGCGCGTTGTGACTCCATCCGGGCCACGTGATGTTGCCGGAGGAGTAGGCACGTCCGGCTTATGGAAACCCCGGACGGTTTCCCGTGCTGCGCCGTGGCGTACCTGCAGACGGGTGCCCGCTTGCATCTGCGGGCTGATGGTGCTCTCTGCTAGTGCCAAAAGGCGGCGTCATGGTGGCTCGCTTGTCCAGATTATGAGAGATGCGCATGTCAGATGAATTCTTGAACGTACAGCTTCTGATATCCGGCAAATGGCGGGACGCCGAGGGCGGCCGTACCCTGCCGGTGCAGGACCCCGCCACCGGGGAGGAGATCGGCAAGGTGGCGCATGCCTCCAAGGCGGATCTGGCGCAGGCGGCTGAAGGCGCGGCCAAGGGGTTTGACGCCTGGCGCGCCCTTACAGCGTGGGATCGGTTTGTGATTATGCGCAAGGCGGCCGATCTGCTGCGTGAACGTGCCCAGAGCATTGGCCGGATCATGAGCCGGGAGCAGGGCAAGCCGCTTGAGCAGGCTATTCTTGAGATCAAGGGCGCTGCCGGTGTCATCGAATATTTTGGTGAGGAAGGCCGCCGCCTGAATGATGTGCTCATTCCGCCGCGTGTGCGCCATGTAGAACAGCGCGTGTTGCACCGGCCTGTTGGCGTGGTGGCGGCGTTTACACCGTGGAACTTCCCCATCAACCAGATTGCCCGCAAACTGGGCGCGGCGCTGGGCGCGGGCTGTGCCGTGATTGTAAAGGCACCGGAAGACACCCCGGCATCCCCCGCTGAACTGCTGCGGGCGTTTCTGGATGCAGGCGTGCCGGAAGGGGCGGTCTCTCTGGTGTATGGCGACCCGGCTGAAATCTCGGAATATCTGATTGCGCATCCGGTGGTGCGGAAAATCTCCTTTACCGGCTCAACGCCGGTGGGCAAGCATCTGGCGTCTCTGGCTGGTGCGCAGATGAAGCCCGTCACCATGGAACTGGGTGGCCACGCCCCGGTTATTGTCTGCGCGGATGCGGATCTGGATGTTGCGGCCGAGCGGCTTTCTGCTGCCAAATTCCGCAATGCCGGGCAGGTGTGTATTGCCCCCACGCGCTTCCTGCTTGAAAAAAGCATTGCCCCGGCGTTTGTGGAAAAGTTTCAGGCCCGCATGAACAGCCTGAAAATTGGCCGTGGCGTGGATGATGGCGTGACCATGGGCCCGCTGGTCAACCCGCGCCGGGTGAAAGCCCTGGAAGGGTTGGTAGAGGATGCCCGCGCCAAAGGCGGCAAGATCTGGCAGGCTGAAACGCCCCTGCCCAACGAGGGCTGCTTCTTCCCCCCCACGCTGGTGCTGGACCCCAACCTGTCCATGCGCGTGATGCAGGAAGAACCGTTTGGCCCGCTGGCCATTGTGTCTGAATTCACGGATCTGGCAGATGCGGTAAAGGAAGCCAACCGCCTGCCTTACGGTCTGGCAGCCTATGCCTATACCCGTAACGAGCGCACGCAGCGCCTGCTGGGCGAGGCCGTGGAAGCCGGTATGGTGGCTATCAATCACCATGGCATTGGTGTGCCGGAAGTGCCGTTTGGCGGCATGAAGGATTCCGGCTACGGCACGGAAGGGGGGCCGGAAGCCCTGCGCGCCCACACCATTCTCAAGCTTGTGTCCAGCCAGCACGTCAAGGCGGATTTCTGATCCACGCTGCATGCCGTGCAATAAGGAAGGGGCGGTCTTCGGGCCGCCCTTTTTTGTGTCCCCGTACCCATCCTCACTGAAAAAGCAGAAACCTGTTCATGGTTGTAAAGTGTGAGCAGTGCTCTGTTCTGGTGTGCTCGGTGCAAGGCATGCGGTGTGTTCGGATTTGAACCGCAGGCGGCCCCTCGCCATCCCAGGAGTCTCGGTCTAACCCTTCCGAGGGGGTTGAACACGCTTTTCTGTTTCTCAGTTACCGACGGCGCGTATCATAGCGTCATAAGGTCCACCGTCCAGTTGGCGGACTGGATTTTCACATCAAGATCCCGCAGGTCACGCGAGAGTTTGTCTGCCTTCTTCTGCAGGGCCGCCACGTTCATGGTCGGCACAAACCGGATTTCAGAACGTGTCTGGGCCGCACGGGTGACGGTTGCGGCACTGGCAATGTCCTGCACCACGCTCACCAGCGCGCGCAGGCGGTCACGCTCGGCCAGTGCGTCTGTCATGGTGCCGCTTTCAAACGGGGTATGAGCGTTTGTGTGGTTGATGGCGCAGATCAGGGTGCGCAGTTCCAGCGCGCTTTCTTCATACTGGGTCAGAAGGGCGTTGGGGTCTTCTGCCGGGTGCTCTCCCTCCTGCACCAACGTATTCCGTTTGATGCGTGCATGAAGCTGGCCCTGCCGCTTTTGAAGATCTCCACGCAGAACAAGGGCTTCAGCAAGCTTCATCAGGGTATCCTTTCCGTTTTGTAAGCCACGCTATGCTGGGCTGAGGTGCCTTTGCAAGCATCCCGGCTCTTCACGTTGGGGCGGGTTCTGGCGGAACAGAACAGGTGTATGGCAGCCAATTCCCCAGTTGTGGGGCCGTGGGTAAAACTGCCCTATGGGATACGCGGGATGGTTTCACGTGAATCATATAGGCCGATCCCGCCGCGTTGCGTGCTGTGGCAGAGGTCGTTTTCGGGGGTGGGCCAGATCGACACACGCAGTCCCTCTTTTTGGAGCGCGGAGGTTCACGGTCTTGGCTCCCTGTACCGAGCCAATAGCGGGAAGAGGGCCGTCAGAAACAGTGCTTATGTATGTTATAAAGCAAAGGCAGAAACCGAACCCTCGCCGCCGCTTCAACGGGGCGGCAGGGCCGGACGCTGCCAAGCGGGTGCGGGGTGTGCTGCGCGGTTTGGTGGGTCTTCCCAATCGGAAGTGAGGGTTCGGGATGGGGGCAGAGACGCGTCTGTCATCTGAATGGCGGAATAGCCTTGGCAGAACGCTGGCAACGCATGATAATCCGCCCGACGAACGCTGATGAGGCACGGGCTATTTTTCTCTCGCTGGACATTTTTGCCACCATACGGGTTGGATTGTAGCATCATGAAACGCACGGCTGATCTTCCGCGCCACCCACCGCCTGTTGTGGGCTTTTCGGATTGCTATGTTGGCGGCTTTGTGGATGGCTTCCACACGCATGATCGCGGGCAACTCTCGGTGTTTCAAGCCGGGACGGTTACGGTCAATACGCAAACCGGCAGTTTCGTGCTCGGCCCCGGTCAGGGGATGTGGATTCCCGCCAACACGCTTCATGAAGCCACCTGCCGGACCGATCTGGTGTTTCAGGTCATTTATGTTGATCCGTCCCTTATCGGGGCAGATCTTGCGTGCAAGATGTTTGATGTCTCCTCCCTGATGCGCGGGCTTGTGGATGAGATCATTGCCATGCGGTTTGATTTCACCATGGATGAGCGCATGTCCGCCATCGCCCGGCTTCTGGTTGATGAAATAGGCCGCGCACCCCGCATTGCCGAGCGGGTGCTTTTTCCGATGGATCACCGCCTGCGCCGGGTGTGCGAGGCTATTATCGCCCAGCCGGGGGACTGCCACGATATTGACCACTGGGCGCGGGAGGCGGGCATGGCGCGGCGTACGTTCACCCGCCTTTTTCAAGTGGAGATGGGCATGGGGTTTGCCGCATGGCGGCGCAGGGTGCGTGTGATAGAAGCCGCATCCCGCATTGCGGCTGGCCAGTCGATCGCGGAAGTTGCGTTTGATCTTGGCTATGAGAATGCCGGCAGCTTCAGCACCATGTTCCACCGTACCTTCGGCGTTGCGCCCAGCACGCTACGCTTCGGCTCAGCACCGCTATCACGCCCCTGAAACAGAGGGCGCGTTGACCCGCGGGCCAGTGGTGGGCTGTTTCTGCTGAGTCTCCAACCACCATCCCAAACCTGATCTTTACGCTCATACCCTGTGTCGGGTTCCCGTCTCGGGCAGGTCCGATATCGGCGATCAGGCAGAATGTGCTCGCATTCGGGCCAAGGACGGGTTCGTTGCTTGATGCACCTTCCAAACGCCGTTATGTGCGCAACTAAGTATCATTCTTAAAAACAGATATCCATCACCTCCCCGCCTGCGGGAGCAGTTGGTCATGAAACGAGTTGGGTATGCAGCGCAGCAGGATCATCTACACGCTTCTTTTTTTCTTCGCCCTGAATGATACGGCTCTGGCGGCTGATCAGGAGAAAAAAAGCAACGAGGTTCAGGAAACCGGAACCGCTTCATCCGGAAAACACGCGACCGGAAAGGCAAAAAAGCGCGGGACAGAGTCAGAACAGGTTGAAGTGCGGGGCCGTAAAAGCTCAACCATCGCCTCTGCCGCCACAAAAACGAATACGCCCCTCGTCGAGACAGCGCAGTCTGTCAGCGTCATCACGCGGGACGAGATGGATACGCGTGGCGTGCTGACCCTTAATCAGGCCGTGCGCTACACCGCAGGCATCACTGCTGATACACGTGGTGGGGAAGGGACACGCTATGATCTTTTTGATCTGCGCGGCTTTACTGTGCCAACCTTTCTTGATGGGCTGAAGTTTCAGGATAGCCCGACGGGTTTTGCTGTAGCCCAGACCGATACCTTCCGCCTTGAGCGTGTTGAACTTCTCAAAGGGCCTGCATCCGCCCTGTACGGGCAATCCAGCCCCGGCGGCCTGACCGCGCTATCAAGTAAATTGCCGACAGATCAACGGTTTTATGGAAGCGTCAACACAACAGGCGGTATGTTCGACCTCTACCGTGTTGATGCCGACGTCGGCGGTTTTGCAACAAATGATGGCCAGGTGCGCTACCGGCTTTATGGCACCGTGAATGGGCAGCACACACAACTGAGCAAGACGGGAAGCAGACGGTTCAGCATCAGCCCCTCCTTTACATTCGGGGGAGACGGACCAACCACCCTGACACTGTTGGGGAACTATCAGTACGATCCGGAAAGCGGTTCCTATGGCGCCCTGCCGCTGGTGGGGTCTCTCAAGCGGGCATCCTATGGTTTCCTGCCGCGCAATTTTTATGATGGTGATGTGCCTTCAGAAAAATTCAACCGCAGGCAGGGGGCCATTACCTATATCTTCAACCATCGCTTCAATGATGACTGGAGTTTCAGCACGCGGGGCCGGTATGATGATATCCGGACCATATACCGCAGCGTCTATAATAATGGTTATTATGACAGTGATGACGGCACCAGTGGCCAGATGCTGTCCCGCTCTGCCTACGGCACGCAGGAGCATACTTATAACCTGGCGTTTGACAGTCAATTCAAGGGGCATGTGCGCACCGGCCCGCTGAGCCATACGTTGATGTTCGGGTTTGACTACATGCAGCAGAAGGCAAGGGATGCGGAAGCTTACGCCGATGCGCCTGATCTGGACGTGCTGCATCCCGATTATCACATGATCATCCCCAATCTGGACCCTTATCTGAAATACGTGACCAATTCCCACCAGATTGGTGCCTATGGGCAGGACGAACTTCGCTGGAAACGCTTTATTGTAACAGGCAGTATCCGTAACGACTGGTACCGTTCGCATCAGATCGAGTCTATTAACCAAACTGATACCCGGCAGAATGCCAGCCAGATTACATGGCGTGCCTCTGGCCTCTATCACTTTGATTTCGGCCTTGCACCCTATATCAGTTACTCCACGTCCTTCCAGCCGCAATCGGGCAGTGTCTCCAATAATGGCGGCACAACAGAGCATCAGGCTAGTCCATCCATTGGCAAACAGCTTGAAGGGGGACTGAAATATCAGATTCCCGGAACATCTGTTTTGCTGACAGCCGCTGGCTTTCATATCGAACAGAGCAATGTGCTGGTTTCCGTTCCCAACACGGGTTACAGCGTGCAAAGCGGGCTGGTTCATTCGGACGGGTTTGAGTTTGAAGCCCACGCGGAACCCTTCCGTAACCTGATGCTGACGGCCGCCGTCAGCGTCCAGAAGGTGAAGGATGACTCAACCGGAAAACCCTTGATCCAGTCGGGCAAGGGAAATGCCTCCCTGTTTGCGTTCTACACCATGCCGTCTGGGTCTCTGAAAGGTCTGGGCTTTGGCGGTGGCATGCGCTATTCGGCAAAGGCCTATGGTGGGGAAGCCACTTACGGAAGCGTGTGGCTGCCGCAATATGCCCTGTTTGATGCCTCTGTCAGCTATGATCTTTCAAACCTCTCCCACTCACTTCGGGGGTGGAAGGCGTCAGCAAGTGTGCGCAACCTCTTTGACCGGCATTATATCGCCAACTGCTTTGCCTATGGGTCTGATGGACAATACTGCTATTATGGAGAACGCCGCAACGCACAGGCCAGCATAGGGTACAGTTGGTAAGTTTTTTCTGAAAACAGCCATTTTCAAAACTATCTGCTAACGGGCAGCGCGCGGTCTTTATGAAGGCCGCGCGCTTTTGCCGTTTGATGGCATGACTTTCTGACCATCATGCGTTGATCGTATCGAACCATCATCGAGAGAAAGCATTAAAAGACCATACAGATGATGTGAGGACGCGATGACAGCTACCAGACGCACTCTGCTCGCCCTGTCTGCTCTGGGCGGTGCCGCAGCCCTGATGCCCCGGTCGGGGCAGGCGCAGGGCACCCAGAACCCGGGCGATGTCACACCCACCATGGGGCGCGTGACGCGCAACGCGCTGCCGCTCAATGTAGCGCAAACAGGCCAGCGCTTTCGCCCTCCCACACGTCTGGGCCTTGGCGGGGTGCCGATCGGCAATGGCTTTGCGGCGTGCTCGGATGAGGAGGCTCAGGCCGCACTGGCAGCGGCTTGGGAGGGAGGCGTTCGCTATTTTGATACGTCACCCTGGTATGGTCTGGGGCTAAGCGAGCGGCGTTTCGGTCATTTTCTGCATACGCGGCCACGGGATGAATTTGTGCTTTCCACCAAGGTGGGGCGCCTGCTGACAGCCGCTCCTCAACCACCTGCCGGCACCATGTGGCATGACCCATCCCCCTTTGCCTATCGCTATGATTACAGTGCGGACGGTGTACGGCGTTCGGTGGAAGATAGCTTGCAGAGGCTCGGTCTTTCCCGAATTGATATTGTCTATATTCATGACCTCTCGCCTGAGAACAAGGACATGGGGGAGCAATGGACAACCTATTTCGATCAGGCCGCCAAAGGCGCCATTCCCGCATTGACCAAAATGCGGGAGGAAGGACTGATCAAGGCGTGGGGGCTGGGCGTAAACACGCCGCAGGCTGTTCTGCGGACCATTGAGATTGGTGATCCGGACATTGTTCTGCTGGCAACGCAGTATTCGCTCTTCCGGCATGATGAGGCACTGGCGCACACATTGCCTGCCCTTGCACCGCGCGGCATTTCGGTTGTGGTGGGGGCACCCCTGAACGCAGGCTATGCGGCGGGGCGTGATCGGTATGACTATCAAGCGACCATCCCGGCCGGAATGGCGCACAAGCGGTCAGCAATGCAGGCTATCGCCAAACAGCATGGGGTTGATCTGCGTACGGTGGCGCTTCAGTTTGCGGCAGCGCATCCCGGTGTGGCCGCCGTTATTCCGGGGGCTCGCAATGCGGCACAGATGCAGGCCAACGCGCGCTCCATGGAGGTCTCAATTCCACCCGCGTTGTGGGATGACCTCAAACAGAAAAAGCTGATTGCACAAGCCGCACCGGTGCCAGCATCCTCCTAATACCAGGTGGCGGTGGAACCGGGGCGGTGCGGTGCTGCCATAAGGGCGGTTTCACTCTCTGCCTGCGGGTTTTTTCTCCGCGCAGGCAGGGAAGGTGTGGCTTCAGAACGTGGCGGAAAGACTCACGTTGAAGGAGCGACCCATGCCCGGCAGGGCGCGGGTGGTGCCGATATAGCGTGTATCGCCCAGAGAGAGACCACCCAGCGGCAGGTAGTAGGGTTGGTTGAGCACGTTATCAATTCCGGCATCCAGCGTCAGCATCTTCCAGGTGTAGCTGCCGCCAAGGTTCAGCAGGGCATAGCCTGCGGTGCGGGGTTCGCCGCGCAGCCAGTCCACCGTGTCCTTGGGTTTGACAAAGTTCATCTCTACCCGGCCGGTCCAGTGACCAACCGTTTCATGCACCGCCACCGTGCCGTTAAGCGGCATCATATGGTACAGGCCGGAATGTGTGACCTCATCCTGCCCACGCACCCAGTTGAGCACACCGGTGACTTCACCCTTGCCGTATTGTGCCGTGTCCCACAGCGTGTAATGGCCGGAGGCGTTAATGCCGTAGGTCTGGGCATTGTGGTTGGCAAATTGCAGCAGATGGTGCCCGTTGGAGAAGGTGCTCAACTGCACCACATTGATGTAATTGTGCACGTAACTGTAATAGGGCTGCACCGTCAGGCCCCAGCGGTTGGCGGCAGTGGGGTCATGCCAGTCCAGCGTCACGCTGGCCGTGTTGGCGATTTCTGACTTCAGATCCATGTTGCCCACATAGCCGTTGCCATCGCCAAACCAGCCGATCATGCTGGAAGACATGGTGCCACGGCCCCACGCATAGCGTTCATACAGGTTGGGCGCGCGGGATTTACGGGCGTAGCCGCCTTCCAGCGTAAAGCTGTCCGTTACCTTCCAGCGGGCCATGGCGGTGACATCAAAGTTCACATCCGTCCGCCCCCGGTTGCGGGCGTTAAAGGCGCGGGCAGCCATGGCGTCCGTCATGTTCATCATGCCGGTCCAGGAATAGGGGGCCACGTCTCCCGTGTTCATCATGATCAGATCATTGCGGAACCCCAGCAGGGTGGAAACGCGCGGCGTCCAGTGGGCTTCCCACTCGGCATAGTGGCCCAGCCGGTCGCGGTGGCCGTTATTGATGTTGTGGTAGGTGTCCGGCCCCATCATCATGCTGCCTTGCAGCGGTGGCCACCAGTCATTCAGCCCCACATGGTCAAACCCGCTGCCCAGTTTGAGCGTGTGGAAACGCCCCAGCGGTATGGTGGCCTTGAGCGAATAACCGGCCAGACGGGAGTCATTGTTCATGGGCATGCCGGTGGTGGCGGAATGGCCGCCCTTGTCTGCCAGCATGTCCATGGCGTGGGTAATGCGCTGCCAGTAGCCACGGGCTTCAAACGTACCCCAGTCAAACGAGCCAGTATATTTGCCGTTTACAAAGGTGGAGCGGTTGTTGGTCATGTCCATATACTGGTTGGCAAAGCCCTCACGCGGGGTATCCTGCTGCCCCACGGTAATGGCCACCAGATGGTTGTCCTTGTGCAGGCCCACCGTTACGGCGTGATTATAGGTCAGGTAATTGGTGGAGTGCACGGTGCCCATGCCCGCGCCCCCCCGATAATTGCCAGACTGATCATAAGAACCCGTATAGCGGATGCTGAGCAGATGGTTGGCAACCGTGACGGACCCTGAAGCCCCGTAGGCCCCGCCATTGCTGCGGTAGGTACCGCGCACCCGGCCTGTCACAAGAATTTTTCCCTTGCGGGCAAAGCGTGGGTCTGCCCGTTCCACATCAATGGTGCCGCCCAGACTGTCGCCCCCGCTGCTGACAGGGGTTAGGCCCGCAATACTGGTGGCAGTCTGCACGCTGTCCGGATCAATGTAGGAGAGGGCGGGGTTCATGTGGTTGGGGCAGGCAGGAGAGATGCGCACGCCATCCACAATAGTGGCGACGCGATCATCCGCCATGCCGTTCAGCACGGGCAGGTTGGCCAGCCGCCCGCCGCCATAGGAACTGAACCCCGGCTGGTTACGGAACAGCGAGGACACATCCGGGCTGGAAAGCCGGGACATGCGCTGTGAGCTGGCATCGGGCGAGGACGCTGTCAGCGGGGCATCGGAGAGGGAGGTTTCCTCTTCCTCATCCGTTGAGATATCCAGCCGGGGCAGGGTGACAACAGAACTGCCAGAGGCCGCGTTGCTCTGGCTTGCGCTGATCTGCGCAGCCGTTGTTTGCGCCTGCGCGGCGGAGATGCTGGGGGCCGCGCACGCCGCGGCAATAACCCACGCCCACGCCGGCACGCGGCGTGGGTTGATAAGCGTGATCATAAGAACAATCCTGAAAACAAAGCGTGCAAAACCCTTTTCCGGTCATGGGGCCGGAAGGGCGCGAAGAGGCTTTGTTCAGGCTGGAGGCCCGCGTGAGGGCGGCAGGCCAAGCGGAACGCTGGGCGGTGCGCGTGGGGTGGAGGCATGGCTGCCGCGTCGCATCCACCGCAGAACGGGCGGGGGCACCAGCAGTACGGCCATGGGGAGCGCCGCTGGCAGCGAGAGCAGCGGGCAGAGCGGACACCCCTCCGCCCCATGATGATGGTGGCCGGAATGCGGCTGGGTAGATTTGCCCGCCATGGCCGCAGCCATGTGGTGGGCATGCGCGGCCATCATATGATGGTGCTGGGTCGTGCCCCCTCCGATGGACTGGCCTACCGCGCCTTCTGGCGAGGCAAGGCCCGAACCCTTCTGCCCGGTGCCAGACGATGCGGTGCCAGACGATGTAGGGCCAGAGAACGCGGCGCCAGCGGGCGTTGCCTCCAAGGCTTCGTCGGGCGCGGAGAGGGGAGCGGCAATATCCACGCCCAGAAGGCGGGCTATGGTGGCGCGGGGCAGTTCATCCGGTTGCGCAAAGCTCTGAAGGGCGAGCAGGCCGAGAAAGCCCACCAGTGTCACCACCACCAGCGGCCATTTCAGCAGCGTATGCAAAGGGTGGGTGGTGCGGGCCATCAGAGCAGCCGGAACTCCTGTCTGTGCGGGCCATGGTGGGCTGGCCCAAAGGTGGGGCGTGGCTTTGCTTTATTTGTCTGTGAGGGGCTTTGTGTCAAACGTGTGACTGCCGCAAAAGTGATCTTTCTGATTGAAGGCGGCGGCCAGAGGTATAAAACCACGGGAAAAGCCCACACAGACCACGCAGAAAACGGGCGGAAAACAGGCAGGCACGCGCGCAAGGCGGCATGAGTAGCAAGGAGTCGCAGCCGTCTGGGCGCTTGGGTGTATCTGCCTTGCGTTGTGGGTATGGGCGGTTCAGGACCAAAGGATAAAGGAACGCGGACGGGTGAAACCGCACGGCAGACTGGGGCAGGATGACGGTGCATTAACGCCAGACGTGCGTGCGCCGGAAATCTGTCCTCCTTTGGCACCGCCGGAGGGGGCCGTGTTTTCTGCCCGCCAGAGCCGTACCAGCCGGGTGTGGAGTCTGGCCCTTCTGGCGGCAGTGGCCGGGCATGGGGTGATCACGGCCTGCCTGCTGGTGACATTGCACCCCAGGCATCCGCCGGAAGCACCGGGGCAGAAAGCTGTGGAGATGGTGTTTGAATCTCCGGCCAGCAGGCCCGCCAGCGCCGCGAACCCCGCTTCTGTGACCCCGCCGCAGGAACCGCAACCTGTTCCCGCTCCATCTCCTGAGCAAGCGGAACCGCTCAGTGTGCCTCCTGCGGCTAACCTCACTCATGCCGCGCAACCCCCTGATATGACGCCGCCAGACGAGGCGCTTGCCTCCCCGCTGGAAGCGCCACCCACGCCAGCGGATGTACCGCCCGTACCGCCCATGACCGATATCTTGCCGCCTGTGGGTGTGCCTGCGCCTGTTACCGCGCGGCAGGCCGCTCCCGCACATGAGCACCGGCCTTCCGCTCCATCTTCTCCAATGCCAATGCCCCACAAGGCGGCTGTGCCCCCCCCACCCAAGGCCAGTCCGACCTCGCATTCTCCGGAGGGAGCGACACCTCCTGTTTCCCCTTCTGCTCGGGCTGCGGCCGGTCAGGTTCAGTCGGCTGCTGCGGCGTCTTCACCTCCGGCGGCTCAGGGCTCTGCTGCTACGCAATCAGCGGCGGCATCGGTGGCGCATGTGGCCAAAGGGAGCGGGGCGCGCACGCTCACCTGTACCCCACCGCAGACGCATTATCCCCCCATGGCCCGGCATCTGCACGAAGAAGGAGAAGGCGTGGTGGAGGTCACTCTGGCAGCAGACGGTGCCATTGCCGCCACCCGACTGGTGCAGAGTACCGGCTATGATGATCTGGATGCACAGGCGCTGGCCGCTGCCCGTGGGTTGCACTGTGCCGCACCGGCTTCAGCCCCCATGGTGGGGCGGATTCCGGTGGGGTTTCATATTCATTAGCGTAGAAAATAAAGTTTTTTTTACTGCTATGTGTCGTGTTTGATACATTGAGCCCCCATCCCTGTGCAGTATAATGCCCCCGATTTCGATCAGGGGCGGCAGGCTCATGGTGTACACATTCTCATACGCGCAGCGGCATCAGTATGCAGACGCATATAACAAGATGATGCAGGCCCGTGGCCGGGGCGGGGAATGGTATGATGCGGGGTCTTCCCTTCTGAACCGCCCGGAAGAAGATGTGTTCGACCGTGAATACAACCCGCTTTATATTGTCTCCTTGAACGAGCAGGGGGAGCATGCAGCTTCTCTGCGGGTGTTGCCCACCACCGGCCCCACCATGTTGCGGTGTGATTTTCAGGCCTGTTTTGAACCGTGCCCGGATATTGCCAGCGCCCATGTGTGGGAGTGCAGTTGCCTGTGTGGCACAGCGGACAGCACCAGCCCGGCGGGCCGCGCCACCACCATTGAGACCTCCAAAACGCTGTGCCGCATGGCGTTGGAAAACGGTGTGCAACAGATTACGGGCATTTACGGCAAGAGCATGATGCGTCTGTTCCGCCGTATCGGGTGGGAGCCCAACATTCTGGCGCAGACCCCTGCGGAAGAAGGCGCGTTGTGCCTTGGGCTGTGGGATGTCTCATCGTTGGCGCTGCGCCATATGGCGGAACGCCAGATCCTGCCGTTTTAAACGCTGAACCAACGCAGCAGCCGCGCCCGGCTGCACCGGAGATCCTGATGTTGAAAATGAAGTCGTCCTCCCGTCAGATGCGGCCCGTGGCGTTGCAGGATATGCTCACAGCAATCACGCAGGCGGCTTCCTTGCAGGACCTGGATCATGTTGTCGGCACGCTGCCGCAAAAGGGTGGCCTGTTTCACGTGGTTTATCACTATCTGGGCGATTTGGGGCCAAAAGTGGCAGATCTGCCACCGGGCTTTGCCACCTACCCCGAGGAATGGGTGACACGTTATCTGCAACAGGATTATGCGCAGGTGGACCCCGTTGTGCGCAGGGCGAGGGAGAGCCTTCTGCCTTTTGAATGGCGGGAATTGAATGTTGAGAGCGCCGATCAGCAGAAACTGCTGAATGACGCGCGGGATTTTGATCTGGGGCAGGCAGCCCTCAGCCTGCCGGTGCGCGGTGTGGAAGGGCAGAACGCCCTGTTTACCATTACCAGCACAGACCCGGGCGCTTTTGCCGGGCCAAACCGGATGGCCTATGTGCGTGATTATCAGGCCATAGGCGTGTATCTGCATGAAGCTTTTGTCCGGCTGACCCGCTTGGCGCAGGAGTCCGCGCTGGAACTCTCCCAACAGGAACGGAACTGCCTGAAACTGGCGGCTGATGGTCTGCTGGGTAAGGACATTGCCCATTACCTCAAACTGCCTGAGGCAGCGGTGCGCCTGTATCTGCGCATCGCCCGGCACAAACTGGCCGCCACCTGCACCGGCAGCGCGGTCACGATCGCGCGTCAGCAGGGGCTGATTTAGCGGCCACTTTCCTTGCGGTCAGGCAGGTTTTTCCAGCATTCCAGCGCAATGCCACGCGCCAGTTTCAGATCAACAATGGGGTTGGGGTAGCTTCTGCCGGGAGTGAAGCCAATCTGGCGGCACAGGCTGGCATCTGCCTTCCATGGGGTATGGATCAGCTTATCGGGCATCTGGCGCAGTTCTGGCACCCATGTGCGGATATACGCGCCTGTCGGATCAAATTTTTCAGATTGCCCCACCGGGTTGAAAATACGGAACCAGGGTGAGGCATCTATGCCCGTGCCAGCACACCATTGCCAGTTCATGGCGTTCTGGGCCGGGTCTGCATCCACTAGCCGGGCCTGAAACCACTGTTCGCCTTCCCGCCAGTCTGTCAGCAGATGTTTGGTCAGGAAAGAGGCCACAACCATGCGGACGCGGTTATGCATCCAGCCCGTGGCGTAAAGCTGGCGCATGCCCGCATCCACAAGCGGATAACCTGTCTGGCCCTGCTGCCAGGCAGCAAGCAGGGCGGGGCTTTTCTGCCATGGCATATGGTCAAATTCCGGGCGCAGATTGCGCCATGCCAGATCAGGTTCGTAAAAAAGCTGCATCCAGGCAAAATCCCGCCAGCCGAGTTCACTGAGAAATTTCTCGGCGTTTTCTGCCAGAGCAGGCGTTGTGGCGGCAGTGCTTACGGCGTGCCACACCTGCCGTGCGGAGAGCAGTCCCGCCCGCAGATAAGGCGAGAGGCGGGAAGTTGTGTCCTTGTCCGGCCGATCATGTTCCTGAATGTAATGGGCCAGATTGTCTTCCACAAAAGTCGTCAGTGTGTCCTGCGCATCGGCTTCCGTGCAGGGCCAGTCGGCTTCTGCAGCACTCGCTCCTGCGGGAAGCGGAGGGGCCGGAGGCAGGGTGCGCAGGGTCAGCGCCCGTGCATCGGCCGGTAAAGGGGAAAAGGTGATCTGCCGGGGGGCAGGCAGGCAGCGTCCGGGGTTGCCCATGGCGCGGGCGGCTTTCCACCATGCGGTGAACACGCGGTAAGGTGTTCCGGCCCCGGTGCGGATGGTCCATGGTTCATGTAAAAGCCGTGCGGCGCACGACTGGACGCTTATCCCTTGCTGCTCAAGTCGGGCCTTCAGGGCTGTATCCTGCGCTTTGCCTGTTGGGTCGTAACGGCGGTTCCAGAAGACAGTGTCCACACCTGCGGCTTGAGCAAACTCCGCCACAACATCCGGTGTGTGGCCGGAAAGATGATGCAGTGTGCCGCCTTTTTCAGAAAGAGCGTCAGCAAGGGCCGTGCAGGCCTGCGCCAGCCACCAGCCAATTGCGCCGCCTCGCGTGGTTTCGGGGTCATGCACATACACGCAGAGAACGGGCTGCCCCGTAGTGCAGGCTCCGAAAAGGGCTGGATGATCCGCCAGCCGGAAATCATCCCGAAACAGCACCAGAACAGGAGACACGGAGGGGTGGGTTTTTTCTGCACTCATGCTGCCAGAGTGCCCGCAAGCCCGCAGGCTGACAACACCGGGCCGGAAAAGCAGGGGCGTGGGCCCAAGGCGGATGGGCGGGACGGTATCAGAAAAACACTATCGACCTATCCTCTGCCTGCCTCAGAAAACCACCAGCCGGAGATGACTGGCTGCATGAGGGAACGAAGAGGGAGGTAGGATGGCGACGGGCGCGCATGGGGGCAGGGGAACACAGGCAGGTTGGTATGCGTTGCACACCTGACAGCCCCAGACCGTGATGGCTGCATGTTCGGCCATGCCCCGGCCTGCCATGTATGCGTCAGGGTGTGGGCAGCAGAGCTACAGCGGCGTTTCTTGACTGTGGCCCCTGAGGATTTGAAAGGCCAGCGGAGAACGCTGTCAGGTCACTCTGGCGGTTTTTTTGAGGCTGAAGGCGTTGGATTTCTATCCCGATGATCCCACATCGCGCTTTCAAGTTCGCCGTTCCAGTCTCGACACTTTCTCGTCTTCCCTCGGGCGCTGGCTTTTCACACAGCCTCTTATAAGATGGCAGCAACACCGGCGGGTAGCCGCGATATAAGAATGCAAAAAGGATTTTTAGACATGGCAGTTTCAGATGAGGTCACTCCACGCAAGGCGGAAAGTTGCACGCCAATGGGCTGCGGCCCCCGCGAGCCCCTGACGCCGGATCAGGAGCGTATTCTGCGTCAGCATGGCACGGAACGCCCCGGTTCCAGCCCGCTGAATGATGAAAAACGGGTGGGCGTGTATCATTGCGCCGGGTGCGGTAAGGCGCTTTTTGTATCTGACACCAAATATGAAAGCGGTAGTGGCTGGCCGTCCTTTTTTGCACCGATTGAAGGCGCGGTGGAAACCACGCGGGATACGCGGCATGGCATGATCCGCACGGAAGTTCATTGCGCTGCCTGCAAGGGGCATCTGGGCCACGTCTTCCCCGATGGGCCGCCCCCCACGGGCGAACGCTATTGCATGAACGGGCTCGCGCTTGATTTTCATCCGGCGGAACAGCCCTGATAGGTCTGCCCCGGCTTTCAATGGGGAGGAGCAGAACTCTGCAAGGGTAAGGGCTTACGGGGCAAAAGGGCGCGGCGTGTGTCCTTTCTTCTGAACCCAACAAGAAGCGGAATCCTCTGGTGCAATGCCATAGAGTGTGCCGTTTTTGGGGGTAAAGGATGCCCTGCGACAGAAGCGGTAAAAACGAGAGAGACGTCTCATTTTTGCCGGTCAAACGCCCCTTGAAATGCAGGGCTTCCTCGCCCATTTGCATGAGTATGACATACGCTCATGCGACGACCGGAAACGGTTTTGCTTCCTCTTCCAGTGCGGATACAGCCCAGCGCCTGCGCCGTGTGCAGCGGCTTGCGTGGTTGCTGGATGCCGCATTCCGCGTGCCGGGAACACGGTTCCGGGTCGGTGTGGATGCCGTGGTGGGACTGCTGCCGGTGGGTGGCAGCGTCATCATGGGGCTGGTCTCCCTCTATATCGTTTGGGAGGCATGGCGCATGCGCCTGCCAACCGCAGTGCTAGGCCGTATGGTTGCCAACATTGTGCTGGAAACAATGGTGGACACCGTACCTGTGGCGGGTGATCTGTTTGACGCAGCCTTTAAAGCCAATCTGCGTAACGTGGCGCTGATGGAACAGGCACTCGGCCTGCGCAAGTAAACCGCCCAGGCGTGTTTCTCGCGTGAGGGATAACGTCTGAAAAAAGTGCCATTCTCGCAACATGGGGGTGGTACACTTAGCTAACGCCGGGTAGTGTGCTCCGTAGCACGTAGCACGTAGCACGTAGCACGTAGCACGTAGCACGTAGCACGTAGCACGTAGCACGTAGCACGTAGCACGTAGCACGTAGCACGTAGCACGTAGCACGTAGCACGTAGCACGTAGCACGTAGTCCGTTAAAACCATCAGTTGTCCGTGGGTCGCCATGCCCCAATTCCATGGCCTCATACGGGAAAGTGGAGGGACTGGGCGTGCGGGCCTCTGTTTTGCTGAGATAGATCGTGCCATGTCGCCTGAACGCAAAGGCTGCGTGGCATCCGTCCCGTAATGAGGCCGCTTATCAGAAACCGCCAGCCCGATCAGGAAAGATCAGGGTGTGGCGGCTTTTTTGTGTGCGAGAGAGGCCGTGTCAGCCGGTGTGGCGGCGCACATGTCCTGCTTTCCCCCAACGGCACGGAGAAACAGGGTCCAGCCGCGCTCAAAATAGGCGTGGCGTTCCACGCAACATTCCAGCGGTTTCAGGCCGAACAGGGCGTCTTCCAGCGGTTGGCCGGTAATCAGGCCGCAAAGAAGGTTGGCGGTGGTGTTATCCGCATTGCCGGGTTCAATCTGGCCTGTGGCTTCTGCTGCCTTCAGCAGCCGCACCACGCAGTTATGAATGGGCGCGCCAATGGTGCTGGTGGCGTGCGCAATGAGTGATGGATAACGGTAGGCATCGGAAATCAGAATGCGGTAAGTGCCCAATGCTTCGGGCTGAAGGGTAAGGTCAAGCAGCAGGCACATGACATGCCGCAGCTCCTGCAACGGGTTGTGCAGGGGCGTTTCCTCTATGGTGCGCAGAACGGAGGCCGTCAGATTGGTAATAACCGCCTTGAACAGTTCTTCCTTGGAAGAATAGCGCCGGTAGAGCGTCTGTTTGCTGGCAGATGCCTTGCGGGCAATCTGGTCCACCGAGGTTCCGGCATACCCATGCTGCACAAACAGCCCGGCGGCTATTTCAAGCAGATACTGGTCAAGCTGTTCAGTATCATGCGGAGTAGGGCGGCCACACCGGCGTTTTTTTCCCCTCAAGGCAGGGGTTCGCCATATCAAGGTGGGCGGTCGTCCTTTCAGGTCTTGGCATCAGGCATGAACTCGAACAGAGGGGTGGGCAGCATGCGCCGCTCAGTGGGGGTTATGTTCGCATAGCGGGTGCGGACGTCATCCTCAATAGGCGTGTCCTACCCTCCTATATAGGGAAGGCTCCCGCAGGTTACAGGTGGAGCGTAGGGAATGGCTGGTCTGATAAGGGGTTTATGCCCGGTTTTCTGCATTTTTTCCAGTGTCCCGATGATGTGAGGCTGAGGTGCGCTGGCGTATGGCGTTAAACGGGCGCAAGATCATGCCGGTTCCAGCCGGAGTGGCCGCGCGCCTGTGGCTGGCTATCTGGTAGCAGGAGCGCAGGTACCATGGCGGAGCCATCCCCACCCCCGGAAGACGCAGAACCGTCCCATCCTCTTTCATCCTCCCCCGGCACGGCGTCCCAGTTGCAGTTGGCCACGGCGGCGCTTGTCGCGTTGGAGCACACGTTGGGGCGGTTCTATCGGCTGGCCCTGACAGTGGTGGTGCTGGCCATTCTTTCCCTGCTTATCGGCACCGGCGGCCCTGTGCTGATGGTGGTGTGTGCCTCTGCGCTGGTGGCGGTTGTGCTGCACGGGGCCGCACAATGGATCACCCACCTGCTGCGCCTGCCGGAATGGCTGTCCGTGATTGTGCTGGTCATGGTCATTGCGGGGGCGCTGACGCTGCTGGTGCACGTTTCCGGGCCGGACATTACAGTGCAGGCGGGCCATCTGCGCACGGCGCTGGTCACCCAGATCAGCACTTTGCGGGACACCCTGAACAACGATGCGTTCGGCCATCTGATCATGGATCATATTCCGCAATCCATGGGTGGGAACCAGACCGGGCCCGGAGCGCGCAGCCTTGGTGCGGATTTTGCGGGGTCCATGACCAACGTGCTGACCTCCACGTTCGGCTCGGTCGGCACGCTGATCGTGATCGTGATTGCGGGTATCTATTTTGCGCTTTCCCCCCGGCTGTACGCTAACGGCGTGTTGCGGCTGGTGCCGGAAATGCATCGGCCACTGGCGCGCAAGCTGCTGCACACCATTGCCCATACGCTGGGCGCGTGGGTGGCGGGGCAGATGCTGGATATGACAGTGGTCGGCTTTCTGACCTGGTGGGGGTTGTGGGCCATAGGCATGCCGTTGGCATTACCCCTTGGCCTGATAGCGGGCATGGCCAATTTCATTCCCTATCTGGGTGCATTTCTGGGGGCCACGCCCGCGCTGTTGATCGGGCTTTCCGTCAGTGGGCGGGAGGCGCTTCTGGTGCTGGGCCTGTATGCCGTGATCCAGACTTTTGAGGGCTATGTCATGTCCCCGTTCATTCAGAAACGGGCCGTGAGCATGCCGCCTGCGCTCACCATTTTATCCCAGACCATTTTCGGGGCGTTTCTGGGGGCGTGGGGGTTCATTTTTGCCTCCCCCATAACGGCAGTTCTTCTGGCCGTGGCCACCCAGCTTTCCGCGCCGCTCAAACCCAAGGATGAAATCTGATCTCGCGGGGCGGCTGCCACAGGTGCAGGCCGCAGAAAGCGGAAGAAAGGGTAAGATAATTTCCGTTTTCACAGACCCTCTGGCGCGATAGGGTGCGGCGGCAGTAAGCCGCAAGAGGGGAGGCGTTTTGGACATGGATGCACGCAAGCCGCTGGATATGTTTGCCGTCAGCCTGACGGCTGTCCTGTGTCTGTGCTTTGGTTTGCAGCAGATTGTGCTCAAGGTCGCAGCGCCCGATATGGCGCCCATCCTACAAATTTCCCTGCGGTCCGGCCTGTCCGCCCTGCTGGTCTGGCTTTACATGGTCTGCCGCGGCGAAAAACTGAACCTGTTGGCGAACGGCATATGGAAACCCGGATTACTGGCCGGGGTCCTGTTTTCTCTGGAATATCTGATGGCCGGTGAGGCTCTGCGCTACACATCGGCCTCCCGCACCACGGTATTTTTATACACATCGCCCATTTTTGCCGCCCTTGGGTTGCATGTTCTGGAAAAAACGGAACGTATGGCTCCGCTTCAGTGGGTGGGGATACTGCTTGCGTTCAGCGGCATTGCGCTGGCCTTTTTCGGGCAGGGCGGCTCGGCGGATGCCGCCCATGGCCACCAGATGCTGGGCGATTTTCTGGCGCTTATGGCGGGGGCGTCGTGGGGCATGACAACGGTTGTGATCCGTGTGTCCCGGCTTGCGTATGTCTCAGCCAAACAGACATTGATGTATCAGCTTGTGGCTGCTTTTGTTCTGCTGCTGGTCAGTGCAGTGTGTTTGCAGCAGACCGCCTTTACCCTTACGCCCCGGCTGGTTGGCAGCGTGGTGTTTCAAGCCACCCTTATTTCCTTTGCGGCTTTTCTGGCATGGTTCTGGCTGCTGCGGCATTATCAGGCATCCCGCATTGGTGTGCTTGCGTTCATGACGCCCCTGTTTGGGGTCGTGCTGGGCTACTGGCTGCTGCATGATCCGCTTGAGCCCGGTTTTCTACAGGGCGCTGCGTGCGTGCTGCTGGGTATTGTGCTTGTCAGCGGTTATGCGTGGATCGGGCAGGGGCTGCGCAGGCTTTGGCCCTTCTCCCGTTTTCAGGCCTGAGGGGGGCATTGTTCACGGGGCGTTTTTCAACCGGCCCGGTCCTGTGGTTCTCACTCTTGGCTTGCAGAATGCAGTTGCGAAGACGCAAAGCGTGCTCAGGCCTGTTTGTTATGACACATGACTGCTCAGCATTTTGTGGTGGCTTTTTTCGCACCGGAACCCTCTATAGTGCACGCCCGTGTTGCCAGTTCAGAACAAAAGAGGCCAATGGCTATGCCCGCAGAGTACGAGAAGTTTCGCAACCTCAGCCCCTTTGAACTGAAGGATCTGCTTATCCAGCTTGCCTCCGGGCGGGCGCAGCACACCATGCTGGATGCAGGGCGCGGCAACCCGAATTTTCTGGCCACAACGCCCCGGCAAGGGTTCTTCCAGTTGGGGTTGTTTGCTACGGCGGAATCAGAACTTTCCTTTTCCTATATGGCAGAAGGGGTAGGGGGCCTGCCCCGGCGTGATGGTATAGAAGAACGCTTCAACGCCTTTGTGGCCGCCCATAAGGATGAACCCGGCGTTGCGTTTCTACGCCGTGCGCTCTCCTATGTGCGGGATCAGCTTGGTCTTTCTGCCGATGGTTTTTTGCAGGAAGTGGTGGCTGGCATTCTGGGGTGTGATTATCCAACCCCGCCGCGTATGCTCAAATATGCAGAAAAGATTGTGCGCCATTACCTTATTCGGGAAATGGCCGGTGGCGCCATGCCGGAAGCCACAACGGACCTGTTTGCGCTGGAAGGTGGCACGGCGGCCATCAGCTATATTTTTGCCTCCCTGCGGGAAAACGGGCTGATCAAACCCGGCGATAAAGCCGCCATCGGCATGCCGGTCTTCACCCCGTATGTGGAAATACCGGAACTGCGGGATTACCAGTTGCAGGAAGTGGCCATTAACGCTGCGCCTGAATGCGGCTGGCAATATCCAGACAGCGAGTTGGATAAACTGCTGGACCCCGCCGTAAAAGTGTTTCTGGTGGTCAACCCCAGCAACCCGCCGTCTGTCAAAATCAATGATGCCGGGCTGGCCCGCATTGCCGAGATTGTCAAAACCAAGCGGCCTGATCTGATTATTGTCACGGATGATGTTTACGGCACGTTTGCGGATAATTTCCGCTCCCTTTACAGCATTTGCCCACACAATACGGTTCTGGTCTATTCTTTCTCCAAGTATTTTGGCTCCACCGGCTGGCGGCTTGGGGTTGTGGCAACCCATGTGCAGAACGTGCTGGACCGCGCATTGGCGGCCCTGCCGGAAGATGAGAAACAGGCGCTGGACAAACGCTACGCCTCTCTGACCCCCGATGTGCGTGGCCTGAAGTTTATTGACCGTCTGGTGGCGGATAGCCGTAGCGTGGCGCTGAACCACACCGCAGGGCTTTCCACCCCGCAACAGGTGCAGATGACCCTGTTCTCCCTTTTTGCGCTAATGGACGGACGGGATGCTTACAAGGCCGCCCTGAAAAACCTGCTGCACCGGCGGGAACTGGCCCTGTACCGGGATCTGGGTGTTTCCGCGCCGGATGATGCCGGCAGCACCCATTATTACACCCTGATTGATATGGCCAAGGTGGCCACCCAGCTTTACGGCACCCGCTTTGCCCGCTGGCTGATAACGCGCGTGGATTATGAAACCATCCTGTTCCGCATTGCAGAGGAAACAGGCGTTGTGCTGCTGCCCGGCATTGGCTTTGCTGTGCGCAGGCCATCCGCCCGTGCGTCCCTCGCCAACCTGAACGAGTATCAATACGCCAGCATCGGCACAGCCCTGCGCCGCATGGCGGATGAATATTACGCCCGTTACAAGCAGGAAAAAGGAGCAGAGGCACCGGAAGCCAGCGTTGCCCCAAGCCCCAAACCGAAAGGTGCAGACCCTATTAACGGCTGAAAGATGAAGGATAGTACTTTCTTCAAATTATGAGAGTGCTTTTTATGTTTTAGGCGGTCCCTCCCCGGCAGGAATTTTATCAGTCATTTGCCGGGGAGGAGGTGTTTTCGAATGAGTAACATTTCCGTGATGTTGGTGTTTTTCTTTTCTGATGCAAAAAATTCCCGCTACACGCGATGCTTATGATGGAAATTACAAACCACAACAATGGAGGTGTTGGGAAGAAAAGAAGTCTCTTTCATCCATAATAGACACAATATAATTGACGATCCTGCTGAATTAATCATCATCAAGACTTATGAAAAAGGTCTCTATAATGTTGATCAGGATCAGCAGGCTATAGGTTAAGTATGCTCGCGTCTCTATAGCAGACTTACCATACGGGTGGTTTTTAGGGCTTCCAGCATCTGGGTGTTCCTGCTGGGATAAGAGGCTCTAAAAGAAGAAATTACCCCACGATTGCAATTGGGCTTTATGCTGCTGCGGCGGGCTACTCAGAAAATGATCTTCTTTCGTCAGAAAATACGTATGCAAAAGTGCACTCTAAATTTGGAAATGAACCAAGAAGTACTGCCCATCCTTATTTACCGCCAAGAAGCAACGACAATACTTTATTACTAGGATTTTATCATGAAAAGAATTTCAGTCAGTAAATATAATCTGGTAGACAGTTTATGGGAGGCATTTTTCGCATATATCATCTTCTCTTATATATTTGCGAATAATAGTTTTTTTAACAACTTCGATAGAATTTTCAGCAAAACTTTTGATTCTTTTCTGGCATCTTTTGCGGTTTCTGTGTGGATTTTTCCATATTTTTTATTTTTGTCTCCTATTATTGTTTTAACGTTTTTTCTATCAAAAAAAGTTTGTTTTCTAGAAAATAGATCTCTAATTTTAAATTTCATTTACAGGTTATTTGTAGATTTTTTTGTTCTTTATAATTTGTATGTTTCTTTTATTTCTTTTTTCTGGTGTATCAACCCGAGTTGTAATTATGACAATGAAAATATTCTCATCACTCCTACCCCTTCCTACTGTACTCATAAATTTTTCCTTCTTAAGGTTTTTGATTCGTTCATATTTTTCTGGGGGCGCGATATTATTGCTGTGTTTTTTTCTATTTTTATGAGTTCTCTACTGGTTGCTGGTTTGGAAAAATTTCGTGCGTGGAGAGAGCATAAAAAATCTTCGATTATGCTATGATAATAGCGAGATGGAGGGTCCTAAAAACTAGAACCTTCCAATTTTCATTTTGAATAATGAGCAAAAAACATATCTGTTTAAATAAAATAGAGCTATTGCCTTTCCGGTTTCTGGGATTCTTTGATTCTGCAATAAATATTTTCCAGGAATATTTGTGCGTAACATCCTAAAAAAGGAGATATGATGGGACCAATATGTCTAAATAAACTTTCTGGAACATAATCTTTTAGAATTATATAAAAAAGAACACTGAATATTCCGCTTTGATAAAGTCTTCTCTTGGTCATGTCCATAAAATGAAGAACCTTGCAATATTGATGGAATTTTTCTGGAAATATAGCAGATGAAAATGCCGAGCCGATAATTTTATTGTGACAAAAATAAGACACTATCATGACCCGTGGCAGCATTTTTTCAGGTCAATATCTACCTCATTTCAGGTGATGTGGCGCGTGTTACTGGAACCGGGCGTGGGGCAGGCAGCCGTCAGTGCTCTGGCGGCTAATGCGGAGAGCATGGTCGCTCATCTCATCATGGGCCCGCTTTTGCTGGGTTTACGCTGGATCTTCTCCCTCGCTCCATTCTTCAAAAGGGTCTGAAAGAGGAGCCTTTCCATACGGAACATGAAAAAACAGGCAGATTACCGTCTTTCAGTTGACAATGATTATTAGTTACAGGTAATGCGCAGCCCTTGGTGTAATGTGTTGGGTGCGAGTCAGCAATGTCTTTTCCGCGTAGGACGGGTGGTCTTCTTCTTGTTGTCATGAGCATAGGAGGACTGGGTGGCGAGGCAATGGCGGAGCCGTTGGGCGCTGACACTGCAAAAGCCGGCGAGGAAACGCAGGCCGGGCCTACGCCCGCATCAGCCGGTGTGCGTGGGGGCGCTGCTGGTTCAGCGTCTGCGGGAGCGGGAGCGGGAGCAGCACCGCCCGCGACCGGAAACGGGCGGCAGGCAACGGTTGCGGCCAAGACGGAAGTGGTCACGGTTACCGCCACAGGGCTTTCGCATGCCTCGGCTTCCACCAAAACACGTACACCCATTATTGAATCGCCTCAGTCCATTTCCATCGTGAACCGCGAGGAAATAGAACTGCGTGCGTCCCCCACCATTGCGGATGCGCTGGCCTATACAGCCGGGGTGCAGTCCGAGCCTTCGGGTATTGATAGCCGTGTGGATGAAGTATCCGTTCGTGGCTTTGGTGCTGGCGGGTTTTCGTCAAACAACAACTTTGTGGATGGTCTGCGCCTGCCTTCTGGCGGGCAATGGACCCGCACATCGTTTGACCCGTTCGCGCTGCAACAGATTGAGGTGCTGAAAGGCCCGTCTGGCGCACTGTATGGGCAGACGGCCCCCGGCGGTGTGGTGAACCTGGCCACCAAGCGCCCCACGGAAAAAAGCGAAGGCGAATTCTTTCTGCAAAGTGCTGGCTTTACCGGCATGGATAACTGGCAGGGGCAGGCCTCGGGCGATGTGTCTGGCAAGCTCAACCATCAGGGCACGGTGCTGGGGCGCGTTGTGGCGCTGGCGCGGTATGGCGGCACGCAGGTGGATGATGTCATGCTGGGGCGGTATTATGTGTCGCCCAGCCTGACATGGAAGATCACCCCGCACACCACATGGACGTTGCTGGCCCAGTATCAGCGTGATCAGGGTGGCTCCACCTTCCAGTTTCTGCCTGCCACGGGCACGCTGTATTCGTCCAAAGGCCGCCATATTGCCAATAATGCCAACATTGGTGAACCGGATTGGGATACATTTGACCGTAATCAGGCGTTGGCCGGATCTTTTCTGGAGCACAAATTCAGCAAATACCTGACCGTGCGCAATAATACCCGCTACACCTATATTGATACGCTTTACCGTGCCACCGTGCTTTCCGGCGATACGCTCAAGGCCTGTCCCCCTTCCGTTGCCGGGTGTGTTGCTGGGGAAACGGTAAACCGCCGCGCGGTAGAAGGGCGTGGGCGCTCGCAGGGGGTGGCGACGGATACGCAACTGGAAGGGCATGTTACCACTGGCCCTGTGCGGCACCTGCTGCTGGCTGGCACGGATTACTTCTACACAAACTGGGAGCACAGCCGGGATTTGGTCAACGCCTCCCTTGTGTTGCCCATGCTCAATATTTTTGACCCCGTCAAACGTGGCTCCGCGGGCTATGCCAATGCGTTGGCTCCGCAGGTTTACACCTCTACCCTCAGCCAGCAGAACGGCATTTATTTTCAGGATCAGCTCAAGTTCAACCGCCTGCGTGTGACCATTGGCGGCAGGCAGGACTGGGCGCGGGATGAAACGCTGAACATCCTTACACAGAAGCGCTATAACACCCGTTCAGATGCGTTTACGTGGCGGGCAGGGGCCGTTTATCTGTTTGATAACGGGTTGGCCCCGTATTTCAGCTACGCGCAATCCTTCCAGCCTCAGGTTTCTGATCCTTCAACGGCCCTGAATGGTGTGCCGTTCAAACCCACCAAGGGGGACCAGTATGAGGCTGGTTTGCGCTACCAGTACGGCAAAAGCATTTATGTCACGTTCGGCGGGTATCAGATCACCCAGACAAACATGACAACGCCAGACCCCAACGGCACCCTATGCGGCACCACAACCTGCCTTGTGCAGACCGGCAAGGGCCGGGTGCGTGGGCTGGAACTTGAAGGCCGCGCCACCCTGCCGTGGGATATGGCGGTTATTTTCACCGGCACCCGGAGCGATGCCCGCGTCACGCAGTCCAACACAGCATCACAGGTGGGCAATTATCTGCCACAGGCCCCCAAATGGATGGCCTCCCTGTTTGTGGATCAACGGTTCCGGCACGGCTTTTTTGCGGGGCTGGGGGTAGGTGGCGGCGTGCGCTACACCGGCCACAGCTATGGTGACACCAACAACACCCTCTCCATTCCCGGCTATACGGTGTTTGATTCCTTCCTGCGGTATGATTTTGGGGTGGCGCACCCGCGTTATGATCACCTCTCTTTTTCAGTCAATCTGCGTAACATTGCCAACAAACGCTTTGTTTCAACCTGCACGGCTGTCTCTGCCTGTTACTATGGGCAGGGCCGCAGTTTAACGGCACGCTTGGAATATCGCTGGTGAGCGCATCTGTTTTCCTGATCGGGGCCAGCGTTCTGACGGTAGCAGGCGGCGTGCTGTGCTATCTTGCCTCCCGCAACCAGCTTTTGCTGGCCCGTGCGCCCAATGCGCGCCTGTGCCTGCTGGTGGGTGGGGCGCTGATCTGCGTGGCTCTGGGGGTGCTGCTTCAGGCCAGAAGCCCCGCCACAGCGGTTTTCATGCTGCTGACATTGCTGATGGCCGTGTGGTCCCTGCTGCCGCTGGGGCTGGCATTGCTCAGATACAGGAAGAAAGGCCCATGAACACACAGGCCAGTTTTTCAAAACCGGAGCCTCTGAGCAGCCGCAACTGGTTCCCAAAAGTCTCCGCTGCCGTGGTGGCAGGCGGCCTGCTGACCTTCGGGATCATGGGGGTGGTGGGGCTGCTGTGTCATTCTGATGCCTCACCCCGCACGCTGTCCGCGCAGTTTTTACTGTGGCTGGTGGCCCTGGTCTGGTGTGTGCTTCTCAGCGTGTGCTTTCTTTTCCGTTCCGGGCGGCAGGCCTGGGCGGTGCTGGCGGTTGCCAATGTGCTTGTGTGGGGGCTGTTTTTTGCCATCCGGGGGCTGGTATCATGAAAATTCGGGGTGATATCGTCCGCACCTATCGGGATGTGCACAGTTGGGTGGGCATCATCGCCGGGCTGTTCCTGTTTGTGGCCTTTTATGCCGGGGCCATCACCATGTTTGAGCAGCCTTTGCAGGAGTGGGCCTCTGCCGCCAACCCGCCTCCGGTTGCTACGCCGTTTGAGCGTCTGCCCGCCCTGATGGAAAAACTGTTTGCCGCCCATCCTGAAGCGGCGCGCAATTACAGCATTACCCTGCCAGCCGCCACGCCGGGGCAGGGGCAGCTTTCATGGTCCATTGCCAAACCGGGCGCACATGGGCATGGCCCTGCCACACAGGTCAGCCTGAATGATCAGGGAGATCTGGTCATGGTGCAGGATCAGCCTTCTGGCGCTGCGCGGTTTGTGGATGTTCTGCACCAGCAAGTTGGTTTGCCCTTCCCGCATACACTCAGCATGTTTCTGATGGGAACGGTGGCGCTGCTGTATGCGGTGGCGCTGGTTTCAGGCGTTATTGCGTTTCTGCCCGGTCTGGCAAAAAACCTTTTTGCTGTCAGCATTGGGCGTAACAGCAAGAAGATGTGGCTGGATATGCACAACCTTCTGGGTGTGTTTTCCTTGCCGTTTCATCTCATTATGGCGCTGACATCTGTTGTCTTTGCGTTTCATGAACCCATTTTTGCCACCCAGCAGTTGCTTCTGGGCGGTAGCAGCGCACACCAGCATATGCAGGGCGGCCCACGGCATGGCGGCGGCCATGGTCGGGGTGGCGTGGCGCATGGTGGGCATGGTCCAGCTGGCATGGAGCATGGGGGGCAGGCCCCTGTGGCCGTGCAGCCAGCAGGTGAACATCAGGGGCCATCTGACCATGTGTCTGCCACTGGGCATGATGGGGCACCTCTGCCTCAGCGTGAGGGAAGTCCTGATCCTGCACAGGGGAATGATCAGAAAAACGCTGCCGCCCCTCGAACACCGTTGCCACCGCAGCAGATTGTGGCGGCACTGGCCGCGCAGGCCCCCGGTTTTGTGCCTGATAGCCTGACCTATACGCAACGGCCGGGTGCCGGGGTGGCGTTGAATGTGGCAGGGCATGATCCGCGTTACAGCATGCGCGGGCCTGTCAGCGGTTTTGCGGGCGTTGATCCCTATACCGGCAAAATTATTTCCGCTGATTATCTGCCCGGCCATCAGGGCGCAGGGTTTTCCATTATCACCACCTTCTTTGCGTTGCATTTTGGCAGTTTTGGGGGCGTGGCGGTGCGTTGGGGGTATGTGGTGCTGGGGCTGGGGGGCGCGTTTCTGTTCTATACCGGCAACCGGCTCTGGATTGCGTCCCGCCAGAAGCAGGAGCGTAAAACCGGGCTTGTTGAAGAAACACGCGGCACACGGTTTCTCGCCTGCCTGACCTCAGGCTGCACATTGGGATGTGTGGCCGGAATTTCCGCCATTTTCTGCGCCGTGCCGTTCCTGCCGCACGGCGGAACCTACCCGGTGGTGATGGGGCTGTATTACGCGGTTTTCTGCCTGTTTGTGGCAGCCGCTTTTCTGCTTGGCAGCCAGCGGTGTGACCGTATTCTGCTGGTGGGCGCGGGTGTTCTGACGGCATTGGTGCCAGTGGCAGCCAGCTTTGGCAGACAGCAGGGAGACTGGCTCTCTCCTGTTAATCAGGCCGTCGGGCTGACCTCTGTTCTGGTTGGGGTGTTTCTGCTGGTCTGTGCGTTCAGAAAAATCCGCGTGTCCTCCCAGCGCAGGCTGTCCGCCTGACTGTGGTAATGCTGCGCGGAAGCCGCACACGGTAAGCGGCAGATCTCTCGTTCTGCCAAAGGTCTTTAAGAAAGCCCGGTAGCAGGGGCAGCGTTTGACAACAGCCCCCACCCCCTACCGGCGGATGCTTCAAAATAACATGGAGGGTTCTAAAAACCCTATTTTGATTTTTCCAGTAGTAGCTATATCAATGGGTCACGATTTTTATACAGGTGGGAAAGAGGGTTTTTAGAACCCTCAATGTCTTCGCGCTGCGGTTCTGGTGCTACCCGTAGAACCTGAAGTGCGGACGCAAAAAAGGCGGGGGCCAGCAAGCCTCCGCCTTTTTTGATGTCAGAATGAATGAGGCGTATCAGGATCAGGCGTTTTTACCAAAAGCCGGGCGTGTGGCTTCAAACAGGAACCATGTGCGGCGTTCTGTTTCGTCAATCCAGTTTTCAATCAGGCTGGCGGTTGCCACATCATTTGCGTCATCACAGATGGCATGCACCTTGCGCAGGCGCTTGGTGAGGGAGAGGTTATCATCCCGCAGTTCAGCCAGCATGTCTTCCGGGGTGACATATAGGGCGTCATTATCCAGAATTTGCGTGCGGCGGCTGATTTCGCCAATGGAATGCAGCGTGGTGCCGCCAATCTTGCGGGCGCGTTCAGCCAGCGGATCAGTCATGGCAAAAATCTGATCGCTCTGTTCGTCCAGCAGCAGATGGTAATCGCGGAAGTGGCGACCGCTCATATGCCAGTGGAAATTCTTTGTCTTGACGTAAAGGGCAAACACATCTGCCAGTGTATCGGCCAGACCAATGGCGACTTCCTTTACGGCGTCGGCTTTCAGGTCTGTCGGCGTGCCCAGATATTCCTTGACGTGCGCCGCCTTGGCATCGAGCACTTTGGTATCGGGAGCTTTAGTCATAAAACCCGTCCTTTTTTCACCATTAAAATACCGTCTCATCACGGTCAGGCGTGACGTATAAGGATGTAGGGAGCCATAAGTTGCATGCAATGGGGAATGTATCAGCCATGAAAAGGACGCAGGCATTCCGCGTGGCTATTCCGGTGGTGCTACTCAGCCTTGAGGGGACGGTCCAGCAGGCGGCTGCGTGCTTCTTCCAGCGTTAGGGTTTTTGCCAGAAAATCAGAAACGGTTTCAATAATGGGCACGTTTACGCCGTGCGCACGGGCCATTCCCAGCAGGGCGCTGGCGGTGGTCACACCTTCCGCCACGCCGGGCAGGGCGGCTGCGGCGTCCTCCGCCACGGCACCGTGGCCCAGCGCCAGCCCCATCTGATAATTGCGGGAGGCCGCCCCCGTGCAGGTGAGCACCAGATCCCCCATACCGGCCAGCCCGGCAAGGGTGGCAGGTTGGCCACCCAGCGCTGCCGCCAGCCTGCCGGTTTCTGCCAGCCCGCGTGTAATCAGGGCTGCGCGGGCGTTTTCACCCAAGCCTGCGCCCATTGCGGTTCCGGCGGCAATGGCAATCACGTTCTTGGCCGCGCCACCCAATTGCACACCCGTACAGTCATCACTGGCATAGAGCCGGAACGAGGGGGAGGAGACAGCGGCGGCTAGCGTAAGTGCCTGATCCATATGCGGGGCAGCCACAACGGCTGCGGCGGGCAGGCCCGCGGCAATCTCGTGCGCAAAATTGGGGCCGGAGAGCACAGCGCCCGGACATTCGGGGCGCACCCGCACCAGCACATCCAGCGGAAAAGTCTGGCTGGCCCGCTCCACACCCTTGCAGCACAGAATGGCGGGCACACCCGCAGGCAGCAGCGGCAGAACAGAGGCCAGATGCTGAACGGGCACAACCACCAGCACAAGGTCTGGCTTGGCGGGAATGGCGTCAGAAACCGTAATGTCAGAAGGCAATGGCCAGTCTGGCAGGCGGGGCATGGCCCCTGTAGGCAGCCGCGTGGCCGGGTTGCGCGCCCATACCTGCACGCGTGCGCCTGTGCGGTGCATGTGCAGCGCCAGTGCGGAACCCCACGCGCCTGCGCCCATAACCAGAATATGCCTGTTCATGGCAGTAGCCGTGCCAGATGTAGGCACAACAGGCAAGCGATGGCCGTATAAAGAAAAAAAGACCTCCCGCCCTGTGCGGGAGCAGGCCAGTTCAGGCGGAAAGAGCGGTTACAGGGGCGCTCTGCTGCATCAGGCCAGCCTGCACCTGCTTCATGCGTGCTTCCCGCAGAAGGCAGACAACACCGGGCACGCAGTTTCCGCACTGGGCCTTGCATCCTTTGGATGCATAGATTTCACGCGGGCGGGTTGCCCCACCAGCCACGGCGGATTCAACATCTTTATCCGTCAAGCGATTACAAGAGCAGATGACCATCAAGATCGTCCCGTTCTGAGTCTGACGCCGTGACCATACACGAATGAGAACTATTCGCAATAGACTTTCTGCAAGATTCCGATCGGGACAAAACAGGCCCGTCTGACAGAGTGTTTACGGCACAAGGAAAGAGGGCAAGCACAGCGCGGGGGCTGGCGGGAAAAGCCGGGTGGCAGCCGCTATGTGGGGGTGATGCGCAGAAAACCAAGAGTTCTGCGATAAAAAATTGGCCGCCAGCCTAAAAGAAACAGCAGCCTGTGGAACCTTATGCCTCGGCGGGCAAAGAGCGCTGGGAAGACCGGGGCGCATGATCATGGCGTGAGAGCACAAAAACGGGAGCAAGAAGGGCCATGCATTCCGTGTAAAGCAGCGTCATCAAAAGCGGGGCTACCAGAGACAGTCCATCGACCGGATGGCGAGCAAGCCCGAGAAAGAGCGTCACGGCTGCCAGCGCGGATGTGGAAAGAACGGCAATGGTCGCCAGCATGACCATACGTGCCTGCCACACCACCTGCTGGTCTGCCGGGGTGCGGTCTGCGCCGCCATTTGTGTAGAGAGCATGGTGATTTTTGATATGCGCCACAAACCCGCAGGGCAGAAGCAGTAGCGGATTAGCCAGATATTGCATGCTCTTGAACGGACCAAGAAGCGCGCAGGCGTAAAGAAGCGTTTCCGCGCCGGCCACGCAGAGGAGCACCCACATGTGCGGTGCTTTTTTCATATATGGGGTAGGGGAGAAATCTCCTACGCCCAGCCGCCGGACCGGAGCCGTGACACACAGCGCTGCTTTATCCAGCACGGCGACAACTCTGTCTGCAAAGGAAGTATATGGAGGGTACGGCATGCGGCTGGTCCGTCGTGCGGTGTTATCTGGTGGCACACACTCTAGAAACGCATCCGGCCTGATTTCAACAGAAAAGCATTACGGAATGGTTATGCCCGCCCGTGTTATTCGCTGGCAACGGCGTGTGTGCGGTAAGATGGGGTAACGGGAAAAACCCAGTCATACGCAATGTTGAAGAAAAACGCATACACCAGATAAAACAGCGCCAGAGAAAAGCTCATGGAAAATGCCTGCGGAATGCTCACGCGCAGATACCAGGCAATGGCGGGCAGCAGCACAACCTGCAATCCGGCCTCAAACAGCAGCGTGTGCAGCACACGCATGCCCACCGTTTTGCTGACTGATCCCGTCAGGCGGCGCAGGGCGTGATCAAACCCCAGATTATACAGATAGTTCCACACGGTAGCCGTGACAGCGCTGCCAATGCCAATAATACCCATATCTTCGGTATGCAGGCCAAACAGGTGTGCCCCCACGGGAATAACCAGCGCCAGAGCCACACATTCAAACAGCAGGGCGTGGCGCACGCGGTCTGAGGGCGAACGGAGGGTGGTGGGGAGAGAATCGGGCGTTGACATGCGCGCAACCTATCTCCTACCCAGAGAAAAGAAAGATAGAACCTATCTGGAAAAATGATGGATGAGCGTTTCTCTGGATCAGTTGCAGGCGTTTGTTACGGCGGCGGAAAATGGCTCTTTCTCCGCTGCTGCCCGCCTGTTGGGCAGGGCTCAGTCTGCCATCAGCACCCATATCAGTAATCTGGAGGTGGATCTGGGGCTGGTGCTGTTTGATCGCTCTGGCCGCCAGCCGGTGCTTACGCAGGCGGGCCTGCGCCTTCTGCCAGAAGCGCGCGTGGTGCTTGAACGGCGCGAACATCTGATAGGGGTTGCCCATTCTCTGGAAGAGCAGGTGGAAAACAAGCTGGTGGTGGCCATAGACCAGCTTTACCCCGAACACGCGCTGGGCACGATTTTTTCTGAATTCGCAACGAATTTTCCTTATGTTCAGGTGGAAATCCTGTTTCCGCTGATGGAGGATGTCGGCCAGCTTGTGCTGGATGGCGTGGCCGATCTGGGCGTGATGTGGCAGCAGGATCACCCGCAGCCAGACCTCGTTTTTCAGGCAATAGGGTATGTGCCGCTCAAGCTGGTGTGCGGGCGCACTCATCCGCTGGCGCATCGGCAGGTAACGTGGGAGGACCTTAAACGCTACCGCCAGATTCTGGTGGCCACCCGTGGGCGCGAGCAAACACGGCAGAGCCTGCGCGTGGCGGCCGATGTCTGGTGGGTGGAAAGCCACTGGGTTATTCTGGAAATGGTCAAACACAATATTGGGTGGGCGTTTGTGTCAGACCACGTTCTTGCGGCATCCCCCACCGCGCCGGATATTGTGGCCCCCAACCTTCAGTTTGATGCCGGAGAACGCCTGACCCCTCTTGTTACCGTATGGCGCAAGAAGCATTCTCATGGCCCCGCCGCCCAATGGCTCCGCAACCGCCTGCGCCACGGCGGCATCCCACCCGTCAACCGCCCCGCGCGCGAACCCTGATCACCCACCAAACCCCCGGTAGGATCGCGCAAGGCGTAACGCTTTGTAAAATAGTCATTTTCTCAAACCCATAGTCGCGCCATGTCCAACTTGGCGTTTCATCCAAGCCGGTTCACGCAAAAAGCTCATTTTATCCAGCCCGAGACAAATGCGGGCGTGTCATCAGTTAACTCCGATGACAGCGGAGACGAGATGGGTGGCAGCGATGAAGGGTGATTTCAACTTGTCATGGCGTGTTGCAATGCCTCTGAACCGTGTCAGTCTGGCGAAAAACCGTTCAATTATGCTTCATTTTTTACAAATTGGAAAACAGGTTTTTCGTGAACAGATATGGTTTTTCTTTGAGGGGATAACCGGTGTGATCCCCCGGTCTTCACGTTTTTTAATGAGTGGATCGGCGTCATAATCCATCCTCTTAACTGATGACACGCCCTGGTCTTTTGATCTGCCCGTCATTCCCTGATTGTCAAACAGCCGGTGTGGCCTTTACCATAGCGGCCTGACGGGAGCGTAAGAGCATGACCAGACTGAGCATTTTAGGGGGCTGTCTTTTTCTTCTGGCCAACGGCGGAGGTGCCGCATGGGCACAGAAACCGGCCCCAGCTTCCGCCCCGCAGCAGGAAGCCCCTGCGCCGCAGGTGGTGGTGCCAGATGCCGGTACGTGGGATGTCAAACAGTCTGACAGCAAGGATGGCGGCGCGTTCTGCCAGCTTGAAGGCACATTCAGCGATGGCCGCAAACTGGCGTTGCTGACAGGCCAGCGCACTTATCCGCACCACACGCTCATGGTGGAAGAAACCAGTTGGCCCGACATGACGGGCGAGAACATCAAACTGATCTTCCAGAGCGCCAAAGCTGACAAATGGCAGCAGAGCTACAACATGTTCGGCGCGAATGACACGCTTTCAACCACGCTGGATATTGATGACCTGCGTATTCTGTTTACCGGACTGACGCATAGCGGCTGGCTGGTGATTGGCTTCCCCACGGGAGATGAGGACACATGGGTTCTCAACATGCTGGGCTTTATGGAAAAGGCCAAGGATTTCAGAACGTGCGTTTCCCGCGTGACCGAGATTGAAGGGGCGATCTAACCGTTGAAAGTTGCGGGTCAGGAAACGCGCTTTCACTTGGTTCACGTTCCAGCAGGTTCTATCAAGCCGCTTTTTTGACTGACAAGAATATGCTGGATGCTGCGCCATACGTTTTTTAAAACGTTCTCGTACAGTATTCCAAAAGCCCAAGCAGAGTATTGCGTGGATGAGTGGAACCAGTTTCCACGGTCAATCCCGGTTACGAAGCCTTCGGGTTCAGCGGGCTTTTGCGTTTTAGCTTTCTACAAAGCTGTTTTTTGTGAAAAACGATTATGAGCGCGTTGAAGACGGGCCGTGCCTCTCTTCTTGAACCGCTCTATTCTGGCTTCCGTTAGAAGTCTGCTTTGGGTGTGCTCAGTTCCTGCTTCAGCAGGGTTTCAACGGCGTCCACCAAGGCGCGGCCGCTGGCTTCATCTCGTGCCGGGGCGGGAAAGCGGGGGCCGAGGCGCACGCGGTAGCGCATGGGCAGGGGCGGGCGACGCAGGAAGGGCCAGCCCTGTGACAGATACGGGGAATTGGTTTCAATCAGTAACGGCTGCACGTCTGCCCGTGTGCGCTGGGCAATGGCGGCAAAGCCGGGTTGAAACGCGCCGGGTTCCGCACCGGGGCGGGAGCGTGTGCCTTCCGGAAACAGCAGCAGTTGCCCCGCTTCTTTCAGGCTCTGGCTGGCGGGGCCAATCAGGCGCAAAAGGCTGTCATGCCGGGGGTAGCCCGCCGTGCGCAGCGTGCTGCCCAAGGTGGGGCGCTCCCAGATGGAGGCTTTGGTGACGCAGGTCATGTTGGGCAGGGCGGCAGCCAGAATCAGGCTATCCAACCGCGAGGGATGATTGGCCACAAGCACAAGGTTGTGCTCCGTGCGCAACGGGGCCAATGCGTCCATATCACACGCCACAATGCCCGCTGCCTGAAGATAGCGGATAGCCAGCCGTGCGACGCCATGCAGCCACGCCCGCCCCAGCCTGCGGCGGCGGGGGGCGTCAGGCAGAAGGTGGCGCAGCACGAAAGACCCTGCATCCAGCGCCAGAAAAATGACGGCAATCACCATCAGAGAACTGTAAAAGCGCAGGCAGGCACTTAAAGCAGAAAAGCGGAACATGCGGGCTCAGGCTTTCTCCGGCAGGCGCAGGGAAGCCCCTGCATACTGGCCCTTTCAGTCCGCCGCCAGTGGAAAGTGACACGCGACCTCATGGCCGGGGCGCACCGTATGCAGCGCAGGGTCTTCAACGCGGCAGCGGTCCTGCACCATGGGGCAGCGTGTGTGAAAACGGCAGCCGGAGGGCCGGGCCACCGGGCTTGGAATATCGCCGCGCAGGGGCGGGTGCCGGGGCGCGCCCACCACCGGGCGGGGCACGGCCTGCGTCAGGGCTGCGGTGTAGGGGTGGGCCGGATGATGCAGCACGTCATCCGTTTCACCCAGCTCCACCACAGCGCCCAGATACATGACCGCCACGCGCGTGGAAATCTGCCGTACCACCGCCAGATCATGCGCCACAAACACGTAGGTCAGCCCCAGTTGGGCTTGCAGATCAGCAAACAGGTTCACAATCTGAGCCTGCACGGACACATCCAGCGCGGAAACGGGTTCGTCCGCCACCACCAGCCGGGGGGAGAGCGCCAGCGCACGGGCAATGTTGATGCGTTGCCGCTGACCGCCTGAAAACTCATGCGGGTAGCGGTCCAGCGCGGTAGCTGGCAGGCTGACAAGGTCCATCAACTCATGCAGGCGGGCGGTGATGGCAGCGGCAGGCCGTTTGCGCCCGTCCGGGCTGGGATGCACGCGCAGGGGCTCGGCCAGCAGATCACCAATGCGGCGGCGCGGGTTGAGCGAGGCGTAGGAATCCTGAAACACCATCTGCATGCGCTGGCGCAGGGGCCGCAACGCGCGCTCGCCCAGATGGGTGATGTCCTGCCCTTCAAACGTGATCTGGCCGGAGGAGACATCCGTAAGCCGCAGCAGGCATCGCCCCAGTGTGGATTTGCCACAACCGGACTCACCCACCAGCCCCAGAACCTCACCGGGCAGAACATCAAGAGAAATGCCATCCACCGCCTTGAGCGTCTGCCCCCTTGGGAGGGAATAGGTCTTGCGCAACGCCCGCACACTCAGCAACGGCGCGCCACCCTGTTCAGGAGAGGACACGGGAAAAGCACTCATGCCGTGCGCTCCTGCATGGAGGAGAGGGTGCAGGACAGCACACTCATGGGGAGACCTCCCCATGAGACGGCGGGGGCGTGGGAGCGGCCTGATGGCGTATGGACGCAGCGGCTGAAGCACACGCCGATATCAGCCGTGGGGGCAACGGCGTGCCCTCCGTGGATAGCACGCAGGCAGCGCTCTGATGTGGGCCGACGGGTACCAGCGGCGGCGGCGGGGCGGGCAGGCAGGCCTCATGCACGTAGTGGCAGCGGGGGCTGAAGGCGCAACCCGCGGGGCGTTCCAGCGGAACGGGCGGGGCACCGGCAATGGCTGGCAGGCGCTCAGGCCGGGGGCCGTCCAGCGGCGGAATAGAGGCCAGCAATGCGGCGGTGTAAGGGTGTCCCGGCTGAGCAAACAGCGCCTGTGTCGGCCCGGTTTCCGCCACCCGGCCGGAATACAGCACCAATGTCGTGTCACAGGTTTCCGCCACCACGCCCATGTCATGCGTGATCAGCAGGACGGAGGACCCATAGGCGGTGCGCAGACCACGGATGAGGTCCAGAATCTGGGCCTGCACGGTCACGTCCAGCGCGGTTGTGGGTTCATCAGCAATCAGCAGTGCCGGGTTGCAGGAGAGCGCCATGGCAATCATGGCGCGCTGGCGCAGGCCGCCCGAAAGCTGGTGCGGGTAGCGATCTGCCGTGCGGGCAGGGTCCGGCACGCCCATTTCCGCCAGCAGGTCCACCGTGCGGGCGCGGGCCTGCTTGCGGGAGAGGCGTTCATGCGCGCGGATCTGCTCATCAATCTGCCAGCCGATGGTGTAGACAGGCGTAAAGGCCGTCATGGGGTCCTGAAAGATCATGGCAATCTGCCGCCCGCGCAGGCGGCGCAACTGCTTTTGCGGCAGGCCCACCAGTTCCTGCCCCCGGAACAGGGCAGAGCCGGTGATCTGCACGCCGGGGCTGTCTATCAGCCCCATCAGGGCCATGGCGGTTACGGATTTGCCAGAGCCGGATTCCCCCACCAGCCCCAGAATGTCCCGCTCCGCCAGCGTGAAGGAAACATTCTCCACAATGGGGATCATCCTGCCGCCAGAGGGAAAGCTGACGCACAGGTTACGCACCGCCAGCAGCGGCGCGGCGGTGTGCTGCGTGGGGGAGGGCTGAACGGGTGCGGAAGGAAAGTTATCTGGCATCACGTACCCTTGGGTCCAATAGCAGGTAAACGCTGTCCACCACTGCATTGGCAAGCACAACAAACACGGCGGAATACATGACCGTGGCCATGATCAGCGGCAGGTCCAGATTGGTGAGCGCCTGATAGGTCAGCCGTCCCACGCCCGGCAGCCCGAACACCACTTCCGTCAGCAGGGCGCCGCCGCCCACAAGCTGCGCGAAATCCAGCCCGAAGAGGGAGACAAATGTGACCATGGAGGTGCGCAGCCCATGGCGCAGCAGCACACGGGTGGGTGAAAGCCCCTTGGCCCGTGCCGTGCGCATGAAGTCTTCACCCGCCAGTGCCACCAGATCAGCCCGCAGCACGCGGCTGTAGATACCAATGAACATCACGGCCAGCACCACCCACGGAATGACCAACGCCTTGAACCAGCCGAGCGGGCTTTCCGTAAACGGCACGTAGCCCAGCCCCGGCACCCAGGAGAACAGCCACGTATCATGGTAGCGGCTCTGGGTAATAAGGTTGGCCACCTGGCCCAGCCAGAACACCGGCATGGAAATGCCAATCAGCCCCAGCATCATCAGCCCACGGTCCACCCATGTGCCCTTCATGGCGGCGGCCAGCGTGCCCATGGCGATGGAGGCCACCACCCAGATCAGCGCCGCCCCGCATACCAGAGACACAGTAACCGGAGCCGCACGGGCAATTTCCGGCACAACCAGTTCGCCACGGTCCACGTAGGAGGCCAGATCGCGCGTGATGAAGAGTTTCTTCATCATGGTGGCGTACTGCACGGGCAAGGGGCGATCGAACCCGTATTCCTTGCGCACTTTCTCCATGGTCTGGGGGGAGGCGTTGCGCCCGGCAATGCGGGCGGTGGGGTCTGCCCCCGGTGTTGCAAAGAACACGCAGAACACCAGCGCGGAAATACCGAACAGCACAAAGACTGTCTGTCCAAGGCGGCGCAGCAGGGCGGTGATCATGGCGTGCGCTCCTTCATGAAGACCGCCGTGCGGCATCACGCACATCCAGCGCGTCCCGCAGGCCATCGCCCAGAATGTTCAGCGCCAGCACCACAATCACAATGGCAAGGCCGGGGGCCACGGCCACCATGGGGCGCGTGTAGATCAGCCCTTCGCCATCCTGAATGATGGTGCCCCAGGACGCCGCAGGGGCCTGCACACCAATGGAGAGAAAGGAGAGCGCACTTTCCGCCAGCAGGGCCAGCGCCATCAGCAACGGGCCGAGCACCACCAGCGTTGTCATCACGTTGGGCAGGATATCAAACAGCACAATGCGCCAGCGGGGCACGCCAAGGCAGCGTGCCGCCGTAACAAATTCCGCCTGCCGCAACGCCAGCACACGGCCACGAATGGGCCGCGCAGCATAGGGCACATATACCAGCGCAATAATGACAATGGGGATCAGCAGATTATCCGCCTCGATCACGAACGGCCCCAGCTTGAGGCCCTGACTGACCGTAACAATGGAAAGCGAGATAGCGAACAGATAGACCGGCACCGCCCACATGATATCCATCAGGCGGGAGAGCACGGTATCTACCAGCCCGCCAAAAAAACCGGCGGCAATGCCTGCGGTGGCGGCCAGCAGCAGGCACAGCACCGCTGCACAGGCGGAAATCAGCAGCGAGTTACGGCCCCCATACAGCAGGCGGGCCGCAACATCGCGCCCCTGACTGTCTGCCCCAAGCAGGTAAGCGGCGTGGCCCGTTGGCCCGATGGGGCTCAGGCCCAGATGCAGCGGGTTATCATTGGGTTGCATGATGTCCACCTCATGCCCATCAAGCATTATGCTGCCTGCCACGTTGGAGGTGAACGGGTCCACCCGCGCTACATCGTGCGCATAGAGGGGGGCCAGCAGGCAGGCGATGGTCATGCACACCAGCACGCCAAGCGCTGCCATGGCGGAGCGGTTGCGCAGCAGCGTGCGGCCCGCCTTGCGCCAGGGGCCAGCCGGGCGCGCGGGTGCGGGCACCGGAACCCCCGTGCCGGAAGCAGAAGAACAATCAGCCGTCATTGGATCTGAAGCTGGGAGAGCAGAATTTCATCATTGAGTGTTACGATGACGTTACGCGCGCGTTTTGACAACAGCGTAACCTGTTTGATCTGCACCAGCGGCACGGAGGGCGCCTGTGCCATCAGTGCCCGGTCCACTGCTGCCCATGCCTGTGCACTGGCGGGTTTGTCAGTCAGCGCAAGGGTGGCGGCGTGCTGCATCTGGTCTTCAATGGCGGGGTCACAAAAGGCGGACATGTTCAGCGAGTTATCGGAATGTGGGTGGATGCTCTCGCACGAATACAGCGTGTGCAGGATGCCTCCGGCGGAGGGATAATCCGCCTGCCATCCGGTCAGCGCGACCTGCACGTGGTTGTCACTGTTCTGAACGTAGGGGAACTGCACTGTCTGCGTCATGCTGCGCACCACGGCATCATACCCGATGGCGGCAAGCGTGCTGCGCAGCTCCATGGCCATGGAGCCGTAGCGCCCATCCAGCGGCGCGACGATGGTCACTTTCTGCCCTGCCGTGCCACTCTCCCGCACCAGCCTGCGGGCGGTTTCAAGGTCCGGGGCCTGCCACCGCGCGGCAGGATGTTCGGGCGAGGCTCCTTTGGTGTAGGCGCAGGAGGACTGGTGAGCTGGCGCGCCTTCGGGCAGAAGCTGGCAGAGCGGCACGGCTACGGCAGGACCACCATGATAGATCACCATGGCGTGGCGGTTGACGGCGTAATTCAGCGCCTGCCGCGCCTTGAGGGAATTGAACGGCGGCAGTGTGGTGTTCAAGGCCGCGTAATAATACAGCAGCAATGTGTAAAGCTGCACCTGTGCGGCATAGCGTGAGCCAACTTCGCCCAGCCTGTCGAGCGGTACGTCCTCATACATCCAGTCATATTGGTTGTTTTCAATGGCCGTGACTTCAGATTCCGGCTCCAGCCCGAAGGTCAGGCGTATATGGTCCGGGTAGCCTGCGGGTTGGGCTTCATGCGCCCATTCCTGAAAATATGGGTTCCGTTCCATCTCCAGATACTGGGTGGGGTCATAAGCCGTTATGCGGTAGGGGCCGGTGCCGGGCGGCGCGCTATTGCCCATGTCATGCGCCGGGGTGCTGGCGGGCAGAATGGCGGCGTGCCCCCATGCCAGATGTTCCAGAAAATCCGGGTCTGGTGTGCTGAGGTGAAACACCACGCTGCGGGTGGCGGCATCTGTTTCCACACCGCCTGCCAGTGTGCAGTGGGCGGGGTCTTTCAGGCAGGCGTCCGCCCCCACAATATGGCTGTAATACGGGCCAGCGGTCGGGCTGCCGACCTTGAACACTCTGCGGAAGGAGGCTGCAACATCCTCCACCCCCAACGGTTGGCCGTTGGAGAAGCGGATACCCTTGCGCAGTGTGAGCCGGTAGGTCAGGCCCCCTTCTTCCGGCGTGGGCACCTGTTCCACCAGATTGGCAATAACCGGCAGCGCGCCGGGGCCGGAGAATTTGGGATAGGCCAGCAGCGTATCATACACCGGCGTTTCAATCTGCCGGGTGAGGGACATATACGCCACCTGCGGGTCCAGCGTGCCACCGGAACTCTGTGCCGTGAGACGCAAGGTGCCCCCATTGTGGGGCAACGGAGCGGAAGCAGGCGCGGCGGAGGCCGCATCCACCCCGTTTGAGGCCAACAGCATGATGCTCGTAATTGCACAAAGGGTGGTCTTACCAACCCGCCGTATGCGGCCATGAGCGCCGAGCCGAGAGCCGTATTCCTTCCCCATTGCCGCCGAGAAAAGCGAAAACCTCACAGGAGAGCCGGAAGCCCGTGCATTATGTGAAATAAAACGCCGCTGTATCATGCTGCCGTGTTTGTTTCCTGCAGACGGTCCGGTGCTCTTGGCGGGTTCGGAAAACCCCTATTCGGGCTTTTCTGTCACGAGCGGTATCAAGGCGTTATGATTCCGTCGTGACCGAAAAAGGTGGATTTTGCGCCCCTTCGACTTTGCTCCTTTAGGGAAAGGCGTGGCCCGTAACCCCTTTCACCAGAAAGACGGCTAACGGGAGGGCGGCTAACAGCCTAGTCCTGCGGCTTCATGATGGTGGCGAGGTGCTCGGCCATCTCATCCGCGCTCTGGTTGGCGTCCACAGTGCCCTTATAGCGGGTATCCGGGTCCATCACCACAAAGCGGGGAGACATGCGCATGGTGTACTGCCATTCAGGGTCATCCACTTTTTCAATTTTTGCGTGGTATTCCTGCGTCAGTGCTTCCAGAGAGCGCGGGGCGGCGGTGCCAGCCACCACGCGCGGGCCAATGGCTGCACCGTACTGGCGCAGGCGGTCTGCATCATCACGGTCTGGGTCAAGGCTGACAAAAATGATCACAGCTTTGCGCTTGCCGGGGTCCACCTTGTCCAGCGCGGCGGACATGTTCCGCAGGGCGGGTTCACAGGCATCCTGTGCGCAGTGGGTGGCGCCAAACAGCACCAGCATCCAGCGGCCACGGAAGGTCTGGTCCGTCATGGTGCCGGTTGTGGCGTCCATCAGACGGAAAGACCCACCAACCTCATTGCCATAGGTGCTCAGGGTGGGGCCGTGGTGCATGGCAAAGCGGGTGGCCATGTAGCTGCCCGCACCGGCAACGGCCAGAATGGCAACGCCAATCAGTGCAAAGCGTTTTTCAGAAGGAGTCATGTCTTAATGTGCCTCTGCCCAGTTGCGGCCAATGCCGGTTTCCACCACCAGCGGTACGGAAAGTGTTGCCGCGGCTTCCATGACCTCACGGGCCAGAGCGGCCACGGCTTCCGCTTCGGCTTCATCTGCTTCAAACAGCAGTTCGTCATGCACCTGTAGCAGCATGCGGGCAGAGAGCCCGGCGTCTTTCAGGGCGCGTGGCAGGCGTACCATGGCGCGTTTGATGATATCCGCAGCCCCCCCCTGAAGTGGGGCGTTGATGGCCTGCCGTTCTGCATACTGCCTGCGGGCCGCGCTTTTTTCCTGAATACCCGGCACGTAGCAGCGGCGGCCAAACGGGGTGAGCACATAGCCGTGCAGGCGCGCTTCCTCGCGCATGCGCTCCATGTAATCCCGGATGCCGGGGTAGCGGGCGAAGTACGCATCAATATAGGAACGTGCTTCCCCTGCCGGAATACCAAGCTGCCGCCCCAGCCCGAAGGCCGAGATCCCGTAGATGATACCGAAATTGATGGCCTTGGCACGTCGGCGGGTGAGGGCATCCATGCCTTCCAGCGGCACACCAAATACTTCGGATGCCGTGCGGGCGTGAATATCCTGGCCCAGCGCAAAGGCTTCCCGCAGGGCCGGAATGTTCGCCACATCCGCCAGCAGCCGCAATTCAATCTGGGAATAATCGGCAGAAACCAGCTTCTTGCCCTTGGGCGCAATAAACGCCTGCCGGATACGCCCACCTTCTTCCGTGCGGATGGGAATGTTCTGCAAATTCGGCTCGTTGGAAGAAAGCCGCCCTGTGGTGGTGATGGCCATCTGGAAGGACGTATGCACGCGGTCTTCCGTGGTGGTCTGGCGCAGCAGGGCATCCGTGTAGGTGCTTTTCAGCTTGGCAAGCTGCCGCCATGCCAGCACCTTTTCCGGCAGGGCGTGGCCCTGATCGGCCAGATCCTGCAACACGGAGGAATCCGTGCTCCATGCGCCAGCCTTGCCGCGCTTGCCGCCTTTCAGGCCCATCTCGTCAAACAGGATTTCGCCAAGCTGGCGGGGGGAGCCCACATTGAACTCACGTCCTGCGGTTTCGTAGATGTCCTTTTCCATCACGGCCATACGGGCCGCAAAATCTTCGGACAACCGTCCCAGTTCCGCCCGGTCAACGGCAATCCCTGCCTTTTCCATGGCCGCCAGCACCGGGGAGAGCGGACGTTCGATCTGCTCATACAGCGCCAGCGCCTGATTGGTACGCAGGGTGGGGTGCAGCACATGCCACAGCCGCAGCGTGACATCCGCATCTTCCGCAGCATATTGCGTGGCGCGGCCCACGGGCACCTGCGCAAACGGAATACGGTTGCGGCCGGTGCCGGTTACGCTGTCATAGCTGATGGGGGAGTGGCCCAGATGCAGGGTGGAAAGTTCATCCATGCCCTGCCCATGCAACCCGGCGGACTGTGCGTAGGAGATCAGCATGGTGTCATCCACCGGGCCGATAGTGCTGAAGTCCAGCCCCGCGCGGTCAAATACCAGCAGGTCAAACTTGGCGTTCTGGAACACCTTCAGCACGCTCTCATCCGTCAGCAGCGGGCGCATAAGGTCCAGTGCCGCGTCTGCCGTAAGCTGTTCGCCTGCGGGTTCTTCCAGCGTGCCTTCATGCCGCAGCGGCACGTAGCAGGCTTTGCCCGGCGCCGTGGCAAGGGAAAGCCCCACCATGTTGGCGTGCAGCGGGTCCAGCCCATCGGTTTCCGTATCCACGGCGCACAGGCCTGCTTCTTGCGCGGCGCTGACCCATTTTTGCAGGGCTTCTGCCGTGCGCACGGTTTCATACGGGCCATAGGCGGCTGCCATGGCGGCGGTTGCGGCCTCGCTGGGGCCAGCAGCAGCAGGGGCTGCGTCTGGTGCCGCAGCCCCTTTGACAGATGCCTGCACCATGGCGTGCGCCGCCCGGTGTGCGTGGGCACCCGAAGGATGCCCCATGCCCAGCCGTTTCAGCACGGAACCAAAGCCCATATCTTCCAGCCAGTCGGCCAGAACGGGTTTATCCAGCTCCCGCACACCCAGTTCTTCCACCGACATGGGCAGGGGCACATCACATGCCAGTTCCACCAATTGGCGGGAGAGGCGGGCGGCATCCGCGTGTTCGATCAGCATGTCCCGCCGCTTGGATTTTTTCATCTCCGGCGCGGCGGCCAGCACGGCTTCAAGCGTGCCGAATTCATTGATCAGGGCGGAGGCTGTCTTGGGCCCAATGCCGGGCACGCCGGGCACGTTATCTGTGGAGTCCCCCATCAGGGCCTGCACGTCCACCACCTTTTCAGGCAGCACCCCGAACTTCTTTTCCACTTCTGGCAGGCCGATGGGGGTCTGCTTGATGGGGTCCAGCATGCACACGCCGGGGCCGATCAACTGCATCAGATCCTTATCGGAGGAGATAATGGTGCAGGTGCCGCCCATCTTCCGGACCGCCGTGGCGTAGGAGGCGATCAGATCATCTGCCTCCCAGCCCTGTAGCTCAATGCCGGGCACGTTGAAGGCCTGCGTGGCATCACGGATCAACCCGAACTGCGGGCGCAGATCTTCCGGCGGTTCCGGCCGGTGCGCCTTGTATTGCGGGTAGATGTCTGAGCGGAAGGTGTGCCGTCCGGCATCAAACACGACCGCCAGATGCGTGCCAACATGTTCGCGCAGCAGCCGGGCCAGCATGTTGGTGAAGCCATACACGGCGTTTACCGGCACGCCGTGCGGGCTGGTCATGGGGGGCAGGGCATGGAAGGCGCGGAAGATGAAGCCGCTGCCATCCACCAGAACCAGATGAGGTGCGTCAGATTGGGTCATGATAAGGCTACCGGCTGAAGGGCTGCCGGACACGGCCGTGCAGGGAAGAAAAGCATGCGTTTGGGATATGCGCCCTTCGCCCCGATGTCCAGCGTTCACACAACATGCGCGCATGCCTTAGCCCACACAGGGCAAGGACAGCCGCTGCACTGCACGCGGAGGGAGAGGACCTATTGCGCCATCAGAGAGACGTTAGCGTGAGGGGGAGCGTCTGTGGTCTTTCTGTATCGGGGCTGGCTTTGGTCGGTTCCTGTTGCCGTTGTGGTGTCTGTTCCACAAAGCAGCATAGCGAAGCGGCAGGACGATCCCTTACTGGCGCTTAAGAGCCGACCGGAAACATGAGCAAGAACGATCTGAGGATAGACTTTGTCCTCTGGCTCTGATGACAAACAGGCGCAAGGCGAGGTTCGAGAGGCTTTCTTGAGACTTTTATGAAGTCCCCACAACGCAGCGATGTTCTTGCGCATAAGAAGGATGGGCTGGAGGTTTTCCACCCCCTCCCTAGCTACTTTTCAAGCTGCCTTTAAAAACCTGTCGAGACGGAGACGACCCCTGCAAAACCACCGCCGACAAAATAGGTGGGGGCTCTTCCGGCAATGGTGGTGCCGTAAACGCCCTGCGTGGTGCGGGCGTTGGCGGAAACGCTGTTTACCCCGGACAGATAACCCGACTGGCCAAGATTGATCAGATTGAGCTGGATCTGGGGAGATCGCGCAAAACCCACCTGCCGCAGCCGGTAACCCATGCTGAGATTGGCCGTAACAAAGCCCGGAATACTTTCATCATTCATGAAGGTGGAATAGGTGGGCCCCACGTAATTGAGCGTGAACTGTCCAAACAGATGCGTGTCATCATAGGACAGACCAATACTGCCGGAAAAATCGGGTGTACGAATAGCTTTTTTGCCGCGTGTGGGCAGGTAATCCATGCCGGATTTCAGGTTATTGTCTATGGTAGCGTGAATATACTGGCCCGAGAGGTAAGGGCTGAAATGGTGCCAGGGCTTGAGCCCTACCTCAAGCTGTGCGCCGCGGGCTGTCTGCCCCCCACCATTGAGGGATTCCGTCACCAACGCACCATTCAGGTTGCTTGTTGTGCTGATCTGGCGATTTGTGAAGTTGTAATTGAAGAGAGCAGCGGAGACGTTTACCAGCCCGGTGTGGCGGTAGCCCACTTCCTCGCCAATGGAATATTCGGGGCGGGTGTCACTGGTGGCGCTGCGGGTCTGCGCACCGGTAGCCACGCTGAAGCGGTCATTATAGCTGGAAATGCCGGAGGGGGCGCGGAACCCTGTTGTCCCGTTCAGGAAGATCTGGTCCTGCGGTGTCAGATCATAACTGGCGGAAAGCTGTGGCTGGGGCGAGAAATAGCTGGCCCCGTTGCGGTAGCGTGCTCCGGTAAGCTGATTGCTGATGGTGCGCGTTACCATAATGGCGCGAAACGTGGCGGAAAGCGTCAGCCGGTTGGACAGCGCATGAAAACGGTCCTGCACAAACAGGGCATTAACCTGTTGCACCAGATGCGAGTTATAGGATGTCAGCGGTTCTCCTGATGCCGTGAGAATAGGGTAATAGCCCCGCATGTTGGAAACCCCTCCATTTGCATCCACGGCAGCATACCGGGAGGGGTTGGAGTAATCATAATAGGAATACCACGCGCCGCCTGTCAGGCTGTTGCGGCCTGCATCCCAGCGCAGGGAAGCCGTGATACCGGAATGCGCCTGCTTGAAGGTATCTGTTGCAACAGCGGTAATCTGGCCTGTCTGGGGGCCTGCACTGGCCTGTAGCGGCCCGGCAGGCTGGTTGCCCTGATAGCTGTGCTGCGGGTCAAGCGTGGTGCCAAACCCGTCATACCCCGCGACATAAATGAAATAGGGCGTAAGCGAGAGATGGAAATGCTGGTTCAGCCTGAATTCCAGCGGGGCTGTCAGCAAGGTTTGGGCACGGGCGTTTTCCTGCAACAGGTAATAGGAACTGTCACCCTCCGTATAACGGGATGAATAATTGAACTGGGTGCCACTGGCATGCCACTGCGTAAGTGTGGGAGCCCGCAGGTAATATTGCCGTTGCCGGTTAAAGGAAAAAATGAGCGAGGCAGAACTGCCCTTGCCCCATTCCCGTAGCAGGCGGCTGTCCACATGGTAGCGTGGGCTGTCTCCGGCCCCGCGCCACTGGTTGGCGTTGCGGTAGGAAAAGGAGGCAAAGCCGGTTACGCCTGTATGCCCTATTTCTCCACTGTCCAACCGCAGGAATTCACGGTTGAGCGCATAGGACCCGTAAGAAAGATCCATAAAACCGCCTGCTGTTTTGCGCGGTTTGATCATGTGCACGCTCAGTTGGCCGCCTACCGCGTTGTAAAGCGGTGCCGTGGCTTCCGCCGCGCCCTGTGTGAGGGTGACGGAACTGATGTTTTCCGTATCTGCCGTGGCGGAGGTGTAAGGCATCAGGAAAAGCGGCGGGGCAGCGGGCACGCCTTCAAACAGATACCCGATTTCAGTCTGGTCCAGCCCGCGGATGGAAAGCCCCTGCTGGTCATCATTCGTGCCGAGCGGGTCATTGGCGGAATAGATCACCCCGGGCAGGGCGGCGATCATGGCAGTCGGGCTTTCGGTAGGGCTCTGGCGGGCAATATAGTCCCGCGTCAGGCCGCTCTGTGCCTGGGGCGCGCGTTGTTGCGGCATCAGGCCGCCGCCTGCGGCGCGGCCTGTGGTGCCATCTGCGGTAGTGTGGCTTTTTACGGTAACATATTCCGGGTGCGCAGGCGCTGAGTCTTCTTTTTTCTGCTCGCGCGTTGTTTCTTCCTTAGTCGTGCTGGATGTTTCTGCGGCGGCATCTGCTTCAGGCGTGCCACACAGGCCGGAGAGCGCCGTAGCCAGCACCAGCACGGAAGCCAGAGCACGATCGGGAGGAGAAGACGGGGTACGCAGCATGCAGATCAGACTTTTCATCGGATTTTATTGAGTTTTTTATAGACTAGCGAGATTTCCAAAAGGCTCAAATGTTATAATATAACATTTTTGTTAGAATGGATTTGCAACCTCAGCCGTAACCGGTGGGGAGGGGGGCAAACGCGCACGTTCAGACCTCAACCGGTTTCTAGCCAGTGTGCCTGTATGAAGGGCAGCATGCTCCTGACGTGGCAAAAAGAGCATGGAAAAGGGAAAAAGCCGGTCTTTTTGGTATGTGTCCCTGCGCCATCTGCGTGGCGTGCGGCGGGTAGGTTGCACGTTGCTCCGTGAAGGCAAGGTAAGGGTTTTTGTGGCTTTCAGGGCGCTTGTTACGGTTACTGAATAACATATACGCACAGAATGAGGAGATCAAAGGCCGTCTGCCTCTCTTCCGCTACGCCATAAACGGACACGTGATGCCAAGTGACAGCAACCGCTGTGTAGCCTGTTCCCGCCAAGGGAGAAGAGAGATGTCCGTTAAAAGCAGGGTCACAAACCATAGTCACAGGCGCATTTTTTCACAACAGACGTCAAAAAGGGAGGAGAGGCTTCCTTTCTCTGCCACGCTGCAGGCCGGGCGGGCTGGTGGCGTTCTTACGGCATCTTTCTTTACGATCTGGGCAGGCTTGGCGTCTGCTTTTGCTGCCACCGCTGCACCTGTTGCGGCCACATCTCGCACAGCGGCAGCCGTTGCGGCTACAGGCAACCAACGTCCGGTGGGGCGTGCATCCGCTGCCAGAGGCACGACGGTGTCCCTTCATCCGGCAACGGAACAGCCAGCATCGGCGGAAGATGGTGCGGGTCAGCCTGATCCGCTCTCCTTCAACGCGCTTTTTGATGGGCAGAGAACGTTGGGCACCAGCGGGCTGAGTTCTCTGGAAGGGTCAAGCGGTGGTGGTATTGCAAGCTGGGCCACCATTGGGGGGTATGGCAGTAAAAAGAGCATGGGTATGGCGTTTCACTACAGTTATGTGAATGTCACCAACTATACGGACCAGAACGTGGGCGCGTTGATGGGGTTTTATGACCGTGTTGAACTTTCCTATTCTCACAATTTCTTCCAGACCGGCGGCACGGGCGCCAAGCTGGGTATTGGCCGGGGGTATCAGTTTGATCTGGATACAGGCGGCATCAAGGTGCGTCTGTTTGGTCATGTTCTGGATAAAACACTTCTGCCGCAGGTGTCAGTCGGGGCCATGTACAAACATGATGGAGACGCCAAGGTCATTCATGCCGTGGGGTCCAAACATACAGATGGCGCGGATGTTTATGTTGCTGTTACCAAGCTTTTTCCCAAAATAGGGATTCTGGTTGATACCACCCTGCGGCTGACCAAAGGCAACCAGTGGGGTATTCTGGGCTTTGGGGGGGACAGGAACGATAATTATTACCCACAGTTTGAAGGCTCCCTTGGGTATCTGCCGTCCTTTATTCCGGGGCTTGTGGTTGGGGTGGAATACCGAACCAAACCGCGTAACCAGAACTTCACGCCGGAAAGCAACTGGTTTGATGTGTACGCCAGCTATTTTGTCAACAAACACCTGAATATCACAGCCGCTTATGTATCACTGGGCACCATCGCAACCTACCGCACCCAGACGGGTGCCTATTTCTCACTTCAGACGGGGTTTTGAAGGGGGCGCGCCAAGCTGCTTGAAGGTGCTGTTTGACCCATCAGTTGTATCAGGCCGGTCTTTTTGCGTTTGAGATCAGCCCTTTTGCAAGATGCCTGTCGATAATAGTTGTGGAAGAAAAAGCAGTTTTTACGCCCCATCACTTGCTCCGACCGGGCGTGACCACTAGCGCGGAGTGAAGAGTGAAGAGTGAAGAGTGAAGAGTGAAGAGTGAAGAGTGAAGAGTGAAGAGTGAAGAGTGAAGAGTGAAGAGTGAAGAGTGAAGAGTGAAGAGTGAAGAGTGAAGAGTGAAGAGTGGAAGGGGTAAGGCTCTGAAAACCCTATTCTGAATTTCCCAAGCGCGGCCCTATCACAGGGTTATGCTTGTCACCCATTCCCCAAAGGAGGGTTTTTAGAAACCCCTAAATGCGGAAGCGTGAGAGAGTAGTTTACCCTCTCCCGCCACGTCCCACTGTTTCTTACTTTGTCTGATTTTCGAGTGTGCTGATCACCAGCCCCGGTGTCAGAATTTGCGGCAGGGTGACCTCCGGCCCGTGGGCGGGGCTGTAGATGTAAAGCGGCACCCCATCACGCCCGCGTTCTTTCAGAAAAGCGCTGATGGCGGGATCATGGTTGGTCCAGTCTCCGCGCAGCACGGTAATGTCCTGTTTTGCAAATGCCTGCTGGGTTGCGGGAACATCCAGCGCCACCCGTTCATTCACCAGACAGGTAATGCACCATGCGGCGGTCATGTCCACAAACACTGGCTTGCCTGCGGCCTTTAAGGCCTCAAACCGGGCGGTGCTGAAGGGCTCCACGCCTTTGGGCAGGGCAGAGGTCTGTGGGCTGGCCGCAGCAGAACCCTGCTGGTGCAGAAGGGCGGGAATAAGCGCCAGTGCGCCCAATAACCCCAGAAGCGCTAGCCCATGCAGGGCGGCATTGGTGCGTGTGTGCCCTTGCTGGATCAAGCGGGTCTGCGCCACGCCATACAGCCATGCGGCAAAACTCAGCAGCACCATGCCAGTGGCAAGCAGCAGCACAACGGAGGCCCCACCTTCCAGCGCCGCCACCCACAGCAGCCAGACGCAGGAGCCCAGTAGGGGAAAGGCCAGAAACTGGCGCAGATACTGCATCCACGGGCCGGGGCGCGGCATGCGGGCGGCAAGGCCCGGTATGGCGGTCAGCAGCAGGTAAGGGGCTGCCAGCCCCAACCCCATGGCGGCAAACACCGCCAGCCCCGCAACCGGCGGCCCGGAAAGCGCACCGGCAATGGCCACCCCCATGAACGGGGCGGTGCAGGGCGTTGCCACCACCACAGCCAGAGTACCCGTCAGCACATCATGCCAGTGGCCGTGCTTGGGTGTGCCGGAAACCCCGCCAGATACCGGCATGAATTCAAAAACACCCAGCAGGTTCAGTGCCATGCCAAACAGCAGCCATGTTATGAGCGTGACAAACACCGGAGACTGGAACTGAAAGCCCCAGCCTTCTGCCGCACCGGCTACACGCAGCGCCATCATCAACCCGCCAAGGGCCAGAAACGTGACCATCACCCCCAGCGCATAGCACCCGGCGCTGGTAATCTGTGTGCGCCGTTCCGCCTTGCCCAGTTTGGCGACGGAAAGAGCCTTCATGGCCAGAATGGGGAAGACGCAGGGCATCAGGTTCAGAATCAGCCCACCCAGAAACGCAAATACTACCTGCTGGCCAAACCCGGCCTGTGTCAGGCTGCTGGCGGCTGTGGCGCTTTCCCCACGAGGCGCCACTCCGCCTGCGGCACCCGGCGCGGGCTTGGCGGTCTGATACAGGGCGTGTTCGCTGCCTGCTGCGTCTTTCAGAACAAGAATGCCGGAAAGGGACTGGGTTGATGCAAGGTCGGGCAGGCGTTTCAGGTGCAGTTCCACAGCGCCGTTCTGCACGGCCTCGTTCTGCGGGGCTGCCTGATCAATCAGGCCCGGCTTGTCTGGCATGAACCACGCTTCCTTCACCGCGCGGGGCGAGAGATCCTGCCCGCTTACGCGCAGCGTGCCATCTGCGGCAAGGGTGGCAGTATAAGGCGAAGGAACCGGCGTGGCCTGCGTAGCGGCCTCAAACAGGGGTGTTTGAGCGGAAGGATGTGGTGCGCCTGCCGCCAGAGGCAGGCTGAGGTCCGCTTCTTCCGGCACGCAGACACTGGCGCACACCAGCCAGCTTGCGTGCGCTTTAAGTGTGGTGGGGGCATCCGTGCCAGAACCTGCGCCTGTGGCGGAGGTTTTCTCGACAGAAGCCGCTTCTTTCGCCGCGTGCAACGGCAGGGAAAGCGGCAACACCACATCGCCCGTATAGGCATAGGACATCAGCGAGGCATCACGGATGCGTTGAGGTGTGGGCCACTGGATGGCGTCGGTTTTGCCCGTCAGCCCACCTTCCGCCGTTATGGTGACTGCCGTGGCCTCTCCGGCATCACCGGGGTTCTGCCAGTATGTGTGCCAACCCGGTTGCAGCTTCAGGCGTAGCGCCACACGCAGGGGCGTGCTGCCGTCTGCCGTGTCACTGTCGGTTATCAGTGTGGCAACGCTGTGCTCGGTGCTGACTGCCGCGCTTTCCGCCGCCTGTGCCTGCGGCAGACAGGCCCCTGCCGCCACCATGGCAACCGCAATCAGCAGGGCAAAGGTCCCTGCGGCCCAGAGACTACGCAACACAGCACGCGTGCGCGGGGCAGCGGTTTGATCAGGCGGAACAGAGCAGGGCAGGGCTCGGCAAGGCATGCACGGACTTTCGAGTAGGAAAAACAGATGTGGCTCTCTTATAGACCAGAACGGGCTACGGGCAGCAGAGGATGCGTACAACATTGGTGCAGATAACGCGCCCGCGCAAACGGCACAGGCTCGAGACTGGCGCGCGGTATGGCAAACCCATTGCAAGGACGGTCAGAGCACCTTGATCGGCCTGCCCGGTTGTTCTCCATGGTCTGAGCGGACATGGTGTGTGCACCGCCCAGTTCAAGCAGCCCCCAGTTCAACACGTTGCGGCATGTGTTCTTGCTCCGGCAAGCGGACCGGCTTTTACGGCCATGCCATTGGCTCCGCACACGTCTCCACGATCTGCAAGCAATCCGGCCGGAGCGCGAGTCTCCTACAGCAATCTCAAAGGCGCGGGATAGAGAAACGGGGGACTATTATCCGGCATGGTGCTGGCCTAAAATCAGTCTGGCCCGCCTGATGCGGGAGGCTGGGTCCGCCCACGGGTCTGGCGCGTGTCATTCAACCAAAGCGGTGCGTATGTTTTCTTTTGCCCGACTGTTCCGCCGCAAGGCGTCCGTAGCGTTAGATCCCTCTGCGCCTCTTACGCTGGCGGATGTCGCCACCACCATGCGGGTGCTGGATAGCGCCCAGGTGCAGCCAGCGGGGCTGGTGCAGGATGGGTGCCTGCCCGGCGGTGCGCATTCCCTGTTCCGTGGCTGGCAGTCCAAGCCCCTCATCCTACGGCAATACGAGCTTGAAGATGTGGTGCTTGACCGTAACCTGATGGTGTTTCTCAAGGACGGACGGCCCATTGCGGATACCTCCTACCTGCAACCGCCTCAGGCCGTGGCGGATCTGACCGTTCGGGAGGATGATCTGGTGCCTGCACCGGCGGGGCAACCTGTGATGGCAGCGTGCTTTGACCACTGGAGCACCAATTACTACCATTGGGTTGTGCATACTGTGCCCACCCTGTTCAGCCTTCGCCAAAGTGGGTTTGAGGGCGGGTTGATCCTTCCTCAGTTGACACCCTGGCAGGAAGAAACGGTGCGGATGAACGGGTTTGACCCAGCCCGTGCCACCATAACAGAGCCGGGGCGCCAATATGCTTTTCGTAAGGTGATTTACACAGATTGCGTGCGCGGCGCTGCAGATTTTTCCCCTCTGCCCACGTCCCGCGCTGCCTACCATACGTTGGCGGCGCAGGCAGGGGTGACCGGGCGGGAGCCCCGAACGCTTGATCTGTTCATAGAACGGGGGGGTGCTTCCAACCGCCTGATGCCTAACGAGGCCGATCTGGCGCAGGCTCTGGCTGAGGCCGGGTTTACAGTGGTGCGGCCGGAAACCTTGAGTGTGGCGGATCAGATGCGGCTGTTTGCCAAAGCCCGGCTGGTTGTGGGCGCGCTAGGCGCAGGCATGGCCAATCTGGCATGGTGTCGCCCCGGTACGGTGATCTGTGAACTGGTGCCGCAGCAGCATCAGAACCCCTGCAACCTGACATTGGCCATGCAGATGGGCCTGCCTTATTGGGGTGAACTGATTGAAACTGGCGTGGAAGAGGAAAGCCATGTGGCTGTTTCTCAAAAGCCGTTCAATGTGCCGGAACTGGTGCACCGCGCCCGCCAATTGACCATGTATGCGCAGGCGCAGGTACCATAACGTCACACGGAGGCATGGATATTTCTGATCCGGCGCTGATGGTGTCCCGGACCACACGCAACCGCCCCGGCTGGTAATATTGGCCCGCTGAGTAAGCCTGGAGCGGAAGGAGCGGCCCCAGTTGAGTAAGGCCAGCCCCGGTCAAACAGGGGTCAGGTGCGGTTGGACCATTCTGCCAGCTTGTCCACCACCGCCTGCGCGGACATGCTGCGGGCATCACCCAGTTCAAGCGTGGCGTCGGCGTTCAGCACCTTGCCCTCAGGTGTCACAATCAGCGCCACCGGAATGGCCTTGATGGTAACGCCGTATTTGCGGGCGATATCCATGTTCTTGTTGAAGTGATCCACGTTGACGGAGACCACAACAAAGTTCTCCTGCACCCATGGTGCCACGGCAGGGTGATCCAGAACGCCAGCCAGCACGCGGCAGTCCGGGCACCAGTTTGCCCCGAAATCAATCAACACCTTGCGGCCGGTTTTTCGGGCCTCGGCAAAAGCATTTTCCACGGCCTGCGGGGCGTCTTCCGGCGCGGCATAGGGGTGGGCAACGGCGGTAATCTGGGCTGTGCCAACCTGGGGCACCGGCTGGGCAGCCAGAGCCATATGCGCGCCGGAAAAGGAGATAAGGGTGGTTGCCAGCATAAGGGCGGAAAAAGACCGTAACGCAACCATGATCGGGCGCTCCATCAGGATAAAGAGAAGAAAACGTGACTGTAGGCTGACACAGGGGGCTGCCGTCAATCCTTGTCAGAAGGCGGAACCGGCAGAAACAGCTTCACGCTCTTGTTACGGAAAATAAAAATGGTGCCGGGGGAAACGCTTGATAAGCTGCCGTGTCATAACACCCACAAAGCGGTTTGACGCCGCTCGATTTTATTTTGAGTGAACCTGCCCATGTCCTCTTCTGTTGCGCCTGGGGCTGAAACTGTAAATTGCCCGGCACCGTTTGATACTTTGCATCGTCCAGCTTTTGTGGTGCCTGATCTTGCCTGTGATACCCATGCGCACGTGATTGCGGAGGATACGGCCCGTTACCCCTTCACGCCAGACCGCAGCTACACGCCGCCGCCCGCGCCGGAGGCTGCCTATCTGGCCATGCTGGATGCGCAGGGGTTGCAGCGTGGTGTTCTGGTGCAGCCCAGCATTTACGGCACGGACAACCGCTATATGCGTCATGTGCTGGCGCGTCATCCAGACCGTTTGCGCGGCGTGGCTGTGATTGACGCCACTGTCAGCGATGCAGCACTTGAGCAGATGCATGCTGAGGGCGTGCGGGGCGTGCGCATTAACGCCCTGTTTCGTGGTGGTGTGGCGCTGGACAGCATGGAGCAGATTGCCGCACGCATTGCGCCCTTTGGCTGGCACATGCAGTTTCTGATTGATGTCGTGCGCGGGCTGGAACTGCTGCCCCGCATTGCGCGCCTTGGGTGCGGGGTGGTGATAGACCATATGGGTTATCTTACGTCTTCCGTTGCGCAGGATGTTGGGGCACTGCGGGCGCTTGAAAAATGCGTTGCGGAGGAAGGCTGGTGGGTGAAACTCTCCGGCGCGTACCGTCTGGTGCAGAACCTTGAGGACATGCGGCAGGTCACGCCGCTTGCACAGGCGCTGATCCGCGCCAACCCGGAGCGCATGGTGTGGGGGAGTGACTGGCCTCATGTGGCCGTGCGTGACATGCCAGACACCACAGACCTGCTTTCCATGCTGGCGGAATGGGCACCTGATGATGTGACACGCAACCATATTCTGGTGCGGAACCCTGCGGTGCTCTATGGTTTTGCGCAAAAGACGCCAGGCTGAGCCCGCAGTAAAACCTTTTTTAAAATCGTCTGTTCCAATAATAAGAAAAACTGGAAAACAGTATGACGTGGCTGACCGGGCTTTCCCGTGCAGAGAAAGCAACCTGCCTTTCCGCTTTTGGCGGCTGGATGCTTGATGCATTTGACTACATGATTTTCACCTTTGTCATTACCACGCTTATTGCGCAGTGGCACATCAACGCGGCTTCTGCCGGGGCATTGGTGACAGTCACGCTGCTGTTTTCTTCCATTGGGGGATGGGGCGCCGGTATTCTGGCAGATCGGTTTGGCCGCGTGCGGCTGCTTCAGGCCAGCATTCTGTGGTTTTCCGCCTGCACATGCCTCATCGGGTTTTGCCAGAATTTCACACAGCTTTTTATTGTCCGTACCTTGCAAGGTATCGGCTTTGGCGGGGAATGGGCCGTAGGCTCCGTTCTGGTGGGGGAAATTGTGCGGCCCGAACACCGGGGGAAGGCAGTCGGGCTGATCCAGAGCGGCTGGGCCGTGGGGTGGGGTGCGGCGGCGGCGCTCTACGCGCTGGCCTTCAGTGTGCTGCCGCCCCATCTGGCGTGGCGCAGCCTGTTCTGGGTGGGTATTCTGCCCGCCTTTCTGGTGCTGTATGTGCGGCATCATGTACCGGAACCTGCGGGGTTCCAGGCGCTACAGGCCACGCGGCAGAAAGCGCAGGCTCAGCCGTTCTGGGCCATATTCAGCCCCGCTCTGTTCAGAACAACCGCACTTTCTGCGTTGCTGTGTCTTGGTATTCAGGGTGGATATTACGCCATTACCACATGGCTTCCTACCTATCTGGAAAGGGAGCATGGGCTTTCTGTCATCCATACGGGTGAATATCTGATGGTGGTGATTATCGGCTCGTTTCTCGGGTATGTGTGCGGGGCATTTCTGGCTGATGCCTGGGGCAGAAAACCCACATTTTCCTTTTTTGCGGTGCTTTCCCTGTGCAGCGTGATTGCCTACCTGCTGCTGCCGCTTACCAATATGGAAATGCTGATTGCAGGCTTCCCGCTCGGGTTTTCTGCATCGGGCATATATAGCGGTCTGGGGGCGTATTTGTCCGAACTGTTTCCGCAGGCGTTGCGGGCAAACGGGCAGGGATTTGCCTATAATTTTGGGCGCGCCATGGGGGCGTTCTTTCCCGGCCTTATCGGCTTTTTAAGTCAGAGCATGGGGCTGGGCAGGGCGATCTGCTTATTCGCCGCCTGCGCGTATGGCGCTGTATTGCTGATTGTGATGTGTCTGCCGGAAACAAAGGGAAAACAGTTACAGAATTTCTGAACCCCAGCGCCAGAAACAGTGCGAGGTGTGTGATGTGTTTCTGTGCAAAGCGCATCATGGCCACCGGAAAATGGCAATCTCTCTTTGATAGCGTTCGTAAAGGGATAGGCCATCAAACCGCAGACCTGCTTTTTCGTAAAACTGCCTTGCGTTCAGATTGTTGGCTGTGGTTCTTAGCCAGAAGCCCTGTGGCATCTCCTGTTTGGCGTCATCGAGCAGGCGTCTTCCAATGCCGGCTCTTTGGCAGGAGGGATCAACAAATAATTGCCGAAGCCAATTCTGCTTTTTGTCCAGAGCCATAAAGCCAACAATTCGGGTGTTTTGCACGGCAACTTTTATGGTCCATTCCTGGCCTCCGTTTTCAGTCGCTCGACGTAACCGGATGGCGCAGGGTCATGGTGGGAAGATAGTCCTGTTGCCTCCCAACTGTTCCACCAGAGTTGGGCAATAAACGGAATATCCTGATCCACACGGTTTCTTATCTCGAACATCACACGGGCCTCTGGCAGAAAACTTTCAGATCAGGAGCGTAAAGATGTTCGCTTTGCGCTTCCAGCCCTTAGTGTGCTGCAAACGTGCCGGATAATGGATATCAGCGGGCATGGTTCTCTTCCCGTTCAGGCAAAGAAAGCCATGCCCCTGCATAGGGCACCGCTTCTGTCACCCTATTCCTGTTGTGTCTTTACCTGGCATGTGGGGTTTCAGGCGGCAGGCTGTGGCACAGCGGCTTTTTCAAGTACGTTTTTCAGTTGAGCTTCACTTTCAGGGGAAAGGGAGGTTTGCAGCACACGGGCGTGGCCCTTGAACTTCTGAAGATCTGCCAGCACTTTTTCAGGCTGCGCTTTGCGCACCAGAATGAACAGGGCAGAGGTATTGGGCGGAATGGTCTCGCTCAGAGATTTGATGAAATTATCATCAATACCGTAATCCGAGAGCTTGCCCGCCAGTGCGCCAGCCCCAGCGCCTACCACGCTGCCAGCTACAAACCCGGCCAGCGGGTTCAGGCACAGAAGCCCCACCAGCACGCCCCAGAACCCGCCGGAAAAAAGGCCCCAGGATGCACCAGCTTTTTCAAGGTTGATGCTCTGGTGCAAATGCACCTTGCCCTCGGCGTCACGCACCACCACCACGGCGTCTTCAAGATCGAGCAGGTATTCTTTCTGTAGTTTCCGGCATTCTTCCAAAGCCAGTGTGGCGTCATTGGTATGGTCAAACCCCAGAACAACAAGATCAGACATGAAATTCGCTCCTTATAGCGTAAGGGGAGACAGAGTATTCCGTCAGTCATTCTCCACGCTGTGGCGTAAGGATGCAGAAGCACAGCACCTTTGCCTAATGCGTTTTGCAGAAATCAGACATTCATGAATTTTATAATTTCATGAAACAGGACCGATAAGTTCCTGAAAACGGCACGCATAACAGACCGGCATGCAGCTCACTTGTCCGCATGGCGGCCTCGCCTGATAGTGCGCACAAACATATATCAGGAGGTTTGACATGAAGGGGTTTCGTCACGTTGCCCTGCTGGCAGCCTGCGGTCTGGCTTTTGCTGGCGCTGCACACGCCCAGACAGCACTGAACACGGCGCCCGCGCCAGCCGCTATTGTACCAACCGCCACGTTGGGGAGTGAAGCCCCCATGACTGCATCAAACGCCGCATCCGGCGTGCTGGATCATGATGGTGTGCCCACGGTTGACAACGCTACCGCAGGCAATATCGCCGGGCTGATGTATTATTGCTATGCCCGCGGCATTGATGACGACACAACCGTGCGGTCCCTTGGCCGTTCTCTGGCCAAACGCGGTGATGTTCAGTCTGATGCCACATACCCCAGTGGTGGGGCAGGCCTGCTGCTGGTTGGCAGCGGTGGCCGTCTGCTTGACCTGAATACCCTTGGCAAGGATCAGCGCACCGCAACCTGTGCCCATGCTGCCCAGCGCGGCATTGAACTGGATGACGGTTCTTTCCTGCTGCCGTCCTGATTTTTCAGGCATGGCCCCCTTCACGCAGAATGTGGTTTCTGCGTGAAGGGGAGTGCAAACTTTCTTTTTTAACGTCAGTGAAAAGAAGAAAGCGAGATACAGACCGGGCTTTTCAGGGTGTGAAAAGAAACCCGTCTTCCTGATGCAACTCCATCGGGATAATAAGCTTTATTTCGCACACAATAAGTCTGCTGCATTTCGGATCAGCCACGGTTCTGAAAAGATGTTTCTTTGGAATCCTGTTTCTGATCGGCGCTTACAGGCAACGGCCTTTCTGGCGTGCCCAGCCTGACCTGACAGGATCACTTACCGAACTTTGCGGTTTACTCCGGTAATCGTTTTACTACGCGCGTTGCGGCTGCAGTTTAATGGCCGTGATCGTCATGCGCTCCGGGCTGAAGCACAAACAGGCGTGAACAGTAGGGGCATACGGTCTGGTGCCCACCAATTTTCAGCCACACGCGCGGATGCCCCAGTGCGCCCAGGCCACCATCGCACGCAATCTTGCGTCGATCCACCACAATGGTTTCCACATGCCCAAGCCGGGGATGGGGCACCGGGTTGGTTGGCTGAATGAGCATTCCGCAGATCCTCCCTGTAGCGCACGGTGCCCTTGTGCAGACATGTGCGGCCAGCCTGTTCGTTCAGCCCCCATCCTCCCGCATGGCTTTTCCATGCGGGGCTACTGGCGCTGCTGTGGTGGGGATGATACGCGGTTGAAGGCTGAGTTCCTACCGTCCCTTTCATCCCATCCGCGTGAGCATGCCGTTTTTCCGACCGCTTCTTTCCCGTGCCAACCGGGTTTTTCCCCATAAACCAAGAGGGAACGCTCTGCGTCCCATGCTGAAATACCGGTTGCCGGTACAGCAGCGCCCCACATGCCGATCAGTTCAGCCTGACCAAGGCTGGGGCGGAGAGGGTGTGTGCAGCACGATTTCCGTCACTCCTGTTGTGCGTGGCGCGGCCCGCTATGGCTGGGTGCGGGGTGCTCTTCCCCAGCATGATCTGCGCCGGATGAGGGCCGTTCTGTTGGGTCGGGAGCGCGATGGTTCTCCTTTATTGGGCCGGTTAGGGATGGCGGTGTTGGCGCTTGGGCTTGCGGCCTGCACAACAACTCTGCCGCCACCTCCCAAGCCGCCTGCCCGTTTTGCGGCTGCCGCGCGGCTTGTGCCGCCTGATCACACTTTTGTTCTTTCTGATGGTGCGCGTATTCCGGCACGGGTCTGGCCCGCGCAACAGCAGGAACGGGCCGTGCTGCTGGCCCTGCACGGGTTCAATGACAGCCGGGACGCGTGGGAAGCTCCAGCCCCTTTTTTCTCGCAGCGCGGCATTACGGTTATTGCGCCAGATCAGCGGGGCTTTGGTCAGGCTCCTCTGCGTGGCGGGTGGGCTGGCTTCGCCCGGATGGTGGCGGATGTGCGTGAGGAAATAGCGCAGATTCAGCAGGCGCACCCGCACACACCGCTGTATCTGGCAGGCGAAAGCATGGGCGGTGCGGTGCTGATCTTGCTCATGGCGCAGCCGGATGCGCCAAAGGTGGCGGGCACGCTTCTGTTGGCCCCCGCCGTGTGGAATCTGGGGGCGGGGGCGGATATTCCGTTGCGGGTGCTGGCCAGTCTGTTCCCCAGAAATCTGCTAACAGGGCGAGAACTCCCCGTGCACGTTGTAGCCAGTGACAATATGGCAGCGCTGATTCGCCTGTATTATGACCCGCTAACTCTTCGGGCCACGCGGCTTGAGGCGTTGCAGGGGCTGGTGGTGCTTATGAAGCAGAGCGCCCATGCTGCACGCCATATTCATGGCCCCATCCTGTGCGTTTATGGGGACAAGGATCAACTGGTGCCGCCTTCCGCCATGGCAGAGATCTGGCGAAGTATGCCCAAGCAGGTGCGGCTTGATCTGATACCGGGTGGCCATCATCTGCTGCTGCGGGACCGCAACGGCAGGCTGGTAATGCAGGACATGGTGGGATGGATGACCACACCAGAGACATGGCTGCCGTCAGGCGGAGATAGTGCCGCCGCAGCATGGCTGGCGCAGGGCGTTGGAGAAACCGCGTGGGGCAAGAACACGCTGCCCCTGTTCCTGCCCGCCCAAATGGATCAGCTTGCAGCCCCCTGAGACTGCGGGGCGTGTTGGTCCAGCCATACGTGGAAGCGCCGGACAGAGATGGTGCGCACGCAAGAGAAAGAGCGCACTACCGTTGATGGTTGGCGGCTACCGAACCAACATTCCATCCTTATGCTCAGCCGTAACAGCAGGGCATACGAGTCTGAAAGAAAGCGGCCCCGTGAAACAGCAGGAGGCGCTTTTTCTGAGGGAAAAGAGGGGAATTCTTTCTTCGCGCGCAATACGGGCTTGGCAGCTTCCCGCCTTTGCGCTAGGGAATGGCCCGTGGACCCGTAGCTCAGCTGGATAGAGCGTCGCCCTCCGAAGGCGAAGGTCGAAGGTTCGAATCCTTTCGGGTCCGCCATTCAGTAAGATAAAAGCCAATAAAAACAATATCTTAGCTGCATTGAGGGAAATTTTACCCCTCTTATTCCCCCTCTTAAAACTGACACTTGATTTCACAATACCTAAAGAGGCAGGCTTCGTCTGATTTGTTATTTATATATTGATATAGAAAAAACGAATAAATGCGGTCGCCTATCCAATCGCCTTTTTAGGTAGGGACACTCTTATTCATAGACACATAAAAAAAGGGGCCTTCCTAGTGAGAAGACCCCCATACATAGTTCGCTGTGGTTTCTGTTCAGTCTCCCACGACCTTTCGGCCCGTCAGCCTGAACCAGTGCCGTATGCCAGCGTCCAGAACTGCCCCTGTCTTCTGCTCTATTTCTGCGGGGCTGCTCTTTTGCTCAGTCCACGCTTCCGTTCCAGCTTCCAGTGCTGCGGTCAGACCCCTCTGGAAGATTTCGTCCGTGCTGCCTTTCGCATGGTGGTAATCAGCCACAATCACACCCAGACGCTCGGGCGATAACTCAGAGGCTCCGGGTCCGCGCTGTTCGTCGGCATAGAGTTCTGTCAGTTTGGCGCAAGCGGCTTCTGTGGCAGCGCGTAGGTTCTTCTTCACAACATGCGGCTGCATTGCTGTCTGCTCTTCCATCTTGGCAAACAGGAGCGCCAGTTTCCCGGTCACACATTCAATGGCAACGCCAAAGGGCAAGCCCGCATCATGTGCGAGTATGGCGGCCATGCGGCCCATCCCCGGCACGTTCACCCAGCCTTGCCCGTCTTTCTCCATGCGGTCGCCCTCATCAAGAGAGGCATAGGCACGATCTGCCGCGACTTCAGAGCTGGCTTCCAGAACGCGACCGTCCTTAACCGGCCAGTCATAGATGGCAGAGAGGCGCTGACAGAACTGGCGGGCGTGAAGATCATTCATTTCACAGGCCAGTGGACAATCCGTGCCGTCTTTGAAGACGACCGAGGGGAGGAAGGCGGCTTTACTGTCTTTGTCCAGAACCGGGCGCATCCACAGACAGCGGACGGCATGCGGATCCAGCGTAGCGGGGTCAGCGATGATGCCAGGAACGGCAGAGGCGGTTGTGTAGGAAGCGGTCATGCTGTGGCGTCCAGACTGTTCTGAGTGAAGAGAGTTTGCGGGGTAATGGTTGCTATGCCGTCCGGGGCCGGGTGGCAGACGGAGCAGGTCCAGCCCTCTGACGTGTCGCCATCCCCCCGCCACCAGAGTGTGAAACTGCAAACTGAACAGGGGCCGTGTCCTGTCAGCCGGTTGTCTGTCTTTGCCGGTCTGGCACTGACAAAGAAGCGCGGTGGCGGGTCTCCTCTGTCATGGGGATAAGGAGCCATGAAGCGGCGGCGCTGGTCATTCCATTCCCAGCCCTGTTCTTTCAGCCAGCGCGGGTCTGGATCTCCGAAGATATGTAGTTTGCCGGTCTCAGGGTCACGGCGGATTCCTGATTGGGCGTCATGCTCTGTAGGTAGTGGGTCCGGCTGCGGTGGCTCTGATGCTGCTTTCTGCTCATGGTCTGGGCTGGCTTGTGCGGTCAGGTGTTCAATAATCTGCTCACGGCCAGCTTTCAGCAGGTCCAGAAGATCAGGTGTGATGGCCGCCTTATCGCCCCGTATGACTGGCCCGCCATCCTTCAGGACAATCTTACAGCCAAGGAAATCCAGTTCCTTAATCAGTGCTGCGGCGTCTGTTTGAGAGGCGCAATACGTTCGATGAGGAGCGGGCGAAGCACTGTCGTGGGGCACCGGCAGTCCGTCAGCCCACGCCATCAAGCCGGATAGTGCTTTGCTCACCATGCCAAGGCCCTCCGGGCATTGTAAAAAACGGTCGGGACGGTCGGGACGGTCGGGACAGGCATAAAAAATGGCAGTTTACCGGAACTTTCCCGCGTGTGGCGCTGTCCCGACTTGTGGAAATCGTGGTCGGGACGGTCGGGACACTGGGAATCAGCCCTGCTTTTGGGAGAGCGCGTCATGCTGTCTCTCCTTCCAGAATGGAGCCGGACACCGCATAAACACGGAGGCGCCCTTCTCCCGGGATCCTTCGGTAGCGGGTCAGGTTTTTCCCGTCTCCTGGCAAAAGATACCCAGCCTCAAGAAGGACCTTGGCCGCGCGGTTTGCGTCAATGCCCTTGCAGACCTCTTTCCGCCACATTTCAGGGAGGATCAGATATTCCCACTGGCTCCCATCAGGCGTGTCTGTCAGTCGTCGGAAACCAACACGGGAGACGGTACGGCTGTGGGGATTTTCCACCTCTCCCTCCGGGCCGCCTAAAAGAGCGAACCGGCTTTCCCCGTGCTGCTCTATGAAGGCCCGGATCTGCTCTATTGCCTCACGGTCTTCTGCTGCATCGGTTCCGCCACGTTCTTCCAGCCATGACTGGAAACAGGCTTTTGCCGCTCGTGTGGCTTCACCCCGGGCCCATGGCAAAACGTCATAGGCCACAGCCAGCTCTCCCGCGGCGGAAACCAGCCCGAAGCGCCGCACGACGGAGCGCACCTGCCCATCTGCTGGACCAGCAGGCAGACAGTCAGACTCAAACTTGTCCACCAGCCCCTTGATGCTCTCGGTCAGACCGGCTTCGTCGTCGTCGCGCTCTTTGACCAGTGCGGCCAGATAGGCGCGGCTGGCTGTCCCGTAGCAGGTGCGGGCCGCTCGCCGGATATGGTCGGCCATCTCACCAGCGGAAGGCAGGTCGTGCAGGGCTTCGAACAGACCCATGCCAGCCCCGGCGTCAGCCTGTATGCTGACTAGGCGAACTTCCTGCCCCGCCATGGCCCGGCGCCCGATTTCTCCCATTTTGGTCGCGAGTGTCACTTCACCAGTAGAGAGGAACAGGGAGCGCCATGTCTTGCGGGCGCGGGCCTCGCCATTACGGCCTGCCCGTTGTTTGCCGGTGTTGTTGGCGAGCATATAAGTAATGTCGCCGACTTCACGACTGTCTGCCTGTCCCATTTCATCCAGAATGAGCAGGGTATCGGAGGTCTCGCACGCAATGCCCTCCGTGCCATTGCTGGTGCCCCGCCATGAGCGGACCATGCCGTCCCGGTCCCCTTTGCCCCAGACGGAACCGGCGGCATAAAGCGCGGTCGATTTGCCAGACTGGCTCTTGCCGATGATATGAAACCCGCCGGACTGCTCTCCCAGAATATCCAGAAGCGGGCCGCAGAATGCGACTGAGAGTGCAAAGAGCAGGCGGCTGTTACCGCTGGCATAAACGGCGATTTCCTTTTGCCACTCCTCCAGCGTTCCGGCTGTTGCATATTCAGAACCTGATGCGGCGCGGGTTGTCTGGAACGCAACAGCCTTCCGGCCCGCACCGAGCGTAACGCCATTGGGCAGGACAAAGACCGGCCCCTGTTCTGTCTTGTGCCAGCCGGAACTGGTCACGCACCGCAAGCGGGTCCTGGTATAAACGGAGGCTATGAACTGGCGGAGGTGTCGAGTGGCTGAAATGTTGCAGTTAAGACCAGCGTCTTCCAGTTCGCCTGCAATGTCTTTGCCTTCGCCGTGAACCATCTTTTTGGGGATGGCCCACTGATGATAGCGCCTGTCACGATCGAGCCAGTTAATCAGCAGCCCCCACCCCATGCCGCCCTCGTCTCGGGTTTCGGCGATCACCTCGAATGGCGCAGAGACCCAGACCGGCACGGGAGGAAGTTCACCTGTGGGCTCAGGCGTGAAATAGAGCCCGCGGGAAGTCATGCTGTAGCCGGGGGGCATCTTCACATTTGATTCTGCCTGTGGTGCCTGATCCACTAGCGGACGCAGGATCTTCAGAGGGGGTGTCTCACCGTTCTGCGTCAGATCCATTGGCAGATCGTCAGCCAGATCCCATCCTTCCGGTAGGCCCTCTGGCATTTTCACCATATGGACAGACTGGGTTTCCGCATTGCGGAGGGCATCAATCGCGGCTTGCGCGTATTTCTCCCCCGGCGCGTCATTGTCAGGCCAGATCGTGACGCGGCGGCCAGCAAGTGGCGACCAGTCGGCAGAGCTTACGGAGGTGCTGCCCCCACTGGTGATGACCGCCATATCAGGAAACAGACTGTAGGCCGCATCAGCGGCTTTCTCACCTTCCACCAGAAGAACGGGGGCATCAGGAAGGGCAGCCAGCCGGTCCAGCCCATACAGGGGAAGAGGTTTGGCAGGCTGTTTCCAGTGCCAGCCGGTAACGTCACGCTCTTTCCCGTTCCTGTCGATCCAGACGCGGTGCCCGTACGTGAGGGGCAGAACGACTTTATGGCCGCCCTCATCTTCCCTGCGGAAGCGCGCGTAAAGTGGTCGCCCCTCTGCGTCACGGTAAACCCACAAGGCGGTTGCGCTGCGGGGCATTTCCGGTTCGGTAGGAGGCGGGGTTATTGGCTCCCAGACTTCGCCCTGTTTGCCGTCCTGAGCGTTCAGAGCAAGAGCGGATTTTTTCTCAGCATCTGTCAGGGGGCTGAAGAGACCAGCCTCATTCATGCAGGCCATGGCCGGAATATTCGGGGGGGTGCTCATTCAGCACCTCCTTTCAGACCAAGCATCTTCGCTAGTTCACAGGCTGCCTCGTATTGGGTAACGCTGGCCAGATAGGCAGCAAGGGAAATGACATCCCCTCCGCGTGCATCTGCTTCCGCAAAGTCTGCCCAGCGGCCAGTGTTCAGGTTGACACTAAAGGAGCCGGGTTTGCGGTCGCCACGCTTGGGATTACGAGAAACCCATTCGTGTCCCTGCTTTTTCCCATCCGGCAGCCACCGCCCCAGAAGGGCGGGGAGTGCCGCGAGGGCTGCGCGGTTCACTGTCGGGAAGTCTATTGTCCCGATGCGGGCGGAGTCCGGGCGTAAGTGGCTTTGGTGTGCCATAGTTGCTAGTCCTGAATAAGAACCAGCCGCCTTTCTGTTGCGCGATGTCTTGTGAGTCCTGTATAAGAAGACTGCGGGTCTTCACGATACAGAACAAACACAGCCACCCTCCAGAATAGGCGGGTGGCTGTTTCATTTCGTAATGACTGTAGCGTCAGGCAGGGACTCAATCCACGCCATGCCCGCCCGAAAATCTATGACAGTTTTCCGACCTATCTTCTTGGCCTTCAAGACGCCCTCGCCAAGTTTGCGGTAGGTGTCTGTCCGTGACATGCCGGTGCGCTGTAGCCATGCGTCAACGGATACATAGTGTGGAGTGTCAGGCTGCGCCAGTGTTGTGCTCATTAATCGCCCACCCCTTACGCTGCGGAGGGGGCATGACGGCGACGCCCCAAGGGCAGCCGGGACGCGATCAGGGGAAGGTCCGAGCGGCGCACGTAATAGTGCCGCCCCCTCCGTTCAGCGGGAATCCGGCCTGTGGAGGCATAGCCATATCCCGTAGAAGGCGCATGCAGGCTTGCGTTGGCGTCTTCTTCCAGCCGAGCCCGATTAAGCTCAGCAAGAGCATCTGTCAGTGTCAGTAGGTCTTGATTTTCTGCCGTCACGTTACTTTTCCATCCGTTCTAAACAGATGGACGGAGCGGCGCATATATCTGTTCAAGCATCAAAACGGGGATACCACCGCTCAAGTACCTTCACAGAGAGCGAGTCGTGTGTGTAAGAAAGAAACACAAGCCGCGTCCAAAAGGCTTTGTGTCTTTGCTTACACGCACGGTTTGCACCGTTCCGTCCAGCAATGGCGCTACCACTTCGGAAAACCGCTCTCGGTGTTGGCGCACCTTGGGCGGTTTTTCTTTTGGTGGCTCTAATTCCAAGGAGGAGAATCAGAACGCGCCGTATTCACTATGTTCTCCCTCTCTCCCTAATGCCAGAAAACCGGCCCCATAGCCAATAGTCTATTCCTCTGACAGCCTTATAAATGGCGCTGTGCGCCATTTTGCCGCGTAAGGTATCCTGTCGCACGTTTGCGACACAAATGGCCTCAGCGGTCAAATATGACCGTTTTTGACATATCCTATTTTTGAGGGGGTATGAATCCCATCCCATCCTAAATGGGGACAAGAACAGCAGAAAACTGCGGGATAAGCGGGCGGAAGCTAGACAAATTTGGTGTAAAAATAGCAGCGCCTTGCGGGGTTGAGTGATATATAAAACGTTATCACTAGAACAACTTAGATCGCGAAAAATGGAAGTTTTTTCTGAGTAATTTTTATTGGTAAAATTATAATTCAGAAGGCAAAAAACCATGCAGGTTTTCTCTGTGCAGGTGGATTTATTGCACGACTGGATTCTCTTGTGCTGTTTACGTGCTCCCGTAGGGCACGGGGCAACAGAAGCCCTATGATCTTTCCTCAGCTTATTCGCCTCTGGCAGAGCCTGCCTGTTGATCATGACAGCGCCTCATCAATCAGCGCACAGCGCCTGTCAATTTCTGAGGCAAGCCAATTCAGAGCGTTGCCTGTCCCGCCTGCTGGCGGCTTCTGGTCGCATGGCACAAGCTCCAGATCACGCCCTATTGCGGCAAGACACTCACCAATGGCGCTCAGTTCCCAGCTTGCGTTCTGAACCGTGTCCAGCCGGTCAGGTGTTGCCAGTCGGGAATTTCCCCGAGTGCCCCGTCGCGGCACGGAAGTCTGCTTAGCCATGCTTCCCTCCGTTCATGGCCAACACATCCCGCGCCAGACTAGCTTCCATGCTGTTCGGGTCTTCTGCGTTCAGCAGGACCAGTCGCGCTTTGCATTGTAGATCCTGAACACTGCGGGACCTGGCTTTGATGATCTTGCGCCACGCACGTACATATCTGCGGCTATGAATGAGACCGGCGTCAAAGGTCTCTTCTTTCCAGCAGCGTCGGTCGGAACTGAGAGCGGCGATTGTTGCCGCCTGAATGGGAGTGGTCATGCCGGTTCCTCCTGCTTTGGTTCGGGCTTGGCATTGGCGGCGTGAAGCATCTGCCAACGCTGCACAGCCTCGCTGCGGATAATCGCACGGCTCCCCGGTTCCTTGCGTTCGGCCTGCTCTATCTGGTGCAGTAGATCGGCATCAGTCGCACCGCGCTGGAATAGATGGTCTGTCAGTTCCCAGCCTGCACCCCATAGCGGTTCTGCCTCTTTTCCGTCTGGCCCTATTCTTTGCAGATAATTGGCAAGATTGCCCTCCGGCGTTTCCAGCGTCAGGCCGCTTGGTGCTGGCCGGGTCCAGTCCCGTACGGGCTTGTCATGGATTGCAGACAAGTTGGCGCATACCTGACGGGCGTTCGCTATGTCGCCATCATGCGACAGCTCCAGCCAGGTATCATCATGGAACACGACACACGGCCAGAAGTCCCACTTCTCCGGGGCACCTTCGTATTGCATGTCCAGAATGAACAGCCCTTTGACACAAGCCCATTCAATGCGATCCGCAATGTCAGGCGCGTATTCGGCATCTTTGCCGCTGCTAATCAGCTTTTTCATGGGGATGGCTCCTCGATTTTAGAATGAAGGGACCAGCCCTGAGCATGGGCATCCCAAGGCCACAGTTCACACGCGTCTGCACAGCGGAGCCACGCACCTTCAAACCACTGCATGACTTCAAAATGTCCGTGCTTATGCTTCATCCAATACCAAGCTTCCATAGGGCGGGGTTCTGGAGGCATAACCATAGGGGCGCTGGCAGATATCATCCTACGGTCTCCTTCTGCATCCAGCCGGGAGCGTTCCCATCACCGGATAGGGCGGCCAATAGGTCCAGTGTCGTGCAGAGTTCATCTGCCAGCCAGTGCCGCGCTTGCGGATGGGATATGTCATTCTTCGGGTTGGTCAGTTCCAGAAGCGCCAAGGCTACCTGCTCGGCCCGGAGAAACAGGAGGCGTGGGTCTCTGTATTCGAGAAGATGATCTTCCTCGATCTCGGTCATTGGGGGATTGAGGGCGGTCATGACTGCACCTCGCGCAGTTCATCACGAACCCGGCCAATGGATTTAATCAGCCAGGACAGGCCATCGCCCCAGCCTGCACAGTCATTGTGCGTTGGCGCCGGGTCATGCCCCTCGTCCATGTGCTCGTAAATTTCGCCCATCATCATAATCAGAGCGTTTTGGATGCCGTCCAGGGTTGCTGCTTGGTTTGCGCAGAGGGCTGTAGGGGTCTTGCTCATTGCGCGTCTTCCTTGAGGCTTCCGGCGCTGCTCTCGGCTTCATCCGCGATCATGCCCAAGTAGGAAGACAGGAAAAGAGCCCCTCCGGACACGATGCCAGTATCTCCCGCCAAGCCGGGGGTATCTTCACCAGCAGCAAAGTGAGCGAGAGCATCTGCCACGGAAGCGGCGCGGCGGATGTATTTGGCCTGCCATTCAAGTGAGACAGTGGCCTTAAGAAGTGTGGGAGCGCTCATCGCACAGCCTCCAATGCAAGGGCAGCGTGGCCGGATGCAACGGGGTCAGGCGTGGCCTGCCACAACATCGCCAGTGCGATGAAGATGGGCGCAAGGAGAGCGGGGAGGCTTGTACAGAAGATACAGAATGCCCATGTGTGTATGGGCGTGCTATAGGCACGGTTAGCCATAGCCGAAACTCCAGTTCGGTTTGTGGTTAGGTCAGGCTGGGAGGGTGCAAGCTCCCAGCCTTGGCCGTTCGGATTATTGCCGAATGACTATTTTAGTGGCATAAATGGTCTATGACCGCAAGAGATAATGACACTAAAATATTCATAACATCAGCGCAGGCGAGGGCAGCGCGCGCCCTAATTGGCTGGTCTCAGGATGAATTGGTTGCGTTCAGCGGTATCCCAAAGAGCACGATCGTGCGCTTTGAGGCGAGTATAGGAACGCCACGCCACTCCACACTTACAGCCCTCCGCACAGCCTTGGAGGCGGCGGGGGTCGAGTTCATCGCTGAAAACGGTGGCGGGGCTGGGGTTAGGCTGAGGAAAGGTTAGTAGGGGAGAAAATCAGTACTGACTCCCCAATCCTCCCTCGTACGGGCATGCTCCTCCCTATGGAGGATTCTCATGGTCGCGCTAACAAAAGAACAATGGCTGGGTGTATTATCAAGACTACAGCCTTACGGGATGACACATGTCTCGGACATAGAAATATTTAGCAACATCGATCGTGATATTCTCAGAGAGAGCGTCACTTATCTGGCATCCCACGGCCTGATTATTTCCTACTGTCAAGAAAGCTGTATAGGAAACCACTGGAGTTGGGGTGGCGTTCAACTCACGGCCAAGGGGGTAGATTACCTCAGTGAAGACGGCGGCCTGACAGCAGAAGACAAAACAATCACCGTCAAGCTGGATGGCGATACGATCAAAGCCTTGTTGTGCAAGGCAGTCGATGAAACGTCTGCGCCAGATGCTACAAAAACAGGGATCAAGCAGCAGGTGAGGGCGATGGGAAGCGAGGCCCTGAAAGATTTAACGTCGTCTCTGATTTCGAAGGGCGTGGAGAGCGCGCCGGATGTAATTCAGTGGCTCGGTACAGCCCTCGGCTGACGTTTTCACTCTCAAAGGAAATTGCTCCCGAAAAGGTGAAGGTGGCTATGAATTCCTGATCTCCAAACAGGATTGGGGCGCGGAAGCCATCTGCTCCTACAAACGGTGAGTTTGTCATTGCCATGAGCATGGAGCCACGTCCGGTTGTCTCAAACCAAACTTTATCAAGCTGCACTAGGAGATTTGTCTGCTCAGCCATGGCGGGGTTTCCTGCTTTCTGTCCAATTTGGACACCGTAGTACTAGTGCCCACGAGGAACAAGAAGCAGTTTCCCAGCAGGCAAGGGTGAGGCTATCCTTCCAGAAAATTAACGGGAGGCTGGGTTGAGGGAAAGCAGGAGCGAAACAGATGATACCCAATGAATGGGAGGCGCGGCACAAACTTTGGGAGCAGGCAAGCATCCTCTTAGCGTCTGAGGAAGATCCATGGATCACCTCTGCTATCCTAGATTTATCATGGGCTGAGCGTTCCATCCTCATGATAGAAAAAGAAGTGGCGGAGGCTTTAGGTCCATTTCAAGTGAAAGCCCCTGTCGAGCGCTCATCTCAAGTCAGAGAGCACTTGGAAAAGACGCCTATTTTTTGCGAATGTCGCGCCCATTCCAAGCTGTGGATTATGGGCTTGTATGAGGTGTGCAGATTGATACGTAAAAAGCGGGATCCGCTTAAGCCTCTTTTTGATGAACTTGAAGCAGCCAGAATGCCTTTTGCAAAGCATGAGGTGAGGAAAAAAGAGGAAAAATATTTCCCCGAACTATGCTTTCCCTTATGGGGGAATGAGCTTGGCTGGATGGTGAAGGATTATAAGCACCAAAACATTCCTAAGGGGGAGGCCTTTGCAAGGACGCATGCTAATTTCTATGTGAGCAGACGCAATTTTGCTGATCGATTCCTGAGAGTATCTGAAACTTACTTGCAAAAAACGTAATATTGACGAAGGAAAAATATAAATGAGCGAATGGAACGGTATACCTGAAAACTCAAAACAGGACGGGCCGCACGCTTTACTTGAGATCAATCAGGAATGGCAAGGAACCGTATGGGGTTGGTGGAATAGTACACTAAGTCAGTGGACCGCCTTCTCCAAACGCCCACATGAAGGGCGTATTGCAGCCGTTCCTGAGCAGGCCAAAGAGATTTTTAGATATCTCGGCCCGGCTCAGTTTTCACTTGTGAAAGGCGGTGGGGCTGGTGTGAGGTTGAAAGGGAGCGAGGCAGATGACTGAAAAATCACCCCCTGTGCTCACGCATCACACCCAGATGCTTATCAGGCGAAAAATGTTTGCAGCCTGCCAACAAATAGCAAAAGAATGCGGTCTCGCGCTTCAAGACAGAAGCCGCATAAAGAACGCTATTGATCTGTCATTTGACGTGGCGTTTCGGGTCAGTATCTGTGACAGCGATGGGAACGCATTTAACCCTGAGAAGGAAAGGTTCGGGCTTATAGCCACGGCTTACGGGCTTTCCCCATCGGATTATGGGCGGATATTCGAAACACGTGGAGAGCAGTTTCGAATCGTGGGGATTGAACCGCGCCGTCCCAAATATCCTGTTTCTGTCGAACGTGTATCTGACTGTCAGCGGTTCAAGTTTGCGACTGAAAACATAAAAATGTTTTTGTCCAAGGCGGACCGCTAGAGGGAGGACTGACCGTTCGGTCCGGTAAGATGAGTAGGGAACTCAGGCGGGCTCAAGTTCGTCAGTATTCACCCATGTTTCCATATCACCGCCTTCGACAGGGGTAATTTCTACGTCCCAATAGCCCCCGTCGGGGTCAATGTGGGTGATGATAAAAACGTCAATGCCTCCGATAAATCGCACGCGATCACCAATTTTGAACGCCATGGAGATTCTCCGTATATGTGGCGCGGACCACTCTACTCGTCCATAGTCCGGGCAGAGTGGCGTAAGGGAAAAGCAAAGTCCAGCACTAATGCTTCCCTTCTCGCGAGCAACGGCAGCCCCTACGGTAAGCATTATTTAACCATGATGCATCAATTCGGCAGATCATTAACAATGGGGTCATGGATCAGTTTTCAAACCTTAGTAATGAGGGAGGGACTGACTAAGTAAATCCTCCCAAAGGCTGGCAACTGGATTTTCCCCAGCGTGAGTCTGTGTCCTCCGAATGGTGGATTCGGAACCCGGAGGGGCAGGCGTCCCCGGTCGCTTGAGCTAGCTCTCCAAAATGTGGGTTCATATTAATCCGATATCGAAATGTAATTTCTTATTGTAAGAAAAGATTAAATATTGTTACCCTGCATCATAATTAAAAAGAAAAATTCTGGGGGTGATGCATGTCTATCAAGAAAAAGCTCTCAGGGAATGATATTTCAATCCTAGACGCCCTGTTAGCCACACATATGGTACGGGCCAACTGGGCGGCAACGCTTGCAGACACTTCAAATCTCATAAAAGAGGGATTGATTGAGATGGACAGTGTCGGAATGTTCTGTCGCCTGACCCCTTTGGGCCTAAAAATTGCTAAAGAACTTCAGGGTAGGTCACACAAGTAATCACATCCTCCTTATTTTTTCCTGCTCGTCCTGTATGATTCCGGAAGAAACAGGGAGGCGACCATGTCCCCAACCTTGGCAACAGCCATACACACCAAAAACCCTATGGCAGTCATACCCATAACGTTCATCATCACGCGGTCCTTCCCATAATCCCAAGGCTGAAGCGTTTTGCTGAGGGATTGGTTTCTCTCGCATGGCAGATAGACCGTGAGGGTTGGTTGTGTGGCCCCCCCCCCGTCCGCAGATTGATCCCACGCCCGGTCAGTCCCACTATTGCCTCAAGCTGGCGTTCTGCTCTCGCTGTGCAGACTTGAATCTCAGTCGTCTCATAACCATGTCATAATCACAGTGATACGATGATGCGGTCTCAGGTGTGTGGGGCTGCGCGTGAGCGGCTATTGCCTTCCACCGTCTCTCCTATATAAACCCCGCGAACCTGTGACCTCGAGCTTTTCTAAAGCGATTGATCCGGCTCGGAGGGGTGTGTCATCGTATCCGTGCGGCCATTTCGTAGGCCATCAACTTTAACCGGGAGGACCGAGCATGTTTTCTTTCTCGATCATTAACCCCCGTGCTGAAGGGGGTGCGTAATGCCCAATCATGACGTTAGGGCTGTTGCAAACGAGTTTCTTCGGCGCGCTGAGAATGACGGTCGTCACTTAACCAATATGCAATTACAGAAACTCCCTTACATTGCTCATGGATGGGGATTAGTTACTTTGCCTATGCCGCTTATTAGGCAAGTACCTCAGACGTGGCCGTATGGTCCTGTTTATTCTGATTTATATCAGGACTTGAAGCGCTACGGTGCCGGGGCTGTCCAAGCATATATCCGACAAAACAATACAAGCCCTTTCCCAGATGACCGAGGTCCTGAAGTATGGGAAGAAATGATCCCTCAAGAGGTTGCGCTACTTGATCAAGTATGGCGCTCTTATGGTCATCTAAATGGTCTTGCCTTATCTGAAATGACACATCGCGCGGGCACGCCCTGGACTATTACGATGCAAAAATCTGGTGCCTACAGCCCCATAGAAAATCAGTTAATAGCTGAACACTATCAAAACTTAAGACAACAAAACGCAGGCTAATCTTGAGTTTTGATTTAGATCTTAGCTTTATTCGTCCGGGTCCAGATGAAGAGCTTTCATCTGATAGCTCCTTTGGACCCGGAGCCAAGAATGAAGAACGGCAATTTTTTGAAGATGGCCGCGAAACCTATTCCGCTGAACAAGCCGCACAACGAGAATTAGATGAAAAATTAAAAAATCTAAAACAAAATAGAAGAATTAAGAAAAATTTCAGTAAACAAGTTATAAACTATTTATGGTGGTTTTCACTTGGTTGTTTAATTATATTATTTTTAGAGGGTTTTTCTCCTAAAATTAGCATAGCATTACACTATTCAGAATCAATGCATTTTAAATTTCGTTCAGATAAATTCCATATTGATGATACACCATTAACAACATTAATTGGAAGCACTGCTGTGAGTGCTATTGGCTTGGTTGCTATTGTTTTGCGCGGTTTATTTAATGGTAAAGAAGATAAAACCGGAGAAAAATCTACGGCAGAGAGTAGTAAAAATAACTAGATACTTGACTGGTATGAATTCTGATCTTTCTGCTTGTCCCGTGCTTTCATGACCGTTGCAGGTGAAACCCCAGCCATCCGGGCTATCTGGCGCAACGACATGCGCGCTCCCTCCGGTGTGCTGAGGATACGCTCAACCTCTGCCCGGCGCTTGCTGGCAGTGTTCAGAATGAACGGAGGGGGCGAGGCAAAGGCCGGTCTATCTTCATTCCTCAAATCTGAGGAACCCATAACATGGGGATTTCCCATGTTTTGATTTTCTGAGGTGGCGCGGTTTTCAGGGCCACCTTGGCTTTCAGTTGAGGTGGCCGGAGATCCCCGGTCAGGGGGAATATCCCCAAACCCACCAAATCCGGGTTTGAGGTTTTCCGCCGCGTGCAGCCGTTCCAGATCACGCAGAATGATGGCGCTGTCATTGTAAAGGCCCTCACTGGCTTCCTGAAAGCGGAGGCGGGTAATCACATCCGAGATGTTGCGGGCCTCAATCTCTTTGTTGATCAGATCACCCAAAGCCCAGCGCCGGAAGTCTGCTCCTTGTCCGAGGTAGTTATACTGATTGTTGCTGTCCGCTATGTTCCGGTCATCATAGAGCTTCTCCCAGTAATCGTATTCTGCAATGGCAGCGGGAATGGTGTCAGGCCATGGCTTGACCGTGGCGAGGGCTGCACGAACGCGCAAGGTCGGGCTGAAGTGCTCACCGTCCCATGTGTCGCACTTGTCGGGACCACCCGCCTTGTGGAAGGGCTTGATCGCTGCATCATAGGCTTGCTCTTCGGCAGTAGGTGCGAACACAGCCTCTTCTGAGCCATAGCGCGCCAGCACTTCATCCATCTTTGCGCGGTTGGCCATGCGCCATGCAGCGCGCTTCTTCTCCTCAGCCTTGGCATATGCGCGCTGGTGCGCAGGGTTGCTCATGTCATAGAAGGTGAAGCCACCTGCGGAGGGTTGGGGCTCGTCGTCCAGATACCCCTCCGTGAGCAGCAGGTCAGGCACATCTGCCAGCGTGTAGCCGTGCTGCTTGACCAGCGCCTCAGCCCGGTTGCGCGCCGCGACTTGCTCTCCGGCATCTCCCCGCTCAGCCAGCGCCCATATTTTCGCCAGACGGTCGAGATTGAGTTTGTTCTTACGCTGTTCGGCCATCTGTCCTGCTCTGCTGTTCATTATGAACATTACCGGTGGCAGGGATTAGGTACAAGGCGATTGTCCAATTTGAACAGCGCACTTTATAGCAGGGAAGTGCGGGCAATATTCCTATTGCGGTTTGGTTGTCTGGCTTCTGGCAGATCGTATCAGGCGACCATCGCCCGGCGCACTGCGTCAGGCTCACGCCATAGAACCCGCAAGAGCGTCCTCACGGCAGGATCCAGACCAACCCGGCCCTGTTCCCAGTTCCGCCACGTTGCGACCGGCACGCCAGCCAGAGCAGCAATCTCCTTCTGGGTCAGCTTCAAATGGCGGCGCACTGTTGCCGGTGTCGGGTAAGGCAGCCCCGGCAATTCGTTATCCGTCCCGTCTTCCTTGGCGTGCCGGTCAATGTCTTCATCCGTGGTGGCGTTTACGCGCTTCCAGTCAATGCTGGAAGGCCGCGCTTTGATTTCGGCCAAGGTCATTCTTGCCATTTTAACCACTCCTTCCGGTGCATCTTGCGGGCTGAGATAATGCGGAGGCTGTCACCTCTAAGCGTATAAACAACCATGAAGGGCACGCCTTCAATCAGGCCAGCAGCCCTTATGCGCGGCTCTCCATAGTCTTTCCGGTCGTCTGGTCGCTCAATGACTGGGCCAGCAAAGATCATCAGGACATCCGCAAAGCTGAAACCGCGCTCTTCAAAGCAGGCATCGCTTTTCGCATCATCCCACTCGAACGATTTTGGCCCGTCTGTCATGGAGTATTTTATACGCTAACAGCGCATAAAAAGCAATGGGAAACGGCTTCTAAGCGGCAAGAAGTGATAGTGCTCGTTATCACGTGCTAGACGGTCGTGTCTCTTATATGAGAAATGCTGCGTTACCCTTACGCTGAGAGAGTGATAAGGGATCAAGAATGCGTTTTTTGAAATCTCTCTCTGTGATTGTTTTGCTCTCATCAGCAGCGCATGCCGCTGAAGGCGTTGGGGGATGGCAATTTCACGCAGCCAGTAGACCTCAGGGATTTTTCCTTGATAGTCATCAAAGGCCAGCAGACCTTCTGATCCAGCTTGACCCGGCTGGCGCGTTCGTCATGACAGTTTTTGTCAAGGATCCTCACGCGACGGTAGCCGACCTCCGCTTTGAGAGCTATGCACTGCATCTGTTCAACATCCAGAGCCTGCCACAAGGGACGCTATTCTCTGCCGAGATAAGCAACAAAGATCTCAAGGCGTTTGTTCATGGACTGACCTCCGCTCAAAAGGGAACGCTCACGACAGACGGAGGGGCAGAGACCCAGATAAGCTTGGCTGGGACGTCCTCTGCCGTGGATGCACTGAATGCCTATGCAGCCAGTAACAACCTTGCGCTACCTCCACCCTTTACATCCAACCGTCCAGCCGGGGATGAACTGAGTGACGACATGCAGGCCCTCACGTTCATGAAAAGCGCTCACCCCGCTGCGGTGGATGAAATAGCTTCTTGCGCGCGTACCAGTACTGCGCATTTGCCAAGGCCGATATCCCCAGACGATATGAAGCAGGCCTTTCTGGCATGTTCTGAGCCCCGCGAGGCTTTCAGGATGCTATGCGCAGAAGACAAGCCCAATGCTACCTGTTTAGGGGCTGCAAGCGCCGTATTCTTGGGGGTTGCCGGAGAGTAGAAGAGTAGCCATGGCCTGCCTCGATCATTCTGGTGCGTCAGTCACCCCGCCGCCGCGCTGAACGCCAGAGTGGGTATGCTCTGTAAGGCTGATGCTGCCAGCTTTAACGTCACCGGACGTGCTGATGTTGCAATCGAACGTGGCGTTGCTGGCGGAGACAGAAAACTCTCCCTTCGTCTGCACCTTCACACCATTGCCGGTCAGCCAGATGTATTCTTCCGGGATGCCATTCAGGAAGCCACCAATATAGAGCCCGTCGCTCCAGCTATGAATGCGATGACTGCCGGGGCCGCTGGGCGCGCGGGCCTGCTTGATGTTGGAAATATCACGGCTTGCGAACACGGCCAGCCCGATATCACCTATGGCCGGATCAACGATAACGGCGCTCTTGCCGCCCTGTAGGCGAAGGTAGGGCAGGTTATGGATCATCGGCATGGGAGAGAGCATCCCGCGCCCATTCGTTTGCTGAACCATGGGTAGGGCGTCCACAAACCCGACAGGCTCCAAACCTGTGGCAGAGACGGCTTTCACCTGCACCAGAGCGGCCCCGGCCATGCGGGCCATCTGCTGGCGGATTGCAAACAGAATTGGGTTTACGGATCCTGCTGTGTCTGCCGCCTGAGCCTGTCCAAGATAGGCGTTCTGGTCAGTCTCGCTCATGCTGATGCCCCCGGAGGGGTGTTGTCATCCCCGTAGAGTGGTCGTGTCGTCTCAATGCTGGTCAGCCACTCGCCTCCGGGGTTTTCGCTCTCAATGTCATGCGTCACTGTTTTGATATTCCAGACCCCGCACGCAGGCATGAGATCGCTTGTGACCTTTACCGCCTGACCAAAGCGAATTTCTGGCCGGAACACCGTCTTGAAATTAAGGCCGTTTCCGGTGAATGACGGATATCCAAGCATACCGGTTGCGGGTGATACATCGGAGATAAGGTTTGAGCGGCCCTTGCCCTCCGGCCAGATGACGTATGTGCCGTTGTCAAAAATCCTCTGAAAACGCCCCATACGTGCCAGCTCATCCAGTTGCTGGGCACTACTGCCTGTCAGAACAACATCGGCAGCACGTGCTGTCACACCATCATTTTCGAAGATAAATCCGAGGCTGCGAACGATTGTGCCGACAGCATCGGCAATGCTGATCGTGCCCTTGTAGCTGGAAGAAGGATAATCAGCCAAAGAGCTGAACGCCATGGCCGTTGAATAGACGTTCAGGCACGTGTCCGGGGCGCCGGAATTGTCCTGCCACGCGGAGACAATATTGCCTTGAAAAATCTGAGTGAGAGGGCCTCCTTCATTGCCAGCGGTAATGATGATCGTATTGTTCCGGCCGCCGTCCGCATTGGGTGTCAGCACTGGTTGGTTCAGGTCATTCATCAGAGATTGCGTAAGCCCATACACGCGCAGTTCAGCGGAGGATCCTGCTACCCCTCCGACCATATTGACTGTTGCCTGAATACGGTGACCGCTTACATGCAGTTCCTGTGATCCACTGGTGCCGAATTGCCCGCGGCCCAGCCGGAACGTGAGGCTGATTTTGCGTTTATAGAACGTTTCCAGAGAAACCGTGCCCGCTTGCTCAACCATGTTCAGTTCAGCCCTGTATTGGTAATGGTCGCGAGCTCCCGGCTCACGGCATGTGCGGTTCCCCGCGCGTCTGTGGCTCGGGTGTTTACCGTCACGTGGTAGGTGTTGTGCGCATGGTGGTGAACCTCCTGGGCAGGACCTCCGCCTTGATTGCGGGCAATCGCCTGTTGTGCCGCGGCCTGATTCAATCCGGCGTATGGGTCATAGCCGTTTTCCCGGCGGGTGATTGCGTGCATCAGGCTGGCAACGGTATTCACATCTGACGCATTCAGGCGAGCGTCTGCGCTGACACCCATCTCTTTTGAGACCTGAGCGATATAGTCGTTCGTCAGGTTGCCATCCGACGCCGGAGCCCAGCGAGAGATGATGCCGCGCACAGACTGAAGGCCACGCTTGCGCATATAGGTTTGCAGGTTCTGGGCCATGGCATTGAGACCGGCTTCCGGCGTGGCGAACTGGGCAAACTGTCCGTCTGACCCGGCACCAGCCCATGAGCGGAGATTGCCGGGATTGTTGTTGCGGATGCCGCGCGGGGCAAGCAGACCATGCATGGCTTCAGCCCGGCCGCCGATATAGCGCCCGACAGAGACCGAGCCTTCTTCGACATAATGCCAGGCTGACTTCGCGGCACTCTCACCACGGTGCAGCATGCTTTCCAGCCACTGCCTGACTGCGGGGGCATCGGTCTGGATAGTCTTCTTGAAACGGTCCCAGTCCGCCTGCAGGGAGGTCATAGCCTTTCCCCATGCGTCAGAAGCATCACCTGTCAAAACCAGCCAGCGCGCACGGATCGTATCGGAATCTTCCGTGAAAAGGGAGGTGAAGGCTTTCCAGCCTTCTTCTGCTCCATGCTCAAAGCTGTCCCATGCAGGGCGGAGGTTGGTCAGGGTGCGCGAGCTGATTTGCTCAATCTGGGCCCAGCCATTGGAAACGGACTGATAGAACGCACCAAATTCAGACGTGCCCCCGCTCATCCATGATGACCAGTCTTTGTAGAAATAACTTCCCGCTGTCACCACAGCACCAAACCCGGCAGCCAAAGCCAAAACCCCCGCGTTTGCAGCCACAAACCCCGCCACAAAAGGACCGGCCATGGCCACACCAAGGGCGAGGGCTGTAGCAGAGACCCCGGCAAATGCAGCGTCCGCAATGGTCTGGTGCTGCCTGATAGTATCGGTAGTCGCCCGAATCAGGTCATTCACCCCGGTCATCTGGGGAGCAAAATCGCTTTCAATCTGGCGGCCCAGCGCAGAGGTTGAGGTCTTTAGGCGCTCCTGAGAATGAACAAGTGCCGCGTTGGCTTTGGTCTGTTTTTCCGTGACCTCGGCCCCATCTTCCTGCGCCTCATGCAGCATCTGCTGAATGGCGCCAGAGCCTGAATTGACCAGAGGGAGAACACTATCCCCAAAACCAAAGCTTCTGGCCTGCTGGGTACGCCTGCGCATATCCTTGATGGTGGACAGGTAACGGAGGGCATTCTTGAAAATCTGTTCCGTGCTGAGGGCGTTGCCGGTCTTCCCGTCCAGAACGGCGATGCCGGAGCGCTGCATCTGCTGGAGCTGGGAGGAGAAGGTCTTGTTCAGATCCCACTCTGCGATGGAGGAACTGATAGAGGCGAAGGTCTGACGGATACCCTCCGCACTCCCTCCGGCCATGCGGGCAGCAGCCTCCCACTTTCCAAGAGATGCGGTGGAGGTGTCGATGGTTTGCGAGAAATTCCGTGTCGCTATGACGTTGGCACTGGTCTCCTGAAAGAAGGCATTGAGGCCTCGACCCGCTGTGACGACCGTGAGCAGTCCCAGCACCTGTTCACGGACATTCCTGACAGATTCAGCGACACGAGTATGGGCCTGCTCGATCCCCTTGGCATTATCCGTCAGCCGCGCGCGCAAGCGCTTCAACGCACCTTCTGTTTGCTGAGCGCCTTTTACGACCCCTTTGGCATCAAGCCCCAGAGAGACGACGAGGGAATCAATGACCGTGCTTGTCACGGGATAGTTTCTCCGGGCTCAATCCAATAGAGGACGTACCGGCTGCCCAGGCCGTCATAGGTCGGGTCGCTGTCAGTTTTCCCCTGCTGATCAACAAACACGAGATCGCCCTTCATTCCGAGATATGCACGGCGGACAATCCGTGTGCGGTCCTGGCACAGGATGCCCGCAAGGATTTGCTTTCCGTTCAAAGAGATATCGGCATAGAGCCCAGTGCTTCTCTGGCGCAGCGTCATCTCTACCTTCTGCCCTCCCAGAAGGACGCTCAGAGACTGCGAGGGGACTGCGGATAAAGGGATAGTTTGCATTGCTTAACTCTTGCTTGTTACGGGAACAGGGTTCACCTGCCCGATATTGACGAGGGGTGCGCCGGATGGCTCTTTTGTGGTCAGGGCACTGGCTCCTGTGCGGGCAAGTGTTGCCCTGGCACCTCCTCGCACTTCTTCAGCACCAATCATGAGCCGCAGCATTGAAGGCGCTCCTCCATGGCGTAGATCCCGCTCTACATGGGTGATGTTCATATTCAGGTAAGTGGCTTCCGGGGTGGCTATGCTGAAGAGGTCCGTAGATGCAGCAGCAGCCTGCACAGCCTTGTGGAAGGTTTCGCGTGTGGCGAGGTCTCCGTCACAAATTAGCATCACGCGCACTAGGTTGGGCATGGCGACTTTATTTACGGAAGCAAAAGCCCCTTGTTCCATTGGAACGCTGGTTATCCGGCTTTCCTGAATAGCGCCGAGGGAAACGACGTGCGAGGACGTGGCAAACGGCTGGTTGTCGCTGGTAAAAATGCCCCAATGCTTATCCGCGTTAGAGATGGTGTATTCATCCAGCGCGGTGGCGAGGATGGTAGAAGCTGAGGCCCCCACGCCAGTCGAGACAGACTGCCCCAGCAGGGCCGGAACGCCAGCGGCAATGGGAATATCCCACGCGGACGGCAGGGGGACTGTCGCGAGGGGCATCAGCTTGCCACCTTACCGGCGAGACTTCGCCGCCAGTTCAGCCGCTTTCTGCGCCACATACTGGTTGTGCTGGTCGATAACCAGAAGCTCCGCCATGTCATAGAGATCCTCTGCATCATAGATGGTTTGGAGCTCCCCGAGAGTTGCCATCCGCGCATGGATTACGGCTCCAATGAGGGGGCTGAGGTTGGGGTAGTTGAGGAAGTCTCCGGCTCCTGGTGAGGCTGGTCTGAAGCCAATGGCGGCAGGGAGCGGGAGACGGCCTGAAAAAAACCGGTGTTGAACTCGAATGCCTTTTGCTGGAGTTCAATGAAGGTGCTGATATCTTCAAAATCACCATCAATGATGAAGCGCGTTATGCTCGGACGTTCTGGGTCTGGCTTAATCTTGATGCAATCCCGCAGCTCTTTTTCCAGCGGGTCAGAAAAAACCGGATCCATAGAGCGCAGCACATTCAGGCCGACTGCTGAGCGGGCCACCTCCGCGATAGCGCCGGCATAAACTGCCCTCGCTTCAAGCGGAGTGCCAGCCGTAGCGCCGTGCAGGAACGAACGGCCCCATTTTTCAGCCTGGAATGCTGGCATGCGGGAAATCACGAAGACCTTCCCTTTGTCCGGCCCTTCTGTGGTGATGGTATAGTCCATTTCTCGGATCAAAAGTGCCCCTCCGGCAGCATGAGAACATTGCAAGAACTATAGTGCGGAGCGGCAGGAAGTACAAGAAAATAGGTTTTTATATTTCATTATCTAATGATTTCAAAAATTATTGAATTTATGAACTCCCCAGTAAAGAGATGTCCAGGCCCCTCGCCAATGGCCCAGAATTGCCCTGCAATAGCTTTCAGGTACGGGACGGCCCCAGAGGCCCGGATAGGTGCCCTGTAGCAAAATCGTCGTTGGCGAGATTGCTTATTCCGTAAGAGGCAATTCAATGTCTGTTCGGCATCGGGATATTCCCCGAGGCCCCATCACCTACCGGCTTTCCGGTATCCCCATTACCCGCGCACGGAGGGCTTCAAACCGTTCGATCTGGGCAGGGATTGGCTTGCGGGGGATACGCCTCTTGCATGGTGGGCGGAGATTCCTGCTCACCTCGTTAATGCCCTTGTGCCGGGTATTTTCATGCAGCAGGTTCAGACGCTCGGCCATTCCCCGGCGCTGTCTGGGTGTCATATCTGGCGCACCTCAATCACGGTGAGGCTTTCCGCCCCATAACGGCGTGACAGGGCGGCATCCACGATCTGGGCATCATCCTTCCAGGCGATACCATTCAGAGCATCAGCGGCGGTCTTCATCTGGTTGTCTATGTCTGGCCTGCTGGTCGGCAGGATCCTACCTGCCAGAGCATCAGCGGTCTTCTTTCGGCTCCATGAGGGTGGAGGGGCAATGCGGATCGTCAGGGAAACCTGTAGCGGCCCGGTCAGGCAGGGCTTGCCGATCTGCTCTATGGCGTGACGCTGGATATGCTTCTCGGCCTGCACCGTCTTTGCATCCGTGAAGGTCCGGCCATTGCCGAAGCGCGGGCGGCCTTTAGCCCTCAGCAGGCCGGGAATGGTGATGCGGTAAACAGGGCAGTCAGAAGCAGCGGATTTCATGGCTGAAAGCATAGTACGGGCGGGGCCATCGGTACAACGCAAAGCAGCCAATTCCTTGCTGAAGGAACCACATAAAACCAGACATTGAATGTTGAAAAATGTTGAAACGGAATGACTGAAAAAAACTGAAATCGTCACATTATTTTATGCGCGCAAAAATGGCTGTTTTCTGCGGGTTTAAGCGCGAAAACCGCAAAGATATGATATAATTTCCCTAATGATTTCGGAAATACCGGAGGGGTAATTCAGCCATGGGTGGGTATGGGTCGGGCCGGACCTATGAAGGGCGGCCCCGCGTAGGTGCAGTAAAGCAGATCAAGGCCGGTGCTCTGGCGAAGTTGGGGGCACTGACAGAGGGATGGTCAGCCAGTCTTCAATGGCCGGGAAGTGGCTGCGATGACATGGAGGGCACCTTCTCAGACGACACGTTGCGGCTGTCATGGAAGGTGGAAGCGGGCCAAGACAGTATTCTCGTTGTCATGCCCATTGGCGTTTCATGGTCAGCTTGCAACTATGGAGGCAGGCGGCCTTGGCTGCTCTGTCCTTACTGTGGAAGGCGGGTTTCAGCCCTGCACCTGTCCAGCAATTCCAGACAGCTTGCATGTCGGCATTGCTTCAACATGACCTATGAAAGCCGGAATGTGGACGTCATAGGCCGGTCATGGATGAGGCAGGAGAAGCTCTTGCAGCGGATTGGCGGGAGTTGCGGAGGTGGCTTTTCCTCACGTGACCCGTCCCGACCTAAGGGCATGCACCGCACAACGTATCGTCGCATCCATGAGGCGGCCTTCGATGAAATGTGGCGGCGTGAGGAGGCTTTGAACGATCTCTGCATGGCCCGCTTCGGATGTCGATGGGGCTGATTTCGCACACAGTACGCGCACGCGCGCGAGGCTGGCAGATGATAATGCGCGGGAACAGCCAGCAGGCCCCCGGTCACTGCTCTTACAGTGGCAAAGCAGCGGGGTGACCTGATTTTACAGGCCATAAACAGAGAACCCCCTCCGCCTACTAACAGGCAGTCTGAGGTGGTTGCGTTTGCTGCTAACAGCGGCTCTGAGCAAACGAGCAACCTGAAAAAACCTGAAATTGAAAGAGTCAGCCTGTTAGTAAATGTTAAGGTTGCTCAGGCCGCTATTCGCGCTGGTTGCAGTGAGAAAACACCCGGTTCGCAGGGCTCTGAGAACCTGTAAAAACTTGATATCCAAGTGAAGCGCCATATTGAAAAAACTTGAAATTCAAAACGCGATTTCAGCACCTGCTAGTCAGACAGTTAGCGGCATATTTGCAGTGTGGTCCGACCGTCCCGACCGGCATTTTTACAGGTCGGGACAGGTGTTGGCTCTAAAAAATGGCAGATTTCAGCCATATTTATATGATGTCCCGACTGGTCCGACCGTCCCGACCGAAAAACACAACACCCGATGGGATTTTGCTCATCCACGGCATTGTGCTGCCCAAGCCTCCATGAGAGGGCGGCGCTGGTCCAGCAGATCACTCCTCCGGTAAGCAGCCTCGACCTTGTTCTCTATGGCATGAGCAAGCGCCATTTCCGCGACTTCGCGAGAACAGGCATTGGTGTCAGATGTCCAGTCCCGGAAGGTGGAGCGCAGGCCGTGAACAGTGACATCCTTTGTCTTGGCGGCAAGGTGAAGGGCTTTGCTTAAGGCTACATCAGACAGAGGCTTGCCCCTCTTGTGTCCGGGAAAGACAAGATCACCGGCAGAGAGGTCTCGGAGGGGCTGCATCTCCTGAAGGATAGCTATGGCATTAGACGACAGCGGCACGCGGTGCTCACGGCCTGCTTTCATCTTGTGGTCAGGGATGGTCCAGATTTGGGCTGCCATATCAATTTCAGACCAGGCGGCATTTCTCACTTCACCAGACCGGGCGGCAGTTAAACAGCAGAAGCGCACGGCCTTGGCTGCAGTGCCCTCCGATGCACGCAGGGCGGCGATAACCGGGGCTATATCCTTCCACCTCACGGCCTTGTGGTGCTGAACCTTCATCAGTTTCGAAGGTGGCGGCAGGGTAGCGGAGAGATGGCCTCGCCAGCGTGCCGGGTTTTCGCCCTCACGCCAGCCCTGCGCACGAGCGTAGTCGAGAATGCGTTCCACCCTACCTCGAAGCCGTCCCGCTGTTTCTGTTTTTTCTGTCCATATTGGACGGAGGGCAGCTAGCACGTCTTGAGTGTCGATGTTGCGCACAGCCTTCTTACCGAACACTGGGAAGACGTGCTGTGAAAGGGAACCCGTCCATGTTGCTGTGGCTTTCTTGTCTTTCCAGCCGGGGGCCTGTTCCTGAATGTAGCGGACAGCCACTTCAGCAAAGGTAATGCCAGTCTCCAGCTTGCGTTCGGCTCGCTCTTTCTCACGCTCCACTATAGGGTCAAGGCCGCTCTCGATCATGCGTCGGCAATCAGAAGCCCGGGCGCGAGCATCTGAAAGGGACAGATCAAAGGCGCTCCCCAGACTCATCTGGCGGCGCTTACCTGTCACGGGAGACTTGAAGCGCATTTCCCAGAGGCGGGAGCCGCCTGACACCACGAGCCACAATCCCCCTCCGTCACATATGCTTCCGCTCTTATGACGAGAAATATGCAGGGCAGTCAGACGATTGGGCGGGAGACGACTCATGGTATTTACCCCTCTTGTTACCCCCCTTAAAACATGGGCTTTGGAGGTACGTCCAGAAACAACCATGGACGGAAGAGAGGACAACATCCTAGAACATAAAAGGATTTTGGAACGTCCTGAAACTATCTGGGACGCTAGTTAGGCGGTTTTCGGGTCCGCCATCTCTTAAATGAATAGTATTGCAAGTTACCTCACTTCTTCTGAGGGGACTGCTGTTTTCGCCCATGGTGGTCGTGCTGTGTGCTCAATAAGTATGCGCACAAGGCAGCGGATTTTGGGGGTATGATGCGGGGTATGAAAGTGCAGGGTGGGGGTATGGTATGTTCATCGCGCCCAAGATATGTAAGGCAGATCTAATAAGAATATTTGAAAGAAGAAAGATGAAGACAGAATTTATAGAGACCAATAAAAAATAAAAAATTCAATTAAGCAAAATAATACAAATATAGTCATAAATTCTATGCTATAAAATTAGGATTTGTATGTAATTTTCATTTTGGAAATATAGAAATTAATAAACACGATACGAATAGGAATATAAAAAATCACAACAAATAACAAAAATAAATAAAACTTATAAAGTAAATATTAATCAATAAAAAGTTACGTTGAAATTTACAAATAAAATAACCACATTTTACATCAAGCATGCCGCGCAGAGTGCAGATGGTCTTTCTGTGCGTATTATATAAATATTATTGGATTGCAAGATGTCACAAGACGACAAGAAGAGAGATTGGTCCCACCATCTGCCGCATCTTCATTTGCCGCACTTTCATCTTCCGCATATCCGATTACCCCACATTCACTGGCCGCATTTCCATATTCATTTTCATGATCGGCCACTGGCGGGTGAGCCGCATCCTGAACGGCCTTTTCACTGGCGTCTTTACCTGTGCGAGATGGTTGCAACGGCGGTGCTCATGGTGTTTGGTCTGGCGGGCGTTATTCTCCTCTCGGCCCCGCACTCATGGATAGGGGATCATCTGTCACTGCATCCGGCCATTCAGGCTGCGTTGTGCGGCTTATGTTTTGGTCTGGCGGGCACCGTGGCGGCCATGACGCCATTTGGCAAAGTGAGCGGCGCGCACCTCAACCCATCGGTGACGCTGGCTTTCATGCTGTCAAAGAAGATCGTGTGGATTGATGCGCTGGGCTACATCATTTCCCAGATTATCGGTGCTGTTCTGGGCACGGCGCTTGTTTATGGAGCAGGATATTTCCTGTCTTCATGGAAGGTGCATGCGCTGGCTGTCCATTACGGCGCGACTGTGCCCTATACGGGTATTTCCGTCTGGTTTGCTCTGGGCTCCGAGATATTGGTGACGGGGTTGCTGATCGCCACGTTGTACTGGCTGGCGGCTCACCCGCGTTTCAAATGGGTCACACCATGGATCGGGGGAATTTTCTTTTTCGTCATGAACCCGCTTACAGCATGGATTTCCGGCAATAGCGCCAATTTTGCCCGGTCATTTGGGCCTGATCTGTTTGCTGGCAACTGGAATGGTCTGTGGGTCTATCTGCTGGGGCCATTTATCGGGTCTTCTCTGGCTGTTATTGCCATTCAGGCCGACATATTAGGCAAGATTCATCTTATGGAAGCACGGCTGGTCAATTTTGGGCACCATGGGCGTGTGCCCCATATGGATGACCCGCATTTTGTTCACGCTGCGCCAGAGCATTATGAAGAATATAAGGCGCATCTTCAGACAATCACGAAGCTGCAAGAACAGGGCGTGGCAGGTGAAGCGCGCAAGGAAATGGGAAACTGAAGGGAGAAGCAGTTTGATATCGTGCCGGATTAGAAGGGCCGCTTTGTTTCAGAGCAGGCACGCGGCGTAAAGCACAAAGGCTTCCCGATAAGAGGGAAGCCTTTGCTTCAAGCTGGAGTTTAGTAAGGAGCCATGGAAGAACTGATGGCACCGCTGACAACACCTGCAATAATACCCGTGGTAATGCTGGTGAGCAGGAACTGATTGCCGTACTGGAGCCAACGATACCCGGACGGCGGAGCCCACAGGCCGGGGCGACCCTGCCAGTTATTGACAATCCAGCGGTCATTCTGCGGGCCGTCATACCGTTGGCCGCGCTGCCACCGGCGGTTCATGTCATAATTATCAAAATTATTACCGCGGCCGCCACCGGGTCCGTTCGCCATGCGACCGTGTCCTCCGCCACGCTGGGGAGGTGGGGGTGGGGCCTGCATGCCGCGGCCGCCTTGCTGATGCGGGCCTTGTTGCTGGTTGCCAGGACCACCAAACTGCTGCGCCAGAGCAGGCGACCCGGCCATCAGGATGCCGCTTGTCACAAACGCTGCAATATACTGTATTTTCACCCGTTTTTCCTTTGCATAAGGGAGCATTCTACCGTGCAGGGTGGAGATGCATCGCAAGAAAGGATGGCCTTTTTTTACGGCTGTATTGTGGCGTGGCAGCATGGCTGCGTGGGCAGCGCGCGGATCTGTGCCGCTACACTTTTTCTCGTGTCCTGATGTGCAGGGATTGCGTTCATGGCCCGGTTTACAGGGTGCGCAAATAGACGTCGCGTGTATCCGTCTTGATACAAAGCATATGTGAAAAAAAGATGACGCCAGAGGGGACATGAAAAAGACGGCTCCGAAAAGCCGCCCTCTTCATGTTTTCAGTCAGGCAGAGGGGAACTCAGTTCTGCTGGTTGCCGTCCTGCTGATTGTTGTCCCCGCGAGAGTGATGGCCGCCACCGCGGTGGCCGCGTTCACCACCTTCTCTGCGGTCGTTGTTGTTGCTGCTGTTTCCGTCTTCACGGTTGCCACCGCGCATGTGGTTCATGTTGCCACCACGGTTTTCAGAATTGCCGTTCATGCCCTGCATGCCGTTCATCTGGTCCCGGCCACCGTGGCGACCGCCTTCGTGGCCGTGTTCGCCAGATTCACCATTGCGGGACTGATAGGATGAGTCATCCTGGGCGTGTGCCATAACGGGCAGGGAAAGACCAAAAGCGGCAGCGAGGATAAGTGCTTTTTTCATATCGTAATATCCTTAATCCGCTGGCCGGTTTGTCTGCCAGCGTTCCGGCAGGACGGTATGGACCAATACAGGGAGAATAAAGGCCTGTAAGAAAATATCAGATATGCACAAAGCAGATTTTCAGAAACGTAACATAAACCATGGTGCAATTAAGATGACCTGCCATAAGACCAGACATATTTATGTTACATAAGCCAGGTTGATTTTTCGTCTTTCTGCCTGAGATTAAGGGCTGGGAGGCTACTATGGCTAAAGGCGCTTTATGCCATTTGCAGTCTGACGAGGTAAGATGCCGTGCTCGCAAAGGTGTGTACAGGCCTGCATGGAGCAGATCTGTCTTCTGTGCGTTTAAAGAACGGGAGGTATCATTATGACGAAAACCGAAAAAGAGCCGAAACCATCACAGAAAGAGCGTGAGCTTGATGAGTCTCTGAAAGAAAGTTTTCCGGCCAGTGATCCACCATCGCAGGAAGATCCGGATAAAAAGGCAGGGCGGTAATCATACCGCTTTGGCCTGAACGCTTCATAAAAGAAAAGCCTGCCGCCCTGTAGGGAACGGCAGGCTTTTTTGTGGGGGTAACGGCTCAGTAACCGCCGCCGCCGCCCATACCGCCATACGGGCCGGACTGTCTGCCACCCTGCTGGTTGCCATAACCACCATATCCGCCATACGGGCCGCCATTTCCGTATTGGCCGCCATTTCGGCCGCCGTCTCCACGTCCTCCGTGGCCGCCCGGTCCGCCCATTCTGTCACCTCCCGGTGGCGGGGGCATGCAGGCAGCCAGAGTGCAGGTTGCCAACAGGGCGGCAAGAGCGGTGAGGGTTTTGGGTTTCATAAACAACGTCTCCAGAAAACGTGAGGGAAGGGAGCATCCAGAAAGAAAACGAACAATTTATGGCAGAGGTTCTGCCAATAATGGCGAGGAAGAAAAAAAGAAGAAGAACGGCGTCAATTATAAAGCCCAAGCGGGCCAGCCATCATCCACAATCCAATAATCAGCAAAACGCCCGCTACAATAACGGGCAGCACCACGGCCGCCAGAAAACTCCGGCCTGTCTGTTTAGGGGCGGGAATACCGGCCTGGCGGAAAATGGCGTCGGCCCGTGCATCGGCCTCGGCGTCTTCCGGGCTTTCTTCTGTCCAGTTTTCCTCGGCCATGGGTGAAATCCTTCTGCGGTGAATATGTGCGTCTTGTAGCTTGGCCTGTCAGCCGGAGCCCTGTTTTGGTCACAATGCTCCGGCACGTCGATCTGGTAGAAAAACGAATTTTTTCAGGCGTGTAAATGACCAGAACCCCGGCCGTGGCCCTTGCGTGTCTTTGTGTATCCCTGATGGGTTGCGCCTCTCACCACCATGATGACGCACAGAACGTTTGCCAGCAAGACCCCGTCACGGGTCGCTCCCGTCACGGGGTGCACGGCACATTCATGACCAGCGTAGGAAAAACATTGGGCGGCGCCATGCCCATGGCCCTGAATGCCGTGCCCGGCGTTGGCGGGATGGCGGGTGGCCTTGCCGGTATGGGAATGCAGCAGGCCATGGGGGGCTTTTCAGGCGGCCCCGGCTCCATGCCGCAGGATGATGGCTTTCATCAAAGCGGCTTTGATCACCGTAAGCCTCCGACTGAAGATGAAGAAGAAGCCGCGCAGAGCCAAAGAAAAATCAGATCTGTTCCCTGCAAGCCGGAAGAAGATCATACGCCGGACCTGCGAGCGGATGACATCCGCATGGAAGAAGCCCATTAACAATGGGGCCCCGGCACGTGCAAACGTGCGGGGCAGATAGCGGTTTGTGAAAACCTTAGGGCAGACGGATCAGTTTGCGGTTGATGAATTCTTCAATGCCAAATTCCGAAAGTTCTCGGCCATAACCGGAGTTCTTGATTCCACCAAAAGGCAGATCTGGCGCTGTGCCAGTAACGTCATTGATGAAGACCATGCCCGTATCAATCCGCTGAGCGAGCTGATAACCGCGTTCCTCGTTGCTGGTGTGAATGGAGCCGCCTAGCCCATATGGGGAATCATTGGCCAGCGCTACGGCTTCCTCATCATTCTGCACGGGATAGACAATGGCGACCGGGCCAAAGATTTCTTCATAGAAAATGGGATTGTCTTTTGTCACGTGGGTGAGAATTGCGGCCTTCATAAAGAAGCCTTCCTGATCAAGCGGCTTGCCGCCAGAAACCAGAGTTGCCCCGTTCGCCACGGCCTTTTCTACCTGAGAGACCGCGCGTTTCATGGCATCTTCGCTGCTCATCGGGCCGTGGGTCACGCCCTGCTCCAGCGGGTCTCCATACTGAAAAGCTTCTATGGTGGTTTTCAGCCGCGCCGTGAATTCCTCAGCCAGAGAGTGATGCACAATCATCCGCTTGGCGGCCGTGCAGACCTGACCATTATTCCCCATTCTTGCTACGGCGGCACGGGGCACAACAACATCCAGATCGGCATCATCCAGCACAATAAAGGCGTCAGAACCACCCAGTTCCATTGTGCTTTTCTTGAGTGCACGTCCGGCCTGTGCCGCCACGGCGCTACCTGCGCGTTCGCTCCCCGTCAGTGCAACGCCGCGCACTTCGGGGCGGCCAATCAGGGTTTCTGACTGATCATTGGTAATGAACAGGTTGGTGTAGGCGCCTTCGGGTGCTCCGGCATCCAGAAACAGGGCTTCAAAAGCAAGGGCGCACTGGGGCACACCCGGCGCGTGTTTGACCATGACAACATTGCCCGCCATCAGATTGGGGGCAGCGACGCGTGCAAGCTGGTAATACGGAAAATTCCAGGGCTCTACACAATAAATCACCCCCAGAGGTTCGCTCAGAACCCGTGCTTTCCCCTGAGCTACGGGTAGATCCCGGGGGGCAAGGAATGTTTCGGCCTTGTCAGCATAGTAAGAAAGAATATCCGCCGAGAGCTCAATTTCCCAGATCGCTTCCGGTAGAACCTTGCCCATTTCTATGGAGATCAGGCGCGCATGTTTTTCCTTGTTGGCGCGTAGGGCATCTGCAGCCTTGTTCAGCAGGGTGCGGCGTTCTGCAATGGACCGGTAACGCCAGTCATTCTGCCAGAAACCGTGTGCACGTTCCAGCTTCTTGAGCATATCCTCCGTGGAGTGGAGGTCAAAAACCTTTTCGGTTTTTCCTGTGGCTGGATTGATTGTGCGGTAGGGACTCATGGATTTTATGTCCTTTGAGGAGAGAGGTTCAGGGTAGGGCTCCGGCATATCCATCTATATCAGTCTGTATATAGATGTGTAGGGTGAAGCTAGGTCAATCGGCCCCCAAGAGCGACCTTAACCCTGAGTGTCTCACGAACATGTGTGCAGAAAAAGGGGGCACATTTATCTGGCCCCTCTGCTCACGCGTGATTTTAGATGATGCAGGTTGGGCTGGGGTCTGGCCGGCTGGCGGCTCATGCTGAGAGCACGGCATAAAAAAAGGCTGCCGGGAAGGCAGCCTTTCTTGTGGTTTTACTGGTTGGTCGTCGGGGCAGGCGGCGGGTTGCCATCAGCCGGCGGCGGGGGCGGCGGGGGGCAATGTTCGTCTTCTTTTTTGGCCGCAATCTGAGCCAGCTGCTTCTTGGTCAGCACATCATGAATCTGCACTTCTTTCTGCAGGTGCTGGGTTTCACGGTTGGTGCGCAGCGTGTCCAGTTGTTGCGTAAGGGCTGTCAACTGGTTGGTGTCAACCTGGCCGGGTGTGGTCAGCAGGGTGCGGATCTGTTCATGGATGCTGCGTTCCTGTTCCATGTCCGCTTTTGGATCAGGGCGGTTGGCTTCCATGATCGCCTTGATCTTCTTTTTCTGGGAAGACGTCAGTTTCACGCCATCCAGAGAAAGGATGTGGCCGTGGGGATGGCACATGCCGTGGTGCGGCGGGGGAGGTGGCGGCGGCGCGGACGTGTCATCAGCGCGGGCCAGAGAGCCTGCCGCCGTGAACATTCCAAAAGTAAGGGCCGTGGCCAGCAAAGCTTTTTTCATTCCAAATGCCTTATATCGTCATTCAATGGGAGAGGCTCTGTGCAAGCATCTCTCCATGGAGCCATGATAGGAGGAGATATGTGGTCATAAAATGGCGCATTTGTGGAGGAAGCGATAAAATGATGAACCTCCCTTAACAGGTGCCAAAGTGGGCAAAATGCCGATATTTAATCAGAAAAACGAATAAATAGAACTTATTTAGAAATAAAATAAGAAAATATAAGGGAATAAAAAATCAGACCAAAATTGTTCTGTTACTTGTGATATAAAATATAGAATTGACGTACCAAGAAAAAAGAGTAGCGTCCCTAAACAGAGGTTGCTGCGGTTCCTGCATAGATGGAAAGCAGAAAACTTCATGTTTTTTATGCTGCCTGCGGCCAGAATGGTTTGAAAGAACCTGTTTTTCCCGCTGGCGCACAATGGAGGCATGGATATGGGCTTGTACGGCGCTATCATTTTTTTCGGTGTGGATCTCATTCTGTTCGGGCTGGGGCTGCATGACATCAATTTCGCTGCATTTGCAGCCGCGTTTGTGCTGCCCGGCATTATCATGGGGGCCTACGCGGGCCACGGCGTGAAGCAGGACAATATCGAACAGGCCTGAACCTGTTTGCAGTCCGCTTGAAACAGATTGAAGTGATGCCTGCATGGTCCGCACCATGCAGGCATTTTTTTATGCTGACGTATTTGTCCCGTAGGCTTCATTCCGATTTCGTGACAATGTCACACTCTTAAATTCTAGGGATAAATACGCAAAGTTTCCTATGTTTACTGAGGTTTTGTGCTCAATTCCTTTATAAACCCTTCTCATTAACCAGAGAGGGCACCTCCCGCGAGTTGGTGGCATCTCTCAATATTCATGTGGTGCACCTCTTTTTCTGGCTAACAGAAGAGGTACACACGTGACGGAGCTTATATAGTCAACTGTTCTTGAACGGGCTGAGCCAGGCGCCCTTGGTTGCGCAAGCATTGCACAGATAATGATAGCGCACCTGGACGAGGGCACTGGCAGGCTTCACTGTGCCGCAAGGCAAGAATGCCTTTTGGCAAAGGTGTCTGGTTTGCCATGGTCAAGAATTATCGCACTCAGGGGCGGCTCTTGTTAGTGCATGGCTATGGGGCGCATCACTCAGCGAGTGCGCGCATCATGCTGCCTTTCGGCCCAATCAGACCTGGATTCCTCGTTCAGGAGGTCATCCAAATAACTGCTTTTGAGTGCGGAAAGCACGTTGCGGAAATAGTAAGCGACAAAGTGTTCGTTAAAATGATCATTATTATTGGTGTTTCTTTTTTCTTCAGAACCAGGGCCCCTGCGCAGAAATTCAACAGTAAATGATGAAGCGGCATTGATTAAAGCCACTTCTATTTCTGGTCTGGTCGTATAGGGCATGGAAATAGGCTCCGCAATTCTGAGTTTAGGCAGGGCACTAACGCCCGCACCCAATACGTTTCAGATTAACGGACGTTCATAAATATTTTTTGTTATATGCACTGGAGGAAAGTCAAACATGCAGAATGTATCTCAGTTTGAGCGGCGCCGGACAGTTCTCCAGTAGCACGGATACGAACACCGAGGCTGACAGATCCGGACATAGGCCAGATGATGCTGGAACACATCGGCATCATGAGTGCTGCGTGTGCGTGCGGAAAGCAAGAATACCGGTGCCGCCCTACGCCTGCCCGATATCTGCCGCGGCAAACCCTTGCGCCGCTTTGTTCTGGGCAGCGTGGAGGGTGGGGCGTGACGAAAAGGAATTTCCTCACACGCTTTACAGGGTATGGCGAGTTTTCCAGGCCGGACAGAGGCTTGGCGGAAGCAGGATGCACGCCATCACTGGCCATATACGTTCTCAGAAGCGGAGTGCCATATCAGAGAGGTCAGTAAGAAACTGCTGGCCGAATCTGCTTGGAAGATGCTGAGGAGCCTGAGTGCGGAACGGCCCAAAAGGGGGCGACAACGGACCGAGTGTGAAAACTTTATGAGAAAAAGTTTTCATTCATGCAGGAAAATTTAATGAAAACAATGTTTTACAGGGGCGGGTGGTGGAGCTGAGGGGAATCGAACCCCTGACCTCCTCATTGCGAACGAGGCGCTCTCCCAACTGAGCTACAGCCCCGCCTGTATGGTTTTTGGGTGTATAGGGCTTACTAATAGCGTGTCAAGCTGTATTGTGGCATGGTTTTGGCATGGAGGTGTTCGCCTTCAATGCTGTGAATTCAAAGGAGTTGCCGCTTGCTGTTTGGCCTTTTTTCACTGTTGATGCGGTTGCTGAACATTTATTGCTGGATTCTGCTCCTGTCCTGCATTTTCATCAATCTTTGCATGTTCGGCATTCTGGATAGCCGTAACCAGTTGGTCTGGAAGGTGGGTGTGTTCTTTAATCGCCTGACAGAACCGGTGCTGGAACCCGTGCGGCGCCTGTTGCCCATGCCGGGGGGAATAGATTTCAGCCCCATGGTTGTGTTGCTGGGTATTCAATATGTTGTGCAACCCATTCTGGTTGAATTGTTCAGAATGCTGATAATGCGTTAGGCCACAGAGGGGCGATGTGAAGCAGTTCGCATCGCCTTGTTTTTTTATCCTAAGGGCGTTCGGTCACGAACGCCCTTTTTTGTGAGTGCAGGGTTTTCCATTACTATTAAGCAAGGGTAGCTCACCTTCTTTTCTGTCTTACAAGCACATAGCTGCAAAGGGAGGCTATGGTCGCTCTTCTTAGGTAGGAACAAATACCAGCACTTTTGGAGCAGTTTGTATCATGCTGGCCTGAATGTTTTGTGGGTGGAGAACGATTTCCTGCTTTTCCTGATCAGGTCTTATGAGAAACGTTTTTTACTCTGCCATAGCGTTTCAACTATTTTTATAACCTTCTCGTTATTTATTTAATTTTCCAAATGGGTTTTATTTGCGAAAACAGATTCGAGATTTTTGTCTGTCCTGATTTTATAGGCTTCACCAGAGGAGATGGAGGGGGTCAAAAAACCTCTTTTTCCGTCTGTGTAAAAATCGTAACCCATTGATATTTCTACTATTAGAAAAATTAAAATAGGGGTTTTTAGAACCCTCCTGATGAGGATTTTCGTGGTGTTCTTGCAGGCCATAAAGGCACGATCAACAGATATGCCAATTTTTAAAATTCTGCATATTATGTTTTCTAGTCAAACATTTTTTGTTCTTTTTGGTCATGGTAACACCCAGGTTTTTTCAAGGGCGCGATGCTTGCGGTAATTGAAGAGGCGGGAGTATTCAAGAATATTGTCTATAAAGTCTGCTTTCTTTCAGATTTCATCATCGCAACTCCAGATGCGAACGTTGCTGGTCAGGCATTGTGCAGAAGGAGTGATATAATTGCGTATGTGCAGGCAGACAGAGGGGTAGCAAGGTAACATGCACCGGTAAGACGCATGAAGCTGGGCTGGAGCATCCAGAAGACGCTCTGCTTCGTCCTGGCGGGTTCATTGCATTCAGTGTCCTGCATCCTTGTTTTATTACGCCGGGCTTGAAATGGCAGAAGGATGACCACGGTCAGGCAACCGGCCTCTGCGTTGCACGGTATTTCAGCAAACAAAGTTTTATAGAGAACTGGAAGTTTGGGGATCATCCCAAGGATGAGAATGTAATGCCGTTCTCTGTCCCTCGCTTTCCGAGGACTATCGGAGACTATCTCCATGCGGTTGCTTCTGCCGACTTTCGCATCACACGAATAGAAGAGCCTCAACCGACTGAACATACCTGTAAAAGAGCGCCACGATTTCGCAGATGGCGTGACCTCGCGGCATTCCTGCTGATGGTCAGGGCAAAACGCCCGAAGTGAAGGCTATGGGACGTCTTCAGGCGTGCATCCTGGCCTAAGAATATGCCTGAGAATATTATGCGCTTTCCATGGGAGATACTGCCATTGGAAGAGCACCAAAAAACGGACTGTGTCTGTACGACGCGCTTATGACCCAAAGTCTGAGGAAGTATTTCATGCCAGATGCACAAACATCTGTGGAAATACACATCAAAACCACACGATTTTAGGGGGAGTCTAAAATGGTGCCCAAGGGCGGGATCGAACCACCGACACTGCGATTTTCAGTCGCATGCTCTACCAACTGAGCTACTTGGGCACCGCAGCCTCGCGGCGTGAGAGGGGGTTTATCTCAGCCTGCGTGCGGGATCAAGTCACCTTTCGTCATTTCTTTCGTCTTTCTCCATATTTTCTTCGTCAACCGGGGGGCCGGGGATGCGGTACTGCCCGGTAAACCAGCGCCCGAGGTCAATATCCGCGCAGCGCTGGGAGCAGAACGGCCGTGTGGCCTGCTGGGTAGGTTTGCCGCACACGGGGCAGGAAGCTGTTTTAGTCATGGTCAGTCGTCCAGAAAAAATCCGGCAGGGAAGGGTCAAGTTTTACGGCCAGAGCTTTGCCGCGCTGGGTAATGCAGTCCACCAGTGCCTGCGGGTCTTTCTCCAGCGCGGTGATGATCCCCAGCCCACCTCGAATTTGGGTCGCGTCGGGATGATTGGCAAGAATAATGCGCAAGGCTGCCAGAGCCTGCCCATGCGGGCAGGAGAGGAGTTCCGGCAGGGAAGGGTGGATACGGGCCCGGACAATTTCCACCAGCCCCAGCGCCGTAATGCCAAGGCAGCGTGGGCGCAATGGGTCTGCCTGTAGCATCGCTTTAATGGGTTCCAGCAGGGCCTGACGCTTGCGGGTTGAAAGGCCTGCAGGGTCAATCAGGATGGCCCCGGAGAGGTTGCGTAGCCTGATCTGTTGAAACAGGGCGGGCAGCGCATCCCGGTTGGCGGCAAACTGGGCGGTCTGTTTCGTCCAGCCTGTTGCCGTTGGGGGCGCGTCCATATCAATGGCGATCAGCGCAGGTGTGGGCGTGATGCTCGCCGTCATGCCGCCGGGCAGGGAGACGCTTGCCTCCGCCAGTGCATCGCAGGCGTGGGCTATGGCTTCAGGGAAGGGGCTGAGGGCCTGCTCTCGACGGTCTCGCAAGGTTGGGGGGATCAGTGCCGCCGCCGCAGCGGAATCCACTGTGATGCGCGCCTGTGGCCAGCGATCTGCCAGCCGCTCAAGTGGTGTTGGGCCACGGGTTAGCAGGCAGGGTTTGTCTGGCAAGGGTGTGGCAGGTGGTTCCTGTGCCTGCACACGCAGGCCTTTGCCGCCTTGCGCTGCACGGGTTACGCGCACGGTAAGCATCTGGCCTTCCGTAACGGGGTCCTTGCCGTTCTGTATGGGAAGGAAACCGCTTTCCCCTTTGCCCAGATCCACAAAAGCACCGCCCATGGCGGGCATAAGGGCGCTGATGCGGGCCTGATACACGTCTCCTACCCCATCAGGGGCGGCAGGCCGCCACAGGGCGTAATCGAGAAGGGTGTTGTGCTGGGTAACGGCAAGCCGAAGTTCGCCGGGGAAGAAGGCAACGCGGAGAACGGTGCTCACGGAAGCCAGTGGCCCGGCTGACCACGGAGCAGTTGCGCCGTTTCAAACAGGGGCAGGCCGATGACACCAGAGGCGCTGCCGGAAATAAAGCGGATAAACCCGGCGGCATGCCCTTGCAAAGCATACCCACCCGCTTTGCCCTGCCAGTCTCCGGCATCCAGCAAGGCTTCAATCTGATGGTCGGTGAGGCGGGAGAAAGTGACAGCCGTTTCCACCACGCGCTCTCCCGTGCGGCCATCAGGCCACGCAGCGGTAGGCACGCAGCGCAAGGCTGTGAGCACCGTATGGCGGCGGCCGGAAAGCAGGGTCAGGCATTTGCGTGCCGTTTCCCGGTCTTCCGCCTTGGGAAGAATGCGGCGGCCAAGGGCCACAACCGTATCAGCCCCCAGCACAAGGGCAGGTTCTGTTATCTGATGGGCAACAGCCGCGGCCTTTTCTGCCGCCATACGGCGCACGGTATGGGCGCGGCTGTTCATTACGCTGCGGTGTTTCATCAATATTGGCGGGAAAAACGCGGTCTGGCGTCAGCCCCAGCTGGGCCAGAAGGTCCAGCCGACGGGGCGATGCCGAAGCCAGCACAAATGCAGGACGCACCGCTGTTTCCGCGCCAGCAGGCCCGGAGGCGGTCATCGTCTTACTTGAAGCGGAAAGTGATACGACCTTTGGAAAGGTCATACGGTGTCATTTCAACGTTCACGCGGTCACCAGCCAGAACGCGGATACGGTTTTTGCGCATCTTGCCGCTGGTGTGTGCCAGAATCATGTGTTCGTTGTCGAGTTTCACACGGAACATCGCGTTGGGCAGCAGTTCGGTCACTGTGCCGCTAAATTCAATCATGTCTTCTTTAGACATGGCGTCCTTCGTTCATTTTCAAGCCTCGTTACAGTTGGGATGAGCAGATATGGGTGAGGGACCGTATCCGGTCAAGCGTTAGGTGTTCCCTTTGCCAGAACATCCAGCCGGGCCGAGATGCTCAGCGCATGGGCTTCAAGCCCTTCCGCATGTGCCAGCGCCACCCCGGCAGGACCAATACGCCGCAGCGCATCCGGCCCGCCGGAGAGGAACGTGGTACGTTTCATGAAATCAAAAACAGACAACCCGGAGGCAAAGCGCGCGGTGCGTGATGTAGGCAGCACATGGTTGGGGCCACCCACATAATCGCCCACCGCTTCCGGGCAGAAACGGCCGAGGAAAACCGCGCCAGCGTGCCGTACACGGGCAAACAGGCTTTCCGGATCATCCACCATCAGTTCCAGATGTTCCGGGGCCAGACGGTTGGCCAATGTGACGGCTTCTTCCAGCGAGCGTACGATCAGAACAGCGCCATTACGCTTCCAGCTTGCGCCCGCAATGGCGGAGCGGGTGAGGGTACGCAGTTCCGTTTCAACTGCCGCAATAACGGTATCAGCAAACGCGGCATCCGGGGTGATCAGCGTGGCCTGCGCCAGTTCATCATGTTCGGCCTGTGCCAGAAGATCGAGTGCAATCAGGCGTGGGTCTGTTGCCGAATCGGCAATCACCACCACGTCAGACGGCCCGGCAATGCTGTCGATTCCCACATGGCCGAACACCTGCCGCTTGGCTTCCGCCACATAGGCATTGCCGGGGCCCACAATACGGTCAACCGGGCGGATGGTCTTGGTGCCGAACGCCATGGCCCCTACGGCCTGTGCCCCGCCTACACGGTAAATTTCCGTCACGCCAGCGCGGTGTGCTGCGGCCAGAACCAGCGGGTTGATCACACCGTTGGGTGTGGGCACGCACATGGCCAGACGCTCCACCCCGGCTACACGGGCGGGAATGGCGTTCATCAGCACGGAGGAAGGATAGGCCGCCTTGCCCCCCGGCACGTACAGGCCCACGGCATCCAAGGGAATCCAGCGGAGCCCCAGTGTCATCCCCACATCATCCGTGTAGCGGATATCCTGTGGCATCTGGGCCTTATGGAAGGATTCAATGCGGTCTGCCGCAACATCCAGCGCAGCCAGAAGATCCGGGCTGACCTGCGCCCGGGCTTTTTCCACTTCCTCTGCTGTAAACGCCAGTTTTTCGGGCGTGAGGGGAAGATGGTCAAATTTTTCCGTCAGCGCGCAGAGGGCCGTATCTCCGTCACGCCGCACCTGGGCCAGAATGTCCGCAACGGGGGCATGCACTTCCTGCCCCTGTTCTTCCCGCGCATCAAGCAGGGAGGAGAAAGCGGCTTCAAAGCCGGGGTCACGGATATCAAGGCGTTTCATGAAGACTGTTCTGCCTCAGCTTTTTCGGTCTGTCGGGCGTTGGCCTCAAGGGCGGTGCGAAAACTGTTGATAATGGCTGAAATCTCTTCAGGCCGCGTTTTCAGCGCCGTTCTGTTCACAATCAGGCGGCTGGTTACGTGCGCTATGGTTTCCACTTCACGCAGGCCATTGGCGCGCAGGGTGGAGCCGGTATCCACCAGATCCACAATCAGGCGGGACAGGCCCAGCATGGGGGCCAGTTCCATCGCGCCATGCAGATGGACAATATTGGCGTTGATGCCGCGAGCCGCAAAATAACGGCGGGTGACGGCGGGATATTTGGTGGCAGCCCGAACCTCGGACCAGCGCGCCCATTCGGCGGGGTCATGCGGCAGGGTGTTGGGCTGGGCAATGGAAATCCGGCATGCGCCAATGCCCAGATCAAGCGGGGCATAGATTTCAGGGTAGTCAAATTCCATCAGCACGTCTGCGCCGCAGATGCCCACCTGCGCCCCGCCAGAGGCGACAAAGGTTGCCACATCAAAGGAGCGCACGCGCACAACATCCACACAGGGGTCTTGCGTGGGAAAACGCAGCTTGCGGCTGTTATCGCCCAGACAATCATCACTGGGCGCCAGCCCTGCCTGTTTCAGCAGGGGGGTAACCGCTTTCAGGATACGGCCTTTGGGGAGAGCCAGCACCATGGGGGCCCGTTCTTCCGTGCCCAAAGGGCGTACGGGTTGAAGGTCAGGCTGAGGCACGGTCATGAAAACTCCGGTCGGGCAGCAGGGGCAAGAGTGCGTGACGGCGGCACTCCTAGCACAAGGCGGCCCGGTATCAAAGGCAGAGCACCTGCCCGAAGAGACTTAATGCGTCTCTCCGGGCAGAAAGCTCAGCGGCGCCACCATCCAGTGCGGCGGCGGGAAGCTGGTTGCTCATCATCAATGACAATCGGCTGCACCACGGAAGGATCAGTCGCGTCCTTGCTGTCTTCCGCCGGAGCTGCCTCGGTTTTTGTGGCGACAGAGGCCGCTTTGGCTGCCGTGCGGCGGCGGCGTGGTGCCGGCTTTTCGGCCTCCACTGCCGGAGCTTCAGCGTCAGCAGCGTCTGCAACGGAAGCCGTCTCCACCTTTTTCCGCGTGGTGCGGCGGCGGGTGCGAGGTTTGGCTTCTTCCGCAGCATCCGCTTCAGGTGCGGTTTCGGCTTCTGCTGTGGGGTCGGCCTTTTTGCGCGTCACACGGCGGCGGCGCGGCTTAGGGGCTTCTTCCTCAGCAGTTGCGTCAACGCTTTCAGCCGCAGGTTCCGGAGCCTCCGCCGCAGTTGCGGGGGCTTCCTCTTCTGCGGTCCGCGTTGCCGTGCGGCGGCGGCGTGTGGGGCGTCTGCGGGCAGGCTTTGCCTCTTCCGGCTCAACAGCAACGGTTTCCACCGTTTCTTCCACCTGCGGGGCAGCGGAGACTGAAGCAGGCGCTTCGGCTTCCACCACGGCTTCCGTTTCCACAATGACCGGGGCAGCCTTTATGGGCTCAACCGGAGCGGACGTCTTGGCAGGGGCCGGGGTGCGGGCCGGCTGCGGAGCCGGTTCCGGCTCGGCCATGCTGCTTTCGATCAGATCGAAAATATCGATGCTGCCGCCAAACGGGTTAGCAGGGGTCGGCCCTTGCCATGTGGGACGGGACGGCCGCGGAGCCGGACCTTCCTCAATCGCAACCCGGATCTGGGGCTGCTCTTCACGCTGCACGCGGGAGTGACGTGTGCGGCGACGGCCCGGAACCAGATTATCTGTTGCCTCGGAGTCGGCATCTGCCTGTGTGGGGGCAGGCTGTTCGGCTGCGGCAACCGGTGCAATCTGTTCAGGTGCCTGATCCTGGCTGTGCTGAACTTCCTCCCGATTCCCGTTGCCACCACGGCGACGACGGCGACGGCGGCGGCGACGCGGCTCGTCCTCACCTGCGGCAGCCGTTTCCGGCACGGCGGCTGTCTCTGCAATAGCAGCGGCAGCGACAGGAGCCTCGGCCTGAGCTTCAATCACCGGCGCTTCATCTGCCACCACATTTTCAATGGGTGCCAGAACGGTTGGCGCACGGTTTATCCGTGGGGGCTGGCGGCGCTCAATCCGGATTTCCGGGATAGGCAGAGAGGAATCCGCTGCAAACAGGATTTCCATGTGGTGGCGTTTTTCAATTTCCGCCAGCCAGTCGCGCTTGTTGTTCAGCACATACAGCGCAATCTCTCCGGCCACATGCACCGTAATGGCGGACGCGCGGCGGCGTGCCCCTTCTTCTTCCACAGCGCGCAGCACATGCAGGGCCGAGCTTTCAATGCCACGCACCATGCCGGTGCCCTGACAGTGCGGGCAGGGCGTGAATGCGGCTTCCGCCACGGACGGGCGCAGCCGCTGGCGAGACATTTCCAGCAGCCCGAAATGGGAGATGGAGCCCATCTGGATGCGGGCGCGATCATGGCGCAGCGCGTCTTTCAGGCGGCGCTCGATCATGGTGTTGTGGCGGCGGGACTCCATATCGATGAAGTCGATCACAATCAGGCCAGCCAGATCACGCAGGCGGAGCTGGCGCGCCACTTCATCAGCCGCTTCCTGATTGGTGCGGAAGGCTGTTTCTTCAATGTTGCGCTGGCTTGTGGCCTTGCCGGAGTTCACGTCAATCGCAACAAGGGCTTCTGTCTGGTTGATGACCAGATACCCGCCAGACCGCAGGGAAACCACAGGCGAGAACATGGCGTCCAGATGCCCTTCCACATGATAGTGGGTAAAGAGCGGCTGGTTTTCCTTGTTCCACAGACGCACCTTCTCGGCGTGCTGGGGCATGAGCAGGCGCATGAAGTCCCGCGCGGCTTTCCACCCGCTTTCCCCATCCACCAGAATTTCATTGATCTCACGCGTGTACACATCGCGGATGGCGCGTTTTACAAGGCTTGCTTCCTCGTAAATCAGCGCGGGTGCGACCGACTGAAGTGTGAGTTCACGAATATCATCCCACAGATGCAGCAGATATTCGCAGTCACGCGTAATTTCCGGGCCGGGGCGCTGGGCGCCTGCCGTCCGCACAATCATGGCCATGCCACGGGGCAGGTTGAGGTCAGACACAATATCCCGCAGGCGGCGACGGTCTGCCACGGATGTAATCTTGCGGGAAACCCCGCCGCCACGCAGCGCGTTGGGCATCAGCACACAGTAGCGGCCAGCCAGCGAGATATAAGTGGTAAGGGCCGCACCCTTGTTGCCGCGTTCTTCCTTGACCACCTGAACCAGCAGCACCTGACGGCGACGGATGACTTCCTGAATGCGGTAGTTGCGCATGAAGCGGGCAATCCGCTTCTGGATCAGCGCTTCTTCGCCAGTGTCGGTTTCACCGCCGACATAATCAGGGGTCTTGCTGCGGCCATTGGTGCGGGGAGCGTCTTCGTTCCCTTCGGCGGAGGCTTCGGTTTCCGCGTCTTCGGACTCGTCAGACTCCGTCAGATCCGTTTCGGCTTCGGTCTCATCGGTCCCGTTGTCGGCATCATCCAGCAGGGTTTCTTCTTCGGCCTGCAGGGCGAGCAGCTTTTCACGGTCGGCAACCGGAATCTGGTAGTAGTCCGGGTGGATTTCGCTAAAGGCCAGAAAACCATGGCGGTTGCCGCCATATTCAACAAAGGCGGCCTGAAGGCTGGGCTCTACGCGAACAACGCGGGCAAGGTAGATGTTTCCTTTGAGCTGCTTTTTTGCAGCCGCTTCAACATCATAATCTTCAAGTCTGTTTCCATCCATAACGACAACGCGCGTTTCTTCCGCGTGCGTCGCATCGATCAGCATACGCTTTGACATAAAAAGAAAAACTCCGGTGTGCCGGTGGCCGGCCTGTCCGGTGCGTCCGCTTGGGCGGGTGGGCACGGAACGGGGGCTCTTCCGGCAGGCGAGAATAGGTATTTACGACATAATGAGGGGCAGCGGCCAACCCGGACAGTGAGGTGACGGCAGAGGCACGAAAACAGGAGTCTGTTTCCCCTCTGGTCATGCGCTCAACGTATAGGCTCCGGGCGATGGTCATGTATCCTTCAACCAAAATTTCCTGCTCCCATCCGCGCGGGGCGGCGCTGTAACGCCAGCCGCGCCCTTTGACGTGAAAAGGAGCGGAAACAGGATGCATGACGGGCAATCTGCCTTGGGCCATGCCTACTCACCATGACGCAAAGTGCAACAAACCGCAAGCCATTCAGAATAACTGTTTTTTAGACCTTTCTACGGTGTCATGGTTTGGACATTATCTTTCTTCAGTATCGTCGCAATTTTCAGGGTGCGAGAAATCATGCCGCCAGAGCACCAGCTATTACAGCCTTTCTTCATGCCCGCGTTCCATACGGTGGAGGGAGCGCCAGCCCCTGTGCGGGCCAGCCATAGGGCTACGGCATCCGGGCTGAAAGGCCAGGCAGGGGAGGCCGCAGGCTCCTTTGCTGCAGAGGGCGGTTTGTGTCAGGTCGCCACTGGTGTCTCTCCGGGCAGTTCTGCTGAAGGGGATGCCGCAGGGCTGGAGCCAAAGGAGCAAAGCAGCGTGTTCCCATATCATGCCAAGGCCGGTGTTTCGGCAGGTTCCCTTCTGTTGCCCACGCGGCGCGGGCTCATCAGGGGCGGGGCCGGTCTGGTGATGTTGGGGGCGGCTGGTTCTGTAGCGCAGGCCGCCGCGCATGGTGGTAGCAGCGCTGCAAAGCATACGCTGTCAGCCCCTGCCATTGTGGGCAGGGCCAAGCCAGCCCTGCCTCTGGTCATGCTGGACCCCGGCCACGGCGGGAAGGACCCCGGTGCCATTGGCTTCTCTGGCACGTATGAAAAACACGTGGCGGAAGCAGCGGCGGCGGAACTGCAACGCCAACTGGTGGGCACGGGCCGCTACCGTGTGGCGATGACGCGCACGTCTGACCGCTTCATTCCGTTAGATGGCCGCGTGGAACTGGCGCAACAGCACGGGGCGTCCCTGTTTATTTCCATGCATGCGGATGCGCTGCATAATGCCTCCGTGCGGGGGGCAAGCGTTTACACACATTCCCATGGCGCATCTGATAGTCAGACTGCGGCCCTGGCGCAGACAGAAAACAGTGCAGACCGGTTTGGCGGCCCGCTGGTGCAGGGGGCATCGCCAGAAGTGCAGCAGATTCTGGCCAGTCTGGTGACGGAAGAGGCGCGCCGGGGTTCGGCCCATATGGCCAGTGCCGTGGTGTCTTCCTTCCAAACGCGTATTGCGCTGTTACCGCACCCACATCGGCATGCCGCATTTGCCGTGCTGAAATCGGCCCAGATCCCATCTGTGCTGGTGGAAATGGGCTTCATGTCCAACCGGCTGGATGAAGCCGCACTGCGGCAGGCCGGGCATCGGGCCATGGTGGCGGGGGCCATGTGCAACGCGGTCAACCGCTATTTTGCCTCCGCCGGGGTTGGGTTGGGGTAAAAGACAACGGTAAAATTGTTACTAAACGGAAAGGAACCCTCTTGGCGGGTGGCTCGGTTTGTTTATAAAATGAAATATTATAACATGACTGAGTGATGCAAAGAGATGAAACAGAGCTATCGTGCCGGCATAAAACTGGCCTCCCTTCTGGCCAGCGTTTCCGTGCTGGGGGCCGGTATGCTGGTTGCGCAGCCAGCAGCATGGGCTGAAGACGCTAAACCCGCTGCTGAAACTGCCAAGGCCAAGGATGGCGCGGCAGACTTTTTTACCAAACCGCAGAGCGTGACCTCCACCGGCTCCGTTACGGTGCATGGGGCGCATATTGACTATCAGGCTGTCTCCGGCACCCTGATAGTGCATCCCAAAGGCTGGGATGACGCCGTTCTGCCTGATGAGGACAAGGATAAAAAAACACCGGCGGCGGCCTCCATTTTTTATGTGGCCTATTTCAAGAAAGGTGTTCGCCCGGAAAATCGCCCCATTACATTCATTTATAATGGTGGCCCCGGCTCCTCCACCGTATGGCTACATATGGGCGCGTTTGGCCCCAAAAAGGTTGTCACGGCGGATGATGCACACACACCAGCCGCGCCCTATGCCATTGTAAACAACAATGACAGCCTGCTGGATGTATCTGACCTTGTGTTTATTGATGCGCCCGGCACCGGCTATGGCCGTCTGACCGGCACGGACAAGGAAAAAACGTTCTTTGGCACAGATGCAGATGCCCGTGCCTTTACGGACTTCATTGCCCAGTTTCTCTCCCGCTATGGGCGCTACAATTCCCCCAAATATCTGTTTGGGGAAAGCTACGGCACCACCCGTTCCGCCATTGTTGCCAACCAGTTGGCGGATGATAAAGGCATTGATCTGAACGGCGTTATCCTGCTCTCACAAATTCTGAACTACGATAACGATATTGATGCCGCGCAGATGAACCCCTCGGTGGATCAGCCTTATGTGCTGGCCCTGCCCAGCTATGCCGCCACGGCGTGGTATCACAAGCGTATTCCCAATCAGCCGAGCGATCTGAAGGGTTTCTTGCAGGAAGTAGAGCATTTTGCGCTAACGGACTATACGGCCGCCCTGCAGGATGGAAACAGCATCACGCCAGAAAAACGGGATGCCATTGCCCAGAAACTGCATGACTATACCGGCCTGCCTGTAGACTACATCAAGAAGGCCGATCTGCGCGTAAACGGCGGAGAATTTGAAAAAACCCTTCTTGGGGATAAAGGGGTTGATACAGGGCGTCTGGATAGCCGCTTCTCTGGCCCCACCATGGACCAGCTTTCCCAATATCCGTTTTATGATCCGCAATCTTCGGCCATGTCTTCCGCCTATATTGCTGCGTTTAATGATTACGCGCGCAACACGCTGCATTACGGCAATAGCTCCGTGGTGGGTGATGGGTATCAGGAATACAAATTCTTCTCAGACGCCATTACAAAGTGGGACTTCTCACACGCGCAGCCGAATACGGATTTTCCCATCCATGGGGCTGTAAATGTGCTGCCTGATCTGGCCTCGGCCATGAAGCATAACACCAGCCTGAAAGTGATGCTCAACCAGGGCTATTATGATCTGGGAACCCCGTATTTCGAGGGGATTTATGAAATGCGGCATCTGCCGATTTCTCATGATCTGAGCAAGAATATTCAGATTGTGCAGTATGAATCTGGGCATATGGTCTATGCGCATCAGGACTCTCTGGCCCAGTTGCATGATAACGTGGCTAAGTTCATTACCAGCACGTATGCTCCGCTTTCCGGAAAGTAAGAAAGCGTCAAATTACGAGGTTGCAGAAAAAACCGTCAGATTCATCTGGCGGTTTTTTGTATCTGAACGTGTCCGCTTTTTTGCTCTCGCCTTCGGGTATCACGCTTTCCTGACAGGCATTTTTAGTGGTCTTCTTTGCAGACTGCCACGATGTGAATAGTTCACAACCTGCGTAAAATTGGAACAGGGGAGGGAGGCATATTCTTTGCTTTGCCGGTAAGCACAAAGACTGCCCTCCCTGTTTAAAGCCGCCCGCTTTGTTTGTGTTTCAGGGCTGCCATAAGAAGGCTGACGGCAAGCCCTGCTACAGCACCCAAGCCTAGCCAGTAAAGAACACCCTCCTCAAAATCCCGGTAAAGGCAAAGGAGAAGTGCGAGCACAGGGGCGCAGGCTCGTACACATTGGTAGAGCCTTTTGCTGACTGTTGTGAGGGGGAACAGCTTGCTGGTACGGGGCTGAAGGTGTTCATGTGCCCAGAAAGCACTGGCCCACGCAAGGAAAACACAGAGTGCGATCATGAGGACTGCCTGCGCAGTTTTTGAAACATGATCAGTGCGGCCAGTCCAGTCAACATGACCAACGCATCAAGTGTATAATAGCGGCCCGCATCCTGTAGCCAGCCGTGGCTGTGTGTAAGACCATCCACAACCGGCAGACCCAGCCCCATGAATGCCAGCACCACAAGTTGCGCGCGCCAGCCAGAGTATGCCGTATTTCTGAGCGCGCAGATCAGCCCGTGGAGGGCAGAAAAGGCCCAGAGCATGAAAAACGCCTGAATTTCGGCCTCCATGCGCGCATCCATGGAAAGAGGCAGCAGGCGGTTGGCCCAGAACAGTCCGATAACAGCCAGAGGAAGGCCCACCAGAACCCCAATGGTCAGACCTTCTGCTGTACGGAACAGGATTTTCTGGCCGGATGCCTTACGCCGCTTCATGAGAAATAGCACCAGACCGCTGCCCATGAGCACCGTGCAGGCCAACCCGGAGAGGAAATAAAGCCAACGGAGCAGAGCGGAAGAAAAACGTGCGTAATGAAGCCCATGCAGAAGCTCCAGAGTGCGGGCCGCCGCACCTTTCTGGATAAAGGAACTGATGACGTGTCCGTCCGCACGGCTGAATGTGACCAGATCGCGCGTCAAGAACAGGCTGGCATCATCACTCCGGAAAATGCGGATCTGGGTGGGGGAGAACAGGATCAATTCACAGCGCTCCGCCTGCAGGATCTGTTGAGCCTGCGCAATCAATGGCCCGAGCGGGGGCGTGGGCGGCCGGACGGCAGATGCAGGTGGCGCTGAGACGTTTGTTTTTGCCGGAGGGCTGGCCGCAGCGGGAGGGGGGGGCTCGGTCTGCTGCGCGGGCAGGAAGGGGTGGGGCGGCAGAATGCCGCGCGCCCGTATAACTGTTCCTGTGTAGGTCATCATGATCAGGAACGGCAGAAACAGAACACCGGTGACAAGATGGGCATCCAGCCACGCACGCGGGCGCGGCCCAAAGGGACGAAACAGGATAAGATCAGGCCACATGGCCTTGATATGAATGGCGATACCAGACCCGATGGCTACCAGAAGACATACGCCCAGCAGCGTGACAATGGTGCACCCCACCACAGGGCCATTGCGTAAGGCGAAGTGAAAATCATAGAAAAACTGCCCCCCGGCCGTGGCGCGCGCGGGAAAGATATGGCCATCAACAGGGTCCAGAACGGGGCCAATGAATTCATGCCCGTCATAGTGCAGCACGCGGAGAACCGGGTCCCGAAGAGAGGGGAGCGTTATGAAGGCAAACAGGTCTTTCTCCTGTTCCGCCATCGTGGTTTCGGCTGCGCGTTGCAGGGCGAGCGGAGTAGGGGCCGGTGGGTGGTCCAGTGTCACCTCCGGCTGCATCCACTGCGTTATTTCCTTGTCAAATACGCTCAGGGTGCCTGTTGCAAAAATGCATGTCAGCACCAGCCCGGCCAGAAACCCGACCCAACTGTGCAACCACCCCATATGAACCCGAAATGTTTCACGCATGAGCAGAAACGTTTGTCATGGTGCGATGCGATTGTAGAGCGCCATTCCGCCGCACAGCACAAGCAGAACCCATAATCCCCAGGCGTGGGTGCGCGCGCCATACCCCAACAGAATCAAAAGCGGCAGCAGGGCTATGGCAACGGCTTCTGCCATGGTGGTGGCGAGTCTGTTTTCCGGACCGTTGCCAAGCACAGCATGCATGACAAGAAAATGAGCCATCAGATAGGCAAGCACCGTTGCCGCGGCCAGCCATGCCATGCGCCTGTAAACAGCACGGCGTTTTTCACTCTGTCTGCTCACGGCGGCGGCCGTGGGGCGGGCGAAGGGTTTTCTGGCGGTGTCAGGCATGGCGTTTTGTTACCGCGGTTGAAAGGGGGAGAACAGAGGCTTCTGGGCCATATGACAATAATTACATTTGCGAATAGCTATCAATTGCGTATGAACGGGGGCACGAGAGACGCTCTTCCTGAAGGTGTGAATGATCATGATGAGATGCCTGTTCCTTTCCGGCCGGTGTAGGCGTCACATCCTGCTGGCTACGGTTGTCGTTGTTGCCGGGGCGGGGGCTGCGCCGGTGTACGCGGCAGAAACGCCTGTTGCCAAAGTGCCTGCTAAGCCAGCGTCCGCCGCAGCGCGGAATGCCCGCAGTGCTGGCACGCTTCCGCAGTCTGCCGCGTCATCCGCGGTTGCCCTGCCGACCGCCGCGGTGGCGGCTGCCAGCACACCACAGGCAGAGACGGGAACCACACCTGCCAATACGGATGAGCAGATTCTGGTCAAAGCCAAACGCCGCAACCAGATGGAAGTGATCAGCGGCGGCCAGTTGGGTGCGCTTGGCACCAAGAAGGGGCTGGATGTGCCCTTTAACATTCGCAGCTATACGTCCAGCCTTATTCTCAACCAGCAATCCCAGACATTGGGGCAGGTGCTGGAGAACGATCCATCCGTACGCACAACGTATGGCTATGGCAATTTTTCCGAAATGTTCATTATCCGTGGCTTTCCCGTGTACGGGGATGATGTTGCCATTAACGGTCTGTATGGCATTACGCCGCGCCAGCTTGTGTCCCCACAACTGTATGATCAGGTGCAGGTGCTCAACGGGGCCAGCGCGTTTCTGAACGGGGCGGCCCCCGGCGGCACGGGCATTGGTGGCAACATCAATCTGATGTTCAAACATGCTGAAAACACCCCCATCACCCGTATAACCGGAGATTACACCAGCAAGGCCACGGGTGGCGGCAGCGTGGATCTGGGCCGACGTTTCGGGCAGGATAAAGCCTACGGGCTGCGCCTGAATGTGGCAGGTCTTTCCGGACAGGGTTCAATTGATCACGAACGCAGGCACAGCGCCGCGCTGGGTGCTGATTTTGACTGGCATGATGACCGCACCCGTATCTCGGTTGACATGAACTATCAGAACCAGGGTGTGGAGTGGGGGCGTCCCGGCGTGTTTCTGGGCAGCGGCGTAACAAAGGTTCCGCGTGTGCCCTCGGCAGCCCGAAATTACGGGCAGGCATGGACATATAATGAGCTGAACTACATCTTCGGCATGCTGAATGTGGAGCATGATTTTTCAAAACACCTGACCGCTTATGCAGCTTTTGGCGGAATGGGTGGGAACGAAAAAGGGGATTATTCCTCCCTGACCATTTCTGACGGCCGCACCGGAGATGGCACCAGCGGCAGCATGTATGTTCCTGTTGTGCAGACTAATGAAAGTACCCGCGCAGGCGTGCGGGCGCACTTCAACACCGGGCCGGTCAAGCATGAGATGAATGCAGGCGGATCGGGCCTGTGGGAGGAGTTTGATACGGCCTATGCCATGGCATGGGGGTCTTCCATTGCAACCAACCTGTATCACCCCAACTATGCTGCACCACTGGAACAGAATTTTGTTGGTGGAGACATCAACAATCCCAAGCGTAACAGTCAGACGCGCCTCTATAGCCTGTATTTTTCAGATACCATGTCCTTCTGGCATGATCGTATCGCGCTGACAGCGGGCTTCCGGTACCAGAACATGCTGATCAATGGGTACGACTATAACGGAGGAGGACTGACCGCCCATTATAATCGGGATGCCATTACTCCCGTTGTGGGGCTGGTTATTCACCCAACGCGCCGCACTTCCATTTATTTCAATCGTATAGAAGGGCTGGCGCAGGGGCCAACAGCTTCTGGCAGCAATGTCGTGAATCTGGGCCAGATTTTCCCGCCCTACAAAAGCGTGCAGTACGAAATTGGTGCCAAGTATGATATCGGGCGCTTCACCACCACGCTGGCTTTTTATCAAACATCCCAACCTAATTCCTACACGGCTCCGTATGGGACTGAAGGGGCATTGATTTTCCGTGCTGATGGAAAGCAGCGCAACCGGGGGGCGGAACTGAGCATCAATGGGCAGATCTTGCCCGGCCTGCGTTTTAATGGGGGCGCCACGCTGATTGATGCACAACTACGCCGTACGGAAGGTGGGGTGGATAACGGCCATACTGCTATCGGGGTGCCCAATTACACCATTAACGGCAATCTGGAATATGATCTGCCGTTCCTCAAAGGCGGCACCGTGGTGGGGCGTGTGGTTAATACCGGCAAGCAGTGGGTGAACACGGCCAACACACTGCACCTGCCTGTGTGGACACGGTTTGATCTGGGTATGCGCTATACATTTGCGGTGCAGCACAAGCCCCTTACCCTGCGGTTTGGGGTGGATAATATTGCAAACACCCGTTACTGGTCTTCCGCATTCAATGGCTATCTGCTTCAGGGTTTGCCAAGAACGTTCAAGTTCTCCTTCACGGCAGACCTGTAAAGGAGCGACAAAAACGTGATGCGCAACCATGGTGATATGGCATCGGTAGCACACTGGTAACGTTTGTTGCACAGCTTGCCTGGGGAAAGGGGAGCCGAAGGAACCCTGCTTCCCGCAGCTGCATCTGTGTGTGCCTGAAAGGTTTTCTGTGTCGGAGGGATGCCTCCACCAAGCTTGAGTGCGCGCGTGGTCAGCCTTACGGCGTGTCGTCAGTTAAGCGCTGAGTATGGCACGTGAGGGTTGTACTTTGTGGCGTCCTGTGCTGACTGTTTTCCCGATTTTGTGGGAGAGCAACAGATGCGGCGCTACGGTTTACGCAACGATCAGTGGGAACGGATAAAAGACCTTCTCCCCGGTCGTGAAGGTCATGTCGGCGGCACAGCAGCGGACAACCGCCTGTTCGTGGAGGCCGTGCTGTATCGCTATCGCGCAGGCATTCCATGGCGTGATCTTCCTGCCCGTTTCGGAGACTGGAAAAACGTGCATCGGCGTCTGCGCCGCTGGTGTGAAAGCGGTGTTATTGAGAGGATCTTTCGCCATCTAGCCGCGGATCACGACAATGAATACATGATGATCGACAGCACCATTGTCCGGGCACATCAGCATAGTGCCGGAGCCCTCAAAAAAGGGGCGCGGATCAGGCCATCGGACGATCACGAGGCGGGTTGACGACAAAGATCCATGCCATCTGCGACGCTCTGGGCAATCCGGTGGAACTCGGCATCACACCGGGGCAGGATGCGGATATCAGCCAGGCGGAACCGATGCTGGAAAACATCGATCCGGATGCCTTCCTCGCCGACAGGGCGTATGACGCGGACAGACTGATTGATCGGCTGACACAGCGCGGGATTACTCCGGTCATCCCGCCGAAACGCAATAGAACAACCCAACGGGAAACCGACTTCGCTCTCTACCGCGAACGGAACCTTGTCGAGCGGTTCTTCAATAAACTCAAGCAGTTCCGTGCTATCGCAACACGCTACGACAAGCTGAAATCGACCTTCCTCGCAGCCGTGCAGTTCGCTTCAATCATTATCCTACTTAACTGACGACACGCTCTAAGACAGATTCAGCTTGGGAGATGTCTCTCGCAGACATTTCCGTTTTTGAAACCACCCTCCGGGGTGGTTTTTCTGTTTCTGGACACACATCATGCAAGATAATCGATGCGCAACGGCGGCGGAAGTCGCCGTGCTGCGTGAACGCGTGGCGCGGGTGGAAGGCAGGCATGATCATCTGCGCGATGGGCTGGACCTTCTTTCGCGCCAGTTTTCCGAATTACGGAGGGATCTGACGCAGGCTGTTGATGATAATGCGGCCTGCACACGGCAGGAGATCATGAGCCGCGTTGATGAGATGAGCCGTAATACCCATAGGCGTGACGCAGAAGTTTCTGATCGCCTTTCCCGTATAGAAGGCGGCATCCGTCTGGCGAACTGGATTACCGTGACCGTAATTGCAGGTGCCACCACACTCCTTGGCTGGGCGCGGATGGGGGATGCTCTGTGGCATGTCTGGAGGCATGTTCTGGGTGGTGGTGCATGAACACACCCGTTGATATTGCCGCCCGCACAGCATGGGGTGAGGCACGGGGAGAAGGCTCTCAGGGCATGCAGGCGGTTCTGAATGTGGTGCATAACCGTGTGGTTCAGCCGGGATGGTGGGGGCGGGATGTGATCTCCGTCTGCACGGCACCAGCACAATTTTCCTGTTGGAGGCACCAAGACCCCAACAGGGAAAAACTACTGACTGTAACAGCAGAAAACCCACAGTTTCATGAGGCCCTGTTGCTGGCGTTTCAGATGGAACTGGGCCAACTGCCTGATCTTACGGATGGTGCGGACCATTATTTTGATCGTCGTACAGCGCCGCCTGTTTGGGCGTGCGGAAGGTTCTACAGAAAAACAATAGGCCATCACGCCTTTTATCGTATCGGCCTTAAAGGAGAAGGAACATGAAGCAGGTTCTTGTAACCGGCGGCAAGATCAGCAGTATTGTTGCGCTTGTGCCACTTGTGGTTTCTGAAGTCCCGGCACCGTGGGATACTATTTTATGCACAGTGGTGATTATCTGCGGGGCCATTGCAACGGCAGTGCCAGCGCCACAGGAAGGGTCACGGTGGATGGCGGCTTATAAGCTTGTGTCTGTTATCGGCCTGAATTTCGGGTGGGCTGCAAATCATCTCGCCACTGGCCAGAACACGGCAGCGCACCCGCAGTCTTCTGACCCGTCAGGCAAGAGTACGTCGTAATTTTTCTCTTCAGACGCAAACGCACTTACGGCTGCCTTATGGCGGCTTTTTTTATGGAACATGCACTATGACGCACATTTCACGTCGTACTCTTATGCAGTCGGGCGGTCTGGCCTGTTTGGGCGGACTTCTGGCCGCCTGCACTGTAACCACTCATGGGTCTGTGACCTCTTTTACTTTGGATGTTGCCAAGGTGGAGGCCTATGCGCAGGCAGGATACAACTTTGCGCAGATGGTGCTGGCTGTGCCGAATGTGGCGCAGGGCATTGGTGCGCCACTGGTGGCTGTGGTGGAAGCCTGTGCACAAAACGCATTGGCTGCTCTGGATAGTCTGAAAACGCAGGCAAATGGAAGTCTGACGGTTTCTTACAACAATGCGTCCGTCAAACAGGCGTTTCAGTCCATTCTGGCAGACTTTGAAACCGTGCTCAGCGCGGCCGGGACGTTGTTGCAGGCGGAAGCTGGGCTTTCCCAAACCGTGCGTGACAAGATGAGCCTCGCCATGACAGCGGCCGAGACCATTACCTCTCTTATGCAGGCCATGGTGAGCACGGGCTCGCGTGCAAACAATGTGTCGTCACGCATGAGTGAGAGTGCGGCTCTTGCTGTGCTTGGGGTGTCCGGCTGATGGTGCTGCGTGATCTGCTATGCGTTTTGGCGGGTATGGGGGCGCAGACAGTGCTGGTTATTCTGTTCGTATGGGGCAGACGGCAGCGGCAGTGGCCAGATGCCTGACAGGGTATAGACCGGAGGGAACAACAGGTTCAGGCGAACGTTGTGCCCCTACAGCAAGGAGGACACAGATCATGGAAAAACTGTCTGAAGAGTTTCAGAAACAGCAGAAACCCGCCGCGCGGCTGATTGTATCCGTCAGCGTGGCGCTTGCGGTATTCTTCATGATGGTCGCCAAGGCGATGCGCAACAAATAAAGCCCGTTCGATTTTGCTTTTTTTTGGAAAAACCTTCCGTAGGGGAAGCTGGTGGACGGGTTTACAATCACCGTTTCTGCCGCCGTCTGCCTTCCATGGTCTATGCGTTTCCATCATAGCGTTGACCGCGTGTTGGAAGCCCCAGAAAACCATGCTGGGTAGAAAACATTATTGTGTGAAAAGACTAATCTGCAAGCGTGATGCGTAGGCAGCGTAACAAGCGTCTCTATTTTGTTCGCTTTCAGTCAGACGCATAGACCCAGCAACACGCCTCCATGATGCGCCAATTACATCAGTAATCAAGTTTGTCTGTGTGCAGGGACGCACGTTTGCTCTCTGGCGCAATGTTGCCTGGTAATGATGCGACCGGCCAGCCAAACTGTCCCATGCTTTAATCTGAGGCCGTAGGGAGAAGCCGAACAGGCACTCCGTGCGGCCTTCTTCTTTTTTCAGGATCGTTATGCAGAGAAAATTGGGATGTCGGCCCGCGGAGCGTCGGGCCGGGCAACCGCGCTTGTCCGGTTTACGGATGATGGCGCGGAAGGCACCTGCGCGTCTGGTGCGCGACCATATTGACCCGGCACCGCTCCTGCTGGGCAACGATCGGGTGGGGGACTGCACATCTGTTGGGCTGGGCAACCATATCCGGGCCACGGCAGCACTTGCCGGGTTTCAGGTTGCCGTAACCGAGCAGGATGCCCTGCATTTTTACAGCCTCTCCACCGGCTATGATCCCGTTCGTCCGGTAACGGATCAGGGGGGAGTGGAAGTGGATGTTCTGGCATGTGCCGGGCGGGCCGGATATGCGCTGACCACGCAGACCTTCTATCCCTTATGGGGCACGGCAGAGGAGGGTGACTTCAACACTTTGCGGTTGATCGTCGCCGGGCTGGGGGCTGCTTATGTGGGAGTGCAACTGGCTCTGGCCGATCAGGCCCCCGGCGTGTGGGATACCCTGAGCCCGGGAGACCAGCGCCCCGGCTCGTGGGGCGGACATTGTGTGCTGGTCTGGGATTATGCCGGAACGGCGGATGATGATCTGGTAACATTGCTGACATGGGGCACGCGGCAGAAATGCACGTGGCGCTGGCTACGGTCCCGCCTGATGGAAGTGCATGGCGTATTATGGCCGCAGCTTATGCTACCGGGCGGCCTTTATCCGACAGGGGATGATCTGGAAAAGCTGCGGGCCGAGAACGCTGCTTTTCTGGGGGCGGCTCTGGTCTGCTGACATAATCCCCTAAAAATGTACCCGCTATCCACAGGCTTACCCACGCAACCATCCGCAGAATCTGGGGATAAGTGGAAAAGAGGCTTGTCTGGTTATAAGGGAAACGGGCCTATGCTCTGCGGGCAGTAACGCGCCTTGTGGGCCTGTGGGGATGTTCACGCTTTGAGCGTTGTCGTGCAAACGGGATCGGGAAGGGGCCGATGGGCCGGGAAGATCAGAGGGGAAGTCAAAAGTCATCGCCCACGCTGGCGGCGTGGCCTCTTTGTCGCAAGGAAAAACGGATCATCTCTCTCGGAGGCTGTTATTTCCCTGCGGCTTGCTCTGAATAAGGTCACTCTGGCGTGTTAGGAAACCACAGGCTCACGCTCAGCCCTTCGGGGAGCCATTCTCTTTTTACCTTCCCCTCAGCAGAGCGAACAAGGCGATCAAGCAGCCCGCTGCCAAAGCCGAATGTGTGTGGTGGGGCGGAAACTGGTGGCCCTCCTGTTTCTGTCCAGTTGAAGCGCAGGTGAGCGTCCTCCTGTTTCCAGTCAAGAGAGACAAGACCGTGGAAACTGCTTAGTGCGCCATATTTCATGGAGTTTGTCGCAAGCTCATGGAAAATGAGAGAGAAGCATGTCACCTCATTTTTGGCGACCTTGATGGCGTCTCCATGCAGTGTGCAGCGCGTGCCATAGGGTTGCAGCACCGCCTGAAGAATACTGCGCAGGTCCATGGCTTCCGTTTGAAGTGGATCATCCCCTTTTCCGTGGCGTGCCAGAGAGGAGACACGGGCAAGTGCGCTGAGCTTGTCTTTTAGAATATGGGTGGCGCTTGGTGCATCCCCTGCCTGCGCGGCTTCTCTTTCTGAAAGGGAGACGAGCCCGTTTACAATGGAAAAAAGATTGCCAATACGGTGCTGCATTTCCTGCGTTAGCATGCGTTCCCGCTCCAACGCTTCTTCCAGTTCAAGCCGCAGGGTGGTTGTCTGCGTGATATCGCGGGAGACACATAAAATGGTGAGACCGTCTTCAGCTGTTGTTGTCACCAGCGGAATAAGAATGTTGTCCCAATACATGAAGCCGCCCGGGCTACGGCTTTTGCCCTGAAAGCGGACCCTCTCACCCCCGGCGGCTTTTGTGAGCGCCTTTTTCCCTTCCTCATACACTTCTGGCGGTAGAAGGGAGAGCCAGGGCATGCCAAAGCCTGATTCACGTGGAACGTTCAGCGCCAGGCAGCCGGCGCGATTCATCATCAGAAGCGTGCCATCGCGCGATAAAACCTTGATGCAGTCCGGCGTGGCATCAAGCATGGCGCTTTGCAGATCAAGAAGCGTGGCAGGAGAGACCGTCTGCAACGCAGGAAAAAGCGCTTTGGCATAAGTTTCAGCTGCTTTTTCCATATGTCCCATGTTTCAGCTCTGCTCGTATTGGTGCGATAGATAATCGGAAACTATGATTACCATATTTTCATGAAACTATGGAAATACTTTTGCGATAAGAAAATTGTAAACGAAACATTAAAATTTATTTCTAATATATTAACGCTGTATAAACCCTCATAACATTTTCGATGAGAGAGTCAATTATGCTTCAAAATGGCGTGGATGTTTTCCGGTCTGTTTTTTCTATTTATTTTATTTGTGATGTTCTTTCTTTCTGCTCACAAATAGACACATTCCTGCCTTGTTGCCTGATAGCGTAAACGAGTCCTGCTTTCTCTGCGCGGTCCAGCTTGCAGGGTGGAGAGGCTGCTTCAAAAGCGGGGAGGGGGTCGATCACCACATCCTGCCAATCTTGTCGTTGCACATGAACGCCGAGGCCTTGGTCTCACTCATATGGTGAGGCTCACGCCATTTGTCAGCGCAAAACGCCGAATTCATACTTAGCCCCAGCTTCTTCGGGCCGCTTTTTGCATGCAGGGCGGAGAAGACTGCGTAGGGGAACAGAACACACGCACCAAACGTTGAGGCGCTTGATCTATTAAATCAGACTGTAAGAGAAGAGGGGGTGGGTGTAATTTGGCAAGTGAACCAGTCACTCGACCAAATTACACCAAACCCTGTAAACATTCGCAGTAAACTGCGATATGTTGGTGCCCAGAAGAAGACTCGAACTTCCACGACCTTGCGGCCACAGATACCTGAAACCTGCGCGTCTACCAATTCCGCCATCTGGGCTCAGAGGCAACCCGGAGTGTTCCGGGGTGGTGAAGGGGGATTTACTCTGCCTTTAAGGGGCCGTCAACAGAGAAAATGAAAAATATCTGACAGATTTGTGTGGTGCTGCGCTCTGGCTCTGTGGAGTGGAATGGAACACAGTCTGAAACGCCCGCCTGCCAAAGGCTTTTGGCTGTATTTCAAAGGGGTGGGCAGGAGCCAGAGGGCGGACCGAAACGTGACGGCGCGCACTAAAAGATTAAGGCGTGCCGGACGCCCCCAGTCCTGATGAGGGAAGTAGAAGGTTTTTTGGGAATGAGCACAGGTAAGATTGCAACAGTTCTGGGTGGCAATGGCTTTGTTGGGCAGTATGTGGTCCAGAATCTGGCCGAGGCCGGCTATACCGTAAGGGTGGCCAGCAGGCGGCCCGACCGTGCGACTCTTCTGCGCCCCCTGGGGCGGGTGGGGCAGATTGCGCCTTTCTATGCCTCCGTGCTGGATGATGCCTCCGTGGCCTGCGTGGTGGAAGGCGCGTCCATCGTCGTCAATCTGGTAGGTGTGCTGGGCTCTACATCCCGGCAGGGGCTGGAGGCCGTGAATGTGCTGGGCGCTGAGCGTGTGGCGCGTCTTTCCGCCGCTGCCGGTGTGGACAGTTTTGTTCAGATGTCCGCCCTGGGGGCTTCTCCCTCAGCTGCTTCCGCTTACGGGCGTAGCCGCGCTGCCGGGGAGGATGCTGTCAGACGCCATCTTCCGCACGCCTCGATCGTGCGGCCCTCCATTATCTTTGGCCCGGAAGATCATTTCTTCAATCTGTTCGGTACGATGGCCCGCTATCTGCCGATCTTGCCGGTATATGGCGCCAACACCCGTGTGCAGCCGGTTTTTGTAGGAGACGTGGCGCAGGCACTGGCCCGCATTGCGCTTGATACCACGCTGGCGGGAAAGATCTGGTCTCTGGGCGGGCCAGAAGTTCTCACCATGCGGCAGATTTATCAGTGGGTGCTCAAGGAAACGCAGCGTGACCGCCTGCTGTTTACTGTGCCTTCTGCGCTTGCATCCTTGCAGGCCAGTATTTTTGAGCGGCTGCCGGGTAAGCTGATCACGCGTGATCAGTTGCGAATGTTGTCAGAGGATAATGTGGTGCCCCCCGGCCAGCCGGGATTTGAGGAACTCGGTATCGCGCCGCGCAGTATTGAGAACACCGTGCCCTTCTATCTGGACCGATATCGGGCTGGCGGCGGTCGATCTGGTGTTATGGTTCCAGAATAAGAGGTTAGGGGCATATAGGTCCGGTTTGATACTTAAATCATATAGGATTTTTGGTTTATTTTGATCTGAATCGGTAAAAAAGAAAGAAAGGACAGCAATGCTGTCTTTTCATTGCATGGGGTAAGGCGCTACCTGAGGTTCGCTTGTCTGGGGGCGAGGTCTGTCTTGACGCGCCCTTTCTTCGGGAATTGCCGCATGACCACACCGATGCTGAAATTTGTCTCTGTTGCGCAGCAGCAGCCTGAAAAACGGACCGCCCAGAACCGGCGGGCCGATTTCGATGAGATTTATGAAGATTTCAAACCGGTTAAGGCAGCGGAACAGGCCAGCCGATGCTCCCAGTGCGGCGTGCCGTTCTGTTCCGTGCATTGCCCGCTAGGCAACAATATCCCCGATTGGCTGATGTTGACCGCAAACGGTCGGCTGGAGGAGGCGTATGAGGTCTCTTCCGCCACCAACACGTTTCCTGAAATCTGTGGCCGCATCTGCCCGCAGGATCGCCTGTGTGAAGGCAACTGCGTGATTGAACCCGGTTTTGAAAGCGTGACCATTGGTGCGGTGGAGCGGTACATTACCGATACCGCGTTTGAGAACGGATGGGTCAAGCCCACCCGCCCGCTGCGCGAACGGCCGGAATCCGTTGGTATTGTGGGTGCTGGCCCGGCAGGGCTTGCTGCGGCGGAACGGCTGCGCGCCGTCGGGTATCAGGTGCATGTGTATGATCGGTATGACCGCGTAGGCGGCCTGCTGGTCTATGGTATTCCCGGTTTCAAACTGGAGAAGGACATTGTCTCCCGCCGCCACAGGCTGCTGGAAGACAGTGGCGTCACCTTCCATCTGGGGCAGGGGGTTGGAGACGCAGAAGGCGAGATCCCGTTTGCGGAGCTGCGCAAGAAGCATGAAGCCCTGCTGATTGCCACTGGCGTGTACAAGGCCCGTGAAATTGGCGGCCCCGGTGCTGGCCTGCCCGGCATTGAACGCGCGCTGGATTATCTGACCGCCTCCAACCGTCGTTCTCTGGGTGACACGTTGCCTGAGGACGCCAAAGGGCTGGATGCCGCAGGCAAGAACGTGGTGGTGCTGGGTGGTGGGGATACCGCCATGGACTGCGTGCGCACCGCCATCCGGCAAGGGGCAAAATCCGTGAAATGCCTCTACCGGCGTGACAAGGCCAATATGCCGGGCTCCGCACGGGAAGTGAAAAATGCGGAAGAGGAAGGCGTGGAGTTTGTCTGGCTGGCCGCCCCGGAAGCGTTTCTGGGTGATGACCATGTGACAGGCGTGCGCGCCACCCGCATGAAGCTGGGCATGGCGGACCCTACGGGCCGTCAGTCCGTTGAGCCGCTGGAAGGCAGTTCCTTCACGCTGGATGCCGATCTGGTTATCACGGCGCTGGGGTTTGATCCGGAACCCCTGCCGCAGTTGTGGGGGCAGCCTGATCTGGCAGTTTCGCGCTGGGGTACGCTCAAGGTGCGGCAGGACAGCTTCATGACCACCCTGCCGGGCGTGTTTGCCGCGGGTGATATTGTGCGCGGCGCCAGCCTTGTGGTGTGGGCCATCCGGGATGGGCGGGATGCCGCCGAACGCATTCATAAATGGATTAAAGCAAACGCATCGGCCGATGCCGTGGCGGAGCAGGGGTAATGGATATGGGCAAGCTCCCGAACACCGGAATGGGTGAAAGCGCCGAGGCTTTTCTGGAAGCATGGGACAACAACGTTGCCGCGCTTGAAGGGCTGTATGACCCTGCGGATGAACGTGATTCCTGCGGCGTTGGTCTGATTGCCGCCCTTGATGGCAAAAGCCGGCGTGATGTGGTGGAAGCCGGCATTGCGGCGCTGAGTGCCATCTGGCACCGCGGCGCGGTGGATGCTGACGGCAAAACGGGTGACGGCGCAGGGATTCACGTTGAAATTCCGCAGGATTTCTTTGCCGATGCCATCACCAGCACGGGTGATCAGCCTGAAGACGGCACCATTATTGCTGTGGGGCAGGTGTTTCTGCCCAAGACGGACCTGACCGCGCAGGAACAGTGCCGCCAGATTATTGAAACCGAGATTCTGGCGTTTGGTTACGGCATTTACGGCTGGCGTCAGGTGCCGATTGATACGTCCTGCATTGGGGAAAAGGCGAACGCCACCCGGCCGGAAATTGAACAGATCATGATCCGCAATCTGCCCGGCAAGGCGGAAGATGCGTTTGAGCGTGATCTGTACGTCATCCGGCGCAAGATCGAGAAAGCAGCCATTGCGGCGCAGGTGGACCTGTATATCTGCTCGCTCTCCTGCCGTTCGATCATCTATAAGGGGATGTTCCTGGCCGAGCATCTGACCGAGTTCTATCCGGATCTTCTGGACAAGCGCTTTGTCAGCCGGTTTGCCATTTATCACCAGCGCTATTCTACAAACACCTTCCCCACATGGAAGCTGGCGCAGCCATTCCGGCGGCTGGCCCATAACGGGGAAATCAACACCATTTCCGGTAACGTTAACTGGATGAAAAGCCATGAAACACGGCTGTCTCATCCAGAGCTTGACCCGTGGATGGAGGATATCAAACCGCTGGTGCAGGCGGGTGGGTCTGATACCGCCATTCTGGATAACGTGTTTGAACTGCTGACCTTCTCTGGCCGGGACGCGCCTGCCGCCAAGGCGCTGATGGTGCCTGCCAGCGTGGGGGGCAATTCCTCCATGAAGCAGTCCCATCGGGACATGTTTGCCTACTGCAACGCCGTGATGGAACCGTGGGATGGCCCCGCCGCCCTGTGCGCCACGGATGGCCGGTGGGTGATCGCCGGGCTGGACCGTTCCGGCCTGCGCCCCCTGCGCTATACCGTAACGGCTGATGGCCTGCTGATTGTAGGGTCTGAAACCGGCATGGTGCGGGTGCCCGAAGCCAATGTGGTCAAGCGTGGCCGCCTTGGGCCGGGTGACGTGATTGGCGTGGATCTGCAAACACCCAAACTGTATGGCAATGAAGAACTGCTGGATCTTCTGGCCGCCCGTCAGGAATTTTCCTCCTGGGTGGGGCGTATCCAGAAAATTGGTTCCATTGTGCGCTCTGATGTGACCGAGCCTGTGAATTATCAGGGCGAGGAACTGCGCCGCCGCCAGTTGGCCGTCGGCACCACGCTGGAAGATCTGGAAACCATCCTGCAGCCCATGGTTGAAAATGGCACGGAAGCCATTGGTTCCATGGGGGATGATACGCCGCTGGCCGTGCTTTCTCCCCGTTATCGGGGTCTGGCGCATTATTTCCGTCAGGGGTTCAGTCAGGTTACCAACCCGCCGATCGACTCCCTGCGGGAATCACGGGTGATGAGCCTTGCCACCCGGTTGGGCAATCTGGGCAATATTCTGGATCAGTCTGCTGACCAGTGTGAAATGCTGCAACTGCCCAGCCCGGTTCTGACCTCTGGCGAGTATGAATCCCTGCGGGCGTTCTGCGGTGCTTCTGGCTGCGTGATTGACTGCACCTTCCCGGTAAAGGATGGCGAGACAGGACTGCGCGAAGCCATTGCCCGTATCCGGCGTGAAGCGGAAGAAGCCGTGCGCGGCGGGTGCACGCATGTGTTCCTGAGTGACGAGAACCAGTCTCCCAGCCGTGCCTATATTCCCATGATTCTGGCCACCGGCGCGGTGCATACGCATCTGGTGCGCACATCCCTGCGGACTTTCACGTCCCTGAACGTGCGGACCTCCACAGCGCTTGATGTACACGCCATTGCCGTCACGATCGGGGTAGGGGCCACCACGGTTAACCCGTATCTGGCGCAGGAATGTATTGCAGACCGGCATCGCCGGGGTCTGTTTGGCACGTTCAGCCTGCGTGAATGCATGGAACGCTACCGCAAGGCGGTGGACAAGGGTCTGCTCAAGATCATGTCCAAAATGGGCATTTCCATTGTGGCGTCTTACCGTGGCGGGTGCAATTTTGAAGCGGTCGGTCTTTCTCGCGCGCTGACGGCGGAATTCTTCCCCGGCATGCCGTCCCGTATTTCGGGTATCGGTCTCTCCGGTATTGCCCGCAATGTGCTGACTTTCCATGGCGAGGCATGGGATGCCACAACCCTCGCCCTGCCTGTGGGCGGCCTGTATAAAATGCGGCGCAGTGGGGAGCAGCACGCGTTTGATGGCACGCTGATCCATATGCTGCAAACCGCCGTGGCAACGGACAGTTTTACCATCTACAAACGCTATGCGGATGCCGTGCGGGCGCAGCCTCCTGTGGCCCTGCGGGATCTGCTGGACTTCCGTGAAGGGCGTACGCCTATTCCGGTAGATGAAGTGGAAAGCATCACCCTGCTGCGCAAGCGGCTGATTGCGCCTGCCATTTCGCTGGGCGCGCTGAGCCCGGAAGCACATGAAACGCTCTCCATCGCCATGAACCGCATTGGCGCGAAGTCTGATTCCGGTGAGGGTGGGGAAGACCCGGCACGCGCCAAGCCGCGCCCGAACGGTGATAACGCATCCTCCGCCATCAAGCAGGTGGCATCCGGCCGCTTCGGGGTGACTGCGCAGTATCTGAATGACTGCCGTGAGCTTGAAATCAAGGTGGCGCAGGGTGCTAAACCGGGTGAAGGCGGGCAGCTTCCCGGCTTCAAGGTGACGCAGCTTATTGCCAAACTGCGCCATGCCACGCCGGGTGTGACGCTGATCTCTCCGCCGCCGCACCACGATATCTATTCTATCGAGGATCTGGCGCAGCTTATCTATGATCTGAAGCAGATCAATCCGGAGGCGACTGTCACCGTCAAGCTAGTGGCGCGGTCTGGCATTGGCACCATTGCTGCAGGTGTGGCCAAGGCGAAAGCTGATGCCATCCTCATTTCCGGTCACTCTGGCGGCACAGGGGCCAGCCCGCAGACATCCGTGAAATATGCGGGCCTGCCGTGGGAACTGGGTCTGGCGGAAGCGCATCAGGTGCTGATGCTCAACCGTCTGCGCCACCGCGTGAAGCTGCGCACGGATGGCGGTATCAAGACCGGGCGTGACGTGGTGATTGCCGCCATGCTGGGCGCCGAGGAGTTTGGTATTGGCACGGCCAGCCTTGTGGCCATGGGCTGCATCATGGTGCGGCAGTGCCACTCCAACACCTGCCCGGTGGGTGTGTGCTCTCAGGATGAAGAACTGCGCAAGAAGTTTGAAGGCACGCCGGAGAAGGTGATCAACCTGTTCTCCTTCATTGCGGAAGATGTGCGCAATATTCTGGCGTCTCTGGGCTTCCGCACCCTGAACGAGGTGATCGGCCGGACCGATCTGCTGCGGCAGGTCTCCCGTGGTGCGGATTATCTGGATGATCTGGACCTGAACTCTCTGCTCTCTCAGGCAGATCCGGGGCCGTTTGCCCGTTACTGCACGCTGGATGGCCGGAACGAGGTGCCGGACACGCTGGATGCGCAGATGATCAGTGATGCCAAGCCGCTGTTTGACCACGGGGAGAAAATGCAACTGCACTACAATGTGCAGAACACGCAGCGCGCCATTGGCACGCGCATGTCCTCGCTGATTGTGCGGCAGTTTGGCATGAAAACGCTGGCACCGGGCCACCTTACGGTGCGGTTGCGTGGGTCTGCCGGGCAGTCTCTGGGGGCGTTTGCCGTGCAGGGCATCAAGCTGGAAGTGCTGGGCGACGCCAACGATTACGTGGGCAAGGGCCTCTCCGGTGCCACCATCAGCGTGCGGCCGTCTCCGTCCTCGCTGCTGGTGTGCAACCAGAACGCTATTATCGGCAATACAGTGCTGTATGGCGCCACGGCGGGCGAGCTTTACGCCGCAGGCCAGGCCGGTGAGCGCTTTGCGGTGCGTAACTCTGGCGCGGTTGCCGTGATTGAAGGCTGTGGGTCCAACGCCTGTGAATACATGACAGGCGGCACGGTGGTGATCCTTGGGCCTATTGGTGACAATTTTGGCGCGGGCTTTACCGGCGGCATGGCCTTTGTACTGGATGATGACGACAGCTTTGAACGCAAGGTGAATCCGGAGTCTCTGCTCTGGACGCGCGTTGCACAGGGCGAATGGGCCGATAAACTGAAAGCATTGGTGGAACGCCACGTTGAAGAAACGGGCTCCCCCTACGCCACCATGCTGCTGCACAAGTGGGATGAGGTTCTGCCGCGCTTCTGGCAGATTGTCCCGCAGGATTATGCGCGGATTATCGGCTTTGAGGTGCCGCAGGAAGCGCAGAAACAGTCTGCCTGAACAGGCCGCAAGGCACACTGAACAGGCCAGCCGCAAACGGGCGGGGCAGGGGGCGAAAGCCTTCTCCCCGCCCGTTCTGTTTGCAGTGTGATCCGTCTTGCATTCTGTGGGGTCGCGCGTAGCAAAATTGCGCGTTACAGTGGCCCCATGCAACACATGACGCTTCTCCCCCGTTTTCAGCAGTTTCCGGCTCTGGCCGCTGAAACGGCTGTGTCTTCTCCCGCCTCCGCCGAGGCTCCGGCGCTCCCCCGGTGGGACCTTTCCGCGCTGTATGCCGGGATGGATGATCCCGCCCTGACGCAGGATCTGGCTACGGCTGAAAAACAGGCCAAAGCCTTTGCTGCCCGGTATCAGGGCAAGCTGGCAGACCTGTCTGGCGCGGATCTGGCCAAGGCTATTGCGGAAGGGGAAGCCATTGAGGAGCTTCTGGGCAAGGCAGGCTCCTACGCCTCCCTGCTGTTTGCCGCCAATTCATCCGATGCGGCCATTAGCCGGTTCAGTCAGTCCATCAATGAAAAACTGACCGATATCTCTGCTTATCTGCTGTTCTTCACCTTGGAGTTGAACCGCATTGAAGATGCGGATCTTGAGCAGAAGTTGCAGGACCCCGCACTGGCGCACTGGAAGCCTTTCCTGCGTGATACGCGCCTGTTCCGCCCGCATCAGCTTTCTGATGAGGTGGAAAAGGTACTGCTGGAAAAATCCGTTACCGGAGCGCAGTCCTGGTCCCGCCTGTTTGATGAGACCATTGCCGCCCTGCGTGTCACGCTGGATGGTGAGGAGGTGACGGTTGGCGATGCGCTGAACCGGCTTTCCGATTCTGACCGCGGTGTGCGTGAACGCGCAGGCAAGGCCGTTGGGGCCGTATTCGGGGCCAATATTCGCCTGTTTGCGCTGATTACCAATACACTGGCCAAGGATAAGGCTATCTCTGATGGTCTGCGTCATTATGCGCGGCCCACATCCTCCCGCAATCTCTCCAACATGGTGGAAGACGAGGTGGTGGATGCGCTGGTTTCCGCCGTGCGGCAGGATTACCCGCGTCTGGCGCACCGCTATTACGCGCTGAAAGCCAAATGGATGGGGCTGGACAAGCTGGAGCACTGGGACCGCAATGCACCGCTGCCCGGCTGTGAAGACCGCAAGATCCCGTGGGACGAAGCCAAGCAGATTGTGCAGAAAGCCTATGATGGGTTTGACCCGCGCATGGGCAAGGTGATCAACACCTTCCTCACCCATCCGTGGATTGACGTGCCACCTGCCCCCGGCAAGTCACCGGGTGCGTTCGCGCACCCCACCGTGCCGTCCGCGCATCCCTTCATCCTGCTCAACTATCATGGCCGCACGCGGGATGTGATGACGCTTGCGCATGAGCTTGGGCATGGCGTGCATCAGGTTCTGGCAGCCAGGCAGGGTTACTTCCTGTCCAACACGCCGCTTACACTGGCTGAAACGGCCAGTGTGTTTGGTGAAATGCTCACTTTCCAGTCCCTGCTGGATGCTGAGCAGGACCCTGCCCGCAAGCGCACCCTGCTGGCTGGCAAGGTGGAAGATATGCTCAACACCGTGGTGCGCCAGATTGCGTTCTACGAATTTGAAACCCGCGTGCATGATGAACGCAAAAGCGGTGAACTGCTGCCCGAACGCATTGGCGAGATCTGGCGGCAGGTGCAGACGGAAAGCCTTGGTCCGGCCTTCAACTTTACCCCGGACTATGATGTGTTCTGGGCCTATATTCCGCACTTCATCCACTCACCGTTCTATGTGTATGCCTACGCGTTTGGGGACTGTCTGGTGAACGCCCTGTATGGTGTGTTCACGGATGGCGCTCCGGGCTTTCAGGACAAATATATTGCCATGCTGGAAGCCGGTGGCACGCTGCGCCACAAGGAACTGCTGGCACCCTTCGGGCTTGATGCGTCCGACCCCAATTTCTGGCGCAAGGGGCTGGATGTGATTTCCGGCTTTATTGACCAGTTGGAGCAGGCCTGAGCAATGGCAGAACGTGATCTTGATAACAGCGGCATGTTCGGGGAACTGCGCCGCATGGTGCAGACCACGGGCACGGTAGGCGGCATTGCCGCCCGCATGGCCGGACACAAGATAGGCCTGCGGTCTGGCGGCGCGTCCCACGCGGAAGATCTGAAATCCATGCTGGGGGGGCTGAAAGGCCCGCTGATGAAGGCGGCCCAGCTTCTGTCCACCATTCCCGGTGCCCTGCCGGAGGAATATGCCAAGGAACTGGCCGAACTTCAGGCCAACGCCCCGCCCATGGGCTGGAACTTTGTGCGCCGGCGTATGGCAGCGGAACTCGGCCCGGGGTGGGAAAAACATTTTCGCTCCTTCGGGCGGGAAGCAGCGGCGGCTGCCAGTCTGGGGCAGGTGCATCAGGCCGTGCTGACAGACGGCCGCCGTGTGGCGTGCAAGCTGCAATATCCGGACATGAAAGCCGCCGTGGAGTCCGATCTGCGGCAGTTCCGTATGGCCATTGGTGTGTATCACCGGCTGGATAACGCCATCCGACAGGATGATGTGGTGGAGGAACTGGCCGAACGCCTGCGGGAGGAACTGGACTACACGCGGGAGGCCGCCAACATGCGGCTGTATCGCGCCATTCTGGCAGACTGCCCGGAGATCACGGTTCCTGCGCCGATTGATGAACTTTCCACCCATCGCCTGCTGACCATGGAGTGGGTGAGCGGCCGTAGCCTGAACGCCGCGATTGAAGCAGGACTGACCGAGGAGCAGAAAAAGAAGATTGCCCGCTCCCTGTTCCGCGCATGGTATCTGCCGCTGTATCAATATGGCGTGGTGCATGGTGACCCGCATATGGGCAACTTCACCCTGCGCGATGATTACGGGCTGAACCTGCTGGATTTCGGGGCGATCCGTATTTTCCAGCCGTCCTTTATCAAGGGGAACATTGACCTCTACCGGGCCTTGCAGAGTGGCGATAAAGCCATGGCGACCGAGGCTTACGCCGCCTGGGGCTTTACGAACCTGACGCCTGAAAAGGTGGACGTACTGAACGAATGGGCGGGCTTCCTGTACGCTCCGCTGATGGACGACCGTGAACGGTTCATTCAGGAAGACAGCAACCCTGTGTTCGGGCGCGAAGTGCTGACAAAAGTGCATGAAGGTCTGCAGCGCACGGGCGGCGTTCGCCTGCCGCGCGAATTTGTGCTGGTGGACCGTTCTGCCGTGGGGCTTGGTTCAGTCTTCATGCGCCTGAAGGTGAAGATGAACTGGTATCAACTGTTCCATGAAATCATTGCGGAATTTGATGAGCAGGCCTTGGCTGAACGCCAGAAAGCTGCCGTGGTAGCCGCACGTTTTCCTGAAACGCCGATAACGTAATAGGTTAGCTGGCGCAGGAGAGACGGCAAAGGCCCGTGCTCTTTCAGTCTCTCCTGCCAATCGGGTTCTGCCTTCTTCATGCAGGTTTGTTTGAAACGTCAGCCAGATCAGCCGGGCCACGTTTCTGGGGGCTGAGTGTGTTGGATGAGTATCCCAACAACGTTTCATCAAGCCTCCAAATTTTCTGTTTTTGATTCCCCAAAAGCCCGCAGTAATTTCCAACCATTGAGTTTTTAACCAGACTTTTACGGGAGGAACGGCAGGAATATTGGCTCACCCGTAAAAAGAGGGGGACCATATTTCGAGGTGGACTGGGGTGCCCCCATGCGAAATTTGATTCGCTGGTGGTAAGGGTGGCTTACAGGTTTGCCGTGCTGCATTGCCGGGAAGAAAACGGCGTGGCTCATAAAATCCAGTCCGGCCTGATTGAAATAAGGGTTGGTCCCTTTTTCAATGTGGCAGCCATGGGCTTTCCCTTTTTCATCAATGTCGCATCCCACTATCGCCATACCGGTAATGTTCCGTTGCTCCATGAGCGTCGGGTAATAGGGTGGGGGGGTGGCTAGTTTGTTGAGGTGTGGTCCACGGTTATCATCCACAAAGCCATTATACTGTGTAGGCGGGGGCGGCGCAGGGTGTGGTGTCGGCTGTGTCATCCCCATCACCAGCACATACAGCCCGCAGCATGCCGTTGCGGCGGTCAGTATCCAGCTTTTGGCATTGGGGGCCTCTTCCTGCTTCTGTAACAGCGGATGCGCGGCTGGTTCTGCCGGAGGCGGCTGATGTTTTTGGGTTTCATCAGGATCAGGCGGGGCAGAAGCCATGAAGCAGCCTCGTCAGGAGAGCGGAGCAAGAGGACAGGCTACCGGCAGAGACTACTCTGTTTCAATAAAAAGCGTACAGGGCCATCCTCACGTTTTCTATAGTTCCGTTTTTACAAAGAGCACTCAAGAAAATCGGTCTGGGTGGGCGAGTGGCTCTTTCTTCTATGGGCTGCACCTGATTTCTTGTTTCTTAAATACTCGTGCTTTTCGCAGACTTTTTTTCACGGAAGATAAGGCAGGAGAGTGGAGCCGCCGGTAAAAAGCGGTGGTCCATATTTGGCGAAGGACTGTGCCTGCTCCGGCTTTATGCCGAAAAACAACCGCATACGAAAATGCCGTGTAACCGGTTTGCCGTGCTCCATGGCAGGAAAGAAAACCGCGCGGGCCATATACTCCATGCCCGCGCGGTTGAAATAAGGATTGGTGCCCCGTTCTATACGGCAGGCATGGGCCTTGCCATCTTCGCCAATATCGCACCCTACAATACTGATGCCGGAAATACCTTTGTCCCTCATTTCTGGTGGAGCGTGCAGGCGTGGTGTTTCTACTCTGTTCAGGACAGGCTTGTGATTGTCATCCAGAAAGGCGTAGCTGCCGGATGATGCGGATGTCTGGGTTGGAGACGTATCGGGCCGATGGGCGATACCCATAACCAGCATATAAAGACCACAACAGGCTGCGGCAGCGCTAACAATCCAGCTTTTGGCATAAACCGCTTTCTTCTGCTTCTGGGTCTGGGCAGAGAGCACAGGCTGCTCATCCTCCTGCGGAGAACGGCCAAGGGAAGGCGGTGGATCAAAAGGCGCGGGAGCCATCGACAGGCCTTATGCTGGTAAGATGGACGTGAGACTACAGGAAGAGATCAGTATTTTCCAAATGAAAGCATCGTGCCACAGGTATACATATATGAGGATGATGATCTTGCAAGGAAGGTGGCCTTTGTCAGTGAAGGGGAGTGACAGGTTAACTCCAACGTCTGCTTATAGCAGGCGTTTATGATTCAGGTGTGGACTCTTATATCCTGTAAAGAATGTTATTAAAAACGAGCATCTACAATGTGGCTTTCAAGATAAGGCAAAACTTGAGAAAGGAATGGGTGATTTTTCTTGTAAAAGTCTGTTTTTACGTTTGGTCTGTTTAAAATTGACATGATTTCTCGTCCCAGGTCATGGTCGGAAGCGTCTAAGCCTACATGTATGAATGCTTCCGCAGTCTGGCCAGCCCAGCCCTGACCTGTCCAGGTTGTCGGCTTCATTTGAAAGCAATCAAAAAGCATATTCATATTTAAGAGGGTATCTTTTGATGACGCTTTATTGACTTTCGGCCCAAAGGCTTCTGAAAGTCTGGTTTTAAGAAGGTCATGTGCCAGCTTATGCCGCTCATTTATTTTTACAATAAATGCATGAGGATAAGATTTTCCATCCCACAGACACTCATAATCATGTACTTCCATCAAGACTTTTCTGGCAGCTGACCCAAGTTGACTTTCCAAGCAAGGTTTAGGCAGAATAGGCCACTCGACATCAGGATCGTCGAAAGCTGGAGCTGCCAATCGGCCGGTTATGAAATAACAGTATTTGTTCATATATATCGAAATAGACCGGGGTTGAATAACCCCTTTGTAAGTATGATAAGGGTTTAATATTTTGCTTGCTGCGGGACGGGCAACAAGCTCAAAATTATTTAAACGAACTGGCCATTTGTCTTCTTTCCATAGCCCATTTTTTTGTTTGTAGGCAATGATGCCAAAAGGGGAATCTTGCCTGTGGGCTGTTTTGCGATGCAGTAGAAGAACGGGAGATCTATTCAAGAAATACGAACCATGAAGATCTCTCAGTAAAGTTTTATTTTCGTGAGGCAAGATTTTTCTTGCGCGCAAGAGGTCTCCTACCAGGAAAACTTCGGGATTACTCAAATGGACCTCCTGATTTCTCTTTTGAAGAGACAATAACGTTATGGGATAATATACCGTCTATAGAAATTTTATCCTAAATTTTTCCTCGATAAATAGAAAAATTTCATTGTTGTTAGGAATATGTATAGTCTGTGGGTAGCGTATTCTGCTTATAGAGATAACCTTCCCTATGAGGCGTAAGTCTGATTGATAGAGGTAGAAACACGTTTTTAATAATATTGTAATAAAAATATATAATATTTTTCGCCCTAGAAAAATGTTACTATTCAACTGCTAAATATTTTTACATGCTTCTACACGATGTGTTAGAAAATTTTCTTTGCGCCTTATTTAATATACGAATCATTTTTTGGGGAGCCCGAATAGAACGGGAGAGCGCAGATAATGGCAATAGATATGATTGATTCTGATCTGGCTATAACACGCATGGTTCTTTTTGAAGTCGGTCAACTCGAACGCCCTTTGGTTCGGTGGATTGCTGAAATGAAACAGGTTGACCCGCGGGTTTTTGATAAGCTCCAACAAGCCTGGCTTGAGCGTTATGAGCAGAAAATATCCTCATGCTATAAGATAACCCAACAGCCTTTATTGCAGAATGTAACGTTGGCGCACATGCCACTGGCTGCAGCCATGATGCCGGAATTGCTCAATAGACAGAGTCTGCCTCGGCCGCCTGCATGGTATAGAAGTTTTGCGCGTACGTATCAGACAAATGCGCTTGGTTTCATAACGTCAAGTTTTTTGCCAAAACCCGTCCGAATGTCGGATGGCTCATATTATAATAGAACGCCAAACAATCTGCGTGAGTATTTCTACAGTTTCAGTGATTCAGGTACGAGCCTGCCTGATGAAAAATGGTTTGATCAGGCGTTGCAGGATTGTGAGAAGATGGAACGGGATATACCACATCTTCTCTGGTTGGCGCGTGAAATGGTTTTGCGGGAGGATGCCGCAAGTTCCACAGAGTCAATGGATTCACGGTTGGAGCTTTTCCAGGTTCCAGAAGCCCCTCAACCATCGTTAAAAACGCTTGCACGTTATAAAGAGCATCTCGCAAAACCAGAGGGGATAAAAGATCTTGAATTTGCAAGATCGTTTGTTCGAGAAGCTTTTGAGTCTTCAGAAAAGATATTAACCTCTTGGCACTTGTTGAAACAGCCATCCCTTTATCGGGCTGCTATTTTGCCAAGATTTGTTCGGTTGGTTACAGGAGCAGTTTCCAGAACACAGTCTGTTCGGAAGGTTGCTGAAGCATTTCTTCTCTCCCCTTCGCTTTATTCATTTCGTTTTGGTGGTGGCGAAAATAACGGCATAATGAGGTTAGGGCGTCAAAAGGGACTGCGCTATAAAAATCCACCTCCCGTCAAATCTGTAAAGCCAGATTGTCATCCATGTTCCTCTTCATTGTCATCCCCGACAATTTCCTCTGATATCATAGCAGGTTGTTTGTGGATGATCGCCGCTGCTGCGGATGCTGTGGATCTTGAATGGCTTCTTCCAGCCTGTAAAAAGGCTTTGGCAGCGGAAGATGTGGCTATTTTCAATCGTCTGGTTGCAACGGTAGGTCTGATTGGAACACCCGACGCCATTCGGGGAATGGTCCGCTTACGCGCGCGTGTCAGGCATGCCACAATGTTCAATGCTCTGGAAAGATCTTTGGCAAAAGCGGCCGCAGCTTCAGGGCTTACGACAGTTGAGGCGGAAGAACTTCTTGCTCAGGAATACGAACTCGATTCAACAAGTTGTCATCGGTTGAACTTGCCGGACGGTTACGCGGCCGTCCTTTCTATTGCTGGTTCCGGTCAGGGTTCGATTTATTATGAGGGGGAAAAGGGAGATCGCATTTCAAAACTGCCGCCATTTGTTCTTGAACAAGAAAAATGCAAGGCGCTCCTGAAAAGTATGCGGTCAGATGCCAAGGCAATTTCGGCGGATATGCTGGTGCATCGTTACAGGTTGGAGCGTTCATGGCTGACCGGCCAAACCTGGACTTTGAGGGCGTTTATCGAAAGATGGTTAAACCACCCGCTTCTTGGTTGGCTGGCGCGTCGGCAGATATGGCTTGTTGCTGAACCGGGAGGTTCTATTAGAACATGTCTGTTTGGAAGGGAGGCGACCACAGTATATGATCCAGATGGTAATAAAGCGTCTCCGCTTCATCCCGATACTCTTCTTAGCTTGTGGCACCCACTTCAAAAAATGAGCGATGACTGCAAGGGGAGTGTTGTTGCACGGTGGCGGGAGACACTGGAGCGTTTGGATATCCGGCAACCTATCCGTCAAGTATGGCGTGAGACCTACACAATAACCCAAGCGGAGCGAGAAAGCTCTCCTTCCTCCTACCGTTATGCACAACGTATTCTTGGTCAGGCTCAGGTAATAGAAATTGGGCGTAAACGCGGGTGGCGCATCCGAACCCTTACCGCGCATATTCCATCCAGCGAGGGCGCCCCGTGGTCTTTAATCATCCCGGCGCATGGCATTTATGCGGAATTCCGAACAGGAGGAGTAGGGTATAATGACCTCGGTCGATCTGCTCCAGCTTTTACGCATGTCATGACTGATCGAGTAAGGTTCTGTATTCTTAAAGATCGTGGAGACTGGCGATTTGATGGAGGGCGAAAGCTGACGCCCATGAAAAAACCAGTTCGACTGGCAGATATAGATCAGATCGTATTTTCGGAAGTTATGCGAGATCTGGATCTTATGGTGAGTGTTGCCGCAAGTAACCTGAAGTTTGATGCATCTTCTATTCAGGCTGTGCCAGAACTAGGAAAATGGAGACGCCAGCAGGGTTTGTCAGATATAGCATTGCCAGATGAACCCCATTATGGTGGGCTGGCCCAAAGCAGGCGGCAGATTATCGAAGCTCTGCTGCCTTCTTTACAAGAAAAGGGGGCTGTAACACTGGACGACCGGCATGTTATCGTTACCGGTAGGCTTCACCAGTATCGTATTCATCTTGGAAGCGGTGAAGTCATTATGGTCCCTCAGTATCGCCACCTCACATTAGAGACACTCTCGCACTCGACACGTGAAGAAGATATTGGGGATTATCAGCCTCTATATGATGACGATATCCTGAATTCCATTCTCTATCGGATCGCCTTGTTGCAAAAAGATCATAAGATTAGAGATAAAAATATTTTAGAACAACTTCGTGACGGATGAAAAATATAAACTATTCTTTCTCATCGTGTCATAAAATTTGTGATGATATCAGTCAGCTTTCCAAACGGGGGCTGGAGGAGGGTTGCGGCGTTGAAGCGGCCCTGTTTGTAAATGCCACGTGGGTGGGTGAGGGCCATGAAGCCTTCCTTTCCGTGATAGGCTCCAATGCCGCTTTCTCCCACGCCGCCAAAGGGCAGATCTTCCTGAGCGTAATGCAGCAATGTGCCATTGACCGTGACATTTCCTGAAACGGTATATTTCAGAACCCTGTTGAGTTCATGGCGCTTTTTCCCAAAATAATACAGTGCCAGCGGGCGAGGGCGTTCGTTGATGAAGGCGATGGCTTCATCGGGATGCCAGTATGTCAGAACAGGCAGGACAGGCCCGAAAATTTCTTCCTGCATGACGGCCATTTCGGGTGTGGCGTCCAGCACAAGAACGGGGGCGAGGAGATGATCGGCAGGTGAATCATCTCCCAGCCGGATAACACGCGCCTTAAGCGTTGTGGCGTCCTGAATCAGGCGGTTCAGCCGTTCATAATGATGCTGGTTGAGGATGGCTGTATAATCGGGAGATCCTGCATAGCCGTGTGGATAAAGCTTTTTAGCGGCCGCCTGAAAGGCTGCGGCAAAAGCGTCCTGATCCGCTTTATGGACCAGCACATAATCCGGTGCGATGCAGGTTTGTCCGGCATTGGTCAGTTTGCCATAGGCGACACGCTCCGCCATGTCCTTCATGGAAAAAGCGGGTTCTATAATCACGGGAGATTTGCCGCCCAGTTCAAGTGTAACCGGGGTCAGGTTGCGGGCCGCTGCCGCGGCAACCTTCTTGCCAACTGCCGTGCTGCCAGTGAACAGGATATGATCAAAGGGCAAAGCGGAGAATGCAGCCCCCACCTCGGCATCTCCCGTGACCACGGAAACCTGATCTGGTGGGAAGATGGCCTGAATGATTTTTTCGATAACTGCTGATGTCGTCGGCGTAAGTTCCGAAGGCTTGAGCATGACGCGGTTGCCGGCGGCAAGTGCCGTAGCCAGAGGAACAAGGGCGAGAGAGAGCGGGTAATTCCACGGTGCGATAATGCCCAACACCCCAAGCGGCTGACGGATGACCCATGCGCGGCCACATTGGAAATAGGGTGCGACATGCCGACGTTCCGGCTTCATCCAGTGCCTTAGATTTCGGATGAGATAGGTGATTGAATGCAGCAGAGGGATCAGCTCCACAATGGCGCTTTCCCGCACGGAGCGATGCCCAAAATCCGTATTCAGCGCCTGAAGAATCTCTATTTTGTGCTTCAGAATTTCCGCTTTCAGACGGCGCAGATCGGCGCGCCTCTGCTCCAGCCCCGGTGGTCCATCATTGAGGAAGGCAGCCCGCTGGCGGTCGAGAATGCGGGAGAGATCAGATGGCTGCGCAGGCGTTGAAACAGTATCGGACATTGCGCCCTCCATGTTTACAGGAGAAACTTATCTTGGCAGGATATGAAGCAGAACGATTGAGTGTCAATGAAAGTTTCTTGTGTAAACATGGACCTCACGAATGAGTGACATAAAAGAGCGCCCTTATCATCATGGTGATCTGCGCCGCGCATTGATTGAGACAGCGCTTGCCATGCTGGCTACGGATCAGAACTGGGCCTTCACATTGCGGGAAGTGGCGCGGCGCACGGGGGTGAGCCATGCTGCACCCTACAAGCACTTTCGTGACAAAGACGTTCTGCTGCGTGAACTGGCGCGAATTGGTTTTGAACGGCTAGGGCAGACCATGGCCGAGGCAACGGCTTCCGCCCGTGGGGCTATGCGTGGAAAATTTGTTGCGGGTGCGCAGGCGTGCATCGAATTCGCTCTCCATAACCCCGGTCTGTATCGTCTGATGTTCAGTTCCGATGCGGACAAGGCAGCGGACCCCAACTTGCATGACGCCGCCATGAACACATTCGGGATTCTTCTGCGCCTGCTGGAAGAGGGCCAACGGAGCGGGAGCTTCCGTCCGGTTGCCATCAATGCGCTGGCGGCCGCAAGCTGGGCGCAGGTGCATGGTCTGGCCATGCTGGCTATCAATGGTCAGCTTCTTGAAGAGAAGGTCGGACCGGAACCGATCCGTGCTGCTCTGGACGTGCTGCTGGATGGCGTGTGTTGCGGAGAGTGAGAGGTTCTGCGGCTCCTTCTCATCCGTCTCTTTCAGAGTGGCTTCTGTTGCGGTGCGTGGCCGAAATTTTCTCCACGATTAAAAGCCAACTGGTGCCTGATGTACTGGCGGGTACGCTGGAAATTCCTACGGCATATATGCGTCCCATTGGCGAGGCGCTTGCTCTGCGTGAGGCACGTTTCCTCTGGTGATAATCGGGGTGGTTGCGTGTTCACAGGTCGTTCTTGTGAGGCCACGTAGTCACGCAAAAGTGGCTGGGGTCAGGGAGCGGCGGCACGGAACGGCGGGGGACGCTGAACCTGGCAGACCATGGCGCGTTATCATCCATGAAGGGGCTGGTTTGATCAGCCCCACCAGTATTGAGGAGAGCATCCATGGGTGAGTTTTCTGACAAAGTAAAAGGTGCCGCTGACAAGGTTGTGGGCTCTGTGAAGGAAGGCGTTGGGAAAGTGACCAACGACAAGGAGCTTGAAATCAAGGGCAAAGCGCAGAAGCTCAAAGGCGAGGCCGAAAACGCCAAAGGCACAGTCAAAGGGAAAATCAACGATCTCTGAGTGATTTCATCAGAGAATGGTGAGGAAAGAGCGCTCTGTAAGGGCGCTCTTTTTTTGTGAGGGAGAGGCTTCTCTTCCGGGGATATTTATCTGCTGATGGGGCGCACTGTTGGCTTGCTTGCCACGCGCATAAACCCTAGCGGATCGCCCTATCGCCCTATCGCCCTATCGCCCTATCGCCCTATCGCCCTATCGCCCTATCGCCCTATTGCCCTGTCCCACAATAGAGGGAAGATCAGGGCGTTCTTGTTGGCGTTGGCGGCAGGAGGGGCGTGTTCAGGCACAGCAGCAAACCGTATCCTCCTTTTTCAGGCAGGGTACGGTTTGGTGGTATTGGGCCTTAGTAGGCCTGATAGTCCACTTTTTTCAGGTGTGTTTCATTGTAATCCAGTTGGTCCTTGGTCAACTGGAAGCCCACTTCAAAGCGGTAGTCGGATTCCGTGTTCTTGGGCGGAATGGGCAGATCAACCGTCACCACATGCGTATCTGTGGTGTAACTGGACAGATTGGCCGGGAACTGGAACGTGTGGTGGAACACGTGCTTGTTTACAATTTTATCGCCATGCACCACGGCAATGAACCACGGCAGGGTGACCGTGCCATCATGCGCGGCCATGCCACGGCTGACCACAAACCGCAGCGCGATTCGGGTTTGCAGGTCCTTGCGGCCTGCGGCCAGACAATCACCCTGCAACTTCAGAATGCTGGCACGTGTGACCAGATGCGGGAAGGTAAAGGTTTTGCCTTCATACTGGTAGTAATCCGCCGCTTCGGGGGGATATGGGTCAGCGGGCAGCTGGGCGCGAATGAGACGGACTGGCTTTCTTCATCTCCACATCCGGCCAGTGCGGTCAGCAGGCCAAGTGCCACAAAGCCGGACAGCGCAACGCGCGGTAGCAGGCGGTGTGGGTGGGAAAGGTCATGCGGCATGTGCGAATCCGGGCTCATCAGTTAAAGGGTTGAACAGGCAGAAAACAGGACCAAAAAAGGACTAAAGACAGACACACCTATCAAACGTGGGGCTCCGATGCCCGAAAACGGCTTGCATCCGCCCCGCGCTTTGCGTAGGCCATGCGCACGGTTACCGTGCCTTCTCCGGGTTTCGGGCATAGCCTTTTTTCAATATGCTTTGTCATAGCCACTTCTTCTATACCGTCCGCCGCAAGTTTGGGGAACACCATGCCCGATCAAACTCAAACCCTTGCCACAGCAGAGACCGCCACGGCCTCTCATGGCAAATCTCTTAAAGTGCTTCTGGCTGGCCCGCGCGGGTTCTGCGCCGGGGTCGATCGCGCCATCCGTGTGGTTGAGGAAGCCATCCGCCGTTATGGCGCGCCGGTATATGTCCGGCATGAAATTGTTCACAACCGCACGGTGGTGGAAGAGCTGGAAGCCCAGGGCGCCATTTTTGTGGAGGAACTGGATGAGGTTCCGCCCGATGGCCATGTTGTGTTCTCCGCCCATGGTGTGCCCAAGACCGTTCCGGCTGAAGCTGAGCGCCGCAATCTGCTGTATCTGGATGCCACATGTCCGCTGGTGTCCAAGGTGCATCGTGAAGCGGAGCGCCACTTTGCCGGTGGTGGCCCGGAAAGCCGCCATATTCTGATGATTGGCCATGCGGGCCACCCGGAAGTGGTGGGCACCATGGGCCAGTTGCCGCCGGGTGCCGTGACGCTGATCAATGATGCGGATGAAGCCCGCAGCGTGCAGCCTGCTGATCCTTCCCGTCTGGCCTTTATCACCCAGACCACCCTTTCCGTTGATGATACGGCGGAAATTGTGGATATCCTGCGTGAGCGGTTCCCGCTGATTGAAGGCCCCCGGCGTGAGGATATCTGCTACGCCACCACCAACCGCCAGGAAGCCGTGAAGGCCATTGCGCCGGAATGTGATCTGGTGATCGTGATCGGCTCTCCCAACTCCTCCAACTCTCAGCGGTTGCGGGAAGTGGCGGAACGTTCTGGCGCTACCCGTGCGCTGCTGGTGCCGCGCCTGAACGCGCTGGACTGGTCCGTGCTGGAAGGCGTGGACACGCTGGGCATTACGGCCGGGGCTTCCGCGCCGGAAGCGCTGGTGCAGGAAATGGTGGCGGAACTGGCCAAGCGGTACACGCTGTGCATTGATGAACGCACGGTGAAGGAAGAAAACGTGACCTTCCGTCTGCCGGCCCCGCTCGGTTAAAAAGAGGCTGCTGCTGCTATATGGCCGTTTACACGGATGTGAGTGACGAGGCGCTTGAGGCGTTTCTTGCTGACTATGCCATCGGGGGGCTGGTTGCCTTCCGGGGCATTGCCGAAGGGGTGGAAAACAGCAACTTTCAACTGCGCACCACACAGGGGGATTTTATTCTCACCCTGTATGAAAAGCGGGTGAATGTGCGTGAACTTCCCTGGTTTCTCGGCCTGATGCAGCATCTGGCGGTGCAGGGGGTGACCTGCCCGCAACCTGTGGCAGATAAAACAGGCACCACTCTGAAAACACTGGCGGGCCGTCCTGCCGCCATTACCACTTTTCTGCCCGGCGTGTGGCCCCGTAAGGTCCGCACCTGCCATTGTCGCCCATTGGGGCGGGCGCTGGCCCAACTGCATGAGGCCGGACGCAGCTACGCTCCCGTGCGGCACAACAGCCTTGGGCCTGCGGCGTGGCAGCCATTGCTGAATTCCTGCCGCAGTGGGGCAGAAACCGTTCAGCGGGGGCTGGAGGCAGAGCTTGATGCCGCTTTTGCCCATATTCTGCCCCTCTGGCCGGGCCGTGACGGCAACCCGGACCTGCCGCGCGGGCAGATTCATGCTGATCTGTTCCCGGATAACGTGTTCTTTCTGCATGATAGCGTTTCCGGCCTGATTGATTTCTATTTCGCCTGCACGGATATTCTGGCCTACGATATTGCCATCTGCCTGAACGCCTGGTGCTTTGAGGTAGATGGCTCCTTTAACGTGACGTTTGCCCGCCAGCTTTTGCAGGGATATCAGGATATTCGGCCGTTAAGCGCGCCGGAACTTGCGGCCCTGCCTGTTCTGGCCCGGGGTGCCGCCATGCGCTTTTTGCTGACGCGGCTGTACGACTGGATCAATACCCCGGCGGATGCGCTGGTAACCCCCAAAGACCCGCTGGATTACCTCAAGCGGCTACGCTTCCATCTGGCGACGGAGAATGTGGATGGATATGGCGTCTGAAAACGCACCGGCAAATGCGCCAGAAGCCACGCAAGATGTGGTGGAAATCTGGACGGATGGCGGGTGCCGCCCGAACCCAGGCCCTGGCGGCTGGGGTGTGCTGCTGCGCTTCAAGGGCACGGAGCGGGAGCTTTCAGGCGGGGAGGCGGAAACCACCAACAACCGCATGGAACTGACCGCCGCAGCCGAGGCGCTGGAAGCGTTGAAGCGCCCCTGTGTGGTGCGCCTGCACACGGACAGCGAATATGTGCGCAACGGCATTACCCGCTGGCACACGGGCTGGGTGCGTCGCAACTGGCGCAATGCTTCGGGTGATCCGGTTGCCAATATGGATTTATGGCGCAGGCTGCTGGATGCCGCCAAACAGCATGATGTGTCCTGGCACTGGGTGAAAGGCCATTCCGGCGTGCCGGAAAACGAGCGTGTGGACGTTCTGGCCACGGAAGCCCGCAAGCTGATTGAAGAAACGCTCTCCTGAAAATCTGAAAGACAGCGTGAAGCGTCTTTCAGGGGAGTATGAAGCGGGTCCTTTTGCGGCTGAACGCACTGGATTTTCGTCCAGCCAGACCCGCAGCATCTGATCAAATCCGCCTTTTCAGACTCGAAATCCCTCGCGGTTCTGACGCGCTGATTCTCCATATGGCCTTTAAAGCTGGCTTGCTGTCGCTGATGGTGCGGGTACTATCTGCGTGACCTTGAACCCTTCCTTGCTCAACAGGGCGGGCAGGCCGTTAGGGCCGCTCATATGCAGGGCACCGACCGCCACAAACAGCTTATGGCCGCTGGTGTGCATCTGGATGATTTTCTTTGCCATTTCTATATTGCGGTCATCCAGCATGGCTTTGGTATGGGCTTTTTCCTGCGTGGTCTTCAAGCAGTCACACCACTCCCGATAATGCTCAAGTTTGTTCAGGTCACTGTTGGCCCACATGGTGGCTATGGCCAATAGCTCCTTACGGCCTGTATCAGAGCTGAGATCATGCAGGGCGTCATCAATCAGGGCATCTTCTTCTGCTGCGGTGGTCCCAAGCAGTAACTGCCGCTGGGCAGTGGCTGTTTCAAGCGGCACAATGGGTTTGTGTACGGAACGGGCATATCCCTGTATGACGGAATCAATGGCGTAATCAGGATAAATCCCATCCTTGCGGCCACTGAGGGAAACAAGAGCGGCAGCTTCCATTCCTGTGGCAAGCGCATCAAACGCATGAGGCGGCAGGCATTGCTGTGCGGCAATCTCATCCAGCCGGGCCTTGCGGTGTGTTTCAACAAGATGTTGAAGGCGGGCAGGGTCTTCTTTATCGCGTAATACCTGCAAGGTGGCGGGATCAGACAGGGAGAGCTCCACGGCAATGGTGTCGCTCTGGCGGAGGGCTGCCCGTATGAGGGGGCCGGGAAAGGCCCAGTTCAGCTTGGCCGCATGTATGGTGCCATACAACCAAGAGGAATGACCGTCGCTGGTCACCTGCCATAAAAACCCCCGGTCTGTGGCCGTGCGGGCAATGTCCTTGAGTTCTGGGGCAGAGGGCATGTGCGCAGCGACAGGGCAGGAGGATGATGCGGCTGGCGGCGGCGTGGCGGCTTGCCCCCATGCTGCGGAGGAATGAAGGCCCATGCCGGTGCTGAAAAGGGTGGTGACTGAAAGAACAGCTGTAATAACGGTGCGCTTTGAAAGGGATCTCATAAAAAACCTATTCTGGCTCAGAGATAAGGACACTGTTGAGTGTGTATCCTGTTGAAATACCAGATGCGCGAAAGAACTGTGTGAAAACTTTATTTTATGCCTCTGCCTCGTGTGTGTTGGAGGCAGAGACGACTAACAGGCTGTTTGGGCTAACGCTCTTTGCGGCGGGTTCTGCCTGTTGGCATCCGTTCCTGCATGTGCAGGCCGCTTCTCAGCGGTCTGTCAGGCGGAATTCAATACGGCGGTTGCGGGCGTAGGCTTCTGGCGTGTTCTGGGCGTCGAGCGGCTGGTAGTCCGCAAAGCCGGTGGCCGCCAGACGGTGCGGGTCAATCCCTTCCGCCACCAGCAGCTTGACCACGGTAATGGCGCGCGCACTTGAAAGCTCCCAGTTGCTGGGGAAGGCAGTGTGAATGGGCTGCCGGTCTGCATGGCCATCCACACGCAGAATCCATGGGATATCTGCCGGGATATGGGCTGTCACCTCTTTGAGCGTATGCGCCAGCGTGGTGATTTCCTTCCTGCCCTCAGCAGAAAGATCAGCACTACCAACGGGAAAGAGCACCTCGCTTTGGAAGACAAAGCGGTCTCCCACCACATGCACGCCCTTTTGGTTGTGCAGGATATCCCGCAGGCGGCCAAAAAATTCCGAACGATAACGGCTGAGTTCCGTCACCTTGTTCGCCAGTGCCGTATTCAGTTTTGCGGCCAGATCCGTAATTTTGGCATCACGCGCCTGCACGTTTTTTTGCGAGACATCAAGCGCCTCACCCAAGGCGGCCAGGCGAGCGTTGAGGTCTGTCAGCGTATCATCCAACTGGGTGATGCGTGCCTGATCGGCCACGGTCAGGGCCGTGGCGGCATCGGCTGTTTTTTTGGCGTTTTCAATGGCGGCGGCATCAGCGGCCAGGGCTGAGGCATCTTTCTGGTGCTGGGTTTGCAGGCCGGTTACGGTATCGCTCAGCGCATGGTTGCGGGCGTGTTCCGTATCAAGCTGGCGGGAGAGTTCGGCTGCCTGTCCCTCCAGCTTTTCCAGCACATGCTCACGCCGGTTGAGCGCTGCGGAGAGCAGGGTCTGCCCCATCACAAACACCAGCAGCACAAAAATAACCACCATCAACAGGGTGGAAAGGGCATCCACATAACCGGGCCATGCATCCAGGCCGGCATGCAGTTTTCTGCGGCGGCGGGCCATGGTCAGGGTGCTTTCGGGGTATGAGGCGCGTTATCGGCCGCGGCCGCAATGGTGCGGGCCAGCACGCGCAGATCATTCCGCAAATCCGCTGTCATGCGGGTGCGGCCTTCTTCTGAAGTCTGCACCAGTATTTGCAGCAGGCGTTCAATATTGTGCAGGGTCTCCGTCTGGGTGGCCGTGCCTTCCAGCCGGTCAGACAGTTTGCTTAGAACAGCGCTTTCCTTCTCGCGCCGGGCTTCACTCACCCGCACCAGATTTTGCAGGGATTCCAGATTTTCCGCTGTCTGTTCAAGCAGGGCCTGAATATAGGCGGGAATGGGCGCACCGCCTTCCGTGGCGGGGGCCGATGCGGAGCCTGTCGCGCCAAAGCGGGTCTGTTCGGCCAGCCATTCTTCCAGTTCGTTGAAAAAGCGGTTCTGGGCCTGTCCTGCCGTCAGGTCCAGAAACCCAAGCACTAATGCACTCGCCAACCCGAACAGAGAGCCGGAAAACGCCGTGCTCATGCCGTGCAGCGGTTTGGCCAGCCCGGTTTTAAGCTGCCCGAACATGGCGTCCAGATCCCCACTGCCAACGGACATGCCCGCAATTACATCGGCAATGGCGGCCACTGTCAGCAACAGGCCATAGAAGGTGCCCAAAAGGCCCAGAAAGATCAGCAGGCCCGTCATGTAACGGGAGACTTCACGCCCTTCATCCAGCCTGCCGGAGACGGAATCGAGCACGGCCTGCATGGCCGGTGTGGAGAGCGCAATGGGTTGCCCGCGATGATCAGGACGGGAGCCCAGCGCTGTGGCCAGTGGCACCAGCAGGCGGGGTGCGGGGGCAGTTGTCAGCCCGGCGCGGGACTGGCGGATGGTTTCCACCCACCGCACTTCCGGCATCAGGCGGCGGACCATCATCATGTTCCAGCCCACGCCCACGGCCAGAATGCCCAGAATCAGGCCGTCAAGCAGAGGGTTGCTGAAGAAGGCATCCCGCAGGGGCCGCCAGAGCGTGGCGGCCACAAGCGCCACGCAGACGAGGAACCCGATCATTCTGAACAGATACTGTGTAGGACGGGTCATGCTCTTCGGTTCCGATTTTTAGAGGGGAATCGTCAGGGGACGGCGTCAGATTGATAAATGTCCATGTAATCCTGCACGCCATCCGGAGCGGGTGTTTTGGGCACACCAATCACACGGAGATAGATACGGGTGGAGGGCGTGCCGCCATTCATCAGCACGCTGCGGGCCGCCAGCCCGCGCGCCAGCGCCATGCGGCGCGGCAGGGAGGGATCATCCGCAGCGCCGGAGCTGTAAACATCAATCAGTGCGCGGACATGGGGTTTGTCAGACAGACGCTGCCCAAACGCCAGAATGGCCTGATGGGTCTCCGGGTTCAGGGCGGAAGAGCCCGGCGCAAAGGTCAGCCTTACGCCGCCGGGAATAGTGGTGACCGCACCCTTTGCGTTCAGATCAACCGCAGGCTGCGGCGGCACGGGGAAGGGGTGGATCTCGATATCCGGCGGGGCCGGGGTCAGGGTGGGTTCCGGCGGTGGCGCAGGCGGAATGGTGGGTGAGGGCGGTACATCGCCGTTGCTAGGCTTGCCTGCTTGTGTGGCGCTCTGCCCTGTTGTCCGTCCTGCCGCTGGTTGCGCGGTGGTTGCTCCGGTCGCCTGCCCGCTGTTTGGAACAGAGGAACTTGTGTGTCCCGGTGAGGCAGCGTGGCCTTGCGTGCCAGTGCCAGTGCCAGTTGAGGGTGTGGTCTGCGGCTGGGCAGGCTGGGTGGTTTTGGAGACCGAACTGCTGTTGGTGCGGCCGGATGACTGGGTGCCTGCCGTAGCCGGAGCCGTCTGCTGGGATGGTGCTGCAGGGGCGCTGGTGAGTGGCGGCTGCATGACCGGCTTTTGCGCCACAGGCCGGTGCCCGGCGGAGGGACGCGCCGGAGCCTGCGGTGTTTTGGTCGCGGGGGCGGCCTGCTGTGCGGGGGCGCCGCCCAGAGCATCCAGCGCCTGAGAATTGGTGACAACCTGAGCCTGCGCGCCAGCGGCGGGCAGCAGGAGGAGGGCGCACAGCGCAGCGAGACGCGGCGATGGGAGAAGGGTGCTCTGCATTACGGGCAAGACTAAACCAGAAAAGAGGCCGGGTGGAATGGGTGAACGCATTTTCCGCCCGCAAAGGGGCGAATATGCGGCATCAGGCTGAGAACTGCTCGGCCGTAATGCGTTCAGAAAGGGTCTGGCCGGGGTCAAACAGCACGGTTACGGCCAAACTCCGATCTTCATGCACATGAACGGACACAACATCCCGGATCTCGATCGAATCTGCCACGGCGGCAACGGGCCGTTTCTCATGTTCCAGAATGGTGAAGCCCACATGCGCGGTAGAGGGCAGTAGCGCGCCCCGCCAGCGCCGGGGGCGGAACGGGCAGATGGGGGTTAGCGGCAGCATATTGCCCGCCAATGGCACAATGGGCCCATGGGCGGAAAGGTTATAGGCGGTGGAGCCTGCAGGCGTGGCCACCAGTGCGCCATCACAGATCAGTTCGGGCATGCGCACCATGCCATCCACATCCACCCGCAGTTTGGCAGCCTGCCGTGTCTGGCGGAACAGGAACACATCATTCAGGGCAAGGGCTTCAAAAACCTCGCCAGAAACCTGCGTGGCCTTCATGCGCAACGGGTGCAACTGGGCCGCTTGGGTGGTGGCCAGCCGCTGGGGCAGATCTTCCTCCAGCATGGGGTTCATCAGAAACCCGACGGAGCCGCAGTTCATGCCATACACCGGCACCTTCAGGTTTTCTTCCAGCACCACGCGCAGGGTTTCCAGCATGAAGCCATCGCCCCCCAGGCACACAATCACTTCGGCCTCGCCGGGGTGCACGTTGCCATACTGGCGGGCCAGACGGTCAAATTCATGGCGCGCGGCCTCGGTGGGGGCGGCCATGAAGGCAATGCGGGTCGGAACATCCTGTGCAGCAGGCAAGGGCGGCTGGGCCGGGATCGGGCTGAAGGTCATGGCAGTCGCCCCAAGGCTGATTGTGCGGAAAACAAAGGGTTTTCCTTATCCTGCAACGGCGGTGGGGTGAAGGAGGGGGAACGCATTTTTCTCCGCTTCCGCCTGCCACTGGGCTTCCGCCACATGGAGGGCGAACTGTTCAGCCAGGCAGGTGCCCAGAATGTCATCATATACGGCAAGGGTGGCGGTCTGCATGGTCAGGGTGGTGTAGTGTTCCAGCACCATGGCGCGGGCGGCTTGCCCCATGGCCAGCCGTCCTTCTGGCGTGGCATGCAGCACGGCGGACAGCGCATCTGCCAGGGCCTCGGTATCACCGGGCGGCACACTCAGGCCCGTCATGCCGTGCTGCACGGTTTCCAGCGCGGCACCATGGCTGGTGACAATCACCGGGCGGCACATGGCCTGGGCCTCTACCACCACACGCCCGAAGGGTTCGGGCCGCAGGGACGGAATGACCACAGCGGTTGACAGTGCGAGGGCCGCTGGCATGTCCTGACAATGGCCAGCAAAACGCACCTGTTCGGCAAGGCCCAGCGTCTCGGCATAGGTGGCCAGTTCCTGCCCGTAGCTGCTTTTGGCGGGGCAGGAGCCTGCAAACACGCAATACCACGGCAGGGTTGAGGTCTGTTTTTTCAGGCGGGCGAGGGCATCAAGCAGAAACCGCTGGCCTTTCCACTCCGTCAGCCGGCCGGGCATCAGAATAACGGGCGTATCTGGCGGAAGCGCCCATGCCTCGCTGAGGGTATGGACACGTTGGCCGCTTACGGCTTCCGGGCTGAACTGCCGGATATCCGCGCCACGGGGAATAACGCGCAGCCGGTCTGGCCCCACATGATACTCCTCCGCCAGCCGCTGGCCGATATGGCGGCTGATGGCGATCACACGGTCCCCTGCGGCCAGAACGGCGTTATAGCGTTTCTTGCCGGGAAAAGAGTTGGCATGCACGCCATGCCAGGTGGTGACAAACGGTGTGTCCGTGCGGCGGCACGCCAGCCGTGCCACCCAGGCTGGCGCGCGGGAGCGGGCATGAACAAGAGAGACCTGATGCTCCTGTATGATGCGTGCCAGATGGCGGGCATTGCGCATGATAATAAGCGGGTTCTTGCTGCCACAGGTTGGCAGCATGATATGCGTGGCCCCCAGCCGCTCCAGCGCGGGCACCAGCCGCCCCCCGGCGCTGACAACCACCGCTTTTGCCCCGGCCTGGGTGATGGCATCCGCCATTTCCAGCGTGCCCCGTTCTACCCCACCCTGATTCAGCGTAGGCAGGATTTGCAGGATAACGGGAGAAGATGGCGGATTAGTCATGTTCGGCTGTTAGCATGGTTTTCACGCCACAGACCACTCCGCAGTGTGCCTGCGTTGCCAAGTTGCGGGTTGACCGGTACGCAGGCTTGTTTCCCTATGGCGGGTGTGATGTCTGATTTGTCTTTTTCCGTGCGTGGTTCGGCCTTGTGCGTGCCGTTGGGGTTGGGGCTGTTGCTGGTGGCCCAGCCAGCCCGCGCCCTGCCGCAGGCGGATAAAACCCTCAGCACCCTCCATGTTCATGAACAACCTCGTGCGGCGTCTCCGGGGCAGGCAGGTGACCGCTCCGCCTCTACCGGGGCAGGGCATGCAGCGGCTGCATGGACGGCTGACGCGTGTCTGGCCATGGTGGGGGAAGATCCGTTTGGCGCACGGGATTACGCGCAGGACTGGCTGCACCATGGGGGAGATCGCGCAGCCCGGCACTGCCATGCTCTGGCGCTGATTGAACTGGGGGATGAGCAGACAGCCGCGCAGGAACTGGATGATCTGGTGACCAAGGAGCCATTTTCCGGGCCGGATAGTTCGGCCAGTGTGCGGGCCATCATGGCGGTAGAAGCCGTGGATGCGTGGCTTGCCGCCGGGATGCCGCAGAATGCAGTGCGGGTGGCGGATTACGCCCTTGCCATTCGCCCCGGAGATGAGGCGCTGAGTGTGGCCAAGGCGCGGGCCTTGCTGGAACTGAACAACCCGCAGGCGGTGGTGGCGGAACTGGGCGCACTGGTGGCGCATACCCCCACAGCGGGAGCAGAGGCTTATGTGCTTCTTGCCTCGGCCGAGCGGCGATGCGGCCAGTTGGACAAGGCGCGGGAGCATGTGGCCCGTGCCCTTGCCCGTGCGCCAGAAAACCCTGCTGCCCTGCTTGAGGAAGGGATCATCCGCGAGCAGGTGGGCGATGCCGTGGGCGCACGGACAGACTGGCAGCGTGTGCTCGATCTGGCCCCGGATGGGCACGAGGCCGATCTGGCCCGGCAGGATCTGGCTGTGCTGGCGGCAGACCCTGATGCTGCGGATGCGGAGTCTCCGTGAAAACGCAAGGGCAGGGTGTCATGCGGGGCGGGCCACAGAAGACGGAGCCAGAGCGCATTCTGGTGATCCGGCTAGGCGCGCTGGGAGATTTTGTGCAGAGCTTTGGTCCGTTTCAGGCCATTCGGCAGGCGCACCCGGGTGCTCATATCACGCTCCTGACCACGCGACCGTTTGCAGAATTGGGCAGGCTCGCGCCGTGGTTTGACGCGGTCGAGGTGGATGCCCGTTCCCGCTGGCGCAACCTGAAAGGGGTCATGGCCCTGCGCGGGCAGTTGCGCGGGTATGATCGGGTTTATGATCTTCAGACCTCTGGCCGCACGGCCCGGTATTTCTGGCTGGCGGGCCGGCCGGAGTGGTCAGGCCATGTGGCGCGCGCCGCACTGGCTCATGCCAATCCATGGCGGGATGACATGCACACGCGCGCCCGCCAGCGTGATCAGTTGCGCATGGCCGGGATTGAGGATATGCCTGTGCAGCCGGATGTAAGCTGGCTGGCCGGAAGAGGGCCGCATCTTCCATCCCCTTACGCTGTGCTGGTGCCCGGAGCTGCGCCGCATCGGCCTGCCAAGCGTTGGCCTGCGCGCCGTTACGGAGAACTGGCGCAGAAAATGGTGGCGCAGGGGCTTCTGCCCGTGGTGGTGGGGGGCGCGGCGGATAAACCGCTTGCCGAAATGATCCACCAGTTATGCCCGCAAGCCCTTGATCTGACCGGCCAGACCAGCCTGCCCGATCTGGCCGGTGTTCTGGGCCGTGCCGCAGTGGCAGTGGGGAATGATACTGGCCCCATGCATGTGGCCGCCCTGATGGGGTGCCGTTGTGTGGTGCTGTTCTCTGCCGAGAGCAATCCGGCCCTTACCGCGCCTTTAGGGGCCGCGCCGGGGCAGGTTTGTGTGCTTTCTGTGCGCGATCTGGCTCTACTTTCTGTTGATAGGGTTGCAGCCGCGCTCGCGTGGCGTCATTAAGAGGCTTGTTTGAGACACCTGTCAGCGTGGTCTGGCGGGGCTTTTTGCGTCTGAATGCGTTGGCTTTTTGTCCCGGTGTTTCGCATCGGGCTTTCAGAATCCGTCCTTTCAGCCCCCAAGCCCTCTCCCTGCCGCCGGTTGCGGGTGTATCAGACGGTTTCTGAACGTTTTTTTCATCTTTTCAGTATTCTGGAGTTCTTCCATGCCTGCCATCACCTTGCCCGACGGATCCGTTCGCAGTTTTGACGGGCCGGTAACGGGCACGACCATCGCCGGGTCAATCGGCCCCGGTCTGGCCAAGGCGGCGCTTGCCATGGAAGTAAATGGGGCGTTGCAGGATATCAGCCGTCCGATTGAACAGGACGCATCCATCCGCTTCATTACCCGCAAGGACCCGGAATCGCTGGAAATGATCCGGCATGACGCGGCCCACGTGCTGGCGGAGGCTGTGCAGTCCCTGTTCCCCGGAACTCAGGTCACCATCGGGCCGTCCATTGAAAACGGTTTCTATTACGATTTTTACCGCAACGAGCCGTTCAGCCCGGAAGATTTTGCCGCCATTGAAGCGCGGATGAAGGAAATTGTGGCCAACGCGGAACCGTTTGTGCGGGAAGTGTGGCCACGGGATAAAGCCATTGCCTTCTTTGAAGAAAAAGGCGAGCGCTTCAAAGCCGAACTGATCCGTGATCTGCCGGAAGATGAAGATATTTCCATCTACCGTCAGGGCGAATGGCTGGATCTGTGCCGTGGGCCGCACCTGCGCTCCACCAAGGATGTGGGCACCGCTTTCAAGCTCATGAAGGTGGCCGGGGCCTATTGGCGTGGGGACCATCGCAACCCCATGCTGACCCGCATCTACGGCACGGCGTGGCGTGACCAGAAGGAACTGGATGCACACCTGCACCAGCTTGAAGAAGCTGAACGGCGCGACCACCGCCGCATTGGGCGGGAAATGGATCTGTTCCATTTTCAGGAAGAAGCCGTGGGCCAGATTTTCTGGCACGCCAAGGGCTGGCGTCTGTATTCCGCTTTGCAGGACTATATGCGTCGGGCCCAGACCCGCAACGGCTATCAGGAAGTGCGCACGCCGCAACTGGTGGACCGCGCCCTGTGGGAGGCCTCCGGCCACTGGGACAAATACCGCCACCACATGTTTGTGGCCACGGTTGAGGATGAGGACAAGACACTCGCCCTCAAGCCCATGAACTGCCCGTGCCATGTGCAGATTTTCCGCCATGGCCTGCGGTCCTACCGTGAACTGCCCTTGCGCATGGCGGAATTTGGGGCCTGCCACCGGTATGAACCTTCAGGCGCGCTGCACGGCCTGATGCGTGTGCGTGGCTTTACGCAGGATGACGCCCATATCTTCTGCACCGAAGACCAGATTGCTGATGAAACTGTAAAGTTCGTGCACATGCTGCATGCGGTTTACAAGGATCTGGGCTTTGAACATGTGCGCGTGAAGTTTGCTGATCGCCCTGAACAGCGGGCCGGAAGTGACGCCACGTGGGACAAGGCGGAAAGCGCGCTGAAAGAAGCCTGCACCGTGGCTGGCGTGGACTATGAATATAACCCCGGTGAAGGCGCGTTCTATGGGCCGAAGCTGGAATTTGTGCTGCGTGATGCCATTGGGCGGGACTGGCAGTGCGGCACCTTGCAGGTCGATCTGGTTCTGCCGGAACGACTCGATGCCAGCTATATCGGTGAGGACTCCGCGCGGCACCGCCCGGTCATGCTGCATCGCGCCATTCTGGGGTCCTTTGAGCGGTTCCTTGGTATCCTGATCGAACAGCATGCGGGGCGCTTCCCGCTGTGGCTGGCACCTGTGCAGGTTGTGGTGGCCTCCATTGTGAGTGATGCCGCACCCTATGCCGAGGAAGTGACAGCCGCCCTTCGGGAGGCTGGTCTGGCGGCTGAGGCTGACGTGCGGAACGACAAGATCAACGCCAAGATTCGCGAGCACAGTGTGGCGCGTGTGCCGGTTATTCTGGTTGTTGGCCGGCGTGAGGCAGAGCAGCGCACCGTGGCTATGCGGCGGCTGGGCAGCACGGATCAGGAAAATCTGGGCTTTGATGAGGCCGTTACCCGTCTTGCCGCAGAGGCCACACCGCCGGATATGCGCAAAAAAATGTAAAAACCAGGGTGCGATCTGGAACAAGGCAGGGATGACGGCGTTTTCTGCGCGGACACGCTTGATAAATGCCCCGGAATTGCGCACATAATACTGTGCAGAGCGGAAGCACCCAAGCGGGTGCTTTTGTTTGTTTATTGAATCCATGACAGGAGCTGACCATAGCCAGACCCCCTATTCCCGCGCCGCCCACCCGCGAGGGACCACGTGTTAACGAGGAGATCCGTGTACCGCAGGTTCGTCTGATTGACGAAAACGGCGAGATGGCCGGTGTATTGACCACCCGTGATGCGCTTGCGCGTGCTTACGGCGTTGGGCTTGATCTTCTTGAAATCAGCCCGAACGCTGAGCCGCCCGTTGCCAAGATTCTGGATTACGGGAAGTTCAAGTACGAGCAGCAGAAAAAGCGCAACGAAGCCCGCAAGAAGCAGAAGGTTATCGAAATCAAGGAAGTCAAGGTTCGTCCGAATATCGACGAAAATGACTACCAGGTTAAGATGCGTTCCGTGAAAAGCTTCCTGGGGGATGGCGATAAGGTCAAGGTGACCCTCCGCTTCCGTGGGCGTGAAATGGCGCATCAGGAACTGGGGATCAAGGTTCTTGAGCGTATCCGCACGGAAATGGATGAACTGGCCAAGGTGGAGCAGATGCCGCGCCTTGAAAACCGCCAGATGATCATGGTGCTCGCACCACGGTAACAGGGTGTAGGGAGGTGCCTGAAGCTCCCGGATCAGGAGGGCTGGCCTCAAAAAGGGGCGAGGTCAACGGTATTCGGGATAGCCGCTTCAGGCACGTGTCTGACTGAGATTAAAGAAAAGCGCGTTGTGCAGATTATATGCACAACGCGCTTTTTTTCGTTTGGCACGCTGGCTGGATCGTGCGTGGTGCAGCCAAAAGCCAAAAGCCAAAAGCCAAAAGCCAAAAGCCAAAAGCCAAAAGCCAAAAGCCAAAAGCCAAAAGCCAAAAGCCAAAAGCCAAAAGCCAAAAGCCAAAAGCCAAAAGCCAAAAGCCAAAAGCCAAAAGCCAAAAGCCAAAAGCCAAAAGCCAAAAGCCAAAAGCCAAAAGCCAAAAGCCAAAAATTGAGAAGGTGACGTGGTGCAGGCCGGGTGAAGAGGGAAGGGGCTGGTTCAGAAATCGCCCAGCTTAATCTTACCTTCTTGTTTATGCCTGTCTGTGCTGTGTTTGTGTCCTGATGTATTTCAGCGCAGCGGCATAGTGACCTTCTTTCGGCCTTGGGAATGCTCGGTCAGTCCTCGCTTCCCCACTTTGAGGATGCTTCGTAAGCCTAGCAGGTTGGGGGCCATCGGGAAGCAGTTTCCACGCTGGATAAAGGCCGGAGCGTGGGAAGATGTTTGGCTGACAGGAGGGAGAGGGCTGGCTGTCATGCGCCAGCCCGTTGGTCCGTTTGTTTAGGGTGCGAGAAGCACAGTGGCGTTGGCGGAGGCCCGAACGGTTTGCGTCTCCATGGTGCTGGATGGCGGCGGAGGCGGTGCGGGGGCAACTTCAGCGCGGGCTATCATGGCGGACATGAAGACGGGGCGCGGAAATGGCGTGCCAGATACAGACACGGTGGCAAAGCGCACCACATGCAGCCCAAGTGAGGTTGCCAGTGTTTCGGCCTGTTTTTTCAGATCAGCGACGGCAGCTTTTTCGGCTTCAAGCTGGAGAGTTTTCTGTTTCTCGGGGGAAAGAGACCATTCCAGCCCTTCCAGCAGCAGCCCATTGGCCTGAAGCTGCCCAGTGAGGGGAAGCAGGGTTTTGCCATCCGCCGCAGTGAAGGTCATGGTCTGGCTGGCCGCCCACGAGGGTGCACTTTTGTCTTTTTCGCCCCGAATTTCGGAAACTGAATAATGCAGAATGGCGGCAGTCACGCCATCGGCTTTTTGCGCGAGCTCAGCGGCTTTCTGCACCTGTTTGTTAACGGCCTGCTGGGCCGTTGCAGCACTGTTATCGCGGCTCTGGGCCCGGAAACTGGCCGTAAGCTGATCAGGTGCCGCCTTTATTGAACCGGTGCCTGTCAGGTCCAGTTTGGTGTAGGTGTCCTCTGGCTTGGCGTTCTGGGCGTGCGCCGCACCGATGCTGAACACGGCCATGGCGCAGGCAATTGGCGCTGCGTGACGGAGAGAAAAGATGCGGCTCATGCACTCTTGTCCTTATTAAAACGCGGCATAGGCACAATTACAGACAGCATGAAAGCGTATCTTCCACGCCAGCCTTGGCCGCCGGGTGCTGAAATTGTCTTCAGGTCTGACCCTACAGGAAATCCGTGGCGGAAATCTGTGAGAGCCGCCTTTTTTACGGCTTCTTTCAAAAAGCAGGATGAGAAGAGGCAGAAAGAGGTGCCGAAAATACGGATGCCGCTGAGCGATTCGGCTGGCTCGTGGGCATAACCTCTCCGTCCTTTTGGGACGTGGGATGAGGGCCAGAGAGAGCGCTTTTAATGCCGCACGCGAAGAAAGCTTTTCCTCGGGCTTCGGCTCATGGGTGTGCGGCGGGAGAGCGGTGCGGAACCTTCGGGGTGAAGGCTCCGCACATGCGAGTAGGTTGCAAAAACAGGACGGATTAACGCCCCGTTCCGGGGTAGGACCAGCTTCTTTTGTAGAAAAGACTATTCCTGAAGCATGTAGCCAGCATTGCGGATGGTATGCACCAGAGGCCGCCCGAACGGCTTGTCTATTTTCTGCCGCAGGCGGGAAACATGCACGTCAATTACGTTGGTTTGCGGGTCAAAATGGTAATCCCACACGCCTTCCAGCAGCATGGTACGGGTGACCACCTGCCCGGTGTGGCGCATCAGAAATTCCAGCAGCCGGAATTCACGCGGCTGAAGGTCTACCCTTTGCCCGGCCCGTTTGACACCGCGGGAGAGCAGATCAATTTCCAGATCCCCCACACTCAGGCGGGTCTGGGGTTGGATCTCGTTTCTGCTGCGGCGCACCAGCGCCTCAACGCGGGCTTCAAGCTCAGCAAAGGAGAAAGGTTTGGTGACATAGTCATCCGCTCCGGCCTTCAGGCCAGCCACCTTGTCTTCCACCTCTGCCAGGGCGGAGAGCATAAGCACCGGAGTCAGGTTGCCTTGCCCACGCAGGGTTTTGAGAAGATGCAGACCGTCCACCCCATTGGGAAGCAGACGGTCCAGAATGACGATATCGAATTTCTCACTGATGGCCAGCGCAAGACCATCTTTGCCGTTGTCAGCCTGCTCTACCAGATGTCCGGCCTCTGATAAGCCTTTCGCGACAAAATTACTGACCGTGAGGTCATCTTCAATAACAAGAATGCGCATTACCTGAACTTTGACTCCGGAACGAATTACCAAATTATTACGGTGTTCCTACTCCAGTGTCACGATAACGTTTCTATACGCGTTCGTCATCTGCTAACGGCGGCGTGAGGCCGTCAAAAATGGCAAGAAGTGCGGCAGTAAGAGGCGAGGCAAAGATCAGACCGGGAAAGCCGAGAATGGCCCCGAACAAGGTCTGGGACAGAATGGTAATGGCCGGAGGCATCTGCACCGCGTGGCGCTGGATGACGGGGGCTAGAATATTACCTTCAACAAACTGGATTACGCTATAAAGCGCAGCCACCATGATGGTTTCACGCGTGCCCAGAGAAAGTGCCAGCAACAGGGCCGGCACCGCCCCCATGATCGCTCCGATATACGGGATGAAGTTGCACAGCCCTGCCAGCACGCCCAGCGCCAGCGCCAGCGGCACCCCGATAAACCACAGCCCGATGCCGGATAATGTGCCCACCACCAGCATGTCCAGAGATTGTCCGGCCACCCAGGCCCACAGGCTCTGGCCAGCACGCAGCATCAATGCTTTTGCGCGGGGGCGCTGGGGAACGGGCACCAGCCGGAGCGCGCCGTTGGCATAGAGGGTGGGAGACATGGCAAAATACAGGCCCGCGATCAGAATCACCACAATGGTGCCCAATACACCAAAGGCAGAGCCCACAATGCCCGTCATGGAGCCTGCAATGCGGGAGCCGATGGACGCCAGACTGCTACCGCCGCCCTGCTTTCCGCCAAGGGATGAGGGCAGATAGTTCAGGATCATCTGGCCGGTGGGGTTGCTCTCCAGCGTGGCGCGAAGAGAAGATTCCTGCTGGTGCAGCGCGTCCTGCAGGCGGGAGGCTTCACTGACAATAGCGGGACCACTGCCCCAGATCAGAAGAACAACGGCCCCGATCAACCCGAGCGTGACGGCAGAAAGTGCCCACCCGTACCGCAGATGCAGGTGTTTGACGAGAATACGGGACAGCCCATGCAGCACCACCGCAAACAATGTTGCGGCAAAAATAACGGTCAGAACATCGCCAAGCAGCCAGACAGTCAGGGCAATGACGGTAAGAGCCACCGCCAGACGCAGAATATGCGTGATGCTGCCCAGCCACGCGGAGGGGCTGTTATCAGGATCGGAGGGGAGGGTCGCAGGGTCTGCCGCAGTATCTACAGTGGAAGAAGTAGGGTCGGACGTCATAAAAAGAAGCTCTTTCACAATAAGGCGTAGGTCACACAACGGCAGAACAGGCGCCTTGGGTGCATTACGGACTGTAATAAAGTCATATATTCCGTAAAGGAGTGTCGTTTTTGAAACAATTTGCGGGATATATTCCCAAAACCAGTGCGGAAATGTCTGGCGGGAAAGAGCAGACACTTCAAGGAATTTTCTGCGTCCCTGTTGTGGCGGGCCTGTTGTAGCGGGACGGTGTGCGGGGGGCAGACCCTGACAAGATGCGCGCCCGATACAGGCAAAGGAATCGCCAGACGGACGGAAAACGGACGTAAGAAGACCGGCTACATAGTAAACCGGCTCTATATTAAAGGTGAGTAGGGGGCACGGAAGCTGAGCAGCCGGGCCGCCCCCCGGCGCAGGGGCGGCTTTGCCTGCTTTTTCAGTCTTCCTCAGCGTTGGCGGCTTCCAGTTCCGCTTCGGCTTCCAGCCAGCGTTCTTCAACCTCTGCCTGTTCCTTGCCAATGGCGGCCAGCCGGGTGTTCAGGCGGGTGACGTCTTCTGCCTTGCCATCCGTATAAAGGGCGGGGTCTGCCAGCGATGCTTCTATCTTGGCGCGTTCGGTGGCCAGTTTGGCCAGCCGGGATTCGGCATCCTTGATGATCTTGCGCAGGGGGGCCTGCGCCTTGCGGGCCTCCGCGCGTTCGCGCCTGTCATCCTTCCGGCTTTGCTGGGAGGCTGTGTCCTGCTGTTTGGCGCTGCGGTTGGCGGAGCGGTTCTGTTCAATCAGCCAGCTTTTGTATTCCGCCATGTCGCCTTCAAAAGGCGTCACCTTGCCATCTGCTACCAGCCACAGGCGGTCCGCCACCAGTTCCACCAGATGCGGATCATGGCTGATAAGCAGCACGGCGCCTTCAAATTCAGAAAGGGCACGTACCAGCGCATCTCGCGCATCCAGATCAAGATGGTTGGTCGGTTCGTCCAGAATCAGCAGCTGGGGCGCATCCCGTGTGGCCAGCGCCAGCAGCAGCCGGGCTTTTTCACCACCCGAGAGGTCGCGCACAGGGGTTTCCGCCCGGTCCGCATCCAGCCCGAAGCGGGCAAGCTGGGCACGGATAACGGGGGGCAGCGCTTTGGGCAGGGCGCGAGCCATGTGGTCTATCGGGGTATCGTTCAGCACCAGTTCTTCGGCCTGATGCTGGGCAAAATAGCCGATCTTCAATCGCGGATTGCGTTCCAGCGTGCCTGAGAGCGGTTCAAGTCGCCCCGCCACCAGTTTGGCGAAGGTGGATTTCCCGTTACCGTTGGCACCTAGCAGAGCAATACGGTCTTCCATATCCAGCCGCAGCGAGATGTTGGAGAGCACAGGCTTGCCGCCATAGCCCACACTCACGCGGTTCATGGTCAGCATGGGGGGCGGAAGCTGTTCCGGCTCCGGGAAGGCAAAGCGGGTGGGCGCATCTTCCACCACGGCTTCAATGGCGGGCAGTTTTTCAAGCGCTTTCAGCCGTGCCTGTGCCTGCCGGGCTTTGGTGGCCTTGGCGCGGAAGCGGTCTACAAAGGACTGCATATGGGCCCGCTGGGCCGCAATTTTTTCTGCCTGCCGGGCTTGTTGCAGGGCGTGCTCGGTGCGGATTCGTACAAAATTCTCGTATCCGCCGGGGGTCAGGGTCAGTTTGCCTTTGTCCAGATGGGCAATGGCATCCACGCACGAATCCAGAAGGCCGCGATCATGGCTGACAATCAGTGCCGCACCGGCGAATCGGATCAGCCATGTTTCCAGCCAGAGGGTGGCTTCAAGGTCCAGATGGTTGGTTGGTTCGTCCAGCAGCAGCAGGTCGGGCTCCAGAAACAGGGCCGTAGCCAGAGACACACGCATCCGCCAGCCGCCCGAAAAGTCTGATACAGGGCGAAGCTGGGCTTCTGCGTTAAACCCAAGCCCCGCCAGAACAGAAGCCGCCCGGGCAGGGGCGCTCTCCGCCCCGATGGCGCGCAGGCGTTCGTGAATTTCGGCAATGCGCACGGGGTCTGTTGCGGTTTCAGCCTCGGTCAACAGGGCCGTGCGCTCGGTGTCTCCGGCCAGAACCGTCTCGATCAGCGAGGCACCATCGGCCGGGGCTTCCTGCTTCACCCGGGCCATGCGCGCGCGGGCAGAGAGGCGGATTTCCCCGCCATCTGGCGCAATATCGCCCGCAATGGCGGCCAGTAGGGTGGATTTTCCGGCTCCGTTGCGCCCCACAAGCCCAACCTTGCGGCCTGGCTCTATGGAGAGGTCAGCCTGATCAAGCAGGGTGCGGCCTGCAATGCGGAGGGTAAGGTCTGAGATGACAAGAAGACTCAACGGGGCTCTCGTTTCTGCTGCAAGTGTCGTTTGATGAGGGAAGTACCTACCAGCCTGCGCGAATATGCTCTAGAGGAGCAGGCTGAAAGGCCGCGTTTCTGGCGGCTGAACCACAGAGGAGAACCCAAGATGGCGACAGAACGCACTCTTTCCATCATTAAGCCCGACGCAACCCGCCGCAACCTGACCGGCAAGATCAACGCCGTGTTTGAAGACGCTGGCCTGAAAATTGTGGCTCAGAAGCGCGTGCAGCTGACCCCGGCCCAGGCTGGCGCTTTCTACGCTGTGCACAAGGAACGCCCGTTCTACAACGATCTGGTGTCCTTCATGATCTCCGGCCCGGTTGTGCTGCAGGTTCTGGAAGGCGAAAACGCCGTTGCCAAAAACCGCGAAGTGATGGGCGCTACGGACCCGAAAAAGGCCGAAGCCAGCACCATCCGCGCTCAGTTTGCTGAAAGCATTGAAGCAAACTCCGTGCACGGTTCTGACAGCGCAGAAAACGCTGCCAACGAAATCCGCTTCTTCTTTGCGGAAACCGAAATTCTTCCCTGAGAAGAATTGAGGCACCGCGCCTGATGCCCTGAACAGGGCGCAGGCACGGTTCAGCAACAGGCCCGGCCGGGCATTCTGCGCATGATGCGTCAGGATGCCAGGTGCGGGCCTGTTCTGTTTTTGGGCCTGTGCTGCACGCAGAAGTTATAAGTGACATGCATCCACGGATCGGCGCGTGCGTTTTATAAGGCGGCCAAAAGTAAAATCTTTCAAATCAAGGCATTATTGTCTTTTTTGATACACCCTTCAGCAAGGTGGCCGTCAGATGCATGGGTGATGGCAGGTTGTCTCCATGTTCCCGCAGGCGAATAGTTTATAGTTTGCGCCTTCAACTCTTGCTGACACATTCGGCCCGATGCTGCGTTTGCATCTGCCGCTACCGAAAGGAATGGCATGAAAGTTCTGGCGGTTCATCCCAGTGCTCTGATGTACACAAAAGTGTTTCTCAGGCTCGAACCTCTTGGCCTGGAACTGGTGGCCGGGGCGGCGCGTGATGCCGGGCACGATGTCCGGATTATTGATCTACAGGTTGAGACCCATAAGGATTACTGGAAGCTGGTGCATGATTTCCAGCCTGATGCGGTTTGTTTTTCAGGCAGTTATCTGGCCAATGTACCGGAAATTATTGATCTCTGCCGCGCAACGCGCCTGCATTATCCCAATATTTTCCAGTTCATTGGAGGGCACTCCGTCTCCTTTATCGCGCGGGATGTGCTGGCGCTGTCTGAAGGGGCGGTCAACTGTATCCTGAAAGGGGAGGGTGACGCATCCGTTGGCACGCTGCTGAAGGCGGTGGAAGACGGTACGGATATTCTGGAAGTGCCCGGTGTGGTCACCATGGATGGGGAAGGCCCGCCGCCCACTTTTGTCAAATCCCTTGATGATATCCGCCCTGCGCGTGATCTTCTGCGGCACCGCAACAAGTATTTTATCGGCACGCTTGATCCGGCGGCGTCTATCGAATTTGCGCGTGGCTGCCCGTGGGACTGCACATTCTGTTCCGCCTGGACCTTCTATGGTCGCTCCTACCGCACTGCCAGCCCACAGGTGATTGCGGACGAACTGGAGGAAATCAAGGAGCCAGGTATCTTCATTGTGGATGACGTGGCCTTTGTGCATGAAGAGCACGGCATGGCCATTGCCAATGAGATCAAGAAACGCGGCATCAAGAAAGAATACTACCTTGAAACCCGTGCAGACGTGCTGCTGCGCAACAAAGAAGTGTTCAAGGTCTGGAGCGAAATTGGTCTTTCCTACATCTTCATCGGCATGGAAGCGGTGGATGAGGAAGGGCTGAAGCAGTTCCGCAAACGCGTCTCTCTCGACAAGAATTTTGAAGCGCTGGATTACGCCCGTTCACTGGGTCTGATTGTGGCGATCAACATTATTGCTGACCCCGATTGGGACCGTAGCCGCTTTGAAGCCGTGCGCCAGTGGTGTCTGGAAATTCCGGAAATTGTGAATATTTCCGTCACCACCCCCTATCCGGGCACGGAAATCTGGCACAGGGAAGCGCGCCGCCTGACCACGCGTGACTATCGCCTGTTTGATATTCAGCACGCTGTTCTGCCCACCAAGCTGCCACTGCCTGAGTTTTATGAGGAACTGGTGAAAACCCAGCAGGTGCTCAACACCAAGCATATGGGGTGGCAGGCGCTCAAGGATACCGCAGGCATTGCCGGACGGCTGCTCCTGAAGGGGCAGACCAACTTTGTCAAAATGCTGTGGAAGTTCAATTCGGTCTTCAATCCCAAGCTTCAGCTTGCCGACCATATGCGCAAGGCCCGTTACCTGATGCCGATCCAGCCCGACGTGGTGAAATCCATCGACCGCAAGGATCTGTATGTGCACGGCCCCGGTGGACGCAAAACCCGTGCGCTGGATGACAAGACAGAAAAATTTGTGGACGAAACCCGGATGGGCGAAAACGTCTGAACGGAAAACGAAACTGCCATCTGAGACCTGCCGGAGCCTGTTGACACAGGCCCCGGTCTAGTCAGCACGCTTCAGACGATCAGACGATCAGACGATCAGACGATCAGACGATCAGACGATCAGACGATCAGACGATCAGACGATCAGACGATCAGACGATCAGACGATCAGACGATCAGACGATCAGACGGGGTGCGGTCAGTTTTTAGTCTGGTCGTCCGGCATGTCAGGCGGCGGAAAGTGAAAGGCCGCGCTGGTATAGGTTTCAATCACGGCGCTGAGTGGCAACCCATCGGGCTGATGCAGCACGGCCTGATGGCGCAGGGTTTGCGGTGGCATATCCAGAGTCTCGCCTGTCCCGGCGGGGATAGGGGTGTTTTCCCATCCCTGTGGCAGGGGAGACCACAGCCGTTCTGCCACCACCAACTGCCGGGTGAATGCGAGATCTGCAATGGCACGCCCGAATGGGGTGTCTGTGGTTTCCAGCTCTGTGTTCATCTTTGCCGTCAGGCGCTCAGGCAGATACCAGTTTTCTGCGTCGGATAGCACCAGACTGCCGCACATCAACCGCACATGCCGATAGCGCAGAGCCTTCTCTCCTTGTGCGGGAAGGGCCAGATGCACACGTAAACTATCTGGGCAGGGGCGCTGGGGGGTATCCACAAGAATTGCTCTGACAGCGGGTGCGGCAGGCGTGCCTCCGGCAAGGTGATGGGTGCGGCACCATTGTTCCAGTGTGCGGGTGGCGCTGTCTGTGGTGAGCAGCGCGTTATCCAGCATGTTCAGCAAAGCTGTGAGCATCAGCCGGTGGGGCGCGGTATCTCGCCAGGCAGACGGAAGCGCGGAAGCCGATGGGGAAACAGAGCGAATTTTCTGCATAGGCTGGTTTTATCGCACCTGTGGCACGGCGCACAGGGGATGAAAGTAAGGACCCCGCTTTAGGCAGGCCAATAAGTGCGGTATGCTGCATGCAGTCATGACAAAATGGGAGGCGAATGGACTTATGGCTACGGCAAGTTTCATTGTCGAAGGAATGTCCTGCGACGGGTGTGTTTCTGCCATCAAGCGCGCGCTGGCCGCCGTGGATGGGGTGCAGGATACGGATGTTAATCTGGCAACAGGAGAAGTGAAAATTCAGTATGACCCTCAGCGGGCTGGAACGTCTTCCCTACAGAACGCCATTCGAGGTGCCGGGTACGACGTAAGCTGATGCATTGTGGCTCCCATTATGGGGCCAGAACGTGCGGATAACATCCGGTGCAGTAAAGTCCTCCTTGGGCATGACATGTCATGCGGTGTGCACGGGGGGGATGTGCCAGCCGGTGCTCTATGCTGCGTGCAGCAGGCGTGGCAATGTGACGCCGGTAAGGCTGGGGCAAAAGCCCCATGGCGCACGGAAATGGTGAGTTTGGTGGGAATGCGAGCAAAAAAGACCCTCGGCCTTGGCATGATGCTGGGTGGATTGGCGCTGCTGGGCGGCTGTTCTTCTGAAATTGGACGGGTGCCGCTGCTGGATACGGATGTGTCCTGCCTGCGCAAGCAGATGAAGGGCCCCATGTTTCTCAGCTTTCCGCTTGCAGCCAATACCTGCCAGCGTATGAGCAACCATAATCTGGTGTTGGGTGAGAAAAACGCACACCCGCTGCCCCTGAACCTGAAAGATGCGCCAGACCTGCAAAAGCAGGCGGATGAATACGGTTACAGCTATACCAAATAAGCGCCGAAAGGCGGTTGGGCTGTTGCCCTAGCTTTCCAGTTCCGTGTCCCAATACAGGTAATCACGCCAGCTTTCGTGCAGATAGTTTGGCGGGAAAGCGCGCCCGTTATCCTGTAACTGCCATGATGTAGGCCGTGCAGGCCGTGCGCGGGGCAGCATACCAATAACATGCGGCAGATGCGGGCCTTTGCGCAGATTACAGACACCGCAGGCCGTTACCACGTTTTCCCATGTGGTGCGTCCACCTTTGCAGCGCGGAATCACGTGGTCAAACGTCAGATCATGTGTGGGGAATTTGTCACCGCAATACTGGCAGGAAAAATTATCCCGCAGGAAAACATTGAAGCGGGTAAAAGCTGGTTTCCGGGCGGCTGGAACGTAGTCTTTCAGCGCAATAACGCTGGGGAGGCGGAAGGTGCGGTGGGGGGAATGAACTTCAGCATCATATTCGCTCAATACAGAAACCCGGTCCAGACACACGGCCTTCATTGTGTCCTGCCAGGACCAGAGCGAGAGCGGAAAGTAAGAGAGCGGACGAAAATCCGCATTAAGGACCAGTGCCGGAAAATTCAGCGTACTGCCATCAGCCAAAACCCGCCTCCCTGTTTCTCGTGAGGGCGCAGCTTCAACACTGGCGTTATAAACTCTGAGCGGAACGCCGTTGGAGGTGCGTCGTCGAGATCACTTTGTGTCAACAGTATTGCAGATAACCGGGCTTGCAGCAAGAAAACGCGCAAGTATTTCATAAAACAGTATTATTTCTCTATTGGCGTCATCTGGAGGCTGTTTGAAAAATTTGTCAGGGTAGTCGGGCAGGTGTGTTGGTGGCTGATTGTCTTGGTGTGTCGTTTCGATGTCAGCCACCCTGCTGGCACATCTGGTTTTTCAGCCCCGGAGGGCGATCATCGGCCTTCAGACACCGGCTTTTCAAACGGCATTTTGGTGGGAAGGGATTGTTGCAGACTGTAAAGGGGAAAGTGTGAATGTGGGTCACCCGTTTTGCACCGAGTCCAACCGGGTTCCTACATCTTGGCCATGTGGCGTCGGCTTTGTTCGGGTGGCGATACGCAAAGCCGGGCGGCCGCTGGCTGGTGCGGATGGAGGATATTGACCCGCAACGCTGCCGCGCTGAATACGCTACCGCCATTCTGAAAGATCTGGACTGGTTGGGCCTGAAGCCGGATGGCGCAGTGCTATATCAGTCGGCCCGTATGTCCGCTTATGCCCGCACTCTGGCGGAGCTTGACCGGCTGGGGGTGTTGTATCCGTGCTTTTGCACCCGCTCGAAAATCGCACGGGAACAGGCGGGGATGTTCTCCGCCCCACATACTGCCCCGGATGGCAGTCTGCTCTATCCCGGAACCTGCCGTCACCTCAGCGGGCCGGAACGGGCACGGCGTCTGGCGGAGGGCAAGCCACACGTTCTGCGGCTGGATATGGAAAAAGCGCTTGCCTTGGTGCGTGAAAAAGCCAGCCTGGAAGCAGAAGCAGAAGCAGAAGCAGAAGCAGAAGCAGAAGCAGAAGCAGAAGCAGAAGCAGAAGCAGAAGCAGAAGCAGAAGCAGAAGCAGAAGCAGAAGCAGAAGCAGAAGCAGAAGCAGAAGCAGAAGCAGAAGCAGAAGCAGAAGCAGAAGCAGAAGCAGAAGCAGAAGCACTTCCCGCACGATCACAGTGCGGGCATTCTCCGCATGCATCAGAGCGAACGCAGAGGTGGGGCGAGGGGCAGCAACAGGCGCGCACTGGCGGCACTGAGCAGGACCATTTTCAGATGACGCGTTCCGTATGGCCGCTGGTTTATGAAGATCTGGACCGGGGCCGGGTGGTCTGCACGCCGGAATTGTTTGGCGATGTCGTGTTGGCGCGTCGGGATGTGCCTGCGTCTTATCACCTTTGTGTCACGCATGATGATGCCATGCAGGGTGTCACGTTGGTGGCACGGGGGGAGGATTTGCGCCCGGCCACGGACCTGCACCGGCTGTTGCAGGCGCTTATGGGGTGGCGCACGCCCACTTATGTGTTTCATCCGCTTTTATGTGATGCGCAGGGGCGGCGGCTGTCCAAACGGGATGGTGCGGCGTCTGTGCGGGAGATGCGCGTAGCGGGCATGACACCGGAAGCCGTGCGGGCCATGGCGGTGTTTGCAGGTTGCTCCACCTGAAAAAAGCCGGGGCAACGCGAGAAGAGCCGCGCCTTACGTAAAAATCATGGCAGAAAGGCCTTTCTCCGGTTCCGCCGGAGGCAGAAGCGCATTACTGTGCCGCGCGAAGCGGGATTTTTGGAATCATCTCCCATCATGCTTCGGCCGCCTGAGGCGGCGAGAATGAAAAATTGAGTCAGGAAGTGTGGAAATCATGAGCATTGTCGCTGACCGTCTGAACAGGATCAGCCCCAGTCAGACGATTGTTATTTCGACCAAGGCCCGCGCGCTGAAGGCGGAAGGTCGGGATATTATCAGCCTTTCAGCCGGAGAGCCGGATTTCCGCACCCCGGACAATATTGCCCGCGCCGCCATGAAGGCGATTGAAGACGGCAAAACCCGCTACACCGACGTTGCGGGCACCCCCGAACTGCGCAAGGCCGTGGCGGAACGCTTCCGCATGGATAGCGGGCTGGATTACACGCCCGAGGAAGTGATTGTTTCCACCGGCGGCAAGCAGGTGATCTACAACGCCATGATGGCTTCCCTGAACCCTGGGGATGAAGCCATTATTCCGGCTCCATGCTGGGTGTCCTACCCCGATATTGTCACGCTGGCGGAAGGCGTGCCGGTGATTGTGCCCTGCAAGCGTGAAAACGGCTTCAAGCTGACCGCTGAGGAACTGGAAGCCGCCATTACGCCGCGCACCAAATGGTTCTTCCTGAACTCCCCGTGCAACCCCACGGGGGCAGCTTATTCTGCTGAAGACCTGCGGCCGCTGTGTGATGTGCTGCTGCGCCACCCGCATGTGTGGGTCTTTACGGACGATATTTACGCCAAGCTGGCGTATGATGGTTTCCGTCCCGCCACATTTGTGGAAGTGGAACCCCGCCTGCGCGCCCGCACCGTGACCATGAACGGTGTTTCAAAGGCCTATGCCATGACCGGCTGGCGCATTGGGTTCTCTGGCGCGCCGGTGGAAATGACCAAGGCCATGAACAAGTTGCAGGGGCAATCCACCTCCAACGCGTGCTCCATTGCACAGGCCGCTGCGGTTGAAGCGCTGACCGGCCCGCAGAACTTTATTGGCGAGATGGTGACAACCTATCAGGGCCGGCGTGATCTGGTGGTGTCCATGCTCAATCAGGCAAAAGGCTTGCAGTGTGACAAGCCGGAAGGCGCGTTTTACGTGTTTCCGTCTCTGGAAGGCTGTCTGGGCAAGACCTCTGCCGGTGGCCACAAGCTGGATACGGATGAAGCGTTCGTAACGGCTCTGCTGGAAGAAGAAGGGGTGGCTGCCGTGCATGGCTCCGCCTTCATGTATCCGGGCCATATGCGGATTTCCTATGCCACGGATACGGAAAGCCTGCGGGAAGCCTGCGCGCGCATCCAGCGGTTCTGCGCGGGGCTTGTGTAAGCATGGTCCGCTCTTTTGCCCGCCGGATGCAAGGGCTGCCCGCGCCTGCCACCATTGAAATGGCGCGGCGCGCCCGTGCCCTGCGGGCAGAAGGCAAACAGGTGATTTCTCTGGCGTTGGGGGAACCGGATTTTCCCACGCCAGCCGCCGTGGTGGAGGCTGCGCATCAGGCAGCGCTGGCCGGGCAGACCAAATATCCGCCAGTTGATGGCACCCCGGCGCTGAAGGCGGCAGTTGCCCGCAAGTTCAGCCGCGAGAACGGGCTGGACTATGCCCCGGACGAGATCATGGTCTCCAACGGTGGCAAACAGGTTATTTTCAACGCCTTCATGGCCACCCTGAATGATGGGGATGAAGTGGTGGTACCCGCCCCTTATTGGGTGAGTTATCCGCTTATTGCCCGCATGTTTGGCGGTGTGCCGGTCTATGCGCCCTGTCGGGAAGAAGATGGCTTTCGCCTGAAAGCCGAGGCGCTGGCTGCGGCCATGACCCCCCGCACGCGCTGGGTGGTGCTGAACTTCCCAAACAACCCTACCGGCGCGGTGTGTGAACAGGCTGATCTGCACGCCGTGGCAGAGGTGCTGCGGCAATACCCGGATGTATGGATCCTGTCTGATGAGATCTATGAACATCTGGTTTTTGATGGCGTGCAGTCGGCATCGATTGCGGCCGTAGCGCCCGATCTGAAAGACCGCACCATCACGTTGAATGGTGTCTCCAAAGCCTATGCCATGACCGGCTGGCGCGTAGGCTTTGCCGGTGGCCCGAAAGATCTGATTGCCGCCATGCGCGGTGTGCAGGGAAACGCCACATCCGGCATCTGTACCATTGCACAGGCCGCCGCTGCCGCCGCGCTGGATGGTCCGGCTGATCTGGTGCGCACCATGGCCGAAACATACAGCCGCCGCCGTAAGATGGTAGTTGAGGCTTTACGTGCTGTGCCCGGCTTGACCTGCGCCATGCCGGAAGGGGCATTTTATGCCTATCCGGGTGTGGCGGGTTGCCTTGGCCGCACAACAGCAGGCGGAACCCGGCTTGAAACCGACCATGATTTTGCAGTGGCTTTGCTGGAAGAAGCGCATGTGGCCACGGTTCCTGGTTCAGCGTTTGGGCTGTCTCCCTATCTGCGCCTTTCCTGCGCCACCCGTGATGAAGACCTGAAAGAAGCCTGCACCCGCATTGCCCGGTTTGTGGACGATCTGCACTAAGCTGTTCTGGACAGCCTTCTGAAGAAAAACTGGAAGAAAAATATTAGGAAGGACGTGGAAACTGCTGTCTTTCAGCATAATTCCGTTCTTCCTGATAAAGGCAATCTTGGATCGGGGGATATACCTGATGACAAGCTACAGGTTCATCATCTTGTTCTCTGACTCTTAAGGGTGTTGACCCGGCAAGACGTATTCCTGTCGATAAATGACATTTGAACAGTAACGCTCTGGCAAATACATCTATCCTGCTGCGCTCCTATCACGAGCAAGTGGTTCATGGCGGGATCGGAGCTTTCAAAAACTATTCTGGTCAAATAAATTCAATCACGGAAAGTGTTGATGAACTTACCAATGATGCAGCCCGAACAGGCGGGTTTGAGGTTGGGTAGTCCATAATCCCTTGTGCGTTACGAGATTTTGCAGAAAACTTGCTAGGGACAGTGGCGACGCACAGACAGAACTGCTGCAGGACGTTATTTCGGGTGCCGATATTCTTACCAACGGATAAAGAAATCTACGATGTCAGAAATAAACGTCTATCGTGTCAGCAGTAATCTTCAATACGGTCGCATTTCACCCGCAGCAAGAATAATGGACGGTAAAAGACAACCCGTCTTCCCCAATGATATCGCTTTGGAAGACTGGGAACTCTATCCAATCCGCTTGAGTAAATTCACAACAGATGTGGACTTTATCCCTTATTATGCGGGTAACGAATTTATTCTTGATGAAACGGCAAAATCCCTGCTTCAGCATCTAATAGAGGCGTGCGGTGAGTTCCGGCCCGTCAAAGTCGGTGAACGCCTTTACTGGTGGTTCAAATGCACTGCCCACTATGACTGCACGGTCAAGGGAAAGATTGAGGGAAGAATAGGGATTGAAAAACTAAATTTGTGGTCTGAAGTCAATCGATGGGTTTTTGATCCGAGCCGACTGAGAGAGGCACCTGCTATTTTTATTCCTCATGAAGATCCGATCATGAGACTTTGCACAGATGTCCTGAAAGACGAGGTTGAAAAATCCGGGCTGATTGGACTGACTTTCCAGCATCTCTGGAATTCCACCACTGGGGGAGAATGGGTTAAGGAGCCTCCTGTTCTTGGCCCGATTGCAGCAAAATTGGGCAAGGAACTTGAGGACAAATGGGAAAAGAATAAAAAGAAATATGGCCTGCTTTATGACAAATTAAAAGATAAAGAGGGGATCAAACTGATCTGATGGGTCAAGCAACATTAGGGGCGCACGGATAAACGCACCACACGTTCTGATCAGAAACTCTGTCATCCTTGACTGCCGCCAAATCAATGCCCCCTGAAAGCCGATCTCTACTTTTCTGGCAGAATGAAACTGCAGAGTTTTTGAGCTTTTCCTACATCTGAGGTTTCCGTCTGACAGGCGTCCATTCTGTCCAGATTGTCATCCACAAAGCGCCTGCTCCACCCACGAGTTGTCATGTTTCAGGATTATCCACCGCTCTCATCTGGGCACCCATGTCTGCGGTTTTTTCTTCGACACCACAAGATGCGGCCCTTGTTGCAATGCCTGACGGCAGAAGAGAAACCACAACAGGGCGCAGGCAGAATCCCAATTACTGTAAAGTAGTGGGTGGTCACTCACGCTACAGCGCGTGGCAATAAGAATGTGCACTGATTGGCATCTTTGTTTTGAACTGTGGTCGCGCAAGTGCAGGTAGCGCTTGCGGATGAAGAACTGCTTTTAAAGCTAGTTTGTATTGTAAGAGACTGGACGGATACCTGAAGATCAGGACGACACAGACCGGATAAAGCGCAAAACGCTGTTCCCGACATTCTGATAGGCGTAGTTCTGGGCGCTGCTATAGATGGTGAAGTCATTGGTCGGCACAATCTGGCTTTCCGTGTCAAAATCCAGCCGCAACGTCCCTTGCAGCACAAAAATCATTTCATGCCAGCCTTCCGGGTCTGGATCAGCCGTGTAGCGCTCGCCTACTTCCAGAGACCACAGCCAGAGCTGGGTATCATGCCGGGCAGGGGCGGCCCCCAGCAATGTGGCCTGGCTCTGTGGCCCTACGCCGCGCCACATCACTTCCTCCAGCCGCCGGATTTCACGCTCGGGGTTGCTGACCAGTTTCAGGAAGGACGTGTTCAGGGCTTCCGCCAGGCGGTCCAGCGTGCCCAGACTGATATTGGCGTTGCCGGTTTCCAGATTCACAATCATGCGGCGGCTGATGCCAGAGGCCGCTGCCAGAGCTTCCTGGCTCAGGCCCGCTTCCTTGCGCAGACGGCGGAGGTTTGTTCCGACATGGGCAAGAACATCGGAACGCGGGGCTTGATTGTGCATTATAGTGCCCATATATGCTGAAACCTATGAACCGAATTCATCCCACCTCTGAGCTGCCAGTCAAGATGCTCTCTCGTCAGGAGATGATTTTGATTGGCATTACCATGTTGTGGGGGGCAACGTTCCTTATCATTCATAACACCCTGCGCCATACCGGGCCGCTTTTTTTTGTTGGGGTACGGTTCATAACGGCGGGTATCATGTCCGTGGTGCTGTTCCATAAATCGCTGGGCGGATTCCGGCGGCATGAGGTCAAGGCCGGGGCCTGTATCGGGGTGGCGGTGTTTCTGGGCTACAGTCTGCAAACGCTGGGGCTGAAAACCATTCCCAGCAGCCAGTCCGCCTTTATTACGGCATTGTATGTGCCAATGGTTCCGTTTCTGCAATGGGCGGTCCTGCGCCGCAGGCCCCATGCCATGAGCTGGGTTGGCGTTGCCTGCGCCTTTGTGGGGCTTGTGCTGCTGACAGGCCCGAGTGCCGCCACCGGCCTACAGTTCAGTGCCGGAGAAATCTCCACGCTGTTGTGTGCATTGGCCATTGCCGTGGAAATTATTCTGATCAGCCGCTTTGCGCCGGGCGTGGATAGCCGCCGGGTGACCATGGTGCAGCTTCTGGTGGCGGGGCTGCTGGCCTTTTGCACCATGCCGCTTGCAGGCGAGGCTGTGCCGCCCTTTTCCTGGACATGGGTTGCCGCCGCTGTTGGGCTTGGGGCCATGACGGCCATTATCCAGTTTGCCATGAACTGGGCGCAGAAAACCGTTTCCCCTACCAGAGCCACCGTTATTTATGCGGGCGAGCCCGTATGGGCCGGGCTGGTAGGACGCATGGCGGGAGAGGTTCTGCCTGCTTCCGCTATGGTTGGGGCGGGGCTGATTGTTGCGGGCGTGCTGGCGAGCGAGTTGCGCCTGCCGCGCTCGCGGAAAGCGAGAGTTACCCGTTCTGCCGAAATGGAAGAAGCGCGTTAGCCTCCGCAAGCTGCGGCAGGGTTGTTACCCTCGCAACACGTTGCGCGTGTACGTTTTTGCCAGATCCGCGGCGCTCTCGGTTTCCGGTAATAGAGAGATCAGTTGCAGTTCATCGCAATACTGGGCCATCTGTTCGCGCAGGGCGTGGCCGGTAACGGGGCGGATTGTTGGCTCACTGTTCAGCATGGCCAGCACGTTGTCTGGCGTCATGGTCGGGGTATCATCCGCCACCAGGGTTGCGGCTTCGCTCCGGTGCGTGTTGGTCCATTTTGCGGCGTCCCGCAGGGCGAGGGTCAGGGCCGTTGCGGCATCCGGATCTTCTTCAAAAGCGCTGTTGCTAACACCCAGAATCAGGTTTGTGCGGTCCGCATAATGGCCGGTGTTGCTGCTGACCAGTTCCGCAAACAGACCATCACTCTGGTTGAGCAACTGCCACGCCAGCGGATCATGCGCCACAACGGCATCCAGTTCCTTGCGCTGTGAAGCCCCCAGAAGCTCTTCGGCAGGCAGGGTTTTCCAGTTCACGCCAGACATGGCGTTAATGCCCTTGCGGCGCATCATGATGGCAAAGAACAGTTTATCCGCGGCATTCAGGTCTGGCACGCCTACGGGGCGGTTCATTAACTGGTCTAGTCGGGTCACGCCGGAGCCACGCCGCACCAGCAGGCGGAACACGCCGGGCTGAATGCCCAGCACAAGGCTGGCTGACAGGCCCGCATGCAGGCGCGGCAGCCATGTCAGGGCTGGTGCAACGGCATAAGTGGCCTTGCCGTGCTCCAGCGCATCCAGTGCTTCAGAGCCATCCAGAAAGTCCCCGGCGGTTTCCAGTTCCAAGCTGTAGCGGGCAAAAAAATCTTTCTGATACGCCACAGCCAGCACAGGGGCCGTGGTGGCATGCGGCCACGCAATGGTGAGCTTTCTGTAACGGCCGTCGGGTTGTTTGTGCGGTGGACGGTTGGCGCGGTGGAGTTCATAGGCGCTCACTCCCCCTGCCACGGCCAGCCCCGCAAGGCTGCTTAACAGAATACGGCGGCGGAAAACCGGGGTGGAAGAAGATCCGTTCATGCTCATGAAATCCTTCCTACACCGTGTTTTTCCGGGTGTCGTCCTGCAAGGGAAACCGGAAATGAAAAAAAATGAAAAAAGGGGGTTTACGACCCGCCGGGAACCCGGTTATACAGTGCCTCGCTGATCCCGAATAGCTCAGTTGGTAGAGCAAGCGACTGTTAATCGCTGGGTCGTAGGTTCGAGTCCTACTTCGGGAGCCAGCCAGATTTTCCCCTGACAATTTGAACGCACTGCCTTGTCTAGCATAAAATTATGCTTGCATGTGGGCGAATAAAGCCGCCGCTTTGTTGCGGTTGCGGTTGCGGTTGCGGTTGCGGTTGCGGTTGCGGTTGCGGTTGCGGTTGCGGTTGCGGTTGCGGTTGCGGTTGCGGTTGCGGTTGCGGTTGCGGTTGCGTGGGGTGGAGGCAGCTTTCAGAAAAGCCGCCCCCTTTTGGTCCTGCTGCTTAGCGCAGGGCGGCGATGCCTGTCAGTTCCACGCGCCATGCGGGGTTGGCCAGTTTGGCTTCCACAGTTGCGCGGGCCGGTTTGTTGTTGCGGTCAAGCCATGCATCCCAGGCGCGGTTCATGGCGGCCATATCGCTCATGTCAGCCAGAAAGATCTGAACAGAAAGTAGGCGGCTTTTATCCGTGCCAGCCTTGGCCAGCAGGGCGTCCACCTGCCCCAGAATATCGGCCATCTGGCCCTCGGCATCCAGCGAGGCATCATCGGCTACCTGTCCGGCCAGATGCACAAGGCCGTTGTAAATAACGGCACCCGTCAGGCGTTCTTCGGGCTCAAGGCGTGTAATGGTCATGAATAAGGGCTTTCTTGGTGGGGTTGGGGGTGGCTGGAACAGAATTGGCTCAGCACAGGGGCATGTTATCAATCAGCCGCACATCGCCAAGGCTTGCAGCCACAAACAGGCGTGCGGAAGGGTCTGATGGCTGTGTGGCCTGTAGATTTTTACTGGAGCGCAGTTCAAGGTAATGCACCGTGAAGCCTGCTTCTTCCAGATCCTGCCAGCAGGTTTTCAGGCAGGTTTCCGAATTTTTCCCTGCCTTCAGTTCCGCAATGCATGTGTGCAGGCTGGCGGGCAGGTGGGCGGCGCGGGCTCGCTGAACTGGCGTTAGCCGCCTGTTGCGGGACGAAAGAGCAAGCTGGTCAGCCTCACGCACGGTGGGCACGGGCAGAATGGAGACAGGCAGATCCAGATCCTGCACCAGACGGCGCACAATGCAGAGCTGCTGAAAATCTTTTTCACCAAAAGCGGCGATATCTGCACGGGTTTGCATGAACAGTTTGGTGACAATAGTGGCTACGCCATCAAAATGGCCGGGCCGGTCCCCCCCACACAGCATGGCGTCCAGCCCGGAAACAACCACGCGGGTTGAAAAGCCCGGGGCGTAAATCTGTGTCTCGTCTGGCGCGTAGAGTATATCCACGCCCCCCGTTTCTTCCAGCAATGCGGCATCAGCCTCCAACCCACGGGGGTAGAGGTGAAAATCATCCGGATTGTTGAACTGGATGGGGTTTACAAAAATGGTCACAATACGCCGGGTGGCCTTGCCATCCAGCGCCTTGACCAAGGCAAGATGGCCCGCATGCAGGGAGCCCATGGTGGGCACCACGCCAATGGTTTCGCCCGCACGGTGCCATTGTGTGACAATATCAGCCAGTTCCTGTCTGGTTTTGACAAGCTTCATTAATGCGTCCTGATGAACATAAAGAAAAAGGCCGCCACGGGGCAGGATGGCGTGCTTTCCATACCCCGTGTTGGCCCGCAATGCGTGCGTTTTACGGCTTTTCTGTAAAAGGCGCCAGAAGCAGGCGGTCGGCGGGGCTCAGGCGGGCAGCGGCAGTGCTGGCCTGATGCCAGTAAGGATAAAGCAGCGGCGGTTTGCTGGCCTCATCCAGCCGTTTGATCTGATCTTCAGAAAGCGTGAGGCTGGCAGCTTTCAGGTTATCTGCAAGCTGTTCATCCGTGCGGGCACCAATAACCACGGATGTTATGGCCGGGCGATGCATGGTCCAGGCCAGTGCCACCTGCGCGGCGGAGACGCCCAGTTCTTCCCCCACAGCCACCAGCACTTCTAGAATATCAAACAGCTTTTCCTTGTCATGCACCGGGGGTTCGCCCCAGTTTTCAAGCTGCCGCCCTTCTGGCATGGGCTTGTTGCGCCGATATTTGCCCGAGAGAAGCCCCCCGGCCAGCGGGCTCCAGACCTGCACGCCAATGGATTTATCCACCGCTATGGGCAGCAGTTCATACTCTGCTTCACGTGCTTGCAGGGTATAGTGAATCTGCTGGGCCACCGGGGCGATCAGGCGGTTCTGCTCAGCAATGGAGAGCGCCTTCATTAGATGCCAGCCGGAGAAGTTTGAAACACCAGCGTAGCGGATCTTGCCTGCTTTTGTCAGCGTATCCAGCGCTTCCAGCGTTTCGTCCAGCGGGGTGATGCCATCCCACTCATGCAGGTAGTAGAGATCAATGTGATCACGCCCCAGCCGTTTCAGGCTGGCTTCACAGGCGGCAATCAGATGATAGCGGGAAGAGCCCTCTCCATTTGGTCCATCATTGGTGCGGAAGCGGGCCTTGGTGGTTACCAGCGCTTCCTTGGTGCGGCCCTTGAGCGCCTGCCCCAGAATGATTTCTGATTCGCCCGAGGAATAGATGTCCGCCGTATCAAACATGTTGATCCCGGCATCCAGACATTGGTCAATCTGGCGGGAGGCACCTTTTACATCGGTGTTGCCGGTCTTGGCGAAGGTGCCTTTGCCGCCAAAGGTCATGGTTCCCAGTGTGAAGGCGGACACAAGCAGACCGGAACGGCCTAGCTGACGATATTGCACGTTTTTGTACTCCGTCACGTTTTTGTAAGTCCATACCCTTGGGGAGGGGGCGTGCCATGGCAAGGGCAGGGCAGCGTAACACACGGGTTTTTGAGCCTGATGAATGGCTGCTCCGCAGAGCTTGCAAGGGCGGAAGAAAGTGGGCTGGCTCTGTTTTCTGTGGCTGCTGTGTCAGCCCGCACGGTCACAGAAGGCTGTAGGCGGGCGACATTGGGCCCGGAGGAGAAGCGCATGGGGAATGGCGCAGGTGTCTCCCCTTCCGCATGGTTTCCGCGTGCATAAAAAAGAGGCCGCATGGGGTGCCAAATAGGGGCCTGCAAGAGGTGAGATTTCGGGCGGGCTGTGGTAGGACCAAAGGATGTCTTACGCTGATTTTGTCCATCTCCGTGTTCATTCCGCTTACTCCCTCAGTCAGGGGGCCATTCGTGTGCCAGAACTGGCGGGGATGGCGAAAGACATGCAGATGCCTGCCGTGGCCATTACGGATTCGGGCAATCTGTTCGGGGCGTTGGAATTCTCACAGTACTGCACCAAATCCGGCATACAGCCCATTATTGGCTGTCAGGTTGGTCTGCCGTCCCGGAATGACAAACCCGGCAGCCCGGCGGAGCCCATTGTGCTTCTGGCCCAGAACGAGGTGGGGCTGACCAACCTTCAGTTTCTCTCCTCCGAAGGGTTCAAGGAATCTGATCCGTCTGACCCGACTGTGCAGTTGGAGACACTGTTCGAGAAATCGGAAGGGCTGATGCTGTTTACGGGCGGCACACGGGGCCCGCTGTTCCAGATGCTGGCGGAAGGGCAGAAGGAAGAGGCCGAACGCTGGCTGGCGCAGATGCATGAAGCGTTTGATGATCGGCTGATTGTGGAACTGCACCGCCACAATCTTGCTATTGAAAAGGCCGTGGAGCCCGGCGTTCTGGCTCTGGCCAATCAGTTCGGCCTGCCGCTGGTGGCGACCAATGAATGTTTCTTCCCCAAGCCGGAAATGTATGAAGCCCATGATGCGCTGATCTGTATTGCGCAGGGCCGCACCATGGCCGAGCGTGACCGCTGGCGCGTGACGCCGGAACACTGGTTCAAGCCACCTGCCGTCATGCGGGAACTGTTTGCCGATCTGCCGGATGCCTGTGACAACACGCTGGAAATTGCTCGCCGCTGCGCCGTGAAGGTGGAAACGCGCAAGCCGCTGCTGCCCATCTGCCCCAAGGTGCGTGAAGGGGCTACGGAAGATGAAACCCTGCGCGCCATGGCGTGGGAAGGGCTGGAAAAACGCCTTGCGGGCATGAATGTGGATGAGGAAACCCGCAAGAAATATAGTGATCGTCTGGCATTTGAGCTGGATATTATCTCCAAGATGGGCTTCCCCGGTTACTTCATGATCGTTGCGGACTTCATTCAGTGGGGGAAGGCGCATGATATCCCGGTGGGGCCGGGGCGTGGGTCGGGTGCAGGTTCTCTGGCCGCATGGGCGTTGACCATCACGGATATTGATCCGCTGCCGTTCAATCTGCTGTTTGAACGGTTTCTGAATCCTGAACGTGTGTCCATGCCTGACTTTGATATCGACTTCTGTCAGGACCGGCGAGACGAGGTGATAGCCTATGTGCGGCGTGAATACGGGGCGGACCGTGTGGCGCAGATCATCACGTTCGGAAAATTGCAGGCCCGTGCTGCGGTGCGTGACGTGGGGCGTGTGCTGGGGCTGCCATATGGCATGGTCAACCGCGTTGCGGAACTGATCCCCAACAACCCCGCCAAACCTGTTACCCTGAAGGAAGCCATAGCGGGCGAGCCCAAATTGCAGGAAATGCGTGAAAGCGATGAATCGCTGCGCAGGCTTCTGGAAATTGGCCAGCAGATTGAAGGGCTTTTCCGCCACGCCAGTACACACGCCGCAGGTGTTGTGATTGGTGACCGCCCACTGGTGGAACTGGTGCCACTCTACCGAGACCCGAAGAGTGACATGCTGGTCACCCAGTATAACATGAAGTTTGTTGAACAGGCCGGGCTGGTCAAGTTCGACTTTCTGGGCCTGACAACCCTGACCATTTTGCAAAGGGGCGTTGGTTTCCTCAAGAAAATGGGTATTGAGGTTGATCTCAGCCGCATTCCGCTGAATGACCCTGCAACGTATGAAATGCTCAGCAAGGGTGACACCGCAGGCGTGTTCCAGTTTGAAGGCGCGGGTATGCGCGACGTTCTTAAACAGATGCGTCCCACCCGGCTGGAAGACCTGATTGCCGCCGTGGCGCTGTATCGTCCGGGGCCGATGGCGAACATTCCCGATTACTGTCGCCGGAAACATGGGGAGGCGTGGGAGCCCCCGCACGAGGAAATCCGCGATATTCTTGAAGAGACCTACGGCATTATGGTCTATCAGGAACAGGTGATGCAGATTGCCCAGAAAATGGCGGGCTACAGCCTTGGTGGTGCTGACCTTCTGCGTCGCGCCATGGGTAAGAAGATCCGTGCGGAAATGGATACGCAGCGCGAAATCTTTACGGAAGGGGCCGTAAAACGCGGCATTGACCGTGACAAAGCCGTTGAGGTGTTTGACCTCATGGCAAAATTTGCTGACTACGGCTTTAACAAATCTCACGCGGCGGCATACGCGCTTGTTTCCTACCAAACGGCGTGGATGAAGGCTAACCATCCTGTTGCCTTCCTTGCAGGTTGTATGTCTTTGGCGCGGGAACGCACGGAAAAACTGGCGGCCCTGCGGCAGGAAGCCGAGCGTATGGGCATCAAGGTGTTGCCGCCGGATGTTAATAAATCGGAAGCCGATTTCTCGGTTGAGACATTGCCTGATGGTACCAACGGTATTCGCTACGCGCTGGCTGCCATCAAGAAGGTGGGGTTTAGCGCTATGGAGGCGCTTGTTGCCGCACGGGGCAACAAACCGTTCAAGGACATAACGGATTTTGCCACACGGGTGGACCCGAAGCAGATCAACCGCATGCAGATGGAAAATCTGGCCAAAGCGGGGGCCTTTGAGTGTCTGGATAAAAACCGGGCGCGTGTGTACCGCTCTGCTGATACCATTCTGCGGCGGGCGCAAAGTCAGGCGCAGGAAGCTGCGTCCGGCCAGATTGGCCTGTTTGGCGGTGGTGGGGATGTGGAGCCCCTGCGCATGGTGGATGGTTCCGACTGGCCAGAGTTTGAACGGCTGGCCATGGAAGCAGAAGCCATTGGCTTTCACATGACGGCCCATCCGCTAGACGCCTATGGCCCGGTTCTGCGCCGGTTGGGGGCAACAAAATCGTCAGCTCTTCTGTCTGCGGCGGAGGCCGGGGTAGGGCGTGTCAGCATTGCCGGATGTGTGGTGGACAAGAAAGAACGCCCCACGCGCACGGGCAACAAGATGGCATGGGTGCGCTTGTCTGATGCTTCTGGCGGGTGTGAAGTGACCGTGTTTTCTGAAGTGCTCGGTCGGGTGCGGGAAAGTCTGGTGCCGGGCACAGCGGTTCTGGTCAAAGCGGACCTGAAACTGGAAGGCGAAGCCCTGCGTATTACGGCCAGTGATATTATGGAACTGGAGCAGGCCGCGGCACAGGGTGCGAGCGAAATGCGCGTGTGGGTGGAGCGGGAAGATGCGCTGGCCCAACTGAGCGCCCTGCTGAACGAACAGCGCGGCGGTCCCGGCCGCATTGTGTTGATGCCGGGGCTGGATGAAACCTGTGATGTGGAAGTGCGCTTGAAAGGTGGCTACCGCGTGACCCCTCTGCTGGGCCAAAAACTGAAGACACTACCGGGTATTTCCCGTGTCGAGCAGGTGTGACGCCAGCAAGAAAAATGGGGTCGGGGCTCTCTGTTTATAGCGCGGCGTATTGGGCGAATGCACCACGCCTTTCAGGTGAGAGAACAGGCGTGAAAGACAGCAAGCCTACGGCAGAGAGGACTGGGCGTTGATCTCCTCCTCAGGCGCTTTTTATGATTTTCCGCACAGGAGCCCGAAGGGAGCATGAAGAGCGTGCACGTATGGGCGCGTGAAGTGCCATGGCGGGAGCCGGAAACGGTTTTTGCCGCATGGGGGGAGGCTCCATGGTGCGCGTTTCTGGATAGCGGTGGTCCGGTGGTGGACAGAAGTCGCTGGCAGATTTTCTGCACGGCGCCACGCCATGTTCTGAGCGTGAAAAACGGTCTGATTATTCAGGATGCCGAACCTGCCGTTCCCTTTACACCCTCCGATCTCTTCGCTCGGCTGAGGCGCATCATGCCTGCCGCCATGCGGGTGGACGACGAAACGGGTGCTTATGCCCTGCCATTTCATGGGGGATGGATTGGTTTTGCAGGCTATGGGCTAGGGCAGGCTCTGGAACAGATCAGGGTGGATCATCGTGTTTCAGATGAACCGGATTTTGCCGCCGGGTTTTATGATCACGCATTTCTGTGGGATCGTCTTGAAAAACGTGCCTTTATTACCGGGTTATTCACCAGTGAAACGGAGGGCGCTCCAGCCTCCGAACCATGGCAGGCGCATGTGGCAGCCTGGCATGATCTGCCTACGGTTTCTGCTTCCCATGCGCCGTTGCCAGCCGTCACGTTTGTGCCGGATCAGACGCGGGAGTCCTATTGCGCGGCGGTGGCGCGGGCGCGGGATTATATTGCGGCGGGTGATATTTTTCAGGTGAACATCACAGGCCGATATAGCAGCCATTTTTCAGAAGATTTTTCAAATGTGGCGCTTTATCTGGCGCTGCGTCAGCATGCTCCGGCACCTTTCGGGGCGTATCTTGGGTGCGGGGTTGGCTATGCGTTGCATTCCACATCGCCAGAGCAGTTTTTGCAGGTGAACGCGCAACGGGGCGTCACGTCCCGTCCTATCAAGGGCACGGCCCCACGCGGGCGCACGCCGGAGGAGGACAGCGCTTTTGCCGCCGCTCTGGCGCTGGATGAAAAAGAGCGTGCCGAGAACCTGATGATTGTGGATCTGATGCGTCATGATATCGGACGGGTGGCGCGGGTAGGGAGCATGAGCGTGCCGGAGTTTCTGGCGGTGGAACGTTTTGCCCATGTGCATCATCTGGTGTCTGAAGTGCGGGGGGAGTTGGCCGCGGGGCGGGATGTGTTTGATCTGCTGCAAGCCACCCTGCCGCCGGGGTCTGTGACCGGCGCGCCCAAACATAGAGCCATGGAAATTATAGAAGAACTGGAAGCCTCTCCACGTGGAGCATATTGCGGCAGCGTGTTCTGCATCGGGGTGGAGGGCAGGATGGAAAGTTCCGTCATTATCCGCACGGTTACGCGCGTGGCAGACCGCCTGACGCTGGCATCGGGTGGGGGGATTACCATTCTTTCCGATCCTGAAAAGGAATATGAGGAAATGCGCTTGAAGCTGGCTCCCTTCTTTTCCTTGTTTGGTGGTGCGGCATGACGTTTGTCTGGCTGAACGGGCAGGTGTATGAGGCCGCGCAGGCCCATGTGAGTCTGGCGGACAGAGGGTTGACGCTGGGAGACGGCCTGTTTGAAACAATACGTGTCAAGAACGGAAATCTTCTGCATCTGGACAGGCACATGCAGCGTTTGCAGGAGGGAAGTGCCGTGCTGGTTCTGCCCGTCCCTTCAGGCGAGGAGGTCGCGCAGGCTGCAAAAGCACTTCTGGCAGCAACAGGGCTGCAAAACGGCTCAGCACGCCTTACGGTGACGCGTGGCGTAGGGCCGCGTGGCCTTGCCCCACCGCAGGATGTTCGGCCGACTGTTTTCATGACCGTTGCGGCAGGTACAGCGCGTGTGGCGTCCGTCTCGGTCATGACCAGCCAGTTGGTGCGCCGGGATGAGCAATCTCCGTTGAGCCGTATCAAAAGTCTGAATTATCTGCCCAACATTCTGGCACGGCAGGAGGCAGAACGGGCCGGGTACGGGGATGCGTTGCTTCTGAACGTGCAGGGGCGCGTGGCGGAAACCACTGTCAGCACGTTGGTGCTTCAGGAACAGGAAAAATTTGTCACGCCGTCTGTGGCGGAGGGAGCGTTGCCGGGGGTAGCGCGGGGCGTGCTGTTGCAGACGGGCCTGATGACGGAAGAAAAGGTGGAGCAACCACGTTTGCAGCAGGCGACCGCACTCTATCTGGTTAATAGTCTGGGGCTGCGGGTGGTTTCTTTGCTCAATGGGCAAGAAATGGCGCACTGTTTTTCTGGTTTGCGCACATTATGCGCAGCGCTGGATGTTGCTCAGGATTGATACAAGGGTACGGATTGGTTCCGTTGCAAGCCGAGAGTCAAAGGGCATGATCCCGTTTGCGACAATGGCCTCTGATGCTGAGGATTTTCAAACCGTGCTTTCAGGAGAAAACATCTTTTCAAAGGAACTTCTGTAAAACTGGTCAGTTAGGTCAGGAGAGTTGTCTATTATAACAGCAGCACAGAGAGACCAACCATGGCTATCCGCTTACATTCGCTTCTGCTGGGAGCAGCACTTATTACAGCCCCGGCATTTGCTCTGGCCCAGGACGACAGCAGCAAGCCGCCTACGGCTGATTCCGCAGCATCACAGGTTGGCAAACCGCCTCCGGCAGCGGTGGATAAAAACGGCAAACGGATTGATCCTTCCAAAAAACTCTGGACCAACCCGCGCACGGAGGCCGAACAGCCGGGCACCCAGCCTCCGCCCAATGACAAACCTGCGGGAACAACGGAAAGCAACAAGCAATCCACCACGCCACCGCACGCCTATCAGCCCGGCAAGTATCAGAACGGCAAATATAGCCGCCAGCGGCCAACGCCCCCACATACCGAAACTCAGCCGCAGAACTGAGGGCGCGCTCCACTGTTAAGGAGGGAGCAGGCTTCTTTTGGAAGCTGTTCCCACCCGCGGGCGGTGTTTCGAGTGTTTCCCGTAATTCCTGCCAGACAGGCTGCCATTTCCGTTCTGCATATGGGCTTGCCCTGCGGGACGGCAAGGCGGCTTTTTTGCGTGACGTGATAGGCACGCCTCTTCTTCATGGGCTAATCTGGCATGCAGAGGCCGGGGTTGTATGATGGCAACCACAGGCTCAATCGTAACATGCAGGAATTGTGTGAGGTTGTGTTCGCACCGAACAGCAGCCTCTGGTCATGGGAAAGGACGGGCACGCCATGCTGGTGGAAGCTTCTCGGAGTGAAACGGCTCAACAGGCTGAAGCGCCGGAATATGATCTTCGGCAGATCGATAGTAATCCGAATTTCTGGTATCCGGTGGCGTGGGCGCACAAGGTGCGTCCGGGCAAGGCTTTTCCCACCCGCTATGCTGGCCACCCCATTGCGCTGATCCGCCCGGAAAAAGGGCCGGTCTATGCCCTGGAAGACCGTTGCGCGCATCGTCAGGTGCCCCTGAGCAAAGGGCTGGTGGAAGGCGACTGCATCAAGTGCTGTTATCATGGATGGGCGTTTGACCGCGCAGGCAAATGCGTGACCGTGCCCTACCTGAACCGTTCGGATGTGGGGCGGCCCGTGCGGGCGTATCCATGCCGGGAAAAGGCGGGCCTGATTTTCATTTTCCCCGGAGATCCCGCTCTGGCCGAGACTGTGCAGGTGCCCGATATCGCGCAGGTAGGGAATCCGGAATACAAGACGCGCCAGTTCGGCCCGCGTCTGAAATGCCACTACACCTTCATGCATGAAAACCTGATGGACATGAACCATCAGTTTCTGCACCGCCGCCAGATGGGCTCCATCACGGCGCGCTTTCTGGGGCAGGACAAGGGCGATAACTTTCTGGAAGCCCGTTACAGCTTTGCCCGCAAGGGCGGCAACCAGCCGCTGGCCGAAGCCCTGATTTTTGGCAAGCACCATGATCTGGAGGGGCGGGAGCAGCCGGTAGAGGAAGTGGTGTCCATCCGCACCACCTACCCGTATCAGACGCTGAAAATTCATGACAAGGACGGCGATCTGATCATGGATCTATGGGCCTGTTACGTGCCGCTGGGCTCTGACCAGCAGGGCACGCAGGCGTTTGGTCTGTTGTCTGTCAAGAAACCCAAATGGGGTTTTCTGCTTGATCTGGCATGGCCCGCGCTGGGGCTGTTCACGCACCGTATCTTTGAAGAAGACCGCGAGATTGTGGAGCTTGAGCAGAAAGCATGGCGTGAACTGGGTGGGGACCACAATGTAGAAGTGTTCCCCATCGTCAAGGCGTTGCGGGCTCTGCTGGCCCGTGGGGGCGTGCCCAACAAGGCAGCCAGACCGCTGAAAAAGGGCTGAAAACACACTTTTTGCCTTGCATGGGCCAGCGAAAACCGCCATATCGGCATCGCTTGGCCCAGGCCGGGACGACGCACGCGAAGCCTTCACCCTCTGGTGTCCTGTTCACGCAGGGCAGTGCTTCGCGGAGGATTAACCAGAATGGTAGGAAAAACGCCCCATGGCGATGCCTGATTTCACACTCCGTCAGCTTCTGGAAGCTGGCGTTCACTTTGGTCACCACACCCGCCGGTGGAACCCGCGCATGGAGCCGTATCTGTTCGGCGTGCGCAACCAGGTTCACATCATTGACCTGCAGCAGACCGTTGGCCTGCTTGACCGCGCCCTGCAGGCAATCCGCAACACTGTTGCCGGTGGTGGCCGCGTTCTGTTTGTTGGCACCAAGCGCGCCGCAGCCGAACCGATTGCTGAAGCCGCCAAGCGTTGTGGCCAGTATTATGTGAACCACCGTTGGCTGGGCGGTATGCTCACCAACTGGAAGACCATCACGGGTTCCATCAAGCGTCTGCGCCAGATTGAAGAAATGCTGGACGGCGGCACGGCCGGTCTGACCAAGAAAGAAATTCTTGATATGACCCGCGACCGCGACAAGCTGGAACGCTCCCTGGGTGGTATCAAGGAAATGGGCGGCCTGCCCGATATCCTGTTCATCATCGACACCAACAAGGAAAAGCTGGCTGTTGAAGAAGCCAACAAGCTGGGCATTCCGGTTGTGGCCATTCTGGACAGCAACTCTGATCCGAAGGGCGTGACCTTCCCGATTCCGGGGAATGATGACGCCATCCGCGCGATCTCCCTGTACTGTGATCTGGTGTCCTCCGCTGTTCTGGACGGGATTTCCGCTGAACTCGGCGCTTCTGGCCAGGATTTCGGTGCTGCTGAAGAGCTGCCGATTGATCCGGCTCTGGAAACGGAAGCAGCTCCTGCTGCTGAAGCTCCGGCTCCGGCTGCAAACTGAAGTTGACTGACAGGCGGGCCTTTTGCCCGCCTGTTTCAGATGAGATGGGTGCCTGCGCGCAGGCACAAACAGCCCGGTGCGCGCCCCTACACGGGCGCGTTCCGGTTTTTAAGGAGTGACAGATATGGCGGCTATTACCGCTGCACTGGTGAAGGAACTGCGCGAAAAGACCGGCGCAGGCATGATGGACTGCAAAAAAGCGCTGAACGAAGCCAATGGTGAAATTGAAGGCGCCATTGACTGGCTGCGCACCAAAGGTCTGGCTGCTGCTGCCAAGAAGTCCGGCCGTACCGCTGCTGAAGGTCTGGTAGGCGTTGCGTCTGAAGACAAGAAAGCCTCCATGGTTGAGGTGAACGCCGAAACCGACTTCGTGGCCCGTAACGAAGCCTTCCAGAACTTTGTGGAAAGCGTTGCCAAGGTTGCCCTGAAGGTTGGCGAAGATCTGGAAGCCATCAAGGCCGCTACGCTGGAAACCGGCCGCACGGTTGCTGATGAACTGACGCACCTGATTGCCACCATTGGCGAAAACATGTCCCTGCGTCGCGCCCGTGTGTTCACGGTGCCGTCTGGCGTTGTGGCAACCTATGTGCACGGCGCGCTGCGTCCGGGCCTGGGCAAGATTGGTGTTCTGGCTGCCATTGAAGCCCCCACGGCTGATGATGCCATTGAACAGCTTGGCCGTCAGGTTGGCATGCATGTTGCTGCTACCCGTCCGTCTTCTCTGGATGTGACCAGCCTGGACCCGGAAGAAGTTGAGCGTGAACGCGCTGTTCTGGTTGAACAGGCTCGCGCTTCTGGTAAGCCGGAAGCGATCATCGAAAAGATGATCGAAGGCCGTATCCGCAAGTTCTATGAAGAAGTTGTGCTTCTGGAACAGGTGTGGGTGCATGATGGCGAAACCCGCGTGAAGAACGTGCTGGAAAAAGCTGGCGTGAAGCTGGTTGGCTTTGACCGCTTCCAGCTGGGTGAAGGCATTGAAAAAGAAGCCGATGACTTTGCTGCTGAAGTAGCGAAAGTCTCTGGCGTCTGATTTCAGGCGAACCTGACTGATGCAACAGGGCGGGACTTCCCAGGATAGGGAGGCTCCCGCCCTTGTGCTTTCTGCCTTCCCGTTGGGGGAGGTCAACGCCCGCGTGCATGTGCTGACCGAAGAGAATGGTCTGGTGCATGGCGTGGCGTACGGCGCACGCTCCCGTGCAGGGAGTGCGCTGTGGCAACCGGGCAATGTGGTGAAAACCCGGTTTCAGACCCGCAGCACAGGCACCATGCCCCGCCTGTCTGGCGAGATGCTGTACGGATGTGGTTTTCGGCTGCTGGATGCGCCGCTGGCTTTGTCCATGATGCAGTCTGTGTGCGTTTTGGCTGATACGGCCCTGCCAGAAGGCGAGCCTTGCCCGGCTCTGTTTGCCCATACTCTGAAATTGCTGACTTTTCTGGGAATGGACCCTGCCGTGTCCGAACAGGAAGGGTTGCCGCATGTTGTGCGGTGGGAACTGGCGCTTCTGGCCGATCTGGGGTTCGGGCTGGATCTCTCCTGTTGCGCGGTAACAGGGGCGACGGAGGGACTGGCCTATGTTTCCCCGCGCACAGGTAAGGCCGTGACGGAAGAGGGCGCAGGGGAGTGGAAAAACCGCCTGCTGCCGCTCCCGGCGTTTCTGCTGTCTGATGAAGAGACCGGCACGAAGCAGGACTGGTTGGCTGGCCTCCGTCTGACCAGTTATTTTTTGGCGCGGGATGCCTACGGGCAACGCCATAGACCCATGCCCGCAGCGCGGGAACGGCTGGAAGAGCGTGTGGCGCGTCTGGCCGATGCCGAAGAAAAGGCGGAGACGCTTGTTGAGCATGATCAGCCGCCCGAAAAAAGTGCTGACCCTTCCGAGTGAGGGGGATGATGATCACTCCCGCAGGGGAATACGCACCCATTCTCTCATAACGCCTCCTTCAGCAGTTTCTGGATGTTAGCTGATGAATGACTGCTCGTGCAGGAACTGTTCCGCCAGATGGGGCCATGTGAGGGTTGGCGTGCCGGGGCGGCCTAGCCCGAAGCCATGACCACCGGTGGCAAAAAGGTGCCGGGTGACAGGCACGGCATTCTGCTGACACGCTTGCTCTAACAGGGCTGTCTGGCCCGGGGCGGCAATCGGGTCATCCGCTGCCTGAACCAGAAAGAACGGCGGGCCGCCGTGCCGAATGTAAGGGGGAATGGACCATGCCCGCGCATCTGCCTGCGTTGGGTGCGGGCCGAGTAATGTGCGGCTTGTATGCGTATGGTTATATGGCGGTTCCAGAGAAATGATGGGATAGGCGAGGAGGGCCAGCGCTACCTTGATGGGGGCGGTGTCTGCGGTATCCGTGGGGGAGTAGGTCTGCCAATCAGGGCGGGTGGCGCATAACCCCAGCAAATGCCCTCCGGCAGAAAATCCCAGAATACCAATGCGGTCAGGGTCAATGCCATACTGACGGGCATGGGTGCGGAGCAGCCGTATGGCGCGTTGGGCATCCTGAAAGGGCGCGAGGGACGCCGCATGCCATCCTTCTTCTGGTAGCCGGTAAGTGAGCACCCCTACGGTTATGCCAAGTTTTTGCAGCCAGCGTGTGGCAGGCGTGGCTTCCTTGCGTTGCGTGATGTGCTGATATCCTCCCCCTGCCGCTACGATCATGGCCGCGCCATTGGGGCGGGCCGGACGGTAGATCTGAAGCACGGGTTCGGAAATGCCTGTCAGAGAGCCGGTGGGGGAAAGATGGGGTGTGTGATTGTCCGGGCCGCCTCCGCCGGGTGGTGTGGCGGGCCATAACGGGAGCACCGTTGCATCCGGCAGGGAGAGAAGGGGAGCCGCAGGCGTTTCAGCCCGCGCGCGGCTTCTGGTGATCACGCAGGAGGCTGTGCCTGTCAGAACCGTTCTGCGCGTAAGCCGGGGCATGGGGTGTCCTCAAGAAAAAGCGGTGGAGAAGAAACCGGCGGCACAGGCCAAAGAAAGCCTATCACCTTTTCCGACTCTTTGCTGAGGGCTGGAACAAAAGGGCAAGCAACGCTATGTGTCCAGGCGGGCGAGAGCCTGCACAGTGTCCGGGGAGCAGGAAATGAGCGAGACGTTTGAAGGCCATGTGGAAGAGACCAAGCTGGCGGATGCGCTGAGCGAACGGTATCTGGCCTATGCGCTGTCCACTATCATGTCCCGCTCTCTGCCGGATGTGCGTGATGGGTTGAAGCCGGTGCACCGGCGGTTGGTGTATGCCATGCACCAGTTGAAGCTGGACCCCTCGGCGGGCTTCAAGAAGTGCGCCCGCGTGGTGGGGGATGTGATTGGTAAGTTCCACCCCCATGGCGATGCCTCTGTTTATGAAGCGCTCGTGCGTCTGGCGCAGGATTTTGCTGCCCGCTACCCGCTGGTGGAAGGTCAGGGCAATTTTGGCTCGATTGACGGCGATAATGCCGCCGCCATGCGATACACCGAGGCTCGGCTGACAGAAGTTGCCCGTGCGCTGCTGGATGGCATTGAAAACGATGCCGTGGATTTCCGCCCCACCTATGATGGAGAGGAGCAGGAGCCGGTTGTGCTTCCGGCAGCCTTCCCGAACCTGCTGGCCAATGGGGCATCCGGTATTGCGGTGGGTATGGCCACCAGTATTCCCCCGCACAACGCGGCGGAAGTGTGCGCTGCTGCTGCCTTGCTGGTGCGCAAGCCCCAGAGCACCACGGAAGACCTGCTGAAGCTGATGCCGGGCCCGGATTTTCCCACAGGCGGCCTGATTGTTGAAGATTCCGACGCCATTCTGAAAGCCTATGAGACCGGGCGCGGCAGCTTCCGCATGCGTGCCCGCTGGGAAGTGGAGCAGGGCCGGTTTGGCACGTGGCAGATCATTGTCACGGAAATTCCGTATCAGGTGCAGAAATCACGCCTGATCGAGCAGGTGGCTGACCTGCTGGAGCAGAAAAAGCTGCCGCTGCTGGGGGATATCCGGGATGAAAGCACGGATGTGATCCGGCTGATTCTGGAACCCAAAACCCGCGGGATCGAACCAGAAGTGCTGATGGAAACCATGTTCCGGGCCACGCAGCTTGAAAGCCGGTTTGGCCTGAACATGAACGTGCTGGGCGCAGACCGTGCCCCCGGTGTGCTGGGCCTGAAGGATGTGCTGCAGGCGTGGCTGGACCACCGGCACGAGGTTCTGGAACGTCGCACCCGCCACCGTCTGGACGCTGTGGAGCGGCGGCTGGAAATTCTCAGCGGCTTCCTGGCGGTTTATCTCAATCTGGATGAGGTGATCCGCATTATCCGGGAAGAGGATGACGCCAAGGCCTGCCTGATCAGCACGTTCACGCTTACGGATATGCAGGCCGAGGCGGTGCTCAACATGCGCCTGCGTAGCCTGCGCAAGCTGGAAGAGCTCGAAATCCGCAAGGAGTATGACAAGCTTTCCGCTGAACGGGATGACCTTCTCAAGCTGCTGGGTGATGAAAAACTGCGCTGGTCCCGTATTGGCCGCGAACTGGATGGCATGGTCAAACAGTTTGGGGCCGGTGCACTGGGGCAGCGCCGCAGCACGCTGCTGTCCGCGCCCAAGCCGGTTGATATCTCCGTGGTGGAAACGGTGGAGCGCGAACCCATTACCCTGATCCTGTCTCAGAAAGGGTGGGTGCGTGCTATCAAAGGGCATGCCATTGATCTGGAAAACCAGAAGTTCAAGGAAGGCGATGGTCTGAAACTGGCGGTGCCCTGCCAGACGACAGACAAACTGTGCTTCTTTGGCACGGACGGGCGGGCCTTTACCCTCAAGGGGGCGGATCTGCCGCGTGGCCGTGGTGATGGCCAGCCGGTGCGCCTGCTGTTTGATCTGGGTAATGATGAAGATCTGATAGCGGTTTTTGCAGTCAAGGAAGGGGCAAAACGGCTTGTGGCATCCAGCGCAGGGCGCGGCATGCTGGTGGAAGAAGACAGCATGGTGGCCGAAAAACGCTCTGGCCGTCAGGTGCTCAATCTGAAGGAAGGCGAATACGCCAAGATTTGCAGCCCGGCGGAAGGTGATCAGGTTGCTGTGTTAGGCGATAATCGCCGCTTCCTGATTTTTCCGGCTGAGCAGTTGCCCGTCATGGGCCGGGGGCTGGGCGTGGCGTTGCAGAAATATGCAGATGGCGGCCTGCGGCAGGCCATGGTGTTCTCCTCCACGGACGGGTTGCTCTGGCCCGGTGCCGTGCGCGTTCGCCAGTTTGCTGATTTGCAGGAATGGGTGGGTAAACGTGCTGCGGTAGGCAAAAACGCTCCCGCCTGGGCTCTGAAAAAGGCCTGACCTGGTAAGGGGTATGGCAGAATAGTCATGCCCCGGTCGTGTTCCTCAGTGCAGTCTGAATAGTCAGCACATAAGGGCCAGATAGAACGTTTTGAAGCTGAAAAGCGGATGTGAAAGCGTGGGGGGCGGATATCTGGACGACGATAGCCTTCACCGTTCGTTATCGCGGGGCGAAAATCCAACGCACGCAGCCGCTACGGTGGCGGCCGAATGCGACTTAGGTGTTTCCGTCCCGTAAAAATCTGTTCGGTTGACGTGACAGGTTTTTATACCCGTTTTATTCCGGTTCTCGTCGCTCTTCTGGCGGCGGATTGTCCGGGTCAAGCGTGTGCCATGTGCCCTGACTGAGAATTTCGGCAGGGTGGTAGCGGGATTTGTAGGACATCTTCCGGCTTTTCTGCACCCAGTAGCCCAGATACAGATAAGGTAATCCCAGCCGCTCCGTTTCACGGATCAGAGCCAGAATGGCGAAGCTGCCCAGGGAGCGGTGGGGGGCAGCGGGTTCATAAAAACTGTAAACGGCCGAAAGACCATCCTCTAGTTGGTCGACAAGGCTGACGGCCAGAAGCTGGTGGGTGGTATCCCGGAATTCCACCACCATGGTTTGTACCGTCGTGTCCTCAATCATGCCGCGATATTCTTCGGCGTTCATGTCGGCCATGTCGCCCTCCGCGTGGCGGGCGGACTGATAGCGGGTGAACAGGTCGTACTGTTCTTCCGTGGCCTTGGGGGCGGTGCAGGTGGCGGTCAGATCAGCATTGCGGCGCAGGGTGCGTTTTTGCGTGCGGTCTGGCGTAAAGCGCGCAACAGGCAGGCGGATGGGAATACAGGCGGCGCAGGTGGCGCATACGGGGGCATAAGCCAGTGTGTGGCTGCGCCTGAACCCCACGCGGGAGAGGCGGCTGTGCAGGGCATCTGCCGCAGGCACATTCAGATCAGCAATAACCTTCCGCTCCATCTGCCCCGGCAGATAGGGGCACGGCTGCGGTGCTGTGGTGTAGAAAAACTGCGGATGTCGCAGCGAGGAAACCATATCATCCTGTCCGGCAAAGATTGGAGCGGGCTGGGGCGCCGCCTAACAGCCTGCCGGAGAAGTGTAACAGCATGCTGGCCCGACGCGCACTCTGTTTCAACACCAACAGAGTGCGCAGGGTTTAACCTTGACGTGAAATAAAAACGGATCAGACGCCGTAGGTCTGTTTGATCCGTTCTGCGGCTTCAACTGCAAAGTAGGTCAGAATGCCGTTGGCGCCCGCACGGCGGAAGGCCAGAAGGCTTTCCATCACGGCGCGTTCATGGTCCAGCCAGCCATTACGGATGGCGGCCATCAGCATCGCATACTCGCCAGACACCTGATAGGCATAGGTGGGCACGGCAAACGTGTCCCGCACACGGCGGATGATGTCCAGATACGGCATGCCGGGTTTGACCATGACCATATCCGCGCCTTCAGCAATATCCATCTCCACTTCGCGGAGGGCTTCATCGCTGTTGGCGGGGTCCATCTGGTAGGTTTTCTTGTCGCCCTTCAGCATACCGCCAGAACCCAACGCATCACGGAACGGGCCGTAGAAGGCACTCGCGTATTTGGCGGCATAGGACATGATACGGGTGTTCAGCAGCCCGGCTTCATCCAGCGCCATGCGCATGGTGCCAATGCGACCATCCATCATGTCAGACGGTGCGATGATATCCACGCCCGCAGCGGCCTGATTGATGGTCTGCTGCGTCAGAATGGTGACGGATTCCTCATTCACCACATACCCATCGCGGATCACGCCATCATGGCCGTGGCTGGTGTAGGGGTCCAGCGCCACATCCCCGATCAGCCCCACATTGGGGAATTCCTTTTTCAGCAGGCGGGCGGCCCGGCACATCAGGTTATCCGGGTTCAGGGCTTCCGTGCCTTCTGCATCCCGCACTTCCATAGGGGTGACGGGAAACAGCGCTACAGCGGGAATACCCAGTTTGGCGGCCGGTTCAACGTGGGCGGCCAAGCGGTCCAGCGTAACGCGATGCACGCCGGGCATGGAGGCCACTTCTGTCACGGTGTTTGTGCCTTCCGTGAAGAAGATAGGCCAGATCAGGTTGTTGATGCCCAAAGAGGTTTCTGCAACCAGCCGACGGGTGAAATCGTCAAAACGGTTGCGACGGGGGCGGGCCAGAGGGAAGCGACCGGCCTTCATGGGCGGAATCTCCTAGCGTGTCGGCGCTCTGATACGGCCGGGCAAGGAGAGTGCGACCGAATACAGGCAGGGCCAACGGGGTGAACGGCAGGGCGGAGTATGCTCTCCCTGCCGCGTTATGCAACCCCGCCCAGCGCGTATCAGGACCGTGCCAGAACGCTACGGTAACGCCCGTATCCCAGATAGATGACCATGCCGATGGCCAGCCACACTACCAGACGGACCCATGTCAGTTTATCCAGAGAAACCATGACGGCGCCGCAGCTCAGAATGCCCAGAACCGGCACAATATCCCCGCCCGGCACACGGAAGGCGCGCGGGGCGTCAGGGGATTTGCGGCGCAGAACCATCACGCCCGCACATACCAGCACAAAGGCCAGCAGGGTGCCGATGGACGTCATGTGCCCCAGTTCCGAGATAGGCAGAAAAGCGCTGAGCAGGCAGGTGAGCACCATGAAGAACAGGTTGGAGAGCCAGGGGGTCTGATACCGTGGGTGGGTTTTGCTGAACATAGCCGGCAGAAGCCCATCACGGGACATGGCGAAGAACACGCGGCTCTGACCCAGAAGCATGCCCAGCAGAACGGAGGTAAACCCGCAGATAATGCCGATTTTTACCGCCAGTTGCAGCCACTGGTAGGGCGTGCGGTTGATGGCGGTGGCCACGGGGGCGGCATCACCCAGCATGTCCTTGTAGTTCACCAGCCCGGTCATGACGAAGGAGAACGCAATATAGGCCAGAGAGCACACCAGCAGGCTGCCCAGAATGCCGATTGGCATGTCCCGCGCCGGGTTTTTGGTTTCCTGCGCCGTGGTGGAGACGGCATCAAACCCCACATAGGCAAAGAAGATGGTGCCTGCGGCGCGCATGATGCCAGACCAGCCATAATGGCCGAATGTGCCATCATTGGGGGGAATGAACGGGTGGTAGTTGGACGGGTTGATGTAGGAAATGCCAAACCCGATAAAGGCGGCAATCACCAGCAGCTTGATGGTGACAATAACGGCGTTGACCTGCGCGGACTGTGAAATACCGCGAATAAGGATCCAGGACACCAGACAGATGATAAAGGTGGCCGGAAGGTTCATCAGCCCTGTTACGGTGGAGCCATCAGCCAGTTGAATCGTTTCAAAGGGAGAAGCTGTCAGCCGGGGTGGTAGTACCAGCCCCCACGACTCCAGCAGGGAGACAACGTAGCGTGACCAGCTTACCGCCACGGTTGCAGCGCCTACCGCGTATTCCAGCACAAGATCCCACCCGATGATCCACGCCATCAGTTCGCCCAGCGTAACGTAAGCATAGGTATAGGCGCTGCCGGCAATGGGGATCATGCTGGCCAGTTCACTGTAGCACAGGCCTGCGAATCCGCATGCGATAGCGGCAATCAGAAAGGAAATGACAACGGCCGGGCCTGCATTTTCAGATGCCGCAATACCAGTGAGGGAAAACAGACCTGCCCCGATGGTGGCGCCCACACCCAGCGCAACCAGACTGCCGGGGCCCAGAACCCTTTTAAGGCCTTGTGTGGATTCCAGCTTGTTCAGGGGCATACAGCGGGTAAAAGCCGAGGCTGCGGAAGAAGCAGGCCTTTGCGTCATTAAATTTTTCTCCTGTCAGAACCACGGCAAAAACGGTAAGAGAGCGCCGTGGTAGCCTTCTCTGCCCTATAGAGAGGCTAGTGTGCACGTCTTAGCAAGATGTGTTTTGAACGTAATGAACTGGCGCGGGGTCCATCCGGGCGGTACCCGTGCCGGGCGAAGTGATGAAATTCAAGGGAGCTCCTGATGAGCCAGACGGATCTGGATCGTTTTTTTCACGCACCGGTTACAGAAATTGATCCGGACGTTGCGGCCGCTCTGGCCAGTGAGCTGAAACGCCAGCAGGACGGCATTGAGCTGATTGCCAGCGAGAACATGGTTTCTGAAGCCGTGTTGCAGGCTCAGGGCAGTGTGCTGACCAACAAATATGCGGAAGGCTATCCCGGCCGCCGCTATTACGGTGGCTGTTCTGAAGTGGACAAGGTCGAGGTGCTGGCCATTGAGCGCGCCAAGACCCTGTTTGGCGCAGGATTTGCCAACGTGCAGCCGCATTCTGGTGCGAACGCCAACCAGGCCGCCTTCATGGCGCTGGCCAAACCGGGCGATACCGTTGTTGGTATGAGTCTGGCTGCTGGTGGCCATCTGACCCACGGTGCGGCCCCCAACTATTCCGGCAAATGGTTCAATGCCGTGCAGTATGGTGTGCGCCGTCAGGATGGTCTGCTGGACTATGACGAAATGGAACAGCTGGTTCGGGAAAGCAAACCGACCCTGATTGTTGCCGGTGGGTCTGCTTACCCGCGCATTATTGATTTTGCCCGCTTCCGCCGTATTGCCGATGAAGTTGGCGCGGCGCTGATGGTGGACATGGCGCATTTCGCTGGTCTGGTCGCTGCCGGTCTGTATCCCAACCCGGTTGAGTATGCGGATGTCGTGACATCCACCACGCACAAAACTTTACGTGGCCCGCGTGGCGGCCTGATCCTGACCAATAACGAGGCGCTGGCCAAGAAGATCAACTCTGCCGTGTTCCCTGGCTTGCAGGGTGGCCCGCTGATGCATGTGATTGCGGGCAAGGCCGTGGCGTTTGGGGAAGCCCTGCGTCCGGAATTCAAGGAATACCAGAAAGCTGTTCAGAAGAACGCGAACGTTCTGGCTGAAGTGCTGGTGGAACGCGGGTTTGATATCGTGACCGGCGGCACGGATTCTCACCTGCTTCTGGTTGACCTGCGCCCCAAGAAAGTGACCGGCAAGGCCGCCGAGCAGGCTCTGGAACGCGCTGGCATTACCGCCAACAAGAACGCCATTCCGTTTGATCCGGAAAAACCCGCCATTACCTCTGGCGTGCGTCTGGGCAGCCCTGCTGCTACGGCTCGCGGCTTCCGTGAAGCTGAGTTCCGTGAAGTGGGCGAAATGATTGACGAAGTGCTGACGGCCCTTGCCGCTTCTGGCGGAGAAGGCAACGCGGAAGTGGAAAACGCCGTGCATGAACGCGTCAAAGCCCTGTGCGCCCGTTTCCCGATCTATTCCAAATAAGACGGTCTTCGTTCTACAAAACGGCAAGAAGGGGCAGGCTGCGGTCTGCCCCTTTTTTGTTCTGGGCGGGGAAAGCACTCGCCCCGGTGCCTTGTCTGTCACACCTGAGCAGGAGTGGGATCGGGTAGGGCCAGCCCTCATCGCCCTGAGGCCGCAAACGTGAGTGCAGCTTCATGGGCCTGCCAACAGGACCCTCTTCGTGCGTTACCGTGTGGGCCGAAGACTATAGAGGCGAGTATAGTATATTGTAGAAACAGTATTTGTATCATTTCGTTTCATTGAGGCAAAATATCCAGATTATAACCATTCCGGAATAACTATTTGTAACATCTATAGTGTAAATGTTTTATTTGTTGATTTGCTGAAAAGCGTTTTTCTGCTGTTTGTTGCACGCATGTTACAGCGCGGAGCGACGCAATGAGCGCGATATTCCTCTCTTTTCCAGAGAGCATCTTTACCACTCATCATCCTGACAGATCTGGTCGTCAGCGGCAATGTTGCGGAATTGGCCTGACAGTTCTGCTGATGCCTGTGGCCTGCATCATGGCCCATGCCGCACCAGCCTCGTCTTCCACGCGCCAGTCCGGTTCCAGAACAGAAAATCTCAGGTCTTCCGCTCCCAAGACGGATATGTCTGTGCCCAACAGCAGCCAGATGAAGCCCGTGGGGAAAGAGTATTTCATAACAGCCCCTGCGTTTTCCTTGCAGCCGGAGCCCCCTGCCGGGTTGAACCGTTTTGGCGCAGTGACTTTTGAGCAGAGTAACCGCAGCTTCATGCCACTAGAGACAGGCCGGACAGTGACCGCCGCCTATCCCGTGAAAGGTGTGCCGGGAATGGATCTGACCGTCAGCATGTTTGCCGGGCATCGGGAAACCAATACAGGCAGTGATGTAGGAACTGCGGCCGTCATTGCCGGGATGCGGTTCAAATGGTGAGCAGAAAAATGCCAGTTCTCCACGTGAAACTGTCCCTATCATGACGGCGGAACGCCCCAAGACCATCTCGGCCCAGACTGTCTATGAAGGTGCCGCCCCCGATACGGCGCTTCCGGCCCTTGTGCGGCTTAATGCCTATACCCGTTTGGTTGCACTTCAGACCGGCATCCGTATTCTTTATTGGGATGCTCGCACCGAGCATGATTTCAGTTACTCGGTCAGGCATGATGACGATCTGATCTATTTTGGAGCCTACACGGGCGGCAAAGCCCATCTTGAGGCCCGGTGCCGTGATGGTCTGACACATTACGAAACGGATGGCGGTTTGCATGATGCGTACATCGCCTATCGTCCGGGGTGTCGGATTGATTTTACCAAAACGGCGGGGATGGGCGCTGGTGTGACCATTGCCCTCAGCCCTTCGGTTCTGGCTGACCTGTCTGCGGAAGATGCAGCGTGCCTCGATCAAAAACTGCGGTCAGGGCACTATTTCAATCAGGTGCGGGGCGGGCGGCAACTTCTTGCTTTTGCAAACGGATTGCGTGCTGTCGGCAGCACAGGCAGCACAGGCAGCACAGGCAGCACAGGCAGCACAGGCAGCACAGGCAGCACAGGCGAAGGCGAGCGACCGGGCAGCCAGTTGCAGATGCTGGGGCAGAGCTTGTCCTTCATGGGGCTGCTGCTGGAACAAATGTTTCAGGGGGAAGCGTCTGATACCTCCTTATCCAGGCGGGATATACGCAGGCTGAATGAAATTCGTGACATGCTGCTGGCGGATCTTGCCGCACCGCCTCGTCTGGATAAACTTGCCCGACAGGCGGGGATGAGCGTGTCCCGCCTGCAACGGTCCTTCCGCATGCTTTTTGGAACCAGTGTGTATGCCTTTTTTCAGAAGGAACGCATGCAGGAGGCGCATCGGCTGCTTCTGAGTGATGAGGAGTCGATCCTTGGGATTGCGCTCCGCATGGGATACTCAAACCCCGGTCATTTTACAGCCGCTTTCCGTAAACAGTTCGGGCTCAATCCCTCAGATCTTCGGCAATCATTGCGCCTCAGGCGATAACCACAGCGCCGCCTGTGTTCAAACCCGGCTCACGCCAGAACGTCTGGTGCGCCATGCGCTCGACAACATGAGGCGGCAGGATCAGCCGTTTCTGGGTGGGCTCCACACGCGGGTGGACGCTATGCAGGCCCGGTGTGTTGAGGGCTGCGTCAAATGTGGTGGTATCCGGTGGAGCAATATGCTGGAAATTATAGGAAAAGGGCGGCAATCCGAGCAGACGTTCCAAATGGTTCATGACACCGCTGGGAGAGGCCACAAGCCGGTCATACTCCACAACAATGACGTGGTGCGCGTAGGGGCCGAAAAATACCTCGTTCAGCAACCGCCATGCGTAGCCAAAGGCACCCTCGCGTGAGGCCAGATAGTCAATGCGGTCATGCTGGGTGGCGCGGTGGGCCATGGGTACAAGTTTAGAACCCAGTAGAGGATCACGGGTGATCAGATGCTCGAACGAGTTGAGAATCCACACGGGGTCTCGCACACAACAAATGATTTTTGCTTGCGGGTAAAGGGTTGTCAGAAGCCCTGCATGTGCGCTCCAATCCCGATTGATGTCGATCAGGAAAGGGTTTTTGGCTTCTGGGTCAAGATAGGTTTGCAACACGCCGCGCATGATGTTCTGCCATTGAGCTTGAGCAAACGCGGGCTGATATTCCCCCTCACTCATAAGAGACATCATGCGGATGAGCATGGGGGCGACAGGCGTGTTGTGGGCTGCAGTTTTTACATAAGGGTTCTGCCGCAGAAGTGCCGCAAGCACGGTTGACCCGGACCGGGGTAACCCGGAGATGACATGCACGGAAGGAAGGGCGTTTGACATGCCCGTGACGTCACCCCAAAACCGTCACGTCGTCTTCCCGAAAAAAGGATTTCAGTACCCCAATCCGTTTTTTGACACTGCGCAAAGTGGCGGCTTCCGGGCCAGATTCCGGGTGATGACGTGGCGTCACCGTGCCGTAAGAGAACATCCGGAGAGAAAATTCCTACTGTCCGACACGTTTAATAATTGGGCCACAGGCCGGGGGTGGCGAATTCCAGAAGGTGGCCGTCGGGGTCTTCAAAATACAGGCTTCGGCCGCCTGCGGGCCATGTCATTTCGCCCCGGAAGGGAACGCCTTCGGTTTGCAGATGGTGCAGCCATGGTTGGTAGCTTTCTGCAGGAATGGCGAAGGCCATGTGCAGGGGGCCTGAACCATCATGCCCTGGCACAACGCCATGGCTGTTGGGTCTGTCCGCTTTTGATGCACCGCGTTTGAAGAGAAGTAGAACCCCCTGACGCCCAGCATCAAACACACTCAATACCTCGCCGCGCTGCATGCAGGGCAGATGGAGCACCTGTTCGTAAAACAGAACAGCGCGGGCCATGTCATCCACATAAAGCGACGTTTCAAGGAGGCCGGTAATTGTCAGGGCGGTATAGGGGGCTGTCATTTGTCCGTCCTTTAACAGTGTGTTTGTGTTGTGAAAGTCCATGGCAAAGTGGCAAAAAGGGCGCGGAGCCCTCCCTTTTTCTCGGTCAAGCATCAGTCACACTGGCTGCGGCTGTACCTTTTCCGGCTGTAACGCATGTCTTTAACAAGCGTTTGGGGAGATCTGTTCTGTTTTTAGCCGGGACAGTCCGGAGGTAGGATACCCCTGTGTCAGCCCCCATGATGCAAGGGCGCTTGAACAGGCCGCAAGAAACGACGGCAAGGCTTTCTGGAGTGAAGCAGGCATAGTGGGCGCTTGATAGATGCTGCGGGTTCCAGAAGTTACTCACCTTCCTTTTCTCTTTCCGAAGTTTTTGGGCGTGGCGGCGTGCCTTCAGGAGTGTTTAAAAAAAGCGGGGGTGAGGGGTGCCGGGACGTTTCCATGGCGCGACGGTGGGCTGTGTGACAGAGAAGCCGTGATATGAACGGAAGAAGGAAACGCAGTTATGTGCAAGAGAAAACAAAAGACAGAGTATGGTTGTTTTTGAATATTTCTCTGTAGGTGGTATTGAAAAAAAATCAGATTTCAGAAGATGATTTTGTGAATGCTTCCATAGCAAGGTTTCGCTGGATACTGCATTCCTGCGCCAGAAAATCCAGTAGGGCACGCACGGCTGGCACCAGCCCACGGCGGGACGGAAAAACGGCGTGCACAATGCCAGCCCGTGGGCTCCAGCCGGGGATCACGCGCACAAGCCGCCCGGCTTCAATATCCTGCCAGATCATTATGGTGGGCAGTTGCACAATGCCGGTGCCTGTCAGGGCGGCTTCACGCAGTACCGCCATGTCGTCCGTCACCAGTCGGGGTTCGTGAAAAACGGTGGCGGTCTGTCCGTCCTGACTTTCCAACAACCACGAATGCGCTCCCGGTGTGGTGTGTAGATCAAGACTGGGGAAAGCAGTCAGATCAGCCGGGGAGGCAAGGGGGTGTGGCACCAGTGCGGGGGAGGCAATCAGGCATTGGGTGCTGGTATCAAGCGTGCGCATGACCAGATCAGAGGATGGCAGAGGCGGAAACCGCACGCGTATGGCCAGATCCAGACCTTCTTTCAGCACATCCACTCGCCGGTTGGTGCTGTCCAGATGCACGGTGACAGCGGGGTGCCGTTGCATGAAGCGCGCCACAAGCGCCCCGAACTGAAAGTTGAGCAAGGCCACAGGGCAACTCAGGCGGATGACCCCGCAAGGCTCCGTCTGGAGTTGCGCAACGGAGCGCTCCGCAGTGTCGGCTTCGGCCAGCATGGCCACGCAGTGTTCGTAAAAACGGTGGCCTGTTTCCGTCACACTGAAATGGCGGGAGGAACGCTGGATCAGGCGCGTATGCAGCCGATCTTCCAGCAGGCGGATGCGCCGGCTGAGGAGGGATTTCTGGAGCCCGGTTGCACGGGCGGCAGCGGAAAAACCGCCGTGTTTCACCACCTGCACAAAATACGCGAAGTCGTTAAGTTCCCTCATCGTTCCTTCCATAGAACGCATCGTTCGATCTGGCACTCTTCATGCGACAATCAGAAAAGCCCATGTTGACCCTTAACGGAAGAGGCATTGGGCCGTTCTTCCTCTCATCAACAGGACAAATCGCCATGCAGAAGAAAATTCTCGGCCGCTATGGAAATGATCGTGGCCACTGGGTGGGAGACGGGTTTCCGGTGCGGTCCCTGTTCTCCTACAGCAATTTTGGTGAACATCTCAGCCCGTTTCTGCTGCTGGATTATGCGGGCCCGCATGAATTCGGTCCAACGGAGTCCCGGCGCGGCGTAGGGGAGCACCCTCACAAAGGCTTTGAAACCGTCACGATTGTTTATGATGGTGAGGTCGAACACCGGGACTCCTCCGGCGCTGGCGGCGTGATCGGGCCGGGAGACGTGCAATGGATGACGGCAGGGAACGGCATTCAGCATCAGGAATATCATTCTCCTGCTTTTGCCAGAACGGGCGGCCCGTTTCGGATGGTGCAGCTATGGGTCAACCTGCCGGCAAAGGATAAAGGAGCGTCTGCTGGCTACCAGACTTTGGCTGCGGCGGATATTCCAACCGTGCCGCTGGCCAATGGCGCCGGAAGCCTGCGCGTGATTGCTGGGGATTACAACACGGCGCACGGCCCAGCGCGGGTGTTCTCGCCGCTTAACGTGTGGGATGGCGTGTTGCAGGAGGGGGCGGAGGTGACGCTTAACCTGCCCGAGGGGCATAACAGCGCGATTGTCTCTCTGGAAGGACGATTGATCGTCAACGGCACGGAGGAACTGGGCAGCGCGCAGTTCGCCCTTCTGGGGCGGGAAGGCGCAAGTGTGACACTACAGGCTACAGCGCGCTCCAGCTTTCTGGTGCTCACAGGTCAGCCGCTGAACGAACCTATTGCCGGTTATGGCCCGTTTGTCATGAATACCCAGGAAGAAATCCGTCAGGCGTTAGAGGATTTCAAAGCGGGCCGGTTTGGCGGTATCGCCGCCTGAACAGCAGGTATTGGTGGCGGGCTACGCCGAGCCAGTCGGTATGGTAGGAAAGGAGGGGGACAGAGTCTTGAACTGCCCCCTCTTTCTGAGGACCGGATACCCGCCCCACCCTGTACACAGATCAAAGCAGATAAGGGCACAAGCCCGGCGCATTCTTCAGACTGGCTTTCTTCCGGAAAGATGCTGTTTGTGGAACACGCATAAAGGAAAAGGACAGACAGACTCATGACACAGGGCACACCGCTTCATTTCGTCACGCTTCTGGGTAGCCTGCGCAAGGCATCTTTCAATGGCATTGTGGCGCGCACCTTGCCGGACCTTACGCCGGAGGGGATCACGATCTCGCCGTTGGGGTGCATCAGCGCGTTTCCTCATTACAATCAGGATGTGCAGGATGCAGGTTTTCCTGAGCCTGTTCTGGCTATGGCCGAGCAGATCCGTGCGGCGGATGGGGTGATTGTTGTCACACCTGAATATAATTACTCCGTGCCGGGTGTGCTCAAGAACGCACTGGACTGGCTCTCCCGCGTAACGCCGCAGCCATTTGCAGGCAAACCGCTGGCAATCCAGACAGCGTCTCCCGGTGCTATAGGGGGTGCGCGGGCGCAGTATCATCTGCGGCAAAGTCTGGTGTTTCTGAACGCCTATGTTCTGAACCGGCCTGAAGTGATGATAGGGCAGGCCACAGGCAAGTTTGATACTGACCGTCTTGAATTGACGGATCAGAAAACGCGGGATTTTTTGGTAACGCAGATCACGGCGCTGGCGGAACTGGCCCGCACGGTCAAAAAGCCGCCTCAGGGCTGAAAAACGCACTCTGCAAGATCGTCCTTCTCATCAGCTCGCTGCGAGAGAGGCGGAAGATGGCGGAAAGAATTTGTAAAAGTGTTGGGCTGTTCAGGCGGAATCTACAAGCCTGGCCAGTCTGACAGCAGTATGGCCGCGCATGGGGCGTAGATTGGGCAGCACCAGCAGGCAGTTGCTGTAAGGGGTTCTGATTTCGTCCTGTCCGTCAAAGGCTACGAGGCTACCGGCTTTTTTGACAACATCACCGCTGCGGAAGGCACGGGTGAAAACAAAACGGCTGCTGTGCGCCAGCACGGTATGCGTGACAACCGCACAGCGTGCCGGGCCTGCTGGCGTGGCGCAAAGGGGCTGGGGGGATAGAAGACCCATCTGTCCCAGAAAAAGCTGTGTGGCTATGTGCGCAGTGGTAACACTTTCCGGCCGCCAGTGCTGGCCTGCTTCCAGCAGGCAGGCGGTTGCCCCAGTGCGGTTGGAGGCAAAGCGTTCATAATCAATCAGTCGGGGGCCATCCTCATGCCCGCCGTCCTGCACCACCAGCGGCGGTTTGGGGTGTGCTGCGGAAAGAGTACAGGCCAGCGCATGGCTTTTCTCCGTCAGGCCGCACAGATAGGCCGGGGGAGAGGGCCAGAGCATGGAGTGGAGGTCCAGCAGGGCATCCACTGTTTCCATGATCGGAATAATCTCGCGCACGCGCTCCATTTCCACCGATGTGTGGGAGGAATGCACAAGATCAGCACACCACAGGCGGTTCATGTCCTCTTCAACAAAGCGGGAGAGGGTGGGTTTTTGGGGGTCAAACCGGGCAAAGGCCGCCAGGTTCAGAAAAATCAGGCTGAGGCGCCCACGGTGGGGGCGGATGTTCCGGGTGAGCAGGTCGGCCAGAACATGCGCGCCGCTATATTCATTGCCATGCATCAGGGCCGTTAGCGCAACATGCGGGCCGGGGAGCGTGGCTTCAAAATGATGCACGCCCGCAATGCCACAATTACCCGCCGACCATCGGGAGAGATCGGGCGGGGGCACGGCTATCCTGAATTGAGGCAATTGTGTCTGCGGCGGTGGTAAGGTTTCAGAGAGCGTGCGAACACGAATAACGCCCCGCTCCGGGTTATGGCGGCGGGACGCACAGCTCATGAGCGCGCAGGCTCCGGTGGGGTGCGCAGGCCACCCGCCATAAGGACGGAGTGCCGGGCTGTGAGCGGCATGGCTTGCCCCCACGCGCAAGGGGAGGCAGCAAGAGGGGCGGTGCAGACAGGGCAGTTGCAATCAGTCACCATGGGGTGAGCAGTATTATCTGGCTTGCACATTGGCGCAATCCCTCCGTTTTCAGGGGTAGGCGGTCTGATACGTTTCTGACACAATGGAAGAGTGACGTCCGACCTGCATCTTTTTCATCGCCTGTGGCGCCTGTTGCCAGTGGAAAGCCGCCGTCGGGCGCTGGCTGGCATGACGGCAAAGCTGGCCCCCAAAGCAACCTGGCCCGCCCCTGCGTGTGATGGCCGGATGCTGGTGGCTGGCGAGATTGGCCGGGGGTCGGGATTAGGGGAAGGCGCACGCCTTCTTCTGCGGGGGCTGCAAGCCCACCATGTGCCGACCGAGGCTGTTGAGGCCGGGTTGCTGGCTCCACGTCCTGTTGCCGCGCAGGTGCCGTTTCTGGTGGAAAAACAGGCGGCTCTTCTGCTGCATGTCAACAGCCCGCAAACGCCAGCCGCGCTGTTGCGGCTGGGCCGTAAAGCGGTGCGGGGGCGGCGCATTGTGGGCTATTGGGTATGGGAACTGCCCAAAGTGCCGGAAGAATGGCGGGCGGGCCTACGGTCGGTTCATGAAATCTGGACGCCTTCACACTTCAGTGCGCGTGCATTGGAAGAATTGGCACCGGGGCGTGTGCGGGTGGTGCCTTACCCGTTGGTGGATGCACAACCTCAGCCCTCTGTGTTGACCCGGCACGATTTTGGCTGGCCAGAACATGCCGTGGTGGTGCTGACGTCTTTCAGTCTGGCTTCAAGTTTTGCCCGCAAGAACCCGCTGGCTGCCATAGCCGCTTTCCGACAGGCTTTTGGCGAGCGCCCGGACCGGGTACTGGTGATGAAGGTCTCCAACGCCACGCATTATCCGGACGATATGCAAAGATTGCAGGCGGCCACACAGGGGGCCGCCAATATCCGGTTTGAAACGCGCACACTGCCCATGCCGGATGTGCATGCCATGACCCGCTGCGCTGACATTGTGCTTTCCTTGCACAGAAGTGAAGGGCTCGGGCTTGTGCCTGCGGAAGCAATGCTGCTTGAAAAACCTGTGGTGGCGACAGACTGGTCCGCAACAGCGGAATTTCTGGACGCTTCCTGTGGCATGCCAGTGCCCTATACTCTGGTGCCCGCGCGGGATGAACGGGGCGTGTATCAGGTAGCAGGGGCGCAATGGGCTGACGCGGATGTGGGCGCTGCGGCGCAGGCTCTGCACCGGTTGGCGGACGATGAGATTTTGCGGCGCAGGCTGGGTACCGCAGCCCGGCAGACTGTGCTGAAGGCTTTTGGCGCGCGCCCCTTGCTGGATGCAGTGGCAGGGCTGACGCAGAAGAAGGATAACAACTGAGAATGCGGGTTTTGGTCTGGCAGTGGGGGCGGCGTGGCGCAGGACCAAAAATGGCGGTGGAACTTGCGCGCGGGATAAACGCGCTTGAAGGCTGTCAGGCGGTTCTTTCTCTTTCAGAAAAGGCGGAAATTCTGCGGGCTGACTCTTCAGTCCGGAATGATCTGCCTTTTCGCACCTACACAACGCTGCTGTCTTTGCTGGTGCGTGTTGTTCAGGCTCCCTGGCTGGTGAAGGGGCTGGCGGCAAGATTGCAGCGCATCAGGCCGGACCTTGCCATATGTGCCATGCCGGGGCCGCTTGATCTGATCATGGTGGCGGCCCTGCATCGTGTGGGCGTGCCGGTGGTTGTAATTGTGCATGACGCGCAGGCGCATCCGGGTGATGGGTTCCCCGGTCAGATTTTCCTGCAGCGCCTGCTGGTGTGGCGGGCTGATGTGGTTGTGGCGTTGACGGCGCATGTTGCGGCTTTGCTGGCACCACAACGCTGCATGCGCGGGCGGAAGGCCATTGTGGCGTCTCACCCGCCCTTCGCGTTTGAAGGTGCTACGGCCCTTGCGCGGCCCTTGGCGCACGGAGGGCCGATCCGGTTGCTCGCCTTTGGACGTCTGCTGCCATACAAAGGGCTGGATCTGCTGGCGGAGGCGTTGCAGCGCATGGGCTCGACACCGGATTATGTCTGCCGGGTTGTGGGCAAAGGGCCGGATGCGCCATGGCTGCGCCAACTGGCTGCGGTGCCGGGCGTAAGCGTGGAAAACCGTTGGGTGCCGGAAGGCGAGATTGCCGGTTTGCTGGCTTGGGCGGATGTGCTGTTGCTACCGTACCGCGAGGCCAGCCAGAGCGGAGTAGGCGCTGCGGCTCTGGCGGCGGGGCGCTGGGTGTTGGCCACCAATGTGGGGGGGCTGGCGGAACAGTTCCGTGACAAACCCCAGGCCGTGCTGTGCGCGCCAACAGTTGAAGGCATTGCACAGGCGCTCAGCCAGATCATCACTCAGCCGCCGCCCGTGCCGGAGGCCGAGGAGAACGCCACCATCAAGGCGGATTGGGCTTTTATGGCCGGGAAGCTGCTTTCGAACGTTTGCCGCGTGCTGCCTCATCGGGCTGGGTTTTCTGCTGCGGGGTTGAAGGTGGCAGAGCCTGCTCCTCGGACAAAATCCTGAGCTTTACGGCAGCCCCCACTTCTATCTGCCGCAGCTTTTTACGGTCTGTCAGACTGCACAGGGTCAGGGCCGTGCCAGTTTTGCCCCCGCGGCCCGTGCGGCCTATGCGGTGTAGGTAGGTTTCAGGCTGATCTGGCGGGTCCATGTTGATGACGGTGCGGATATCCGGCACATCCAGCCCACGGGCGGCAATGTCCGTTGCCACCAGAACAGGGGTGCGGCCAGCCGCAAAGCTGGTGACAGTGGACGTGCGCTGCGCCTGAGAAAGATCACCATGCAGCGGGGCAGCGCCCACACGGAATTTCTTGAGCGTGCTGGCCAGTTGATCGGCTTCGGCTTTGGTTTTGACAAAGATCAGAGTGCGGCTTTTGCGGTCGCGGTTGAAAAACGCCTTGAGAAACGCCAAACGCTGAGCGGGCTCTATGAAATAGGCCCCCTGCCGGATTGGCCCCCGTTTTTCCGCAGGGGCGTCAATCTGGACTTCCACAGGTTTGCGCAGAAGTTTCTGCAAGATGGGGGTCAGGGTTTTGGGCAGGGTGGCGGAAACCAGCATGGTCTGGCGTACCTGTGGCAATCCTTCCACCACGGTAGCACTTTCTTCAAAAAATTCGGGGGAGAACAGGCGGTCTCCCTCATCCAGCACCACATGCGTGCAGGTGGACAGATCAACCTCGCCCGTGTGGGCAAAATCCAGCAGGCGGCCGGGGGTGGCAATCAGCACACGGGGGCCATCATGCAGCAGGTTTTCCGCCTGCGGGGCACGGTCCACCCCGCCATACAGGGTAATAATGCCGGGTGTTCCGGCTTTCTGGCGGTTGTCTCTGGGGTTCAGCCCCAGACAGATGCGGAACACGCCCGCCGTTTGCAGCGCTAATTCCCGCGTGGGCACCAGCACCAGCGCATCCTGCGGCCGCCGTGCCTTGAGCAACTGTTGCAGCACGGGCAGCGCATAGGCTGCGGTTTTACCCGTGCCGGTAGGGGCTATGGCCAGAACATCGCGCCCGGCGAGTGCCGCCGGAATGGCCTGCTGCTGAATGGGGGTAGGAGTGGCCATGCCTGCCTGCGCGGCGTGTGCGCACAAGGACGGCAGAAGGCCCATTGCCTCGAAGCTGTTGGACATGCTGAATTTATCCGCCTTGACCCGGTTGAAAAACATGCTTTGCATGGCGTGGTGCAGGTCTGGCTGCTCTGCAAAGAAGCAGGCACCGGGCCGGACAGCGCATGAAAAGCGGGGGAGATCGCCTGATGGCTGAAGACGTATATGCTGGAAAGGCGACGGTTTCAAACACTGTCTTGAGCCAGGAGCCTGCCGAGGTGGGGGTGGATGTGCCAGCGCTGGTGGTTGGAGAGGATTTTGCGGGCATGCGCTCGCAGGCGTTGGGGCTGGTCAGCCGGGCGGGTTGGCAAGGGCAGTTTCATGCCGTGCGGCCGTCTCGGCTTGCCCGCTTGGCTTTGCGGGGGCCGCAGTGGCTGCAATCCCGCTTTCTGGATGATGGGGCCAGCCAGCCTTTGCTGTCCGCGGCCGATCAGGCACGGGTTGTGGTGAGTATTGGCGGTAAGGGCGGGGCCGTGGGCGCTGCCTTGCGTGCGCCGGGGCGGCCAGTGGTGCAGATTCAGCACCCACGGCAACCGCTCTCCAATTTTGATCTGATTGTGGCGTGTGTTCATGATGAGATCACCGGCCCCAATGTCTTGCTGGGTCGTACTGCCCTGCATGGGCTGACGCCCGATGTGCTGGCGCAGGCGCGTGAGGCATGGATGCCCCGTTTTGCCCATTTGCCGCGCCCGTTGATTGCCGGGCTGATTGGTGGCTCCAACGGGCGGTTTCAGTTTGGCGTGGGGGAAGCCGCGCAACTGGGGGCCATATTGGTCAAGGCCGTGGCAGAGCAGAAAGGCAGCCTGATTGTCACCCCATCCCGCAGGACAGACCCGCAGGCGCAGGAAATGCTGAGTGATCTGGTGGATTCTGTTGGGGGCATCTTATGGGATGGCGAGGGGGAAAACCCTTATGTAGGGCTGATTGCCTGCGCAGATCATCTGGTCGTGACCATAGACAGCGTTTCCATGGTTTCTGAGGCTGTGGCGGGGCAGGCCCCTGTTTCGGTTTTTCCGCTGCCCGGAAAATCCCGCCGTATTGCCCGCTTTGCTGAGGAGCTTGAGCGTTCAGGCCGCATACGGATGCTGCGCAGACACTCCCCTTTCAGAAAACTGGAGCCCTGGGCAGTGGAGCCGCTGGATGATACCCCAGCGCTGGTGGCTGAAATGCACCGGCGGCTGGGGTTTTGATGGGGCTATTGGTGTGGCTGGCCGATAGCGGGATCAGTCCAGTCGGGCATGCCGTTTTCACAATGGCCTGAAAACTGGGCCAGCAGTTTGTGTGTGGCGGCACTGTTTATTGTGAGATCGTACCACATCGTTCCGGGTTTGACGGCGAGCACCAGACTTTCCGGGTGCCGCGCCGTCAGCCGTTGGGAGAGCAGAGTCTGCTGTGAGTAAGCCTCGCTTACTGTAACGGTAGAAAAGTCCGGCGCGGAAGACAGTGGTGTCAGATCAAGAACCATGCAGGATTTTTCTTTGTCATGGCGCAGTGTCATGGCAAGCGGCAGGCCGGTTCTGAAAAAACGGTAAAATCCGTTCTGGCCGTAAACCTGCACGGTTTGCCCATGCCTGTGTGGCACCGGAATACGCACTGCGCTGCCCATCCTGAGTGTATAATGGCGCGTGTTGGTGTGGTTGAGGGAAACACGGAAGGTTGCTGTGCGCAGGCCGATGTTATGCAAGACCAGTGTGGTGGCGTTTGCGCTGACAAGCCAGTCGGCTGTCATGTCATAGGCAATGGCGCGGGCAGGTTTCTGCCCTTGTTCCTGAACTGGCATCGTCTGCACCAAGGGCACCAGCGGGGGCGGAAGTTTGCAGGAACGCCGCGTTTCTTCAAGATAGGTGGCAGTGTCTGGCAGATGGGCCTGCCAGTCCGGGTTGGCTTGTGAGAAATCAAAAACGGAGGTCAGATCTCCACATACGGACCGTCGCCATGGGGTAAGGTGGGGCACTTCAACCTGAAACCGCTGCTCCAGAAACCGCAAAACGGAAGTATGGTCAAACAGCTCTGAATTGACCCACCCCCCTTTGGTCCAAGGAGAAATGATAATGGCGGGCACACGCGGGCCAAGGCCGACAGTCTCCCCGTGATAGACTTCTCCCTGTGTCGAGACATCCGTGAAGCCTGCTGTGGCGTTCAGAGCCGGGACAGGGGCGGGAACATGATCAAAAAAGCCGTCATTTTCATCATAGTTTAGAATGAAGACCGTTTTTTTCCACACCTCCGGATGAGTGACAAAGATATCCATCAGGCGGGAGATCAGATACTCGCCATAGCCCGGCGGCGCGTTGGGATGTTCTGAGAGGGCGGCAGGCGGCACGATCCATGAAACCTGAGGCAAGGTACCGTTCGCGACATCGCGCTCAAACGCTTTTATAAGCGCGTGGCCGTCCGTCTCCTTCATGGTCTCGGTGCTGGAACCGGGTACAATGCTCCGCGCGTTCTGATACTGCCATGAGGAGCAGGACAGGTTTCTGAACTGCGCAAAGGAGGCGAGGGGATTATCCCCGAAATTATCGTATTCCTGATAAACCTTCCAGCTTACGCCCGCTTTTTGCAGGGCTTCGGGGTAGGTGCTCCAGGTGAAGGGGGTAAAATCAGGCTTGTCATGCGCCATGTCGGCAGACCAGTTGCCATCATCCACATTGTCTATGGCCTGTTTTCCGTCCTGACCAACCGCCAGCCCGTTTGTGCCGGAAAACAGAAACAGCCTGTTGGGGTTTGTCGGCCCAAACAGGGAGGCATGATAGCTGTCACAGACTGTAAAAGCATCTGCCAGCGCGTAATAATAGGGAATGTCCTGCCGGGTGAAATATCCCATTGTCATGGGCGTTTTGTGGGGCACCCATGTATCCCATTCGTTCCAAGCGGCCTGAGTGCCCTTCCAGCTATGATCCAGACTGCCCAGACAGGCGCTTGAGGTATGGGCCACATTGAAACGGAACGGTAGAACCCTGCCGCCCTTTCCATCGGGCTGAGAAAAAACGCTTTGGCCATCAGGTAAAATAGGGGCGCGGGGGTCTGAATAGCCCCGCACGCCTTTCAGTGTGCCAAAATAATGATCGAACGACCGGTTTTCCTGCATCAGGATCACCACATGCTCAACATCGTTGAGGGTGCCGGTTCTGTTATTCGGCGTAACCGCCAAAGCCTTGCGGATGTTGGACGGTAATGCACCCGCTGCGGCAGCCGCAGAAGAGTGCATTAGAAAATGACGACGTTTCAGAATGGCCATAGGGTGGTGCAATCAGTCAAAATGTTTGCGCAGGGTGAAGAACACCATACGCGGAGATCCTGCCTGCAGGGTTGCAAAACTGCCTGTTGGGTCAGAGAAGACGGCACCGTTACTGCCAACTGTTGCAATATAATGTTTGTTGAACAGGTTGCTCACGTTGATCTGGGCATCCAGCCCCCGCAGGAACCAGTTCTGGCTCTGGAAGCGGTAGCCAAGATTCAGGTTGAAGATGTAGTTTGCAGGAACCCACGCATCATTCAGATAGGTATAGGTGCGGCGGTCCTGAAACTGCATGTTCGCGTTGCCCCAGATTGCGCCGTCATCATATCCAACCTGCACGTTGGCCAGATTGCGGGGCATGGCCACAACTTTTTTGCCTTTAAGGGCATAGACGGTGGAGCCTGACGTGACGTTGTCATTATACGTGGAGTCATTGAAGGCGTAGGAGGCGTAAAGGGACCAGTTGCGCGCAAAGCGGTAATTGAATGCGGCATCAATACCGCGGGCCGTAACACCACCCACGTTGGCCAGAACGGAGGGGTTACCCTGAATACCGGCCCCCTGCGTAATGGAGAGCAGGCGGTTTTCAAATTCTACGTAATAACCGGTAAGAGACGCCTGAATGGTGTTGCTGTGATACCGGTAACCCACTTCTTCCGTATAGGCCATTTCCGGGCGGATCTTGTTCTTGATCGCTTCATATCCCGCAATGGTGGTGGCAAACGGGCTGGTAGCGCCTGTCTGCGAGTTATCATAGGCGGCCATGTTGCGGGCAAAGTCTGCAAAGATTTCGTTATGATGGTTCAGGCGATAGTTGGCGCCTACCTGCGGCAGGAAGCCATTGGCAGCCTGAATTGAACCTGACGGATAAGGGTTGGCCATTGGTGTGCCCAGATAATTTCCGGAAAGTGCGCGGGCGCTGTTATCGACAATAAGAGAGCGGAAACCGTAATTCAGCTTAAGGGCCGGTGTGATCTGCCATGTATCCTGCAGGTGCACCTGATAGGTCTTGGTGTTGAAGGTGCTCTGCCACTGTGTATAGAAGGAATTGTTTGTGTACCAGTGGATACTGCTGGGCGAGCCATCCGTATTCAGACCGTAGTAGCGGCGCGCCTGTTCAAAATTGTTATTTTCAAACCAGAAGCCACCTTCAATGGTGTGGTTGGCAATCTTGTAGGTCAGGCTGCCAATGAAACCGGCCCGGTGAATATCATATTCCGTGGTGCGGGTGGAAAGAGGGGAGCCTCCCAGTTCAGCCGGGGTTGGGACATAAGGGGTAACCCATGCGCCCTCGCCGCTGTTGGTATGGCCGTAGCCCATGATATAGCCTTTGAGACGGTTGTTGATCCTGAAATCAAGTTTCCCGTATCCCATGGCGTCCTGCCGCAGGCCGGCGGCGTTGTAATAGACAAAGTCCTGATCCGGTATCCCGGCAGGAAAAGCTGTGCCGTTCTGGTAGGCACTGGCAATCTGCTTGGCCAGAGCATAATTGCCCGTAATGTTATCAACGTTATAGCCGTATTTATGAACGGTCTGCAGGGAAAGATCCTGATAATCGTTTTCCCGGCGCTGGGACCAGTCTCCAAACAGGGTCAGCTTTACGTTATCGCCCAGCGGCTGAACGTATTTGGCATTGGCCTGATGCTGGCGCTGGATACCATCACCTTTCCACTTGTTGGCATCCTGATAATCGTAGGAGACGTAAAATTTTCCGCCACCGGGCAATGTGCCGCTGTTAACACGCATGAAGGTGCGCCATGTGCTTGCCGAGCCAATGGTGCCTGCAACATCCACGCCAAATTTGTCGGTGGGGTCTATGGATGTAAATTGCAACGCCCCGCCAAGGTTATTGGCCGCGGCAACATCAACCGAGCCCGCACCCTGGCTCAGGGTTGCGCGCCCGTTATTCTCGGTTTGCAGGGCGCGGCCAATGGAGAGGCCGTTATCATTCCCGTAAGCCAGATTCCCCAGTGGCACGCCATCCATGGTAAAGCCCAGACGGCTCTGATCAAACCCGCGGATAATGATCTGCTGGGACCATTCATAGGAACCCAGCGGATCAGACGAGGTGAACATCACCCCCGGTAATTTGGAAAGCGCCTTGAAGGGGCTTGTTCCGGGCGTGTATTCCTGAAGAGCCTTGTGAGACACATTCTGTGTTTCGCGCGCAGCGCCAGCCCCAAGCACCACAATGGATTCGGCTTTATCTGCCGCCACCGGGGCCGCATCCGCCTTTTTGTGGGTTTTGGTAACCTGAGCGCTGGCGGGCTTTGCCGCAGATGTTGCAGCGTTCTTCTGCTGGGTCTGGTCAGGCTGTGGAGCAGCAGCACTTGCGTGATTGACCAGTAAGGCGCTGAGGCATGTTCCCAGCAAAAGAGAAAAGGATTTCTTCATCTTGCTCACAATCTCGTCTCGCTGCGGCATCGAACCATCGATGATCAACACGCTCTAGTAATGGGATGAGCAGGAAAAGAGTGTGATGTTTCTATGAAAACGTAATGTGGGCGCAGAACCGGGACAGCGGAAGGATGTTACAGGCGTCACACGTCCGTCTGGCAAAATTCAGGGCATGGCAGCGTCTGTTGCAAGCGGACTATGGTTCAGGGGAAGACTGAACCAGCAACCAGTGACCGCAGCACGATAACCGTATTGGTTACGCACAAGCCTCTCCGGAAGGGTGTCTGAAAAATCTGTCAGGACGGTAGAACGGGAGTCTGGGGGGAGTATGCGTCGGACTTTCATCCAGCTCGAGACGAAAAACGGCGCCGCATCCCGCCCTTCTAAATCTGCCTTGTTGGCTTCGCAAATCCCAGAGTCGGCATCTGCTGACGTTTCAAGCTGCATCTTGCCCTGTGGGGGTGCTGATAAGGCAGGACAGGTTCATTCCCCGCTGAATATGGCCGGTGCAATAGGGCGTGTTGTCAGTTAAGGGGGAGGATTATGCTCGTGCGTGGGGACGTCAGACCCAGATGGTGCCCAGCAGGATGAGTGTGCCGATAATCAGAGCAGCCACGTGGCGCATGACGTGTTCAGGCGAGTCTGGGGGAAGGGTCAGGTAATACTGGAAGCAGTAAGCCATCAGCGCGCAGCCCACCAACGCCAGAAAGACGCGCACAAACGGAAAGGAGGAAATGTTGCGTCGCGGGTCGAACTGCATGGGGTGATCTCCTTCCTCTTTCTGGCTTGATGGCCTGTCTTTATGCGCCTGAAAACGCTGAGGCTGGATAGCCTTGCACAAACAGCGCCGTGCGCAGCGAGGTATGGTTGATCTGCGCTGCAATGGCATTGCGGATAATGGGCTTGGCATAAAAAGCCAGACCAAGCCCCGCTGCCTTCAGCATGGGCAGATCATTCGCACCATCCCCAATGGCCAGTGTGGCGTTAGCCGGAAGGACGTGTTTTTCCGCCAGAGAGGTCAGTAACGCCAGCTTGGTATCTGGCCCTAGAATGGGGTGCCCGGTTTCTCCGGTCAGCATGCCATCCGCAATGGTCAGGGTGTTGGCGTGGTTTTCCTGAAACCCGCATAGCGCTGCCACGCGGGAAGTAAAGAACGTGAACCCGCCAGAAACCAGTGCTGTATGGGCACCGTGCACGCGCATGGTTTGCACCAGTTCCTTTGCGCCTTCGTTCAGCCGCACATCGTTCCAGGCTTTTTCCAGCAGGGAGGCAGGAAAGCCTTTCAACAGGGCCACCCGTTCCCGCAAGGCCGTGGCAAAATCAAGCTCGCCATTCATGGAGCGGGCTGTGATTTCGGCAATTTTTTCACCAATGCCCGCATGGGTGGCCAGATCATCCAGCGTTTCGTTCGCCACAATGGTGCTGTCCATATCAGACACCAGCAGGCGTTTGCGTCGGGCATCCTGATGTGTCAGGACCGCATCAACCGGCTTGTCAGCCAGCGCAGCGCGCAGGGCGGGCAGGCGGTCTGCCGCAGTGGCGGGGCAGGGAATGTCCACCGCTTCTCCGGCGGAGAGTGTGGTGACAGTCTGCGCGCCATCCACGGCGTCCCGCGCCAGGGCAATGGTTGCGGCATCAAGTGTGGCGGCGTCGCGCTGTGCGACAAGTGTCAGGACCAGGCTCATCATTTGGAATTGGGTGTGACAGGAATACCCGCATGAAGCAAGCGGAAGACCAGAGAAACAGCGTTGCGGAACGCGGGCAGGTTGCCCTTATCATTGCGGGCCCCACATGCTCGGGCAAATCAGCCCTTGCGCTGACTGTGGCGCGAAAGTTGGGCGGCACCGTAATCAATGCGGATTCCATGCAGGTGTATCGCGATCTGCGGGTTGTGACCGCTCGCCCAACGCCGGAGGAGGAAGCGCTGGTGCCGCATCGGCTTTATGGTGTGTTGCCAGCGGCGGAAAAAGGCAGCGTGGCCTGGTGGCGTGCGCAGGCTCTGGCCGCCATGGAGGAAGCATGGCAGGCGGGGCGACTGCCCATTCTGTGCGGCGGCACCGGCATGTATATGCGTGCCCTGACAGATGGTCTGGCCGAAATACCGGATTGCGGAGAGGCTGCCCGCACCGAGGCGCGACGTCTGGTGGCGGAGGAGGGGCCAGAAGCCCTGCATGCCAGACTGGCGGATGTTGATCCGGATATGGCCAGCCGCCTGCGCCCGGTGGATTCTCAGCGGGTTTCCCGTGCGTGGGAGGTCTGGCGAGGCACGGGGCGCAGCCTTGCGTGGTGGCAGGCCCAGCCCGGTTTGCCACCTGCGCCCTGCCGCTTTGTGGCTGTGCGCCTTCTTCCGCCCCGGTCAGAACTACGGGCCAGAATCGGGGTGCGGTTTGACCATATGATGCAGCATGGTGCTGTAGAGGAAGTAGAATCCTTACTGGCGCAGCATCTTGACCCCGCTTTGCCTGCCATGCGGGCGCATGGCGTGCCGGAACTTTCAGCCTTTCTGCGCGGCGAAATTCCGCAGGAGGAAGCCGTGCGGCTGGCTGTGGTGGCAACGGGCAAATATACCCGTAGGCAGGCCACCTGGTTTGCGCATCATGCCCTCTCTCAACCGGGGCTGACATATGATCTTGATATGTGCATGCCACCTTCCGAGCAATTTTCGGAAAGAAAATTCAGTGAAATTATTTCTTTTATTCTATCCGGGATTGACGATGCTGACAGGGTTCCCTAAAGATGCCGCCCAACCCGCTTTTGGGAGATAGGAAGAAATGACACCCAAAACCGCTTCTGCCACCATGGCCGCACAGACCCCCACCACCCTACCGGGTGCGGAAGTCCTTATGCGTGCGCTTGCTGAGCAGGGCGTTGAGGTTATTTTCGGCTATCCCGGTGGGGCTGTCCTACCCATTTATGATGCCCTGTTCCGCCAGAACCATATCCGGCATGTGCTGGTGCGGCATGAGCAGGCGGCTGTGCACGCAGCCGAGGCCTATGCCCGTTCAACCGGCAAGGTGGGCGTGGTGCTGGTCACCAGTGGCCCCGGTGCCACCAATGCCGTAACCGGCCTGCTGGACGCCATGATGGATTCCATTCCGCTGGTGTGTCTCTCCGGTCAGGTGCCCACGGCGCTGATCGGGAATGATGCCTTTCAGGAGGCAGATACCACCGGCATTACCCGCCCGGTGACCAAATACAATTATCTGGTGCGTCGCCCGGAAGATCTGGCCCCGGCGGTGCATGAAGCATTTGCCATTGCGCAGTCTGGCCGCCCCGGCCCGGTGCTGATTGATCTGCCCAAGAATATTACAGTGGGAGATGCGCCGTACGTTGGGGCCGATCAGGTTAAGCCGCGCACGGGCAAAGTGCAGGTTGACCCCGAGCGTGAGGCCGTGGCCCGTGCCGTTGCCGCCATGAAAAAGGCGCGTCGCCCGCTGTTCTATACAGGTGGTGGCGTGATCAACTCCGGCCCGGAAGCCAGTGAAGGCCTGCGCAAGCTGGCAAAGCTGACGGGCTTTCCGGTTACCTCCACCCTGATGGGGCTTGGTGCGTTTCCAGGCACGGATAAGCAGTTCCTGGGTATGCTGGGCATGCACGGCACGTACGAAGCCAATCTGGCGACGCACGGATGTGATGTGTTGATTGCTCTGGGCAGCCGGTTTGATGATCGCGTAACCGGTCGGCTGGATGCGTTTTCACCCGATTCTTTTAAAATTCATGCGGATATTGATCCTTCCCAGATCAACAAGATCATCCATGTTGATCAGCCGATTATCGGCGATGTGGGCCGGACCATCGCGCTGATGATTGAAGAGTGGGAAAAACAGCCTGCCTATGAACACAAGGCCGAACTGGCTGCGTGGTGGGAGCAGATTGAGGCATGGCGGGGGCTGAACTGCCTGCGCTTCAATCAGGATCACGCACCGGAAGCCATTATCAAACCGCAGCAGGCCATCCAGCGTATTTATGAACTGGCGCAGGAAACCGGGCGCGATACGTTTGTCTCCACGGAAGTGGGGCAGCATCAGATGTGGGCGGCTCAGTTCTTCAAGTTTGATGCCCCCAACCGTTGGCTGACCTCTGGCGGCCTTGGCACCATGGGGTATGGCCTGCCCGCCGCCGTTGGGGCGCAGATTGCCCACCCGGATGCGCTGGTGCTGGATGTTGCCGGGGAAGCCTCAACCCTGATGAACATTCAGGAACTGGGCACCATTGCCCAGTATCGCCTGCCGGTTAAGCTGTTCATCATCAACAATCACTATATGGGCATGGTGCGCCAGTGGCAGGAACTGCTGCACGGCTCGCGCTATTCTGAAAGCTATAGTGATGCGCTGCCGGATTTTGTAAAACTGGCGGAAAGCTTCCACGCCAAGGGGCTGCGTGCCACCCAGATGGACCAGCTTGATGGCGTGATCCGTGAGGCACTGGCGCATGATGGGCCGGTGGTTGTGGATCTGTGCGTGGCGGAAGGGGAAAACTGCTTCCCCATGATTCCATCCGGCGCTGCGCATAATGAGATGATCCTTGGGCCGGAACAGGAAGAGCGTGGCGCAAAGGTCACGCGTGAGGGCATGATGCTTGTCTGACGCCCCCACCTTTTTGTTCCGTGGCGTGATGATACGCCTTTAGTCTCGCGTGATTTTCAGGAAGTTTTTCAATGCAGCAGAATGCTCCCGGCTCTGCGGTTATCTCCCTGCTGGTAGATAACGAAAGCGGTGCGCTGGCCCGTATTATCGGTCTGTTTTCAGGGCGCGGATACAATATCCGCAGCCTGACCGTGGCTCCGGTGGATGAAGAGGGACTGGTGTCCCGCGTGAATATTGTCACCACCGGCACCCCGGCAGATATCCGGCAGGTGAAGGCGCAGATCGAACGTCTGGTGCCTGTTTCCCGCGTGGTTGATCTTTCTTCCGCCGGGCCGCATGTGGCGCGGGAGATGGCGCTTATCAAAGTTGTGTCCTCTGGTGAGCCGCGTACCGAGGCGCTGCGCATTGCGCAGGCGTTCCGTGCCCGCGCGGTGGATACCACGGCCTCTTCCTTCGTGTTTGAACTGACTGGTTCAACCGACAAACTTGACAGTTTCATTGAACTGATGCGTCCGCTTGGGCTGGCTGAGGTTTCCCGCACCGGAATCGCGGCAATCTGCCGCGGACCGCAGACAATTCAGAGTCACTGAAGATAACAGAGCGGCAGGAAAAATCCCTGCCGTGGTAAGGAGAAAAACAATGTCTATGCGTGTTTATTACGACCGTGATGCGGACGTGAACCTGATCAAATCCAAAAAGGTTGCAGTTATCGGGTATGGCAGCCAGGGCCACGCTCACGCCAACAACCTGAAAGACAGCGGCGTCAAGGACATCGTGATCGGTCTGCGTGAAGAATCTTCCGCCGTGAAAAAGGCGCAGGATGCTGGCTTCACCGTGATGACGCCTGATAAAGCCGCTGCCTGGGCCGATGTTGTGATGGTGCTGACGCCTGATGAAGGCCAGGGCACGCTGTACAAAGAATCTCTGGAAAAGAACCTGAAGCAGGGTGCCGCTCTGGCGTTTGCTCATGGTCTGTCCATCCACTTCCGCATCATTGAAGCCCGTCCTGATCTGGACGTGTTCCTGATCGCACCGAAGGGCCCCGGCCATACCGTGCGTTCCGAATACCAGCGCGGCGGCGGTGTTCCCTGTCTGGTGGCTATTGCGCAGGATAAGTCCGGTTCCGCTCTGGAAATCGCGCTGTCCTACGCATCTGCTATTGGTGGTGGCCGTGCAGGCACCATTGAAACCAGCTTCAAGGAAGAAGTGGAAACCGATCTGTTTGGTGAACAGGCCGTGCTCTGCGGTGGTCTGGTTGAACTGATCCGCGCTGGTTTTGAAACGCTGGTTGAAGGTGGCTACGCACCGGAAATGGCGTATTTCGAATGTCTGCACGAAATGAAGCTGATCGTGGATCTGATCTACGAAGGCGGCATTGCCAACATGAACTACTCCATCTCCAACACGGCTGAGTATGGTGAGTATGTGTCTGGCCCGCGTGTGATCACGCCGGACACCAAGAAGGCCATGAAGGACATTCTGACCGACATTCAGAACGGCACCTTCGTGCGTAACTTCATTCTGGAAAACCAGTCTGGCAACATTGGCTTCAAGGCTACCCGCGCCATTAATGATGCCCACCAGATTGAAGCTGTTGGTGAAAAACTGCGTGGCATGATGCCGTGGATTTCCAAATCCCGTCTGGTTGACAAAACCAAGAACTGATCAGCCAGCCTGTTCTTTCAGGTTTCTGACAAAAAGCCCTGCCGTGCTTACGCGGCAGGGCTTTTTTGTTTGAAAGACCACAGACTTCGCGGAACGCTCGCGCCCAGAGCAGAGCAGAGCAGAGCAGAGCAGAGCAGAGCAGAGCAGAGCAGAGCAGAGCAGAGCAGAGCAGAGCAGAGCAGGCGCGGGACGATGTGGAAACCGGGGCACGATGCTCTCGGTGGGGCGGGGGGAGGTCGGATGCGGCAACCTTGCTCCGGCATCATGCGTTTGACATCGTTCGGTCAATTTAAGGTGCAGAGGGCACTCTGCTGCTCACAACTCTCTGAGCATATGCCAGACTATGCAAGTGAGACTGAATAGCGATACCGTATCCGACTGTCGGAAGCGGAAAAGGAGAAAGCAATGTTTGCTTCACGTCTGAAATTTGTTGCTGCTCTTGCCTGCGGGATGGCGCTGGCTCCCTCCCTTGCGATGGCGGCGAGCACCGCCACGGGTGACCTGCAGGGGGCGGATGGTGCTGCCCATGGCACCATCAAAGTGACCGAGGCCCCCAATGGTGTCCTGCTTCGTGTGGAAGCAAAAGGGCTGACGCCCGGATGGCACGGTCTGCATTTTCATGAAAAGGGAAGCTGCGAGCCCCCAAAGTTCACCAGTGCTGGGGGGCATATTCACACCGCAAAGCCTGTTGTGCACGGCCTGCTGCATGAGGGCGCGAATGATGCGGGCGATCTGCCCAACCTTTATGTCGCCGCAGATGGCACGGCAACGGTCGAACTCTACTCCAGCCTTGTCTCTCTGAACGCGGGCGGCAAGCATCCAGCCCTTCTGGATGCTGACGGATCATCCGTGGTTATTCACGCAAACCCGGATGATTACACCACCCAGCCGATTGGTGGCGCAGGGGACCGTGTTGCCTGTGCGGTCATCAAGTAAGATTGTTTTATAAGGCGCTACGGCGCGGGCACAGCGCGAACCACACTGGATATTGGATGCAGAAGTCTGCTCAGTACGGTTCGTGCTGCGTCGTTTAGTGTAAAAAGGTGACGTTCACCTTCATCTGTTCCATGCCGGGGTAACGCGCTGTGTTCACGGCAGGCGTGGTTCGGTTTCTCCTAGAAAAATACTGGCTTCTTCTGGAATCCATTCCCCTGTATTTTCATCCCGCCCTTGCAGGACCAGCCGAGGTGTGGCGGAACTGCGCTGGCTACTGGCCTCTTTCAGAAAGGGGGTCATGCTATCAGACTGTTTGCGGTTGATGAGGCAGCACAGTGCAGTTTCCGGAAAAGCGGAGAGCAGGTGGGCTGAGCTTTCTTCTCCCGCAAAAATCATCAGCGGAGGGCGTTTCCGTTTGGCGATAACGTATTTGTGGATAATGGCCGTTTTACCGCTTCCGTACGGGAACGGATATTTTGCAGATTCAGTAGAAAGCAGAACTTTTTTGTGTTCATCCAGCCGTGCACCATAAATGTGCTCTCTGGGAATATTGTAGCCGTATTCAGCAGATGTTGCAAAAAAGGCTGTACAGTCTTCCAGTGAGGATGTGCAGACAACAGGGTCTATGCCGTGTTCCTGCAATATCTGGAATAGATCTGCCATTTCTGGCGTAAGACGCAGGGCCTGCACAAAGGTGGCCTCGACCGCACCGCTTTTTCCGGCGCGGTCAGGCGGGCAACGCCATGTAATGGGCGTAATGGATTGGCCCAGCCCCCATTCATTTGCGGCGCGTGTCAGGGCCAGAACATCGGTAATGGTCTGACCAGCCAACAGGCGAAGTACCCAGCGCTGAGCTTCTTCACCGCCATGCACGGTCCGCAGGCTGTGATAATAAAAGATCATGCGGGCGCGAAAGGCCTGATGAGCCGGATCATTATCCAGATCTTCGAGCGAGAGCGGGTGCGGCAGGTGTCCATACCGTGCTTGCAGTGCCCGGTAGTCCTCAAGAATATCCTCAACCAGCAAAGGCTGGGAAACAGGTTTGCCTGCAATGGTTGTAAACGGCGCGGGCAATGCTTTTTCTGGCATGTGGGTATGGATCAGATGCCGGAATTCATGCGCGGGCAACAGAAAACTGAAATGTTCCAGCATGTAATGGAACAATGTTTCCTGCACATTGCCCACAATGGCGGTTTCATCCCAGTCAAACACCGCATAGGGGCGGTGAGCCTGATCATATTTTTCTGAATACTGGCCGTATTCACTCATCACGGCCTGCACGCGGGTGCGTGTTTTGGGGGCCCATTTCAGGGTTTCCAGCATGGGCGGGGTTTCCGCCGGGGTGAAGGAACTTGCCCGGGCAAAAGCAGGGGCAGTCAGCAGGCCGGTCAGCCCGAAACTGAAAGAACGGCGGGTCAAAGAAGACGGCATGCGAGGTCCAGAGTGGCTGTTGCAAAAAATCCAGCGCGAAGGCGCGGCTGAACGAAAACATACGTCGGGCAGCAGAGTGCCTAATCTTTCACGTCCTGTCACGGGGAGAACGGAAGACAAATAAAGGCAAGGCGGAAGGGATAGGGCAAAAAGGCAACGGCACTTTGGCAGGAAAGGAGCGCAAGACTGATGGTAGAGGGCTTTTCGGGGTCTCCCGCCGTTTCTGAGCCAAACGACCGGGTGGCAGCCCCCACTGCAGAAGCAGTCGTTGGTTATATACAGCGCGAGCAGCTTCAAGCACCAGTCATCATTAGGTCATTCTCTGGGTGGCGAGGTACGTTCAAGCTTGGCGCGCGTCATCCCTCTCTTGTCGGTCGCTTGATGATCATTGATGTCTTGCCATTTTACACCTTGATGTTCGACCCTGCGGCCACTTCCGAAACGGCCAGACCTCGGGCCGCAGCGTTCCGGGCATCTTTACTGGCGGCATCAGGCCCGCAGGCGGAAGCCTCTCAGACCGCTGCCATCGCCCGTCTAGCCAAAACCGAAACGGTAGACCTGCTTTGCTCCAAGCCTTCCTCAGTTCGGATCGCAACACGGTGGCCAATGCAGCCTATGAGCTCATGACGACCGACCTGCGCCCAGAACTAGGCCATATCGGCGCTTCAATTGAGTCGTCTATGCCTATGACTCTTTCTATGGCGTCTCGGCCACGCGGATCGATGCACTCTTTCATTCCGCCTATGGGGCGTTATCACGCGCATGTTTCAGAAGGATAGATGAAAGTTTCCATTTTATCATGCTGGATCAGCCGGACTTGTTTGTGCGTGCTGTTCTCGACTTCCTTGGGCCGAACCCTTCAGAGGGATCGCCGCTGCGTTGAAGAGAAGTCTGATATGGCGGATTGGAACAGCACTGAAGCAAGAATTTTCAAAGATGAAAGGCAGATGCATAATCGTCTGATTCTATATTCGTTAACGGATAACGGACCATTCGTTCTCCCGGCCGAAACGACCAGTCGGTTCAACGGAAACGGAGCAGACAGTCGGCGGTCGCCTCACTGCGGATATTGACGATAAGATACATACTGTCGAAAAGTAGACGTGGGCTTATTTGTCTCCAATTGCATCGAGCCAGCCCGCTTCTCTCAGGAGTGCAACAGCCCCTCGAGCCACCGGCGCAACGATGTTGCCCTCGAGATGCAATCGCATGGAGCGTGGGGTGCCTTCAATGTAGTCCACAGCAGCACGCGCGACCCACCATGACCGATGTGTCCTGAGCCCTTCGACTGGGCCGACGGTTTCGATCGCCTCAGTCAGAGTCATATGCGCGAGCCGTGAACCGGTACGCGTATGGATGCGCACGTAATGGTCTTCCATTTGCAAGGCAATGATATCTTTGCCCAGAGGAACGGTGCGGGCAGGACGTTCAACAAGCACAGGCCCACTGTTGGCCGACTTATCATGCGTCGTCGATCGCTGCTTCAGGATGATCACACAGATAAACCCGACCGCCGCGATCAATCCGCTTTGTAGATACCAGACTGTCCAGCCAGGAGCATGCTGGTGCAGTTCCGGCCAAATCATCAGGGCGGAGATCCGAGTTATCATCGCTTGTACAAGTGACGCGATAATGAGCATTACGGCCAGTAGGGGCCAATGCACGCGCTTTAAGCTTCTGGCTTGCCGTCGCCATGCAAGCCATGTGCCGCCGAATAACAAGAATCCAAACCAGATCGACGCGCACCAATACAACAGGCGCCAGATCAGGCCAGAGTTCAAATAGCTGCCGAATGGAGCCAATAGACCGAGACATAGCCCTGCGCCCGTTGTGATAACGGCCAGCCGGACTCGATGTGCACGTAGCATGGGTGGGAAAACAATTTCGGTCATTATAACGGAATCTACCCGATGTTTTGTTTTGGCGCTACCGTTCCGCCAGTTCGCGTGCCCGTTCGCCCATTCACGAAAACCGTGGTTTTCCGCCATTTTAAGAGCATGCAGAGATAGGTTTGGTTTTACATCAAAGGAGGTGTTTCTCTCATGCTCATGCAACTACTTACCTTTCTGTCATTGCTTCTGATTGCGCCCTATGGCGCTGCTGCGTCTACTTCGCAGGAGGTCGGCTTCCAGTACCGACACATGAGCGATGGTACCGAGGTCGGCATTTGGTATCCGGTGATTGGAAGACCAGTGCACCAGCATCTCGGCATCTACGAACAGGACATCGTGCCAGAGGGGCAGCCTCTTGGTCATGATCTTCCGTTGGTGGTCATTTCGCACGGTCACGGCGGTGTGTCCTCTGGTCATCTCGATACCGCTGTCGCGTTGGCACACGCAGGCTTTGTTGTTGCGAGTCTGACCCATCCTGGCGACAACTGGCGCGACGATAGCAGAGCGATCCAAGTTGCGGATCGGCCAAAAGCGCTGAGCCGACTGATTACTTACATGTTAACGACCTGGCCGCACCATACCGTCATCAGCGCTGCTCGCATCGGTGCGTTCGGGTTCTCCTCCGGCGGTTTTACCGTGTTGGCGGCGGCAGGTGCGCAACCTGATTTTGCTCGCGTGGCAGCACATTGTAATCAACATCCCGAGTATTATGATTGCCAACTCATCAGGCATCATCCCGGCCCACTGCCGACGTGGTCCGATAGTCATGATCCCCGGATCAAGGCGATTGTGGTGGCCGCTCCAGCACTTGGGTACACATTTGGGCGAGAGGGTCTTCGAGATGTGACGATTGCTGTGCAGCTATGGCGTGCGGACGACGACCATATCCTGCCCGCACCTTTATATGCCGACGCCGTGCAGGCTGATCTGCCTCATACCCCAGAGTTCCATAGCGTGCCAGGGGCTGGGCATTTCGACTTCCTTGCCCCCTGTGCTGTATCCACGCCGATCTGCCAAAGTGCGCCAGACTTCAACCGGATCGCGTTTCATCGCGACTTTAATGCAAATGTCGTGACATTCTTTACTCGCGCTCTCCATTGATCGAAGGGGAAGCCTTTAGCTTCTATCCCTGTGATATTGGTTTTCGCCCGTTAATAATAGGTTTGTGGATATTGCCGCTCCAAAGAGGAGCGTCTGCAAATTCTATCCATATCGCTAGACCTCTGAATATGATCAAGTGAACTAATGCCGGCCGCGATGTTCCGGAGATGTCTACTACGCATAACACTCAGAGCGTGTTTGATAGCGCAACACGTGATGGGTGGCTCAGGGCTTTTGAATACTGAAAAAGCCGATATGAAAGTTTGATACGGGACTGGAATGGATGTTCCCAGCGATCAACCACGAGAAAATGCGTCGGACTGATCGGGCAGACTATTCAAATAGAATATAGGAGGAGCCGAAGCTGCGAGAACAGGTTTCAGACCGTTCTACCCCTGTCCTATCAAAAGGGGCTAGGTGCCAGAAGGAGCGAGAAAAGCGCGCCTTCTGCACCGTGCGTGGAAAAGACGTGCGCGGTGCAGAGGCTTTTTACAAAGGGAAGGGAGGCTTAGCCTTCCTGTCCCATCAACAGCCGTTCGAGTGCGCGTTTGCGGCCGATGAGCGGTAGCAGGTCACGCAGTTCGGGGCCGTGTTCTTCGCCTGTCAGGGCAAGGCGCAGGGGCAGGAACAGGGCTTTGCCGGAGCGGCCTGTTTTTTCCTTCAGGGCTGTGGTCCAAAGCTTCCAGGTTGCGGTGTCCCACGGTTCTTCTGGCAGCAGCGCGGCTGCGTCTTTCAGGAAGGCGGATGTGTCCGCTTCCTGCGGTGGCGGCACAATGTCTCCATAGACCACACTGGCCCACAGCTTCGCTTCGGAAAGCATTTCGATATTGCCGCGAATGGCCAGCCAGAAGGCTTCCGTCGCGCCGTGGGGGAGGCGTTCCGCCACGGCAGTGAAAGGCGTCTGGGCCAGCAGCTTGTGGTTCAGGGCCAGAAGCTGGCGGGTATCAAACCGCGCGGCGGATTTTGAAATGTGGGAGAGGTCATACACCTTGGCCTGCTCCGCAAACGGCACCAGAATTGGGTCATCCGAACTGCCAAGCCGAGCCAGATAGGCCACCAGCGCTTCGGCCTCCACCCCGTCCTGACGCAAGGTGCGCAGGGACATGGCGTCAAACCGCTTGGAGAGTTTGCCCCCATTTTCATCCAGCAGCAGCGGCAGGTGCGCAAAGCGGAAATGGTCGGGGCGTGCGCCCAGAGCCTCGGCAATATCAATCTGCACGCCGGTATTGGTGACGTGATCTTCGCCACGAATGATGTGGGTAATGTCTGTTTCCAGATCATCCACAACGGAGGCGAGCGTGTAGAGCACGGTGCCATCGGTCCGCACCAGAACGGGGTCAGACACGGAAGGCAGTTTGACCTGACACGCCCCCATCACAAGATCCCGCCACTGAATGATGCGGTCAGAAAGACGGAAGCGCCAGTAAGGCACCTTGCCATTGGCTTCGGCCTGCGCACGCTGTTCTGGCGTCATTTTCAGCATGGCGCGGTCATATACCGGCGCGCGGCGCTGGCGGATCTGTGTTTCGCGCTTGGCGGCCAGTTCCTGTTCGCTTTCAAAGCACGGATACAGGCGGCCCGTGGCCTTCAGTTTTTCAATGGCTTTGGCGTAACGGTCCAGCCGCTCGGTCTGGCGGAAGGTTTCATCCCACGTAATGCCCAGCCATGTCAGGTCTGTCTGAATGGCTTCAACATGGCTTTCCTTGGAGCGCTCGATATCCGTATCATCAATACGAAGTTGGAACGCCCCGCCATGGCGGCGGGCAAAGAGGGCGTTGGCAATGGCAAGGCGAGCATTGCCAACATGCAACATACCGGTGGGGCTGGGCGCAAAACGAAGCTTCATGACGTCTCTATGCCGTGACTGGCGCGGAAATACCAGCCCTCTCCTGCCTGTCAGGCCGCCAGTTTTTCAGTGGGTGGTGGGTGGTTCGTCGTCGTCCGTAAACGGAGCGTCATCCTCTTCATCCACCAGTCGGCGGGGGTCCAGCGCGCGCCAGTCCCGCTCCATGGGGGTGGCGCGGGTAGCGGCAAAATCATCCAGTTCATTGGCGGAACGCCAGCCGTCATCCCCGGCGTCCAGCACCACGGCGTCTTCCCCAAAGCTGAACCAGGCTGTCAGCACATCCTTGGTAGAAGCGCCCGGCACGCGGCACCGTTCCACGCTGTCTCTTACATAAGAACGGGCAAACGCATTGGCGTGCGCCAGATCATGAAAACCGCCAACTTCTTCAACAATGTTGTCTTCTGCGCCGCCTGAGAGATCAAGAATACGCACACGCCAGGTTTTATCTTCCGGTGTGGGGGTTTCTGTCATGCAGAGGAGCCTTTCTGTGCTTTGCGCTGGGAGGGGAGGAGGAATTCCCGCCCGATCTTCACGCGTTCCGTGCCGTTGTAGGACACAATATCCGCCGTGGCGTACGTTTCGTTCCAGCGATCAGGAATAAAGGAGCCGGTGCCGACCACATCAATGGGGGCGTGGGCATCGGCCATGCAGGCGCATTTGGTAACGCCAAAGCCAGAGGAAGCAATGATCTTCACATGCGGGAAGCCAGCCTCATCCAGCGCGTCACGCATGCGCCAGACAGCAGCGGCGGAAACGCCGGTGCCAATCAGGTAACGCAGTTCTGAATCAGAACGATACCGGCGCAGGGCTTCCGGTGCGTGGCGATCAACTACCGCGTAGGATTCCTGCGGGTTCAGCCCTTCCAGAAACCGCCCGCCATGGGTGTCAAGGCGCACGCCAAGGCGGCCCTGTGCGGCAAGGTCAGGAAAGCGGCGGCATACGGCCAGCGCATCCGTCACTTCCTTGCCAAAGTAATCTACCAGCACCACCAGATCCGTTTCCGGATATAGCTCGTGGAACATTTCCGCAGCGCGCACGGTAGAACCCGCATAGCCAATAAGGGCATGGGGCATGGTGCCATAGCCATGCGTGCTGTTGAAAAACGGCGCTACGGCATCATTTGCCGTGCCGATAAAGCCGATGGCGCCATCGCGTTTGGCGGCACGCCCCCCTACGGAAGCCGCATAGGCCATCAGTTCCTGCATTTCATATCCCGCGCAGTGGCGGGCATCCATGGCCAGAAACTTGGTGTGGGGCAGGGAGACGGCAATTTGATAGGCGCGGTGGGCGGCCACACAGGGGCTGCCCAGCTTTTGCAGCAGAAGCGTTTCCAGATCAGCCAGATGGGTGAAGGAGCCGGTGATGTACACCAGGGGCTCACCCGCACCGACCCATGCCCCTTCAGGGTGGATCAGATCAATTGTGTAAGGGCTGTTCCGCTCCGCCATCACGTTCTTCAGCCATTCCAGCATCAGCCCCGGCGCGGAGATGACGGGACGACGAATGAAGAAGGCGTATGTAACCTCACAGTCTCCAAAGTGAGAGACAATCCGCTTGGTGCGGTTGAAGTAGGAATCCGTTCTGGCCGTAATGACCGGGTCGGGAAGCGGTGCGGACGAACAGGCCGTTTTCAGGCCGGGCGTTTCAACGCCGTTAGAAGGCTGCACCATCCTTGTCTCATCTCCATTCCGGTTCAGGCTGTCTGGATGATGGGGGTTCCGGGCGGTGCGGTAAAGGCACCCCCCGGTTCTGTGATCGTGGGTTGGTGGACGCGTTCAGCGTTTGCCGGTCAGTTCCTCAGCCATCAGGAACGCCAGTTCCAGAGACTGCTCGGCATTCAGGCGCGGGTCACAGAAAGTTTCATAACGGTCGGCCAGATCGGATTCCGTCAGGCAATGTGCGCCGCCCACGCATTCCGTTACGTTCTGACCGGTCATTTCAATATGCACGCCACCGGCATGCACACCTTCAGCCGCACAGGCATCAAAGAAGCCTTTCACTTCCGTCATGATGGCATCAAATGACCGTGTTTTGACCTTCTGCGTGGTGGAGATGGTGTTGCCGTGCATCGGGTCAGTCAACCAGGTCACGGTACGGCCCGTGGCTTTTACGGCCCGCATCAGCGGCGGCAGGTGCTTGTCAATCTTGTCAGCGCCCATGCGGGAGATGAGCGTAATACGCCCGGCTTCATCAGTCGGGTTCAGGATTGCCAGCAGCTTTTCCAGATCTTCCACCGTGGAGGTCGGACCAACCTTGATGCCGATGGGGTTACGCACCCCACGCAGGAATTCGACATGCGCGCCGTCCGGCTGGCGGGTGCGGTCCCCGATCCAGATGAAATGGGCGGAGCAGTCATACCATTCGCCTGATGTGGAATCGACACGGGTGAGCGCCTGTTCATAAGGCAGCAGCAGGGCTTCATGAGACGTATAGAATTCGGTTTCATCCACCTGCGGGGCGGAGGCAGCGTCAATACCGCAGGCCTGCATGAAGGACAGAGTCTCCCCAATCCGTTCCGCCATCACACGGTAGCGGTTGGCCAGCGGAGAACGTTCCACAAACCCCAGATTCCAGCGGTGCACTTCATGCAGGTTGGCATAGCCCCCGCGAGAGAAGGCGCGCAGCAGGTTCTGGATGCCAGCGGACTGGAAATAACCGGTTTCCATGCGCACAGGGTCAGGAATACGGGCTTCTGCCGTGAAGTCCGGCCCGTTGATGATATCCCCACGGTAGGACGGCAGCGTGACATCGCCCTTGGTTTCCGTATCGGAAGAGCGCGGCTTGGCGAACTGGCCCGCCATGCGGCCCAGCTTCACCACCGGCACTTTTGCGCCAAAGGTCAGCACAACCGCCATCTGTAGCAGCACGCGGAACGTATCGCGCACCACATCGGCCTTGAATTCGCCGAAGCTCTCGGCGCATGCGCCGCCCTGCAATACAAAAGCCTGCCCTTTGGCGGCCTGGGCCAACTGGGCGCGCAGGCGGCGTACCTCACCGGCAAATACCAGTGGCGGATACACATGCAGCCGGTCTTCCACCGCTTTCAGCGCGGCTTGATCCGGATAGGTTGGCATCTGCTTGACAGGAAACGAACGCCAGCTATCCGGCATCCAGGTAGCAGACGTCGGGCGGGGCTGGGCGAGCGAGGCACTCATGGACTTGATCCTGTCAGTTCTATCTGTCTTGAAGATGTGGCGTTCGGTATAAAGATAACAGTCCCCACAGCCGTAAATGGCAGCAAGGGGCTGCCTTTATGTCCAAAACGCGGCCAATACGCAAATTTTGTTCCGTTAATCTAGCCGCCCACGCAACGAGTGGGCCGGGAATGCGTAAAGAGAATGAGCGGGCTGTTCACATGGCATGGCGTTTGCCCGTGGGGCAGGAGAGCGGTAACTCATCCTGAAACCCCAACAAGATCAGCACCATAGGAGCGTTCACGCGTAACGCCGAAGGCAAAGTAACGCTGATTGGATTTTTTCGTGAGTTGGTGCGATAGTAACGCCATGCCGCCTGCGCCACAAAGTTGAGGGCACAGGTTAGGATCACTTTTTTCCACGGGGTGACGCGCAATGGCGCAGCTGCGTAAATCATCTTTCCTGCTGCTGGCGGGTCTCAGCCTTGGTGTGTGTCTGGCTTCCGGCGCATCTGCCGCGCCTGGTGACCCATCCCTGACGCCGGATAACAATATTTCCTTCGGGGAAGGGTCTGCCTCTTCCGGTTCATCCCAGAGCGGAAGTTCTGCTGAAAAAAGAACTGTGCACGGGCATCGTAATCTGCCTCCGGGGTATCAGGATGCGCCGTCCATGGAGTTCAACCATGGGGATGATCCAGACCATCTGGCCAAGGTGCATCGTGACTCCATCACGGGGTCAGATCTTTCCCGTTATGGTTCTGCATATGAAAGCAGCGGCCCCTATGGGTCTGGCCAGCTTGGCGACTCCACAGGGAACGGCTGGGTAACGCCGCGCTGATCTTCCCTTTTATGGCTTGCCCTGCAGCATTGTGAGGCTGTGGGGCCAAGAGCGTTCTTTCACGCCGTGATTTCGGCGCTTCTCACGCTTCCACAACAGAAACGTTTGTCTGACCGCTTGTCAGGTCTTGCAGGCGATGTGTCAGATCTTCCTGCTGTGCGGCGGGGAGGGTGAGTACAAACTGCGCCCCTGTCGCGTCATATTCGGGTGTCGCGGTCTCCAGCCCCCATTCCTGCAAGCGGGCCTGGATTATGGCCAGCAGTGAAAACGGAATGTGGAATGTCAGCGTCACACGCTCGATAATGGCTTCCTTGGGGGCCTCGCGCAGGCATTCCGCTGCCGTGCCAGCATAGGCGCGGATCAGGCCGCCTGCGCCCAGTTTGATGCCGCCAAACCAACGGCTGACCACAACCGCCACAAAATCCAGCTTCTGGGCTGTAATGACCTGCAAAATTGGTCGCCCCGCCGTGCCGGAGGGTTCGCCTGCATCATGACAGCGGCAAAGAGGCCCAATCTGCCAGGCCCAGCAATGGTGTGTGGCGTCAGGCTCGGCGGCTGCAATCTGGCTGATGAAGGCATCAGCTTCTTCCGCGTTGCGCGCCGGTGTGGCCCGCGCCAGAAAACGGCTTTTGCGGATGTCTTTCTCAAGTGTGAACGGGCCAGTCAGCGTTTCGGTCATGCCGCGTATGATAATGGCGCGCCCTGAAAGGCGACAAGGGGCAGCGTGGCGTCCCCCACGCAAATGCCACAGGGCGGCCAACCGGGCGGAAAAGGACGGGGTAAGAGGCGGTGCTAATTTTTGTTCAGATGAAGTGTCAAATATATGGCAACAAAGTGAGGGGGTGCTGCGTTGCGGCAAGTGGGGGAACGCACCATTTAAAAAGGAGGGAAGATGCCCTCCCACTCAATGGTGAGTTTTCTGAACACAGGCGCAGTCTGTCACACGGGCTGCCGACAAGAGAGGCGGCAACTGTATGAGCACCCCATTGATCCAAAACATAAATGACATGAAGCGGGAGCAGTTTGTTTCCACTTTCGGTTCTGTTTTTGACCATGCAAGCTGGGCTGCGGAAGAGGCGTATGAGTGCCGTCCGTTTGCTGACATCAAATCCCTCTTTACAACGCTGACAGCCATGGTGCGCGCCGCACCAGAAGAAGCGCGGCAGCGGGTGATCCGGGCGTATCCGGGGTTGGAAAAATTTCTGGCGGTTGCCTCGGCAGAGTCGTTGGTGGAACCTGTCTCTGATGTTCCGGCGGATCTGAACCGGCTTTCGTCCGAGGAGTTTGCCCAGTTCCGTGCCCTGAACAAGGCGTATCAGGAACGGTTTGACATGCCGTTTGTGATTTACGCTCAGGATCTGACACGCGCGCAGGTGATGAGGGCGCTGGAGCAGCGGCTGCGGTACGAACCTGAGGTTGAAACGGCAACAGCGTTGGGGGAAGTGGCCAAATTTGCCCGAGCCCGATTGGCGGAGATCTGCCAGAAGCTGGAGCCGGACCAGACGGCGTAAGTCCTCTTTCTTCTCAGGGCGGCGGAGCATATGTTGTGCGTGCAAGGGCAGAGGCGCGGGCCACACAATTGCACTTGCCGTAAAAAGCGGGCACATATCTCTGGCATGTAGCTGTGTGAGAGTGGGGAGTGCGACACGTCATGACGCAGTGGTTTCGTAAAGGATGTCTTCTGGCCGCAGGATTGCTGGCCGTTTCCCTTCCTGTGATAACTGCGTCTCCGGTTTTGGCGGATGATGACGATGGCGGTGATGAAGAAGGCCACAAAGGGCCGGACATGCACAAGCTGGCTGCCAAGCCGCCTTTGCCCCGCGCCCACAAGGATTTCAGCAAATTCCGCTACCGGCCCGCTGGGGACAAAGTGCAGGAACAGGCCGACGCCAACCGCCTTCTATTCTGGACGCCTGATGGCAAGCCGGATGGCTATGCACAGCGCCGCGGCAGCAGCATTATCTATTACAATGCACAAGGGCAGGCCACGCGGGTTCAGCATCTGGAACCCAATGAACTGACTGACGATTAAGAGCCTGTTTAACAGAGGCTCCAAGTTTTTCAGGTCTGTTTGTGGCTGAATACCGTTTGACTGGGCGGGTGCACCTTTGCATTCCGCCATCAGGTCGGCTTTTTCGGTCCCCAGAAATTTACTTCACTTTGCACCGACAGATTTTTTCAGCGAGCCATCAACCTCGTATGAATGATAACCCTCTCTTCATGATCTGAGGACGGTGGTTTCGCGATGGCTTCCGGAGCGAGGATGGCACGAAGTTGGATGGTTGTCCCTTATGAGGAAAGCCTTCAGACCTTAAACCTGCACTGCCGTTTTCAGGTAGTGCCCACGTAGCCGGGGGTTTCAATCAGATCCAGAATGGAGGCTGATGTTTCCTCAATGGAGCGACGGGTTACGTCAATAACCGGCCAGTTGTGGTGGCGGCACAGGCGGCGGGCCCAGCGGAGTTCTTCCTGCACTTTTTCCAGATCAATGTAGGCATAATCAGCAGCAGGGTCACGCAGGCGACCGGATGGAATCATCTGGGAAAGGCGCGTACGGCGAATTTCGATCAGTGTTTCCGGATCAATGGTCAGGCCGATCACCGGGCGTTTTATGGTGAACAGCGCCTTGGGTGGCTCAATGCCCATCACCAGTGGCACGTTGGCGGCCTTGATGCCCCGGTTAGCCAGATAAAAGCAGGTTGGCGTTTTGGAAACACGGGAAACGCCCACCAACACCACATCGGCTTCATTCAGTTCGTTTGTTTCCTGCCCATCATCATGCGCCAGCACGTAATGCATGGCCTCGATACGCTGGTAATAGTTTTCATCCATGATGTACTGGCCACCAGGATGCCGCGTAGCTTCCTCCCCCGTTTCTTCTGAAAGGAAGGTCACGGCGCTGTCCAGCACATCCAGAAGCCGTACCTGCATGCTGGCACATCCTGCTTCCATATCCGCCTGCAAGGCAGGATCTGTTAGCGAGGACATAACGGGCCCACGGTCCAGCGCGATGTGACGCAGAACGCGCCGAAGCTGGAGGCGGGAGCGGATCAGGTTCCAGTGGCGGAGCCGGATTTCCGTGTTCGGGAACTGCGCAATGCAGGCGCGGGCAACAGAATCAAGGGTCTGGCCTGTGGCTTCAGACACGAGATGAAGGGTCAGTGTTTTCTGGTTCATAATCGTTTTGGCTGAGAAAAAGGCCGCCCTTTTTGGGGCGGCCCTGTTTCTTCAGGCTTTTACCGCATTGCGGCGGGCGGCAAGGGCGGCCTGTGCGCTGGCAAGCCGCGCAACAGGCACGCGGAAGGGGGAGCAGGATACATAATCCAGCCCCACTTCCTCAAAGAAGGAAATGGAGAGCGGATCGCCCCCGTGTTCCCCGCAGATGCCCAGCTTGAGGTCGGGCTTGGTCGCACGGCCTTTTTCAACACCCATGCGCACCAGCGCGCCAACGCCTTCCCGGTCAATGGAGATGAAGGGGTCCTGCGGCAGCAGCCCTTTCTCCACATAGGCAGGAAGGAAGGAGCCAGCATCGTCACGGGACAGACCAAGGGTGGTCTGCGTCAGATCGTTCGTGCCGAAGGAGAAGAAGTCCGCGCTTTCCGCAATCTGGTCTGCCGTGATGGCTGCACGGGGCAGCTCAATCATGGTGCCAATGGTGTAGGTCAGCTCGGCGTTCTGTTCTTTCAGCACATCCGCAATCACGCTTTCACAGGCTTTGCGCACCAGATCGAGTTCTGCTTTGGTGCCCACCAGCGGGATCATGATTTCCGGAATAACGGCCTTGCCGGCTTCCTTGGAAACGGCAAGTGCTGCTTCCGTAATGGCCCGCACCTGCATGGCGTAGATTTCCGGATAGCTGATGCCCAGACGGCAGCCACGGTGGCCGAGCATGGGGTTGGCTTCGGACAAGGCAGACCGGCGGGCGCGCAGGGCGTCCACGCTCTGCCCAAGGGCAGCGGCCACGTCTTTCAGTTCTGCCTCCCCATGCGGCAGGAATTCGTGCAGCGGCGGGTCAAGCAGACGGATGGTGACGGGCAGCCCCGCCATGATGCGGAACAGGGCCGAGAAATCATCCCGCTGGAAGGGCAGCAGTGCCCCAATGGCACGGGCACGGGCTTCCGGTTCTTCCGTCATGATCATCTGGCGCACATGGCCAATCCGATCCGGGCCGAAGAACATGTGTTCCGTACGGCACAGGCCAATGCCTTCCGCGCCGAAGCGACGGGCTGTTTCAGCATCTTCCGGCGTTTCTGCATTGGCACGAATGCCCAGACGACGCACGGAATCGGCCCAGCCCATCAGGGTGGAGAAATCGCCAGAAAGAGAAGGCGGAATGGTGGGAACACGGCCCAGATAGACAGCACCCGTGCCGCCATCCAGCGTGATCCAGTCACCAGCCTTCAGGGTATGGCCGCCAACGCTGAGTGTCTGTGCCTTGTAGTCCACGGCAATGCTGCCAGCACCTGCAACGCAAACACGGCCCATACCACGGGCCACCACGGCGGCGTGGGATGTCATGCCACCACGGGTTGTCAGCACACCACGGGCGGCGTGCATGCCATGCACGTCTTCCGGTGAGGTTTCGATACGCACCAGAATAACATCTTCACCCTTGGCGGCGCGGTCTTCCACATCTTCAGCGGAGAACGCAATGACACCGGTAGCTGCGCCCGGAGAAGCCGGAAGGCCACGGGCAAGCTGTGTGCGCTCGGCCTTGGGGTCAAGAACCGGGTGGAGAAGCTGATCAAGCGAGGAGGGCGGCACGCGTGTAATGGCGTCTTCCTGCGTGATCAGACCTTCGCGTGCCATGTCAATGGCAATGCGCAGTGCGGCTGCGGCGGTGCGTTTGCCGTTACGGGTTTGCAGGAGGTACAGCTTGTTGCTCTGCACCGTGAACTCAATGTCCTGCATGTCCTTGTAGTGGCGTTCCAGCAGTTCGCGCACCTTCAGCATTTCCTGATAGGCCTGCGGCAGTGCCTTTTCCATCGGGTTCTGATCAGGCGTAGCGCGTTCGGCGGACATGGGCTGCGGCGTGCGGATACCCGCCACCACGTCTTCACCCTGCGCGTTGATCAGGTATTCACCGTAGAAAATGTTCTCGCCGGTGGAGGGATCACGCGTGAAGCAGACGCCAGTGGCGCAGTCATCACCCATGTTGCCGAACACCATGGACTGAACGTTGACAGCCGTGCCCCAGCTTGCCGGAATATCATGCAGCTTGCGGTAGGTGTTGGCGCGCGGGTTCATCCAGGAACCGAACACGGCACCAATGGCGCCCCAGAGCTGATCCTTCGGGTTTTCAGGGAAGGGTTTGCCCGTTTCGTTCTGAACAATGCTCTTGTAGTCCTTGACCACAAGCTGCCAGTCTTCAGCGCTGAGGGCGGTATCATCTTCCTTGCCCAGTTCCCGCTTGGCCTGTTCCAGAATGTCTTCAAACCGATGGTGCGGGACACCCAGCACAACGGAGCCGTACATCTGGATGAAGCGGCGGTAGCTGTCCCACGCAAAGCGGGCATCACCGGAGGAGCGGACAAGCCCTTCCACCGTTTCATCATTCAGGCCCAGGTTCAGCACCGTGTCCATCATGCCGGGCATGGAAACACGCGCGCCCGAGCGTACGGAAACAAGAAGCGGTGCGTTGGCATCACCGAAGCGCAGCCCCATGGCCTTTTCAACCCGGCCCATGGCATCCTCAATCTGGGATTCCAGCTCTGCCGGGTAGGCGCGGCCATTTTCATAAAAGGCGGAGCAGACTTCAGTGGTGATTGTAAATCCGGGCGGAACTGGCAGGCCGATGTTGGCCATTTCAGCCAGATTGGCCCCTTTGCCGCCGAGGAGATTGCGCATTCCGGCGTTGCCTTCATTATGGCCAGCGCCGAAACTATAGATCCACTTGGTCATTTTGCCGTTCACTTCGTTGGTGCGAACGCAGAGCCAGCTCTACCCCGATCGAGGGGATGGGAACTACCGGAGCAACGGGCCGATCTGCGAACGGATTTTATTTTTTTATTTTGGACGACTTAATCCACCCCATCGATAGCAACGAGCATGACGCGTTTTGTTTCCCGCGGCAATGACTCTTTTTGGGCAAAGGCCGGCTTCAGGCCGGTCTTAGCCCTGACTTGCGCAAAAATCGTTCCATCCGGCTTCGTCCAGCGTATCAATGCCGAGTTCCGCCGCTTTTTTGGCTTTGGAGCCCGCTTTTTCCCCCAGAATGACAAGGTCCGTTTTTTTGGAGACGGAATCAGACACTTTTGCCCCCATCCGCTCCGCCATGGCGCGGGCTTCCTGCCGGGTGAGGGTGTGCAGGGTGCCGGTAAACACGACGGTCTTGCCTGCCAGCGGCCCGCCAGAGGTTTGTTCTTCCTCTGTTATGTTCAGGAACGATCTCAGGTCTTCCAATGTTGCAAGGTTGTGCTCCTCGCTCATGAAGGCCACCAGATCATCCGCGATCACGCTGCCAATGCCGGTAATGGAGCCCAGTTCAAGCCGTTCGTCTGAACCAATGATGGCGGCCTTGCGCAACTGTGCCACCCAGTTTTCATACGTGCCGTAATGGCGCGCCAGCAGACGGGCGTTGCTCTCGCCAATGCGGCGGATTCCCAGCGCGAAAATAAAGCGGGAGAACGCAATGGTGCGGCGCGCTTCTATGGCCTGCATCAGATTACGCACAGACTGTTCACCCCAGCCATCCCGCTTCATGATGCTTTCCGCATGGCTGTGCAGGCGGAAAATATCCGCAGGGGTGTGGATCAGCCCTTCCTCATAAAACTCGCGGATACTGCGCTCGCCCAGCCCTTCAATGTCAAAGGCATTGCGGGAGACAAAATGGATAAGTCGCTCCACAATCTGCGCAGGGCAGGTCAGGCCCCCTGTGCAGCGGCGCACGGCTTCCCCTTCCGGCCGTACGGCCAGCGCGCCACAGGCAGGGCAATGGTCAGGGAAATGGAACGGCTCCGCACGGGGCGGTGCATCCGGGCCCGGTGGCACCACCGCCAGAATTTGTGGAATGACATCACCCGCGCGTTGAATCTGCACCGTATCGCCGGGCCGCACATCCTTGCGGGCAATTTCGTCTTCATTATGCAGCGTGGCGCGCATGACCAGCACGCCCCCCACATTGACGGGGTCCAGATGCGCAACAGGGGTCAGAGCGCCGGTGCGGCCTACCTGAATTTCAATGGCCCGCAGGGTGGTAATGGCCTGCTCTGCCGGGAACTTCCACGCCACCGCCCAGCGGGGCGCGCGTCCGGCAAAGCCCAGACGTTCCTGCAATGTCAGATCATCTATCTTGTAAACAACGCCATCAATATCGTAGCTCAGCGCGGCGCGGGCACGGCCAATCTCTTCAAAAAAAGCTTCGGCACCACTGGCCGCTTCCAGCCTGCGGGAGAGCGGATTGACCGGAAATCCCCATGCCCGCAACTGCTCCAGATATGCCCAATGGCTGCGGGCCTGCTTTTCTGAACTGAAGCCCATGGCATAGGCAAACAGAGAAAGAGGGCGGCGGGCGGTAACGCGAGGGTCAAGCTGCCGCAAGGAACCCGCGGCTGCGTTGCGTGGGTTGGCGAAGGGTTTGCGGCCAATGGCTTCCTGCGCAGCGTTCAGCGCCAGAAAATGCTCTTTGGAGAGGAAGACTTCCCCGCGAATTTCAATCAGTTCCGGCGCGTGCCCCTCAAGCTGCTGGGGTAGATCCTTCAGCGTGAGCAGGTTGGCGGTGACATCCTCGCCTTCCGTGCCATCGCCGCGGGTTGTGCCACGTACAAAGCGCCCGTTTTCATAGGTCAGGCTGATGGAGAGCCCGTCAATCTTGGGTTCGGCCACAAAGGCCAGCTTCTGGGCATCTGCCTCGCTCAGCCCCAGAAAACGGGTGGCGCGGCTGATGAAGGCTTCAAATTCCGTCTGATCAAACACGTTGTCCAGAGAGAGCATGGGCACCAGATGCCGGTGCTTGCCAAAAGCATTGTCTGGTGCGGCCCCTACGGTCTGGGCTGCACTTTCTGCCGGTTCAGACTCCGGGTGAAGCGCCACAATGGCATCGTAGCGTTTGCGCAGGGCGTCATATTCAGCGTCGCTCACTTCAGGCGCATCATGCGTATAATAGGCGGTATTGTAACGGCCTATCAGGTCTGCAAGGCGGGTGAGTTCGGCTTTGGCCTGTGCGGCGTCCAGTTCAGTCGGGGCGAGGTGTTCAGTCATTCTTCTGTCCAAGCAGGCTGGCGGCGGCGGCGCGGGCGGCATCGGTAATTACGTCTCCGGCCAGCATACGGGCAATTTCTTCCTGCCGTTCTTCCATGCCAAGCGGTGCGGCGTGGGTGGCGGTATTGCCATTGCGTACAATCTTGCCAATGCGCAGATGGGCATCCGCGCTGGCCGCCACCTGCGGGCTGTGTGTCACGGCCAGCACCTGCACGGACCGGCTTGCCAGCCGGTGCAGGCGTTCCCCAATGGCGGCGGCGGTGGCACCGCCCACACCGGCGTCAATTTCATCAAACACAATGGTGCCAATGGCGGATTGCTCCGCCAACACCAGTTTGAGTGCCAGCATCAGGCGGGAAAGCTCACCGCCGGAGGCCACCTTGGCCAGAGGGCCGGGGGGCTGGCCGGGGTTGGCCGCAATCAGGAAGGTAATCTGCTCCATGCCCTGCGCACTCCAGTTTTCAGGGGGCAGGGGCTGGATATCCACCAGAAAGCGGGCCTTTTCCAGTTTGATGGGTTTGAGTTCACGGGTCACAGCCTGTTCCAGCTTGCGGGCGGCTTTTTCCCGCGCTGCAGAAAGGCGTCTGGCGGATGTTTCATACACCGTGCGGGCTTCCTGCATGGCCTGTTGCAGCGCATCCAGATGCGTGACGCCGGTTTCAAGTGCCGCCAGCCGCAGGGTCAGCCGTTCGCGCAGGCCGGGCAGATCCTCGACTGTTACATCATGTTTGCGTGCGGCGGCACGCAGGGCGAACAGGCGCTCCTCCGCTTCTTCCAGCAGGCGCGGGTTGGCTTCCGATTCATCGGCCAGACGAGAGAGCAGGGTTTCTGCTTCCGCCAGTGCGTTTTCTGCGCCTTCAAGGGCAGCCAGAGCCTCGCTGGTGCGGGCCTCCAGCGGGTCATGGGTCGTTTTTTCGGCAGAGGGAGGCGGAAGCAGGCGTTGCAGAGCGCGGCTGGCACCCCGTAAGGCCGCTGCCGGGCCAGCATTGCGCCGGTCTCGCGGGTTCAGTTCTGCTTGGGCTGCCGCTATGGCCTCACCGCGCCGTTCGGCCTGTTGAAGGGCATGGCGCTGCTGGGCTAGAGCGTCTTCTTCTCCCGCTTGTGGGGCAAGGGTGGACAGTTCGTCCACCGTGTGCCGCAGCCATTCTTCTTCCCGCGCGGCTTCCTGAAGATTTCTGCGTGCGGTTTCCAGTTCAGTAATCAGTTTCTGCCATGTCACGTAAGCGCGTGTTACGTCCGTGAGCAGAGAAGACCCCACGCCATAGGCGTCCAGCAATCCGCGATGGGTGCTGGAATCGGCAAGCCCCATCTGCTCGTGCTGGCCCTGAATTTCCACCAGGGTGACAGCTACGCGACGCATGAGCGTGATGCCCACGGCCTGATCATTCACCCATGCGCGAGACCGGCCTTCCTTTGAAATAATGCGGCGGAGCATCAGGGGCTCCCCGGCTTCGGCCGGAATCCCCTGTTCGTTCAGCAGCGCATAGGCTGGGTGATCAAGTGGCACGTCAAAACTGGCGGTCACACGGGCCTCATCGGCTCCCGCGCGCACCAAGCCAGCACTGGCCCGTTCCCCCAGCGCCAGCCCCAGACTGTCAAGCAGGATGGATTTCCCGGCGCCGGTTTCTCCGGTAAGCGCTGTGAAGCCTGCGTGCAGGGAAAGGTCCAGCGCCTCGATAAGCACCACATCCCTGATGGAAAGGTTTGTCAGCATGATGGGTCCGGTCTGAAAATCTGACGAAGACAATCTCTGAAGCGGTGGTGTGTTAACCGCCTTGAAGCGTTCTATAAAAAAAATAGGCGAACGGAAAGAGAACAGAAACAAAAAGGGGCAGACCGCAGCCTGCCCCTTTTGTGGAAAATGTTGGCGTGAGCACCTTCAGGCTCAGAGCACGCGGGCCTGATCTGGTGGTGCGGGCTCGGCCTTGACCGGTGCAACCGGCGCTTTCTGAATATCCATGGGCTGTGCCGCACCCGGCTGCTGGCCAAGGGCCGAAGGCGCAGGAGCCGCACCGGCTGCCGTAGGCGGCGTGGTTGTGGCGGCGGGGGCCTTGGGGGCAGTAATCAGTTTGCCCGGAACGGGGAAGTTGTCGCTCAGCAGTTTGTAACGCTTGAGGTTGCTGTAAGCAAAGCGGTACCATTTGCTGCCGGGGTAGTTGTAGCCCAGCACAATACCGGATTTACGGGCTTGATCTGTCAGCCCCAGATCAAGATAGACTTCCACCATACGTTCCAGCGCTTCGGGCACATGGTTGGTGGTCTGGAAGTCTTCCACAACCCGCTGGTAGCGGTTGATGGCGGCTTCATAGTTGCGTTCCTGCTGGTAATAGCGGCCTACCAGCATTTCCTTACCGGCCAGATGGTCACGGCACAGGTCGATCTTGAGCTGCGCATCTCGTGCGTATTTGGACTGCGGGAAGCGGGTAATCACTTCCTCCAGCGCATCCATGGATTCCACGGTGCCCTGCTGGTCACGCTGCACATCGGCAATCTGTTCATAGAAGCATAGGGCGCGCAGGTAATAGGCGTAGGCGGCATCCGCGCTGGTAGGGTGCAGGCCGATGAAGCGGTTCAACTGCTGCACAGCTTCCGGGTACTTACCCTTCAGGTAATAGGAATAGCCTTCCATAAGCTGCGCGTTGGCAACATAACCTGAATAGGGATAGTTCTGCTGGAGCACCTCAAACTCGGCTGCGGCCAGCGTGTAACGGCGGGTGCGCAAGGCATCAATACCGTTATTATACAGCGTTTCAGCCGAAGCCAGTTTGGGAACTGGGGGCGCTTTCTCGTGCCCGAACAGCCCGCAACCGGACAAGCCCAACAGCAGACTGGCCGACACCAGATGGCGTATGCGGCAGCGAACGGAAAGAGGGTTGATAACGCTCACAGACATCCCGGCTCTTCAATTTGAAGCTGTCTTATAGCACGCATAGCGAGCAAGGAAAGGGAAGGAAAGATGGTCTGTGCGCTTTCTCTCTAATGTTCTTACGCAGCCACCCGCGCAGAAACGGCGGAAGGCGGGGTAAAGCGCCATGCTGACGGATCAGCAAACAGGGAGCGCAGAACCTTGTTGTTCAGGCTATGGCCGGACCGATGGCCGGTGAATGCGCCCTTGATGGGGGCACCCGCCAGATACAGATCTCCTACCGCGTCCATCACCTTGTGGCGGATGAATTCATCCGGGCACCGCAGGCCGGAGGGATTGAGAATCTGGTCTCCATCAACAACAATGGCGTTTTCCAGCGAACCACCACGGGCCAGACCGGCCTTGTGCAGGGCTTCTATTTCCTGCCGCAGGGTAAAGGTGCGGCTGCGGGCCAGTTGATGGCGGAAGGTGGCTGGTGTCAGTTCCAGCGCATAATCCTGCTTGCCAATGGCGGCGGCGGCAAAGTCAATCTGAAGCGACAGATGCAACGTTTGGGTCGTGGAGGGGCGGAGTTCAACAAAGGCTCCGTTCTGCTCTACCCGGATAGGGCGCAGCACTTCAATGCTCTGCCGTACGGCGTCCTGAGGCACACGGCCAGCGCAATCCAGCAGAAAAACAAAGTCAGCGGCCGAGCCATCAAAAACGGGAATTTCCGGGCCGTCCACCAGAACAAGGGCATTATCAATGCCGCAGCCATGGAAGGCCGCCATCAGATGTTCAATGGTGGCAATGCGGTTTGCGGGGTTGCCCGCTTCCCCCACAACGGTGCTCAGGCGCGTGTCCACCACGTAATCGAATCGGGCAGGCAGGGGCGCGGCGTTCAGGTCGGTCCTCTGGAAAACAATGCCATGGCCAACAGGGGCTGGTCTCAGGGTCAGGTTGATCGGTGCGCCTGTATGCAACCCCGTCCCTACGCTGGAGATGGAGTGATGCAAAGTATGCTGCACGGCCTTGACCGTTCTGGCCCGGTTATGAGTGGGAACCGCATATGTTTCCGGAGTGGTGGAAAGAGTAATCGGTTCCATCAGGAGACTGTCCATGGCTCTGACGTTTTCCTGCTAGAGTGAAAAACTTTGCAGCTTAACGCTAAAGCCAGCGAGATGTTCTGGCGAGTCAATGATTATTGCCATCTATTACATTGAGAGGCTGTTTAAAAAGTCTGCCCAATCGGGCTGGTGGACGTTCGTTGCGCCTGAAAAATGGTGTTTTTTTGTTCCGATATATCCGTATCGGCCTTTAAAAACCGCCTTTTCTGCTACAACAAATAGTCACCAGTCTGACGCTGCGGACTGTTCAAGCGGCCTCTAAAAAACGCGCTGCCCTGTAAGGAGCAGCGCGCCAGAAAAAAGAAACGAACGGAAAAAATTACTGACGGCGCAGGAAGGTCGGGATTTCCAGCCCCGTGTCATCCGTATCGGCCTGCCGCACGCTTGGGCCCTGATCTGCCGGGCTGATGGTGGGCCGGGGTGCGGGGGCTGCTGGTTCGTTCCGAGGTTCATCCATGCCGGTGCTCCGGCGGAACGCACCCGTTACGCGCCCGAACAGGCTGCGGGAAGAAGGCGGCGTGGGGTCCGGCTGATAAGACGAACGCGGTGTTTCCGTGAACAGACCAGAACGCGGAGACGGGATAGGCCGGGCTGCGGGCTGCGGCTGCTGCGGTGCTGCTGCGGGCGGAATCTGGCCCGGAATGCTGTGCGCAGGCGGCGGGGCCACGCGGGACGTACCACCCTGAGGAGCCTGATACTGCGGCTGGGCCGGTGCTGCGGCGCGCGGCTGCTGGGGGGCGCTGGCTTCCGGTGCGGCCTGAGCAGCCGTGTTGGTGGACGGAGCCTGACCAGCGCCAGTTGCTGCAGGGGCTTCCTGCGGGGTTTCTGCATCAGCAGGCACCAGATGCAGGCGTTCCGGAGCAGGGGGCTTCATGTCAATGCCGGTCGCCACAACGGACACACGGATCTTGCCATCCATGTTGTCATCAATAATGGAGCCCCAGATCATGTTTGCGCCTTCGGCCACTTCACGCCCGATGCGCTTGGCGGCTTCTTCAACTTCAAACAGGGTCATGTCTTCGCCACCGGTGATGTTCACCAGCAGGCCCTGTGCGCCAGACATGGAGGAATCTTCAAGCAGCGGGTTGGCAATGGCGGCTTCAGCGGCCTCAATGGCGCGGTTTTCGCCTTCGGCCTCGCCGGTGCCCATCATGGCCTTGCCCATTTCCGCCATTACGCTGCGGATATCGGCAAAGTCCAGGTTGATGTAGCCGGGGGCCATCATCAGATCGGTCACGCCACGCACGCCCATGTAAAGAACATGGTCAGCCATTTTATAGGCTTCACGCAGGGTCGTGCGTTCACTGGCAACGCGGAACAGGTTCTGGTTGGGGATCACGATCAGCGTATCAACATACTGCTGAAGTTCCTTGATCCCTTCATCTGCAATCAGGGCGCGGCGTTTGCCTTCATAGTCAAAAGGCTTGCTGACCACACCGACCGTCAGAATGTTCCGCTCGCGCGCCATGCGCGCAATAACGGGGGCCGCTCCGGTGCCTGTGCCACCGCCCATGCCCGTGGTGATGAACACCATGTGCGAGCCGTCCAGATACCGTGCAATTTCATCCGCCGCTTCTTCCGCTGCCCCGCGGCCAACATCTGGCTTTGCGCCAGCACCCAGCCCGTGGGTCAGATGTGGGCCAAGCTGGATGCGGCGGTCAGCCCGGCTTTTGGCAAGGCTCTGGGCATCTGTATTGGCGACAACAAATTCCACGCCCTGAAGGTTTGACGTAATCATGTTGTCCACTGCGTTCGTGCCGCCGCCACCAACGCCGATGACTGTGATTCTCGGCGAGAAATCAGCGTGATTTTGAGGTGGAACGGTCAGATTCAGTGTCATGAGTCTCTCCTGGGAAACGGCAGCGGCAAACGGTATCTTTTGAAGGGCGGTGTGACGTGATGAGTCAATATTCTTTTAAGTATATCAAACTCTCTCACGAATAAAAGCGACGAGTTTTTGCAAAAAGCCAGATGGCGGGGCTTCCCTGAACTCCACATCGCCAAACGGACGTTCGGCGCTGGCAGCCCAGGACAGCAGGCCCGCTGCGGTGGCGAACCCTGCCGCCGCTGCGGTTTTTTCGGGCAGGCCCAGAATATGCTTGGGCCGTCCCAGCCGGACAGACCGGGTAAAGGCGGGTCCATGCCGGCCCTTGGCGGCGGGTGAACCCAGAATACGTTCTGCAAGGGGGCGCATGCCATCAAGAAGTGAGGCCCCGCCGGTCAACACAATGCGACCACTGGCGGCATTGCCCAACCCTGCGCCATCCAGTTTCTCCCGCACCAGTTCAAGCGTTTCTTCCATCCGGGGACGGATGATCCGGCCTAACTGAGCACGGGAAATCTGTTCAAACTGCGGCACATCATTGCCCAGCAGTTCAACGGTCAGCAGTTCATCTTCAACATCAGAGGCCAGATCCGCGCTGCCATACACCGTTTTAAGGCGCTCGGCATTCTCCAGTGACGTGCTCAGCCCCCGTGCAATATCGCGTGTGACATGCAGGCCGCCTACGCCAATCTGTGCGGTGTGCAGAATCTGACCTTCTCCAAACACGGCCAGAGACGTTGTGCCACCACCCATCTCAATAACCGTCGTGCCAAGTTCACGTTCGTCGGCATCCAGCACGGACAGGCCGGACGCCATGGGAGAAGAAACGAGCGCTTCCAGCTTCAGTTCCGCCCGGCTGAGCACTGTTTCCAGATTCAGCAGCGCTGTGGAGGCGGCATCAATAATATGCAGACGGGCCTTGAGGGTTTCACACAGATGGCCCCGTGGGTCTGCCACGTTCTCCGTATCATCCACCGTGAAATCAATGGGCAGGGTGTGCACAACATCCCGCCCTTCCACCGTGGCCTGCACGCGGCCTTCCGTCACCACGCGGCGGATGTCCGCTTCAGTCACCACACGTCCGCCCACAGGCCAGCGCACATTGAACAGGCGGCTGGCCGGGTGCCCGCAGGAGAGGTTGACCACCACGCGGTCTATGGTGCGTTCGGCCATCATTTCGGCCTGCCCAACCGTGGCACGGATGGCGGTTTCCGCCTTGTGCAGATCTGTAATGGCCCCGTTGCGGATGCCATCAGACCGTCGCCAGCCGCAGCCAACCACCCGCAGGCCGCCATTGATCTCCCCGCGCCCGATCAGGCACGTGATCTTGGTGGACCCGATATCCAGTACGGCAGAATATCCGCTGCGCCAGGTGCGCGGGCGTTTGTTGGCCTCGGAAGGGGGCAGCGGCAGGATGGTTTCATCCCCGCTCATCCGCAGGCTGGAAGACGAGGAGGCAGGAGTCCCTTTCTTGCGCGGGCGGCCACCGAGGGAAAAATTGGGAGAAGAAGAGCGTGAGCGGTCGTTCATGTGGGGTTTCCCGGCGGGGGGGCTGAGGCGTGAGAGGAGCCACCCTGGGCGGAGTTCTGTTGTGCGGCATGACCGGGGGTGGTGTCCGGCCCGGCCTTGCCGGAGGAGTCTGGTTGCGGGGCCGCCTCTGGCGGTTTTTCCCGAATGGTCAGCCGGTCTGGCAGGCGCATGTCAATCAGCACCACCGGGCGATCAAGCAGGTGCGTGGTGGCGTGCAGCTTGGCCAGACGGTGAATGGCCGGAACCTCTTCCCCTTCAGGCAGCAGCACGGTTGCGCCGTCTTTCAGTGTCAGGTTCCAGCGGCGGTTGCTCACGCGCACGGCCGCAACCATGCGGGAGCGTACGTCCGGCTCCTGTGCCAGTGCATCAATCAGGGCGGCGGCGGGTTCATTCGCACCGTCACCCACGACCAGCGGCAGTTTGGTGAAGGCTTCTGCATCCTTGCCGGTCATGCCCTGATCCGGCACCTTGTTGCCTTGGCGGTCTATCAGTTCAAAATGCCCTTTGTGCTGCCATACGGCAAACGGCGGGCGCTCCGTAATATGGACGTCAATCTCGCCAGACAGATGCCGTTCCACCACAACATGATCAATAAAGGGCAGGGCGTTCAGCCTGTCCCGCGCGTCCGTTACACTGAAGTTCAGCACCGGTTCGCCCACGGAAACGCCCAGCGCCTTGCGGATGGTGTCTTCACTGGTCAGTTGCGCGCCATCAATCTTGATACTGGTGACGCGCAGCGGCGCCTTGTTCAGCAGTTTGTCGCGCAGGGGGGCAAGTTGTTCCCGCGTGCCCGGCAGTTGCAGGTACAGATATCCCGCCCCCCCAAGTGCGCCCAGCACCAGAAGCCCGGCCAAAGGCCGCAGCAGCCGCTTTTGCCGCCGGGCGAACAGGCCAAGGCGTGACGGACGATCAGAAGGGGAAGGCGGGGTTCTCATCAGCGGCGAAGTGCCTCTTCAACCAGCCAGCCGCACAGTTCCGGGTAACTGATGCCACAATAAGCCGCCTGTTCTGGCAGCAGGGATGTTTCCGTCATGCCGGGCTGGGTGTTCACTTCCAGCAGCACAACCCGCGCCGGGCCGCTGCCGGTGTCATCCAGCCGGAAATCAGAGCGGGACGCGCCTGAACATCCCAGCGCCTGATGTGCGGCCACGGCAATGGCACACGCCTGTTCCGCCACCGCCGGGTCTATTTGTGCTGGCAGCGTGTGGGAAGAACCGCCCGCTTTGTATTTGGCGTCATAATCATAGAAATCATGCCCCTTGCCGGGGGTGGGGGTGATATCCGTGACTGTCAGGGCGCGGTCTCCCAGAACGCCAACGGTGATTTCACGGCCCGGAATGAATTCTTCCACCAGGGCATGCGGGCCATAACGCCAGCTTTGCACAATGCTTTCCCGAATGTTGGAGCCCTTGCGCACAATCGACACCCCAACGGAAGACCCTTCGCTTACGGGTTTGACCACATACGGGGCGGGCAGCGGGTCTGCGGCTTCCAGTTCTTCAATGGCAATCACCTTGCCTTCCGCCACGGGCAGCCCGGCGGCGAGGAACACGGCGCGGGCGGCGGCCTTGTCCATAGCGGTGGCAGAGGCGCGCACGCCGGAATGGGTGTAGGGCAGGCCCATCCATTCCAGCACGCCCTGAATACATCCGTCTTCCCCTAGGCGACCATGCAGGGCGTTGAACACAACATCCGGTTTCTGGGCAGTCAGATCATTAACAAGCGCAGCCAGATCCGCCCCGGCATCCAGTTCCGTTACGGTATGGCCCAAAGTGCGCAGGGCAGCGGTAATCCCCTTGCCCGATGCCAGACTGACATCACGTTCGGAGGAGATACCCCCCATCAGAACCGTCACACGTTTAGGGTTGCTCATGCCGGGGTTCCTGCCTTGCCAATGCGTTTGATTTCCCAATGCAGTGTGACACCCGCGTTCTGGGCCACACGCTTGCGCACTTCTTCCCCCAGCGCCTCAAGATCCGCCGCAGTGGCGGAGCCGGTATTGATCAGGAAGTTGCAATGTTTTTCGCTTACCTGCGCGCCGCCCAAAGTCAGGCCACGGCATCCGGCAGCGTCAATCAGTTCCCACGCCTTGCGGGGGGACACATCCGGGTCCGGGTTGCGAAAGGTGGAACCACCCGTTCTGGCCCTTACAGGCTGTGACTGCTCACGCGCGGCCCGGACATCCGCAATGCGGGCGGAAACATCGGCAGGGTTGGCAGGGGTGCCTCGCAGGCGCGCGCGCGTAACAAACGCCCCCTCCGGCAGGCCTGAGCGGCGGTAGCCAAAATTCAGCGCGCCGGCTTCCAAAGTAACAATGCTGCCATCCCGCGTAACAATTTCAGCCCAGTCCAGCACCGTGGCGATGTCCGAACCATAAGCGCCCGCGTTCATGCGCACAGCACCACCAATGGAGCCGGGGATACCGGCCAGAAACTCCAGCCCAGCCAGCCCTGCCTGTGCGGCGTGTTCTGCTACGATGGCGTCCAGGCACGCGGCCCCCACCACCAGACCATCGTCTTCCACCACAACATCGGCAAAGCCGCGTGCCAGACGTACCACAATGCCATCCAGCCCGCCATCCCGGATGATCACGTTGGAGCATGCCCCCAGCGCCGTGACGGGCAGTTCTGGCGAGAGCTTCTGCATGACGGCAGCCAGATCCTGCGTGTCCGCAGGTTGGAACAGCCATTCCGCTGCGCCACCCACACGGAACCACGTGCGGGGCCCCAACGGAGCCTGAGGCGTGACCCGCCCCCGTGCGCCATCAAACGCCTGTTGCACCAGATCTGTCATGGTGACGGCACTCATGCCGCGCGTCCGCCTTTGGCCGTAGCCTGTAGCGCGGCAAGCTGTGCGGGCAGCGCCTGCGCCCAGTTGGTGATGGTGCCTGCACCAAGGCACACAACATAATCACCGGGTTTGGCGATGGCGTTTACCATTTCCGCCAGATGGTCCGGGCTGGAGAGCGGCACTACGGAACGATGGCCGCGTTCACGCAGCCCTTCAATCAGCACGTCACGGTCAACGCCTTCAATCGGGTTTTCCCCGGCAGCGTAGATGTCGGCCACAATCACGGTGTCCGCATCATTCATGCAGGTGCAGAAATCAGAGAACAGCATTTGCAGGCGGGAGTAACGGTGCGGCTGCATGACGGCAATCACGCGGTTGGCCCCGGCCTGCCGTGCAGCTTTGAGCACGGCGGCAATTTCAACAGGGTGGTGGCCGTAATCATCAATCACGGTAATGCCACCGGCTTCACCCGTGCGGGTAAAGCGGCGCTTGACCCCCCGGAAGGAGGCCAGACCGGAGCGGATAACGTCATCGCTGATATCCATTTCCGTTGCCACGGCAATGGCGGCCAGCGCGTTCTGCACGTTGTGAGAACCCAGCATGGGCAGGCGGAAGGGGCCAGCCTTGCGGGTGCGGCGGGTGACGCGGTCCGTCAGGGTGACTTCAAACGTTGCGCCCATTTTATCGGTGATCAGTTTTTCAGCGCGCACATCAGCCTGTGGGGAGAACCCGTAGGTGACAATCCGATGGTCGGACAGGCGCGGGATCATCTGCTGCACGGCCGGGTGATCAATGCACAGAACGGCAAACCCATAGAACGGCACGTTGGAGACAAACTGGTCATACGCCGCTTCCATGGCCTCGGCAGAACCCCAGTGGTCCAGATGTTCCGGGTCCATGTTGGTCACAACGGAAATAACGGAGGGCAGACGCAGGAAGGAGCCATCGCTCTCATCCGCTTCGGCCACCATCCAGTCCCCTTTGCCCATGCGGGTGTTGGTGCCGTAGGCTTCAATAATCCCGCCATTGATCACGGTGGGGTCAAGCTGTGCGGCTTCCAGCACGGCTGCTACCAGACTGGTGGTGGTGGTTTTGCCATGTGTGCCACCAATGGCCACGGACCAGCGCAGGCGCATGAGTTCGGCCAGCATTTCCGCACGCCGCACAACGGGAATAAGGCGGCTGCGGGCGGCCACCACTTCCGGGTTGTCCCGGCTTACGGCGGTGGAGATCACAACCACCTGCGCATCACCCAGATTGGCGGCGTCATGCCCGATGGCGATGGGAATACCCGCTGCGCGCAGGCGTTTGACATTGCCGTTTTCCGCAATGTCCGATCCCTGCACGGAATAGCCGAGCATGGAGAGCACTTCTGCAATGCCGGACATGCCAATGCCGCCAATACCGACAAAATGGATGGTTCCAATGGAAAGGGGCAGGGCTCTCATGCGCTGAACTCCGTCTGGCTGGGTGGTGTCGGATAGGCGGGCGAGGGGGAAAGGTGCAAGCATTCTTCTACAACATCGGCCAGACGGGTGGCGGCGTCCGGTCGGGCGAGAGAGGCTGCGGCGGCCGCAGCCCGCGCCAGCTCTTCCGGAGCCGTGAACAAATCGCCCAGCCGGGAGGCCAGGGCGGCGGGGGTGAAATCCGGCTGGCGGATCATCCATCCGGCGCCAGCGGTGGTGATGGCGCGGGCGTTTTCTGTCTGCTCATCACTGGCGGCAATGGGCAGCGGTACCAGAATGGAAGGGCGGCCAGCGGTGGTCAGTTCCGCAACGGAAGACCCACCGGCACGACCAATCACCAGATGCGCGCTCTGCAACAGGGCGGGCACATCGTTCAGGAAGGGCTCAACCCGCGCCTGAATACCCAGATCAGCATAGGCCTTGCGCACTTCATCCAGATCGGCCTTGCGGGCCTGTTGGGTTACACGCAGGCGGGCGCGAATGGTATCGGGCAGTTTGCCAAGGGCTGCGGGCACAACCTGCGCGAACACCGTGGCGCCCAGAGAACCACCCCATACCAGCAGGTTCAGTGTCTCGCCCGGTGGCACAAAACCTTCGCCTGCCAGCGCGGCAATGGCGGGGCGCACCGGCATGCCGGTAAAGGCGGTGTGGGCCCCCATGGGCAGCTTGGCGACGGAGGGGTAGGACGTGGCGATCACATCCGCAAAGCGGGAAAGCACGGCATTGGCCTTGCCCAGAACGGCATTGCCTTCATGAATGATCAGCGCCGGATGCTTGCGGCCCAGCAGGCGTGCGCCCAGCAGCGGCGGCACGGACGGATAGCCGCCAAACCCCACAACGGCATCCGGCTGGATCGTGCGCAGGATGGAACGCGCCTGCCACGCACTGGCCAGCAGGGTTGTGCCGGCCTTCAGCGCCCGGATGGGGCCACGGCCAGCCACCCCTGCACCCCGCAGCACATATTGCGGGCAGGAGGCAAACACGCCCTCGGTCCGCTTGCCGGCGCGTTCGTCCGTCATCAACACCAGATGGTGGCCGCGTTCGGCCAGCGCATCGGCCAGCGCCTCAGCCGGAAAGAAGTGTCCACCGGTCCCTCCGGCGGCAATGACGATAGTGCGTGTGCTCATGCGGGCCGCCATTGTCTGAGAGTGGTCATGAAGCCGTTTCCGATCTGAGTGCGGCTGCCGGGCTGGTGCCGCGTAAGCGCCAGCACCATGCCAACCGCCAGAGCGATGGACATGGCGGAGGAGCCACCATAGGAGATGAAAGGCAGCGTCATGCCCTTGGTGGGGATAAGATGCAAGGTTGAAGCCATGTTCACAAAGGCCTGAAGCCCGAAACCCGTGACCAGCCCCGTAACGGAGATGACCACAAACGGGTCATCCTCACGGATCAGCCGCAGCAGGGTACGCACCACAATCACCCCGAACACAAGGATAATGAGCATGCAGACAATCATGCCATATTCCTCGCCCGCCACAGCAAACACGAAGTCCGCATGGGCATCGGGCAGAAGGTCTTTTACGCGGCCTTCACCGGGGCCGCGGCCGGTCAGGCCACCATTGCCAAACGCGCGCAGGGCGGTGTCAATCTGGTAGTGATCCCCCACGCCGGGGTGCATGAACCGCTCCACGCGGGAGCGCACGTGCGGGAACAGGAAGAAAGCGGAAATGCCCGCACCAATCATGCAGGCCACGCCCACGCCCACCAGCACAAGGCTCAGCCCATCCACAAAAAGCTGGGTCATGAACACGGTAGTAATAACCGTGAGCATGCCGATATCCGGCTGGGATTTCAGCAGCATGAGAATGACGCCAAACAGCGCAAACGCGATCAGCATGCCCGGAAAATATTTGGACAGCCGCCGCTGGGTAAGCAGCCAGCCCGTGACCACTGCAAAGCAGGGCTTGAGGAATTCGGAGGGCTGGAGAGACATCAGCGGCAGCGCGATCCAGCGGCGTGCGCCCTTGATCTCAATGCCGTGCACCAGTGTCAGGGCCGTGGCCCCCAGCATCAGCGCGCCCCCCAAAAGGGAGAGCCGTAGAACCGCCTTGCGCGAGAGAGTGGAAACCCCGGTTACAATCACCCCGGCAATGGCAAGGAACATCATTTGTTTGAAGATGAACATGTTGCGTGATGCACCAATGCGCACGGCAACCGCCGGGCTTGCGGCCATCATGAGGATGTAGCCAAACCCGATGAGAATGAACGCACAGATCAGCGTGGTGCGGTCAACATTGCGCCACCAGCGGCCCAGAGCGGAATCATCACTGCGGGAATAACCAGGCATCAGCCGTTCTTTCCTGTCTGCGGTGTTGTCTCGGCGCTGACCGTGCGCGCCAGTTCCTGAAAACGCAGGCCTCGGGCTTCAAAGCCCGAGAACTGGTCAAAACTGGCGCAGGCGGGGGAGAGCAGCACCACCGGGGTCTGGGTCTGCCGTGCCACGGCGTAGGCTGCCGGAACAGCGGCTTCCAGCGTGCCAACTACCGTATAGGGCGCATTATGGGCCTCTAGCGTGGCGGCCAGTTCTTCCGCATCGCGTCCAATCAGGAACGTATGCGCCATACGGGGAAAATAGGGCACGAGAGAGGCGATGCCGCCTTCCTTGGCCATGCCGCCTGCAATCCACACCAGTTTATCGTAACAGCCCAGCGCGCGGGAGGACGCATCCGCATTGGTGGCCTTGCTGTCATCGACAAACACAACGCCATCCTGCTCGGCCACAACTTTCTGGCGGTGGGGCAGGCCGGGGAAGGTACGCAGGCCCGTGGCAATCTGGTTGTCCGTGATGCCAAGGAAGGACGCCATGGCATAGGCGGCAGCCGCGTTTTCCGCATTGTGGTTGCCGGGCAGTGCGGGGCCAATGCCCGCCACTTTCCGGCCATTGTGCCATATGGCGTTGGCCTGTCCGTACACATCGCTGGGTGGGGTGACAGGCGCGCCGGAAATGGTGATGCAGCGGGCCGGACCAGCTTTCAGGCGGGCAGCGATATCGCGGCACCATTGGTCTTCCACGCCAATCACGGCCAGATCGGCTTCTGTCTGGCCTGCAAACACGCGCGTTTTGACGTGTGCATAGCCTTCCATGCCAGCGTGGCGGTCCAGATGATCGGGGGTCAGATTCAGCAGGCAGGCGGCATCAAAACGCAGGGTGTCCAGCCGTTCCAGCATGTAGGAGGACATTTCCAACACATACACGCCGTTATCGGGCAGCAGCGGCAACGCAAGGGCTGCCGGGCCAAGGTTGCCGCCAGCCGCTACGGGCACACCGGCTTCAGCCAGAATGTGGGCCAGCAATGTTGTGGTGGTGGATTTGCCGTTGGTGCCGGTAATGCCCGCAAACCGCGCCTTGCTGCCAGCACGTCGCACGGCCTGATACAGCAGTTCTGCATCGGAAAGGATAGGCACGCCCGCTTCCTTGGCCAGCAGGGCAACCGGGTGCGGCTTTGGCAGGACGTGCGGAATACCGGGGGAGAGCACAAGCCCGTCAAACCCCGTAAGTGTTTCAATCGGCGCGCAGGTTATGCGGGCGGCAACATCCGCAGGCAGATCGGCGCATTGGTGGGCCAGCGCCGTGCGTGCGGTTTCTCCATCATCCCACGCCTGCACACGGGCACCGCCCTTGGCCAGAGCCAGTACAGCAGGCACGCCGTTCCGGCCTAAACCCAGAACGGCGTAATGATGACCCGTGAAGAGCGTGGAAGGAAAAGAGTTCATCGCAGTTTCAATGTGGCGAGACCGCACATCCCCAGAATGACGGAAATAATCCAGAACCGGATCACGATCTTCGGTTCCGCCCAGCCTTTTTTCTCAAAATGGTGGTGGATGGGGGCCATCAGAAACACCCGCCGCCCAGTGCGCTTGTACCAGAACACCTGAATGACGACGGAGAGCGTTTCCACCACAAACAGGCCACCCACAATGCACAGAACCAGTTCATGCTTGATGGCCACGGCCAGTGCGCCCAGCGCGCCGCCCAGAGAGAGCGAGCCTGTATCACCCATGAATACGGAGGCAGGCGGGGCGTTGAACCACAGAAAGCCCAGCCCGGCCCCGACCAGAGCGGCGCAGAAAACCGCCAGTTCCCCAGTGCCCGGCACGGCATGCACCTGCAGGTAATCCGCAAATACATGGTTGCCCACCACGTAGGAGAGAATGCCAAACACCATGGCGGCAATCACCACTGGCACAATGGCCAGCCCGTCCAGCCCATCCGTGAAGTTCACGGCGTTGCCAAAACCGGTAATGGTGATCATGGCGAAGATGGGGAAGGCGAACCCCAATGGCAGCAGCAGGTCTTTTACAAACGGAAAGGCCACCATGTTGGCAAGGTCTGCTGGCATCAGGGATTGCAGCCACCAGCCACACAACAGGGAGGTTGCAAATTCACACCCTAGCCGTGTGCGTTTGGAAACGCCGTCTGTATTGCGGCGGGAGAGCTTGAGGTAATCATCCGCAAAGCCTACCGCGCCAAACGCCAGCGTGGTCAGCAGCACAGCCCACACAAACCCGTTCTGCAAATCTCCCCACACCAGTACAGACAGCGTGAGAGAGAACAGGATCAGCACACCGCCCATGGTGGGGGTGCCGGTTTTTTCCAGCAGGTGCCGCTCCGGCCCAAGGGCGCGGATGGGCTGCCCACCACGCTGGATGCGCCGCAGCATGGCAATCAGCGGTTTGCCCATCAGCAGGCTGATCACCAGCGCCGTCAGGCAGGCGCAGCCCGCGCGGAACGTGATGTAGCGTAGCAGATTGAAAAGGGGCAGATGCCCGTCATGGATGGAATTGGAGGCAAGAAGATACAGCATCTCAGGCAGGCCCCACCGCGCTCAGGGTGGTCAGCGCTGCAATCACGTCCCGCATGCGGCTGCCTAAACTCCCTTTCACCAGAACGGCGTCTCCCTTGCGCAGCGCGGCGCAGACCAGAGGAGCCAGAGTGGCGGCGTTGTCCGCCCATGCGCCCTGGTTAGCGTCAGGCAGGGCATCAAAAAGGGATTTCATGTGAGGTCCGCAGCAAAAAACAAGATCAGCAGAAGCAGCGGCTGGCTGGGCCAGTGCCGCATGTTCCGCGGTGGAAAACTCTCCCAGTTCACGGATATCGCCCAGAACGGCAATATGGCGGGAGGCAGGAAGAAGGCGCAGCACATCCAGCGTGGCGCGGATGGACGCGGCAGAGGCGTTATAGCTCTCATCCAGCAGGGTGATATCGCCCCCGGCGATGGTGGCCAGCGCGCCACGACCCTTGCCGGGACGGAAGCTGGCAAGCGCTGCTGCCGCACGGGCAACATCGGCCCCGAAGGCCGCACACACGGCAAGGGCTGTCAGCGCATTGCGGGCCAGATGCGCACCAGGCGCTTCCAGCCGCACCGGCACACTTGACTGCCCCAGATGAGCCGTAAAGCTGGAACCACCTTCTACCGCGTTCAGAGTATCCAGATGCGCAAAGCTGTCCGGCTTCAGGCCGCTGAGCCACAGGGTGGCATGGGCCTTTTGCGAGGCGGCGTGGAATATGGCCTGTCCGTGGGCATCATCCGGCACAATGGCGGTGCCACCAGCAGGCAGGGCGGTAATGATCTCCGCTTTTTCCTGCGCAATGGCGTCCAGACTGCCCATATGGCCCAGATGCGCAGACCCGATGGTGGTGATCACCGCTACATCCGGGCGCACCATGCGGGCCAGAGGCAAAATCTCACCGGGATGATTCATCCCGATTTCGCTGATGCAATAGGCAGCATCACGCGGCAGGCGGGCGAGGGTAAGTGGCACCCCCCAATGGTTGTTGTAGGAGGCCACGGCGGCATGGGTCGGGCCAAGGGCGCTCAAGGCCACGCGCAGCATGTCCTTGGTGGTGGTTTTACCCACACTGCCGGTAACGGCCACCACCTTGCCCCCAAACCGGGCGCGGGCGGCATGGCCCAAAGCCTGCAACGCTTCCTGCGTATCCGCCACAACCAGCAGGCGTGGGTCTGCAAGGCCCGTGGTGTCATGCACCATCACGGCGGCGGCCCCTTTTTCAAGGGCCATGGCGATATGGGCGTGGCCATCACTGTTATCGCCTTTCAAGGCAATAAACAGGTCTCCGGGGGCCAGCGTGCGTGTATCAATGGAGATACCGGTAATACCCGCATCGTTCTGCGGGGTTCCTGTAAACTGGCCTCCTGTTGCGGCTTCCAGTTCCTCCCGCGTCCAGAGCACACTCATGCCTGTGCCGCCGGGGCGGCGTTCGCCAGGCTTTGCCCGGCCAGCGTGCGCAGAACGTCAGCATCATCAAACGGATGAACTTCCGTGCCAATAATCTGGCCCTGCTCGTGCCCTTTACCGGCAACCACCAGCACATCCTGCGGGCCGAGCATGGCCAGCGCCTCGGCAATGGCGGCACGGCGGTCCCCAATTTCCAGAGCGTCCGGCGCACCGGCTTTAACATCGGCACGAATGGCGGCGGCATCCTCCGTGCGGGGGTTGTCATCCGTAATAATGGCAATATCCGCACCGCGTTCAGCTTCCTGCGCCATCAGGGGGCGTTTGCCCTTGTCACGGTCTCCGCCTGCACCAAACACCACAATCAGACGGCCAAGGGCGTGCGGACGCAGCGAGGCCAGAAGGCGGGCCAGTGCATCTGGCGTGTGGGCGAAATCAACATAAGCGCTGGCGCCGTTAGGCAGCACAACCGCGCGCTCCATCCGTCCGCGCACACCTTGCAACTGCGGCAGAAGGTCCACCTTCTGCATCAATGCGGCATCATCCGGTGCGGCAAGGGCTGCGGCCAGCAGGGCGTTATCCACCTGAAACCGGCCCGGCAAAGCGAGCGAGAGGGTGTGTTTCTGCCCGCCCACATCCAGCACCAGTTCCTGACCAGAGGGGAGGGGGGTGTGCGTGATCAGGCGTATTGTCTCTCCGGCCTCTCCCACCGTGCGCAGGGTGAGGTTACGGGTGCGGGCAATGGCACGCAGGGCATCAAGCGTCACGCTGTCCATGTCTGCATTGGCGGCGGCAATCCGGCCACTGGGCAGCAGGTCAGCAAACAGTTTGAGTTTGGCTTCACGGTAAGCCTCTACCGTGCCGTGATAATCCAGATGGTCACGCGTCAGGTTGGTAAAGCCTGCGGCGGAAAGATGCAGGCCATCCAGCCGGTTCTGTTCCAGCCCGTGGGAAGATGCTTCCAGCGCCACATGCTGCACACCCGCACGTGCCAACGCAGCCAAACCGTTGGCGAGTGCCACCGGGTCTGGTGTGGTGAGGGCCGGCATGGTGATGGGCGGCAGATCCACCCCCGTCAGGCCAAGCGTGCCTAACCCGGCGGCCTTCAGTCCTTGCAGTGCCCATAGCTGGCGCAGGAAATCCGCAGTGCTGGTTTTGCCGTTGGTGCCCGTAATGGCCACAAGGTTTTCTGGTTGCGGGCCCGCCAGCGCGGCCGCCATTACCGCCAGTGCGTGGCGTGGGTTTGGGGTCAATACAAGCGGGCGTTCTGGCACGTTTTCGGGCCATGTGGTGCCAGTGGGGGCCAGCACGGCAACGGCCCCTTTTTCAACGGCGCTGGCAATAAAGGCACGTCCATCGGCTTTTACACCGGGCACGGCGGCAAACAGCGTGCCGGGCATTACAGCACGGCTGTCTGCCGTAATGGCCGTTACGCTTACGTTCCCGCTCAGGGTATCAGACGGGTGGCCGTCAGACAGTCCTGTGGCGTGCAGTTCCGCGGCAGTCAGACCAGCGATATGGCGTAATGAGGACAGGGAAAGGCTCATTCGTCCATAACCTCGCTTCCGTGTTGTTTCTTCAGTTCGGCCAGCTTCTGTTTTTCAGCCGCTTTTTCTGCCTTGCGGGCGGCCTCCGCCTTGCGCGGATCACCGGGATCATTGCCCGGCCCCAGAGGCCTTACGCCACGCGGCACTGGCGGGTGCATGGGCAGCGCCATGGCGGCGTCAATTTCCGCTGCATGCGCCGTATCCGGGAAGATCTGAAGCATCGGGCCAATACGAGAGATAATTTTGGAAACAGTAGGTGCTGCGTTCCAGCCAGCCGTTGTCCATCCGTGGGTCTGCGGTGTGGGCTTGGGGCTATCCAGCATGACGTACACGGCGTAGCGCGGCGTATTCATGGGGAAAATGCCCGTAAAGGCCGAGATGTTGACGTGCTTCAGATAGCCACCATGCGGGCCGATCTTTTCTGCCGTGCCGGTTTTACCACCCACAAAATAGCCGGGAGATTCCGCCGTGCGTCCGGTGCCGCTGGTGACATCCAGCCGCAGCAGGCGACGCAACAGAGAGGAATTCTTTTCCGAGATCACGCGCGTGCCTTCCGGTGCCGGAAGAGGCTCTTCTCCAGTATCGGTTTGGGCGGTGGGCGTTTCTGCCGCCGCAGCGGGCTTGGGCTGGGCAACGGCCTGCTCAAGGGCTGCGGTCTGCACACCCTGAGCCAGCGGATTGTCAGGAGCATTGCCAGCCATGGCGGCGGCGGCATCTTCCCGTTCAAGCAGGGTGGGTTTCAGCAGAATGCCACCATTCACGGTTGCGGCGGTGCCGCGCACAATGGCCAGTGGCGGTTCTGCCATACCGTGCCCGAAGCCAACGGTCATGGTGGTGGAAATACTCCACTGGTGCGGCACCAGCGGGCGGGCGGCTTCTGGCAGTTCCACCGGCACAGGCGCAAAAAAGCCCATGTTGCGCATCCATTCCGCCTGCTTCTTGCCGCCAACATCCAGTGCGATGTGGGCCGCAGCCGGGTTGGAGGAATAAGCCATCACTTCAGGCAGCGTCAGCCACTCACTGAAATGATCGCTCTTCATGTCGGAAATCTTGAAGCGGCCCACATGGATCGGCACGGAAGAAAAGCGGTCCCAGATATGAATGGTGCCAGTTTCCAGCCCCATGGCCGCCGTTTGCAGCTTGAAAGTGGAGCCAGGCTCATACAGCCCGGTCACGGCCCGGTTGAAGCGGGCATCATTGGTGGCGTGGTTGAATTCGTTCGCGTCATAATCAGGCAGGCTGACCATGGCGACAATCTCGCCAGTGTGCACGTCCATCACAATGGCGCACGCCCCAATGGCCTGGAATGTGGTCATGGCGTTGGCCAGTTCATCCCGCACTACGGACTGCACGCGTACGTCCAGTGAAAGCCGCAGCGGGCGATGGTCAGACATCAGGCGCTTGTCAAAATAGCGCTCCACACCAGCCACGCCGTGATCATCAATATCCACCGTGCCCATGATCTGGGCCGCCATGTGGCCAAGCGGATAATGGCGGCGTTCACCCGGCTCAAAATAGATGCCGGGAATACCCAGACTGTTGATGGCCAGTTCCTGCTGGGGCGAGATGTTGCGGGCGATATAAACAAACTGCTTGGGCAGGGAGAGCCTGCGCACAGTCTCGGCTTCATCCAGATCTTTCAGAACGGATTTCAGCTTTTGTGTCACATCCTGCGGGTCAATCAGTTCCTGCGGGTTGGCGTATACCTGTGCCACCGGCAGGGAAAGGGCCAGCGTCTGGCCATTGCGGTCCACAATGGAGGCGCGATGTACCTGCGGCAGAGAGAAATCTCCCGCCAGACTGGCTTTGGGGTCGATCTTTGGAATTTCAGGAACCTGAGGCGCAATCTGGCGTTTTTCAGGTGCCATGGGGTGCAGTACGGTGGCGATGGTCAGCTTGACGGCCACAACCGCAAACAGCACGCAAAAGCCGCCTGCTACCCCCAGAAGTCTGACATGCATCTGATCCCGATGGGTCCGCGCACGAAGGTCATCACCCGTGACGCGCACAGTGCGCCCCACAGGGGAGGTGTTTTCAGGTTCGTGCGGCGGTAGGGCCATTGCGGGGGATAGACACTTTCAGACAAGAGACAAAAATTAGTTGGTGAGCGGCACCGGCGGCGGCAGGGCATCTCCCCCGCGCTCCAGCAGCGAGCCACTGCTGTAGGAGGAATTGGCCCGCGCTTCAACATAGCCAGCGGCGGGCGCTGCGGTGCGCCGCGTGCGCGTGGCGTGCCAGCTTGCCACCGTAACCGGCAGCGGATGGCGAACCTGCTGTTCGGTCTCGTTCTCCTGCGGCGCAGGTCGCGGGGTCAGAGCCGCTACATGGGCAACAGCGGGGGCCGTGCGGTGTATAGCGGGTTGTGCCGCCGGAGCAACACTGGCCACAGTCGTAACAGGCTGTGCCACCGGCGCGGCTGGACGGCTGGGTTCAGCCAGAACCGTGGGGGCGTGGCGCACGGGGGCAGGCCGCGTAACGGCGGCTACCGTACGAGCTGGTGCATCACTGGTGTCTTCATCCAGCATGTGGGGTGCTACATCATGCCGGATAACGGCGCGAATGGGCGGCCGTGCATGGGCAGGAGTAGCATCAGCCACAAGGTTAGGGGCGCGAGGCGTTTCTGCCGTATCGTCATCATTGCGGTCATGACGCGCTACAGGCTTGGCATCCGCCGTAACCACGGCAGGCGCATGCACAACCGGAGCCGTAACGGCAGGTGCTGCAACAGTGTCAGCAGAAGCCAGCGTGGCAGAGACCAGCCCAGCCCGCGGATCTTCCGCCGGACCACGCCCGGTGGAGGGCAGGTGCTTGTCCAGATCCGCCATGCGCACGAACTGTGATGGGTCCATGGGGTGAAGGCTTGCCAGATGGTGCTCGGCCAGACGGGTCAGGCGTTCAGGCTGGTTTTCCAGCGCCCATTCCGTGCGCAGCATGGCGGTCTGGGACCGCATGCGCTCCGTATCAGACACGATTTTGGAAATCTGCTGATCCAGAACCGTTGTCTGATGTTTCTTGGTGTACAGAAAGAATCCCGATGCAATGGCCAGGACAGCGCAGCAGCAAGTAAAAGGCCGGGGGATCATGGATTCAGTCCTTTGCCTGAGAAGGAAACATCAGTAGGGCGCTTTGCAACGGCACGCAGGCGTGCGCTGCGGGCACGTGGGTTGGCGGAACATTCTGCATCACCCGGGCGAACGGGTTTGCCGGTCAGCGCAACAAAGGGGGCATCATCCGCCTTTGTCATGGCTGCACGCGGGTCATAACGGGAGAAGCTCTGGCTCTTGCCGGTGGCATTGCCCAGAACACGTTTTGCAATCCGGTCTTCCAGAGAATGGAAGGACACAACAACAAGTCTGCCGCCGGGTGCCAGCAGATCAAGCGCCTGCTCCAGCCCGCGTTCAATTTCGCCAAGCTCATCATTCACGGCAATGCGCAGGCCCTGAAAGGAGCGCGTGGCGGAATCAATGCCAGAGCGGTCAGACGGCACAACCCGGCGGATCAGCCCCGCCAGTTGCGCCGTGGTGGTGAAGGGGGTTTCAACACGGTCTGCCACAATGGCGCGCGCCACGCGGCGGGCATGTCGTTCCTCACCATAGAAATGGAAAATGTCAGCCAGTTCGGCTTCACTTGCGGTATTGACCACATCCGCCGCCGTGCGCCCAGTGCGGGCCATGCGCATATCCAGCGGGCCATCCTGCTTGAAGGAAAAGCCGCGTTCGGCTTCATCCAACTGGAAGGAAGACACGCCCAGATCCAGCACAATGCCATCAAAAGCGGGGGCTTCTGCCTGCTGCGTCAAATCCTGCATGGAGCCAAAGCTGCCGTGCAGCATGTGCAGGCGCGGCTTGCCAGAGGCTTCGGCAAAGGCTTTTGCCAGAATGTTGCCGCGCACAATGGCGTCCGGATCACGGTCAATAGCCCATACGGTGCAGTCGGCCGCGTTCAGAATGGCGGTTGTGTATCCGCCACCGCCAAAGGTGCAGTCCAGAATAGCGTTGCCATCAGCCGGTTTCAGGGCTTCCAGCACTTCCGTCAGCATGACGGGAATGTGGCCGCTGGAGGCAGAGGTGGGGAGGGGCAGAGGCAGAGCGTTCATGATGCCTCGCCATCTCGAGCAGCGGGAATGCTTACGCGGCGGGAGCGCAGGCGGGCTTCTGCACGGCGCTGCTTGGCGGCTTCGGGTTCCCAGATCTGAAAAGTGCGTCCAACACCCATGAAGGCGGCATTGGCGGCTTCTGTCAGCCCGGCATGTTCACGCAGGAAATCAGGCAGAATGATACGGCCTTCGCGGTCCGGGTCCATGGGGTAGGCATCCGCGTACAGGGCTGCGGCCAGATCGTCGTGTTCGTCAGAAAACATGTCCAGCCGGTCAAGCGGTTGAGTCAGGCGGGCAAACGCGGCGGCGGGCCAGGCTTCAATGCAGGGCATGGTGTGCGATGGCCGGAGAATCACCAGAGAGTCGCCTTCAGTATGCTGGGCCTTCAGGACTGAGCGGAACCCGGCCGGAATCGAAACACGCCCCTTGGCGTCGAATCGATTTTCATGCGTGCCGAGGAACACACTCACGAGAGACGAAATCCTTCCGAGTCAGACCTTTCCGTTCACAGAACAGCGGGGAACGGTGCCGCCTCCACCACTTTCATGGTGTGGTTTGGGATAGCATGGGATTTTATGGGAAGCAAATTAAAACAACAGAAAAAACAGCAGAAAACTGCGGTTTGCAAAGTATTGTCCTAGAACTGTTTAGCAGCGGTAGATGGCCAATACTGCAAAACCGAACAAGAGATTGACATCATTTGTTCTTCAAATGTTCTCTTTTTGGGGAAGAACGTGTCAGAACACCCATGAAAGCCCATGCTTTGGGGCAGAAAAATGGAAGATGCCAGACGGCCTGTAAGCCGGGTTCTGTCCGGCCCCAAAAGGGGCGTGGACGGTCATTCCTCTGGGACCCGCCTTGCAGCGGGCCTCACGCAACCAACCCGAGCGACGGGGCGAAAGAACCCCTGAAACCCTTGCGGGTTTCTGCCGCTCCTATTCGGTCTTGCTCCCGGTGGGGTTTACCGTGCCTCCTCCGTTACCGGAGGAGCGGTGCGCTCTTACCGCACCGTTTCACCCTTACCTTCAGTGCTGTCCCACGGTTTCCCACGGGGCAGAACCCGGAAGGCGGTCTGTTTTCTGTGGCACTTTCCCTAAGGTCACCCTCGCCGGTCGTTAACCGGCACCGTTCTTCCGTGGAGCCCGGACTTTCCTCCCCCTTGCAAAGCAAGGCAGCGACCGTCCAGCCGTCTGGCGTGCGCACCCTGCTGCCAGAGCCGGACCAGGTCAAGCGAAAACACACGCTGCACCATTGCCCTTTATGAACAGGATGTGACAGCTTTGTATCTGCTGGCATGGTGCGCTCTTAAAGAGCATAAAAAGGAGAAGCAGCGTTTCATGGTGGACCCATCAGGCTTTTTGCACGCAGAGACAACGCCAGTACGGCCTGCGTTATCAGCGCGTTTGTTGCTGTGGTGGATCAGATGGCAAGCGCAACGGCGGCGTAAACATTCAGAAGCCGAGGCAACCACGCCAGACCCGTTACCCGTGCCGGAAGAAGCTGTGGAACACACGCAGGAGCAGGCGCAGGAGGCCTTTCTCAAGGCATTGCGGCAGGCCATGGATACGCCTTCCTTCCCCACGCGCCTTTCTTCCGTGCCTTTACGCAAGGTGTATGCCCTTTCCGTGCCCGGTGCTGCGGGCCTTATGCCCGCACGGCTTTATATTCCCCATGGGCGGGTGCGGGGCGCCGTGCTGTATCTTCATGGCGGCGGGTTTGTGCATTGTGGGCTGAACTCCCATCACGGCATATGCTGTCGTCTCGCGCGCAGTTCTGGCGCGGCGGTGCTGATGCCTGATTATCGTCTGGCACCGGAGCATCCCTATCCCGCCGCAGCGGATGATGCGCTGGCGGCATACCGATGGCTGGCAGATCTTTCCCGTCAATATTGGGGCGGCAAGGTGGCCGTTGCCGGAGATAGCGCGGGTGGAAATCTGGCCGCAGTGGTAGCGCAGGATGCAAAAGCGGGCCGTTGCCCCCAGCCCGCCTTGCAACTGCTGTATTACCCATCCCTATACGGGGCGGAAACGTTTCCGTCCCATGATCTGTATGCGGAAGGCTATTTTCTCTCCCGCCGCTCCATGGAATGGTATGGAGATCAGTACATCGCGCGGGAGGAGGACTGGACCTCCCCGCGTTTTGTGCCCGGCCATCAGCCTGACCTGCATGGTCTGGCCCCCGCCGTGATTATCACAGCGGAATGTGACCCCATGCGGGATGAGGGGGCGGCATATGCACAGGCGCTAACTGCGGCAGGTGTGCCCGTACAATATCTATGTTGTCGTGGCGCTGTGCATGGGTTTCTGAATTTCTATTCCCTGATGCCGCCCGGTAAGTTCGCGCTCAGACGGGGCGGCCGCGCCTTACGCAAGGCCTTTACTCCATAAACAGAAAACGGAAGGCGGGTAAGCGCGCCTTCCGTTTCCGTGTTTGGTTAATTGAGGGTGGGAGGTCACCCCGCATGGTCTTGAAGGCCGTTGGATAAAGTCCGATGGGAGAAACCGTTGTCAGACTTTATCCGCGGGATGCTTCCATGACCCTTCTATGGAAGAGGATGGAACGTGCCCGGTGAGCCTTGGTCAGACTGAATGATCCGGTTCATGCGGTCCACCTGTAACGTGAACAGCTTGGGCAGATCGCCCTTGGGGCCGGGGCATGTGCCGGAATGTTTCTGCATCACATCAATGCGGGAGGCATTGGGCGGATCATTCCCGTTCACCACAAACAGCAGGCAGTCCGGCCGATCATGAGACATGCCGTTATGGGTCACCACCACACGCAGGTGGCGCACAAGGGCGCTATCATCAAACCAGCTTTCGGGCCGGAAGGTGTAGCGGTCTGTCAGGGTGTCAATCATGCCGCTCTTGGCCAGCACAATCATCAGCACCGTAATGGGCAGAACCAGAGCCAGACGCCGCACAATGTGCTGGCGCAGGCTGCGCTTCTTCAGTGGCCCACGCGGGGGAACGGAGGGTTTGGGTTTGTCGGTCATGTCAGCATGTCCTCATGCCACATGGCTCCATCACGCGCCAGAAGGGCGCGGGTGGAAGCCGGGCCCCAGCTTCCGGCCGGGTAAGGTTCCAGCGGGGAAAGTCCCTGCCGCCATGAGGACAGAATGGGTTCCACCCATCGCCATGAGGCTTCAACTTCATCACGGCGAATAAACAGGGCGGGGTTGCCACGCACGGCATCCAGCAGCAGCCGTTCATAGGAATCCTGATATTCCATGGTGAACTGGTTTTCGTAGGAAATGTTCAGCGCTGCATTCCGCACCCGGAAGCCACCAGCCCCCGGGTCCTTGGAGGCAAGCACCAGCGAGAGGCCTTCATCCGGAGCAATGCGGATCACCAACCGGCCCGGGGACGGTGTATTGGTGAAAATGGGCCAGACCTGAGGGCGGAACTGAAGCACGATCTCGGTGGTTTTGGCCGCCATCCGCTTGCCCGTGCGCAGGTAGAACGGCGTGTTGCCCCAGCGGGAGGTGCGGATCTTGGTGCGGATGGCCACAAAGGTTTCCGTGTTGGTCGCGCGGTCATGCCCCAGATCTTCCGCGTAGCCGGGCACATCCTTGTTCTCAATACGGCCCGCAGTGTACTGGCCGCGGATAACGTTCTGGCGCACCATGTCCGGGGTCATGGGGCGCAGGGCATTCAGCACTTTCAGTTTCTCGTTGCGTAGATCATCCGCGCTGAGGGAGGCCGGATCATCCATGGCCAACATGCACAGCACCTGAAGCAGATGGTTCTGCACCATATCCCGCATGGCGCCGGATTCGTCATAATACGCACCGCGGGAGCCAACGCCGACGGTTTCAGCCGCCGTAATCTGCACATGGGCTATGGCGTCTGAACTCCACAGTTTTTCCAGTGCCGGGTTGGCAAAGCGCAGAGCCAGCAGATTCTGCACCCCTTCCTTTCCCAGATAATGGTCAATTCGGTAAATGGACTCTTCAGGGAAAAAGCGGCCCACGCCGTCATTGATCTGGGTGGCGGTTTTCAGGCTCACGCCGATCGGCTTTTCCAGCACCACACGGGTGGCGCGTGTAATCAGCTTATGCTCGGCCAGTGCTGCACACAGGGGCGCATACAGGGCCGGGGCGGTGGCCAGATAATAAACCCGCGTTCTGGCCTGATCCTTCAGGGCGTCTTTCAGTTCATCCCAGTTGCTGTCAGGCTTGGTGGCATCCAGCGCTACATACGTCACACTGCCCAGAAAACGGTCAAGAACAGTGGCGTCTTTTGCCGTATCTGGTGCAAATTCCTTTAGAGCCTGCCGCACCTGCTGGCGGAATTTGTCCGGCGTGTGGGCGGAGCGCGCAATGCAGATGATGCGGGCATCCTGTGTGAACTCTCCGGCATGGAAGCGGCGCAGGAACGCAGGCAGCAGCTTGCGCATTGTCAGATCGCCCGTGGCGCCGAAAATTATGAAGTCAAAGGGGTCAATCAGATTGACATGCGCCATGAAATTTTACTCCCGCAGGATGCGTGGGGTTCCCTTATAAACGCCGGGAACAGAAGTGGTGATGCACACTGTCGTTGTTACGAGCCCGAAGGGGAGGCGAGCAAGGGGCAGGGTTTGTCTGCAAGGCTTCCGGCTGTCAAGGCAATTGACCGCAGGCCCCGCGCGCGATAAGCCCGCCGCTTTGGTGCACAGGTCGTGCGGGCAGCATGGCTGCACGCCTGATGGCCTGAGCATGGCAAGCAAACAGGGGGACTGACGCATGGATAACGAAGGTTTTTCCGGTGGGGAAGACGCCGCTGTAGGTGGCATTGCCGCAGACCGGCTGCGTAGCATTATTGAACGGGTTGAGCGTCTGGAAGAAGAACGCAAGGCATTGGCCGGAGATATCAAGGATATCTTTACAGAAGCCAAGTCCGCCGGGTTTGATGTAAAGGTGATCAAACAGATCATCCGTCTGCGCAAGCAGGAGCCCGCAGAAATTGAGGAGCAGGAAACCCTGCTTGATATCTATCGTCGTGCATTGGGCATGTAACGGGCTGCACGGCTCCTGATGGCGTATTTCCTGATGGAAACTGCTAGGGAAACGTGCGGAAAAATGGCGCGTGGGGTCTGCTGTTTATGATGTCACTGTCTTTTCCTGACTGGATGCCACTCTGGGCGCAGCTTGTGCTCATGGCGGTGGGGATTGTGTTTGGCCTCGGCTTCCTCATGATGCCCTTTGCCGTGTTTGGCGTAAAAGGGCGTCTGGCGGAGCTTGAACTGCTTGTGCAGGAACTGCATGCAGATGTGCGGGCCATTTCCCTGCGTCTGGCATCTGTGCAGGGTGTGGAAACAGGCCGTCTGTCACGGGATATGTATGACCGGCCCCAACCACCCGGACAGGCTGTGGTGGAAGAAGTGCGTCCTCCCGAACCTGTGCGGCCTGCTGGGCCGCCGTCACCGCCGGTTCTGGGGCCGCTGCGTGCGCCGCGCGTCTCAGATGCCTATGAACCGCGGCAGGATGCGCCTCCTGCCCCGCATGTTGCCTCGGAACGTTCCTCTCCTCTGTCCACGCGCCGGATGCCGTGGCACGAACCTGTGTCTGAGCGGGAAGAAGGGCGTGCAGAACCGCAGGCGCATATCCGGCGGCGTGATCTGGCACCAGATGCCAACCAGCCACCCTATCGGCCAGATTTCTCCCGCGAGCGGGAAGATCTTCACACACCCAGACGTCATGACCCTGAAACAGGCCGCACGGAGCCGATGCTGAACTGGCCGCCGGGCAGGCCTTCCATTCAGGAATAGGGTGGCTTTAAAAAATTCCCCGGCGCTTTAGGCCGGGGTGTCAGACCATCACCAGATCATCACGATGAATGATCTCGTCACGGCCCTGCCAGCCAAGAATGCCTGCCAGTTCCGATGAGCGATGGCCCGCAATCCGCCGGGCGTCATCCGCATCGTAGGATGTCAGGCCACGGGCCAGAATGCGCCCGCTCTCGTCAATCACTACAACCAGATCGCCTTGCGTAAAGTCTCCCTTCACGCCTTTCACACCGGCAGGCAGCAGGGAGCCGCCATGGTTCAGGGCATCTGCCGCGCCCAGGTCAATCATGATCTCGCCAGCCGGGGTCAGGCTGCCTGCAATCCATTGTTTGCGGGCTGTCTGGCTACAGGTCTGCGGCAGGAACCAGGAGCAGCGGGCTCCTTCAAGCAACGCGCGCAAGGGGTGGTGTGTCTTGCCCAACGCAATGGCCATTGCGCAGCCTGAGCGTGTTGCAATGCTGGCCGCCAGCAGTTTGGTGCGCATTCCGCCCGAAGAATAGCCAGGCGGTGGTTCGCCCCCCATGGCTTCAATATCAGGCGTCAGTGTTTCAATCACTGGCAGATGGGTGGCGGTGGGGTCTGTGCGCGGGTCGGCTGTATACAGTCCATCAATGTCAGAGAGCAGAACAAGCTGGTCGGCATCCGTCATCTGTGCCACGCGGGCGGCCAGACGATCATTGTCTCCAAAGCGGATTTCAGCCGTGGCAATGGTATCGTTTTCGTTGATGACGGGTACACACCCAAGGCCCAGCAGGGTTTCCAGTGTGGCGCGAGCGTTCAGGTAGCGCTTGCGGTCTTCCGTATCTTCGGGCGTCAGCAGAAGCTGGGCGGCTGTTAAACCCTGCGCAGAAAGAGCATGGCTCCAAGCCTGCGCCAGACTGATTTGACCGACAGCCGCAGCAGCCTGTTTTTCTGCAAGACGCAGTGGTCCGTTGGTTAGCCCCAGTGTGTGGCGGGCCAACGCAATGGCGCCAGAGGAGACAACCGTAACATCCGTTCCCTGTTTTCTCAGCAGGGCGATATCTTCCGCAACACTGGCCAACCACGCCTGCCGAGGGGCGGCGTTTTCCGCATCCACCACCAGCGCGCTGCCTATTTTGACAACAAGCCGCCGCGCGGAAGAGAGGGAAGGAGGAGTGGGGCGTCCGGTCATGGAAGAATCCGTTACTGGCAGTGTGGCCTTTACCGGAGAGGGTTAAAGCATATCCCGCCCGCTGCGAGTATCCACAGGGCCGGAATATGTCCGTTTACACCCCCAAGGCGGGGGTGAAACGGTTGTGCGATGCCTTATCCTCTTCCCGTATTCTTGTGCCGGTTTTCAGGTGTTGGTCTGGGTCCGTCAGGAGGCGGCGTTTTCCGCTTCTTCCCGACGAATAAGCGTGACACGGTCCTGAATGGTCCGCAGCAGTTCCGGTACCCCTTGGCGGGAGGCGGCAGAAATCAGCATGACGGGTGCGCCACTGGCTTTTTCCAGCGCCCGGCGGCGTGCTGAAGCTTCCTGCGGGGTCATGGCATCATTCTTGTTCAGCGCAATAATTTCCGGCTTTTCAGCCAGACCGCCGCCATATTCCGTCAGTTCATGGCGAATGGTGCGCCACGCATCCACAACATTGCCCGCAGCGCCGTCAATCAGGTGCAGCAGCACGGCGCAGCGCTCCACATGACCCAGAAAGCGGTCTCCAAGGCCTGTGCCTTCATGCGCGCCTTCAATTAGCCCCGGAATATCCGCGACCACGAATTCTTCCGTCATGGAGAGGCGAACAACCCCAAGCTGCGGGTGCAGGGTGGTAAAGGGATAATCCGCAATTTTCGGGCGGGCGGCGGAGACAACAGACAGGAAGGTGGATTTGCCAGCATTGGGCATGCCCACAAGGCCCACATCCGCAATCAGCTTCAGGCGCAGCCATACCCAGCGTTCCTCACCCGGCCAGCCTTTGTCCGAGCGGCGAGGGGCGCGATTGGTGCTGGTCTTGAAGTTGGCGTTCCCAAACCCGCCATCTCCGCCACGGCACAGGGTTACGCGCTTACCAGCCTCATCCAGGTCAGCCAGCAGAGTCTCACGGTCATCATCCATGATCTGGGTGCCGATGGGCACCTTGATGATAACGGGCTGTGCTGCGGCCCCCGTGCGGTCTGACCCCGCACCGTTTCCGCCTTTGCGGGCGCGAAAATGCTGGGTGTAGCGGAAGTCGATCAGGGTGTTCAGGTTGGGCACGGCTTCAAAAATGATGTCGCCACCGCGGCCACCATTTCCACCGTCCGGTCCGCCGAACTCAATGTACTTCTCCCGGCGGAAGGCGGTTACGCCGTCTCCACCATCGCCCGAACGGACATAGATTTTTGCCTGATCAAGAAACTTCATGGGGTAAGGGTACTTTCAGTGCCAAAACAGGAAAAGGGGCCGATCCTGAGGACCGGCCCCTTTCGCCATTCCGGCCACGGGTATAACGCGCAGCAGGGGTGCTTGATGCTTATTCAGCAGCAGCCGGCAGCGCATCAACAGAAACGTGCACGCGGCCTTCAGCGCGACGTTCAAAGCGAACGCTGCCATCAATCAGAGCGAAGATGGTGTGGTCACGACCAACACCAACGTTTGCGCCCGGCTTCATCTTCGTGCCGCGCTGGCGGATGATGATGTTACCGGCAACAACCTGTTCGCCACCAAATTTCTTGACGCCAAGGCGGCGCCCGGCGCTATCGCGCCCGTTGCGGGATGAACCGCCAGCTTTCTTTTGTGCCATGACCTAAGTCCTCCTGGTCTTGCCTGCTCTTGAACCCGGATGCGGGATTCAGGCGGCGTTGATCTCTTGAATGCGCAGAACGGTAACCGGCTGACGGTGACCATTCTTGCGGCGGCTGTTCTGCCGGCGGCGCTTCTTGAAGATGATGACCTTCTTGAGGCGGTCCTGAGCGATGACGGTTGCCGTCACCTTTGCGCCAGCTACGGTGGGGGCGCCAATGGTGGTGGTGCCTTCGCCACCTACGGCAAGAACCTCATCAAACGTGATGGTTGCGCCAGCTTCGGTTTCCAGTTTTTCAACCTTGAGCACCATGTTGGGCTCAACCCGATACTGCTTGCCGCCGGTGCGGATAACTGCGAACATAATAAACGGTCTCTCTTTCCGATCTCTCAACCTCCCGCGGCAGTATGCAGGCGAGTGGTCTGGACGCTTTTTGTTCTTGTGCCGCACAGGCGGCATGCCTCCCTCTGTGGGGAGTGGTGCGGCCTTTTAAAGGTTTGCAGTGGCCTCCGTCAACAAAAACATGCACAGCATCCCGCTTGCACGCGCATTCAAGCCCGCTTATAAGCCAGCTTCACGGAGAGGTGCCGGAGCGGTCGAACGGGGCGGTCTCGAAAACCGTTGTGCGAGCAATCGTACCGAGGGTTCGAATCCCTCCCTCTCCGCCAATATTCCAAAAAACATTAAATAAATCAGTACCTTATGGTACCGCATCTAAATGTTCCCATTATCCCTCCCACCTGGAGGGATCGAAGAATCTTCGGTTGGTGTCATTGGGTCCTGATTTCAGGGTTATTTCGTGTTGATTGATAGTTCTGGGGTCTGACTTTCGCTCTGTGTTTCCAGCAGAGTAATGGTTGCATGCTCTAATTTTCTACGCTGCGGCGTTAATCCGCTCTAGGAACAGAAAGCGGCGCATGGTGTAGACGATATTGGCCAGTCCAATCCTCATGGTGGCACGGGCGAAGCCCAACATTGCGGTCAAACAGTCTTTCAATCGCCCCAGCCTGGTCAGACGCTCGCGAAACAGCCAGATCGTTTTGACATCCGGCACACGGTCTGACAGCCCCAGACCGAGGAAATGCATGAAGGAGAGCCGGTCATTGATCAGGTATTCTGTCCGCTCGTCGGACAAGTTGTTCAGCGTCTGAATCACAAGGATCTTGAACATCAGCGCCGGATCAAATGGCGTTCGCCACCTTTACTGCCATCTGAATAGGACAGAGCCTTGTCCAGATCAGGACGGAGTACCTCAAAATCCATAGTCCGGGAATAAGGCTTCGAGTTGGTCACCAAGCCCGCTCAAGCGGGCCAGGCGTTCTTCAACATCAAAGAAACCAGGTTGCTTCATTCCAGCCCCCCCCTTATCACAAGATGAGAGAGGGAATCATACAGAACCTATCAAAACTAGGGGTTCTGCGAACCTTCCGGTTTGTTCGCAACTATCGTCCCGATAGCCAATCTGCACGACGGCAATAATCGATCAGGCGATTGGTTGACCTTTTCCGATCACCCAATCGCGGGTGCTCCGGTCATCATAGAATTGCGATAGCCCAGCATAGGACATCGACTCTACCGTTCCTTGTGAAGAACAACGCAGCACAAATTCTACCGAGGGCGGTTCCATATCTGGTCTGCGCTCTACCAAGCAAAAATTATGCGGGAGACGCCAGCTAATTTCATCACAAACAAGGTTTGCCGCACGCCTCAATGGACGTCGTGCTGCATTGTTTGTCTCAGCGTTTCACTCCCGGCGGTGGCCATTTGCCCGTCTTGTCGAGGGTCAGGATTTCGGCACGGGAGGGCGGAGGAAAGGGATAGCCTCGTGCCTTGAGTTTTTCGATCACCCGCAGTCGTGCTGCATCCTCGGGAGAGTCACGCAAGATACGACTGGTGAGCGTGCGTTGGGCAGTCGTAATGCCGAACCTGTCATGTGCCTAGATATCAGCGCCATGGTCGATCAGGATTTCCACGACCGGCCACTGATCCGTTGCCGCCGCATAGATCATCGGCGTTGACTGGTCGTCTGTATCACGCTCATCCAGTCCCTGATGTCGTTCTGCAAGGCGTCTGACTTCTTAGGTTTCCAAGTTCATGACCGCGCCAAGCATGAGCTGACTGTTGCCCAGCGGCAGCGTCTGATTGACAGGGGATATGGGTTTGTTCTCCGGTTCACAGGCTACCAGTCTTGCATGAAGAGCGAGGCAGGTAAGAACGGCAATGCCTGCCACAACACGTTTCTTCATCATGGGCAATCGTCGACAACAAGCGCTTGCTCGTTCCGGACCTGCCTGCGCTTCAACGCAGAGAAACCGGGCAGCCTCATGCCATCATCCCCTCATCACGATACAAGGGATCGAATCACAGAAAAGCAATCAAAATCAAGAGGTTTTTAGAACCATTCACGTTTTGGTCAACTGCTGATATGTTGTGGGTTATCGCATAATGTTAAAGTGGTACTATATTTTTTTGAACTTGTAGATAGGCAGGTATTTTTCAGAATAGCGCTTGAACCGCAGTCGCAAAGCTAGGCGAGAGCGGGAGGAGGGGTGTCAATGTTGATTGCCAGGCATGGTATAGATCTGCTTTGCCAGCATAAACGACTTCCGAAGGACGGTTCTCGCCATCCAGTTCCTGAAGCCATCCGCCATTATGTCGGTCAATCATATAAAGATCGATATAGTCCCATAGGGTCTGATACCAGGTTTCATATTTGACATTGCCAGTCCGCTTCAGCAGAGCCGCGGCCGCAGTAAGTGCTTCGGCTTGTACCCAGTGTGGACGGTTTTCCACAGCAGGTTCGATATCGTTATTGACGGTATAAAGCAGTCCGGGTCTGCCATTTCGGCTCCATCCCGCTGCGATACCCTTCTCAAAAAGGGCAATGCTGTCGGTTAATAACCATTCCGGAGCTGTCCCACTTTCACGAAGGAGAGCAGCTTCAAGTTTCAGCAGGAGGTGAGACCATTCAACAAAATGACCTGGGGTCAACCCATAAGGTCGCAGGTCGTCTGTTGGTCGGGTGCGATTATAATCCGCAAGATACGTCCAGTTGCGATCGTAATGTTCGCGTACAGCATAGTCGGAATCTCGCGCAAGAATATGGATGAAACGCTCGGCCGAACGAAGGGCGCGATGTCGCCATACCGGATTTTTGGTCACGTCAGCAAGCGCCATGCAGGCTTCGACAGAATGCATGTTGGAGTTCGCACCACGATAATCCTCCTCACATGACCAGTCGGCTTGAAAACTCTCGCGAAAAACACCCTCCTCTTCACTCCAGAAATGTGTTTCCCAAACTGATGTCGCCTGTTCCAAAAGCTGTGCGGCTCCCGGTAGACGTGCGACAACAGCAGTGGACGCTGCCAATGATATGAAGGCATGAAGATAGTTCTGTTTATGTTGCTGCGTTTCCGTCGGTCTGCCATTTGTCAGACCACCAAACCATCCTTCATGCTCTGCATCCCGTAACGGCCCAAGAAGCGACTGGACACCATGTGCTGCCAACATTCTACATCCGGGTAGCCCCCGAATGGCTGCGGTAGCATAAGAATGGGTCATTCTTGCTGTAAGGGTCGTGTCTGGTTGGGCATCTGGTACGAGCTTTCCTTGATTGTCGAGAGCTCCAAATCCATCGTTTAATCGGGATGCTTTCGAAAAATCCAGTAACCGTAACCCTTGATATTCCAGCCAGTATCGATGCGGGGTTGAACGTAGCCAACTGGAGGTTGGCACCATCAGCGATGGCAGCATTTCAGCCATTAATAATTTTACCTCCATTTACATGCAGGGTCTGCCCGGTCATGAAGCTGGAATCTTCTGAGGCAAGATAGACATATGCTGGCCCCAATTCGGCCGGTTCACCACAACGGCCCATTGGCGTGTCTGAACCCAGTTCTGCTACCGCCTGCGGATCGACAGGGCCCCAGCTCGCGGGCTGCAAAGGCGTCCACACGGGGCCAGGCGCTACAGCGTTAACACGGATACCCTTATCGGCCAGTTGCAATGCGAGCGCCCGTGTAAAGCCCATTTCGGCGGCTTTGGTCGTCGTGTATGCCACCAGAGATTTGTTGCCGGAAAATGCGTTTATGGAAGAAGTTGAAATGATCGTGGCTCCCTTTTTCAAATGGGGGAGGGCTGCTCGTGTTATGTAGAAGTAACCATTGATGTTTACGTCCATGTGATGCTGCCAGACCTCATCAGTAATATCCGTGAGGTCCTCACTGACATATTGGACGCCCGCATTATTGACCACGATATCAAGGCCGCCCAATGCTTCGACAGTCTGCTTCACAGCTTCGTTGCAAAATGTGCTGGATGCAACATCACCCGGAATCGCAATAGCCTTGCGTCCTTCATTTTTGATCGGACGAACGGTTTCCTGCGCGTCCTCATGTTCTTCAAGATAGATAATGGCTACGTCAGCGCCCTCGCGAGCGAAGTGCAAGGCAGCAGAACGCCCGATGCCACTGTCTCCGCCGGTTATCAGCGCTTTCCTGTTGGTGAGTTTGCCGCTGCCACGGTAATCGGGCCTGATATGGACGGCTAGTGGCTTCATGACTTTCTCAATGCCAGGTTGGTGAGATTGGCTTTGGGGAGAGATTGTAAGCGGCATAAGGCTTCCTATCGTTGTTAAATTAACGTCCTCTCGAATTAACAAATGTCTTTGCATAGGGTTTCATAGAAAATGGTCCGCGCAAGACATTGTAAAAAGAAATTTGTGATATATCCAAAAACGATATGTCATTTATACAATTATAATGGTTTTCTTTATCTGTAACGGAATGGTGTTCATAAGGTAATGGCCTCGTCTCAGAAGATATGACGGTTTGGTTCACGTGTTTAATGTGGTCTGATAACAGGGCTGAACGCGTAAGTTTGTATTGAGCCGTTGCCGAACGACGAACTGGTATTTCTCTCACTTAGCTTTTAGGAAACGGGATTTTTTATATTCTGGTTTGATCGTAACCGGCTTCTTAAGCCCAAGCATTGATAAATTTGGCAAAGAGATAGTTTTTCTACCGAGGTAGATGGATTCAGTGACTCTTCGGCTGGATTATTCTCAATGATAGTGTGGCTATCTTCTGCGAGAAATATTGAAGGTTTTCCGAAATATCTAATTTATAAAAGGAAAAACAATATCTATTTTTTCTGTATTTTGTAGAAATTTCCATGCCTTAAAGACTCTTCAATATATTCCAATGTCGTGCCGGCTGTTTCAGGAACATATTTCCAGATGAACAGGAATGCCGCGACGTTAACACCCCCGAATAGCCAGAAGGTTCCTGTCGTACCTAATGCTTCAACCAGAGAAAGTGTAATCAGGGATACGATGGTATCGGAGAACCAGACTGTGGCACTTGCTAGACCCATTGCTTTGCTGCGTATAATAAGAGGGAACACTTCAGATGCAACCAGCCACACAGCAACGGACAGTGAGCCAAAATTAAAGAAAATATATCCCAATAAAGAAACTATCATCAGAGCCAGACGCACACCGGAGAGTGGTGCGGAACTGATGAAAATGGCACCCAGCACAAAGAGGGAGAGCGCAGCCAGCGGAAGCATGACCAGCATCATGCGGCGTCTTCCCACTCTATCAATCAGGGCGATCCCCAGGGCTGTTGTGATGGTGGATGCCACGCCAACAGAAACAGATGTCAGTAATGCCGCGGAATGTCCCAAGCCAGCTTGTGACAGAATGATAGGAGCATAATAGACAATCACGTTGGGGCCTGACAGTTGGGAAAAGGCAGCTATTCCTAAAGCGGCGATAAGTGCTGGTCTTACCCATTTCTGCTTCAGGATTTTCCAATCGCCTTCGTTGTGCTTTCCTGTTCTGACAACAAGTGCTTCATCAAGCTCATTGCGTACCACGTCCTTATGGCCACGGAGCCGATAAAGAACGGAGACGGCATGCTGCTCCTGCGCGTTATGCAACAACCAGCGCGGGCTTTCGGGCAAGAACAGCATGCCAAAGGCAAGGAGCAATGCCGGCAGGGCTCCAAGCATGAACATGGCCCGCCATGATTCAGCACTGCCTGCAAGTTCGTAACCAACAAAAAACGCCAGAAGCAGTCCTAAGGAGAACACAAGCTGGAACAGCGATACCAGCCCGCCCCGACGAGACGCAGGGGCCAATTCCGCTACATAGACTGGCACGATCTGCGTAGTAGCCCCAATGGCAATGCCCAGACCAAGCCGGGCGCAGATCAGCACTGCCACATTGGGGGCCAGTCCACATCCGATTGATGCCGCGATGAAGACCACCGCAGCAGCCATAATAGCAGGACGCCTGCCCCAGCGGTCAGAAATCGGACTGCTGAACACTGCGCCGAAAATCGCACCGATGTTTAATGAAGCAGCAACCCATTCCTGCCCCATTGTGGAAAGAGAGAACGTCTGCGTCACAAAAATCAATGCGGACGCTATGATGCCGGTATCATAGCCAAAAAGAAGCCCACCAACCGCAGCGACAGCAGCAGCGATGGAGACATACCGACGCGCAGATTTGCGTTGATCCTCTTCATGGGCCTGAGCATGAAAGGCAGATATCGCACGCTTATGCATTAAGGACGTGGATGTGTTGTGGGTGCCCGGCGCGGCAGTCATAACGGCGCCTCCATTTTCTGTGATCAGGTGCAGTGCCCGGACATCATTCCGCGTCAGATGTGTTGAATATGTCGCTCAACGTACGCTGCATAACGGTCGCATCAAGCGTCTTGCCCAGCCAGAGTTCCACCCCGATCACGCCCTGATTGACGAGCATTCCAAGTCCGTCAAGCGGCGTGCAGCCCCGTTTCTTTGCTTCACGTAGGAAGCGCGTCATCGGTGGGTTTGGAATAACATCAGCGACTACCTGGCCTTTTTTAAAAGTCTCGACATCTACTGCCGCCATGGCGTCTGCGTTGCCAAAGCCAACCGAGGTCGCATTGATCACAATATCCGTATCAGCCGGGATGCGCGCTTCGCCTTCCCATAGGTGTGCAGTCGCATTGCATTTGGTGTTATCACGCACGAGATTAGCAATGGTGTCAGCGTGCGCCTTTTTCATATTGACCACGGTTATATGGGCAGCACCAGCCAGACCAAGCTCAACGGCAATTGCCCGCGCGGCTCCTCCGGCACCAAGAAGAAAAACCTTCTTGTCTGCAGGATCGATGACGGTCCTGAGCGAGGCAAGGAAACCCTTGCCATCGGTGTTGTCGCCTATCAGTTTGCCATTACGAATGCTGACGCAGTTGACGGCACCGATAATCCGGGCAGCTTCGGCCATGTCATCAAGATACTCGATAACAGCAACTTTGTGCGGCAGGGAGCAATTAAAGCCAGCCCATTCCATGGCCAGAGCCCCGCGTACTGCCTCGCCTAGGTGCGCAGGTTTCACGTCACAGTTGATATAACGCGCGTCCAGTCCTGCGTGCTGAAACCCGGCTTCGATCATCGCGACGGTAGGGTTGTCTGCGCATGGCGTTGAGAAAGAACCCGTGAGAATGCTACGGAAAGTGCGGTGCATCGTGTTGCATTCCTTTTTAGTGGCTATGGAGCTTGTATGCATAGCTATGCAATGAAGACCATTTTTGCCTGGGAGCGCAACCCCTAATCCCTTATCTGCCTGTGCGCGTGCTGCCGCGTTCGATCAACTGCGCGTTAATGGTGTGTGTTTGGGAATACGGGTGATTGACCGTCTGAAGCGCCTCATTCAGCATATCCATAGCGACTGTCACCATCTGATCCGTCCGTTGGTCAAAAGAGGTCAGATCATAGCCATGCCATGCTGCCTGGGGGATGTTGTCGTAACCCAAAACGATCACATCATCAGGGCAACGCAGATCTGCGCACTCACGCAGGGCATCCAGCACACCACAGGCCATCATATCGTTACTGGAAAAAATACCATCGGGACGTAAGCCTCGCTGCAAGAGGCGGCGAATAGCATTATAGCCGCTCTGATAGGTATCATCGCCGCGAAGCCGGACCAGTTTGCCAAAACAGTCAGATGTCTCTTTCAGGGTATCGCAAAATCCTTCTCCTCGTGCGCGGGAGGCCGCATTTTTTGCGGGGCCTGCCAGCCATACAGGATGTGTTACGCCATGTTTAATGAAAATTTGTGCTGCGATCTGGCCAGCCCCGTAATTGTTGGATACGACCGTGGATATCCACGGTCCCACAAAAGATGAATTAAAACAGATCACGGGGGTATGAAGTTCGGACAGTGCCTGAACGACGGATTGCGAGCCCACGGCCAATGAGGTTACCACTGCATCAATTCTGTAGCTGGCTAACTGGTCAAGCGCTGTATCCAAAGTCAGCGCGTCGTCAACCTGAACCAGCAGAACCTGCAGTCCTGCCTGGCGCAGGGCTATTGCCAGCCGTTCGAGTGCGGAAGCATAAAACGGATTATCTAGCCCCCCGATAACGACACCAACCATATGAGATCGTCCGGAAAGCATGATGCTTGGTATCCGGTTGGGGCGGTATCCGAGCGTGGCAGCAGCCGCCAGTACCCTTTCTTTCGTCTCGGCGGAAATGCTCGCAGTTGAAGAAAAGGCACGGGAGACAGCCGACTGGGACACACCGGCCAGCTTTGCAACATCTATCGACGTAACGGAGCGAATGATTCTGGTCTCCCTTGGTTCATGTGAAGTTGCTGTAGAGAGTGACCGAAGGCAGCTTATAGTTATCTACTATGGGTAAGTAATAGCTGCCAACCTCTACATTTTCCCAGCAACATGCTTCGCCTAATGGTCAATTACGGTCGTTAAACCGATCAGTTCCAGTGTGGCGAATGGAGTGCGCCAAAGACGCATGATAACATATCTGTGCTTGATGGTGGTGCTTGTGCCCATTTGTGAGATGTGAACGGAATGGCACTACCGAGTGCTGGCAGGCGATGTTTTTGTTGGGTGCGGTTCTGGCATAGGAATATCGGAAGTACAATGGGGCACGATGGGGAGAACTGAGGCTTGCCAGGAAATGTTCGGCCTTGATTGCCGCCTTGGACATAGCTGCTCTTACCCAGTCGTCAGCTCAGAAGTGGAGGGTTCTACAAACCCCGTGGTTTTGCGTGCGTGTCTTTGCTTCCATGCTTCTCATGGTGATTGGGCGGGATAATCATGAAGCAGGCGGGTTTCTTTGATGTTGAAGAGCGTCTGGCTGGCTAATATCGTCTACAATGCGCCGTTTCCTCTTCCTGGAGCGGATCAGCGCTGCCGCATAGCAATCCAAGGCACAAACCTTCACTTTGCTTCCAACGCACGCAGAGCGAAGGCCATAGTGCAAAAACCAATAACCAACGGCAGCCTTGCATGAAATCAGGGTGATTATGCTTCAAGTAAGGTTTTTTCGATCTTTCCAGCTACAAAGAAAAATGGTCTTTCATTTTTTCTTATACCAGAACAGACCGTTTCATTTAGGAAAGTCTGTTCTGGTAAGTAACCGGGGAGGTAAGTTTTATTTAGTAATCGGTTAAGTCTGTTGTTGGATCTGCTAAAATATCTTGTGGTACTGCGCTGGCATTGCTGACTAATCGCCGTAATTTGCGTAACTCGCGCGTGGCGTTAACAGCCGTTATCCCGCTGATAACTGAGCCATTAAGGTGGAAAATAACAAAAGCTCCATCGCTCGGGTTACCGCGTACAACTTCGCTGGTTCCAAGCGGGTTACCTACAACTTGAATGTTAAAGGTGTACTGGTCTGTCCAATATGACCCTGGTGATGAGTACTCATCAGGCACACCAAGAATCGCTTTGGCTACGTGCTCGCCATGGCTCGCTGCGTGCTGCCATGTTTCATCACGGCGTTGCGTGCCGTAATGTACGTTGTGATGAAAGGCGACCTCTCCTGCAGCATAAATGTCTTTAATGCTGGTTCTGCCGTGTGCATCTACAGAAATGCCGCTAGGTGCAGCCTCAATCCCAGCAAGGCTGCCAAGTTCGTGCTCAGGGCACACACCAATGCCAACAACAATCAAATCTGCAGCGAGGGTGCTCTTGTCAGAGAGGGTGAGAGAGTAGCCAGACTTGCCTTTTTCTACATCTATAATATGCGTTTGGCACCGAATATCTACACCATGTTTAGTGTGTTCTGCCGCAAGAAAGCTGGCCAGTAACGGGCTGCCAGAGCGCGCCAGCGGCCTTTCCCCAGCCTCAATAACAGTAACATGAAAGCCTTGTGCCGTTGCCGCGGCAGCGACTTCAAGGCCAATAATGCCTGCACCCACAATAACCATGCTGGCCCCTTTGGGTAGGCTTTGCATGTCCTGTCTTAGTCTTTGCGTATCAAGGGACGTGCGCAAATAATGGATAAAGGGCGCACCGTAAGGAAAAAGAGGCAGCGTGCGGGGGCGTGAGCCTGTGGCCAAAAGGAGCGTACTGTACGGCAGTTGTGTCCCGTCAGAGAGCGTTACCAGGTGGGCTGCAGCATCAATAGCGGTCGCTTCGGCACCTAGCCTCAGGTCTATCTGGCTTGTCTTGTAAAAGGCTTCGTCACGGAGCAAGAAAGTGGCGTGCGGTGCGCTTGTATGCAGAGCATCTTTAGAGAGCGGTGGCCTATCATAAGGCATTGTATTTTCACGGCTTAACAAGATAATCTGCCCTTTAAAGCCATTTTCCCGCAGGGCTTGGGCGGCAGATACGCCAGCTATGCCAGCCCCTACAATGACAACCGTTTTTTCTTTCACTCTCAACTCTCACTTACTTGTTAATGCGCATACAAGCAAAAAATAATACTTAACCCCTATGTCAGATAAATTTTCCCCTCACAAGAGAGGGAATATATTAAAAATTACGTTATAATAAGAAAAAATCATGTTTGTCATGCGACATGAATAACTTGGGAGTTGTTCCTGATTGAGGAGTGGAATGCACTATTTTAATCAGCGGGCAGGACGCACAGGAACTTCTTACGCAGCATCACTCGGCTCTCATATTAAAAATTATCAATATTGTGCTCTGTAAAGCATAAATATCTCTTCATCTTTCGTGCGCTAGAATTTCAAAAAGACTAAAAATTTCTAGTGCATATCACCATAAAAAGCGCTTAAAAGAGAATTGTTGCGTTTCAAGAACGGAAAAGCCAGCCAGAAACCCTTCGGGCTGCGTCGAATGACGTATGAAACTCTGATGGAGAATGAGGTAAATTCAAACCAATGAATTTTTGGAGGTGGAGATGAGCGGAACTCGCGTTGGAAACAGAGTGATCGGTTCGCAAGCTCCCGTCACGATTGGCTGGGATAATATACCAAAAGTGGAGGGGGGTAAGGTTAAGCAATTTGTCTTCACCTATTTTCAGCCGACTATGCTCTTCGCCTTGATTGTTTTTTGGTATTACGCTCCCAATTCAATAGCGACGGCCACAACAGCCATCTGGATAGGCGTAGGCTTTCGGGTTCTCTTGATGGCGCTTGAGTGGGTAAATCCACGTTATGAAAGTTGGCGTTTGACCTGGAAAGAGCTGGTCACGGACCTTTTTTATGTCGGCGTCGGTTATACTTTTTTACGGATTGTAAATAGTTATATTGGTAGTGATGCGGTGATTGATTTCATCCAGAGCTATTTTCATTTTGATAAAGTTATGTGGTTTCTTGTTCTTCCTCTTTTGGTTCAGGCGTTTATTATTTCATTTATTTTTGATTTTGGTCAGTACTGGATGCATCGCGGTATGCATACATGGTATCCGCTGTGGTTGCCGCACTCGGTTCATCATTATGTTACCCAATTGAATATTAATAAAGGTGCAGTGGGCAATCCAACAGAGTTGTTTCTTATCGGACTTGGTTTGGGTGGCTTTTTTGATTTTTTGCCACGAGCTGTTTTGTTGGCTGGAGCCATGTCTATGGCAATTGGCGAATATCAGCATATTAACGTAAGGTTTAACACGCCGCGTTGGTGGAGATATTTGTTTAATACTACGGAGCATCATAGTTTGCATCATGCACAGGATTATGAAGCAACATGTAGCAACTATGCGAGCGTTTATATTTTCATAGATAGAATGTTCGGTACTTGCGTTGACGGTGAGGCTGAACTGCTTGGAACAGAAGGCGGGCGTCGTCTTACAATCAGTGAACAAATGACGTACCCGTTCACGAATGGTTGGCGCTACTATAAGAGGAAAGTCAAAAAAATGACCAAGCAATGGTTTGGAACAAAAGCGCGGCAATAAGCCCTAAATCATTGTTTCATTACTATTGAATGGGTTTGATCACTTAAAATGGTTAAAGAGAAGGGGCACAAAAGTGAACTGGCATCTTATTGATTGGATATGGCATGTAAGAGGATGTCTTTCAATTCCCGCGCAACAAACCAGCAGCGAAGTCTTTTGTAAAATAGATCCTTTGTTTCAGGAATTTGGAACAACGCATGAATTGAAAAATGAGAGTCTGGTTTTTTCTAAAAAAAATCAACCTTCTCAAGATAAGATGGCTGTATTTGATGATGGTGTTTTGAGCATAGAGAGCAAAAAAGAAGGTTCTGTTTTACAGTATGACTTAAGAAGTAAAACACTCCTTTTTTGTTTTTTGGCACCGTTTTTCTTTCTGGCAATGGCCGAACTCACAATTGTGGTTAAACACCTCCAAAAGCCATCAACCGAAGTGTCACAGTCTTTAGCCGAGAAGGAAAAAGAGGAAGAGGCCAGATATCTTATTCAAAGCCCTATAGACAAAGCTTTGGGGGTGCCCGCGCCAGAAAAGAAAACAGATAAAGACGACGAGAAACAGGGCAAGAAAAAACTCTCTCCCGTAGCGGCTTACGTTTTTGCCGGTATCTTTTCGGTCTTATACGTTATCGGCAGGATTAGCGAAGCTTTGTCCGTAAAGTCTCTTTTTAGAAAATATTTGTCTGAGTATTGATTTTCTAAGACATTCGAAAAGGTTGCGGTGTGCGTATTAAAAAAATACTAAAACATGCTTTAATGTTGGCGGTGTTTTCACCGTTCAGTTGTCTCCCTCATGCATTTGCGGCAACAGCGCCTACACAGCAGGTTATGCATGTACCGGGTTCACCTGATTTTCTTGCCGTTGATGGTGCTTCAGTTTGGGTTATGAACAGAGGGCGTGTAGAGCACTGGTCTGTGTCGGGGAAACTGGCTGAAGTTAAGTTGGGCCATCCTTGTGGTGCCATGTCAGTAGCGTTTGGCTCCCTTTGGGTTGCTGATTGCAAAGCGAATACCCTCAACCGGATAGACCTCAAGACTGCACAAAAAGACGTTGTTATTCAAACAGGTATAGCAAACCCCAGAGGCGAGCTGAATGTTGTCAGTGGGGAGGGTTCTATCTGGGTAGCCAGTGATGGCAGTGGGAAAGTTGCCCGTGTTGACCCACTTACAAACAAAGTCATTGCATCTATCCCGGTCGATTCTGAAACCTATTATCTTGCATTCGGTTATGGTGCCCTATGGGGTGTAAGCGCTACCCATAACACGCTTCAAAAGATCGATCCGCAAACTAACACCGTCGTCAAAAAAACCGCTCTTGGGCGTGCTCCTGGCTTTCTTGCTGCGGGGGAGGGGGCTGTTTGGGTACAAGAGCAGGGTGACGGAACAGTTGCTCGCGTCTCCCCAGAAACAGGAGAGGTTTCTGGTCGGGTAAAAGTCGATAACTCATTGATGTATGGGGATATTGATGCCGGGGGTGGTAAGGTCTGGCTGCGTACCACAGACCATCAGACATTTGTCGTCATTGACCCCCAAACTCTGGCCATTCGTGCACGAGTTGGTGCACAAACGGGCAGTGGCGCGTTGCGGTACACCCCAGAAGGTATCTGGACAACATCTCACGATATTCATGTTCTGGCATGGTGGGCAAAACCGGAAAATATCGGGAATTAAAAAGCTGAAGAAAGTTACCTAATAGAGTGGTAGCTGCTTCGTGCGCGTCGGGTAGTATCTGTCTTTTATAAAAGTAGTAACAAGGTAAGCCCTGCCTGTCTAACTCAGCCAATATAGAAGCGAGCACAAAAAAGCACCCTCTTATAAAGCTCACCCTCTTATTGGGTGAGTTTTTCAAAAGCGAGAAACAATCCCATTACAAATTGGTCTAAATTGAACCGAACTCGCCATTAAAGAAATGTGGAGAGAACGGATAGCGCCTACATCTTTTGCCCGTAGCATTAAAAAGTGCATTGCCAAGTGATGGAAACGCAGCAGTCGTACCGACCTCTCCAATACCGCCGGGGCTGTCAGTACTTTTGATGATATGCACATCAATGGGCGGAGCGTCATTAATGCGCATAAGCGGGTAGTTATGAAAATTACTTTGCTCTATGCGCCCATTTTTTATGGTTATTTCTCCATAAAGCGCGGCGCTAAACCCAAAAAGAAGTCCACCTTCCATTTGTGCTATAAGTGCATCCGTATTAACGGCTATGCCGCAATCCACAACGGCGGTCACCTTCTTTATAGCAATAGATTTTTTATCCGTTACCACTGCTTCAGTGACCACAGCGCAATGGGAGCCAAAAGCATTATGTAAGGCCAGGCCACGGCCGGTGCCTGTAGGGAGCGGTTTGCTCCATTGGCTTTCTTCCGCAGCACGTTTTAGAACTGCTACAGAACGAGGGTTTTTGCCCAAAAGGCGTAACCTGTATTCAAGCGGGTCGGTATGTGTTGCGGCGGCTAATTCATCTATAAAACTTTCTACTACGTAAACATTATGCGCTGGGCCAACACCCCGCCACCAGCCAACTGGCACAGGCGTATCAGCGCGCGTCCACGTTACAAACATCTGGGGCAAGTCATAAGGTGTATCGTAACCGGCCGTTCTGTGCCGCCTTGATTATGCGGCCTTTTTGTGAAGCGTATTCGCGGGTTGCCAGTTCCATGGCAACAATTCGTGGAGGCGGTTGATCTTGTGTTCGTTGATGCGGGCGAGAACATCGGCGAGGTAATCGTGCGGGTTGAGGCCTGAAAGTTTTGCGCTTTCGATAAGCGTCATGGCATCAGCGATGTTGTCGCCCCCGGCGTCTGAACCGGCAAACAGATAGTTTTTCCGCCCGACGCATACCGGTCGTATGGCCCGTTCGGCAGGATTGTTGTCGATGGCAACACGACCATCTTCGAGGAAGAGGGTAAAGGCTGCCCACCGGTTGAGCGCATAACGGATTGCTTTTGCCAGTTCCCCCTTGCCAGGGATACGGGCGAGCTGTGTTTCGCACCATGCGTGGAATGCTGTGACACGAGGGCGGCTTTTTTCCTGTCGGACAGCCAGACGATACGGAGCAGGAGACCCGGTGAGCTGCCGCTCGATATCGTAGAGTTCCCCGATCTGCTCGAGTGCTTCCCTTGCGATTGTCGAATCACTGCCCTTCCAGACATCATGGAAGGCCCTGCGGAGATGAGCCCAGCAGGCCGCTTCGCGCACATGCACGGTTCCCGTTGCATCGGGTTTATACAGATCCCTGAACCCCGCGTAGGCGTCAGCCTGCAGAATGCCCCGGAACTGTGCCAGATGGGTCTGGGGATTGATCCCCTTGCGATCGGGAGAGAACCAGTAGGCCACGGCGGGCGGATCACTCCCGCCCCAGGGGCGGGGATCGCGCAGATAGGTCCAGATCCGCCCTTCCTTCACACCACGTGGTTTCCCAGCCTGGCGCAGACGGGAATCAAGAACCTGGATGGGTGTATCATCGGCATGCAGCAGGTCTGCCTTTACGACATCCTGACGGATCAGATCTGTGAGAGGACGCAGAACGGCAACGGCCTGACCACACCAGTCGATCAGGGTTGAACGGGGAATGTCCACACCCTGACGGGCAAAGATCTCGTTCTGACGATAAAGCGGGATATGGTCATCGAATTTCGAGACCAGGATATGGGCCAGAAGCCCGGGGCCAGCCATCCCCCGTGGAACAGGGCGCGACGGTGCTTCAGGCTGCACCATCGTTTCGCAATGGCGGCAGGATTTCTTCAGCCGTGCCGTTTCGACAACTTTCAGTTTTGCCGCAATAAAGTCCAGTATTTCGGTGACATCTTCGCCTACAAGACGCAGAGGACCGCCACAGGCAGGACAGGCCTCACCCGGGTCGAGAACAATACGCTCCCGTGGTGTCGTGTCAGAAACCTGTGGTTTGCCACGCTGCCGTGGGGGAGAGACTGCATCATCGCTGACATCATGCTCCCTGATATCAGGAGAAGGATCGGCTGCCGCGATGGCGATTTTTACATCTTCAAGGAGCAGTTCGAGCTGTTCAATCTCACGGTCTATCTTTTCTGAACTGGCCCCGAATTTCTGTTTCTGAAGGCGTGCGATCCGGATTTTGAGAGACTGGACAAGAGCCTCATACGCACGGGCCGACGCAGAAAGCCGGGCCACTTCGGTCTGCAGGGAAACAATCATTTCCCTCAGGATATCCGGATCATCAGGCAGGACCACGGGTGCAGGCGTCATTATGAAAAAATAGCAGAAAATCTAAGAAAATTCAAAAGGTTCTACACGATCACGCCATAAAAATCAGGCTACGCGAGACGGTGGTGCAGACCAGGAAGGGCGTCTCCACTCCATGCCTTCCCACAGCATGGCCATCTGTGCTGTCGTCAGGCGTGCAACGCCCTCTGCCGGAGACGGCCATGGAAAACGTCCCTTCTCAAGCACCTTGTAATAAAGACAGAACCCCTGACCGTCCCACATCAGAAGCTTGATCCTGTCGCCACGGCGACCACGAAAAGCAAAGAGCGCCCCTGATGTCGGGTTCTGACGCAGCACGTCCTGTGCCAGTGCTGCCAGACCCGATATGCCCTTGCGCATATCGGTCACCCCGCAGGCCAGATAGACACGCACGCCGTTGCCCACGCCAATCATGCCGTCTCCGCAATCTGGATGACCCGGGCCAGAAGATCTTCGGCAGGATGTCCCGTCACCCTGATACTACGGCCATTGCGCAGCACTATGGCCAGTTCGTCAGGTCCACCGCCAGATGTCACAGCAGGTGTCGTCACTGAAGCAACAGGAATAAACGCCACAGACTGATCTGGCGAAGATAGTCTTTGACGGAATGAACTCCGCCATTGGTAAAGGTGTTGGCGGGTCAGGTCATGCCGACGTGCCACATCCGATACACTCGCTCCATCCACACCAACTTCAGACAGTATCGCCAGTTTGCGTTCATCCGACCAGCGGCGACGGCGTTCAACACCAATCAGGATTTCCTGGGCCATTCTTACCTCTCAAATGACGTCAATAACGACGTCGTTAACGACGGTAAGTTACCAGTCACAATCTTTAATCATAAGGCGGCCTCAAACGGCCGGTTACGGTGTATCTACTGCGCCGGCGACAGCATCAGTATCGAGCTTGCCTACGGGCAACCCGCCTGGGGCAAAGCGGTCAACGACAGAAGGCCCACTTACATGGTGCTGCCAAGAAAGCGGCTGCCCATTTTGACCCAGTGTTGCACTGATACGGTCATAGTACGCGGGCCGAAAAAGATCCTGACGGATATCTTCTTCCCGGCTCCAGATAAATTTTACAGGGTGAGAGACCTGACAGGCGAAGTGTGTTGCCTGTTCCAAAAAGTCTGTAGCCAGCCTACGCCCAAAACTACCGCCTATCATGTGGTTGTGAATTGCAACTTTTTCTGGCGGCAAACCTGTTATCTTTGCAACGGCAGCCCGTGCACGGGTTGGAACCTGCGTACCCATCCAGACATCGCAACGCTCTGCACGCACATGTAGTGTTACATTGGCGGGTTCCATAGGTGCATGAGAGAGAAATGGGAGCTCATAAGTCGCTTCCAGTTTTTTGCCAGACTCTGCAGAAGTATTCTTGGGTTTATCATTGCGCGCAATAATTTCTGGCACAGAAAGGGAAGCATCGCGGATTTTTCGTCTGATGTCCTCAGAGCTAAGAGAAGAGTTTTTTCCTTCTACCCACTTAATTTTGAGAGCTGCTAAGCCTTTTTTAGCGGTCCAGTAATTCCTTGCTATAACAGCAACGGCTGTGCTGGTTTTTAGAACATTCAGAACACCAGGGATAGTCCTGCACAATGTGTCATCAAGGGTGTCGAGAGTAGCGCCAATAACAGGTGCTCCCATAACAGCGCCAATCGCCATTTCTGGCACACGCACATCAATACCAAAAACAGCAGTACCGTTCGTTTTGGCAGGAATATCAACCCGCGGGAAAGACTTGCCTATCAATTTCCAGTCGCTGGGTGATTTTAGAGGCACATTTTGGGGTATGTTCTGCCGGGCGGCATCAACCGCAAAGTCACCATACTGTGCACAATGCTGGCCTGTATGGTCTTTTATGTAACCATTTTCGGCTGCTAACAAATGCTGCGGTATATTCCAGCGTGCAGCAGCAGCAGTAAGAAGCATAAGCCGAACCGTTGCGCCAGCTTGCCGTAAGGGTACCCACCCATTACGGACAGAGCGGGAACCGCCTGTTGAAAGGGATTTTAGAAACTTTGGAGCAACATCACTCACGTCCTGCGGCAATGCAGGCAGGACAGTAATGTCTTTAGGGTCTACTTCCAGCTCTTCTGCAATAATAATGGCTTCAGTTGTGTAAATACCCTGTCCCATTTCAATGTTTGGAACAATGAGAGATATTTTATTATCGCTCCCAATACGAACAACACCCCCAAGCGTAATATCTGATGGGGAGTGAACATTCTGGCTTGTTTGCGCCAAGGCCACTTTACTACGTGCAGCAGGTAGCCCTGCAAAAGCAAGCGCTATGCCCCCTCCCAAGAAGTGGCGCCGTAAAAGAGGGTTCAAAGCGTTGTCAGCTTTGCTAACAAAAAGAGAAGGCATTTGTGCGCCTGTCACCTAATAGTCTCAAGGGAGAGGAGAGAAAGTAAAGCGAGTAAAAATAGTTCCACACAAAGCGCCTGTTAGGGTTATTGGACTGGCCAAGGCAAATTTGTTGTGAACTCAGCCTTGCTTTTCGAGTTTATTTTAAGCCAAGCTAGTAGCTTTCCTCTGCCCTGCAATTTACGGGAATTTCCGAAATACTAACCTCATTGGGTGACGTGACAAGGAAATGCGCAACGCGGGCAATTTCTTCTGGTGGGGTCATGTTCAGTTCCGGCATCATGCCCTCAACCATGTCGGTCTTTACAAAGCCAGGGCAGATCACCGTGGCTCTAATGCCATATTCAAACCCAGTGTGGCGAATAGAGTGCGCCAAAGCAAGCGTTGCAAATTTGGACACGGCATAAGGGCCAGAATCTGAATCATAAACGCGTTTGCTCGACAGGGAGCCAATCATAACAACTCGGCCGCTGCCACAGGCAACAAGTTGTTCCCATGCAGCTTTTACGAGGCGGCGGGGGCTTTTAATATGGACGTCCAGCAGGTCATCCATCTCACGTTCAGAGATGTCTATAATGTTTTTCCAAATGCCAATGCCAGCATTTGCGACAACTGCATTAATATGCCCAAAACGGCTTATTGTGCTTTCAACCCAACTGGCTTCTGTTGTTGTGTCTAAGGCATCGTAGTGGCCAATCAAAACGCGCTCTTTGTCTGTTGCCCATGCTGGTATCTGGGGTTTGCGCATACCAAGGCTAACACACCAGCCTTCATCGTAAAATTTTTTGGCAATCGCAGCCCCCATGCCTCTTGCTGCGCCTGAAACCATAATGACTTTTTGTGTTGTTCCCATCAGAAATTTCCCTGCTTATGGTAATTTTTTGAGTTGATATGAGCATCGAAACAAGGTGCACACCAAAATAATAGAAAGACCCCCATATGGAAAATATGTTTCACATAGAGGGGTCTTTCTTTGTGGTATCAGTCAGGCACTAATTTTTAGAAATGTGCGCTTGCTTCCAGCCCAAAGGTGCGTGGTGTTAAAACGCTATAGGCATAATAACGTTCAGCAATGCCATCACGGGAACGAATGGAGCTCATATCGTTACTGACTGCAGTTACAGCATACTGATCAGTCAGGTTATTGACAAAAAGATCAACACTCCATTTCCGTGTGTTGTATGTAATAGACGCTCGGTGCGTTACATAACTGGGCATGCGGTAGCCATAGCCTTCTAGCCCCACACGAGAGAAGATGCTGCCTTGATAAGTGGTTGCCCAATTAAACTGGATATTTCGGTCCTCATCTAGGGGGAAGGTATAATTTGCAATGATACTGCCCGAATTCTTGGTCGAGCCGGGTAAACGGTCCCCTGGTTTTCCTGCATAGGAGCCTAGTACGTTGGTGACTAATCCTGGAGAGTATTTTGTCAAGTGTGCATCAACATAAGAATAGGTCGCTGAAATCGTAAAGTTTGGCAGAACCTTCACATTTACAGACGCATCGAAGCCTCTTGAGACAGCAGCCGCGCCGTTTTTCGTAATTCCAACATTCCCATATTGGGTCTGGCCGGGAACCTGTATGTTCGTCCAGTCAATATTGTAGCCAGCCAATGTAAATATTAACCGGCGGTGGAAAAAATTCCCACGGATACCAAGTTCGGCATTGCGTGTTTTATCTGGTTTATAACTGACTTCATTGGGTAGGGCGCAAGCATGCTGGACGCTTGTGTCCAATGGCATGGAGCAGGGGGCCACTTTGTTTACCCCCCCCACACGATAACCAGTGCTGTAAGTAAAGTAGGTCATGATATTCGGGTTAATACGGTAGGAAATGTTCGCTTTCCACATGGTGCCATTGGCACCGGTAGAACCCTGTTGTGAGCTATAGTTTACATTCGGGTAGGTTTGGAAGAGCGGCAATGCAGTGCCACCATCTACCGAAGAGTCATAATCAAAGTACCGGAAGCCACCTGTAATCTGAAGATTTTTCAAGATATGGTAGGTAAGCTCGCCATACACTGCGCGCTCCTGCGTTTTGGTGTGCACGCGTGAGGCATACTCAAGTTCATCAGGCCGATCGATACCCGCCCAAGATGTATACCCAGGGACATACTCATGGCGGTTGGTATCTGTTTTCTGGTTGTTGTAAAAACCACCAATAACCCAGCTTATCGGCCCCTTATGGGTAGAAACAAGGCGCAGCTCTTCGTTGAACTGTGTGTATTTTCTGTGATTCTCGGCATAGGAAGAGAAGTTTGGGAAGGCTTGGTACCCATAATCAAGATCAAGCAGAAGATCCGTATTATCTTCAACTGAGTCTATGGTCTGGTGTGTATAAGCCGTTGTGTTGACCAACTGAGCAAAGTTGAAAATGTTGAAATAGAATTCCCCACTATAAAGGTCTGATTTGCGGTTTACTGGCTCCTGATAGCGCCACGGTGCATCATAATGGCCAGTCCCGAGCACGCCCGCAGCATTGGCCTGCTGGCCGCCTGTACGGGTTTCCTGGTGCATGTAGGTCAGGTAACCCTTGATGTTAGGGTTAACCTGCACCAAGAGCTGGTTACGGGTTGTAAAGGTGTGGTCGTAGTTCAGATCTTTACGGCGGTAAAAATTCTGGGCGCGCTGTTCAGCTGTACCCAAAGAGTTAGCACCCGGCTGCGGGTTAGAAACTCCCGGTGTCTTCAGCAGGTAGTTGTAGTCCATAAAGCCGGGGTCATTATAGTACCCAACAACCGTTCTGAACGCCAGATGGTCTTTGATAAGTGGAATATTAAACGTGCCCGTTGTTTCACCACCAGGGGAGCCACTGTGCGATTCCCCAAAGGTCTTGCCGGTTACATCTGCAGACCAGTGGTTCAGAACAGGGCGGTGGGGCATATAACGAATAGCGCCAGCCAAGGTGCCTAAACCGTATAGGGTACCCTGTGGCCCCTGTAGCACTTCAAGGCGATCGATATCGACCATCTTGAAGTCTGTATAAAGCGGCACTTCGCCCAGATAGACACCAACCGAGTTGTTGGTGAAGTTCCCGGTTGTTGACGTTGAGCCAGAAGAGAGGCCGCGCATAATAATGTTACCGGTATTGCCCGGGCCGTTATCGGTAATGGTCAAACCCGGCACAAAAGAGCTCAATTGGCGAATGTCAGTGATCCGCTCATTCTTCATCAGCTTCTGATCAACGACAGAAATATTGATGGGCGAGTCTTCCAGCTTGGTTGAACGCCGTGTTGCCGTAACCATAATCTGCTCTTCTTGGGCAGCACGCACTTTCTGCTGAACAGGTTTAACAGCGGCGGCTTTCGTTGTTGCAGGTTGCTGCTTTGCTGGTGCGCCAGAGCGTGTCTTCTTTTCTGCCACCGGGCCATTCTTCTGGTCAGACGAGGCTGCATGAGCAGAGGCAGCGAGAGCAAAGGGAGCGCCACTGATCAACATGGTGGCGCAAAACAGATATGCCCTTCTTTTAGCCGGACAATCCTGCATACATTACTCCTGTTTTCACTTTGGTGAGTGTCTTAGTCGCCAGTTTGAGCAACCAAGAAGAGAGTTGCTAAACAAATTCATATGGGAGCGTAGATCAATTATTCCGTAACCGATATATGTTGTTTGACGTAATTAAAGGTGTTTGTCATCAAAAAAGCATCGGTTTTCAAACATGAAGTGCATTAAATGATCGTTATCATTGAGGTGTGGTGAGAGTGTCAGATGCAAAACAGCGATTTTCCTATTTAGATAATTATGAAAAATAATGATAAAACAATATATATTTCAGGTTCTATGGACCCTGTAACGGCACGTGCCAAGTGTGCTGTAGGCATAATCAGGTTTGGCAAAATATTTTTTGTGGCATAGGGAGGGCATGGTGATTGTAAAACCAGTCAACCTATGTCAGCTTCTATTCTCAGATCGAAACGGTCTATAAATTTACAAAAATATATGCTGGAGAAAGCAATGGTCGAAAAAGTTTTTTTGTGCCGTAACAGCGAGCTTAAAGAGAGCGCTATGCGCCAGGTGGCCGTTGCGGGAATAGATGCCTCGCTGGTGGTTTATAAGGTTAAGGGTAAGGTTTATGCGACAGACGCCCTTTGCACTCATGGTAAAGTAGCTCTTACCGAGGGTGATCTGGAAGGAACCACCATTTACTGCCCATTGCACGGTGGTGGTTTTGATGTGTGTACGGGCAAGGCTGTTTCTCCGCCGTGTACTGTTCCGCTCAAAACATATTCTACCGTTGTTGAGGGTGATGACATTTTCGGTTTGTTGGAGGATTAATCTTCTCCATCTTATGCGGATTTAAGCTGCCATCTTTACGTCAAAAAAGAACTATGGGTGCTTTTGGCCTTAGTTGAAAGCACCGCCTTAATTTCAGACAAAAAACCATTACAATACAATATGTTAGAGATGTTTCTTGTGGCGTGCGGGCAGGCTTCACTCTGGTAAAATAAATGTTTCTTCCAAAAAATCCATTACGGTATTGATTCAATGTCAGAGACTCTGCTATAAAAGCGTTATGCAGTCTTAGTTAGACTGTAACAATATGCAATGGTTCGCTAGGGTTCCGACCTGTTTATGCAGGTGTCTGGTCCGAGAGCGAACGACCTCTGGTTGAGGTTACACGGCGGGACAAAAGCCCGGGAGACAGCACACTTTTTGTGTCGCGCTGCTCTGTTTGTCGTCGTGTTAACCGGAGGTCTTTAAAATGCATTTCTCTTCTTTTCCCTTGTTTATCAATGAGATAGGGCTCTCGCTTACACAATCTTGTAGGCCTGAGTGTTCTGTTCCTGCTGCTGCGCGTGCTTATTCACGCTGTTGCGCTTTCCACCCTCCAGGAGCTGAGAGTCTATAATGAAAAACGATATGTCGACGTTGCGTCCGTGTCTTTACGAAGAACTTGTCCCTGGTGGGGGGCATACGTCTTTTATCCTTAAGCGTGGGCGTGTTTTGCGCATTAAAGATATAGAGGGCGGTGCAAATGTAAGTGCCACTTTTCTTAATGCAGATCAGAAAAGTGAGCGTTTTAATCTACCAGATACCCTAAAGGGGCAGCATACTGCAAAACTGACTGCCGGGCACTGTCTGTATTCTGATATGGGACGCGTTTTACTCGCTATATCAGAAGATAGCTGTGGCTGGCACGACTCTTTTGGTGGCGTAATGAACGCGCAGGAAGTAGAAGAAAAATACGGCCCTGGCCGCTATCAGGAACTGCGCAATAAATTCCACCGCAATGGGCACGATAACCTTCTTGTGGAGATGGGAAAGTGGAACCTTAATATTCAAGATCTCCTGATGGTTGTTAATTTTTTCAGTAAAGTCATAGTTGATGAAGCGGGTCAGTTTTTCTTTGTGGAGGGCAACTCTTCTGCGGGTGATTATATCGACTTGTACGCCCCGATGGATGTGCTGATTATTCTAACTGCGTTGCAGCACCCCATGGACCCTTCACCGCAGTACAACCCAAAACCTATCTCTTTTTCAATACATGATGTTGTAGAAGACGGTATTTCTTTTGGTTGTCATACCTCTCGGCCAGAAAATGGGCGCGCTTTTTTCAATACAGCTCTTTATTGCGTGTAAGGAAAACGGACATGAAATTAACGCCAAGTGCTCTGTCACCCGAAACAGCGTTTTTCCGCCATGTGATTCCCGCAGGTGAACCGTTTCTTTTTGAAGTAAAAGCTGGTCAAACACTGCGCCTTCTCGATCTGGAAGGTAATCAGGCCATAGATACTTTATTTTATAATGCTCAAGTGCCACGGGAGCGTTACGACCCCCAGCGTACAATACGGCGCCAGAACAGCGTTTACCTTACGTGTGGCACAGTGCTGTATTCCAATATGGGTAATCCTATGTTGACAATTGTGGCAGATACATGCGGTCGGCACGATACTTTGGGCGGCGCTTGCGCGCAGGAGAGCAATACCGTTCGCTATGCGCACGACCGCCGGTTTATGCATAGTTGCCGTGACAATTTCTTGTGTGCCTGTCTACATGATGGCAGATTAGGCAAGCGTGATATTGGCGCCAATATCAATTTTTTCATGAACGTGCCCGTTACACCAGATGGTGGGCTTACGTTTGAAGATGGTATTTCCGCCGCCGGAAAATATGTTGAAATGCGCGCCGAACAAAATGTCATGGTTCTTATTTCTAATTGTCCGCAATTGAACAATCCCTGCAATGGGTGGAATCCCACACCGGCTGAAGTGCTGGTCTGGAATTAAAAACGGCCACTTCGGCTGTTTTTAAGCGGGTTGTAGAGCCAAGCCAGTCTTTTTCCCGTAGTGGGTAGCCACTTTCTTCTGAATGAAATTGTAATGTTTAAAAAATTACTCATAGCTAACCGTGGCGCCATTGCAGCCCGTATTGAGCGGACTTTACAAGACCTGCATGTTTGTTCGGTGGCTGTCTATTCAGAAGCAGACCTTGGAAGTCTTCATGTACGCAATGCAGATCTGGCTATTTCGCTTGGGGAAGGCGCTGCAGCTGAAACCTATCTGAAAACAGATAAAATTCTGGCAGCAGCCCGGCAGGCGGGTGCTCAGGCTATTCATCCTGGTTACGGGTTCTTGTCTGAAAATGCCGCTTTTGCTGAAGAGTGTGAGAGTCAAGGTTTTGCGTTTGTTGGTCCTACACCAGAGCAACTTCGTACTTTTGGTTTAAAACATACCGCGCGAGATCTGGCCGCCGCACAAGGCGTACCTATGCTACGTGGCACCCCTTTGCTCAATACAGCCCAAGACGCAACAGATGCCGGCACCCAGATCGGCTATCCGGTCATGCTCAAAAGTACGGCAGGCGGTGGCGGCATAGGCATGCGTGTCTGTTACTCTGAAGAGGAATTGATAGAGGCCTTTGATAAAGTTCGTCAGTTGGGCCTTAACAACTTCTCTGATGGAGGGGTGTTTATTGAAAAATACATTGAGCATGCACGACACCTCGAAGTTCAGATATTTGGTGATGGACAGGGTGAGGTTATTGCCCTTGGGGTGCGCGACTGTTCAATACAACGCAGAAACCAGAAAGTTATAGAAGAAACCCCGGCTCCCGGCCTGCCCGATGGCATAGCTGAAGCCTTGTGTGAAGCCGCAATTCGGCTGGGTAAAGCCACGCACTACCGCAGTGCGGGCACTGTAGAATTTGTTTATGATAGTGATGTCAAGCAGTTTTATTTTCTAGAAGTTAATACACGGCTGCAGGTTGAGCACGGGGTAACGGAGCAGGTCTGGGGTGTAGATCTGGTTCGGTGGATGGTTGAACTGGCGGCAGGTACACTGCCCCCGCTCAGCACGCTCATGGCTAGCTTAACGCCGCAGGGGCATGCCATTCAAGCCAGACTGTATGCTGAAGACCCCGGTCGTAATTTTCAGCCTTCTCCCGGCCTTGTCACGCATGTTCACTTTCCACCAGCAGATGGAAAAGCTCTGCGTATAGATACATGGATAGAAGCTGGCGCAGAAATTCCGGCGTTTTTTGACCCCATGGTGGCCAAGGTTATTGCGCATGATAGCACACGCCAAGCAGCCCTTGCCCGTCTGGATGACGCACTCGCCAAAACAGAGATTTACGGGGTTGAAACCAATTGTGCCTACCTTAGGCAAATTCTAGCCTATCAACCGTTTGTAGAAAGCAACCCATGGACAAGATGCCTTGAGGGCTTAACCTATAAAGCCAATACGTTTGAAGTTCTTGTCGCTGGCACACAAACTACCGTGCAAGATTTTCCCGGCAGGTTGGGGTACTGGGCTGTTGGTATTCCCCCCTCTGGTCCCATGGATAGCCGATCTTTCCAGATGGCTAACAGGCTTTTGGGTAATGCCGCAGGAGCGGCTGGTCTTGAAATAACCATGAATGGCCCAACTCTGCGTTTTAATACAGACGCTGTTGTTGCCATTACCGGCGCCGAAATTGTTATTGAGCTTGATGGGCAGCCTTGCCCAATGAACACCGCATTCCGTGTTTGTGCGGGGTCTGTTTTAAAGCTGGGTAGTATCGTCAGAAAAGGCGCGCGTAGTTATCTGGCCCTGCGCGGCGGTATTGTTGTGCCCTCTTATCTGGGCAGTTGCAGTACGTTTATTCTGGGTCAGTTTGGCGGGCATGCAGGGCGCGCGTTGCGTGTGGGTGATGTATTGCATCTCCCGCCATCACAGAGCCTAACAGATGGTGCTGTGCTGCCTGTATCGCTTGCACTCGCACTGCCCGATGTGCAGACCGTGCGTGTGATCTACGGCCCCCATGCCGCACCGGAATATTTCACGCCCGCCTATATGGAAACATTTTTCGCTACAGAGTGGGAAATCCATTTTAACTCCAGCCGCACGGGCATTCGCCTTATTGGCCCCAAGCCGGAATGGGTACGTGAAAGTGGTGGAGAAGCAGGCCTTCACCCCTCCAATATTCATGACAATCCATATGCGATTGGGGCAGTCGATTTTACGGGAGACATGCCGGTTATCCTGGGTCCAGATGGCCCCAGCCTGGGTGGGTTTGTGTGCCCCGTAACCGTTATAAGCGCGGACCTATGGAAGCTGGGGCAGCTACGGGCAGGTGATCTGGTGCGCTTTGTACCGGTTGACCTGCCTACGGCGCACAGCTTGGCGCGTTCGGGTGAAGCCGAAGTCCAGACACTGGAGGAGCAAAGCCCATCGTGGGAGCGCGCACAGCTTTCCTCCCCCATTGTCATGACCGAAGGGGAGGGCAGCACACGCCTTGTGGCCCGGCTCTCGGGTGATGCAAACCTTCTGCTTGAAATTGGCGATCCCGAACTTGATCTGACACTCAGGTTTAGGGCGCATGCGCTTATGCGCGCAATGGAGGCAGAAAATCTCAACGGCATTATTGACCTAACGCCAGGCATTCGCTCCTTACAGATCCATTATGCCTCCAATCTAATCACTTCTGGGCAGTTGCTTAGCATCATTAAGCAGCTATGGGCTGATGTTTTAAAAAAAACTAACCTACGTGTTCCGTCTCGTATTGTGCACCTCCCCCTCTCGTGGGATGATCCAGCTTGCCAGTTGGCCATTCGCAAATACATGACCACCGTGCGCAAAGATGCGCCATGGTGCCCAAGCAATTTAGAATTTATCCGCCGTATTAATGACCTTGGCAGCATTGATGACGTGTACAACATTGTCTTTAACGCCAGTTACGTGGTCATGGGGCTGGGAGATGTCTATCTGGGCGCTCCAGTTGCAACGCCGCTAGACCCGCGTCATAGGCTGGTAACCACAAAATATAACCCGGCCCGCACCTGGACAGCAGAAAACTCGGTTGGCATCGGCGGGGCTTACTTGTGTGTTTACGGCATGGAAGGCCCGGGGGGCTATCAGTTTGTAGGCCGTACCTTGCAAATGTGGATGCGGTATCGCTTGCCAGAAGCGTTTCAGGGTAAATCATGGCTCCTGCGCTTTTTTGACCAGGTCCGTTTCTATCCGGTTTCAGCTGAAGAGCTTGAAGTTATTCGCCGAGACTTTCCGTTGGGCCGTTATGATATCAAAATCGAACAAACAGAAATCGCTCTTTCGGATTATCATGCGTTTCTGGAGCAGCATCATGAGGCAATTTCTACGTTCCAAAAATGCCAGCAGGCCGCTTTTGATGCAGAGCGCCAACGCTGGATAGAAAATGGTACGGCTAATTTTGAAAGTAACGATGTAGCTCCAGAGGAAGGGGAGGATGTACCGCTAGCCAATGGCCTACAGGCCGTTGAAAGCGGCATTGCGGGCAACCTGTGGCAGGTACTTGTTAGCCTGAACGACAGAGTTGAAGTCGGTCAGGTCGTTGTTGTTCTGGAATCCATGAAAATGGAGATATCTCTTGTTGCACCCTGTTCTGGCACAGTCATGGAAATTCGCGTTCAACCCGGCGCTCCTGTCAGATCCGGACAATGCGTCATTGTAATCAAGGAAGACTGAACTCATGACAAACAATTTTCCTAATTTACAGATTGATAGTCTTTCCGCAGCTTATACTCGCGGCGATATAACCCCGCGCGACCTTATGGCACAGTTGAAACGCCGTGCGACGCAACTCAATGCAGAATTTAATCTGTTCATACATATTCTAGATGACGCGGAACTCGAGCCTTATTTGGAAAGACTTGAAAATCCGGCAGCCAAAACCAAACCGCTTTATGGTATCCCGTTTGTTATAAAAGATAATATTGACCTAAAAGGTGTTGCAACCACAGCCGCGTGCCCGGCTTTTGCCTATATGCCTAAAAAAAGTGCCACCATTGTGGAGCAGCTAATTGAATTAGGGGCTTTACCTGTAGGCAAAGCTAATCTGGATCAATTTGCAACAGGGCTTAACGGCACACGCTCCCCCTACGGTATCTGCAAAAACAGTGTTCTGCCGGAGTATCCTTCAGGCGGGTCAAGTGCGGGCTCTGCATTGGCGGTTGCGTTGGGTGTGGCCAGTTTCTCTTTGGGAACAGATACAGCCGGTAGTGGGCGTATTCCTGCGGCGTATAACAATCTGGTTGGCCTTAAAGCCAGTAAAGGGCTTATTTCAACAGCTGGTGTTGTGCCCGCCTGTCGCACGCTTGATTGCACGACCCTTTTTACTGCTACGGCGGCAGAAGCCAGCCGCTTGCTGGGGTTGGTTGCCCGGCACGACCCGCGTGATGACTTTAGCCGCCACAACCCGGCATGGAACGATGCAACAGCCTTTGGCGATATTGAACCGGGTTTTCGGTTTGGTGTGCCAAAAGTAACAGAATTTTTTGGTGATGATGAAAGCGCAGCACTCTTTGCGGCCTCTATCACCACACTCAAAAACATGGGAGGAACAGAAGTCTCCCTAGATTTTAATCCATTTTTGGAAGCCGCCCGTTTACTGTATGAAGGGCCATGGGTGGCAGAGCGTTACCTGGTTGCGGGTCCATTAATAACAAAAAACCCAGAAGCCGTTTTGCCTGTTATTCATGATGTCCTTGAAAAAGCACCGCATTATTCAGCGCTCGATCATTACAAGGCTTTATACCGGCTGCAACACCTAAAAATGGTGTGTGATGCCCTGATGGCTGACCTCGACTTTGTAATAACCCCTTCCATGCCGCACCCGGTTACCCTGAATGACTTGTACAGGGAACCTGTTGAGGCCAATTCAAAATTGGGCTGGTACACCAATTTCATGAACCTGCTGGACTACGCTGCTGTAGCCGTGCCTGCCAGTTTTATGACCAACGGCCTGCCATGGGGCATTACGCTGTTTGGGCGGGCGTTTACCGATCAATACCTTCTGTCTGTTGCCAATAAATTCCAGTATACCACCAAGTTAGCGCTGGTGGGCGGCCACACACTGCCGGCTTCTGTGGGCAAAATGCGCCGGGCAAGTAATGACAGAGCCCGCGTTGTTGTTTGCGGTGCTCATCTGGAAGGTTTGCCGCTTAACTGGCAACTGCGTGAGCGGCAGGGGCGTTTGGTCTCTGCCACCACAACTTCTGCGCATTACCGCCTATATGCCTTGCCGGGTGGGCCGCCTATGCGCCCTGCCATGGTACGCGCTAGCGAAGGCGGGCAGGCCATTGAAGTAGAAGTGTGGGAAGTGCCTTCAGCAGAGCTAGGGTCTTTTTTAACCAACATTCCAGATCCACTAGGGCTTGGTAAAGTGGAACTGGCAGATGGCTCATGGGAGACTGGCTTTATCTGTGACGGCTATGCCCTTGCCGACGCACAGGAAATTACCAGTTGGGGAGGGTGGCGTGCATGGCTGAAGTCACGCGCTCCATAAAGCGAGGCGGGTTTGGCTCCATTTTCAATGACGTAATGATTCATTGAATAGTCTTAAAAATGGGTCTGCAATAGCCTTTATCATTAGCGTGGGATGCTGCGTTAGGTAAGCATTGTAATAGCGTGCATACAAGGCAGGTCATGGCATGAAGATAGGCAAAAACATGTGGGAGAAACAGCATTGGCTGCTTATTGCACCAATACTGCTTACTGCGTGTTTTCTTGCTGTTGTTTTGTTTGGGGTCGTGTTTTGGTCTGGTGTGGTTTTGGGGCGAGGTTCTACACTCATCTGGTATAGTGTGAGTGTTATTCTTTGTCTCGGCCTGCAGGCTGGGGCTGGCGTATGGCAGTTGGTTCTACAAGAAAAACGCCACCGCACAGCAGAGGTAGAGGCGCAAAACCACTTCAATGGGTTAAAAGCAGCGCTTGATGAGAGCACAAGAGCGCAGACTGCCCTACGTAGAGCGCATGATGCCGCTCTTGCCGCTAATGAAGCAAAAACACGTTATCTGGTCTCTGTCAGTCATGATGTTCGCTCACCACTAAATACCATTTATGGCTATGCGCAACTGTTAGAGCGAGGCAACCCTTTCCCTCCCAAAGAGGCTGGGGCTGTTATCCGTCAATCAACCGAGTATCTGACAAGCCTTGTCGAGGCCCTGCTTGAGGTCTCAAAAATAGAAAGCAAGCATGTAGAAGTCCAGTCAGACATTGTTTCAATACGAGACTTGTTTGAACATGTTATCATGATGTTTCGGGTACAAGCACAAGCAAGAGGCCTTAAACTAGACTTCATTGTGCATGATCCATTACCAACCACCATCAGGACAGATGAAAAACGGCTTCGTCAAATTCTCGTAAACCTCCTTTCAAACGCCATTAAATATACAGATGAAGGCTGCGTAACGCTTTCTGTCCATTATCGGAATGAGGTGGCACGGATTGAGGTGAGTGACACAGGGGCAGGCATTGCCCCAGATGATCTGGAGCGTGTGTTTGACCCTTTTGAACGTGGTTGCGATGCGCAAACCCAGGGCAAGCCCGGAATAGGACTTGGTCTAGCCATAACACGAGTGCTTACGCAGATGTTGGGAGGCGAGATCACAGTGGACAGTCATGTGGGGGTTGGGACCACATTTTGCCTCAGAATTATGCTGCCCATCGTTCATAACCTGTCCGATACAGCAGAACCCACGCCCTCTAAAGGTCAGATTGTAGGGTATAAAGGTAAGCCGCTTTCCGTGCTGGTGGTCGATAATGATGCGCTCCAGCGTGACTTTCTGGAAGCCTTGTTGGTGCCGCTAGGCTTTGTTGTGCATCAAGCGTATGACGGCCTTTCAGGCCTTCATGCCGTGGCGCAATTCCACCCAGATATGGTGCTGCTGAGCGTGAAAATGCCCATTGAAGATGATCTGGTAACGGTGGCTAAAATACGTTCAGAACACCCACGCAAACCAGCTATCATAATGGTTTCTGCCGGCAATGCCGAGTTAAGTGCAGATGCAGACAGAGCCCCAGATTATGATGCTTTTGTTACAAAACCGGTTGATAGTAACACCTTACTCACCACCATTGGCCATGTACTACACCTTGAGTGGATTTACGTGAAAGATGATGAGGTGGAAATTGACATACCTGATTTTTCTAACGGTTATTTTTCGGGTCTTTCATCAAAAATTCGGCAGTCTTTCGACAAAATTCGCCAAGCGTCAGAACTGGGGCATGTCCGAGGCGTAGAAAACGTGCTGAATTCACTCGCAATCGAAACTGAATCTGATAGAGTCTTTATTGCGATAATAAAACGGTATGTACGTGACTTTGACCTGGCAGCAATAACCAGAGCAATTAACGATGCCGAATTATGATCAACTGACAGAAGGAGCACAGCCATGTGTTCTGGTTGTCGATGATATGCCTCAGTCACTGCATTTTGTGACAGCTGCACTGGAGGAAGCAGGCATGACCGTGCTGATCGCTCGTGATGGTTTTGCGGCACTTGACCTTCTTAAGAAGGTGGTGCCCAACATTATTATTATGGATGGGTTAATGCCGGGTCTAGATGGTTTTGAGGTTACGCGGCGGCTGCGGGCCGACCCAACGTTTACCCATGTGCCCGTTATTTTTATGACAGGCCTGACCGAAACTGAGCACGTTGTGCAGGGCCTTAAAGCGGGTGGCGTTGATTATATTCGTAAGCCGGTTGATGTGAACGAACTGGTTGCACGTGTACGTGTACATTTGCACAATGCCAGAACAGGGCAGGCTGTTACGCAGGCGCTCGATTTTGGGCACCGCCCAACAATTGGTGTCGATAATCAGGGCATCTTGTTGTGGCACACCCCACAGTCTGCTGTTGTGTTAACTAGTGCTTTTCCCGGTTGGGCCATTAATCAGCCCCTGCCAGAGCCACTGCGTGCCGTCATCATCAACCTCCTCGAGCAGCACTCCCTTACGATGCGCCAAACAATAGAGGTTGCTGGTGGGGTTATAGAGTGTGTTTTGATGGGTACAATGGATGACAGCATAAACGCCGTATCGCTTTTATTAAAACGTCCAGGTGATGAGGAGCGTTTGCTTGAAACACGCCTTGGGCTTACGGTGCGTGAGGCACAAGTATTGCTCTGGATCAGCAAGGGTAAGTCTAACAGAGATGTGAGCATTATCTTGAACATCAGCCCACGTACGGTCAACAAACATCTTGAGCAGATCTTTGTTAAACTTGGTATTGAAAACAGAACATCAGCCGCAGCTATTGCTATGGCAACAATGAATAAGTGAGGCAGTTTCAATATTATAAAAATCTGTTAACTCACAAAATAGAATAAGTCTTTTCCTTCTCGTAACTATCACCTAAGGGAGTATAAAATCGATGCCGACATTGCCCGTCGCTCATAATGTCCCTTTGCGGGTAAAGAGCGTAGGAATATCAGTATGTTGCAAGAATAGGCTTTCATGATGCCGCATTTTCTTCTCAGCAACCTGAAGCAGGCTCGTAGCGCGCTTGAACAGGGCAACTTGCCAAAAGCACACTCTCTTGCCATGGCCGTCGTGGCGCAAGATGCGCGTTCAGCCGCCGCATATTTCCTGCTTGGTGTTTGTGAAATAACGAGAGGAAACATACGGGCGGGAAAAGATCTTTTAGAAACATCTGTTGGTTTTGAACCCTCTGTGGAAGGTTGCGCCCAGCTGGCACGTGTTTTTTTACTATTGCGGCGCGATGCAGATGCCTTAACTGCGTTGCAGGAGGCCGAATCTTGCCTAAACGCTGGCAAAAAATCTGATGCTATAACGCGCGATACAATAGGGTGTGCCTATTCTCGTTTAGGTATGCACACGGCATCTCTTGCACATTTTGAAGCGGCAACCCGTGGTGCGCCAAGCAATACAGCATTTTTGTATAATTGGGCAGTAGCTTTAAGCTTTGTTGGGCGTATAGATGAGGCCGATAAGGCTTTTGAGGCCCTTATAGCCCGTGCTCCAGATAATGCACGGGCTCACCACGGTTTAAGTGGGTTGCGGCGGCAAACCCCAGAGCGTAACCATGTGCCCCGTTTACGCGCAACACTGGCTCGGGCAGAAGGCCCAGAAGCGCGCTTACTGCTGGGGTATGCGCTGTCAAAAGAACTCGAAGAAATTGGGCAGGCAAAGGAGTCTTTCCAGTTTTTGTTTGATGCCAACAAAGCACACAAAAAGCAGTTGGCATATAGCATTGAGCAGGATGAAAAAATTTTTGATGCTATAGAACAAAACTGGCCGCTTTATGCTCAATCACCCGTCAATAATGCGCCTGTAGAGGCCCCGGTTTTTATTATAGGTATGCCAAGAACAGGTACAACCTTGGTGGATCGTATTATTTCCTCTCATCCAGATATGGTGAGCGCTGGTGAACTTCAGGCTTTTCCCATCGCAGTCAAAGCCGCCTCTGGTGTCAGAACCAGATTGGTCCTTGATGTTGAGACAATTGCGAAAGCTGCAGATAAAAACCTTGGCATGATAGGGCGCGACTATATTGCGCGTGCACGCTCACATTTGCCAGCACAAGGCATCCGCTTTAGCGACAAATTTCCCGGCAACTTTATGTATGCGGGGCTTATCGCCAGAGCGCTACCCTCTGCACGTATTATTTGTCTGCGCAGACATCCGATGGATACTGTTTTAAGTAATTTCAAAAACCTATTTGCTACAACATCACGGTATTACGATTACAGCTATAGCATAGAGGATATTGCCAGATATTACGTGCGTTTTGATAGATTAATGCGTTTTTGGCAGCAGGAAATGCCGGGTCGTATCTTGGAGGTTCAGTATGAAAATATTGTTCTAGACCAAGAAAATATCACGAGGAATATTCTCGAGCATTGCGGTTTAAGCTGGAATGATGCCTGCCTTTCTTTTCATAAGAACAGTGCCGCAGTGTCAACACCAAGTGCAGCTCAGGTGCGCCGTCCGCTCTACCGAGATGCTTTAGAGCGTTGGAAGCAGCATGAGGAAGCTTTAATGCCTGCACGCCGTATTTTGGAGCAGGCAGGAATCGCATTGTAGAAAACCGTCCTTTTTCGACGTGTGTAAAAGTGGTGGTTTTTCATCCCATTGTATCATTCTTTCTACAAAATGTTTGGTACAGCTGGTTTCTGCATGATGCTCTTTGTTCTTTTAGGCCGGCTCCCATGTTCAGTGTTTGTTATGATTGCTTGTCGAGGGTAAATTGATGTCATGTTCACAAAAAATGTCTTCTGTTAAAGCTGTATCTGAGCTCTCTGGGGCGGAAGATCTTGCGCAGTTTGGCTATGGTCAGGAATTGCGCAGAGAATTAGGGCCATTTGCATCTTTTGCGTCTGGCTTTTCATTTGTCTCTATTTTATCGACAATTTTCGAACTTTTTGCGACGGGTTATGGTTTTGGTGGCCCACTTTTTTTCTGGACATGGCCGATCGTTTTTATCGGCCAGTTTTCTACCGCACTCTGTTTTGCAGAACTTGCCGCGTCTTATCCTGTGGCCGGAGCGGTGTATCAATGGTCTCGGCGTTTATCCAATGAAAGCATAGGCTGGTCTGCGGGCTGGTTTATGCTGCTTGGCTATATTATGAGCGTGGCGGCCATTGCTATTGCCATGCAATCAGTGTTGCCAAGTGTCTGGATTGGCTTTCAGGTTCTTGGGGGTGATACAGCCTTGGGTTCGCCAACAGGTGCGGCCAATGCTGTTATTTTAGGAACAGTGGCCATTGTTATTTGCTCCGTAATCTCTTCTCTAGGGGTGCGGGCAGCAGCTACGGCAACAGCAATTGGTGTGTATTGTGAAATAATCGGTTTGATTATCCTGCTTGTTGTTTTGTTTACCCATACCAGTCGTGGCCCGTCTGTTGTGCTGGGTAGCGGGGTGCCAACACCTACATTCTGGAGTTTTTTGTCATCTACCTTAATGGCAGCCTATGTCATGTATGGGTTTGATAGCGCAGCAGAGCTCTCCGAAGAAACTAATGACCCACGGCGCACCACGCCCAAAGCTATTATTCAGTGTCTTATGGTTTCATTTTTTGGCGGTGCTCTTATGGTCATGGGGGCTCTTATGGCCGCGCCATCGTTAACAGACGGCAATTTGGCCAAAGATGGCGTTTCCTATGTTTTGGCCGCTGTAACAGGTGGTTTTGCAGGGCACATACTGTTTGCAATGGTCGCAATTTCCATTCTCTCTGCCACCCTTGCCATTCAAAACGCGGCAGCAAGAGTTATGTTTTCGATGGCGCGCGATGGTGCGTTGCCTCTATCTTCTTTTTTAACACGCGTGTCAGTCAGAACCGGAACACCTTGGGTTGCAACACTCGTGGTAACTGTACTGGCTATAGCACTGTTGTGGCTTTCTTACGGTGACCCCGCTATTTTTAGTGCTTTGTGTTCTGTTACGACTGTTACAATTTATTTTGCTTATTTGTTGGTTACGCTCCCTATGCTTATTTTGCGCATCAAGGGTGTTAACCCTGTCTCAGGGGGGATGGAGTATTTTTATTTGGGACGGAGCAAAGGGCTTATCATTAATTTTGTTGCTGTCGTTATTGGGGCTCTTCTACTTGTTAACGTGGCATGGCCCAGATTGTCAGTTTTTGATCCCGGCAATACCCATTGGTACCTGCATTATTTCCCGATTATTTTTATGGTCGTTGCATCTATTTCTGGCTTTATTACGTATAAATATAAGAATAAATAAGCCGGGTTATTGTTCAAGCCCACTACCAGTAGCCAAAAAACTGTGGGCTTGGCGTTATAGTGGACTGGGTTCTGCTAGGTTCAATAGCTGTTAATTCATTGAACTAATCTGGCTGTTGTGATTCGCAGTCTTGCCGGTCGAGGTGAGTCTGTAAGTGATGTGTTTTGCTGTCTGAGCGCCAGATGGAACGGATTGAGCCGTTTTTTCCTTTGATGCATGGTGCTTCGCGTGTGGATGGCGGGCGTGTTATGAATGGGATTGTTTATGTGATGCGCAACGGCCTTCAGTGGAAAGATACGCCGCAAACTTATAGCTCGCACTAGACCTTATGTAATCGCTTTATCCGCTGGAGCCGCCTGGGTGTCTTCGACCGGATTGTCATGGCTCTGACTGATCAGACTGGTCGTTCAAAGCGTCTTATGATAGATGCAACACATCTCAAAGCACACAGAACGGCAGGCCTCTGCTTAAAAAAGGCTTTTCGCCGCCATATCGGGCGCACAAAAGGCGACCTGAATTTAAAACTCCATGGCGCGTGTGATGGTCAAGGCAGGCCTGTCCGGCCTTCGTCTGACAGTAGGGCAAGTCAGTGACTTCAGAGGCGCAGACGTGCTGCTGAACAACCTTCCGGATGAGACATCAGAAATCATCGGGGACCGGGGATACGACAGTAACAAGATCAGACAGTCTCTCGCGGACCGGAATATCATTGCCTGTATCGCGCGGAAGAAGAACCGGAAATCAAAGGCACCTTACAACTGGCATCTGTATAAAAAGCGTCACCTTATCGAAAACATGTTCATGAAACACAAAGACTGGCGACATATCGCCACCAGATACAACCGCTGCGCTTATACATTCATGTCCGCAATCCACATCGAAGCAAGCTTCATCTTCTACCTCTACGAATGAGGCCTGAGCCCAATAGACGCTGTTCTTGAGGTGAGCATTTAGAGGAGGAGGGACCTCATGGAGATTTACGGTCCCAGCTATGAATAGAAGAGAATTGTATTTTTCTCTTGTCGTATCTTGCAATTCAGCAAGAGGGCTGCGGCCTGCGCAAAATCATGAAGTTTTAACAGGCTGAAGCTGCCAGAAAGGCGGCGTTGTGCAAGGGGGGGGCTGGCGATCTGGCATTGAACATCGGAATACCGATTAAATTCATTCACGGCTTCCGTCAGGGTGTAGTTATTCATAATAATCTGGCCGTTACGCCATGCCTTGCGTGCAAAAGCATCATCATCAGGCAGTGTCTGCTTGCCGACGAGAACGGGAAAACTCTTGGATTCCTGAGAAAAGAGAAGAATATTAGGAGAGGTAAGCTTTAAAGATTTATCGGGGCTTTTCCAGTTAAGGGCGCCTGAATAAAGTGCGACAATAACGTCAGATCCCTGCACGGAGATATCAAAGTCTGCCTTTTTGCTTCCAAGCCACATTGTTCCCACCGTGACATGCAAAGGGTGACGTTGAATTTGCAGGCCGATTCGGCCATCAGCAATCAGAATGGCGTCATGGTGTTGGGTGGAAGAAAAATATGCGCCCGACCGCGCATCCACAGTAATCTGGTTGCCATGCCATTCATAACGCTGCGGCGCTTGCCGGCCTCGATGGCGCAGAGAAAAATGTTCCGTTATGGCTTTGGGTGCAACAAGCGCCGCTACTCCGGCAGCGCAGGCCGCTGTCAGAAAATGCCGCCGTGCGAGAGACGGGGAAGGTGTGGGAACAGGTGCGGTTATGTGCTGGCCAGAGCGATAGTCAAGCGCATGGTAGATGCTTTTGGCCTGAACAAAGGCCCCCAGATTGCGCGTGTCAGCCTGAAGCCAGTCATCCAGTTGTTTTTGTTCATCAGGCAGCAGCGCGCGCGCATCTGTTAATGCTACCCAATGGGCAGCATCTTCTTTCCGCCGTTGTCCATCCGTTTGAGAGGTGGTGGAGTACACAAGCAAATCTCGTCTGGTTGCCAGACATGTTTTCCGTCAACGGGAAACAGATGTCCATCCCTGATTAAAGGGAGTCTGATGATATGTCTGTCTTGTTATAGAGTATGAACCGGCCAATTTTATTTGGAACGCTTGCTGGCTTCTATCAGTTTCTGAAGTCCGCGCCCTATATGCCGCTCAACAGCGCGGCGGGAAATGCCTAATGACTGCGCAATGTAATCATGGCTGTGATTATAGATTTTTCTGAGAATGAAGACATCCTTGCAGGGGCTGGGTAATGTCATCATTTGTTCGCGCAGCCAGTCGAGCTGTTGGCGGGCTGCCAGGTTCTGCTCCGGGTTGGGGCGATCATCTGCAACATTGCAGGCTTCAAGGCCGAGATCTGCATCCAGATAGCGTATTTTCGATTTTCTGGCATATTCTATCACAAGGTTTCTGGCGCAGGAGAAGAAAAAAGCCCGACCGTTCTGAATGTCCTGAAATGGTGCGGCACAAAACCGTGCATAACATTCCTGAATAATATCATCCTCGGTAACGCCGGGCAGGAGGGTGCGGGAAAGCCATTGTCGCACTGCGTTTTCATGCGGCATCACATCCTGAGCAATCCATGCCAGATGATCCGTATCCGGCAACGGAGACGATGGTTTTGCCGCAGTTTCTTCCGGTGGTGTCGCACGTCGTTTCATAGGGGGCTCAACGAGCATGAACGGATCTCGCAACAGGGGGATAGGGCGGGACGCGTTCATCTACACTGCGCCTGTGTGCAAGCGCAAGAATACGCAGAGTGAGGGATGTTTCCGTTAAGTTGTTGTTATAACAATATTTATTTTGACCACCTGAGACTGACACAAAACCTTAACATAATTCCGGCACGGAAAGAGGGGGGAAGGCGGTGTGCGGTCTCGTCTTAAGGGGTAAGTTTCTTACTGTGTTCGAAGGTAATCTTTCCCCATGCGTTCAGTTAAAGCGATAGGTGCGCTTACTCTGCTTCCTTCTACCGTGTCATGGAGTGCAGCGCTGGGCGCAACACACATGTTCAATATCCCGGCAAGCACCGTGCCCGAGGCCCTGGCGGCGTTTCAAAAGCAGTCCGGTGTAGGGGTGATTGCAAAAGGCGCGGATGTTCAGAAAATTCATGTTTCGCCAGTGCATGGCATGATGGATGATCAGGCTGCTCTTCAGAAATTGCTCGCCCAAACACCTTTGCAGGTGCAGACATTGGGGAAAAGCTCGACGCTGGTGGTCAGCAGGAAACCCGCTCCGCATGTCCGGAAATCGGGGATCAATGACATGGAAGGACTGTTTGTTGTCGGGCACCGAAAAAGCCAGACAGAGAAACGTACTTCAAATATTGTCATGGACACGGTGCCTTATGATCCCTTTGAAAATCTGGGCGGAAATTCCTCAATTGCGTCTTCTCTTGTCTTGCTGCCAGGGGTTACGGGCATCGTGGATGGGGACGAGCCGCGCTATGTGAGTTTGCGCGGCATCAGCCCGGATCTGAACCATACCACTATTGACGGTGTAACGCTTGCCTCGGTCGGGGAAACGGGATCAGGCACCCGGCGTGTCAATTTGCAGGATATTCCAGCAGAAATGACCTCCCGCACCAATGTCTATAAAAGCTTCACTGCCGAGCAGGATGCGGACGCCATTGGCGGCGTGATTGACATGATTCCTATGAGCGCCTTTGACCATAAGGGTCTTTACAAATATTTTGACGGATATGGCATTTATTCAAGTTATCGCGGTTCTGTAGGGCATAATGGCCTGAAGGGGTATGATCCCCACATGGGCGCGGGCGCAAAGGGAACTATTTCCGATACATTCGGTAAAGATCACCAGTTTGGCATTATTCTTTCCAGCCGTTATCAGGCACGTGTGCGGAACTCCCAGAAACAGTATGGCAATATGGGATATACGGACTCATCCGGTAAGGTGATGACCAACCCGGAAGATGGTGACTGGAATGGTCGCACGGCACCCATCAGCTTTCAGTCTGGCAAGTTTGCCAATGCCATTACAACTGTTGGTGGATCTGGCAAGCTGGAATGGCGGCCCACTGGCACCAATCTCTATGCCTCCGTTATGGGCTGGTCTTATGACAGATGGGAACATTCTGTTATGGATAAACAGGATTACAATCTGACCGGCACTGTTTCTGATCAGACTGATGAAGGCGGAACACGCAGGGTCAACAGCATTTATATCCGGCGGCGTCAGGATCAGTGGGATCGGCATCATAGTGGCGTGATCGGCCATGTTGACTGGCACAGAGGGCGCTCAAACCTTGTGGCCCGTGCCGGCTATACATGGGAGACCTATGATAACGTATCCACGTATCTTGCGGGGCGCACGTATCCTAAAAATGTTTATGCCAATTATGATCACAACCCTGCTGATGGCAGCGTGTATCTGCTGCGCTCATTAACAGACCCTTCAATCGCCTCTTCTTCAAAATATGCGCTGAGTACAGCCTCTGTAACGCGTCCGCATGCGTGGGAGGGGATTCCCACAGCCCGTCTTGATTATACGTTCAATGCGTCACCGACCTCCCGCGGGTTTGGTCTTGTTTCCGGCTTTCAATGGCGGGAACTGACAATTACCAATGATGTGAACGAAGATGAATATGGCACCGGCAGTGACATGACCGGCCAGATTGATCATACAAATTATGTCGCGTGGAAGGATAGAACACCGGCCTCCTTCGTAGGGGTAAACGGGTATCACTATCCCTGGTCAAGCCTGAAAAAGAATGCAGCGCAAAGCCTTTATGATTCCCGTGTTTCAGACTACAAATATCGTGAAAACATTGTGGATGGGTACCTCTCCCTTCATTACCAGTTGAAAAACACGACGTTTATTGCCGGTGTGCGGGTGGATAATGTCAATTATTCCTCATGGACACCCACAATTTCCAATGGAACGGCTTCCGCCGGCAAAAGCAAAACGAACGGTTCCTATATCAATCCGTTACCATCCTTTGATGTGGTGCATCATCTGCCATATCAGATGAACCTGCATGCGTCTTACAGCCGTACAATCGGGCGGCCTACGCCGGGGAATATTGCACAGGCCGCCAATATTTCCTGTGATGGAGACGGCGGAGATGGTGGTGGCGTAGCCGAGTGCAGCATTACGCAGGGGAACCCCAACCTCAAACCGCGTCGTTCCCATAACTTCGATATTTCTCTGGATAAATGGTTCAACCATAATCAGGGTATGTTCAGTGTCGCCTTTTTCAGTAAATGGATTCAGGATGACATTTACACCATGCGCACCACGGAAGTGATTGATAATACGCTTTATGATGTGCGCAAGCCCATGAACGCCAGCAGTTCAAACATCAAGGGCGTTGAAGTGTCCCTTCTGAACCGAAACATGAAGCTCTGGGGCCAGTATTTTGATGCCTCGGCCAACGCCACATGGCTTGGTGGCAGCATGAATTATTCAAACGGCACAACCATGTTGCGCAGCCACCATCTGATCTATCAGCCGGATGTTCTGGTCAATGGCGCACTGACATGGCACATCCCCCAGATTGAAGGGGGCCTGCGGGCGACGGCCAATTATTCTGGAAGATATCTGACATCTTTGGGCGCTACCCCTAACCAGAATACGGGTTTCGGATCTCTGTTCACCTTGAATCTGGCTTTCTGGCATCAGGTCTACAAAGGCATCAGCTTCAAATATGAGGTCATGAATCTGGCAAACCAGCAGCCTAAATGGCTTGTCGGGGACAAGCTGCAATATACCAATCAGATGGATAACTATGGGCGGGGTGTTTATTTCCACGTTATTATTCACTGATTTTTCCGGTGTAGTGCGGGCTGTTTGCGGTCTGGCGAGAGAGTTTGTCTCGCCAGACTGTTCTGTTTTCAGGCGTTGTTTCAGGAGGGAAGAAAAATGTCGGTCAGTCGTCGGTCGCTTTTATTAAGGGGTATGGCAGGATTTGCCGGAAGCAGCTTCATGCTGCGGCAGGCATTTGCAGCAGAACAGGCCCCACGCAATATTGAAAAAAATCCAAAATTTGTGTCAACGCCCTTTACCTTGGGCGTGGCCTCGGGTGACCCGGAAGCAGATGGGTTTGTGATCTGGACCCGTCTTGCCCCCACGCCGCTTGAAGAAGCTGGTGGCATGGTTTTGAAACCCATGTGGGTGAACTGGGAGGTTTCGGAAGACGAGCATATGTCTCGCATAGTAGCGCGTGGGCAGGCGTTAGCGCATCCGGAACTGGCACATTCTGTGCATGTTGAGGTGGCCGGATTGAAGGCAGCGCGCCCCTATTGGTATCGTTTCCGCGTTGCGGATTACCAAAGCGCGGTAGGGTGCGCGCAAACGCTGCCTGCGGCTGGAGCATCTGTAGAGAGAGCCCGTTTTGCCGTTGCCGGATGCCAGCATTATGAAGAAGGACATTACACAGCCTGGCGCGCCATTGCGCAGGAACCTGTTGATTTTGTCTATCACTATGGCGATTACATTTACGAGGGCGCGGATAGCGGGCCCGGATACCGTAAAATGAACGGCCAGCCCTTCAAGGTGCTACGCAGGCATATGGGGCCGGAATGTTATTCTCTGGATGAATATCGCCGCCGTTATGCTCAATATAAAACTGATCCGGATCTTCAGGCGGCGCATGCTGCGACATCATGGTTTGTGAGCTTTGACGATCATGAAGTAGATAATAACTGGGCAGGCGATACGGATCAGGACGGCACGCCGGAGGAGATATTCCTGTTCCGCCGGGCCGTTGCCATGCAGGCTTATTATGAACATATGCCATTGCGGCGCAGGTCTTTGCCAAATGGCAGCCACATGCAGATCTACAGAACTGCAGGGTATGGCGATTTGCTGAACGTTTTTGTGCTTGATACGCGGCAATACCGGAGCGATCAGGTTTACGGTGACAAAGATGGTCCGCAGGGGAACGATGTGTGGACCGCAGACCGCAGCATGATGGGGCAGACGCAGGAGCAGTGGCTGTTCAATGGGCTGGCGCAGTCCGATACACGGTGGAACCTGTTGGCGCATCAGGTCATGATGCTGAATCTGGCACATCGTAAATCGCCCAGTTCTCCGCTTCTTTACAGTATGGATCAATGGTCAGGCTATCTTTATAGCCGTAAGCGCCTGCTTGAGTTTGTTCAGGCTCATTGTCCGGGCAACGTGGTGAACGTGACGGGGGATGCACACCGGCACTTTGCTGGGGATCTGCTGATTAACCCGGACGACAAACAGCCTGCTTCTGTGGAATTTCTGGCAACGTCTATTACATCAGGCTCAGATGGTGTGGGCGATGATGATACTTTCAGCCAGTCGGTTCGGCACGAAAACCCTTGGCTGAAAGCCACAACAGATAAACGTGGTTACGTTCTGTGTGATGTTGGCCGTGACCAGTGGAGAGGAGATCTGAAAATAGTCGATCAGGTCATGCAGCCTAACGGGGTGACGTCCACCTATGCCAGCTTTGTCACGGAAAGAGGGCATCCGGGTTTGCAGAAAGTGTAGAGACTGTTTGGGTTTATCAAAGCCCATTCTTGAAGAGGAAGGCTGCACTCTACACCGCTGGCTTTCCCTTCAGGGGCGGACGGCGCTGAGGGGTATTGGCGTTTTTTTTACGCAAGGGGCAGATTAGTCAAGTAGCACTGCTAAACGTCATAAGAAGGAAGGAGACTATTGCGGCAATGGTCTCCTTTTCCGCTGTGGTGCCCCTTCCTTGCGCGCAGGCTCCTCTTTTCAGAACAGGCGGCTACCATCGGGCACAGTGCGTTCAGGCACAGCCAGAACAACCTGTTTGTGTTCGTCAGGAAACCCCAAGGTCAAAACTTCGGAAATAAAAGGGCCAATCTGGCGCGGTGGCAGGTTCACGACACAGGCAACCTTGCGGCCAATCAGATCCTCAGCAGTATACAGGTCTGTAATCTGGGCGCTGGAGCGTTTTAGGCCAATTTGCGGGCCAAGGTTGATGGTTAGTTTCCATGCCGGTTTCCGTGCTTCCGGAAAAGGCTGGACATCCGTGATTGTCCCGACACGGACATCAATTTTAACGAAGTCATCAATAGAAATCATGCTCATGAATGGCTCTTTTCCTACAGCGGGGTGCAAATTTCAAACAGCTTCCAAGCGGCAAATTCAAAATCGGTTCGACGTTTGGGCACTGTTTGAGGGACGGAATGATATGTCAGCGTGTGGGTAATGACAAAGGAAAGGGTGGCAACGTCCTGTCCACGTGGCAAGTATTTTCCCGTAGAATGCTGTAGAGTGGGGGAATGTGTTCCCGGCGGGAGGCATCTTGCCTTTCTTGGGCAGAGGAAGCAGGTGGTTCATGGGTCTCGCACGGGCTACCAAAAAAAGAGAGCGGAGTGGGGCCTCGATAAAGCGAGGCATGGCTTGCGTGGTCTCTTCACGATCAGAATGATTGGGGGCTATGTGGGCGGACAGAGTAGTATGCAGTCTCTGCAACCGCGTCTGTAACAAACGTTCCATCATGAAAATAACGAAGAGGCTCCGGATGGAGGGACACGCACGGGCTCGTGATCAAAACTGGTGAGAGCTACATCCCGGTGGGGATATGAACCTGTTTTTCGCCGGGGTACGCGGCTTTTTGTGACTCTGGAGCCCGCATGGTTATTCCCTGCTCAGTTCGTCAGTGAAGCATGGGCGGAGCAAGGCTGATCAAATAGGGAAGGTGCTTGAAATGTGCAATCGAAGATAATAAGAACAATTCGCACTTACGGATGGCGCTGAACTATAAGGATCCTTCTTTTTTGGGGAAGGTGGCGGAGAAGGGTACGGATCTTGGTGCAGCAAGGCGTGTTACTGGCCTTATATTCAACGTATCGCCGTGACCTCGTAAATTACGCCAATAGTTTTACGGGCGATATGGCGCGGGCGGAGGATATTGTGCAGGAGGCGTGGCTGCGCCTTCAGGATGCCGCACAGAAGCAGGGTTTTCGGTCTCCGCGGAGCTATCTGTACAGTATTGTCCGCAACCTCGCGCTTGATGGTCGCCGCCGGGAAAAGCGCGAGCGAATGGTTGTGGTGTCTCAACCGCTGGATACGGTGGCAGAGATATCAGCCGACCGTCAGCCGTCTGTTGATCAGGTGCTTCTTCATCGGGATGAGATGGAACGTTTGTATGCCGCTCTGGCCGAATTGCCCGAACGAACACGCATAGCCTTTGAAATGCATCGCTTTGGGGAACGAAAACTGCGGGAAATTGCTGCGTGTCTTGATGTTTCTGTGGCCAAGGCTCATACGCTTGTTGTTGAGGCGCTGGAGCACTGCAAGGAGCGTCTGGATCAGCCATGATGTCACGCAGCACAGAATGGCATGCCCTTGCCGCACAGGAAGAGGCGGTCTTTGTGGAAATACCATGTCTTCGCTCGTCTGATAAACGAGGGAGCGCCGATGTGCGTAGCGGTCCGGCACGCGGAATGTTGTGGTGGGATCATGCGGCGGGCTGCGTTGAAGGATAGACATGGCGACATATTCTGAACAGGAGAGGCGACAAGCCTCCAAAGAAGCGTCGGCATGGTTTGTCCTTCTACAGGAAGACCCTGAGGATAGCGGACAGCGCACCAGATTTGAGGCATGGCGTGCGTCATCCTCCCTGAACGCGCAAGCGTGGGAGATCATGCAGCGCACGGTGGGCGTTATCGCCCGCATGCCGCCACAGAATACGGGAAACTGGCAAAGTGGCCGACAACACGCTCGCTGGTGGTCTCGGCGGTTTGCCATGCAGGGCGTTACGGTGCTTGCGGCAGCGGCCTGCGTTGCACTTGTGGTTTTTCCCTATATGGCGGTGCGCCTTCAGGCAGATTGCATGACCGCAACGGCTGAAACACAAAACGTAACGTTGGCGGACGGAAGTACGGCCAGACTGGCGCCACAAAGCGCCATAGCAATAGACTATTCTAATGGGTACAGGCAGATCAGGCTGTTAGCCGGAGAGGCGTTTTTTACCGTCAAGCATGATCCTGCCCGGCCCTTTGTTGTGATGGCGGGGGCCGTGCGGACAACGGATATCGGGACCGTGTTTGATGTCCGGCGCAAAGGGGCGGATGTTATTGTGGCGGTGCGCGATGGGCGCGTTAAGGTTGAAGGAGGGGCCGCGCTGCATGGTGGTCAGGAACTTGGCGCGGGTGAGGTGCTTGATGTGCAGGAGAAGGGCGCTTATCGGAGCACGATAACACCAGATCATGTTGGCGCATGGGGAGAAGGCTGGCTGGTTGCGGATGAGGAACCCATGAGCGACGTTGTGGACCGTTTGCGTCCGTGGCTTGGGGCGCATGTGGTGATGGCTTCCCCTCACGCAGCGCGGCATATTACCGGCGTTTATAATCTTGCCGCGCCTCAGGAGGCGTTGCGGGCCGTGGCCAAGGCGCAGGCCTCTGAAATTTATCGGTTTTCCTCCTGGTTCGAGGTGGTGCGCTAACCCTGAAAAGGGGGATGAGCGCGAAAAAAAAATCAATCTTGTGGAACTTTTTCTGGAAAAGCATTTCCCCCGAACGTCTCAGGAGCGGGAATGCGAATGCAAGCAGATCGCAATAACGCGGTGCCGAAACCTGTCTCCTTTGCTTCCCGGTTGATCATGTTGCGTGAAGGGATAAGCAGAGGTGTGGTCCGGGATTGAATACTTCCTGATAAAAGGAAGAAAAAAGAGGAGTTTTCTACTTTTTGTCAGTGCAGCCATGGCTGCGTCTCTCCCTTCAGTCACATTGGCAGCTTCAAACCCAACAGCGCAGACGCAGGATGCCGGTGCGCGGGTGTTTGATGTTCCCGCACAATCCTTGTCCGCAGCCTTGATGCGTTTCAGCCAGCAGGCCGGTGTGCAGGTTACTGCGGATTCAACCATTTTGCGGGGTGTACAAACCTCAGGCGTGCATGGCCGTCTCACCGTGCAGCAGGCGCTGGCGCAACTGCTGGCGGGCACGGGGTTGAGCTATGTTCCCTCGGGCCGCGGCACCGTGATGCTGACCCGGGCTGCAAAAAATATCGTTCTGGGGCCGGTGCGGGTTCATGGTTCGTTTATGCGGGAATCAGCCATCGGGCCGGGCGTGGGGTATGTGGCGCAGACCTCTTTATCTGGTACAAAAACCGATACACCCATAATGGAAATTCCCAATTCCATTTATGTTGTCACCAAGCAGCAGATGCAGGATCAGCAGGTTCAGAACCTTGCCGAGGCGCTGCGCTATACCCCAGGTATTTATGCGGAAGGCATGGGGCAGCAGACAAACGGGGCGGCAGCCGGTTTTGGCCATGGGTCCTACATGCAGCGCGGGTTTTCCTCGGCACAGTTTATTGATGGTATGATCAGTAATTCTGAGGTTGCGCTGGACCCGTCCTTTATTGAACGTGTTGAGACAATCAACGGCCCGTCTTCCGTCATGTATGGGCAGTCTTCTCCCGGTGGCATTATCAATGAAACGTTAAAACGCCCTACCGATACGCCCTTGCGGGCTGTATCGGTAGGGTTTGGGAACTGGAACCGGTATCAGGCCACGTTTGATATCAGCGACAAGATTACAAAATCCGGCAATCTCAAATACCGGATAGCGGCCATTGGTGTCTCTCAGGATACGCAGACAGATTACGTTCGCTATCATCGGGTAGGCGTATCACCCTCCCTGAAGTGGGATATTGATGAGAATACGGACCTGACCGTTATCGGGAATTACGTCTATACCCCGGAAGATGGTGCTTATTCCTCTTACCTTCCGGCTGTGGGGACCATTTTTCCCGGCCGGTATGGACGCCTTTCCCGGCATCTTTTCATGGGTGAACCAGGTTGGAACAATCATAAGGAAACAGGGGCACTTTTTGAATATGTGTTTTCCCATCGCTTCAATTCCCATCTGACCTTTCAGCAGACGTTCCGATACGAGGAATCAAAAACAAATTTCAGCTACGTTTATACCAAATCCGGTGCGTTGGAGGATGATGGCGTCACCCAGCCGCGTGTTGCATTTGCGGTGCCAAACACTACCCGCACGGCATCACTGGACAGCCGCCTTCTGGGAAAATTCAATACGGGCAAGGTCAAGCATACCGCCATCGCCGGTGTTGATTTCTGGGATTACCATTCCACTGGTGATTATTATAGATCCGATGCCAACAGCCTGAATGTGTATGCGCCCCAGTATGGTCAATTCACGCCGTCCTTTGGGTATCCGGGCATGGGGCCAGCCAATGCAAATTCATGGTCCTGGTTCGGGCGAGACACATATGATCAGGTAGGCGTCTATTTTCAGGATCAGATCAAATACAAACGGCTCACCGTTACGCTAGGCGGACGGGAAGACTGGTATTCACAATATTCGTGGTCGCAATCCAACACGCCTGCCACGGGGGAAAGCACAACAACCAGATCACCTTTTTCCACGCAGGCTTTTACCTGGCGTGCGGGGGCGACTTACGAATTTGATTTTGGGCTGGCTCCCTATTTCAGTTACGCTACCTCGTTCCAGCCGCAGACAGGCACGGACTCTCACGGGAACGCATTCAAGCCCACCAAAGGCGCGCAGTATGAAGCCGGGTTGAAATACAAGCCCCACGGCTTTGATGCGCTGTTTACAGCATCTGCGTTCCATATTGATCAGACAAATGTTCTGACGCAGGACCCGGACAACGCAAATTTTTCAGTGCAGAGTGGGAAGGTGACTTCCAAAGGGGTTGAGGTTTCTGCGCAGGCAAACATAACAAAAAATCTGCGCCTGATTGCATCCTATACTTACGATGATGCACGCTACAGCAAGAGCACCAACACGGTTGTTCCTTACTATTATGATCCCACATCAAATTCTGCGGGGTATCATATGCGGCAGGGGGAAAAGACGCCTCTTCAGGGGAAGTACGTCAATGCCCTGCCACGGAACATGACGTCGCTTTTTGTGAATTACGCCCTGCCGGGCAAGATCTTGTCCGGGCTGGAACTCAATTTCGGCGTTCGCTATGTGGGGTGGACCTACGCGAATACCGCCAATTCCTTCAAGATTCCGGCTTTTATTCTCTTTGATACTGGCATGCGGTATGATTTTGGAAAAGCTGCGTCTTTTCTGAAAGGGCTTGAAGGGCAGGTGACACTCTCAAACCTTACCAACAAGTACTACATCACCTCCTGCGGCACCACGCAGTGTTATCTGGGGCAGGGGCGACGGGTGTATGGCAATCTGAGCTACCATTGGTAAGGCAGGGTATCACGGATTTGTCAGGCCCTGTTTTCAGATAAAATGGGGCAACACGTAAAAAAACGGGCCGCTTGTTCGTCCATGTAAGTAAGAGAGGTGGCTTGAACGCCCGTTGGGGCGTCGTGTGTGTCCTCTAGCATGTTTTCCAGAAGCCAGAGGGCGCATGATGATGGAACGGATAAGCCTTGATCCAGCGCGTTTTTGCGATTTACTCGCACACGCATGTCTGATCGGGGTCGGTACATGACCACGCGAACACTCCGCCGCTGGTTTGTGGTGCATAAATGGTCCAGCCTGGTGTGTACCCTTTTTCTGCTGATTGTATGTGTCACTGGTTTGCCTATGCTGTTTTCAGAACAGATATGGGACACGTTTGTGGGCGATGATGACCCACCCTATGAGGTTCTGCCTCCCGGCACACCCAACGCCAGTCTGGATACGCTTGTAGAAAAAGCGCGCGCCATGTTTCCGGGGCAGATTATCACCAATGTGTCTCCCATGGATGATGAACCTGCTGTTCTGCTTTCCATGGCGCCAAGCTGGCAGGCGCTTGAGGAAGACAAGAAGTATCCAGACCGTAATTCCAGCCACTGGATCAAGTTTGATGCGCGCACCGCCAAGGTGCTTGAACAGTCTCGCCCCGCCAACGCTCCCCCGGAACCCCGCACATGGACCGGTCTGATTATGGGAACGTGCACCCGCCTGCACATGAACCTGTTTGCCGGACTGCCCGGAGCATTGTTCATGGGGGCCATGGGCGGGGTGTTTGTGGTCTCATTGATATCCGGCACGGTCTTGTATGGGCGTTTCATGAAGCGGTTACCGTTTGGCGCTGTGCGGAGAGACCGTGCTTCCCGCCTGACGTGGCTGGATCTGCATAATCTGTTGGGGGTTGCCACGCTGGTGTGGGCACTGGTGGTTGGCTTTACCGGGTTGGTGAATGAATTGCAGAGGCCACTTTTTGGCCTGTGGCGCGTGACGGATGTGCGGCAGATTTTAAAGCCTTATGCCCATCTGCCTGTGCCGCCGCAGGATCATCTTGCGTCCGTGCAGGCTGCGTTTGAAACAGCCAGAAAGGCGGCACCGGGCAACGAGGTGACAGGCCTTTCTTTCCCCGGTGCGTCTTTTGGCAGCCCGGTGCATTACGTGTTGTGGACCAGAGGTGCTACGCCCTTGCGCGCCCGCCTGTTTACCCCGGTTCTGGTGGATGCCCGTACCGGCGCTTTGACGGGTGCGTATCCGATGCCGTGGTATCTGCGGTTTCTTGAAGTGTCGCGCCCGCTTCACTTTGGAGATTACGGGGGCATGCCGCTTCGTATTCTCTGGGCGTTGCTCGATTGTGTTGTGATTGGCGTGCTTGTAAGCGGCGTGGTGCTGTGGGCAGGCAAAAGAAAGATTGCAACAGACGCACGCCTGCGCGCGCTGGGGTATGCGCTTGATGAAGGCGAGGTCTCGCCTGTTTCGGCTTTGGCGAAGGGGGTGTCATGAAGATCACTCCGCCGCCGGAGGGCGCTTTTTCCGTTGTGTCTGATGTGCGTGGCCGTCCGCAGGTTGCTGTGTGGCGGTGGCCCATTGCGCTGGGCGCACTCACGGTGTTTGGCCTGTTCTCCGCCCTGCTGGGGCAGGAGGGGCTCTGGCTGGTGCTTTCATGGATCAGCCTTTCCATTCCCTTTATCGTGACGGTGGTCTGCCTCCTGCAAGCGTGGTGCGTCCCATCAGTCAAAGGAGGTCGCTCATGACCGATATTTCGTTTTCTCCGTGGGAAATGTTTATGAATGCCGGGCCTGTTGTCCGGTGTGTGATGGTTCTTCTGGCGTTGGCATCCCTGCTGACGTGGACGGTCTTTTTTGCCAAAACGGTTGAACTGGTGCGTGTGCGGCTGAAGCTGGGCCGGGCGGAGCGGGCGCAGGAGGAAGCGGGAACGCTGGATCTGGGAGAAGAGCACACGCGCGGTGCCGGGATTGCCCATGCGCTGGTGATGGCTGCGGAAACGGAGCGCGAACGCTCACAGGATATTCCCGATGACCGTGAGGGTTTGAAGGAGCGGATCGTGCTGCATCTTGAACGTCTGGAAGCGGCGGAAGGCCGCCGTCTGATGCGTGGCACGGGGCTGCTGGCTACCATTGGCGCAACTTCCCCCTTTATCGGTGTTTGGCACGGTATGGGGAATCATGACCTCCTTTACCGGTATTGCCGCCAGCAAGGCGACTAGCCTTGCGGTGGTGGCGCCCGGCATTGCCGAAGCACTTCTGGCCACGGCTCTGGGGTTGGTGGCGGCCATTCCGGCGGTGATCATCTACAACCATCTTGCACGTCAGTCCGCCGCGTGCCGGGCGCAGGTGGCAGATCTGACCTCGCTGGTCATGCGGCTGGTCTCGCGCGATCTGGGGCGGATGCAGGCGCAACTGGAAAGCGGGCAGGTGGTGCGCTTGGGTGTCAGCCGCATGGCCGGGGAGTGACGGGGTATGATCCGCATCCGTCACACTGATGAAAACCCGCATGAGGCCAGTGAGATCAATGTCACGCCGTTCATTGATGTGATGCTGGTTCTGCTGGTGATCTTCATGGTCACGGCCCCGCTGACCACGGTGAACGTGCCGGTTGATCTGCCGTCCTCCACCGAAAAGCCCACACCCCGGCCGGATGATCCCGTGTTTCTGACCGTCAAGGCCGATCACGGTCTGGCGCTGGGCGAGGACGATATCGGTGAGGACGCGCTTGCCGGTGCGCTGGAGACAGCGACGAAAGGCAACAAGGACGAACGGATCTTCCTGCGGGCCGACAAAACGGTGGATTACGGCACACTGATGGGCGTGATGGATAAGCTGCGCTCTGCCGGATACCTCAAGGTAGCGCTGGTCAATCTGCAGGGGCAGGAAGAAGGGGCCGCACCGGCTACTCCGTCCAACGCGCCCACCCCGGCTGGGGGAACGCCATGACCACGGCGGTTGTCGAACAGGGCGAAAAAACCGTGCACCTGTCCCAGTCTTTTGCCGAGTGGCAGAAGGATCATACCCGCCATATCCGCCGGGAGGAAGCGCTTCGCTGGGGGATATCCTTTGTGGCGGTGCTGATGGTGACAGGCGGGGCGGTGGCATGGATCATGCGGCTGCCTCCGGTTGTGGTGCCCGTGCCGGAACCTCCACCTGCGGCCATTGCCATTGATATGGCGCCGGAACCTGTGTCCACGCCGTCTCCTCCAACAGATGTGCCGCCCGGCCCGCAGCAGACCCTCTCGGAACCGGATCCGGCACCGGAAGAGCCGCCCAAGATATCGGCCCTGCCATCACCCGCAGCCAATCCGCCAGTGCCGGTGCCCAAACCAGAAAAGCTGCGCAAAATTGTGAAGAAACACAAACCCGCGCCGCATCTGAAACAGCCGGTGCCAGACAAAACGCCACCAGCAGAGCAGACAACCGCGCCACCTTCTACCGAGGCGCCGCCTGCACCAGCTCAGGCTGCACCCGCACCGGGGGCTTCCTCGTCTCATGCGTCTCAAAGCCCGGCAACGTGGCAGGGGGCGTTGCTGGCCCGTCTGGAAAAATACAAGCGGTATCCGGCAGAAGCGATGGCTGACCATCAGGAGGGCGTGCCAATGCTGCATTTCTCCATGGACCGCAAAGGCCATGTGTTGTCCGCCAATATTGAAGGCAGTTCCGGCCATGCCTTGCTGGATCAGGAAGCGCTGGCATTGGTGCGCCGTGCCGAGCCTCTTCCGGTTCCGCCCGATAGCGTTGAAGGAGATCCCGTTACGCTGACTGTGCCTATTGAATTCTATATCGAACACGGACGCGACTGAGAGGCTGTTTGAAAAGTCAGAAGGCGAGAACAGAGAAGAGCTTTTTTGAAGCTGAATATGCAGATGTGAGGCGTTCGATGCAGAGCCACAGGGCCGACCATCCATCGCAGTCAGCCACAATCAAAGTCTCACCAGATCGTCCCGACAGATTTTTCAAGCTGCTTCCCCAGCCTCTTCCAGCAACAGAAAGCTATTTGTCATGACCTCTTTTCCCGAACGCCGCCGTTCTCCTCCCGCTCTTGCCTGTCTGCGCCCGGAATATCGTGCTGATAGCCAGCTTCTCAACCGTTTGCTGGCGCGGTGTGAACGGGCAAAGATTACGCTGACAGGATTGAGGCTTATCATGTTGCACGGTTTGCTACGGACGGGTGAGAACGTAACGGCGGTTGCGTTATGGAAAGTGCTGATGGAGATAGTGGATGGCCCAACCCCGAGTGCGGGTTCCATTCAGCGCAATCTGAATATCTTTGTTGATCGGGGTATTTTGACGCGCACCGTTGGGGCTGATCGTATCTGGCGCTACCGGATTGCCCAAGGCATGGAACCGGACGGCCCGACCGTATTGTTTATTGATGCCGGAACTGGCCGTATGCGCCCCTGTGATCTGCCCGAAGTGACCTCCTTCCTGCATCGGTTGGCGGAGCGCCGTGGGTTGGATATTCGCAGTGCGGCCATCACGTTGCAGATGGATACGTCACAGCCACTGTCCTGATTTCTGAATTTTTTTGTGTGAGCGGGTGAAAAATGTGCGCGGTTGTTCGTCTCTATAAGTGAAGCCCGTATGATAGGGCTCGGGCTGGTTGCCGCGTGACGTTGAGGCCTTTTTGTGCAGCGGCCTATCGTGATCATGCAGCTTCTGGCAGCGGTGGTGCCTTCCGGTGTTCTGCCTCTGCCGTATCTGCCTGTTTCAGATCTGCCTGCTGCATTCCCTGACCATTCTTTCCGCTGGCATAACGGCCGTGATCGCGCTTGATCTGTTCGGGCTACCTTTTTCAGGCATGGCGACTGTGGCCATGCTGCTGACAGGTATTTTCCTGCTGTGCGAAGACGTATTCGCAATGCTGCGCCTGGGCAAAGCAGATGTGTGTTTGATCGGTGCTTGTTGGGGAGAACGGGAGTGTCTGCCCGGTCTTGCATATGGGTGGGGCACGTAAGATGAGTGCCCCACAGCCACAGCCACAGCCACAGCCACAGCCACAGCCACCGGAAGGGGGTGGCGGCGATCTGTCAGAGGTGTTTGTTAGTCGATTGCGACAGTTGCTTCGCTTGTCAGCACACGGAAGACAAAGCTTTCCTGCAGGTAAAGCTCCACCGTTTCAGCCGTGTGGCTCAAATAGCCAATGGAAAAATCCTGCCCAATATCCAGCGCCAGATCGCCACCACGGGTGGAGACAACAAATGCACCTTCAATGGCGGGGGCCCAGATGATCTTGCCGTCAATAAGGCTCTCAAGATGTTTGCGGATGGGGTAGCCTTCATCATCGCCGCCGTTGACGGCCTGAAATGCCGAGGCTCCCAGCACAATGGAGTAAGGGCCATTGACGCCCGCCAGACGTAATTCATTGAGTGCGGCAGAAATAACGGCAGGATAATCCTTGACCGATGCAGGGAGTTTGAGATGCGTGTTTGACGTGCCCTGACGGATGCCCGTCATGCCGGCTGCGGCATATCCGTCAAAAATGGCGCGATCTTCTGCAAAGGCAATTTTCTTTGCAGCGTCCTTGACCGGCTGCCAGTCTGAATCAAGGGAGCCGCGTTCCACGGCATCAATTTCATCGCGTGATACGGTAAAGGGAACACGCAGTTCCACCAGCGGCAGAACATCCCGCAGAACGCTCCGCACACCTTCGCCCAGTGTTTCAATCTGTTTGGCGCGGCCTGTGCCCACACCGGCAAAAGCGGTGCCTTTGGGGTCTGATGTGTCCACAACCCGGCGGCCAGCCAGATGGCGGCGGATGGTGCGGGCGGCTTCATCTTCAATCTCGGCCCAGGCGGCGGAGGAAATGGGAGCCAGATGTCTGTGCAGATTGTTCATGTCAGAACTCCTTATTTGAGTGACCCAATTCCAAGAGAGCCGCTCGGCAGATCAGGGGTAGGTGAAGGGGCTGGCGTGGGTGCAGGTGCTGGCTGATCGGCTGTTTCCAGATCAGGCGCGCCGTCCAGAAAATCACTTGTGGGAATAAAGAACAGCGTTCCCGTAACGGCGGTGCTGACATCCAGAAGTCTGTCGTAATTTCCGGGTGGTTTGCCCACAAACATGTTTTGCAGCATCTGTTCCGTGCGGGAAGGGGAGCACGCATAGCCGATAAAGTAGGTGCCAAACTCTCCTTTACCCACTTCACCAAACGGCATGTTGTCGCGCACGATCTGAAGCTGTTGCCCGTTTTCTTCAATATTGGTCAGCACATTATGGGCATAGCTTGGTTTATCGGCCTCTGGCAGTTCAATATCCGATAGTTTCTTGCGGCCAATAATATGTTCCTGCACTTCAGTTGGGATGGCATCCCATTTTTTCAGGTTATGCAGGTATTTCTGAATAATGACATAGCTGCCGCCAGCAAAAGCCGGGTCTTCCTCACCAATCAGGGTCGCATCAAGGGCGGGCTGGCCGGTGGGGTTTTCCGTGCCATCGACAAAGCCGAGCAGATCACGTTCATCAAAATATTTGAAACCGTGAACTTCATCCACAACGGAGGCGACGCCTTCCAGCCGGGACACGATAGCCGTGCCCAGTTCAAAACACAGATCCATGCGGGTGGCGCGGATATGGAACAGCAGGTCTCCCGGTGTGGAGGGGGCGTGATGCACGCCATTGATTTCCCTAAAGGGATGCAATTCACGCGGGCGTGGTGTGCCAAAAAGGTGATCCCACGCGTTGGACCCAATGCCCGTAATGCAGCTCAACCTGCCGTCAGGCACCCGGAATCCCACACCCCGAACAAGGGAGGACAGGTCACCCATAAGGGCCTTGATCTGCGTTATGGCCGCGGCATCCGGGGTATTACTGTTCAGGGTTACCATCAGGAAAAGAGCGGCCTGGGTCAGTTTTGTGTCAATGGGTTGAGGTGTGGCCAACGGTCTGAAGCTCCTCGCGCAACAACGCGATCGTGTAACGATATCAGAGCCATAGCATAGGCATGCAGCGCAGCGTGGCAAGATACAAGAATGCGACAGATAAGTAGAATGATCACAAACGGGTCACCATTATAACTGCTGTTTATTATTATATAAGGAAAAGGTCTTGGACGGCAGAGCTCATGCTGATCTAGTACAGGGCAAGAGCATTGTGGCTCGTTGCGGAACAGGATGGTTCCCTGCGGCGTTTATGGCAGGAAGCAGCCCCTTTCTTTCAGGGTTTGTGGAGGCTGTTTTCTGGTGGAGCAGCCACATGCATATGTTTGGATGAGACCCAATGCAGCCTGCCCATGACCTTGCGCTTCTTCTGGCGCGCTTTCAGTTTGCCTTTACCGTAGGCGTTCATATTATTTTCCCCGCTTTCTCCATTGGACTGGCGGCCTATCTGGCTGTGCTGGAGGGGCTGTGGCTCAAGACCGGAAGACCAGTTTTTCTCGATCTTTACCGATACTGGATCAAGGTTTTCTCCATTGTCTTTGGTATGGGCGTGGTCTCCGGCCTGGTCATGTCCTATGAATTTGGCACCAACTGGTCTGTCTTTTCTCAAAAGGCCGGGCCAATTACCGGGGTGCTGTTATCCTATGAAGTCATGACCGCCTTTTTTCTTGAGGCGGGTTTTCTGGGCGTCATGCTGTTCGGCATGAACAAGGTGGGACGGGGACTGCATTTTGCCGCCACGTGCTGCGTTTCCATTGGCACCCTGATTTCCATGACATGGATACTTTCCTCCAATTCCTGGATGCAGACGCCGCGCGGCTACAGCATTGATCCCACAACCGGGCGCTTCATGCCGGCGGACTGGCTGGCCATTATCTTCAACCCCTCTTTCCCGTTCCGGCTGGTGCATATGGGGCTGGCGGCGTTTCTCTCCGTGGCGTTCATTGTTGGGGCAACCGGGGCGTGGCACATGCTCAAGGCCCGGCGTGAAGGGCGGATTGCCAGCGAACCTGTGCGGGTGATGTTCTCCATGGCCATGTGGATGGCCGCCATTGTGGCTCCTATCCAGATCATGGCCGGGGATGCCCATGGCCTGAACACGTTGAAATACCAGCCCGCAAAAATTGCAGCGATGGAAGGTGACTGGACATCAGAAGGGCGTGCGCCGGAACTGCTGTTTGGTATTCCCAACATGAAGGAAGAGCGGACGGATTATGCCGTCAAGGTGCCGCTGCTGGGTTCACTCATTCTCACCCATAGTCTGGAAGGCAAGGTGCCGGGGCTGAAGGATTTCCCCCGTGATCAACGGCCGCCATCGCCGGTTATTTTCTTCTCCTTCCGCATCATGGTGGCGTTGGGCATGCTCATGGCGCTTGTGGGGTTCTGGTCCCTCTGGTTACGGCGCAACAGCACCCTGTTTACAAATACACTCTTCCATCGTGTTGCCCTGTGCATGGCCCCCGCTGGTTTTCTGGCGCTGCTGTGCGGCTGGATCACCACCGAAGTCGGCCGTCAGCCCTGGACTGTTTACGGCCTGCTGCGCACGTCAGACAGCGTTTCTCCCATTGCTTTGTCCAGCATGGCTGTGACCATGACGGCCTTTGTGGTGGTGTATGTGCTGGTGTTTGGTTCTGGCATGGGCATTCTGGTGCGCCTGCTAGGGCGTGCGCCGCAGGAAGGCGAACATGACACTCCTCCCTCTCACGCATCCGATATTCTGGCAGCCCGCATGCATCCGGATGTGATTGACCCGTCTGCTGGCAAAGGAGCCTGATCCATGATGGACTTTGCATACTGGCTCCCCATTGTCTGGGCTGTCATTCTGATTGCAGCCATAAGTATTTACGTCATTCTTGATGGTTTTGATCTGGGTATCGGCATGCTCTTTGCGCTGGAGCGTGATCCCGGCCGCCGGGATGTGATGGTGAACACCATTGCCCCCGTATGGGACGGGAACGAGACATGGATGGTTCTGGGCGGTGCCGTGCTGTATGGGGTTTTTCCCGGTGCGTATGCTACTCTGCTGCCCGCCTTTTACCTGCCCATCGTGCTGATGCTGCTGGCTTTGATCTTCCGGGGCGTGGCGTTTGAATTTCGTGTCATGACGCGCGGCACCCCGCGTGAGCGGCTCTGGACCACTGGTTTCATGGTCGGTTCCGGCCTGGCCGCTTTCTGTCAGGGTGCCATTCTGGCCGGTGTGGTTCAGGGTGTTACCGTTACGGATGGCGCTTTTGCCGGTGGGCCACTGGACTGGCTGACACCGTTCAGCATTCTGTGTGGCTTATCCGTGATGTGCGGCTACGCCCTGCTGGGCGCAACATGGCTGATCTGGCGTACAACCGGCGTTCTGGAGGCATCGTGCCGCAGGTGGGCGGCGCGTCTGGCTGTGGGGCTCTTCCTTTGCATTGTTGCTGTCAGTATCTGGACCCCGCTGCTGCATGCGCCTTATCTGCGCCGTTGGACGGCGTGGCCCAATATGCTGTTTGTTGCGCCTGTGCCTGTTCTGGTCGCGCTGCTTGGTGGCCTGATGGTCATGGGCCTGCGGCGGGAGCATTCCAAGGGGCCGTTCCTGTGTGCGCTGGGCTGGTTCTTTCTGTGCCTCTCCGGGCTGGGCATTACCATCTGGCCCTATGCCGTGCCGCCGGGGCTGACGTTGTGGGATGTGTCCTCTCCGCCCTCAAGCCAGTTTTTTCAGCTTGTTGGCACGGCCATCCTGCTGCCCATCATCCTGACCTACACAATCTACTCTTATCGCGTGTTTCGCGGAAAGGTGACGGAAACAGATGGCTATCACTGATATTGTTCAGGGCAATGGGGATGGCGCACCCAAACGGCCCGGCGCACGGGTTGGCTGGTTTGTGGTCATCTGGTCGCTCAGCACGGCGGCGTTCATTGCCGCTGCATCTCTCCTCCATTTGTTGATTCCCAAGTAGGGCGGCAACGCTTTTGCCGCTCTTTCCTCCACCGCTCACTCAGGACAGGGTCCGATGCTTTTTGAGTTTGAACGTGATTTTGCCGGGTCATTGCGTTGCATTCCAATGATTGCACGACAGAAGCTGGATATTGTCTGCATCAAGCTGAGCCTGCGGCAATGGAGCCAGTTCTCGCGTGAGGAACGGGCGGAGCTTGCTGATCTTCCCTGCACAACGGTGCAGCAGCAAACCGTTTATCGGGATCGCGTTGTGCACCTGATTGAGGTTCGCTGTGATGAACCGCTCCGTCCGCTGGCTGCGCCATGCCTGGAAGACTGGCAGGAGCCTGACCGGATGCCGGAGGCCGTTATACGGCAGGCTCAGGCTGATGGGGTACCCCCACCGACACCCGACCAATGGGCGGCTTTGTTGCCGCTCCAGCGTTTTGCGCTGATCAAACTTGCACGCTCCAAGCACGAAAACGAAAATTTTGTTCCTGCCATGAAGGAGTTTGGTGTTCTGGTGTGTGACCCGCGGGTGGCGGCCTGAGGCAGCCTTTCCTGAAAAATACCATCCAGATTTTGCAGAATTCCTGTATCCGGCAGCCCGGTAAAGACCAAAGAGGGTGATCTTATGAGCAAAGAAAAACAGTCTGAATTCAAACCGTATCATCATCCTGCCGGGGGCTGGGGAGCAGCTGGCGCCACGGCAAAGGTGCTGATGGAGCAGAGTGTTCTTGTCAAGGGATCACGCGGGCTTCTGGCCATGAACCAGCCGGGCGGCTTCAAATGCCCAAGCTGTGCGTTTCCTGACCCGGACCACCGTAAAACGCTGGAGTTTTGTGAAAACGGCGCCAAGGCACTTGCGCATGAAGCCACAAAGGCGCGTGTAACGCGGGAGTTTTTCGAGAAATATACCGTTACCGAGCTTATGCAGAAAAGTGACTACTGGCTTGAAATGCAGGGGCGGCTGACCGAACCCATGCAATATGATGCCACAACGGACAAATATGTGCCGATCGCGTGGGATGATGCCTTTGCCATGATTGGCCGCCATTTGCAGGCGCTTGAAAGCCCGCATCAGGCTGAATTCTATACATCGGGCCGCACGGCAAACGAGACGGCTTTCCTGTATTCCATTTTCATTCGTGAATTTGGCACCAACAATTTTCCCGACTGCTCAAACATGTGCCACGAGCCGACAAGCCGTGGGTTGCCGCCTTCCATTGGCATTGGCAAAGGCACCATTGTGATGGCGGATTTTGAGCATGCCGAGGCCATTTTTGTGGTGGGGCAGAACACTGGCACCAACTCACCGCGCATGATGACCAATCTGGTGGATGCTCGTAAACGGGGCGTGCCCATTATTCTGATCAACCCCATGCCGGAACGGGCACTGATCCGCTTTACGGAGCCGCAGGATGTGCTGCAGATGAGCACGTTTGGCTCAACCCCCATTTCCAGCGAATTCGTGCATGTGCGGATTGGCGGAGACCTCGCCATTTTCAAAGGCATGATGAAAGTGCTGTTTGAAGCGGAGGCTCGTGGGGAAGACGTACTGGACACAGCCTTCATTCAGGAACACACCGCAGGGATTGATGCGCTGCGGGATGATGTGATGGGATGTTCCTGGGCGGATATCACCCGTATTTCCGGTGTTTCTGAAGAACAGATTCGTAAAATTGGAGAAATTTACAAAAACTCCAAAGCCACTATCATCTGCTACGGTATGGGGCTGACGCAGCATCAGGAAGGCTCTCGCCTGTTGCAGCAGGTGGCCAACATTCTGCTTCTGCGTGGGAATTTTGGTAAACCCGGTGCGGGTATTGCGCCTATTCGCGGCCATTCCAATGTGCAGGGGGATCGCACGGTCGGGATAGATGAAAAACCGACCCAGCTTTATCTGGATCGCGTGCGGGATGCGTTTGGGTTTGAGCCCCCGCGTGAGCACGGCCACCATGTGGTAGAGGCCCTTGAAGCCATGGAATCCGGTACGGCCAAAGTCTTTATTGGTCTGGGTGGCAATTTTATTCACGCCGTGCCGGATACGCCCCGGTCCTACGCAGCCATGAGCAAGTTGAACCTGACGGTTGGCATTGCCACAAAGCTGAACAGGGGGCATCTGGTGCATGGCAAGGACGCGCTGATCCTGCCTGTTGTTGCTCGTTCTGAAATTATCCGGACTGAAGCAGGCGAACAATTTATCACCATTGAAGATGCCATGGCGAATGTCACGGCGTCTCGCGGTGTGTTTGAACCCGTGAGCGAACACGTTCTGCCCGAGACGGAAATTGTCTGCCGTATGGCCATGGCCGCGCTGCCGCATTCCAGAACGCCATGGGCGCAGTATATGGTGGATTACACCCCGATACGGGACAAGATTGCTGAAGTCTATCCTGAAATCTATGCTGATTTTTCAGAGAAGATCAAAAACCCTCATGGCTTCCATCTGGATATTCCACCACGGCGGCGCGTGTGGAAAACGCCTAATGGCAAAGCTAATTTTCTGGTTCTGCCCGGTCTGGAAGTTGATGTGCCAGTTAATGATACGGCCATGCTGCGTCTGGCAACCATCCGCTCGCATGATCAGTATAACACGACCATCTACAGTAATAATGACCGGTATCGGGGGGTGTACAACACCCGGCTTGTCATCTTCATGAACAAGGAGGACATGGCGGAGCGCGGGCTGGAAAATGGCGCCGTTATCGGTCTGGAAACCTATAGCGAGGATGGCGTAAGACGGTATGTGGACGGGTTGAGCGTTATTGCCTATCCTATGCCGCGTGGCTCCATTGCCGGATATTATCCTGAACTCAATCCGCTTCTGCCACTCGATTATTTTGATGAAATCAGTGGCACGCCGGCAGCGAAGTCCATTCCTGTCAAGGTGGTGGAAAGTGTGGCCTCTGCGCCGCCCCTCAAAATTGCTGGATAAGGCGCACAGGGCGATCATGACTGGCGAGGAGGAGGCCGTGCAGAGCATTGCCCCCTGCCGGGACAGACGTGGTCGCCCACTGAGGGATTTGCGGATATCGGTTATGGACCGATGCAATTTCCGCTGCTCCTACTGCATGCCCGAGAGCACGTACCATGAAGGGTTCCGTTTTCTTCCCCCGGCAGAACGGCTGGATTTTGACGAGATAGAATGCGTGGTGCGGGTTGCGGCCAGTCTGGGCGTGACAAAAATACGCCTGACGGGTGGTGAGCCCCTGTTACGGCCCGAACTGCCTGACCTTGTAAGCCGTCTGGTGCGTGTGCCGGGTATTGAAGATATTGCCCTGACAACCAATGGCGTTCTGTTGCCCCGGTGCGCGCAGGCGCTTTGGCAGGCGGGCCTGCGCCGTATCAGTGTCAGTCTGGATAGTCTTGATCCTGCGGTGTTTGCCCGGATGAGTGGCGGCAGGGGCGCGCCGCAAGCTGTGCTGAAAGGGATTGAAGCTGCGCAACAGGCAGGGTTTGAAGGCGCCATAAAGATCAATACCGTTGTGCAGCGCGGCGTGAATGATGCAGGGGTGCCCGATCTTTTAAGCTATTTTCGGAATACGGGCTGTGTGGTGCGGCTTATTGAATACATGGATGTTGGCAACCGCAACGGGTGGGAGAAAAAAGATGTTGTCCCATCAGAGGACATGCTGAGGCGGATTCATGCCCTCTGGCCGCTGGTTCCTCTTTCTCCGCATTATCAGGGCGAAGTGGCGCGGCGTTATGGCTATCTGGATGGGGCAGGGGAGATCGGATTTATTTCCTCTGTCAGCGCGCCATTCTGCGGGGCATGTTCACGGGCACGTCTTTCTTCAGATGGAAAGATTTATACGTGTCTTTTTGCAACACAGGGTCAGGATCTGCGTGCGCTGTTACGGGACCAGAAACAGGCGGAGCGGGATGCATCGCTTCGTGCGGTGCTATCGGGAATATGGGGCAACCGAACAGATCGCTACAGTGAGGAACGTGCAGCACGTTCTACCCACAGCGCCGCAGCACTGGATGCAAAAGCGGACAAGATCGAGATGCACTATATTGGTGGCTAACAGGAGCAGGCCCGTTGCCCTTTTGTAACTGCGGCGCAGAGAGCCTGTGTTGGCGTTGCCATTTTGTAAGGCATCCCTTGGACGGGTTCACGCGTTGATGGCGTGGACTTTTTGGTCTGCCCTTTCTGGCGGCGGGAGGAGGGCGCTCTTTTTATAACAGACAACCGTTTTTCTTGTCCGGTTCCTTATGGCACGGCGTGAGAGGCGCGGACGGTATCATCATATGACATGCTGATCGTCAATTAGGGGACGATAAGACGTGTTTTCCGGAGTAAATATGATTCTGAAGCAGCTTTATTATCTTCGGGAGATCGACAGGTTCAAAAGTTTTTCAAAAGCAGCCGTGGCCTGTAATGTTTCGCAACCAGCGCTGTCCCGCGCGGTGCGGATACTGGAAGAAGAACTTGGCGTTGTTATTATTGACCGTAAGAAAAAGGTCTTTGGTTTTACGGAAGAAGGCATCCGTATTCTGAAATGGGCGCATGATATTCTGCATAGTGTGACGGAAATGCGGAATGAGGTGTCTCTGACCAGGCAGGATCTGGCGGGTGCGCTGAAAATAGGGGTTATCCCTACGGCTGTGCACATTGTTCCGGTTCTGATTGAAGCGATACAGGAAAAAATTGGTGATTTTTCCTGCGATGTTTCTGTTCTGGTCAATGCGGATATTATTGAAAGGCTGACCAAACAGCAGCTTGATATCGGCATCATGTATTATGAGGAATGCCCGCAGGCACAGGCTTTTGTTGTCCGCTCATTATATCAGGAGGAGCAGGTGCTGGCGGGAACGGCGGCTTATGCCTTTCCTGAAGAGCGTGACATCAGTTGGGAGGATGCTGCACAGTTTCCGTTAGCGCTTCTTAGCAAGGCCATGCGGTGCAGGCAGTTGGTGGATACGGGCTTTCAGGCGGCGGGCGTCAAACCTATTGTCCGGCTTGAAACCATGTCTCTGGAGTTGATCCATGCTGAAATAATGAGCGGCAGATTAGCCACCATCCTGCCTATTTCGTCCTTTCCGCTCAGGGTGCCTCCTGTCGGCAGGTTGCAAATGCGCAGGTTGGTCGGGTTTTCCGCAGGATCAATTGGTCTGGTCAGACTAAGCGAGCGCCCACCTTCAGACTTCTTTGATGAGGCATGGAAGGTGGCGCAGGCAATAGATTACAGGCAGCAGTTTGATAATCTCTGCTGTCCGCAGTCTGCCTGATACAGGCTGCCCCAAGACTTTCTGAATGGGAAGGAGGGAGAGCAGTAAGGACACTCCCTCTGGCGTTCTGCCGCATGGAAGGCGCTGGAAAGGGGCGGGCTGGTCAGGCTTTTTGTGGCCTGAAGAAGAGGCTGCGATGGCCCGGTGATGTTACGCTGGGCCATCAAATCAACCATTTTGGCAGCAGTTTTTCAAATTGAAAAACTCTTTCTTCCTCTCTCTTGGGCCGCAAATCGGTCTTTTGAAGAAAGAGGATGAGAATAGTCTTGTGAAAAGACCCACTCGTTAAAGCGGGTCTTTTCAGATTTAGGTCTTATTTGGAGGTAGCTGCACTCTTGCCGCCCTGAGTGGCGGGAATGGCCGTTTCCACAAAATCCTGAGAGACAAAGATAAGGCTGTTGAGCGTCTGGTCCAGCGCATCCAGTGCTTCTTTGGGCTGGCGGCCTTCCGTGAAAACAGTGGCGCGGTTCAGGGCGCCTTGTGTTTGTGCCAGCGGGGCCAGTGCGACAATGAAATCCACATCCTCACCCACAACCTGCATGCTCTGCGCGGCCTGCTGCGTGTCACCAGACTGCAACTGCTTGTTGGCTGTGGCTACGGCTGCTTTTTTCTCAGGTGCCAGTGTTTCGCTCGCAATAAATTCGCCGCCGACCGGAATCCAGTCTGTCGGGGTGGTGGAAGGCACGTGGCCTGTTGCGGGAGCATGCTGGGGAGCAGGCTGCAAGGAGGCTTCTGCGGCCTGGAATTTGGTGCTGGCTTTGCCTGCGGCGGTCAGGCGCTTGCTGGCGTCATACAGCGCCGGGATGGCGGCATCTGTATTCCCTGCGGCCAGAAGATCACGCGCTTTCAAGATATCACCAAAGGCTTTCTGCCCATCCATGGACAGATGGCGGAAGGCGCGCCCAGCCTTGTACTGTTCCCAATGCGTGTGCAGGGAGGTGGCGTGGCTGGCAACAGGTGTCAGGGCAAGGCTGGCGGCAACGGCCATAAGGGGAATAAAACGCATCTCTATACTCATCTCATCTATAAAACGGAGTAGCGTTACGGCTTTTCAGGCATACGCAATCCCGGAACAAAAATAAAAAGTCTCGTTACGACAGTGCAAAATAGGCACTGTGCTGAACCAAAGCGAAAGGCAGCAACGCTGCGCTATGTCTAACCTGTTCCGCTGGGGTAAGGAAGATTGCCCGTCCATGATGATGGAAGCGGGCATGACATGGCAGCCTTGCTTTCTTGAGGTATTCTTTCCTTAACGGGAAAGGCGGGCAATTTCTTCCGAGATTTCCCGTTCGCGTTTACGCAGAGCCGCTACATGCCTCGGTTCCGTCTTTTCTGATTCAGCAATTTTACGTTGCAGATCTTCCAGTTCTTTCTGGAGAGAAGAAAGAGCGGGCGGGGTATGGGAAGGATGGCTCATTTGCGACCTGCCAGAACTTTTGTTGCCAGTGCCTGAAGTTCAGGTGCCGTAACACCTTCCAGATTATGCTGTGCCTTCTTGGCGATTTCGCGTTCCAGTTCAGATGCGTGTTCGCCGCCTTTCAGCACAAACCCCGCCAGTTCAAGCACTTCTGCCTTGGTGGCCAGTTTGGGCTGCGCAAGCGCGCGTTCTGCCAAATGGTGAAGGGAACTTGTTTCGTGTGGTGCTCTATCGTGCGGCATGATGATCTTACTTTCTTCCTGTAAGGCCCTGTGCAGGACCAACTCTATCTTGAAGATGGGATCATGCCGGGGAGAATGACAGCCGGAGGGAGAGCATGGCAGTTATTCACAAAAAAACTGCGCCCCCACACAAAAGCTTCGGCTGGAGTGTGAAGCATGCGGGAAATGACACGCCATCCGCCGCACGTATGTGGGGGAAAGTCTTCCTTATCGGAAAGGCGTGCCCTGAGTGGCAGGGGGTGTAAGGGGAGCCTGTTGCGGTGTGGAGGGTTTAGGCCCGGTTACCGCAGGAGATGTGGCCGGGGTAGCCGGTGTCAGCTTGTCTGGAGCCGTTGCCTGAAAAGGGGGAACAGGCTGCCCCGGATAGTAATAGGGGCCGCGGTAGTTCTGGTTCAACTGGGCATTATTCAGCCGGTCAACCAGTTCATCCCCCGTGCCGTCTGAATAGCGGTTTGGCGGAGTGGCTGTCTGTGTGGTGGTGGGCGTGGCGGGCTTGGGTGTCGGTGCCGTAGAAGGAGATGCGGAGCCAGACTGCGCAAAAGGCGTGTGGGGCAGGCGTGTTGTCCTGCCTGCGGCCCAAACAGAAGCAGGGAACCCAACCGCCAGCAGGCTTGCCATAAAACAGGCATGGAATGCTTTGTTTTTCATGACCAAGTTATCCTTGCAGGACGCAGCAGAGAAGACAGGTATGTGCCTTTTGGCACTGTGTCTGAAACGCCTGAAAACGGCATCGGATGCAAGGGGGCTGAAAACAGAACGCCCCGTTTCCGGGGCGTTCGCTGACAAACTGGGTAAAGGGCTCAGGCGGCGGAGAAACGGGCCGCTATGTCTGCAATCCGCTTGCCATAGTGAACCGCTGTGTCCAGATCACCTTGCGGAATTTCATCCACGCTGGCGTCTGCCGGGCTCTGTACCAGCAGGCCAATGGAGCCACCCAGATTGTTGAGGTCCGTGCGCTTTGCTTCCTTGGTGTTGCTGGGCAGCAGACCAAGGCTGACCCAGATGCCGCCATGCTGTGCGGCCAGCGTGCTCAGCCAGTCCAGCGTGCAGCCTTTATCGCCGCTCAGGCTGGCGCTGTTGGTGAAGCCGCCGAAAATCTTGTTTTCCCACCCACGGGTGAACCAGATTTTGGAAGAAGCATCAGCAAATTTTTTGAACTGCCAGCTTGCGTTGCCCATGTAGGTCGGCGCACCGAAGATGATGGCGCGGGCAGCGTTCAGCTTGGCCCAGTCAGCCTCTGTCACATCTCCATGTTCATTGATGGCGATAAGCTCGGCATTGGCACCTTTGGCCACATGTTCCGCCACCTTGCGGGTGTGACCATAGCCAGAATGATAAATGACAACAGTATCAGCCATACTCTTTTCTCCTAGAACCAGAAGCGGTGGCCACTGCTGCGGCCATCGGTATGGGGCTCACAATGGCCTCCTTCTTTCTGTTTGATAATCGGCCAAAAAGAAAAGTCATCTCATACCAATGGTGTGAGATTGTTTTGGTGCGGCTGAGAGGAAAAAGGGAAGGCGGAGGGTAGGCATGGCTGGTTTGTGATCAAGCCTCTCTGAAAGGTTCCAGTATAGAGCTAGAAGATGGAAAAGCAGTTGAAGATTGTGCTGCAAGGCGCAGTAGGCCGAATGGTCTCATTTGCCATGAAATGGCCGTAAGGGCAGGGCAAGCAGCCCGGCAGCAGGCCTCGGGGAACGGGCTTAAAAAGAACAAGAAATGATGTTGACCAATGGTGCATAAAAGCTGGCTGGCGGGGGTTGCTCTGGGGAGCATGATGATAACGGGCAACATGCCACAGGCGCATGCCAGATCATCGCTTGCGCATCCGCCGCAATCCCGCTCCGCACTGACTCATCCCTCACGGGCGCACCGCTATCCCTCCGCCGCACGGGCGGGGAAAAAGGCGCAGCAACAGCCGCAGGCACCCACACCGCAACAGGGGGCAGCGGCCCCGGCAGGGAAGCAACTTCCTCTCTCGCCGCAGAGTGTGGAGACCGAGCATGCCGCGCCCCCATCGGCCCCGGCGGCGGAGACATCGCAGAGCGCCCCGCATATTGGCAATCTGTTTCGCCCAAAGCCAGGCCATGCGGCATCGTACTGGGATGGGCTGGAAGGGCATCTTTCAATAGAAGCTGGAATTACCGGCAACCCATGGACGCGGTCAGGCCGAAACTTTGGCCAGTATTATAATGATCGCGCCAATACCGTTACAATGAACCAGATTATGGGATCACTCTCCCACCCGGTAACGGACGTTGGTGGCGGATATGGCATAGGGTTTGTGCTGGAGGCCATGTACGGCTCCGATGCACGGTTTGATCCTACAATCGGCATGGGCGATGGCGCTATTACGGGTTTGTATCAGTGGGCACCAACACAGGCCCATGTGGACGTGCATCTTCCCTGGATTTTCAAACACGGCATTGATGTGCAGGTGGGCCAGATGTACGGCCTGATGGGCGCGGAAGGCACACCCGCGCTGGCCCGGCCTTTCTATACCTTCAATTACGCTTCTGATTATATTGTGCCCTTCCAGACAGTGGGCATTGTGGCCACTATGCATCTCAGCAAGCATGTGGACTGGATTCTGGGCGTGGATGCCGGAAATTCCACCACCTTTGGCGCGGCAGGCAACAATAACAAACCTAAAGGGTATTTTGGCTTTGCCTTCAACCATCTGCTGGATGGCAAGCTTGATATTCACGCCATGGGGCGGTTCGGGCCGGAAGGGAACAACGGGCGGGCCGTGACATCCCCCGATGGCTGGACCAGCGCGGGCCTTGGTTCTGATGCCAATCACCTCATGCAGTATAATGGGGATATCATGGCCACGTATCATGTGAATGATAAGCTTAGCGTTACGGTGGACGGCACCTATCTGCATGATAACGCCACACGGGATGACGTGTATGGGGTCACCAGCTATCTGGCGTGGGATATCAAGCCATGGCTGACGTTCAACCTGCGCGGGGAAGTCTTCAGGGATAATACCGGTGGCACCGTGAGCGAATATGCCAGCTTCATGTTCTACACGCATTCCCTGAGCAACCGGCCTTACCCGTATTACAACGCGCCCCCCACCACGTATGGGGAGTTGACGGTTGGGGCCTCTTATCGTCCGGAATTCATCAACAAGAATTTGGGGCTGGGCAAATTCACGCTGCGGCCAGAGATCCGGCTGGACAAATCCCTGAATGGTACACGGCCTTTCAATCAGGCCGGAACGGTGCAGAACCCGGTGGTTACAAACGGCACCAACAATATGCTGTGGTTCAACTGTGATGCTGTCTGGGCATTCTGACGCCGTGCGGGCAAAGGCGCAGGAGCCATAGAATATCAGGACGCGACAAGATAGTTCGCATCCCCAGCTCTTGCATGAGTAGTGAGGTGCGGGCCTGATTGTCCTCGGTCTTTCGTGCTCGTTTCAATAGGCGGGTGAGACGGCACCGTCGTTTATGGTACGTGCCGCGTTCGGGCTGTCGGTGGTGCTACCAGAATGAGGAGTGGTGTGAGGGCGTGTTTAGGCTCATGGTGGTGGCCTTCACTCTAGCTGGATGGTTGAAAAGCATGACGAAGAAATCCGTATTACGCGCCGTGATGATCCGATCCTGCACTGCTTTGGCGGCTGTTGGCCTGTGTGCAACAGCCGTGCCGCTGGTGGGGGCGCAGCGTGCGCTGGCCGCGCTGGCACAAGGGGAAACCGCCCCTGATTTTACGTTGCAGGGCGCGCTGGGGGGGAAGCTCCTCACGTTTTCTCTGAAGGATGCGCTGAAAAAGGGGCCGGTGGTGCTCTATTTCTTCCCGGCGGCTTTTACCAAAGGGTGCACACTGGAAGCCCATGCTTTTGCTGAGGCAACGGAGGATTTTGCCAAACAGGGCGCGACTGTTGTTGGGGTAACGGCGGGCAATGTGGACCGTGTTGCTGAGTTTTCAAAGGAAGAATGCAGAAGCAAGTTTGCCGTGCTGGCAGACCCCGGTGCAAAAGTGGCTGGTCTTTATAAATCACTCAGCTCGCAGGGCATGTTTCTGCATTCAGACCGCTCGTCTTACGTGATTACGCCGGACGACAAGATTGTGCTGAGCTACACCAGCCAGGACCCGGAAACGCATGTCAGCAAAACGCTGGATGCCGTAACCGCATGGCATGCCAGCGCACAGTGAGCCCCCTGAAAGGCACCGTTTTTTACATCAGACCAACCGGACAGGGTTTTCAAACAGCCTTTTAGATCTGCACAATGGTTGAGAAATCGAAATCCTGTCCCTTGGGGTTTTCACCCAGCCTGATGGTGGTCGGGTTGGGCATGAAGTAAGGGGGAACCGGCAGGTTGTAGGGGGCGGGTGCCCCCTTGAAGACGCGCCCTGCCAGATCAAACTTTGAACCATGGCAAGGGCAGGCATAGCCGCCAGCCGGAGCGGCCTTGGCCTCTGCCGGTGCCCCGCCGGGGGCGGGTGCATAAGATGGTACACACCCCAGATGGGTGCAGATTCCTACATACACACCGTATTCAGGCGTGAGCGACCGATGCCAGTTCTTGGCATAGGCAGGCTGTTGCAGATCATGCGAATCCCCGTCCCGCAGGCGGTCTGTCAGCGCGGCATCCTGAAGTTTGGCAATGTCTTCTGGGGTGCGGTGCAGAATGAACACGGGCTTGCCCTGCCAGACCACAGTTGTCTGCTGGCCGGGAGCCAGTTTGGAGAGATCGACATCAACGGGCAGATGGGCGGAGGCGCTATCCTGCGGGGCCAGACTTTCCAGAAACGGGATAGTGCATGCGGCAACGCCGGTTACAGCGCCTGCCGTTGTCACCATGCCCAGAAAATCACGCCGACCGGCGGTGTGTTCCGGGGTATCGGTTTCAGGCGTGTTCTGCGGTGCGGGGGAGGTGTTTTCCATCTGTCAGTTTCCGTCCAGGCGTTTCCAGATTTTCTTCTTCCATGCAATGGCCAGCAGAAGCAGAACAATCAGGTAAAGCACAACCCCTTTGCCAATATGGTGGCGTGCATTGCGGTGTGGGTCAGCGGCCCAGACCAGAAAAGTTGAAACATCGCGTGCCTGTTGGTCCACCGTGGCCTTGGTGCCATCCGGAAAGCTCACGCCACCTTCTACCAGTGGTGGAGGCATGCCAATCAGGTGGCCGTCAGTCCATTCATTGTAGAACTTGCCGGGCACCATGGGCGCGCCGGGCGGTGGTGGCATGCGGTAGCCGGTCAGGAACGCGTAAAGCCAGTCTGCCCCGTGGGGCTTGATCAAGGCAAGGCGGGACTGATCAGGCGGGGCTACGCCGCCCATCATGGCTGCTGCGGCGGCTTCACTCGGGAAAGGGGATTTGAAGTGGTCATCCGGCGTGCCGGGGCGGGTTGTCGGCTGCCCGTCCTCATCTACCGGCCCGGGGAACTGCTTGCTATGCGCAAGGTCTGAAATGGCTTTGGAGCTCAGGCCGATACCCGCCAGATCATTATAGGTCAGGCTGCGCATGCCATGGCAGGTGGAACACACATGGTCATACACCAGAAAGCCACGTTGCAGGCTGGCCTGATCAAACTGCCCGAACGCTCCGTCAAAGCTCCATTTCTGGTGAGGCGGGGCTGCGGGTTCTGCCGGTGCAGCCGCCGGGGAAGAAGCCGGAGCGGAGGGCGTCTGAGCCAGAGCGGTTTGCTCAGGTGTTGCCAGGAACAGGCCGGAGAGCAGGCATGCACCCCCTAAAAATGCGCGAACAGACATTCAGGCGTCTCCCTGCGCAGCGGAAATGGAGGCAGGCAAGGGGCGTGTTTTTTCCAGACGCGGTGCCAAGGGGAGGAGCACAAGAAAATAGCCAAAATAATAAAGTAGAGACACGCGCCCAAGCGCCATCCAGCTTCCCTGAGCGTGGTGTTTACCGACCAGTGCCAGCAGCACAAATGCTACGACCAGCCCCAGCAGGCCGACGCGGCAAAGAGGCCGGAAGCGCATGGACCGCACGGGGGAACGGTCCAGCCAGGGCAGGGCAAAAAGAATCAGCAGGGAGCCAGCCGCCGCCAGCAGGCCGCCAAACTTGGAAGGCACGGACTGCAACATGCCATAAAAAGGCAGGAAGTACCATTCCGGCTCGATATCCGCCGGGGTGTGCATGGGGTCTGCCGGGGCGTAGTTGTCTGGTTCAGTCAGCAGGCCGGGCCAGAAGAACATCAGCAGAGCAAACACCAGAGCGAAGAGCACCAGCCCCACCAGATCCTTGCTGGTGAAGTATGGATGAAAAGGCACGGTATCTTTGGGGGTTTTGGGGTCTATGCCCAGTGGGTTGTTGGAGCCCGCCACATGAACTGCCACAACGTGCACCCCCACCACGGCAACAACCAGAAATGCCAGAATGAAGTGAATGACAAAAAAGCGGTGCAGAAAAATATCGCCCAACTGATCACTGCCCGCCAGAATATGTTCCAGCGTGTTGCCAATAACCGGCACTGCACCCACGGCCTTGCTGATGACATCTGCCCCCCAGAAGGACATCTGCCCCCATGGCAGCACGTAACCGGCAAAAGCCGTGGCCATGACCAGCACCATCAGAACAAGGCCGCTGATCCACAGAATTTCACGCGGGGCCTTGTAGGAGCCGTAATACAGCCCACGAAACAGATGGATATAGAGCGCTGCCAGAAACAGGTTGGCCCCGACCATATGCATGCTGCGCAGCATCCACCCACCGGGCAACTGCCGGTCTATAGCCTCAACAGAAAGAAAGGCTTCTGCTGCGGTGGGGATGAAGTGCATGGCCAGAAAGGTGCCGGTTGCCAGCATAAGCAGCAGAACGACCGTGAGAATCGCACCGAAGTTCCACAGGCCGTTCAGATTCTTCGGCATGCGGAAATCAATATACTCCGCCCTGAAACCACTGATGACAGGTAGGCGGCGGTCAATCCATCCGGCCACACCAGAGCTTTCTTCCGGGTGGCGAGAAGGCGGCTGGCCCGCCATGTTGGGTTTGGTCATGGGTGGTTCCATAGAATGCGGAGAGGAGCCGGGTCGTGGCTGCATGGTATCCAGATCAGGCGGAATGGGCCAGCGGAGCGCACGCAGGAAAGCGCAACCTGTGCAATTTTCTTGCTATCTGCCAACAGGATGGCCCGAAAAACCATAAGGCACGGAAAGTCATGCGGAGGCTTTCACACTCTTCTGTGCAGGAGAGATCACTCGGGACATCATGGTTGCCTCGGTCGGTTTTGCAGGAGCATGACAGATGCCTGATCATAATTAAGCCGAAACATTTTACAAGATTGCATACCGGGCGGAATGAGCGCGGAAAAAGGGTTCCGACGGGGCCATGGCGGCTTGCGCTAAAGGCTCACTCAAAAGCGTGATGTATTTCTCTCTTGCATGCTGAGCGTATTATCCCCATCATACGAAATACAGCCGCTTTTCTGGCGGGTGTGACGTTCTCAGGGCAGGGTGCAATTCCCTACCGGCGGTAAGTGGTCAGGTCAGCCTGCCATAAGCCCGCGAGCGCCTGCTACGGCAGGGTCAGCAGATCCGGTGTAATTCCGGAGCCGACGGTGATAGTCCGGATGAGAGAGAACGATGGCGGCGTCTGCTCTTTCTGTATGGAAGGCGGCAGGCGGTGAAAGCCGCTGTATGCCCTGAGTCTGTCTGGTGTGGTCAAGGCAGATAATGGAGTCAGGGCGTTGCAGGAAAATCCTTCGCACTTTGCGCCAGTGTTTGTGCCTGAACAGGTCGGGCAGGCTTTCCGTACGGCTGTGGCAGAAGCATGCCGCTATCTGGGCCAGACAGCACCCAACCCCGCAGTAGGGTGCGCGCTGCTGGATGCCGAAGGCGAGGTGCTGAGCGTTGCGGCCCACCACAAGGCAGGCGCGTTGCATGCAGAACGCCTTGCTTTGGAACAGGCAAAACAGGCTGGCGTGTTTGATCGTGTGCGGACAGCCGTGGTCACGCTTGAACCCTGCAACCATACAGGGCGCACACGCCCCTGCACGGAAGCCTTGCTGGCTTCTCCGGTCAAAACCGTCTGGATTGGTTGTGCAGACCCCAACCCCACAGTGGCGGGGGGCGGCGCTGCGCGTCTGGTTGAGGCTGGTATAAGCGTGCACTGGTTGGAAGAAAGCACGAACGGGGCTGCCCTGTTTGCTTTGTGCAAGGCTTTGCTTGCGCCGTTTGCCTGTAAAATGACGGAAGGCAGACCGTGGATTACGGTCAAGCAGGCCGTGAACAGTGCTGGCACAATGGTGCCGCCTGAAGGGCAGACAACCTTCACTTCTCCTGAATCTCTGAAATTCGCGCATGTGCTGCGCCGCGCTACGGATGGCGTGGTGACAGGCACGGGCACTGTTATGGCGGATAACCCTGCCTTTACCGTGCGGCATGTGCCTGATTACGCGGACCGTCGCCGTCTGCTGGTGGTGTGTGGCCAGAAGGCGCACACACCGGAAGACTGGCTGGCCGAACGGCAGAAGCAGTTTGATGTTCTGTTCTGCCGCTCCTGTGCCGATCTTCCCGCCCTGCTGGCCAAGACAGATGCCCTGTGGGTGCTGGTGGAGGCCGGGCCAACACTTCTGGCCGCCCTGAAAGAACTGAATTTGTGGGACGACTGGCTGACCATTCGCCAGAACGCCGCCGGGGTGGACCATTACACCGTTTCAACCCGTCATGATGTTACACCGCTTGCTCTGTTTCCGGAGTGGGCTCGGTGCACGCAGGAGCAAGCATGTTTTCCGGAATAGTTGAATCTCTTGGCCATGTTCTGAAAGCCGAACCGGGAGACAAATCCCTGATGGTGGAAGTGGATACGGGGCTCACAGATATTGCTGAAGGCGAAAGTATTGCCGTGAATGGCGTGTGCCTGACAGCAGTTGAACCTGCGGCAACCGGCGTGGCGCGGTTCTTTATCAGCAGTGAAACGCTGGACCGCTCCACCCTTGGGGCGCTCAAGACTGGCAGCCGTGTCAATCTGGAACGCGCCGTAACCCCTGCCACCCGGCTTTCAGGCCATATTGTGCAAGGGCATGTGGATGGCACAGCGCGGTTTGCCGAGTGTACGCCCTCGGGCGATGCCCGCCGCGTGGTGTTTGAGGTGCCGGAAAACCTGCGCCGCTACATGGTGGAAAAAGGCTCCATCACACTGGATGGCATCAGCCTGACCCTGAACGAGATTGGGGACGTGAAAGACGGCGTATTTCCTATTGCGCTGATGATCATCCCCCATACCTGGACCCACACCACGCTCGGCACCCTTTCCGTAGGAGATGCCGTGAATGTGGAAGTGGATGTGATTGCAAAATACGTGGAGGTTCTATGCCAGACAAAGTGAAAGGGGCGGCTGTGGTGCCTGCTCTTCCCTCTGCGGCGCTGGCACGGGCGGTTGAAGCCCTGCGGGCCGGACGCATGGTTATCATGACGGACGATGAAGACCGTGAGAATGAAGGCGATCTGGTGATGGCCGCCGAGTTCATGACGCCCGAGGCCATGAACTTCATGATCACCCATGCGCGTGGGCTGGTGTGTCTGCCTCTTACACCGCAGCAGGTGGAGCGGCTGGGGCTGCCCATGATGGTGCGCGATAATACTGCCCGCCACCACACGGCCTTTACGGTGTCAATCGAGGCGCGGGAAGGGGTTTCCACCGGCATTTCCGCTGCAGATCGTTCCCATACGGTGCAGGTTGCAGCGTCTGAAACCGCAACCCCGGCTGATCTGGCGACACCCGGCCATATCTTCCCGCTGCGTGCTGCCCCCGGCGGTGTGCTGGAACGGATTGGCCATACGGAGGGCTCGCTTGATCTGCTCAAGCTGGCGGGGCTGCGCCCTGCGTCCGTGATCTGCGAGATTCTGAATGAGGACGGCACCATGGCCCGCCGTCCGGAACTGGAAGTGTATGCCCGTAAGCATGACATGCCCATTATCTCCATTGCGGAACTGGTGCGATGGATCAGCGCCCATGGGCTGACACCTCTGGCTTCTGATGTAACGGACGCGGAAGCAGCCTCCTCCTCGCCGGAAGAAACGCTGGTTGATCTGGCGGAAGCCTCACTGCCCAGCGCTTATGGCGGGGAAGATCTGGTGATCCATGCGTTCCGAGATGCGCAGGATGTGGAGCACGTGGCGCTGGTGAAGGGCAACCCCGCAGCGCCCGGTGCTGTGCCACTGGTGCGGCTGCATTCCGAATGCGTGACGGGCGATGCGCTGGGGTCCTTGCGGTGTGATTGTGGCACGCAGTTGCACGCAGCCCTGAAAGCCATAGGGCAGGCGGAAACCGGAGTGCTGGTTTACGTGCGTGGGCACGAAGGCCGGGGCATTGGGCTTGTAAACAAGATCCGCGCTTACGAACTTCAGGACGCCGGGCTTGATACGGTGGATGCCAACCACAAGCTGGGTTTTGCAACCGATGTGCGGGACTGGACATCCGCCGCCGCCATTCTGCGTGATCTGGGCGTGGGGCAGCTTGATCTGCTCACCAACAATCCGGACAAGGTGCGCGCGCTTGAAGCGCGTGGGTTCATGGTGCGCAAGAGAATCGGGCTGGAAACACCTGTTAACCCCTTCAACCGGGCTTACCTGAATGCCAAGCGGCAGCGCATGGGGCATCGGCTGAGTAACTTTTCCGTGAGTGACGCCACGGTCAGCGCGGCGGTCTGAACCGGCCGCCTGAATTTGAGACTGTCTGCAAAGCAAGGATGATTTTATGAGCACACGGATTCCGGTTTCTCTGCCGGACCTCAATCTGGTTCCCGCCCCGCGTCTGGCCCTGATTGTCAGCCGCTTTAATGAGGACGTGACGGGCGGCTTGCGCGATGGCGCCATTGCGTGGCTGGGCGAGCACAATATTACCGTAGGTGAGAACGATATTTTTGCAGCCCCCGGCGCGTTCGAGATGCCGCTTCTGGCGCAGACACTGGCAAAATCTGGCCGGTATGAAGGCGTGATCTGCCTTGGTTGCGTGATCAAGGGTGATACGGCGCATTTTGAGTTCATCAGTCTGGGCACCACCATGGGCCTGATGCAGGCTTCTCTGGCGACGGAAGTGCCCATCGCGTTTGGGGTGTTGACCACCTATACCGATGAGCAGGCGGAACTTCGCTCCCGCGATGACATTCATAACAAAGGGCGTGAAGCGGCCGCTGCGTGTGTGGAGTCACTTGCTTTGCTGCGTCAGATTAAGGTCTGATCAGAACAGGGCTGCTGCGTGAGCGCGCGGTCCTGAAAAAGCAGGGGGAAGAATGAAGCGGGTTACCGTCATCGCAGGTCTTCTGGGACTGGGGCTGACTGTCTGGATGTTGATGCAGTTCGGCGCTCGTTCCATCCTTTCCCTGATGGTAACAGGCGGCTGGGGTGTGCTGGCCGCCATAGTTTTTCACGCAATTCAGGTCGCACTTTCCGCGCAGGCATGGCGCACCATTGCGGGCCATAAACATGGCGCATCCCTCTCCTGGCAGGACTATTTTGCCCTCCGCTGCGTGCGGGAGGGAATCAACAATCTTCTGCCGGTCGCGCAGGTGGGTGGGGAAGTGTGGTCCAGCCGCCTGCTCGCCAAACGCGGGCTTGGCACGCGCAAGGCTGCCGCCGCGACCATTTGTGATCTCACGCTCGAACTGCTCAGTCAGGTATTATTCACCTTCATGGGGCTGGGCCTGCTGCTCTTTCTGGTCAAACGCTCCCATGTGACGGATGAACTGCTGGAAAGCGCGCTGGTGGCGCTGGCCATCGGGCTGGCGGTGTTCGCCAGCCAGTGGTTGGGGGCCGTGGCGTTTGTTGAGGTGCTGCTGGTGAAAATCGCGGGGCATCTTGGCTGGAACGGTGTGGATGGCATACGCGGGCTGCATCAGGAAGTGCTCGGCCTCTACAAGGTCAAGCGGAACGCCGTTTCTGCTCTGATCCTTCAGTATCTGGCATGGGCGCTGGGCGCAGTGGAAGTGTGCCTGATTCTGCATTTTCTGGGTCATGACCGCTCTCTGGCCGTTGGCTTCGTGATTGAGGGCGTGGGTGAGGCCGCAAAATCCGCAGGCTTTGCTGTGCCCGGCGCCCTTGGGGTTTCTGAAGGCGGCTATATTCTGGTGGGCAGCCTGTTTGGTGTGGCGCCCCCCGTCGCCATTGCGCTTTCCCTGATCAAACGTGTGCGAGAAATTGCATGGGGCGTGCCGTCCCTCTGCCTGTGGCAGGTGCTTGAACACAGGTGGGATACCCCCGCGCAAGGGGCCGAACGGCCCGCATCCTGCGCTCAGTCTGTGGGTAAAAATCCTCTTTCCCGTTCTGGTCTATAACGCGGGACGTGCCTGCTTTTGACATCATCCCTTGCATGAAGCGGGGCGGTTGGGCCAAACGAAAACAGCTTTTGGCCTTGCGCCGTGAATTTTTGGGAACTGATCGCCAGCTATGCTCTCCGCACCCATAGGTCGTTTCATTACATTCTGCGCCCGTCACGCTTACGCTGTGGTCGCCCTGTTCTTCATTCTCTCGGGTGGCGCCGTTTTTGCGGGCATGAATTTTCTGGGGGTCACCACAGATACCAGCAAGATGCTCTCTGACCGGCTGGAGTGGAAACAGCGGTCTGATGAAATGGGGCGGCTGTTCCCGCAGAAGGAAAACCTTCTGGTTGCGGTGATTGAGGCCGACCTGCCGGAGGAAGGGCGTGAGACCGCGCGCTTGCTGGCGGAGCGGCTTGCGGCCGACCACACCCACTTCAACTTTGCCGAGCGACCGGATGCAAACCCGTATCTGGTGCGCAACGGCCTGATGTTTCTTGACCCGCAGCCGCTTTCCCAGGTGTTGAATGACACCATTACGGCCCAGCCCTTCCTGTCCGCTCTGGCGCAGGACCCCTCCGCCCGTGGGTTGTTTGGCACCCTTTCCCTTATCGCCGAGGGCGTGAAGCAGGGGCAGGCGGATCTGGGCGGCTTTCAGACCGCGCTTTCCGGCTTTGCTGACAATATGGAAAAAGCGGCGGCCGGGCACCCGCAGCTCCTCTCGTGGGAGCAACTGCTCGGGGGGAAGCTGTCCGATCTGGCCGGGCGTTACCAGTTTGTCATCACCAAGCCCAAGCTGGATTACGGCTCCTTCCAGCCGGGTGGTGCAGCGGCGGATGCCATGAGCAAGGCGGCGCAGTCTCTGGAGTTTGTGCGCAACGGCCATGTAAAGGTGCATCTCACTGGCCAGGTGCAGCTTGATGACGAGGAATTTGCCACCGTGGCCGAAGGCATGGTGGCGGGGTTACTGGGGTCTCTGGCTCTGGTGACGTTATGGCTGACGCTGGCCGTGCATTCCTGGCGCGTGGTGCTGCCTATTGTGGTCACGCTGGTTGTGGGTCTGCTGCTGACCACCGGCTTTGCCGCCGTGGCGGTCGGCACGCTTAATCTGATCTCGGTCGCGTTCGCCATTCTGTTTGTCGGGATAGCGGTGGATTTTGCCATTCAGTTCTCGGTCCGGTTCCGGGCCCAGCACCAGAATGGAGAAAGCGAGCAGGGCATTCTGGCCGCGCTGGCTGAAACGGGAGATGAAACCGGGCACCAGATTCTGGTGGCTGCGCTGGCAACATCCGCCGGGTTTCTGGCCTTTACGCCTACCGCTTTTCTGGGCGTGGCCCAGCTTGGGCTAATTGCCGGCATTGGCATGATGGTGGCGTTTGTTTGCACCACCAGCCTTCTTCCGGCCTTGCTGAAAATCTTTCACCCGCCGCTGGACTGTCCGAGCATGGGCTATGCCTTCATGCAGCCGGTGGATGTGAAAATTCGCCATCACCGCAAGATTCTGCTGGGTATTTTTGGTGCCGTAGCTGTGGCAGGGCTGGCCCTTGTGCCGCGCCTGCAATTTGATGGTGACCCGCTGCACACCAAGAACCCCAATTCCGAGGGGATGAAGGCGCTGCATCTGCTTATGACAAATCCGCAGTCTTCGCCTTACAGTGCGGAACTGCTGGTGAAATCTCTGGATGAAGCCAAGGCGCAGGCAGCCCGTCTTTCCGCAGTGCCCGGCGTGCATGATGCCATGTGGCTGGGCTCCTTCGTGCCGGAAAAGCAGGATGAAAAACTCGCCCTGATTCAGGACGCCGCAACGGTCTTGCTGCCTACCCTGATTGTGCCGTCTCCCAAACCAGCGCCAGATGCGCAGGCGTTGCGGGATGCCGCGCAGAACACGGCCACGGCTCTTGGCGGTATTCTGGATAAACTGCCGCAGCAGGACCCGCTCCGTCGTATTCAGGCGGCTTTGGCGAAACTGGCCACGTCATCTGACCAGATTGTGCAGGATGCCAACACGGCGCTGGTGCGCTTCCTGCCGCAGGAACTGGACCAGTTGCGCGTGATGCTTCAGGCAAAGCCGGTCACGGTGAAAGACGTGCCGCCTGAACTGGCGGATGATTACCTGCTGCCCGATGGCCGTGCGCTGGTGGAAGTGCATCCCAATGGTGTGATGTCCAACAGTGGGGCGCTCCGCAAGTTTGTGACATCCCTGCAAAAGGAAGCCCCCGATATTGCCGGGACAGCCGTGGATATTGTGGAGAGCGCGCGCTCTATCGTGCGGGCGTTTGAACAGGCTGCGGCTGCCGCCATTGTCATGATCGCGCTGATCCTCTTTCTGGCTCTGCGTCGTATCCGGGATATGGCGCTGGTGTTGGCCCCGCTGATGCTTTCTGCCCTCATGACGGTGATCCTGATTGTGCTGCTGCCGGAAACACTGAACTTTGCCAACATCATTGCTCTGCCGCTGCTGTTGGGCGTTGGGGTGTCTTTCAACATCTATTTCGTCATGAACTGGCGGGATGGTGTGCAGCACCCGCTGGCGTCTCCCACTGCGCGCGCTGTTCTGTTCTCTGCCCTGACAACAGGCACCGCGTTTGGCTCTCTGGCACTTTCCCATCACCCTGGCACGGCCAGCATGGGGCGGCTGTTGCTGCTCTCTCTGGGCTGCACGTTGCTGGCAACGTTGGTGTTTGTGCCTGCTCTGCTGCCCAAGCGGGATATTGATAAGGAATAAGCTCTGATTGCCCGAGCCATCAGGCTGTGCGTAAAAAAGGCTCCATGAAGGAGCCTTTTTTTATGGACGAGTTCAGGAGGAAGCGGCTTGGCGCTGCGGCTTTTTTTGCAGCACAACCCAGGCCACGCAGGCCAGCACGGCTCCACAGACCATAACGGCTATGGCCCCGCCACCAGAAAGCACCATGCCTCCCACCAGCGCGCCTGTGCCAATACCGGCGTTAAAGCCCGTGACGCAAAATGAGGAGGCCGCTTCGTGCTGGCTGGGGGCCAGTTCCAGCGCGTAACTTTGCAGACCGAGATTCATAAGGGCGGAAACCATGCCCCACAGGGTCAGATCAACCCAGGCCACGGCGTTGAACTGAGCGGAAAGCACCAGCAGCCCGAAGCTGGCCACAAGGCCGATCAGGGAGAACCCGACTGTCCGCCCGGCGGAGAAGGGGAGCCGCCCGCCAACCCAGTTACCCAGAATACCGGCTCCGCCAAATACCAGCAGCATGAGCGGAATCTGGGCTGATGGCGCATGCGCCAGCGTTTGCAGTAGCGGCACCACGTAAGTGTAGGCGGTAAAATGGGCGGTGACGGCGCAGGCAGTCAGCAGGGCGATGTAGCGCAATACGGGCTGGCGTATCAGGTGGCGGATATCAATATGTCGCTTGGCACTGGGGAGCGGAGGTAGCAACACCAGTGCAGCCGCCAGCACCACTACGCCAAGAACCCCGCTGAGGGAAAAGGCGGCGCGCCAGCCAATCCAGTGCCCGATGGCGGAGGCCAGAGGAATACCGCCCGCAAATGCAACGGCAACGCCCGTAAAAGCGATGGCCGTTGCGCGCGCAATGGGGAGTTCGGGCGCGAGCCTGACGGCCAGACCGGAAATAATGGACCAGAACACCCCATGCCCCAGCGCCAGTACAATGCGCAGCAGCGCCATGAGGGTGTAACTGGGCACCATGGCTGAGAGCAGGTTTACGGCCCCCACCAAAGCCAGAAGCAGCGCAACAAGAAAGCGGCGGTCCATGCCGGATGTCAGAATGGTCAACGGAATGGCGGTCAGGGCAACCAGCCAAGCATAGCCCGTAACCAGCATGCCCACCTGCGCTTCCGAGACATTCAACCCATGGGCGATATCTGTCAGTAACCCGATTGGCAGAATTTCCGTCACCTGCCAGACAAACGCCCCCAGAGAGAGCACAAGAAGCCGCGCGATCATGACAGAACAACCTTCGTTGTGGGGAGCCCGGCGCAGCACGCTGCGCGTGTTGCTGAAATACCGAAGGGGTAAAAACAGGAGGGAACGGAGACAAGGAGTGTCGGATTGGTCACGAAGTATCCCTGAGGCAGAAGAAAAACAGAGGGGGCTATCCGATCCACAAGGTGTTCGGAAGCGAAATGACTATGCCATTATGCAGGCATATCGGGGCACGGGAAGAGGAGAAGACGGCAGCCTGCCAGAGAGCATGCAACAGGTGAAGGAGAAAAGTGTCTCCTTATGTGGGAACAACACGGACCGTTGCTCACCCTCGCGTTCCGACACTTCGGGCGTGGAGCGGCAGGGAGGGAAGGGTATTTTCTCGTCTCACTCTTGGATGGATAGGGCATTGTCCAGCCCGAGACGATCACCGCACAGTGCTGTTGACGCAGGAACTTGGCTGAGGAACTTGGCTGATAACGTGCCAGTGCCAGTGCCAGTGCCAGTGCCAGTGCCAGTGCCAGTGCCAGTGCCAGTGCCAGTGCCAGTGCCAGTGCCAGTGCCAGTGCCAGTGCCAGTGCCAGTGCCAGTGCCAGTGCCAGTGCCAGTGCCAGTGCCAGTGCCAGTGCCAGTTTGCTGGTGTTTTTGAGGCTGAAGGGGGGAATTTTTGTCTCGACGCCTTGCATCAAGCACCCAACGCCAACGCCTTCAGTCACACATACGTCTCGGCAGCGTTTACGCGTTGATGACTTTACCCAGCGTTTAAAACGTCCCTCTCCGTCAGGAGAAGGACGCTGATATCATCAATGGGTCAGCCTTTGATCCAGTCCGGATGATGCGGCACGGTGACATCCCGGCCTTTGAGCATCATGTCCCAGTACACGCGCGGGAACACGGTGGATTTCAGGAACCAGGCAAAACGGCTGGGTTTGCGCTGATCATAAGGGAAGCTGGGGGCAGGTTTGCCGCCATACAGGAACTCGGCCAGCACAATCTTGCCGTACGCTACCGTCAGCGGGCAGGCGCCATAGCCGTCGTAAGCCCCTGTCAGCGGCTTGCCATCCAGAGAGGCGAGCAGGTTTTTGGTGATAACGGGCGTCTGGGCGCGGGCTGCGGCCATGGTCTTGGCGTTTGACGTGCCGATAACGTCGCCAAGCCCGAAAATGGCGGGGTATTTGGTGTGTTGCAGGGTGGTGGGGTCCACATCCACCCAACCGCCACCATTGGCCAGCGGGCTCTGCTTGATGAAGTCCGGCGCGCTCTGCGGTGGGGTGACATGCAGCATGTCAAACTCTTTCACCACATGCTCGGTCTGGCCTTCCGCATTGGTGACGGCAAATGTCGCCTTGCGTTCCGGGCCGTTTACGGCAACCAGATTGTGCTTGTACTGCAGGTTGATGCCGTAATAATCAACGGCTTCCTGCAACGGCGGACGGTAATAGGCCACGCCGAACAGGGCATCCCCGGCAAGGCAGAATTCCACATTGGTACGGAACAGCGTGCCGTGCTTGCGCCAGTAGTCAGATGCCAGATACGCGATTTTCTGCGGAGCGCCTGCGCATTTGATAGGCATGGGCGGCTGGGTGAACAGGGCGGTGCCGCCAGCAAGGGACTGAATGCATGTCCAGGTATATTCCACCGTTTCCTTGGAATAATTGCTGCACACGCCATTGCGGCCCAGCGTTTCCTTCAGGCCCTCAATCTTGTCCCAGTCCAGTTGCAGGCCGGGGCAGACTACCAGACGGTTGTAGGCCACGGTGCGACCATCTTCCAGTGTCACCTGGTTTTCATCCGGCTGGAAAGATGCTGCGGCAGCACGCAGCCAGGTGCAGCCGGAGGGAATAAGGCCGCCTTCCTGGCGGAGCGTGCTTTTCAGGGTCATGGTGCCAGCGCCCACCAATGTCCAACCCGGCTGGTAAGCGTGGGTGGTGGAGGGCTCGATAATAGCGATATCAAGGCTCGGACGTTCGTGCAGAAGACGGGCCGCTACCGCGATACCGGCAGTTCCGCCCCCCACGATAACAACAGTGTAGTGAAGGTCCGGCTTGGTACCGGTTTCAGGCTGGGCCATGAGTGTCTCCCTGGACGCTGTCACATTTACACAATTACGTTAACACACATCGATAATTAGTTAAGTCCCCTAATTATCGATGTGGTATGTGCTGAGAGCAGTTCAGTCCTTGATCCAAACTTCCACCGGGCCCTGAAGTTTCATGGTCAGGGGGTTGCCGTGCCGGTCAACGGTTTTGCCCACGGCCACGCGGATCCAGCCTTCACTGATGCAGTATTCTTCCACGTTGGTTTTTTCCACGCCCTTGAAGCGCACCCCAATGCCGCGTTCCAGAAGCTCACCATTGAAGAACGGGCTTTCCGGATTGACGGAGAGGCGATCGGGCAGGGTATCGGCTGACATGGTTTTTCTCGTCCTTGTCTGGTTGGATGAATGGCCTGTGTCTTACCGTCTTTTGGCGGGAATGACCATGTGAGTTGCCCTCAGGAGGGATGAGAGGACGCAACATCCGCATCGGGCCGGTGCCTGCCGGCAAAGCGGTTGCGCAACGCGGTGGCCTTGCGGCGTGTCCATGCGCTGAGGCGATGCATGAACAGATACACAACCGGCGTGGAATACAGGGTGAGCAACTGGCTTGTGGCCAACCCGCCTATGACCGCAATGCCCAGCGGGCGGCGCAGTTCAGAGCCATAGCCATGCCCAAACACAAGCGGCACCGCGCCAAAGGCGGCGGCTAGGGTTGTCATCAGAATGGGGCGGAAGCGGGTGATGCACGCCTGATAGATAGCCTCCCGCGGGGGCAGGTTCTGCTCGCGCTCGACATGGAGGGCGAAATCAATCATCAGAATGGCGTTTTTCTTCACAATCCCGACCAGAAGAATAACACCGATCATGGCGATCAGGGAGAACGGTTCCTGACAGATCCAGAGTGTCAGCATCGCCCCCACGGCGGCGGATGGCAGGGTGGAGAGAATGGTCAGGGGCTGGATGTAGCTTTCATACAGAATACCCAACGTGACATACATGGTGGCCAATGCCGCTATGAACACCAGCAGTTCATTGATCATGTTTTTCTTCATATCTCCGGCCTGACCGGAGAAATCTCCGTGCAGGGCAATGGGCGTATGAAGGCTGATCATGGCCTTCTGAATTTCAGATGTTGCATCGCCCAGGGATTTTCCGGGGGCGAGGTCAAAGGATATGGAGCCGGAGATAAACCCGTTCTCGTGACTGACCTGTAGCGGGGTGGGGGTAGTGACCAGCCGCGCCACGGTGGGGAGTGGCACCATGGTTTCAGAGGAAGAAGACACAGCCGACCCGTTGGAGGCTCCGGCACCGCCACCTGCCAGCCGGTTGGCAATGGCGTTGCGGAAGGATTGCTCGCTCAGCGTGACGGCCTGCGATGTTGAGGCATCGGTCGGTTTTTTGACGCGCACTGTGTTGGATGCAATGGCGCCAGAGGCCGTGCCGCCAGCGGTGGAGACCCAGAGCGTTTTGAGGGTATCCGGGTTTTCACGGAAATATTTTTCAACTTCCATCACCACGTAATAGGTCGTCAGCGGTGTGGATATGGCCGAGGCTGTTCTCTGCCCGAAGGCATCGTACAGTGCATTTCCGATCAACTGGGGCGTTACCATATAACGGGCTGCGGTATCACGCTGAATGAGCACATGCATGGCGGTACCGTTGCCGGAAAGCTGGCTGTTGACCCCAACCAGAACCTTGCTTTTGCGCAGCAGTTCCGTCAGGCGCGGCACCCACGTATAGATGTCCTCATCATTATCGCTCTGGAAGATGTAGGTGTAGGTGCCCTGATGCTGGCGCTGCCCACCACCATTGATATCCCCGGCATTGGAAATACTGGCGGTAAGGCCCGGAATATCGCGCACCCGCGCCCGCACACGGGCGGCAATCTGCTCCGGTGTTGAGGTGCGGCTTGCCTTATCCGTCAACTGCGCAAAAACCTGCGCTTCATTGGCGGAATCCTCGCCTGCAAAGCCCAGAACGGCTTCAACATCATGGTCAACCATCATGGCCTGCACCACTTTGCGGGCCTTGTCTGATGTAGCGGTGAAGGAACTGGTCTGGTCCGTGCTCAGATAGCTTTCAATCAGCGAGATATCTTCTGCCGGAAGAATGGTTTTGGACATCACGATCAGAATGCCGATGGTGGCAAAGAAGCTGAGCGGCAGGGAAGATAAAATGAGCCACGGATGCCGCAATGCCCAGCGGAGCGAGCGGGTGTAGCCGCGCATCAGCCATTCCAGCCCCTTATCCGTGGCGTCGGCCAGAAGGGAGGCCATGCGGACCAGAATGTTCCTGCTGACGGTATGATGGCCCCCTTCCTGATGCACTTCCAGCATGTAGGCGCACATCATGGGGGTGAGCGAGATGGACAGGAAAAACGAGACCGTGACGGCTGTTGTCAGCGTCATGGCGAATTCAAAGAAGATCTTGCCCGGCACACCGCCCAGCAGAAGCAGGGGCAGGAAAACCGCAATCAGGGAAATGGTGATGGAGAGAATGGTGAACGCAATCTCGCGCGAGCCCAGAAGTGTTGCCTCCATGCGGCTCATGCCCGCTTCCATGTGACGGGCAATGTTCTCTACCACTACAATGGCGTCATCCACCACAAAGCCGGTGGCGATGGTGAGCGCCATCAGCGAGAGGGTATCCAGCGAGAACCCCAGCACATGCATGATGGCCAGAGAACCAGCCAGTGAGATGGGCACGGTAATGGCTGGAATAAGCGTGGAACGCCAACTGCGCAGAAACGCCAGCACCACCAGCACCACCAGCAGGACCGAGATCAGCAAGGTATATTGCGTATCAATCAGAGCGCCACGGATGGATACGGACCGGTCTGACACCAGTTTGAAAGACACATCAGGCGGCAGCGCATTGCTGAGAATTTCAGCGCGTGCGCGGATGGCGTCTGTCACTTCAATCACGTTCGCGCCGGGTTGCGGGCGGATAACCGTGATAATGGCGGGCTTTTTATTATACCAGCCCGCCTTGCGCTCATCCTGCGGGCCGTCGCGCACCTTGGCCACATCGGTCAGCCGCACGGGCCGCCCGTTACGGTAACCAATCACCAGATCCCGATACTGCTCTGCCGTGCGGGCCTGATCATTTGTTTCTAGCGTCAGGCGCTGGCCGCCGGAATCCACGAAGCCTTTGGGGGTATTGGCGTTGGCAGAGGCCAGCGCCGAGCGCACATCTTCAAACCCCACGCCATATTTATAGAGCAGCAGGGGGTTCATTTCCACGCGGACCGCGGGTTTGGAGGCACCTACCAGTTCCACCCAGCCCACGCCCTTTACCCCGGAAAGCAGAGGCTTCAGCCGCGTTTCCGCCAGATCCCGCAAAGCGGAGGGGGACCGGGTATCCGATGTCATGGCCGCCAGCATGATCGGGCTGTCAGAAGGGTTGGCTTTATAATATTGCGGCGGCATCAGCAGGGTGTTGGGCATGTCCTGCCGGGCAGCTTGCAAGGCGGCTTCCACATCACGCGCGGCCCCGTTGATATCCCGGCTGTCATCAAAAAACATCAGGACAAAGGCGTCCTTGTCCGTTGAATCGGAGCGCATGCTGGTCAGGCCCGCAATCTGGCCCAGATGCCGTTCAAGCGGGGTGGTGAGAGAACTGGCCATCTGCTGCGGCGAACTGCCGGGCTGGGACGCCACAACATAGATTACGGGGACGGAAATATTGGGCAGATCAGCCACCGGCATGGCGCGGTAGGCAAACACGCCTGCCAGCACAAAGGCCAGGGCCATTAAAATGGTGCCGACAGGCCGCATGATAAAAAGTCGGCAGAGGGACAAGCGTGATCTTCCTTAGCGTACGGGGAATTTTCCCGGCGCTGCGGTGCAACGCGGGGTGAGGTGGGGCACCGTGTCTGTTCCCGGCAGCATAATGTTAAAACTGGGTAACGAAAATACGAATCTGTGGGCCGGGGACGCTTCTGCGCAAGGTAGAGGGAAAAAAGCGCAGGCTCATGGTATTGCGGTCACACGGTCAGCATGGGTGCGGGCAGGCGGTGCGCTGGCGTCTGGAATAATTTTGCCGCTGCCATCGCGTTCCGTCGCCAGAGTGTCGCCTACCTTGTCCACAATAATGCTGCCGCTGGACATGACGTGAAAAACGCCCACATCCGTATTCCCATGCATCACGGCATCCCCCGTGCTGGCGGAGGTGATTTCAAGCGCCTGCAAATGGCCGGACTGTGCGGTGAAGGTGGCTGATCCACCCAGATAGAGCGCCAGCGCAGGGGCCGTAATGGCACGAATGGTGACAGGTGCTGCCGTTTCAGAGCGGATGCGCGCGGAATCTGACAGGATGCGGATGGTAATGGGGCCGGTGGAGGTGGAGACCAGCCCCAGTTCGCCCGCTTTGCCCATTTCCACCGGTGCGGACCCGGCACGGATGAACACCGTGCTTTTGCGGTCATCCAGCAAAACTGCCGTGCGGTCTGCGTTGTCTATGGTCAAAGGGGTTGTGGGGCGGGTGGTAACGGTCAGGGCGCTGGCCAGCGGTGTGGCGGCCGTGCAGTTGGCCTGGGTAATGTAGATTACGTTGTCCTTGCCCACAGTGGCGGTCACGCCGGAGGGGAGGGCATCTGGCAGTTGTGCCGCGCCATGAATGTCGGTTGAAGCCGCCACATGCAGGCGCGTCAGGCACGGTGTGCTGATGCTTACACCTTTACCATCCAGATCAACCGCAGCGTGCGCTGGGCGTGTGGCCAGTGCCAGAAAGGGAAGGATCAGGGCGGCGCGGGATACAAGGTGAATAAGTCGGGCGGCGGAATGCATCATGGCGGTATTATGTGCCATGCCTCAGGCTGGGCCGTCCAGTTGGCGTTGCACCGTGGGCGGCCCAAGTCTTCATAAAAATACCCGGGTGGCCCGTGTTGTTACAGGGACCGTTTTTTATGCGTAGGGTTGTCAGTCGTGGGTGCCGCTGCCTCCTGTGCCTCCCATAAGGGTGTCATGCAGGCGGTTCAGGGTTTCAGTCAGCGTATCATGGGCACGTTTGCCTTTGCTGCCCACAACGGTGACGGTTGTTGTCATGCCCGCGGCAAGCTGGGTGCCGGGGGGAATGCTGTCAATGTGAACACGCACCGGAATACGTTGGGCCAACCGCACCCACGTATAAACCGGATCAACCGAGGGCAGGCCCTGCGTGGCGGGTGTTGCGTTGGGGGTTGCAATACCACGGGTGATACTTACCACATGGCCCCACATGGGCGCGCGGTACCCCATCAGATCCATGCGCACGCGGTCCCCGACATGAATGGCGCGGATCTTGGTTTCTTCAAAATAACCATCCACCCAGTAGGATGACGCATCAATCACCCGGATGTTGGGTTGCCCCGCCGTGGCAAAATCCCCTACACGCATGATCAGGTTGGTGACATAGCCTGTCACCGTGCTGCGAACATGGGTTCGGTCCAGATTGATCTTGGCCTGCGAGAGCGCGGCCAGAGCCTCCCCATACTGGGCTTTGGCAATGTCTGCCGTGGCCTGATACACCTGCTTTTCTTCCCGCGAGGCAGCAGCTTCCGTCAGTTTGTCACGCCGGGTCTGCTGGGTGTCTTTCAGCACCATGTCCGCCTGCCGCTCATTCACGCGGGCAGTGGCCGTTGCAAGCGCGACCTTGAAGTCAAAAGGATCGATATCGTAAAGAACATCGCCTGCGTGGACAAACTGGTTGTCCCGCACGCGCACATCAATAATCTGGCCGGAAACACGGGGGGCGATGTCTGCCACCTGTACACGCACCTGGCCGTTACGGGTCCAGGGCGCGGCGGTATAATAGTCCCACAGCACAAAGGCAACAACGGCGGCAATGGCAAGGATTGTCCCGGTCGTGACAAACTGCAGGGCGCGGCGGGCGCGTTCAAACACGGTGGGAAAGTCCTTTCACAGCAGAATAGTATAAAGGCCGATCAGGCAGACAAGCAGCCCGAATTCAGCCAGTGGCAGGTTCCAGATCACGCGGCGGGCGCGCACTTTTGCCAGAATGGGGCTCAGGATCAGCAGCGTGGCAATAGCCAGCCCGGCATGCACCACAAAAGAGGACACAAGCAGTCCCCCCACATCCAGAACGGGCCTGAGGTCAAGTTCCATCAGGTGGCCTTCCAGCGTTGGTCAGGCAGCGGCAGCAGATCATACAGATGCAGGGCCGAGCGGTTATGTTCCAGCAGCCGGATGGCCCCCACCATGGCGGAGACAGCCGCCAGTGCCGTGGCCATCTGGCCATGTGGCAGGGTGATGCTGTGGTCAAGCAGCAGGCGGGCCTTGTGGCGCATGCGGTAAACGGCGGCATCAATATTGTAGATGATGGTGGAACGGTAGGCGGCCTCCGCATCTGCACGGATAGCGGGAATGGTGGCGGCACGTTGCAGATGGCGGCGTGCACGGGCCAGTTCCACGTTCAGTTCATCCAGACTGGAAAGCCGCATGAACACGCGGGTCTTGGCCTTGTTGGAGGGCAGGTAGCTGTTCCATTCCAGAATACGGCACAGGCGATCATAATGGCGGCTGATCAGGGCGGAGCCTGCCTGCTCCCCATGCCCTTCAAACTGGAGCCGCAGATCATGCCCGATTGTCAGCGCCACGCGGAAGCGGCGACGGTTGGCGGAGGGCGGCAGCAGCAGCACCAGTGAAATGAAGATGATGATGGCCGAAAACAGATAGAGCACATTGCGGTCAATAAAGGCCGAGGGCTCGTAATTCTGTTCGTTCGCCACGCCCAGAATGACAAAGAAGAACACGCCGGCGTTGAACCCCACGGTGGCGGTCTTGGGGTTGAGCAGCAGTAGGCAGGCCGCGAAAATAACGGGCAGAATGGCCATGGCCAGAAACGGCATGTCCGCCCCATGCGGCAGCACGCCAAAATTGAGGACTGCCGCAACCGCAACGGCCAGAGGGGTGCCGATCAGCGCGCCCATGCCAAAGCCGCGGGCGTTATAGGTGGTGGCCGCCAGCGTAAGAATAATGGCCACCTGAGACAGCGCCGTATAGGTGGCTGGAATATCGGAAATCACGCACAGCCCGGCGGCGACCGTAAAGCCGACCAGTGTACGCAGCCCGGCCAGCAGGGCGGCAATCACGTCCTGATGCTGGTCAATTTTCAGGTCGGGCGCGGTTGTGCGGGCGCGGCGACCGTTCTCGAAGGCATCAATGCCGTCCGCGGCCCAGCGGGCATCAGAAAGGAGGGCCATGGAGCGTTCAATCAGCCACGCCTCATCCAGTGTCGGCCCGCGGGAGAGTTCCTCGGCATGGGCTTCCCGCGCCAGATCTTCCAGATCATGCACGGCCTGACGGGGGGAGGCGACGGGCGTGCCATCTCCAAAAGCTGTGCGGATATGGTTGAGCACCGGGCCGGAGATTTCTCCGCGCCGCAGAACAGCAGCAATGGCGCGGCTACAGCTCAGCATTTCCAGCAGGGCCACCATGGCGGAGCGTGCCCCGGCCAGCCGCACATGGGCATCGGGCAGTTCCGTTTTGGCGAAGGAGGCCTGAGACGTCAGGGCGATGATCTCGCCTGCCAGCCCGGCGCAGGCTGTCTCATCAGGAATGCCGTGGCCCGCTATGGCCTCACGCGCAATGCGCTTCACCATGTCTGCTGTGCGGTGGAGGTTGGCGGCCAGTTTTTCAAAGGCGGTGGGGGAGCCAAAAAAGTCGTTTACGGCGGCAGTGGCGGCAATCCCCACGATAATGGCGGACACGCGGTTAACCGTGACATCAAAGGCGGCTGCCGGATTATCAATGCAACTGATACCCACAATGGCCACGGTGTAGCCGGAGAGCATGGCGGCATAGGCGCGGAAATCTTTTTCCAGCGTGCCGATAATGGTGCACAGCGTCAGCCACAGCGCCACGCCCCCCAGAAACACGCCGCGCTCCTGATTAAAGCAGGCGGTTAGGAACAGGGCCACAAACGCGCCGATCATGGTGCCAGCCAGCCGGTATACCGCCTTGGAGAGCACCTGCCCGCGCAGGGGCTGCGCCAGAATCATCACGGTTACGGCGGCGGAACCGGGGGAGGAAAGTTGCAGCCAGAAGGCCGTGCTCAATGCCAGCACGGCGGAAAGCCATGTGCGCAGGCAGAACAGGAACCAGCCCGGCGGAAACACGCCTTTGGGCAGTGGAAGGCGCACGCCTTTCCAGAAGCCGACAGTAGAGGCGGCTGGGTGTTGTATACTCATCCTTTTTCCGCCCGTGCCGCTTTACTCGAAACCATTTGCGCCAGACATGCGCGACTCAAACCAGCCTGCCCCCGACTCCTATTGGTATAAAGTCTATTAAATTAAAATATAAACTCTGGCGTGATGCCTGTAACGCTGGTCGGGGTTGCGTGGAATGCGCAAGACCCCGCGCCTCCGGCTTTCGGGGCCCGTAACCCTAGAGCCTGCCTTCTTTTATGGCACCTGAATAAGGTGTCACAAAGGCGCACCCGCCATGGTTTTCTTCTTCGGAATGTGATGTTCAAGGGAAGGAATAAGGCCGGATGGGATCATGTGATGAAATTTGTGCACACGTCTGACTGGCAGATTGGCCGGACATTCCGTTTTGCGGATGATGACACTCTGGGCGCCCTTCAGGCCGAACGGGTGGAGGTGATCAGGCGGCTGGGGCAACTGGCCCGGCAGGAAGGGGCTGCCCATGTGCTGGTGGCGGGGGATGTGTACGAGCATGAAACTCCAACCGAGAAAACCCTGCATCAGCCCATGGAGCGCATGCGCCAGTTTGCCGATGTGCAATGGCACCTTATTCCCGGCAATCATGATGCGGATACACCGGAAGGCGTCTGGGCCCGGCTGCTGCGTGAGGGAGCCGTGCCGGAAAACGTGACGGTGCATCGGCAACCCGGCCCCGTTCGGCTGGTGGGGGCTGAAGAGGCATGGTTGCTGCCTGCCGTGCTCCAGCGCCGCCATGTGCTGAGTGATCTGACGGCTTATATGGATGAAGCGCCCACCCCGCCGGATGCCTTGCGGATTGGCTTGGCCCATGGCTCGGTAACCGGCTTTGGTAATGGAGAGGAAGCCGACCATAATCCGGTTGCCATAGACCGCGCCAGAAAGGCGGGGCTGAGTTATCTGGCGTTGGGAGACTGGCACGGGTTCTGCCAGATTGATGCCCGCACGGCGTATTCCGGCACGCCGGAGACAGACCGTTTTGGGGCCGGTGGTGGCGGTGGCGGCGAGGCGCTGGTGGTAAACCTGCGTGGCCCACGCGCCGAACCAGAGGTTACCCGGCACAGAACCGGGCGTTATGTCTGGAAAAAGTTTGAGGATGTGACCCTAACCAACGCCGAGGATATTCACGCGCTGGAAGCCCGTGTGCGTGGTGTGGCACCAGATAATCCGGGGGCTGTTCTGGTATGGCTGGTGGTTTCCGGTTTGCTGAATGTGGACGATATGGCGCTGTATGAAAGCACCATCATCCGCCGTTTGAGCGGGGCGGTGGCGTGTCTGCGCCTGTCTGGCGCGCCACAGCTTTCTGCCGGGCTGGATGATCTGGAACGCTTTGGCCCCGGTGGGGCCGTGCGCACGGCGGCGGAGGTGCTGCTTGAGCAGGCGCAGGGCGGAGGAGAGGAAGGCGCAGTGGCTGCCGATGCATTGCAACGGCTTTTTCTGTTCTGGAACGAAGTGGGAGGGCAGGCAGCATGATCCTGACTGATGTGCAGGTTGAAGGGTTTCGCCGTTTTGCTTCGCCCGTAAGGCTGGATGGGCTGGGGCCGGGGCTGAACGTGCTGGCTGCCCCGAACGAAGCCGGAAAATCCACATTGTTGCTGGCGTTGCGGGCGGCGTTGACCCTGCGCCATTCTTCCAAAAGCAGCGTGATCAAGGGGTTTGCACCCTATGGCGGAGGCGCGCCGCATGTGGCCCTGAGTTTTACCTGGAAGGGTATGGCCTGCACGTTGGAAAAACGGTTTCTGAACAAAACCTGCGCGCGGTTGCGGCTGGGGCCGGAGCAGTTTGAAGGGGATCAGGCTGAAGAAAAGCTGCGGGATCTGCTGGGGTTGGCGGACGCAGGGAAAGGCGAGGCCGCAGGGTTATGGAATGCGTTGCTGGTGGGGCAGGGAGAAAGTTTTACCCAGCCGAACCTGAATGAGGCCGGGCATGCCAGTTTGCGGGATTGCCTTGAACAGGGCGTGGAAAAAGCCGTGGGCGGTGCTGCGGCCAGTGCCGTACTGGCTAAAGTGCGGGACCGCCTGCTTCTGTTGCAGACAGCCTCTACAGGGAAACCGACAGGCCGCTACAAACAGGCGTTGGAGCAGGAACAGGCCGCACAGGACCGTTTGCAAACTCTTGAAGCGCGTAAAGCGGCTTTGGAGGAAGATCTGGTGGCGCTGGAACAGGCGCGCCGCATCCTGCGGGAGCAGGAAGACCCGGAGCGTAGGGCGCATGAAGAAGCCGCGCTGAAAGAATTGCGCCTTGTGCGGGACAAGGTGCTGCGGCTGGATGCCGAGGAACACGCCGCCCGTGCGGCACTGACCGCTGCCATTACGGCCTGTTCAAGCGCGCGGCAGGAACAGGAAAGGCGGCAGGAAAATAAGGTAAGGCAACTGCACCTTGAGCGCGCGTGTGCCGAGAGCCAGCAGACGCTGGATGGGCTGGCGCAAAAGGTGCGGCAGGCTCGGAGATGCCTTGATCTGTGTCGTCAGAAACGGGAACAGGCTGAACAGCATCACCAGCACCGCAGACAGCAGCGTATGGTGGCGGCCCGGCACGCGACGTTGCAGCAGATGCAGGACTCGTTGGCGCAGGAGCGGGCGCTTTTGCATCGTGCGGAAGCCGCTTTTGCGCGGCTGGAGCAGGAACAGGCTATTCTGGCGGCTCTGCGCGTGGATGAAGCGAGCATCCAGCGTATTCGCAAGGCCGCGCGGCAGCATGAGCAGGCAGTTGCCTTGCTGGAGGCAAACGCCCCTGTTCTGAGCATGGCCCTGCTGCCCGAAGCAGCGCAGCGCGTGACGTTGAACGGCGCCCCCTGCCGTGAGGGAGAAATACGCCTGACCGCCATTACTACCGTACAGATTGAAGGTGTCGGGCAGTTTCAGATCACACCAGCCCGGCAGGAACAGGACGACGTGCAGGGTAAGGTTCAGGCCACCCTTGCCCAATTGGAAACCCTGCTGCAACAGGCTGGTTGCCAGAATGTTGCGGAGGCCGAGCACCGTTTTGAGGAGCATCGACAGGCGGAAGTTCGTCTGGTGGAAGCGCGTGCTGCTTACAGGGCGACATTGCCAGACGGCACCGATCTGGCGCGCGATAACGGCGGCCAGGCGCTTGCGGCGTTGCGCAAGACGATCATGCAAAAGGATGCTGATCTGGCGCTGGCCCGTAAGGAAAGTATTGCTGAGGGAGAGGGGGCAACAGCCGACGCTGACGGCGTGCCGCCGTGTGGTGCTGATACGCTCCTGACGCCTGATCAGGCGGCTGAGGCCGAAGACCAGGCCGCGCGCGAGGCCGAGAATGCTCGTCACGCCGAACGGGATGAGCAGGCTGCCTGTGCTGTGCTTCAGGCTGAACAGGACAAAGCGGATGCCGCGTTGCGTGCGCTAACGCAGGCGCTGGAGCATCTTCAGCGTGAGCAGGCCGTGAGCGTGGCGCGGGAAGCAGATGAGGCTCTTGCCCAACGGGCTGAGGAGGCGCAGCGCGCGCAGGCCACCGCACAGGCCCGCGTGGAACAACTGGCGCAGGCTCGGCAGGAGGAACAACCTCTTTCCGTGGTGGAAAGCGGTATCAGACGGCGCGAGCAGGCTCTGGATACGGCTCGGACTGCCATCACCCGGTTGCGGGAAGATATTCGCGGGCGGGAAACCCGCGTGCGTCTGGCAGAAGGCGAAGGGGTGGATGAGCAGATAGCCGAGGCCCGCCGTGCCGTAGAGCGCCTGCGCCTTGAACGCGAGGGCTGTGAACGGGAGCGGGCAGCGCTTGTGCTGCTGCAAAACACGCTGGGGCAGGCAGAGCGAACCCAGACCGAACGCTATCTGGCCCCGTTACGGCGCACCATTCAGCCTGCTTTTTCGGCCGTTTTTCCGGGTGCCAGCGTGGCGTTTGATACAAGCTTCGGGGTGGAGGCGCTTACACGCCGGCAGGCGGAGGAGTTCAACAAGCTCTCGGATGGCACGCAGGAGCAGATTTCCGTTCTGGTGCGGTTGGGCTTTGCAGAACTGCTGCATGCGCGGCAGGGCAGCAGCATTCTGGTGCTGGATGATGCCCTGAGCTTTTCTGATTCCCTGCGGCTGGAGCGCGTGTTTGATGTGCTGGCTGATGCCGCCACACGCTTCCAGATTCTGGTGCTGACCTGCCGGGCAGAAACCTTTGCAACGCTGGGTGGCAGGGCGTTAACCCTGCAACCCTTGGCGGAGTTTACAGAACCACGTTGAACTGAAGCGCCATAACGGCGGCATCATGGAAGGTGGTGGTGCCGCCGGGGCGGTTGATATACTGGAAGTCTGGCTGAAGGGTCAGCCCGTTGGCCACATGGGCGTTATAGAAGAATTCGTAAATGTTTTCGTGCGACTGCACGCCCCATACCTGCCCCCACTGGTTGGACTGGAAGGGCTGGCCACCAAAAATGGAGGCCTCCTGCTGCAAGGCCACCGTGCGGCTCATGTTCAGCCACTGATACATGACGCCAATGCTGTCCAGCGGGCGGCCCCATGGCTTTCCGGTTTCCAGCATGCCGGTCCAGATATGGTGGGACATGGCGGTGGTCTTGCCGTCCGTCCACATATAGCCAGCCATGGCGATCAGGCCGTTGGTGGGGCCTTCTCCGTTGCGCACAAGCATCTGGTCTGCATGCACCCAGGCGCTGGCACGGCCCGCATGGTAACGGGCAGGCTGGCCGGTCAGCACCCATGGGTTGCCGTTCACGTCCTCATACAGATCCTTGTATTTGGAGTTATCGTAGCTGTACCCGGCTTTGTAATGGCCTACCAGCTTGTCCTTGCCGAAGGACGGCATCCAGCCGATTTCAACCGGGGTTGAAAATTTGCCCAAGCCGTCCTGTGCCCATGCCCAACCGGAAATACCACCGTTGAAGGCATGGGGAGAAACGGCAAACAAACCAGCCATAATATAAGTGTCATTTGTGGGCATGACACGAGCAACAGCACCCAGGTTGCCGGAGGGCCAGTCCCGGTTGCCTTCCGTGTATTTGTTGGGGGCGGGGTTACCGCACACCGCCACGTTCATATACATACAGTAGAGGGGGGAGGCGGCAAAAAAGCTGCCAACCGGAATCCAGCCTGCACTGATATCCAGATGATTGTTCAGGAAGGAGTGCTCCCCATACAGATAGACCAGATGCGCCACCACGTTCCCACGCGCACCGTAGATCTGCTGCACACCGCCAATGGAATCACCAATGTAATCCGTGCTCAGGTTCCGCCCGTGGCCGTTCACCACCATCATGTGGGTCCAGAACCCGTCCATCAGTTTGGTGTTGGTCAGCTTGCCCCAGTCCACATCCAGTTCCACCCCAACCTGCCCGGCGTTGGTGACACCCTGCTTGCGGCCCCCTTTGAAGTTGCCTGCCAGTTCTTCATGCACGTCAGCCAGAATATGAATGCCGTGGTCCAGCAGCCATGGCTGTGCGCCCCACCAGTCCCCAAAAAAATGGTTGTGGCCATAGGGGGCAGAAAACAGAGGGCCGGGATCTTCTACCGGGCTGGCTTCATTATTGGCTTCCAGACTGGGCCAGAGCCCGACCGAACTGTTGCCGCCCGTAAGGATCTGGGCATGAGCCTGACCGGAATAGGCCGAAACAAGCAGACAGGTAAGGGAAAGCGCGCAAAAGGAAGAAAGGCCAGGAGAAGAGAGTGCCATGATGTGTTGATTTTTTCTCGTGGATTAAAGAAACTTCGCCGAAGTAAAGTTTTCGTTTTTGGAGAGGGCGGGGTTCGGATTAAAACATTTTTACATGGTTTGGTTCCCAATATGCGTGTTTGATGGTGATTTTCGGGCGCTGGTCTGTATTTTTTTGACGAGTGATGCGTTGCTGCATCAGAAACTAAAGGGAATAACCCCACTCTTATGAGCAAGATTGATACAACCCGCCCGTTTCTGCCGGTGCGTATTGCAGTCATGACTGTATCGGATTCACGTACATTGGAGACCGATACATCAGGCCAGGCACTGGTTTCCCGCATTGAAGGCGCGGGTCATGTGCTGGCGGACCGCACCATTGTGCGGGATGATGTGCAGCAGATTACAGAACAGCTTAGAAACTGGATAAACGATCCTCTGGTTGATGTTGTCATAACCAACGGCGGTACAGGTGTGACCGGCCGGGATGTGACGCCCGAAGCGTTTGAGGACGTCCTTGAAAAGCGCATTGAAGGCTTTGGCGAACTTTTCAGGATGCTATCCTACAGGAAAATCGGCACGTCCACAATCCAGTCACGCGCGCTGGCGGGTGTGGCGAACGGCACCTACCTGTTTGCGCTGCCCGGTTCCACGGGCGCTGTGAAGGACGGATGGGACGATATTTTGGTGTTTCAGCTTGATAGCCGGCACCGTCCCTGCAACTTTGTGGAACTGATGCCCCGCCTGCGGGAACATCTGAGCGAAGGAGACCACCATGGCTGATGATGCTGTAAAACTGCTGATGCTGGCAGGCGACTATGTTGAAGATTATGAAATCATGGTGCCGTATCAGGCGCTCCTGATGCTGGGTTACAAAGTGGATGTGATCAGCCCCGGCAAAAAGGCAGGGGACAGCGTGATAACCGCCATTCATGATTTTGAGGGCGCGCAGACCTACAGCGAAAAACGCGGCCATAATTTCACGCTCAACGCCACGTTTGAGGACGTTGATACGGATGATTATATTGGGCTGGTTGTGCCCGGTGGGCGTGCACCGGAGCATCTGCGCATGAACCCGCGCGTGATCGAGATTGTCAAAGCCTTTGCTGATCGGCCTCTGGCAGCCATCTGCCATGGCGCGCAGCTTCTGGCCGCGGCGGATATCATCAAGGGGCGTAAGGTTTCTGCCTATCCGGCGTGCCGCCCGGAAGTAGAACTGGCGGGCGCGACCTATGCCGATATTCCGGTAACGGATGCCGTGACTGATGGCGAACTGGTAACAGCGCCTGCATGGCCGGCGCACCCCGCCTGGCTGGCGCAGTTCATCACGGTTTTGGGAGCATCAGTCTCTATTTAGTGCATTGGCATCTCCATCCTGTTGTGCATCATAACGGTGTATTTTCAACAGGATGGAGCCAGTTTTGATGCGTAACGCCGTACCTTGTGCCGTAATTGGGCTCTCTCTTCTGGGGGCAGCCATTCCGGCATGGGCGCAAACGCCAACTTCCATCCCGCCGTCTGATGCACCATCCCAGACGCCACAGAGCAAGGAAACGACGGCACTCCCGCCCGTCAATAAGCCCTTGGTTCTGAAGCAGCTCACCATTGCCGGTAACCAGCGTATTCCCTCAAACCGTCTGATGGCGGCAGTACCCTTTCATGTTGGAGACACCATTTCCCAATCCCGCATTACCGAGGGATTGCAGGATGTGATGAAAGTCTACCAGCAGGAAAATGTGGGCGGGAAATTCCACCAGAACCTCAAGATCAACGGCAAGGACGTGATTGTGGAGTGGACGGTTGAGGAAACGGGCGCTGCTGCTGATCCGGTCCGTCCTCTCAAGCTGGAAAGCGCGGACTTTACCGGCAACCTGCATATTTCCACTGCTAACCTGCGTAAGGCGCTTCACATTCAGCCCGGCGGCATCGTCACACCAGCAGAAGTGCTGAGTGATGAAAAATCCGTGCAGGCCATGTATGTGAAGAAGAACATCGGCGTGACGATTGTGCCGGAAGTGCGCTACCCGCATCATGATGATCGCGTGGCCATTACCTATCACGTGACCGAAAGAGCTCCCGACTGATCAGGAGCGGTAGCTGAGGCAGATATACCTGCCCGGCCCGGTGTTCATCACGTTTGTTCAAGCAGGTTATGGCAAGCGTGAGGAAGGATTTCCTTCTGACAGGGCATCGGCGTTTCAAGAAAACGCAAACGGGTGCCAAGGCGGCGGCGTCCCTTGGAAAGAGGAGACGGCTACTTTGACCGTGGAACTTGTCTTGGAAAAAAGCAGGCGCGGGGCCGATGTGGCCCTTTTGGGGCTTAAAAAGCCCCTGCCATAAGAAAGAAAAAGCCTGCCAGACAAATCAGGCAGGCCTTTCAGTCGTTTCTCAGTATTCGCAGGCGCTGGGACGATTGAGCATGGCCATCAGTTCGCGCCGCGTGTCAGAATTGGTGCGGAACACGCCCAGCATGCTGCTGGTAACCATGGACACACCGGGGCGATGCACGCCGCGCGTGGTCATGCATTCGTGGCTGGATTCAATGATAACCGCAACGCCATGAGGTTCCAGCACATCGTTGATGGTGTTGGCAATCTGGGCGGTCAGCCGTTCCTGAATTTGCAGGCGGCGGGCGAAGGCATCCACCACACGGGCCAGCTTGGAAATGCCCACAACCCGGCTACGCGGCAGATAGGCTACGTGAGCACGGCCGATAATGGGGGCCAGATGATGTTCGCAGTGGCTTTCAAACCGGATGTCCCGCAGCAGGACAATCTCGTCATACCCTTCCACTTCTGAAAACGTGCGTTCCAGCAGGGAACGGGGGTTTGTTTCATACCCTTCAAAGAATTCTTCATACGCACGCACCACGCGGGACGGGGTATCATGCAGCCCTTCACGGGTGGGGTCATCCCCGGCCCAGCGCAGCAGGGTGCGAACGGCCTGTTCGGCTTCCGTGCGTGACGGACGGTTATCGTTTTCGGGCAGAGAGTCGCTGCTCATGCCAAGCTCCAGCAATTGTCTTATGGAATGAAGGGGGGGCTAATGGATCTGCCGGATCTGAAACGGGCTATCCAGACTGAAGGCCGGAATGGCGATTTCAAACCGGCGGCCTGAATTGAGGTCCCGCATGTGGTAAGACCCACGCATGAATCCGCCAGCCGTGGTGAGGGACACACCAGAGGTATAATCAAACCCGTTCTGCGGACGGATGACGGGCTGTTCACCCACCACGCCTTCTCCATGCACATATTCTGTGCGGCCGGAGGCATCCGTGATGTGCCAGGTGCGTTCTGTGAGTTGCACAGTGGCGGAGCCTGCATTTTCAATGCGAATGCGATACACCCAGCAATACATGTGCTCATCAGGTTCAGACTGGTCGGGTAGCCAGAACACCTGCACACAGACGCGCACATCCTCAGTTACGGCCTCGTAGGCCGGAACTGAAGAGAAGAGTTCGTTCAAGGCGTCTTCCGGATCATGGGACATGGGCGGTGAAGCCGACCAGTCGGACATGGGTTCTCCTGCTCCTGATGCGTGGAATGGCGTGTCTTGTGCACAAAAAAGAGGAAGGCAGTGCCAAAACAGGCAGCAACTGTGCTTTGCCCCTATCATGAACACGCGCAGCAGGGAAGCCGCCTGTGCCCTTTCTGCCACGGCGCGGCAGAAAGGGAGAGTAAGCTCGGTCTGTTTAGCTGCGGGGCAGGGCCGCTACGCCACGGGCCAGATCTTCAATCAGGTCTGCACTGTCTTCCAGCCCGACGGAGAAGCGGATGGCGCCATCGGAGATGCCAAGCCGTGCCCGTTCTTCCGGCCCGATCTTCATGTGGGTGGTGGTGGCCGGATGGGTGACCAGAGAACGCGCATCCCCCAGATTGTTGGAAATGGCGATGAGTTGCAGCGCGTTCATGAACGCAAATGCGCCTTCCTGCCCGCCTGCCACTTCAAACGCCACCAGGCTACCGCCGCCAGACATCTGGCGCTGGGCCAGTTCATATTGCGGGTGATCCTTGCGGCCCGGATACCGGACGCTGACAATACCCGGTGCCTGCGCCAGATAATCAGCCACGGCGGCAGCGTTGCGCGTCATGGCATCCACTCGCAGGGAGAGTGTTTCAAGCCCCTTGAGCATGACCCACGCATTGAAGGGAGATAGCGCGTTGCCGGTATTGCGGGTGAAGGGCTGAAGTGTTTCGGTAATCCACTCCTTGGGGCCCAGCACGGCACCGCCCAGAACGCGACCTTGCCCATCAATGTGCTTGGTACAGGAATACACAACCACATCAGCCCCCAGTTCCAGCGGCTTCTGGTAAATGGGGGAGGCAAATACGTTGTCCACCACAACCAGCGCGCCTGCCTTGTGGGCCAGATCTGCAATGGCGCGGATGTCCAGCACATCCAGCATGGGGTTGGACGGGCTTTCCAGCAGCACGGCGGCGGTGGGTTTGGAAAGGGCTTCTGCCCATGCGTTCAGGTCTGACCCATCAACAAACACGGTTTCCACGCCGTAACGGGGCAGCAGGTTAGCCACAATCCAGTGGCAGGAGCCAAACAGCGCGCGGGAGGCCACAACCCGTTCACCAGCCTTGACGTGAGAGAGCAGAGCGGAGGAAACTGCGCCCATGCCGGTGGAGGTGGCCACACAGGCTTCCGCGCCTTCAAGGTCGGCCAGGCGGCGTTCCAGCGCGGTAACGGTGGGGTTGGCAAAGCGGCTGTACTGATAGTGCTCCACCTCACCCGTAAAGGTTTTGGCGGCCTGCTCGGCATTGTCATACACAAAGCCTGAGGTCAGGAACACGGCTTCACTGGTTTCACCAAATTCCGTGCGTTCCAGGCCTGCGTGCAGCAGGCGGGTTGCGGGGCGCCAGGTGGAAGGGGTCTTGTTTTCACTCATAATGAGGTATCCGGTTCTTTCCTGCTCATGATGGCCTGAAGAGAAGCACGGACAATGAGGTGTTTCCGCTTCAGTCATACTTGCTCATCTGACCGTGGAAACCATGGGACAGGACACGCCTGCCCAAAGCCTCTTTAGCGCGTCTGTTTTACCTCGCCGCAAGCCGGCCGTACAAATCACGAGGGCCCAGCGCGGGAAAATAAAAGCACCAGACAGAAATGGTTATGCGAACTGCTCTGTGTTTCGTCAAGAGTGGAATAGAGCGGCACCAGCGTTGTGCCGAGAGGGAGGCTTGATAAAAACCTTTACAAGCAGCCTCCATAAAAGAGGATGACACAAGCGTTTCAAGGAGAAAGCAGATGGATGCGCCCGCCGTATGTCAGGCTCTGGTCTCATGGGCTTTGACACAGCCCACCGTTCAGGGCGTGGCTCTTGTCGGCTCCTATGCCAGAGGCGCGGCACGTGCTGAGTCTGATATGGACATCATGATCTTGACCACCGCGCCGGAAGGTTATCGTGAAAATGGCGCGTGGGTGCAGGATGTTGCATGGCCAGCAGAGATGGGCCTGCCGCAGCAAATACAGGATGAAGATCACGGCGCGGTCTGGTCCCGCAGGGTCTGGTTTGCGGCAAAAGGGGATGAAGTTGAACTGAGCTTCGGTTTGCCCTCATGGGCAGACACAACCCCACTGGACGGGGGCACTTATCGGGTTGTGTCTGACGGCTGCCGCATCCTGTATGACCCGGCAGCCTTGCTGGAAAAACTTCTCCGCGCCGTGCGGCAGAGCTGAGGAGAGAGAAATGTTCTCTCACCCACTCTGCGCCGCCTGATTGGCGGATACGGAAAAAGCTACAGCAGTTCCTGAAGGAGCGGAATAAACGGCAAATCGGCTTCAGGCATCTGATACTGACCGAGATCTTTTGGGGCAACCCACGCCAGCGCCTGTCCCTCACGCGGTGTAGGGGTGCCACTCCATCTGCGGCACAGATAAAGCGGCATCAGCAGATTAAAGGCACGGTAGCTGTGTGAGGCAAAGGTGAAAGGAGCCAGACAGGCGCGTGAAACGTCCAGCCCCAGTTCCTCTTCCAGTTCACGGATCAGCGCGGCTTCCGGGGTTTCTCCGGCTTCCACTTTCCCACCGGGGAATTCCCACAGCCCGGCCATGCTTTTTCCTTCCGGGCGGCGGGCCAGCAGAATACGGCCTTCCTTGTCAATCAGCGCCGCAGCGGAAACCAGAACAAGCCGCCGCACTGTGGCAGGCTCCGGGTTCGGGTGGGTGGTGTGATCCATGTCTGCGCGTGTCATTTCAAAAATCTGCACAGGGTAGTCCTTGCCCCGCGCCACAAACATCTGTTTGTCCGTGCCAATGGGCTTGAACCCGACGGTGGCAAGCACGCGGGCGGACGCCACGTTATCTTCTGCAACAGTGGCGCGCAGGCGGGTGATATCCAGATTGGCAAAGGCCCAGCGGGCTACGCGGCCTGCGGCCTTGGAGGCAACGCCAGCCCCCCAGTAGGGGCGGCCAACCCAATAGCCCAGTACGCCAACGCCCCCCACCTGTGGCAGGGTTTCAATGCGCAGACCCACGCAGCCCAGAAAACGGTCCTGCGCGTCCAGAATGGCAAAATGGTAGCCTTCCCGTGCCCGGTGCTGGTCAAGGGTGGAGGCAATCCAGTCATCCGCCAGTTCACGCGGGTAGGGAAAGGGCAGGCGGCTGAGCATGCGCACCACCTCCCAGTCATTGACTAGGCGGTGGAGGGCAGTGGCATCATCTGGCAGAAGGGGGCGCAGCCGGTAGGGCGGCGCCTCAAGCATCAACGAGACGATATCATGCATTTTTGGCGGGTGCGGGTGGAACCCCACATTCTGCCAGCAGGCCCCGCAGGGCGTTGATGACAGGGAAGACCTCCACATTGTGGTCTCCGCCCAGTTCGCGCCATGCGTTCTGTTCCAGTTCCACAATTTCACGGTCTTCGGCAAAAATCCGTTCCGTGAAGGCGACAAGGAACGGCCATGCCAGTTCCAGAACACCCGGCATTTTGGGCCGCTTGACGGAGAGCAGACCAAATGTGCGGTTTGTCAGTTCCTCAGCATCCTGCGGGGTATAGACAATCCACAGATCCATCACCGGGTCTTCATCGCCTGTCTGGATGCGCAGGGTCTGATACGGATATTCCGTGCGGATGGTCATGACATCGCGGTGCTGGAACTTCTCGGAAGAATCCCGACGCTCGCCAAAAATCAGTGCTTCACCCAAAGGCTGCTTGCCGCTTGTGCGGGCAAAGGAATAACGCGCTTCCACCAGACCGGCTTCGCGTTTCTGGCCCAGAAAGCGCGGGCGCATCTGGCCCATCTGCTTCATGTGCATGAACTGGTGGTTCATATCCATCAGGTTTTCATGCATGAAACTGTAGTGGCATTTTACTTCCCGCCCGAAGGAGCGGGTCTTGTAGCCAGCGTCTCCCACACGGGCCAGACGCGGAGCGAGCGGAACTGTATCCGCTTTTTCCGGATCACCGGGGAAGATGAAGATCAGGCCGTCCTGTTCCCGGCAGGGGAAGGTACGCACGCCGTTGGGCAGTTTGCCCTTGCCCAGATAAGGCACATCAATGCAGCGGCCTGAACGGCCATAGGCCCAGCCATGGTAACAGCATTGCACGGACTGTCCGTTTACTTTGCCTTTGCTGAGGGGTACCTGACGATGAGCGCAACGATCTTCAAGTGCGAAAATCGGCCCTTCATCCGGGCGGACCAAGGCAATAGGCGTGCCCGCATACCGTGTGCCAATGGTCTTGCCAGGCTTCAGTTCCTTCGACCACGCAACAGGATACCAGAAATCCGGATTGGACCGGATGCGCCGAAGGTCCGTTTTAAGGGGATCCGCGCCGTGCGTTTCGGTTTGGGCTGGGGTATCGGTCTGAACGGTGTGGTCCATCTCGCCTCAATCAAATGAATACCAGGGCTGCGTCACTCTGATGCTGCCGTATCGCGACGCATGCAACCTCATATCACACAAAGAGGCAAGGCGTGGAAGCAATAGCGCGTCGTTACGCTGTTTTTGGCGTGGGGCGGGGCAGCGGGCCTTCACGCTTCAGGCCGTGCCAGGAAATCAGGCTGTCCCCCAGAAACAGGCCCAGCGCGCCCACCGTACAGGCCAGCGCCGCGCCGAACAGGAACACCAGCCAGTTTGCCACTGAAGAGTCCCGCACGCTGCCCATGAACAGGACAAACGCCGCCCCGCAGGAGGCTGCTCCCCCAAGGCCACCGGCCAGAATGGCGGCATCCAGCATCAGGGTGCGGCGGTGCAGGCGCACCAGATGCCGCTCAAGGATCCTGTTGCGGACCATGTCATCATTATCATCCGTCAGCAGGGCGTTGGCCTGTTCTATGTGGTCTGACACGCGCGCCAGCCGCGTATTGAACAGGTTCAGCAACGTTCCGATGCCCGACAGCATGAACACAGGTGTCAGGGCAATCTGGATAATGTGGGCTACGCTATCAACAGGTTCAGCAGCAATACCTCCAAAAACGGGGAGGGCCATAAAGCAGGTTCCTTGGTCTATGGGCAGGCAGTATGAGAAGGAGCTAGCGGCCTTCCGCCAGTTGGGCTGTCAGATCCTCAATGAACTGAAACGCCACCCGGCCGGAGCGCCCACCGCGGGTAATGGCCCACATATTGGCCTGAGCCGCAAGATCCTCATCACTGATGGGAAGGGCGCGTTCTCTCGCATAGGTACGCACCATGTCAAGGAACACATCCTGCGGGCAAGCGTGAAAGCCCAGCCACAACCCGAACCTGTCAGAGAGAGACACCTTCTCTTCCGTGGCTTCTGAAGGGTTGATGGCAGTTGCGCGTTCATTCTCGATCATGTCACGCGGCATCAGGTGGCGGCGGTTGGAGGTGGCGTAGAACAGGACATTTTCCGGGCGGCCCGCAATGCCACCATCCAGCACGGATTTCAGGGCTTTGTAGTCACGGTCTTCCTTTTCAAAGGACAGATCATCACAGAACAGGATAAACCGGCGGGGGCTTTCACGCAGCATGGCCAGAAGCTCCGGCAGGGTGGCCAGATCTTCCCGCTGAATTTCAATCAGCGCCACGCGGCCCTTGCCGGGTTCGCACGGTTTGCCGTCCACACTGTTGACCAGTGCATGTGCGCCCTTGACCAGTGAGGATTTGCCCATCCCGCGAGACCCCCACAGCATGGCGTTGTTGGCGGGCAGACCGCGCGCAAAGTGCTCGGTATTGTCCAGCAGCGTCTGACGTTGGGAGTCCACGCCCTGCAGCAGGGTGACGGGCACATGCGCCACATGGGCCACTGGCAGCAGCTTTCCCCCTTCGGATGCCACACAAACGCATCGGCCTTGTCCACGCCCTCAAGGCTGGGGGGCGGGGGAGAGAGGCGTTCAAGCGCTGAGGCAATACGTTCCAGAACAGAAAGCTGGGGTGTGGTCATATCCATCAGTCTGGGGTCCTTACAGCTTACAACGGGGTCTTTGGCCGGAAACCTAAGCCAACATGAGCGTTGAAGAAAGCGCCATTCCGCACACAGACGCTTGACGCGCGAGCAGCGAAAATTATGGTCAGCCACTCTGTTGATGCAACCAGCCTTCTGGAAGGCCCGCCATAATGTCTGATTTCTTTATTTCCACAGCTTACGCGCAAACGGCCGGAGGGGGCGGCGGCATGTCCAGCATTATGTCCTTTCTGCCGTTTGTGGCGGTGTTCGCCATCATGTATTTTCTGCTGATTCGCCCGCAGCAGCAGCGGCAGAAGCAACTGCGGAATGAGCTGAAAACCCTGCGCCGTGGTGACCGTATTGTTACAGCCGGTGGCGTAGTGGGCGTTGTGCAGAAAAGCCGGGAAGACGCTGCCGAGGTGGAAGTTGAAATTGCGCCTAACGTGCGCGTCATGGTACTGCGGGACACCATTACCACTGTCCTGACTAGCACGGCCAAGCCGGCCAATGATGCCGCGCAGCCTAAAAAATAAGCCCAAGGCCTCATAGCCTCGGTATGAAAAAAGCGGGCATGGTCCCGCTTTTTTTTGTCTGGCTTTACCCCTTTGTTCCCCTTGGGGCTGCCAGAGTGCGACACCGGCGAGCGTGCCGCCGGGGAATCAGCCGCGCGAGCGGCACTTCCTCCGCAGGGCGGCCCATCCTTTGAACAGGCTATTTCGGCCCGGCGTCTCAAAAATCTCGTCCGGCCCATGTGGGTCCAGAATTTCATTGTCAGCCAGCCATTCCTCAATGCCTGACAGAGCGGGCACGCGGTAAGGGGTCAGCGTGCGGCCGGGGGAGCGCAGGCGCTCAATGGTTTCAATCAGGGAGCCTGTCTGCTCCAGCAGGTCTGCCACTTGATCGGGGGTGACGCCCAGATGTTCGGCCAGCAGATCATTCCGCAGTGCTGCAATTTTTGGGCCAGATGATGCGTTGTCCCCTTCATCCGTGCAGAGAAGGACATCGCATTCGGTATCCAGCCGCAGGGAACGGTTGTTGAAATTTGAGGAACCAACCCGCAGGATATCGCTATCAACCACTGTTACCTTGGCATGAACGTAAATGGGCGCGCCTCCCTCCGTTACCGGATGGTAGAGGCGGAAGCGGCCATGCGTGTCCAGTCGTTGCAACGCCTCAACCAGTCTGGCGCGGGCGGTATCCATGGCCACAGGCTCCAGCCAACCCTCGGCTGAAAGCGGATTGATGACGACTATTTCGGGCCCGTCTTCTTCCGTCAGGCGTTTTGCAATGGCGTGCGCCACCTTTCGGGACGCAAAATACTGGCTCTCAGCATAAATGAATCGCTGTGCACGGGCGATGAGGCTCAGATAGGCCCCTTCAATTTCATGGCAGGGGGCTGTGTCTTCCATTTTGGGAATGGTGCGGGCTATGCCCAGCTTTACGGTCTCAAAGGCGGGGGTAAACTCCTCGGGCCAGCATGTGTGTCGGCTGGCGGGTAGGGGTAGGCATTCGCCTGTTACGGTCTTCCAGCGGTCACGGGCCAGATCTCCAATGGCGCGGGCTGCTTTTCCATCAAACATGCTGGTGGCGTCGTGCCAGGGTTTCAGGGCTGTGCCATCCGGGCTTTTGCGTCGGGGGTCATGATCCCGATGTGCGCGGGTATCCCATCGCCCTACGGTCATGTCTATTCCGCCACAGAACGCAAGCTGGTCATCAATGGCGACAATTTTGTGATGCTGCGAGCCCGAGAACGGGTGTTTTCCATCCAGCCGCAAGGTAATACGGGGGTGCATGGCCCAGCGGGCAAGGGTGCGCAGTGAGCGCCAGCATAGCAGGGACTTGAGTGCACCCGTATCCCAACGGAGCAACCGGATTTGCAGCGTGGGTGTTCTTTCTGCAAGCCAGAGAATGAACTCACCCAGCGTGGCGGGCTCTCCTTTTTCGGGCTCGCCAAATTTTATGCGCGGGTCAAAGTCCCAGCCCAGCAGCAGAATGCTGTGCCGGGCCTCCAGCATGGCGCGACGGGCCGCCACAAAATAATCAGCAGCATCAATAATAACGGAAAAACGGTCGGCATCCTCAACACGCCAGCATGTTTTTCCGGGCTGCAAAAGCTGCCTGTCCATCATATGCCGGTGGTGTCCTGCCGTTAGGGGTGTGCCTGTTCAGGGCGGTGAGACGCATGGTGGTTTATGCGGTATGGCTTGTAAGCTGTTTTTCCAGCGCTGGTCCAGCCATCGGGCTGCTGGCTTTTCAAACAGGCTCGCGGCTCTATTGAAGAGAAAATTATGTTTATAAAATGACTGATCGTGCGGCATTCAAAATAGCGGACACGTTCTTTCTTTCACAAAACAGATTCTGACTGTTTTGGTGTGGACCGACATTTCTGACAATAAACACAGGCTGTTCAGGCAGGAAGGGAGAGCACGTGCGTATTATTGCAGTAATAGTGTAATAGGTTTCTGGTTATTTCGGCTTTCCTGGTTCATTACAGGAAGGAGACCGGGTCAATATCCACGTCCACACGCACGCCTTTGCCGGGTTTGACCATGCTCAGCCAGCGGCGGAGGATGGGCTGCACCGCAATGCTGCGGACAGTGCGCAGCAGAATACGGCGGCGGTGGCGGTTGCGTAGAACGGCAATGGGGGCAGGGGCAGGGCCAAGCACCTGTATGCCCTCTCCATACGGCGCTTTACGGCCAAGTTCGGCGGCCGTTGCATCGGCTTCCCTGGCGTCTTCCGCGCTAATGATCAGGGCCGCCAGCCGACCATAAGGCGGCCAGAAGCCGGGGCGGCGCTGTGCGGCTTCCTGCGCCATGAAGGCATCAAAATCCCCAGACAGAAGTGCCTGCATTACCGGGTGTTCCGGCGTGTAACTTTGCAACAGCACGCGCCCCGGTGTGCTGGCGCGCCCTGCTCGACCTGCCACCTGATGTAGAAGCTGGATGGTACGCTCGCCAGCGCGTAAATCTCCGCCGCCAAGGCCAAGATCAGCATCCACAATGCCAACCAGAGTCAGATGTGGAAAATGCCAGCCCTTGGCGACAATCTGCGTGCCGATAACAAGATCAACCTCCCGACGAGAGATTTTGGCGACAGCTTCCGCCGTAGCGGCAGGGCCGCCGAGCGTATCGCTCGCCATCACCAGAATACGGGCATCGGGAAACAGGTTTCTGGCTTCTTCCGTAATGCGTTCAATGCCAGGGCCAATGGCGGTCAGACTGTTCTCCGCCCCACAGGTGGGGCAGGCGGGGGGCATGGGCTCGGTGTGATCGCAATAATGGCAGGAGAGCAGTTTTTTGGCCCGGTGTTCCACCAGCCATGCGGTGCAATGGGGGCATTCCATACGGTGCCCGCAGGCGCGGCAGAGGGTGAGCGGCGCATACCCCCGGCGATTGAGGAACAGCATGGCCTGTTCCTGCCGCTCAAAGGTGGCGGTCATTTCTTCTGTCAGGGCGGGGGAGAGAAACAGCCCGCGTGGTGGCGGGTGGTCCCGCATGTCCAGAATCCGGGTTTCCGGCAGCGATGCTCCCCCATGGCGTGAGGGCAGAACAAGGTGGCGGTACCGGCCAGCTTCCACATTGGCCAGCGTTTCAAGGCTGGGGGTGGCAGATACCAGCATGATGGGAAAACCGGAAAGCCGCGCGCGCACCACGGCCATGTCCCGCGCGTTGTAAATCACCCCTTCTTCCTGTTTGAAGAGGGATTCGTGTTCTTCATCCACAATAATCAGGCCGAGTTTTTCAAACGGCAGAAAGAGGGCGGAGCGTGCGCCAACCACCACTGTGGCGCTGCCATCCGCTGCTGCGTGCCATGTCAGCCGCCGGGCGCGCTGCCCAATTTCAGAATGCCAGATGGCGGGCTGGGTGCCAAAACGGCGGGTAAAGCGCTGCATCCATTGGGCGGAAAGCGCAATTTCAGGCAGAAGCACCAGTGCCTGTTTGCCCTGTTCAAGGCAGGCGGCAATGGCTTCCAGATAGATTTCCGTCTTGCCTGAACCCGTTACCCCTTCCAGCAACGTGACGGAGAAGCCGCCTTCCTGCACGGTCTGGCGCAGGGCGGCGGTTGCGGTTGCCTGCTCCCCTTCCAGCACGGGTGGTTTGTGGTGCGGGTCCGGCGCATCAAACGGGCGTTCCGGACCAAGTTTGACGGCTTTCAGGGCTCCGGCATCGGCCAGCCCCTTCACTACGCCCGGCCCCACGGCTGCGGCATTTGCAATATCCGTGGTGGTGCGGGCCGTGCCGTCCTGCAGCAGGGTCAGCACTTTTTGCCGGGCGGGGGTTATGCGCAGAGTTTCTGGCAAAGGGGAGGCGGCCAGCCAGCCAGTGCTTGGGGTGGGCACACCCCGCATATGCAGCCGCAAGGTCATGGCCAGCACCATGCCGGGGGGCGAGAGCGTGTAGGCCGCTACCCAGTCAATAAAATGCCGGAGTTCGGCAGAAAGAGGCGGCAGGTCCAGCAGTTCAGCCACCGGGCGCAGGCGGGCCGCTTCTACCGTGCGTTGTGGCGGGGGGGCAAAATCTGCGGGCAGGGCGGGGATTGATTCCCACACCACGCCTGTCTCACGCCTGCGGCCCAGCGGCACCACCACAATGTCCCCCGGTTTCAGCGGCATCTCGGCGGGGGCGGCGTAATCAAACGGGCCGGGAAACGGCATGGGCAGCAGAACAGACACCCTTTGCCGCTGCCGCGCCGGGGTGGTCGGGCTGTCCGGCTCAGGCAGAAGGGAGGAGAAGGAAGCTGGCACCATGTGTTCCTGTTTAAGCGGCTGTGCGGCCAAAGAACAGTGCTTGCGTGAGAAGAAAAACTCTGACCAAGTAAGGAGTTGTTTCAGGTGCGGCCAGACCGTTCAGAGGTGTAGGAGGAAGCATGACTGCGGAAGAGGCCGTCCAGACTTTTCTGGCGTGGATGACCACGGAAAGGCGCGCTTCACCGCTGACTGTTGAAGCCTATCGGGCTGATCTGGCCCGTTTTCTGGGGTTCATGGCCGAACATCTGAACGGCCTGCCAGATATGGCGGGGCTGGCCAAAATAAGCCTGCGGGATATGCGGGCCTGGCTTGCGCATGAACAGGCAAAGGCCGCCAGTGCCACGGTGCGCAAGAGCACACCAGACCGCGCGGCGCGCACACGCTCGCGCCGGGTTTCGGCTGTGCGGTCTTTCTTCCGCTATCTGGCGCGGCGGCACGGGGTGGAAAACCCGGCAGTTGGTTTGCTGGCGACGCCGCGCACTAAAAAGCCGTTGCCTCGGCCCCTGAGCGTGCAGGATGCCAAAGCCGTGCCGGAAGATATTGCGGCTCTTGCCCATACGGATATGGCGCAGCAACGGGATGGGGCACTCTTCCTGCTGCTGTATGGGTGTGGGCTGCGTATTTCAGAAGCGCTGAACCTGAATGTGGGTGATCTGGGTGTTATGACATCCAGCGGCGTGTTGCGCATCAAGGGGAAGGGCAACAAGGAACGGCTGGTGCCTGTGTTGCCGCAGGTGCAGCAGGCGCTGGAGCATTGGCTGAAACATCATCCGTCTCCTCTGGCCGGGGAGCCGCTTTTCCCCGGCGTGCGCGGGGGGCGGCTGCAGCCCGGCGTGGCGCAGAAGGCCATGCGGGAATGGCGTGGGCTGGCTGGCCTGCCAGACCATGTTACGCCCCATGCGCTCCGCCATTCCTTCGCCACGCATTTGATGGAAGGCGGGGCGGATCTGCGTGTGATTCAGGAATTGCTCGGCCATGCCAGCCTTTCCACCACACAGCGCTATACATTGGCTGATGAGGCGCGATTGCTGGATGTCTGGAGCCGTGCTCACCCTCGGGCCGGTTCCGGCGTTCAGGGTGACTCGCGCTCTGCTGCTTCTGCACCGCGCTCCGAACCAGTTTTGGAAAAAGAAGGACCCCACACCTCATGACACCCGCCTACCGCGCCCCGTGGCCAGAGATTGATCCCTACAAACATGGCTATCTGGATACAGGTGAGGGCCACCAGATTTACTGGGAGGAATGTGGCAACCCGGATGGCGTTCCGGTGGTTTTCCTGCATGGGGGGCCGGGGGGCGGCTGCAATGCGGCTCAACGGCGGCTGTTTGACCCTTCCCTGTATCGCATTGTGCTGTTTGACCAGCGCGGCTGTGGGCGGTCCCGCCCGCATGCGTGTTTGGAGAACAACACCACGTGGCATCTGGTGGCGGATATTGAACGCTTGCGTGAACAGTGTGGCGTGGAAAAATGGGCTGTTTTTGGCGGCTCGTGGGGGTCCACTCTGGCGCTGGCCTACGCACAGACGCATCCCGACCGTGTTCAGGCCCTGATGTTGCGGGGTATTTTCACGCTGCGCCGAGCTGAGCTGCTCTGGTATTATCAGGAAGGCGCATCCTGGATTTTTCCAGACAAATGGGCAGACTTTCTCGCCCCAATACCGGAAGCCGAGCGCGGTGATCTGATGGCGGCTTATCGCAAACGTCTGACATCGGGCGATGTGGCGGAGCAGCACAAGGCTGCCGTGGCGTGGAGCCTTTGGGAAGGCCGGACTCTCACTCTTCTTCCTGCCCCAGCGATTGAACAGCAGCACGAAGAGGCCGATTACGCTTTGGCGTTCTCGCGCATTGAAAACCATTATTTCGTGCATGGCGGTTGGCTGGAAGAAGGCCAGTTGATCCGGAATGTGGAGCGTATCCGGCATATCCCCACCGTGATTGTGCAGGGCCGGTATGATATGGCCACCCCGGTCCGCACAGCATGGGATCTGCATGACGCATGGCCGGAAGCGGAGTTTCATCTGATTGATGCCGCAGGCCACGCCTTGTTTGAACCCGGTATCCTGACGGCATTGTTGAATGCCACGGACCGCTTCGCGCGGGAACTGGCCTGAGCCATGACGCACACACGCTCCTTTCCCCGCCATCTGGCTTTTGCATCTTCCATGGCGTTGATGGCCGTGGTGAGTGCTTTTGCGCCGCAGCCAGCCAGCGGGGCGGAAGGGGCGTGCAAGCATGAGCGCGTGGCGCGTCTGCCCTTGCGGAATGATGCCGGTTTTCTGAATGCGCCGGTGGAGATCAACGGCCATCCCGCAAGCATGATTGTGGATACCGGGTCAGAGGGAAGTCTGATTTCGCCTGAAGGGGCGGACCAGTTCGGTCTTTCGCTTGATCCTTCCGTGCATACGGTGGTGCGCGGTACGGGGGGACTAGGCCGTCTGGTGCCAAACGTGATTGTGCAGAGCTTCAAAATGGGCGGTCTGGAGACGGGGCCGCTGTCCATCCCTGTTGGATATCTACCCGGAAAGCCACAGACACAGCCTCCAATAGAAGGGTTGGTGGGGGGAGATCTGCTTTCCCGCTATGATATGGAATTTGATGTGGCCGGTGGCTGGCTGACGTTCTGGGATACCAGCAAAACATCGGCTGTGTGTGCCGGGCCGCAGGATTGGCATGTGATCTACCGTGCTTTGCCCATGCAGTTTGATGGACGGCGCGTGACCATTCAGGTGGAACTGGATGGAAAGCCGTTGAAAGCATTGGTGGATAGCGGCGCGCGCTCGCGCATTGTCTCAGAGGCCGTTGTGGCCCGTCTGGGGGTGACATCCACCATGCTGGAGGCTGATCCCGGTGGAATTACCAGCGGTGTGGATGGGCACCGGCAGGTGTATCACTGGCACAAATTTCGGTCATTGAAATACGGGCTTGAAGAAGAAAAAGCCCCGGTTCTGACCGTGGCCCCCATTCAGGATTCCGTGGATATGCTGCTTGGATCAGACTGGTTTGCGGCGCACAAAGTCTGGATTTCTTACCGGACCGGCAAGCTGTACGTCATGCCGTCTCTCAAACGGTAAGGCGGAGCGTTCCGCTTTTCTCGAAGCACGGGCGAAGGGTTGTAAAAGGAAAAGGCCGGAACACCCACGGGGATGTTCCGGCAAGGCAGCTTAGCCGCCCTTGAGGCGGGTGTTGCACTGGCTGTAGTAGCCGCCGCCCTTCTGAATCCACTTCAGCGAGCCGTTGCCACCGCTCGTCTTGTTGGCCTTGTACTGGTCCAGGCAGGTTTTCATCCGGCCTTTGCCTGCGCTCAGACTGGCGTATTGTGACGCAATGGCGGAAGGGAAGATCACGCCAGCTGAGCTGACAGGGGTTGTGGCAGGCTTGGCAGCTTCCGTGGGGGTAGTGCCGGTGGTGGCAGCAGGAGCCGCCGGGCTGGTGGCGGGAGTCTCGGCCGTGGTTGCCGGTGCATCACACGTAGCAGCCTTGAATTCCTTGTAGCTCTTGCCATTCAGGGTGCCAGCGGTCCGCGCTGCGGCAAAATTCTGGTGGCACTCTTTGGCAGTCAGAGCGTGAGCGGCTGGTGCGGAAAGCGCGGTAGCGCAGCTCAAGGCCAGTGCGGCCAGCGCAATGCGGGCAGAAGATGTCATGCGGACAAAACCTCATCCAAAGCCAGGGTTGGAAAGACACGGCCCTATGCCGTCACGCCCTGTATTGTCCGTAGCATATGACGAACTTGTGTCTTTGGGAACGACCGTCTTGTTCTGAAAGCAAAATCCGGCCCAGACATGAAAAACCCCTCCCAGCGGCTGGCGCGGGGAGGGGTTCAGAATTGAAAGAGGGCAGGCGGAGGTTAGTTGATCCGTTCCCCATGCAAGGACATGTCCAGCCCTTCCAGTTCCTGATCCGCCGTGACACGCAGACCCATGGTCATGTCAATCAGCTTCAGCAGAATGAAAGAAATGGCGCCGCACCACAGGATGGTGACAATCACGGCTTCACTCTGCACCACAAGCTGGTGGACGGAACCCACAATACCCGTGGGGTTGGTGTCTGTTGCGGAGAGCGGGCCGTAAGCGAAAACGCCCGTCAGCAATGCCCCCACAATGCCGCCTACGCCGTGCACGCCAAAGGCGTCCAGACTGTCATCATAGCCCAGCAGGTGCTTGAGGGAGGTCGCGCTCCAGAAGCAGACAACGCCGGTAATCAGACCGATAATCAACGCGCTGCCGGGCAGCACGAAGCCCGCAGCGGGGGTAATGGCAACAAGCCCCCCCACAGCGCCGGAGATCACACCCAGCACGGTCGGTTTGCCGGTGCGCAGCCATTCGGCCAGCATCCACGCAACACCGGCTCCTGCTGCGGCAATCTGGGTGGTGGCCATGGCCATGCCCGCGCGGCCATTTGCGCCAACGGCAGACCCCGCATTGAACCCGAACCAGCCAACCCACAGCAGGGAGGCCCCGATAATGGCGTAGGTCAGGTTGAAGGGGGAGAGATCATCCTGCCCGTACTCTTTCCGGCGGCCCAGCACCAGCGCACACACCAGCCCGGCAATACCGGCGTTAATGTGAACCACTGTACCACCTGCAAAATCTGCTGTGCCAAGGCCTGCAAGCCAGCCCACGGGGCTCCATACCCAATGGGCGATGGGCGCATAGACAACCAGAGACCAGATGATGGAGAACACGCACATGGCGCTGAACTTCATGCGTTCCGCATACGCCCCGGAAATCAACGCCGGGGTGATGATGGCAAACGTCATCTGGAACATCATGAAGATGCTCTCGGGGATGGTCATGGTCGTGGCGTTGGGAGAATCCGCCCCTAGGGTGAAGGCGATATCCGACCCATTATGGATGTGAGCACCCAGCCCATTGAGGAACATGCGGGAGAGCCCGCCAATCCATGGCGTGCCAGTGGTGAAGGTAAGGGAATATCCGGCCACCATCCACACAATGGACATGATGCAGCACAGCGCGAAGGACTGCATGAGCGTTGCCAGCACGTTCTTCTTGCGCACCATGCCTGCATAAAACAGGGCCAGACCGGGAATGGTCATCATCAGCACCAGCGCAGTGCTGACCAGCATCCATGCCGTGTCACCCGTATCAATGGCAGGCTCGGCGTCAGCAGCATGGGCAAGCCCGGAGGGAAGAAGCAGAATACCACCCACCAAAGCGGAAATAACTGCCTGCCTGTTCAAACCGCCTGAAACAGGCGAAACCGTAAAGGACCGCGAGGCCATGGAGTCTTGTTCTCCCTGTAGTGCTTGTGCCGAATTAAAGGGCACGGACAGAACGTCGTGATATCATATTTCTTTCTTTTACCGTAGCCTGAACGAAATGATTTTCTCAGGAGCGGATTTTTCTTCCCATAAAAATCAGAAGCGGGAAGGGAGCTAAAATATTTACAAAAATAGAATTATTTATTTCTGGCTATCATATGGAATAAATTTATAAATTCATTCCATATGAAATATTATCGCTATAGATTGATATCTATTACTGTTTTCTTTTCATGATTTTGTTTTGGGGCGGAATAAAAGGTGCAAAGCCGTTAAAGGAGCACCATCTGGTGCGCGGCACCATTCTCCATTCTGGGCGAATATAATTTCTGAATGTCCGTCGAATCGTCCAGCATAAAGACAATCAGCTGATAGGCTGGCGGGCCCCGTAATGCGGAAGGCAAAGCCGCATAAAGGACGTGCTTGCCCACGGGAGCCGCAGAAGGTTCCTGTGCTGTCCCAAGCGCTTTCGTGCTGATGGATATCAAGGGTTCTGTATTCTATGTCTGGGAGCTCTGTGCCGCCTTCGAGACTGAAACCTTCTAGACTTCGGGCAACGGGATATGAAGCATCAATAATGAGATCGCCTGATGGTATACCCTTTACGGAGGAGGTTTCACTCTTAAAGTCACCGAGCGTTGAAACGTGAGCAGTTAAAGCCAAGGGCCATTTCAGATCAGAAGAGAGAATGTCCCTTAACGGAGCTCGTCCGTACAAGGTGTCTATCGCTTGTTGAGGCACCATCATTGCCCCGTTGTCTCGTCGTTTACCTAAAAAGGGGCCGGGAAGGTTATAAATATAATGGGATGTGGGGGCTGTGAGCGTTCGGCATATTTTTTCAAAAGTCACAAAGCAGGAAAATGTTGACCGGCTATTGCCTACAAATGTGGAAAGATGAAGGGCAACTTCAAAATCGAGAATTGATGAGACCAGTTTGGATTTTAGGAGATCAGAAGGCAGAAAATCTGATTTCCAGAATAGCTCTATGCCGAAAGCATCAAGAACATGTTCACGGATAATGTCTTTACTGACAGGTAGGCATCCTTCATCACACAGCACGTAAGCCTTTTTTAGCCCCTTCCCTAAGGTCGCCACTACCTTCTGCATGATGCCTTGAAAATCGGGACAGTAATCTTCGTCTTTTTCAGAAAATGTGGGCAACACATCTGCGGAATACCCTTGCCAATCATTTTCTATACGCATTTGAATGGCGCAATCTATGTTGGCCGCTTCAACTTTGGCCAGAAGCAGTTTTGCGCAGTCAGAGAGTAAAGGGGCCGGAACAAGGTGGCGGATAATCTGGCAGGTTAGGTCAGGGAGTGCCGCCATGCCTGCTCGACCTGTTTCTCCCCATCGGTCTGCGCCTTCCCAGAAGCATTGCCAACCATCCACATTTTCTGTCTCTGCCTGGGATTGTTGATTGCTGTAGGGAATATCAAAGGCATCAAAAACTTTCTCTAGTGGCGCGCGCTGGTAAATTTCATCAAAATTGCAGAATTCGTGCGCTCCACCCTGCGGGTGAAAAGAAACAATCTGAGGCAGAACTAAAGGAGTGTTATCTCTTAATGCTTTATGGATAAGGCCAATCAGGGCGATTTTCTGATTGGTCAACCCAGCCGTGATGCCAGGATAGCAGATTGCCATTTTCTTGGGTGCTCCAGAAAGTTTTCAGAGGCAGGGCAAAAACATGTCAGGGATACGGCGTAACTTGCTGTATCCACCTTCTGCCAGAAGTGAAGTTATGGGGAGACTATCAAGGGAGGCATCTTCCTGCTCGTTCACAACAGTTTGGACGAGATGGATCAGATCTTCGTCTCTGCTTCTCTGATGGTGGCCAAAAGCTGCGCCCTGCTCACTCCATTTCATTGATCGTGTGAGATTCAGTCGCATCAGGCTGCGTTGCAGATCGCAATGTTTAAGGTGAAACAGCCAGAGATCTTCATCAAGAATTGAGGGCTGGTTGCAATTATGAAAGCCAGGGCTCCATTCCGTAGGCACTTTGGTCACCAGAGGTTTGGATTCCCAAGGTGTTATAAAGCCGTACGGGCGTTGAGGGAGTATGTTTGAAGCAAAATTGACCGGAGGCAGCAACATGGCATTGGGCATCACATCCACACCCACTGCGCGCACAACGTTCCCGTGATGCTGTTCGCGCAGATAAGTTACAAGTGAGTTGTAACGGGTTGGGCGTGGTACCAGAAACTCATCACAGTCAGTATAAAGCACGCAGTCAAAATAGGTGAGGAGGGACGCATGAAACTTATTGATGAAACCCACACGCTGTACATCATCAAAATTATCACGAGGGATTTTGATGACATTTCCAGGTATTCTCGCCGTGGAACCATCATTTGATCCATGATCAATAATGTATAAATTCTCGAACCCTAGATTTTTACCGTAATAATCTATCCATATAGGTAAGAATTTGTCTTCATTATATACCATGGTAACAGCAGCAGAACGAAAACCCATAACTCACCCTCAAATAAGCCTTAGGGGGAGAGTAGCATAGTTTTTCGGATGGCCCGAATACCTAAGAACGAGAGAGGGCCGAACTGCTAAACCAAAGCCAAAGAATGTGATGTGAGGTAAAGAGACGCGCTTGGTGGTAATGAAGCTCTATAGAGCATCATCACCCGTCTCACGGGTTCGGATGCGGATGACCCGTTCCAGTTCGCTCACAAAAATCTTGCCATCGCCAATCTTGCCGGTGTGTGCGGCATCCAGCACGGCTTCAATCACCTGATCGACCAGTGTGTCGGATACGGCAATTTCCACTTTGATCTTGGGCAGGAAGCTGATGCGGTATTCTGCGCCGCGATAAATTTCCGTCTGGCCCTTCTGGCGCCCAAAACCTTTGACTTCAGAGACAGTAAGGCCCTGAATGCCAAGGGGGGCCAGAGCTTCACGAACATCATCAAGCTTGAAGGGCTTTATAATCGCGGTCACCAGCTTCATCTGGCCTGTGTTCCTTCTGGCTCCAGACATAAAGCTTCCCCTCTGGCAGGACGCTTTATGAGCGTTAAATTCGTTCCGGATGCAACATGCCAGATTTTTCCGGCGTTGACGAGCCTCCGTCTTTGGCCTTTCTGCGGGGGTAGGGTAGAAGAGAGACCTTCAGAACCCCGGGCAGGCTTTACGCGCGGGGGATGTGCATAAGGAATAAAGACCATGGTTGCCTCCACCGCATCCGCTGTTCATGACACCGCGTCCGCAGGCCAGATGCTGCCGGATGTTGATGTCTGTATTGTCGGCGCAGGGCCTGTTGGGGCAACCTTGGCGTGCCGGCTTGCAAAGGAAGGGATCACGGTCGCCATTATTGACCGTGCCGACCTGCCGCCCATGGAGCATCCTGATTTTGATGGCCGGGCCTATGCCATTGCAGCAGGGCCCAAGAAGCTGCTGGAAGAAGCAGGTGTGTGGGAGGTTCTGCCGCTGGAGTCCTGCCCCATTGAAGATATTCTGGTAACGGACGGACGGCCGGGCGAACCAGCGTCCTCCCTGTTTCTGGAATTCACGCGGGACGATGCCTCTCAGCCGTTCGGCTGGATGGTGGAGGCACGGGCGCTCCGTGTGGCTCTGAATGAAACCTTGCACACTCAGCCCAACCTGACGGTTCTGGCCCCGGCAGAAGCGACTGTGGAACGGCAGGCCGATGGCGCGACGGTGCGGCTGCACGATGGCCGGACCTTCCGCGCTTCTGTCGTGGTCGCGGCTGATGGCCGGAAAAGCCGCCTGCGTTCACAAGCTGGTATTCCGTTGACCAAACTCTCCTACGGGCAGACGGCCATTGTCTGCGCCATTGCGCATGAATTCCCGCATGATAACGGCGCGTTGGAACATTTTCTGCCAGCAGGCCCCTTTGCCCAACTGCCCATGACCGGAACAGAGAGCCATCCCTATCTGTCCGCTATTGTGTGGAGTGATAAGGATGGCGTAGCCGAACGGTTTGCCGCTCTGCCGGATGAGGTGTTTGCCCGCGAAATCGAACGCCGTATGGGGAACACCCGGCTGGGCAAGGTGACGCCGGTGGGGCGGCGCTGGACCTATCCGCTTTCTGCTCAATATGCGCAGCGTTACACGGATACGCGCCTGCTGCTTGTTGGGGATGCCGCCCATGGCATTCACCCTATTGCAGGGCAGGGGCTTAATCTGGGGTTTCGGGATATTATCGCGCTGAGTGACATTATGATTACTGCGCACGCAAAGGGCGAGGATCTGGGTGGCCCAGCGTTGCTGGCGCGGTATCAGGCGCGCTGCCGTCCGGCCAATATGCTGATGCTTGCGGCAACCGATACACTTGATAGACTGTTCAGCAACAACAATCCCGTTATTCGTCTGGCGCGTGATCTGGGTATTGCAGGCGTCAACCGGTTTCCCAAGCTGCGCAAGGCCTTTGTGCGCCACGCCATGGGGATTTGATCGTTTCTCATTCTGGAGAGAACTCACCGATGAACAAGGTGCATTCCAATTCTGTTCTATCCAGTCATTTTGATGAGGCCAGCATGGCGTGCGGCCCTCAACTGGAAGTCCTGTGGCAACAGATGATCGCCCAGGCCTGCGTCTGCAATGACCCTCTGGTGCGCGGCCTTCTGGCTACCGGGATACGCAGCCACTCCGATTTTGCCTCCGCACTGGCAGCCCTGTTGGGGCGCAAGCTGGGGGATCGCTCCGTTGCGGCAGATGCGCTCTCTGAACTGGTAATGGAAGGGTTTGAAGCGCAGCCCGAAATTGTCTGCGCTTCTGCCGCTGATATGGTAGCCATTCGGGAGCGTGATCCTGCCTGCCCGGATTACGTGACGCCGTTTCTGTTCTTCAAGGGCTTTCATGCCGTGCAGAGCTATCGTGTGGCGCACTGGCTCTGGCATGAAGGCAGGCGGCATCTGGCCTTGCATCTGCAAAGCCGCGCGTCCGAATTGTTTGGTGTCGATATTCACCCGGCTGCCCGTCTTGGCAGGCGCATCCTGTTTGACCACGGGACCGGTATTGTGGTGGGGGAAACCTGCATTATTGAGGATGATGTCTCCCTGTTGCAGGAAGTGACGCTCGGCGGCACTGGCAAACATAGCGGAGACCGTCACCCCAAGGTACGGCGCGGGGTGCTGATCGGGGCTGGCGCTAAAGTGCTGGGCAATATCGAAGTTGGCGAAGGCGCAAAAATAGGAGCGGGCTCCATTGTTCTGGAATCCGTACCGCCCTTTACCACCGTCGTTGGCAATCCGGCCCGCAAGGTGGGCACCCGTCACTCCGGCATGCCCGCTTTCACCATGGACCAGATGCTACCGCCGATTGACTATATTATCTGAGCGGCTTGCAACGCTAAGGCACCCTGCAATCTGCACGCCTAAGAGAAAGTAGGGAGTGGGAGTGGAAGCAGAGTGTGTTTTTTACACGCACTCTGTTCGCCACGCCGAACACGGGCTTCCTCATTCCGATGGGACAAGGGAACAAGAGACGTTTCTCTCACCAGCGTGGGTAAACGTTCGCCCTAAAGGCTTCTGTTTGTTGTCCCCGGTCCTTCTTTCGCCTGATCCTGATGCTCTTCAAAAACCCGTTCTAGCCCCAAAAATCCCTTGCGTTGCTTGGGACTGGACCTTTCAAATGGCCTCCCAGCCTCCCAGCCTCCCAGCCTCCCAGCCTCCCAGCCTCCCAGCCTCCCAGCCTCCCAGCCTCCCAGCCTCCCAGCCTCCCAGCCTCCCAGCCTCCCAGCCTCCCAGCCTCCCAGCCTCCCAGCCTCCCAGCCTCCCAGCCTCCCAGCCTCCCAGCCTCCCAGCCTCCCAGCCTCCCAGCCTCCCAGCCTCCCATGCCCTCCAGTCTGGGGAGGTGGTAATCGCTTTCTAAAGCCCCTTAAAAAAACAAGTGAGAGGGACGGCGACGGGAGACTATGGCTTTCTTGGGACGTAGGAGAGGGTTCAGGAGAGCACTTCCATTCTGTTCACATCGACCATGCCGAAATCCGTGATTTTCAGGTGGGGAATAACGGGCAGCGGTAGGAAGGCCAGTTGCAGGAAGGGTTCTTCCAGCGTGCAGCCGAGGGTGCGCGCAGCGGCGCGGAGCGTGATAAGTTGGTCACGTACCACTTCAAATGGTGCATCGCTCATCAGGCCAGCCACGGGCAGGGGCATATCCGCCAGAACTTTGCCGTGCTGCACAACAACAAAGCCTCCGCCCAGCTTTTCCAGATGGTTCACAGCTTCTGCCATGTCAGCCGGGTCCATGCCCACTACGCAGATATTGTGACTGTCATGCCCCACGGAGGAGGCAATGGCCCCACTGGTCAGACCAAAGCCCTTCACAAAGCCCCGACCTATGTTGTCGTTATGCCCGTGGCGCGCCACCACACATACAGCGGCAATATCCTGCGTGACATCTGGCAGCACCACGCCCTCTTTGGTAGGCAGATCGGCCTTGAGGAAAGGCGTTATGATCTGGCCCGGTATCAGGCCAATAACGGGGCGTTCTGTTCCATCACCATGCACAAGCATATCAACGGCAGTCACGGGGGCAGGGAGTTGTACGCTGCCAATACCTGTTGCGGGGAGGATATCCCGTGTTTCAAACAGGGCATCATTTACCAGCCGGCCCGCGCTGATCACGTCTGAAACGCGACATTCGCGCAGGTCATCCAGCAGGACAATATCCGCGCGGCGGCCGGGGGCGATCAGCCCTCTGTCCCGCAGGCCAAAAGCCTGTGCCGCGCTGAGTGTGGCACAGCGATAGGCGGCCAGAGGCTCCACGCCCAGAGAGATAGCAAGCCGGATGAGGTAATCCAGATGGCCTTCATGGGCGATTTCAAGCGGGTTACGGTCATCCGTGCAGAAAGCGAAGAACTGTGCCGTCTGCGGTGTGAGCAAAGGCACGAGGGCTCTGAGATCCTTGCAGACGGAGCCTTCGCGGATCAGCACCATCATGCCTTTGCGGATTTTCTCCAAGGCTTCTTCGGCTGTGGTGGCTTCATGATCGGTGGTGATGCCAGCCGCCAGATAGCCATTCAGCTTGCGGCCACGCATAAGGGGCGCATGTCCATCAATGTGGCAGCCTTCAAAGGCTTCCAGCTTTTCTATGCACTCCGGGTCACAGTTCAGAACCCCCGGAATGTTCATGAATTCCGCCAGGCCGATCACCTTGGGGTGTGTGCGGTAAGGGGCAAGGTCTACGGCCCGAAGGCATGCGCCGGAGGTTTCCAGCGCCGTAGAAGGCACACAACTGGAGAGATTGACCCGTAGATCCATGATGGTGCGGGTCGCGGCCTCCGTGAAGTAGTCCAGCGCTGCCCGCCCCAGAACGTTCGCCATTTCGTGCGGGTCGCAAATGGCGGTGGTTACACCATGGGGTAGGACGCAGCGGTCAAATTCAAAAGGCGTGATCAGCGAAGATTCAACATGCAGATGCGTATCAATAAAGCCCGGCACGGCAATGCGGTTCCGGCCTTCAATAATGCGCTTGCCCTCGTACGTGTCCAGCGTGCCGACAATTCTGTCCCCGCACAGGGCGATATCCGTGGGAATAAGCTCTCCGGTTACCAGATCAAACAGCCGGACATTCTTGATGACCGTATCCGCTATTTCAGTTCCGCAACCTTGTGCAATGCGGTTGGAAAGTGTGCTGCCTGTCATGCCTGTTTCATTTCCCCCGTAAAGCAGGAGGCTGGCTGAGGCCTCAGTCTCCAAAAATCCTCATCAGCCCCGATCCGTTATTGTTCCTGATACGGGTGGGGAAGGCAAATGCTGTTTCTTTAAAAGAAAAAGGCGAGGGCAACCAAAGTTGCCACTCGCCTTTCAGGCTTTCCGCCCGTTTCGGAACGCAGCCGGAGCCGCCTACCAAAACGGTAAGGAAAAAGGACCTTAGAAGTCCATGCCGCCCATGCCGCCCATGTCAGGGCCGCCAGCCGGAGCCGCTTTCTTTTCCGGACGTTCTGCCACCATAGCTTCGGTGGTGATCAGCAGACCAGCAACAGAAGCTGCATCCTGCAGAGCCGTGCGAACAACTTTGGTCGGGTCGATAATACCGGCATCAACCAGGTTCTTGTATTCGCCAGCCTGTGCATCGAACCCGAAAGCGTATTCTTTGGATTCAAGCACCTTGTTGGCGATAACCGCACCATCTTCACCAGCGTTGTGAGCGATCTGGCGCAGCGGAGCCTGCAGAGCCTTGCGGATGATGTCACCACCAACGCGCTGATCGTCATTGTGGTAGTGCAGGTGAGACAGGTTGGCAGAAGCGCGGGCCAGAGCCGTGCCACCACCAGGAACAATGCCTTCTTCCACTGCAGCGCGGGTTGCGTGCAGGGCGTCATCAACGCGGTCCTTGCGTTCCTTGACTTCCACTTCCGTGGAGCCACCAACGCGGATCACGGCAACACCGCCAGCCAGCTTGGCCAGACGTTCCTGCAGCTTTTCACGGTCGTAGTCAGAGGTGGTTTCCTCGATCTGCGCACGGATCTGCTTGCAACGGCCCTTGATGTCGTCAGACTTGCCAGCACCATCAACAATGGTGGTGTTTTCCTTGTCGATACGCACCTTTTTGGCGGTGCCCAGCATCGGCAGGGTAACGGTTTCCAGCTTGATGCCCAGATCTTCGCTGATCACCTGGCCACCGGTCAGGATAGCGATATCTTCCAGCATGGCTTTACGACGGTCACCAAAGCCAGGAGCCTTGACAGCAGCAATTTTCAGGCCACCGCGCAGCTTGTTGACAACCAGGGTTGCCAGCGCTTCACCATCAACGTCTTCTGCAATGATCAGCAGCGGACGGCCAGACTGCACAACGGCTTCAAGCAGCGGCAGCATCGGCTGAAGAGAAGACAGCTTCTTTTCATGGATCAGGATGTAGGGGTTTTCCAGATCAGCCGTCATCTTCTCCGTGTTCGTCACGAAGTAGGGAGAGATGTAGCCGCGGTCGAACTGCATGCCTTCAACCACGTCCAGTTCTGTCTGGAAGTGCTTGGCTTCTTCAACCGTGATCACGCCTTCGGAGCCAACTTTCTGCATGGCTTCGGAGATCATCTGACCGATTTCAGATTCACCGTTAGCGGAGATCGTGCCAACCTGAGCTGTTTCAGCCGGGGTGGTGATCTTCTTGGTGTTCTTCTTCAGTTCTTCAACAACCGCAGCAACGGCCTTGTCGATACCGCGCTTGAGGTCCATCGGGTTCATGCCAGCGGCAACGGCCTTGTGGCCTTCACGCACAATGGCCTGAGCCAGAACGGTTGCAGTGGTCGTGCCGTCACCAGCGATATCGTTGGTTTTGGAAGCCACTTCGCGCAGCATCTGTGCGCCCATGTTTTCGAACTTGTCAGCAAGTTCGATTTCCTTGGCGACGGACACACCGTCCTTCGTGATGCGGGGAGCGCCGAAGCTCTTGTCCAGCACAACGTTACGGCCTTTGGGACCGAGCGTGACCTTAACAGCGTCTGCAAGGATGTCGACACCGCGCAGCATACGCTGGCGTGCGTCACCACCAAACTTTACGTCTTTGGCAGCCATTGAAATTCTCCTGTGAGGATCAGTTAAATATTGAAAAGCGGATCAGGGCGTCACTCAGGCGGAAATAATGCCCAGAATGTCGCTTTCTTTCATGATCAGCAGCTCTTCACCGTCGATCTTCACTTCTGTGCCGGACCATTTGCCGAACAGGATCTTGTCGCCAGCCTTGACATCAAGCGCTACGATCTGCCCCTGCTCATTGCGGGCACCCGGACCAACTGCGACCACTTTGCCTTCCATCGGCTTTTCTTTGGCCGTGTCAGGGATAATAATGCCGCCAACTGTCTTCTCTTCGCTTTCGAGACGACGGACGACTACTCGGTCGTGTAAAGGACGAAACTTCGTCATTATGGATCGCTCCACATTCATTTTTGCTGCGGTGGCGCCCTTGTCTGGAAGCGACACCACCTGCTTTTACCGCGCGTAACGAACGCCGCGTTGCGTTAGCACTCCCACCCCGGGAGTGCCAGAACAGGAGATAGGTTTGTCCTCCCCGAGAGTCAAGAAATGTGGAAAACTTTCTTCCAGTTTTAACACTTCACGCAAAAGGAGTCGCCGCCATGGGGCATGCAATCACACTACAGGCTGAGGACGGACACAGCTTTTCAGCCTATGAGGCAGGCGGAGCGGATCTGCCCTATGCGCTTGTTGTGGTGCAGGAAATTTTTGGCGTGAACGATCATATCCGCCATGTGTGTGATGATTTTGCGGCTCGCGGTTTTCATGTGATTTCGCCCGCTCTGTTTGACCGCGCCCAGCCGGGGACGGAGCTGGCGTATGACAAGGCCGGAATTGATCAGGGCCTGGCTCTTCGTGCCCAGATTCCCCCGGAAAAAACCTTGTTGGATCTGCGGGCGAGTGCGGCTGCGCTGGCGCATAAACGTGGCAGCGGGCGCAGCAAACCGGGCATTATCGGCTATTGTTGGGGCGGCACGCTGGCATGGCAGGCCGCAACCCATACGCATGATTTTGCAGCCGCTGTCTGTTGGTATGGTGGTGGTATTGCCGCCAGCCGCAACGAGACTCCGCATTGCCCGGTGGAAATGCATTTTGGCGGGCAGGATAGCAGTATTCCTCACATGGATGTGACCGCCATCAGGGAGGCGCAGCCGGGAATTGAAATTTTCGTGTATGACGAGGCAGGGCATGGCTTTGGCTGCGCGGAACGCTCGTCTTTCAACGCGGAGGCCTACCTTCTGGCGCAGCAGCGCAGTGTGGCGTTTCTGGAAGCGCATCTGAAGGGCTGAAACTGCCGGAATCGCGCACAGGCGGGGTATTTTGATTGACATTCCCGCCGCTTCATGAGCGGATAGAGGGGTCCTGTAGCCGGCATATGGTTGCCCGGCAGGAGACTATCAGGGAAAGTTACCCGCCTATGCCGACCGGTACAGTAAAATGGTTCAATGCCACCAAAGGCTTTGGCTTCATCGCTCCTGATGATGGAGGCAAAGACGTTTTTGTTCACATCACCGCTGTTCAGGCTGCTGGCCTGCGTGGTCTGAATGAGAATGAGAAGATTTCTTATGAACTCGTGACAGAGCGCGGCAAAGTGGCTGCTACAGAGCTCAAGCCTCTCTAAGGCTGCCTGCGGGGCGAGGGCGTTTACGCAACCTGCTCCGCACTCTCTGCAGAGACTGTCTGTTGGTTTCGCTAAAGCCGTGCCAACTGACACCTGTGGCACGATCTGGCAAGAAAACGCTACGTCGTTATTCTTGGTGGTTCCTGTTTGTCTCTGCTACACATTTTGATTATTCCAAAAATTATTTGAAAAGCCTGTCAGTTTTGTGCGGCAGTTTTTCTGCGTTGGATGATGTTGGTGTTTTTAAGCCAATATCCTTGCGCTGAGCTTTTCTATTCTGCTTTCATTACAGGTGGAAACGCACGCTGTTTCCGATTGCTGAGGGTTTAGACGCAGCCTTTTGACTTCAGCATGCAAAGCCGCCTCGTAAGGCATGTTGTCACGCCCCGAGTTGTCGCGTCCAGAGCGCGATGGGCCATCGCCGTTCAGTTTTGAGGCGTGCGTGGCAGAAAGTTTTCAATTTCCCGTGCTGTGTCCGCCAGCCCCATCCGTCGCACTTCGGCCCCCGGTGGGAAGGCTGAGAGCAGGCGCGAAGGCGTTCTGCGATCCAACAGCACAAAAACACCCCGATCTGACTGGCTGCGGATGAGCCGTCCAAACGCCTGACGCAGTCTGAGGCGGGCAATCCGGTCATCATATCCAGTTGTATCGCCACCAGAGAGATGAATGCGCCGTTCACGGTGCAGAATGTCAGGCCGGGGCCACGGAACACGCTCAAAAACCACCAGTCGCAGGGCATTTCCCGGCACATCCACACCGTCCCGCATGGCATCCGTACCCAGCAGGCAGGCATGTTCTTCCGTGCGGAAAATATCCACCAGCGTTGCGTTATCCATTGCATCGACATGCTGCGCATAAAGAGGCAGGCCGCTTTCCTCCAGCGCAGGCGCAATGCGGGAGTGAACGCCGCGCAGGCGCGATATGGCGGTGAACAGCCCGAGCCCTCCGCCACCAGAGGCCTGAAACAGGGTGCGATAGGCGGCAGCCAGATCGGCAATACTTCCATGGTCTATGTCGTTGACAATAAACGTGCGCGTCTGCCGGGCGTAATCGAAAGGACTACTCAGGCTGGCCCGAATGGCGGGGGCCGGAAAGTGGTTTGCTCCGGTTCGGGCTTCAGCCGCTTCCCACGCACGTTCCGATTCTTCCGAGTAAAGGTCTTCCGTCTGTCCCTCTTCTGTCGGGGGTTTGCGCGGGGTGTCAGACTGATCGCGCAGGGTGGCGGACGTAATCAGCATGCCCTGTGCAGGCATGGCCATAACCGCAGCAAAAGGCACGGTGGGGTCCAGCCAGTGGCGGTGCAGGCCTACATCCTGCTCACCCATGCGCTGTTTTTCCCGACGATCCAGTCGGATGAAATGAATGTGGGTCGGGGTGGCATCTGCTGGCGGTGGGTGATCCAGCGCGTCCAGCATGGCAATCCAGGCGTCCAGCCGGGTAATGGCCCGGCGGCGCAAGGCGCGCACCATAGCCTCAATTCGCCCTCGGGTGACGCTGTCCAGACTTTCTGCTTCATCCTGCAAACGGGCGTGCAGGCGTTCCGCTAGAATGCGGAGCGGTTCTGCCAGCCGCCCCAGTGCCCGCGCCAGCGCCTGCCCGGCCTGTGCAAGGTCGGGCAATAAAGGGTGCAGGTCACATTCCAGCGCGCCGTAGGCATGGTCTGCGCGCCCGCGTTCCTGACTGCGCGCCAGAACCTGTTGGCGCAGCAGTTTGAGAAACATCTCGGTCGGGTTCTCAAGCACGGGCTCAACGGCATTCTGCACCATGGGGAAAAGGCCATCTTCTCCCTGTGCAGGCACGTCTTCGGCGGGATGAGGCGGTGGTTCGTTCTCACCTTCTGTTCCGGCCAGCCGCGTGGACCAGCCGGGGGCGGGCAGGGCGTGCGCCGCCATCAGGGCAGCGTCCAGCGGTGTTTCCAGCTTGGGCAGGCCGACCACCAGATCATCCAGCCGCCGCTTGAGGCCGCGCGCGCGGGAACGGCGGCCTTCCGCGCCCAACAGCCAGCGCCGCAGTTCCGCAGCTTCCAGCCCCGAGAGTTCGGCGGAAAAGGCACCGTCTGCCGCATCTGCCAGATGATGGCCTTCATCAAAAACATAGCGGGAGGGCGTGCTGTCTTCTTCACCTTCTTCCGAATCATCCGCCATGGCGTTTTCAGAATAGGCTGCTTGCGCCATCACCAGCGCATGATTGGCAATGACCAGATCTGCCTCCCGCGCCCGGCGGATGGTATGTTCCACAAAACAGCGCTGATAATGCGGGCAGGCACCGTGAATACATTCGCCGCGCCTGTCCGCAACGCCGGTAATGTTGCCGTGGCCAAACAGGTCTCCAAACCAGCCGGGCAGGTCTCCGCCTGTCAGATCACCATCAGCGGTGGCGCGGGCCCAGCGGGCGAGCATCGCCAGCGCAATGGTCACGCCTGCGGGGCGGGAGGCCGCACTGTTGACGGCTTCTTCCATGTTCAGCAGGCAGAGGTAATTCTCGCGCCCTTTGCGCAGCACCACATGCCGGCGGCGTGTGGCGTCATCCGGAAACAGGCGGTGCGTTTCCTGCTCAATCTGGCGTTGCAGGTGGCGCGTGTAGGTGCTGATCCACACACTGCCGCCATTGCGTTCCGCCCACACGCTGGCGGGTGCGATATACCCCAGCGTCTTGCCCGTTCCCGTCCCGGCTTCCGCCAGCACCACGGCGGGATTGCCGCGCATGGTGCGAGGTTCGAACGCAGCGGTGGAGACACTGGCAAAATCTGCCTGTCCTGCGCGGCTTTCAGCCCCTTCGCCCAGTAGCATGGTCAGGCGGGCGCGGGCTTCGGCTGACGTGATGGGATGAGACGCCGGAGGCGGGCGTGGGGCAACATCCTCCCATTTGGGCAGCACGCGCCACACGCGCAGGGCGTCTCCTGGTTGCATGGCGTCTTCTGGCAACTGTCCGCGTGGTCCAAGTTTTTCATGCAGGCCGAGCGTTTCCGCGACAGTTCCCGCCCAAGGCCAGCCCGCTTGCCCCAGCCGGACGGTTAGTGCGGCCAGAAACTCTGCTTCCGGGCTGCTTTTGTGGCGCGCGAGTTCCGCCAGCATCAGGGAGGTCAGAAGAGGGAGCAGATCAGCTTCCGCCTGCCCAATTCGTTCCTCTTCTACCCCAAGGGCGAGGGCCAGCCCACGCGGTGTTGGGGCGACGGAACGGGCCGGATAGACAAAGGCGAACAGTTCCAGCAGGTCCAGCCACGGGCAGGGTTGGCCTGGTGCATGCAGGCCCAGTTTGCGGGCGAAGGCGGGCGCATGCACCACCAGCGGGCAGGGCATGGTTTGCAGCCGCTCGCGTATTTCCGCGATGGAAAGGGTGAGAAATTCCCCATCCTCCGTCAGCACGGAAATGCCGCGATGATGCGCTGTGAGCGCGGGCGCATCATGCGCAGAGGGAAAGGATGACTGCATGGAAGCCTTACTCTACGCAAGTTGGGGCGTACGAACCAGAGGCTATTCCATATGGTGAAAGCCTGATGCCCACAGTGCGCTGTTTCTGAAGCGGGCCTGATACCGTATGATCACCCCAGTATTTTGTGCGGGAAGGGATGGATATCGCCTGCCTGCTTTTGCTCTCAGTGGAAAAGGACAGACACGTGTTTTCCTGTGTTGGTTATGCTGCTTCCAGTGCTACGGCTCCCTTGGAAGCCATTACGTTCGAACGGCGCGACTGCGGCCCGCGTGATGTGCAGATAGATATTGCCTATTGTGGTGTCTGCCACTCCGATATCCACACGGTGCGCAGTGAATGGGGGCCGAGCTTTTACCCCTGCGTGCCCGGCCATGAAATTATTGGGCGTGTGGTCCAGACGGGCGGAGATGTCACCCACTTTAAAAAAGGTGATCTGGTGGGTGTGGGCTGCATGGTCAATTCCTGCCGCCATTGCCATTCCTGTGAAGCCGGGCTGGAACAATATTGTGATGCCCTGCCAACCTGGACATACAACAGCCCGGACCCGGCTTTCCCGAAAGAAGGGGCCCATACCTATGGGGGTTATTCCCGCAGCATTGTGGTGGATGACCATTTTGTGCTGCGCGTGCCTGAAAATCTTGATCCTGCCGCCGCTGCGCCGCTTCTGTGCGCGGGGATTACCACGTGGTCTCCGCTGGCGCACTGGAAGGTGGGCAAAGGGCACCGTGTTGGTGTTGTCGGGCTGGGCGGCCTAGGTCATATGGCAGTCAAGTTTGCTGTGGCGCTTGGGGCGGAAGTTACGTTGTTCACGACATCCCCCAACAAGGTGGAAGACGGCAAGCGGCTGGGCGCACATCGCGTGGTGATTTCCCGAGATGCCGAGGCCATGCAAGCGGAAGCCAATCGCTTTGACTTCATTCTGGATGCGGTTTCTGCCGAGCACGACGTGAACGAATATCTGGGCCTGTTGCGGCAGGATGGGCACATGGTGCTGGTGGGGCTGCCGGAAAAACCCATGTCTGTGGGGGCGTTCACACTGGTGGGCAAGCGCCGCAGCCTGGCCGGGTCAGCCATTGGCGGCATTCAGGAAACGCAGGAAATGCTTGATTTCTGCGGCAAGCACAACATCACGGCCGATATCGAAATGATCAAAATGAATCAGATCAATGAGGCTTATGAACGCGTCCTGCGCTCTGATGTAAAATACCGGTTTGTGATTGATATGGCGTCCCTGCCAGAAACGGCGTGAGAGAAAGCCTCAGAAGTTTGGGCGCAGTCTCATGGGGAGCAAAGTAATGTGGGACGCCGAAGGGCGGTGTTGAGTGGCACGCGGGGAAGACGGGCGCAAACACGGCCTTCAGTCACACATCGTCCTCTAGACACTCTACCCGGAGAGGCCGAATAAGCTGGTCAGGCTGATCTGTTAAACCGTACTGCGTTTCCTGATGGGCTGTTTGAAAAGTCCATCAGGGCAGTCTGCCGTCTCTTTTTTTTAACGCGAGGTGGAAGCACCTAAAAAAGAAGGCCGCCCACAGTAAATGTGAAGGCGGCCTTCTTTAAAGCTGGAAATGGGAAAAGTGGCTTCAGGCGTCCTGAAGGCTTTCCGCAACCACTTCAAGCAGCTTGCCGTGCATGTTGGCGTTGCCAGCCACAATCATCACATCGTCCGGCATGTCATCCAGATCCTGCCCGGCGGGGTCAGTTACCTGACCGCCAGCTTCACGCACGATCAGGATGCCTGCTGCGCAATCCCACGGTTTGATGCCAAATTCCCAGTAACCTTCGTACCGGCCAGCCGCAACCCATGTGAGGTCCAGAGCCGCGGCACCAAAGCGGCGGACACCGGCCACACGCGGCATCAGGTGGCCCATCACGCGGGCGAAGGGCAGGCGCTGCCGTGCAGGGACCTTGGCAAAGGGGATGCCTGTTGCAAACACGGATTCATGCATGTCCCGGCGTGCGGAAACACGAATGCGCCGTTCGTTCAGGTAAGCCCCGCTGCCTTTTTCCGCCCAGAACATTTCACCTGCGGCCGGGTTGTACACCAGCCCGGCTGCAAGTTCGATCTTTCCATCAGGCAGGCGGCGTTGCAGACCAATGGAAATGGCCCAGTGCGGAATGCCGTGCAGGAAGTTTGTGGTGCCGTCCAGCGGGTCCACAATCCAGCGCCACGTCCAGTTATCACCGCCTGAAGCGCCGGATTCTTCCATCAGGAAGGCGTAGCCCGGGCGAGCCCGTTCCAGTTCTTCGCGTATGGTCTGCTCTGCCCGAAGATCTGCCTGAGAGACAAAGTCACCGGGGCCTTTGATGCTTACCTGAAGCTGCTCGACTTCATTGAAATCGCGCAGGAGACGCTTGGCTGCTTTTTGGGCAGCTGTCTGCATCACCATCATGACGGGGGAAAGACGCATGGCCACTGTGTTTTGTCCTGCTCTGGAGTGGTGCTGAAAGGTCAGTCTTTGGCGCGTTCTACGTAAGAGCCGTCTTCTGTTCTGACGACAACCCGTTCGCCCGCTTCAATGAAGGGGGGCACCATGGTTTTAACACCATTGGAAAGTTTGGCCGGTTTGTAGGAGGAGCTTGCCGTCTGCCCTTTGACAACGGGGTCCGCTTCTACAATTTCCAGCGTGACCTGCGGGGGCAGATCCACGCCAACCGGGTCACCTTCAACAAGGTGGAGGTTGATGGTCATGTTGTCCTGAAGGAACGGTGCCTGGTCACCCAGCAGATCAACCGGGATCATGTACTGCTCGAACGTTTCCGGGTCCATCAGCACAAGCGTTTCACCATCGGTGTAGGAATACAGATATTCCTTGTCCTCGGTCATCAGCCGTTCAACGCTGTCAGCGGTACGCCAGCGTTCGTTGGTTTTGTTGCCGGTTTTAAGGTCGCGCATTTCCACCTGGATGAATGCGCCGCCTTTGCCGGGGGTGATGATCTGCTGTTTCAGCACCGTCCAGCGACGGCCATCATGCTCGATAACCTGTCCGGCCCGGATCAGGTTCGCCTGCTGTTTCATAACTCGTCCCTGAATGGATTGGGTATTAAAGAACGGCGTTCTACAACTCCAACCCCGTAAGAGCAAGCGTGAGGGCAGTGAAACCCTACAAACAGTTTCTGCCCACACCCCCGCTAGACAGAAAAAGAAGGCGTGTTTATAAGACGTTCGACCTGATGCAGGAAGGGTGGCCGAGTGGTTGAAGGCTCCAGTCTTGAAAACTGGCGTGCGGGTAACCGTACCGTGGGTTCGAATCCCACCCCTTCCGCCATCAGGGTAAAAATTCTCCGATAAAATTTAAGAATAAGCCGGTCGGCTGAAGAAGCACGTTCTTCTCATGCGTCTTCTTGCAAAGGGTTGCTGGGTAGCAATCTGGCAAAAAGAAGTTGGTGTTTTTTTAGTCCAGTTGAGTCTGCGCGTCCTGGTGGCTTTGGGTAGAGTGGTCATCCGCACGCCTCCTGCCCAAATAGTCGGGGTTGAGAGGAGCGGGGCATGTTCCGGCTGCCAAGAGATCAGTGCAATGCTCCAATTCTTCTCAGCTCCGGGTATTTGTGCAACGCTTCCCGGTAGCAGGATGAGCGTCTGCCCGTTCTGCATCCTTCGGAAGCGTTGAAACTAAAGGGCGTCACTATGAAGCTGTATTTCTCACCAGGTGCGTGTTCTCTCGCTGCTCACATCATGCTGAACGAGACCAGATTGCCTCATGAGCTTGTGAAGGTGGACCTGAAAGAGAAAAAGACAGCCGATAATCAGGACTACACAGCAATCAATCCGCGTGGTGCTGTTCCGGCACTCGAAATTGCTCCCGGTGTGGTTCTAACGCAAAATGTTGCCGTTCTTACCTATATTGGCCAACAGTCTGACAACACGGAATTTCATCCGGTCCCAGATAGTCTTGAGTTTTATCGACTGCTTGAAGCCTTAGGGTTTTGTGAAGACGTGCATGGCGCGATTGGGGCATTGTTCGCCCCCAATGTGCCGGATGCCACGCGCGAAAAGCTGATGGGTCTTATTGGGCGTCGTCTTGCACAGGTAGAGGCCATTCTTGATCGTGGCGATAATGGCTACCTGTTGCCCGTTGGTTTTACACAGGCCGACGCCCTTATGGCGGTCATTCTGAATTGGACGACCCCTCTCAAAATCGACATCTCGGCTTATCCCAAGGTCAGTGCCCTGCGGGACAAAGTCTTCGCTCGCCCAGCGGCTCAAAAAGCCCTGAAAGAAGAAGGGCTGATCTAACTACTCCATGTCTTGGGCCTGAGCTGGATAGGGCGGCCTCGGGTCAGGATTTTACGGCAGCCAAAAAATAACGGTTGCCGTAAGGGGGTGGACGGAAAAGCAGGTAGCGGCGCTCATAACGTATTGCGACTGGGCGCTCGCCGGATGCTAATCCACCCGATACTATGTCTGACCGCAATACGTCAGCCAGCGGGCCCAAATGGCCTCGACAGCATTGATGCGACTGGCAACAAAAGCGGGGAGGGCTGTATCCTCAGTGCCCTCGGCATATCGGCGGTCTCCTGTCGGAACGACGATTACGGGCGCAGCGCCGAACTGATCGGCAGTAATATCAATGATGTAGCCACACGCTTCCACCCAGGCGTGACTTTGCCACTGTCCATTTGCATGGAAGCCAATAGGCCCAAGTTCAGGGCCGTCTTCAGAGTGGCGCGGCACTCCTGTTTTCCAGGTTGCTGTTATCCCAACGTGCCTGAGGGCTTTCACAACAAACAGACTGCTACGACCACACGTAGATTGGGACGGAACAGCAGGAAGCTTGCCTCCCCAAGCGGTGTGCCATTCGATCCACACCGGCTCAAGGAACGAGCGTGCTGTGGTTGCCATCTCGATCAGGTGCTTCTGCATATCGATAAGCTTACGGCGGAAAATGGTCTTATGAAAAGATCGTCTTGCAAGCGCGTCTCTTTTGGTCAGGGAGGAGGCGTTGCGGTGGACGACATGAATTACCCAAAAAACAGAGCCCCGAACGCTTATTCACCGCTCTCCTACTCATGGTCGCGAGGAAGACAGGAATGTTTGTGAGACAGTGGACCGGGGAATGATACGCCGGAGGGAAATTGCAGACGCAGATAAGAGGCTAATTGAACGGTCAGCAGGAGGACTGGTGAGAGATTTTTGAGGCTGAAAAGGCGGATATAAAGGCGCGACGCTGGCGGGTGGCACGAAATTTTAACGTATTCCGCCCTTAAAAGACCTGCATACTGACTTGGCAGATTGTTCAAACCGCCGTTCAGGTCAAATTGTATCAAGGAAAGGGGGCCGCTGAATGTCTTACGGGAAGAACGCTTTTTCATTACTTCTCCGCTATTCTCTTGCTCATGAAATAGATGAGTGGGGGTGGGAAATCGGCCCACACAGTTACGGTGCTAACGGTTCACCTGTTGTTATTGAAGCGCAGTATGCCCGGCTCAGAATTGGCGATTATTGTTCCATTGCCCAAGAAGTGCTGATGATTCTGGGAAATCATCGGCCGGATACCGTGACAACGTACCCTTTCAAGGATCTGAGTAGTTTCTGGCCAGAGGCTGCAGACGCAACGGACGATCATTCCACCAAAGGAGATATCGTTCTCGGTAATGATGTCTGGATTGGAGCACGGGCAACCATTCTCTCCGGTGTTACCATCGGGCACGGGGCCATTATCGCAACGGGTGCAGTCGTCACCAAAAACGTGCCGCCTTATGCAATTGTGGGCGGCAACCCGGCGCGTGTTCTCAAATATCGTTTTCCCGAAAAAATCATTGAACGCTTGCTGGCAGTGGCGTGGTGGGACTGGCCTGAAGACGTGATACGCGAGCGGATGCCAAAATTGATGAGCGACGATATTGAAGGCTTTCTCAAAGATTTTGGGTAGTCAAAGCCACCGACCATTACGCAAATCACCCTTTGCGAAACTGCCATCATAGTGGCTCTTGGCAGAAAAGGAGGGCAGGGGTTCGCCAGAAGCGTGTGATGGGGGAGTATTTTTTCTCGCCATCCTCTTACCCTTCATAGTCGAAGGCATGATCCGCTTCCTGCGAGAGGGACTTGAAAAGTCGCGTGTTGAAGACAGGCACAGGCTTGTTGAGCCTGACAAGATCGCTCAGACGGCATGAGGCGGATGCGGAAGGATGGTGATCCAGGCCGTCGTTTACGTGCAAAGAGGACTGTAAGCTCGGTTGGACCGCTTTTTCGATCAGACTATTGCCTGGCTGCAAGACGCTATCTGCAAAAGATGCGACTGCACAAACAGGATCAGATGAAAGGAAAACAGCCTGAACGGACTTGATTTCCTGCCTCGCTTTTTCTGGCAGTTTGTTCCGGGCTGTTTTGTCTTGTCGTGGTCCTTGCGCCGGATTGGCCCCTCAAGCGTGAGACTTGAGGGGATGCGCGGTCAGGAAGGCACCATTTACAGGGGTGTAAAGATGGCCTGTTCCGGCAGGCGTGATTTGGGAAGCCGGGCGTTGAAATCTGCATCGGAATGGTATCCAAGCGAGACAATAACCACCGGTGTCAGGTCTTTTTCTTTCAGGCCCAGTTCTTCTTCAAGAATGGACGCCTCAAAACCTTCCATCGGGGTGGCATCCACGCCAAGGAACGCAGCAGAAAGCAGAAGGAACCCTTGCGCAATGTATGTCTGCTTTTGCGCCCATGTTGCCACGTCTCCAGCCTGCTCATGAAGGCCGACAAAAGTGGCACGGCCCTTCTGCGCGACATCCCGGGCTTCATCGGTCGCAAAACGGCCGTCAGCCTGTTCCTGCGCGCCCAGTGTCTGAAGATAGTCGGGAGAGAGGGTGTTCCGCGCGCAGAGCACGATAACGTGGGAGGCATCCAGAACACGGTTTACATTGAAGGAAAACACGCCACTGGTTGCTTTTGCAATCCGGGCTTTCCCTGCATCATTGTCAGCAACAAAGAAATGCCAGGGCTGCGAGTTAACGGAAGACGGGCTGTAGCGCAGCGCTTCCAATAACTGAGTCACGATACTGGCAGGAATTTTGCGGTTCTTGTCGTAAGCTTTGGTTGTGTGCCGATGGGTCAGGGTTTCCAGAAGGGTCACAACATATCTCCTCGCTAAAACAGAATGGTCTGGAGAACCAGAGCGTTCAGGTTAGAAGATGCGGGACAGGAGAGATAGGGGGGATAAAGCGGGTCAACACCACGGGAAATGGAGGTCTCCTGTCTCTTTCTTCCCTCTCGCCATTTATTTTTTTCGCCTTGTAAATCCGTGCCCGGTCTTTGCCGTTAAGGCCTGAGGGTCAGCTACTCGGCATGTTCTCCTCCGACCCTTCTTTTCAGAACCAGACTACGCGTTTGAAAGACTTATTACAAAAAATAGCAGGCGTTTCCGCACATAATAAAAACCGTGGGCGTGTGAGTATTTCAAAATGGACATTGCAGGAAAAGTGGTGAGTAACCGCCGGGAAGAGCTTGATGCCCTGCGCGGTATTGCGGCTGTTGTTGTGCTGCTGCACCATGCACACTGGTTGTGGCCGCCCCCTTGGGCCTTGCCAGACAGTCTGCTGCTTCACACGCCTTTGCGCATGATTGCAACAGGACGGGCACCGGTACTGTTCTTCTTTGTGCTGAGTGGTTTTGTGCTGACTCTGGCTGTGCAGCGGCGCAAATCCTTCAGAATGACAGACTGGTACTGGCGAAGAACGCTGCGCCTTTGCCTGCCCATTACCGCGGGCCTGCTGCTTTCCCTGCTTCTTTATCATTTATGCAGGTTTCATCCCATTTCTCATCGGCTTAATCCCTTTTTCTGGCAGGCTCAGTGGGGGCGGTTGCCAACTTGGACGGACTGGTTTGAAGAAACGGCTCTTCTTGGCGATGCCACAGGAACAGGATACCCGCTGGATGCCGCAGTCTGGTCTTTAGCCCATGAATGGCGAATTTCTGTTTTGCTGCCGTTGGTTGTGATCTGGCGCCGGGCCTGGATACCCACCATTGCGGTGTCTGCCCTTGTGTCCGTGGTGCTTATTTTTTCGGGGGAGGTGGCGCCGGATATCACTCTGGGCAGAGGTCTGATGAACGGGCTTGCATCGACGCTTTATTTTACGGTCTTTTTTGCAGCGGGTTACGCCATGGCGGTTTCGGGCGCGCGGTTGCCCAAAGGAAAGACTATCCGGTTTGTGGCCTGGATGATGGTTCTGGCTGGCTGTTCCATAGGGCGGGATAGTGTGGTGCTGCTTGGCTCCTGTGCCCTGATCGCGCTGGTCAGTGATCCCGCATCCCGGTCATGCCGTTTGTTGCGGGGCGGTATCTGGCAGGAACTGGGGAGAATTTCCTATAGCCTGTACATTACCCATCTGCCGGTTTTTCTGACTGTTGTGGCGTGGTGCGGGCTGTTTATGCCCCCGGTGGAACTGGCCGTTGTGAGTATTGTGTGTGCTCTTCTGGTTGCCACGGTTTTTTTCTGGACCGTGGAAATGCCAGCGCATCGGCTTAGCCAGTTTCACCGCAAAAGGATCGCTCCTCCTGTTCTGGGGGGCGACCTGCCGCCCACCGGCCCCACGCCATTGTAAGGCTTTTCAAATATGATGTACGGCTGGCTGGTTTTTCTTATGACTGCTCTGTGATCAATAGAGGCTTCATGGCGTATGTTGCAGGCTGGCTTTGGAGGGCGGAATGGTCTGAACTGTCGTGATGTGACCCCGGTGGACGAGAAACGCATAAACAGTTGCCGGTCAGGAGCCTTCCGAGGATGCCTTCACACTCTTTGACGTCCCCTGAAATTTTTCAGCATGTTCGCATCGTTATGGGTATGGTTGTCGGGTTGAGTGTTACCCGACTGCTCAATGGTCTGGTTCGTATCATTCAGCATCCGAATCAGACACGGATCTACCCGGTTCATATTGGCTGGGTTCTGGCCCTGCTGCTGATGCTCCTCCATTTCTGGTGGTGGGAGTTGTGGCTGGTTGAACTGCCGGTCTGGACGTTTGAGACTTATCTGTTTCTGATTATCTACGCGATTACTCTGTTTTTTCTAAGCGCGTTTCTATTTCCGGACTCAATTAGTGACTATACAGGGTATGAGCAGTTCTTTATTGCCCGCCGCAAATGGTTCTTTACCTTTTTTGGGCTGACAGTTGTGTTTGACCTGATCGATACCTTGATCAAGGGGCCAGCCCATTACGCTATGTTTTCAATCGAATACTGGTTTCGGGTGCCCGTTTATCTTGTTTTGTGCGGTATTGCGATTGTGTCTTCCAATCGTCGGTTTCATCTGGCTTTTGTCATGCTTGGACTATTTTATGAAATGTCCTGGATCATCCGCCATTTTGAAACATTGCAATAACGCCACGGCACAGTGGAACGCGGGACGCTCCGCCGTGCCTGTCTGGCAGGGCTTTAATGGCCCGTTTCTTAGTTACAGGTCTGGATGACAGACTTTACACCGTCACGCGCCTCAGGATTTTCACCGTAAAAGCCGGGGCAACTGCTGTGATAGAAATTTTTGCAGCCAGAGAGCGCCAGCGCGATCAGGGCCATCAAGACGGTTTTCTTTCCTGTGCTCATGATCACGTTCCCTCCCTTGAATGCCCTTTGGTCCCATCGGGGGAGGGCTGATTGCGCCACCATTGCGCCATGAGGGTGAGAAAGCAAGGGGAGAGCGGCGGCAATGCCACCCGGAGGGGCGTTTCGTAGGACGTGCGTGACCTTCAGGCCATAACATATTCCTCACACCACCGCACTATACAGCCAGAGGCACAGATGCGCTGGCCCATGCTTGGGGGCAGAGAGTACCGCCTGAGTACGCCGTAGGGTGCGTTATGGCTGGCATGTCGGGGGGCTCTATCTCTCTTGGTAGGTGCACACTAAACAAGGGGCTGGTTTGCATAAAGTGGAGATGGGGGCGGTTCCGCATGGCTGTGACGTGGGGCGATTTTCAGGCTGTTGTTCAACTTTCAGCCGGGTTGAACGTGGCTATTCTCAGCTTTGTGGATATCAGTCTGCCTGCCATCAAGGAGCGCAGGCGCGTTTTTGCCAAGGCGCGGCAGGAACTGGATATCTACCGTAAAAACCCACACAAGCGTACTGTTGAAGACAAGGCTGTGCATGCTGAAGCAGTAGGAGAGGTGGATCGTCAGCTTTTTGACTTGTGGAAGGAGACATCCGCATTTGAAAGCATTGAAGACTCTCTTATGAAATCTACTGGCGTATTCGGGTTTTTTGGTGCAGTGCTGAGTATCAGTCTTCTATGGTATTCCGCCCTGCATTATGAAGAAAACATCTCCCTTGCAGGGGAAATTCTGACTGTTGTGTCATTCTTTTCTCTGGCTGGTGCTTTTCTGATCAATTTTTTCACAGCGTCCAAAGCCTCCCAATATGCCAAACGCTGCAATGATCTGCGCGAGCATATGCGAAAAAAGCTTTAGGGAAAGGACGTTTTTAAATACGTTGCTCGGAGGTTCTGGCTGTCCTGATGGTCTGGTGGCTTAATTCTGGTCAAAAAAGACATTTATTCATTTTTTCTCCAGAAAAACGTCATAACGTGTAATCTTTTTTTTCTGCTTCTGCGTTGCTGCAGTTGTGCAAAGCTGTGTTTGCTGAACATCATGGCCGATACAGCGTTTTTCTGGGGGAGAAAGAGGAATGCGGTCTGTCTGGCTGGGTATGGCGTGTGGTGTGGCAGTTCTCCTGCCCTTGTCTGAAGCAATAGCCGCTCCCCCTGTGGATCGGTTGGAGGTGCCTCCCGGCTTCCATATTTCGGTTTATGCCGCCCCGGTTCCAAGCGCGCGGGAAATGGCTTTGGGGGCGCGGGGAACCGTTTTTGTCGGGTCCATGTCGGCGGGGAAAGTTTACGCGCTCTCCGGCTTTCAGGATGGCAAGGCTACCAAGATACGAACCATCGCCTCCGACCTGAGCATGCCCGCAGGCGTCGCCTTCCATAATGGGGATCTGTATGTGTCTGACATCACCCATATTCTGGTGTTACGGGACATAGAAAACCATCTGGATGATCCGCCGGAACCAGAGGTTGCTGCCGATAACCTTCCGTATGAGGAAGGGGATCACTCCTGGAAATTCATAGCGTTCGGGCCGGATAACCGCCTGTATGTGCCTATTGGGTCACCGTGCAATATCTGTAATGTCGGGCAGCAGTTTGGCCGCATCATCAGCATGGAGCCAGACGGGACGGATCGGAAAGATGTGGCATATGGTATCCGGAATACGGTTGGCTTTACCTGGCGACCACAGACAAAGGCTTTGTGGTTTACGGATAACGGACGGGACATGATGGGGGATGACCTGCCATCAGATGAACTGAATACCGTAACAACGCCCGGGCAGTCCTTTGGGTACCCTTTCTGCCATCAGGGCGATGTGCCGGACCCGGAATTTGGCAAGAAATATGCGTGTTCGGACTTTACGCCGCCCGCCGTTAAACTGGGGGCTCATGTGGCCGCACTGGGGCTGAGGTTTTATGAAGGAACCCAGTTTCCATCATCTTACAAAGGGGCTCTGTTCATAGCCGAGCATGGGTCATGGAACAGAAGCAGGCTGTCTGGTTATCAAGTGGTGGCCGTGCCGTTTGGCAAGGATGGTAATCCGCTGGCACCGCAGACTGTGGTCAGCGGCTTTCAAAAAAATGAGCATTCCTGGGGGCGCCCCGCCGATGTGCAGCCCTTGCCCGATGGAAGCCTGCTGATCAGTGATGATAAAGCCGGGGCGGTGTATCGGCTGACATATGGTTCCGGGCAGTAGAAAACCGTAGGAAGGCTAACCCGCCTTTCACCTGTGTAAAGGAGAAAGGCGGAGGAAGCGTGACGGTCTATTTGGTGCCGAACAGCCGGTCGCCCGCATCGCCCAGGCCGGGGCGAATGTAGCCGTGTTCATCCAGCCCGCGATCAATGGCGCAGGTAATAACCGGCACATCCGGGTGGTGTTCTTTCAGGCAGGCTATGCCTTCCGGGGTGGAGAGCAGGCATACAAACAGCAGCCGCTTTGCTCCTTTTTCCTTCAGGCGTGTCAGGGCGGCGGCCGCGCTGTGCCCTGTGGCGAGCATGGGGTCCACCACCACGCACCGGCGGGAGGAAATCTGGCTGGGCAGTTTGAGGTAATATTCCACCGCTTCCAGCGTTTCCGGATCACGATACAGGCCGATATGGCCAACTGGGGCAAACGGCACCAGATCCAGCATGCCATCCAGCAGGCCGTTGCCCGCGCGCAGAATGGAGATAAAGCACACATCCGGGCCCGCAAGCTGTTCTGCCTGCATGGTTTCAAGCGGGGTGGTGATCTCCACCGTTTCCATGGGCAGGTCCCGCGTGGCTTCATAGCACATCAGCAGGCTGAGTTCCCGCACCAGACGGCGAACCCCTGCTGTTGAGGTTTCCACCTTCCGCAGACGGGTGAGTTTATGCCGGATGAGGGGATGGTCCAACACAATAGGGGAGGACGCAAAGGGAGAAGGCTGTGTTGTCATGCCCGCTCTTTTAGCGGCAGACGCGTGGGGGCGCTATGGCAGAAAAGCCGCGCATGCAGGCAAAATTTCCCCTCTTACCCGTTTCGATATGAGAAAGACTGGAGGGGAGAGGCGTTTTGCTCTTCCCCTACAGTCTCAGGGCCATTCTGCTCAGGAGGCCGGAACCCGACGAATCGGCATTTAACGGTGACGCTGTGATGGCCGCTGCGGCGTGGTTGCCGCGCCAACCGCGGCTCCCGTGGCTCCGCCCGCCAAAGCCCCTACCGCCGCCCCACCGCCGCCGCCCGCAATGGCGCCAATGGCCGCGCCGCCCCCTGCGCCAATCAACGCGCCGGAGCCAGCGCGGGCACCTGTATTATAACGGTCTCCGCACCCGCCAAGAGCTATCACTATTGTCAGAATGGCAGCGGTTGCGACGTTCTTTGAGATCGCAGGCATGGTTTTTCCTTTGTTCCGCCAGTGCAGGCGGCTCTTTCGGCCGCTCTGTGTGTCATCAGCAAGTTTCATAACTGTATAAACAGATTTTGCAGGAAGACGTTTCATGACAAAGCGGAAAACCATTGTTTTTCCAGCGTTTGAGCCGCCTCTCTCAGCTCCGTTTTTAGCGTTGTCGCCAGATCGGCAAGGCTCATATCCCTGCCCAGATGCACAGCCTGTCCGGCCCAGAGGGAGAGATGTTCTCCATCCTGCTGGGCAGAGGCCCGGCGCAAGGGCTGGGTCAGGGCATTTTGTATGGGGTAGGGCAGTGTCGGCTTGCCGCGCCCGGTTCTTAAAAAGTCATTCTGCAGGCCGCGGGCATAGCGGCCGGAGAACGCGTTTGTCAGTTCCGTGCTTGTGCCAAAAGGCTTGTTCAACAGAGCAGCGCGATAGGGCGAAGGCAGGGAGAGGTCACTGCTGGGCAGCAAGGCCGTGCCGATCTGGGCCGCGCAGGCCCCAAGGGCCAAGACCGCCAGAATGGCCCCGCCCGTGGCAATGCCGCCTGCCGCAATAAGCGGAAGCGGCACAGTACTACGGATTTCCTGAAGCAATGGCATAAGCCCCATGCCTTGATCCTGCGCGGTCAGAAAGCTTCCCCGGTGCCCTCCGGCTTCAATGCCCTGAGCACAAATGGCATCAGCCCCCACTTCTGCCCACGCCAGCGCTTCCGGTGTGCTGGTGGCCGTACCGACCACGGCGATGTTGCAGGCATGGCACGCAGAGACCTGCTCCTTGGAAAGCAGGCCAAACGTGCAACTCAGCACGGCAGGCGCTTCCGCAAGAACAGCGTCAAACTGGGCAGGGAAGGACGGTGCAAATTTCTCCGGAATGGAGAAAGGAACGTTGTGCCAGGCATACAGATCAGTCAGCCAGCTAAGGGGTGCGAGATCGGGCGTTCCCGAAGCGGGGTCTTCCAGCACGAACAGATTGACGCAGAAGGGGGCCGGCGTGGCGGCGCGAATGGCGCGGATTTCCTGCCGGATTGTTTCTGGCTCCATCATGCCAGCCCCCAATGCCCCCAGAAAACCAGCCTGAATGGCCTTAACCACAACCGCACTGCCTGAAACGCCAGCCATGGGCGCCTGAATGACCGGAAAGTCAGGGGCGAGGAGGCTGGATATGTGAGCGACCATCAGATGACCTATAAGGTGTGTAAAATATATACCTATTGTAACGTGAGCAGCCTTGTAAATGTTCCCCAGAGGGGCTGCTTGAAAAGTTACAGGGTGAGGTCAGGAAGAGGAATTTGAAGCCTGAAAAGGCGGATATAACGGCGCGATACGGGGCTATCAGGACAAAAGAAGCCCGTGCTTTCTGTTTCAAAAATCTTGCGGGGCCGCTTTGGCAGGCTGTTCAGACAGCCTCGACGCTTAAAGGAACTCGATCAGCCGCATGCCCCAGCTTTTATTCCCCTCAACCGGAGGATATGGCAGAGACAGGGCTGAAGAGAGAATGGTGGAACTGGCGCAAGGGCAACGAGCGACCCTTTGCGCAGAGGGTAAAAAAGGGAGCGTGTTTCATGCAGCAGGAACCAGTGCGCATCTGGATAGATGTGGAAGACCTGTTTGTATATGCCCGCACCGCCACGCGGCCCAGTGGTATACAGCGTGTGGTTCTGGAAATCTGCCACGCCTTGCGGAATGATGCCCACATATGGCCCGCCATTCGCTTTGTGCGCCACACTCCCACAGGCACGGACTTTGTGCCGGTGGCGTGGGCGGAGGTAGAGGCCATCAGCGTGCGTCTGGCAGGGGGAGCCGCTGCGCAGGTTACGGGGCAAATGGTGACAGCAGGCACCGCCCAGAACGCGGAGCACGTTTCCCGCTTGCGGCGTATGGCGCAACACATCCCGACCTCCCTGCGGGTTCCGGCAGGCCAGATGGTGCGGAGCCTGCTTGCGGCGGGGCAGGCGCTCGGGGCTTTAGGGCAAGCTTCAGGCACGTTTGTAAAGGATGTTGCGCAGGCCGAATGGCGCAACCGTCAAGGCCGAGGGAGCCCCGCGCAAGAGAACGGTACATTCACGCCAAGGGCAGGCGATGTTGTGCTTACGCTTGGTGCCTCTTGGACGCATGCGGCTTATGGGGCGTTGTTGCATCGCAGCAAAGAGCGTTACGGCGTGCGTGCGGCTGTGTTGGTGCATGATCTGGTGCCCCTGCTGTGGCCGGAGTGGTGCCGCCCCGGTCTACCATCCGTTTTCCGCCGGTGGTACGCAGCCGTTTTGCCAGAGTGCGACGTCATTTTTGCGAACTCCGAGGCCACGCGGCAGGATGTTCTGGCGTATGCCGCGCAGCACGCGCAGACTGTGAGGGCGCCCGTTATCACGCTTCCCATGGGCAGTGGATTTGTGACGAATACAGCGCGCCCAACAGCGGAAGAAGCACGTCTTGTGGCCGGATTGGGGGCATATGTGCTGTGTGTCGGCACGCTCGAAGCCCGGAAAAACCATGCTGTATTGTTCCGCACATGGCGTCGGCTGTTACAGGAACGCCCAGCCGAGGAGGTGCCCAAACTTGTGCTGGCGGGGTGCCAAGGCTGGCTAGTGGATGATCTGATGCAGCAAATCCGTAACAGCGTCTGGTTGGAGGGGCATGTGGTGTGGGTGGACGCGCCATCTGATGCGCTGATGGCTCATTTGTATCAGAATTGTCTGTTTACGGTTTTCCCTTCTTTTTACGAGGGGTGGGGCCTGCCGGTTACGGAAAGTCTGGCATGGGGAAAAGCCTGCCTTATCTCTGATCGCTCCTCTCTGCCCGAGGCCGGTGGCGGGCTGGCAGAGGCGTTTGATCCGGATAACGGCACGGACCTTCTGGCGCGAATCAGACGCTGGTTGGATGACCCACAGGCATTGGCGGCACAGGAAGACGCTATTCGGGCCGGATTCAGGCCTGTTGCGTGGGGGAATGCCGTTGATGTGCTGAAACAGGCCCTGCTGACAGAAAAAACGCCCGAAAAGCCGGAAACGGGTTTGCAGCAAAGCCGCCACTAGTGGCAGAAGGACCGCGGACGGGCCGGGATCATCTGGTCACGATAGATATTGAGTAGGGAAGAAGCGCCAGATGGCCGTAAATTACGCGACTGTCACGTGGGATCAATTGCACCGGGATGCCCGCCTGCTGGCTGAAGAGCTTGTGGCGAACATGCCGATCAAAGGCATTGTGGCCGTAACGCGTGGCGGGCTGATTCCGGCTGCCATTATTGCGCGTGAACTGAACTGCCGCCTTGTCGAAACCATTTCCGTGGTGACGTATGATGAGGAAGAACGTGGTGAGCCGCGTATCATCAAAGCACCGGAAGCTGCTGGTGATGGTGAAGGCTTTCTGGTGATTGATGATCTGGTTGATTCCGGTGTCACCGCCCGCGTGGTGCGGGAACGTCTGCCCAAGGCCTATTTTGCCTGCCTGTATGCCAAACCAGCCGGCAAAGCGCTGACAGACCGTTTTGTGGTGGAAGTGCCGCAGGAAACCTGGGTTCTGTTCCCGTGGGATACGGCGCCGCTGTTTGTTCCGCCGCTGGCCAGCAAGCCGATTGAAAGCGATAGCTGATTTTTTACCGTTATGGGCTTGCCAGCCGGAAGAATGCCGCTTAGGTTCCGCTGCATTCGGGGCGTGGCGCAGCCTGGTAGCGCGCTTGTTTTGGGTACAAGAGGCCCCCGGTTCGAGTCCGGGCGCCCCGACCATATAACATCTGGAGGCATTGTGATGCCGGCACGGATTTACAGGCAGCCTAAGCCAGCAGGTCAGTCAGGATTGGCAGGCACGCGGGAGTGGGTGTTTGAATATGGGCAGAGCGCCCCACGGCATCAGGATAGCCTGATGGGGTGGACTGGCAGCAGCGATACGCGTGCCCAGCTTAAGCTCTATTTTTCAAGCTGTGATGACGCTGTAGCCTATGCGCAGCGGGAACATATCGCGTTTGAGGTTGAAAAGCCTGCAGAACGGATCCGTTCTCCTAAAGTCTATGCTGATAATTTTGCTTCTAATCGGATTCAGAACTGGACCCATTGATTTTCCGGTTATTCCTCGGTATCCGGAACGAACATCACGCGCCCTTAGCTCAGTTGGATAGAGCAACAGCCTTCTAAGCTGTGGGTCGCTGGTTCGAATCCAGCAGGGCGCGCCATTCTTTTTAATGGACCCGAACAAGATAGGTGTCCTTGAAGGATACCTGTCTTCCTTTCTCCTGATAAAGTATTTTCCTATCTGCAAGCGCAAAGCATCCGCCAGGTTGCCTGTGTGTATGGCGGTGGGCATGTTACGCTTCAGGAAAATAGGTCGTTTGCCGTAAAGCCCTTTTTCTGGTGCAGAAGCTTCCGCAGAGGAGCGAGATATATTCGCTCCGTCTAAAAGGCCTTCATTCAAGGAAAAGGTTTTTGTCGCTTTTGAAATACTCTTGAAAAAGCGCCCGGTTACTTTTCTCAAATCGTTTGAGAAAAATCTCTTTCTCTCTGGTGTCTGATTTTTGGGGTGATGGCCCCGGTATCTGGCAAACAAGCCAGATCAGCCTGTCTCTTATCCATGAATACTGCCCATTCTTCCTGTATCTGGGAAAAATCCTGTTAATGAGTCGTGCAACGCGTATTTGAGGCTGAGAGAGACTTTTATTCGGTCTTTCTTTCCCGAAATGGAACTCTGTTTTGTCGGGAAGGTGAGGGTCAAGGAAAGATAGAAAATCTTTCCTCAAATCATATCCTCGCCAGTTTTTTTGTTCAAAAAGTCTTGGGTGAATGTTTTTCTGGCCGAATTGATCGGCCCATTTTGAAAGCATTAAATGGTAATTATAATAAGGAACACTGTCATCCACATCATCCTGAAACAAGGCGTAAGGTGTGGTTTCTCCGTGTTTGATGGCCGTGCTGAACAGGCTGTGCCTTAAAGAATATTGATCCCGCAGATAGCAGATGATTTTTATCTCTGAAAATAAAGGTTGAAGAAATAATTTGAGGTTTTCAATATCTTTCGGATCTTGCAGACGACTGTGAAAATGTTCGGAGCTTATGACTAAAACGGTATGGTTTTTCCGTAACCTCTCAATTTCTTGGCTGAACCGTTCCAGAAAGCCGGTAAAATAATCTGCTTTTCCTTCTTCAGTCCTGATGCCTCGGTCCCACATGGCGTCATCCAGATAAGACTGGAAATAGCTGCATAAAGCCCGGTTATTATTGCACCATAAGACGTGGCTGAGTGCGATACCGTGCCCGGAGAGTGCAGCTTCATTCTGGTACAGCCAATCCTGAATGGCTGTTGATCCGGTTTTTTCCGTGCCGATGTGCAGGATACATTTCACCTGCTTAAGCCCGAATACGTTTTTGAAGGAAAGGGATGCGCTGCTTGTGTTTGTAAGTCATGACAATTTTCGCCATCAGAACCACGAGAGTTCTAGACAGACATTAAGGCTGAGATGGTGCTCATTTGTTTCTGATATGAAATTAAAGCTGATAAATATTTCTCTGGTATTGTTGCGTGGTTGTTTGTGGAGAATAAATTCAATGGTAATTTGATGTATTATTTAGAATTGTATGTAGATAATTAAATTAAAAATACAAATTTAAGTCATTATTATGTGATTTTCTCAGGTAATATCGAAGAGGGTCTCAGAAAAAAGAGTCGCACCTTCGGAGGGAGCTTTCCCAAACAGGCTCAACGTTCTGAGGGGGCTTGATGGTCCGGCCAAGGTGTGCGTTCGTTGTGTGGTGTGTCAGCAGGGCATGGGCTTTGCGTCCTTGAGAAGCCGGGTGCGGGAGCGAACAGTCCTGCCAGGGTTAGAAAAGACCCCCGTTGCCTTTAGGACGTTTTGCTGCGTGCTGAGAAAGTGCTCTTTTGATTTTTTTCAAACGGTTGAAAATATGCTTTTTCAAGCAGCGTTTCAGGCTCTGTGGTAAACACAGGCCCGCCTTCGTGCGCCGCCAGGTGGTTTGATCAAAGGGATAGTCGTTTTCATGCTCACTGTTCTGCATACTCTTATTTGCCCTGAAGCAGATATTGAGCATTGCGCGGAAATGTATTTTCGCGGCGGCATGCCTGGCGTGGAAGCTTCAGGAACAGGGTTCTCCTTGCCTGATAATGTGCTTCTTTCAGCCGATACGTTTTATAATGGTCTGTCTGTCGGGAAGTGGAAAAGTCTGGGCACGATCAACTCGTTGAGTCTGATGCTTCGGGTTCGGGGGCAGCTTGTGCTGGAACTGTGGCACCATGCTGCGGATGGGGCATCATCCTGCTTGCAAACCCATGAATTTGAGGAGCCGCAAGCCCGCACTCATGTGCTTCCCGTTTCGGAATGGTCCGGTATGGCGGAAGGCATGCTCTTTCTACGCCTGAAAGGGAAGAAGCAGGCTGTTGTAGAGCAGCTTTGTTTTGCCACCGATGCTCCGCCATTGATGCAGCCAAAACTTGGTGTGGTTATCACGCATTTCAACCGTGTTGCGTACGTCACCCGTTCCATTGCCCGTGTGCGGCAAGCATTGCTGTCTGATCCTCGGTATCAGCAGGTTATTGATTTTATTGTTGTTGATAATTCGGACACTCTCGACCCGACTGAACTGAAAGGGGCGCAGATCATTCCCAACCAGAATTATGGGGGGAGTGGCGGCTTTGCACGCGGGCTTCTGTATCTGAAAGATCAGAACACCTACACACATTGCCTGTTCATGGATGATGATATCTCGTGCGAGGTGGAATCCATCAGGCGCGCTTATGCTGTGCTCTCTTACAGTCCAGACCCAAAGATCGGGTTGGCGGGCGTGTTGCTGGATGCACAAAAACCTTGGAGCGTGCAGGAAAAAGGGGCGGAGTTCCATCAGGGCCTGTTTCGTCCACTGCACCAAAACGAGGAAGTCCGATCAGTTTCGTCTTTGCTGGCGCTGGAAAAGGACAAGGGAAATCCGGTGTATGGCGGATGGTGGTTTTTTGCCTTCCGGCTGGATGCGGTGGACTACTATCCGTTTCCGTTTTTTGTGCGCGGGGATGATGCTCTGTTCGGGCTGATCAACCGCTTCAATGTGTTTACGCTGAATGGTATTGCCTGTTTTTCAGACCATTTTCTGTCCAAGGAAACTGCGTTCACGCGGTATCTGGGGTTCCGGGCGTCTCTGGCCGTATTCCTGATGGAAGACGGTGGGAGCGTTACAGCAGCGCTGAAACTGCTGTCTGCCAGCTTCCTGTGGTGCGCGCTTTCATACCGGTATCAGAGCGCAAAGGCCATCACTCTGGCATTACGGGACGTGAGCAAAGGTGTTTCCTTCTGGCGGCGTACGCTCACTTACCCACCAAGCCTGAAAGAGATTGGCCGGGAACAAAGCCGGGCGGAAGAGGCCGCTTATTTCACGGCTCATCCCTTTGTGGAAAAGGCGGGTTCTGAATCACGGTTTCGTAAAATGGCAAGGGCAGCCACGTTGAATGGTCACCTGCTGCCAGATGCGTTCATGCGTAAAGCGCCTGTTTATGTCGGGGAGTATACGCCGGGCCTGTTGTCTTCCGTTTTTTTGCGTCAGCGGGTGATCTATCGCAAATACGAAACGCAGAGCGTGTTTGAGGAACAACTGAACAGAAAAACGTTCTGGGACAATGTCTGGGCGTTCGCATGGCATGCCGTGTGGTTTGCCGTGCGTTTTCGTGCGCTTGCCCGTGAGTACCGGGTAAACGCCAAACAGTTGTGTTCGGAACATTTCTGGCGGAGTGTTTACGCTCAAAAGAAGCCGTAAGCGCTTGTGTCTTACACAGGTATGCTATGGTTCATTACACATGAGGCATTATTTTATCTGAGCAAGAATTGAGGATAGACATGACGCAAAGCACGGCAGGAACAGACCGCACGGTGTATTGGGAAAAATCTTCTCGCAAGAAATCACGTGCTCGGGCGTGGCATCGTGCGGCGGCACTGTGCCTGACCACCGCTCTGGCTGTATGGGGTGGTGGTGTGCCGGGGGCCGTTGCTGCGTCTGAACAGCAGGTCTCTCCCAAGGCGTATGCGCCCATAGATCCGCAGCGGATGTCTGATGTGATGCGTGTTCTTGCGTCTGATGCCTTTGAAGGACGCGCTCCCGGCACGCAGGGGGAGGAGCGGACTGTTGCATGGCTGATAGAACAGTATCAGAAAATGGGGCTGGAACCGGCAGGGGAAAACGGAGGCTGGACGCAAACTGTGCCATTGCTGCGCACCCGTGTGGGCCAACCTACTGTTTCCGAGGTACGCTTTCTCAAGCAGACGCTTCCTTGGCAGCAGAACAAGGATATTTATGTCTCCACGGTGCGGCCGGTCAAACAGATCGCGCTGAGCAACGTGCCCATGGTGTTTGTCGGTTATGGCGTGCACGCACCAGAGCGGGGATGGGATGATTTCAAAGGTGTTGATCTGAAAGGCAAGGTTGCCGTTTTTCTGGTCAATGATCCGGATTTTGAAGCAACGCCCCAAGATGCCGCCTATGGTCGCTTTGCTGGCCGAGCCATGACCTATTATGGCCGCTGGACTTATAAATATGAGGAAGCTGCCCGCAGAGGGGCCGTTGGGGCATTGATTGTGCATGATACGCCCGGAGCATCCTACGGTTGGCAGACCGTTATTGCCCCCGGTGGGGAAGCCTTCGATATTGTGCGTAATGGTGATGACCAACCTGTGTTGATGCAGGGCTGGATCTCAGGAGAAGCAGCGGAAAAGCTGTTTGCCGCTGCGGGCCTTGATCTGGCTGTGGAACGTGCCAAGGCACGGCAGACCAGTTTTGCGCCAGTTACGTTGAAAGACGCCACGTTTTCTCTGAAAGTGCCGGTACAGACGGAAAACCTGAAAAGCCAGAATGTTCTTGCAAAAATAACCGGCGCAAAACAGCCTGATCAGAGCGTGATGTTTGGCGCACATTGGGATGCCTTCGGCACCAGTACCAATGCCGAAGGCCAGATGGTGATGCGGCGCGGCGCGATTGATGATGGTTCCGGCATTGCGGGTGTTCTGGAAATAGCACGTGCGTTCAAGGCTGGGCCACAGCCGGACCGGACTGTCGTGTTTGCTGCGTGGACAGCGGAAGAGCGCGGGCTGTTGGGCTCAGTCTGGTATGCCACACACCCCTTGGTTTCTCTTGAGAAAACGGCAGCCAATTTTACAATGGATGTTTTGCAGATGGCCGGACCATCCCGCACGGCGTTTATGGTTGGCGCGGGCCAGAATACGGTTCAGGAGGATGTAGCGGCAGCGGCCCGGCGGCAGGGGCGTGTCATGAAGCCGGAAGCCATGCCGGAACGCGGGGCGTTTTATCGGGCGGACCACCTGCCGTTTGCGCGGGCCGGCGTGCCCGTTGTAGCCATGATGGATATGGCCGGTTATCCTGATCTGCTCAAAGGGGGTGTGCCCGCAGGCAAGGCATGGCTGGAAGGGTACATGGCCTGTTATCATCAGGCGTGTGATGCCTGGAGCCCTGACTGGGATGTGCGCGGCGCTGCGGAGGACGTCGCGTTGCTCTATCGTGTGGGGCATGATCTGGCGTTTTCGCAAAAATGGCCGCATTGGAAACAGACATCTGAATTTGCGGCCATTCGGGATGCCAGCAGGGCCACGCGCGGGGATTAAGCGTTTCTCAGCGCGCCCGTTTCCAGCCTTTGTCTTCCTGCCGCCAGTAGGCCAGTTCATGCCCGGCGGCTTTCAGGCTGGACCAGCGGGTGCGGGCTGCAGCCACGGCGTCTTCATCATGGCCGTCGAACAGATCAAAAATCCGGTCAAAGCGGGCGCAGTCCTCACAGGCGCGGCTTTCCAGCAGAAACAGGAAAGGGGCGTTGTTCGGGGTATCGTCTTCCAATGTCAGCCAGATGGGCTGGCGCTCCGGCAAAAGCACTCCCGCGCTGCCATGGGGGAGCCATGTGGGGGAGGAGACTTTCCAAAGGGCTTTATCCACATTGTCCAGCGTGGCTTTGCTGGCGCACCACACGGCGGCTTTCTGGCCGCTGGCCAGCGTGCGTGACAGAAGCTGCGGCAGGGCTTCTGTCACACTGGTGCGGGTAAGGTGGTAAAAGCCGATCTGCGTCATGATCCCGGGTGTCCTGTGCTCTGGCGGGCGGAGTATAGCAATCTTGCTGATGGACAGAAGGGGGGACGGTGTTTTGCGCCCTGCGTGAAAGGCCCGGGTTCTCCCATGTGTGACAGACATGCGAGCGTCCCTGTGGGGAACGATCTTTTTCCGTGTGCGCTGGCATAGCATGAAATGACTGATGGCGTGCGCAGACCATAGCCCTCAAACCCGAGGCGCAGCCCATGCAAGAAGCCGGTTGAACGGCCTTATGGGGTTGCCGGGAAGAGGGATGATCTGCGCGCGCCGTGTGAACAAGGAAGATGAGACACCATGCAAAAGACCGTCACGCTGGCCGATGGCACTGTTTTGCCTGCACTGGGAATGGGCACCTGGAACATGGGGGAAGGAGATGCAGACAAAAGGCGGGCGGAAATGGCCAGCCTTCAGTATGGCATAGATGCCGGGCTGAAACTGGTTGATACCGCTGAAATGTATGGAAGTGGCCGCTCTGAAAGCTTGGTAGGGGAGGCTCTTTACCGCGAGCGTGACAAGGTTTTTCTGGTGACAAAAGTGCTGCCCTCCAATGCTTCGGAAGAAGGAGTGGCCAAGGCCTGCCGCAATTCCCTCCGCCGCTTGGGGACGGACTGGATTGATCTTTACCTGCTTCATTGGCGGGGCGGCGTGCCGCTTGAAGAAACGGTGCAGGGGTTTCGCAAGCTCAAGAAGGAAGGGCTGATCCGGAACTGGGGTGTTTCAAACTTTGATGTGGAAGACATTCTGGAACTGGAAAACTATGTGCAGCCCGGTGAGTGCCAGGTGAACCAGATTTTATACAGTCTGGAACATCGCGGTGTTGAATATGACCTGCTGGATGCTGATCGGTACCGCAATATCGTGACAATGGCTTACTCACCCATCGGGCAGGGTGGAGCCTTGTTGCAGAACAAGGCGCTTCAGGCGGTAGCCAAGCGGCATAAGACCTCAACGGGCCCGGCAACAGCCGCGCAGATTGCTCTGGCATGGGTGCTGCGGCAGCGGAACATGATTGCCATCCCCAAGGCAGGGTCTATTGACCATCTGAAGCAAAATATTGCCGCGCAGGAAATCACGTTGAACGATGCCGATCTGGCTGAACTGGACCGCGCATTTGCACCGCCGGAAAAGAAAGTTTCTCTTGAAATGATCTGAGAAAAACGAAAACCAGTCACCCCTGTCCGCGTAGATAGTGGCCCAGACAGGGAGCTGGCATTTGCACGCCTGGCCACCAGTGATAAGCACGGCAGTTCTTGCAGGGGGCCGATTTGAAAAAAGCCTGGTTAAACCAATAAAGAGCGGTTTAACCAGGCGACGTTGGTTCCTCAGAGCGTGACGTTCACACCGAACTGGAAGGAGCGGACGACAACCCCTTTCTGAGACCAGGAGGAGTTGTAAAGGTAAGAGCCGTATGTTCCGAAATCATACGGAGAGCGGAACCCGAGCAGGTTGTAAACCGTGGCATAAAGACGCCATTTCCGATTGATGTTGTAGCTGACATTCAGGTCAACATCCCACCAGTTGCGAATATGGCACTGTGTGGTGGGGGCGGCGGAACTGCCCACCAGCAGATTGGCGCTGTCCGCGCAGCTGCGGGTGCCGGGGCCGTTGGTGTCTTCAGCAACGTTCTTGTAGCCGCTGGTGTAATATACGGTTGGCGTAACAGACAGGTTTTTCCAGATAAACGTGTTGGACCAGTTGGCACGCCAGCGTGGTGTACCGGAAGCCGCAACCGCGTTATAGGGGGCCAGTGTGCCCGCCCAGTGCTGTACCTGCCCATCAGCCATGGTCAGGTTGAAGGAGCGCACAAAAGTTGCCTGCCCTATACTGATCAGTCGGACATCATGCAGGATGCCGGGCAGACGGGTATTGGCGTTAATCTTCATGTCAACACCATCTGTTACCAGACTTCTGGTGTTCACATAGCCAAGGTTCACCATGTAGGGGCGGACTTGCCCTGTTGGGTTCTGGGCATCCACCAGGTCTGGTGTCACGCTTACGCCGCTGGGGAGTGCGGCATCTCCGCCAGCAAGCCAGGCGTTGGCAATGGTGGAGGCACCAAGCGGATTAGCTGCGATGTAGCGGTTCTTTTTGATGTAGTAGTAGCCAAAGGTCAGGTTCAGCCAGTTGGTCGGGCGGATGACGGCATCACCCGTGAAGTTGGTGGAAATTTCCGGCTTCAGGTTGGGGTTGCCAGCGGTGTTCTGCCCCAGAGAATACGCCTGAGCATAGCTGTTGGGTGTGCCGTTGGCGTTCAGATGCTGGTTGATGAAGTTCTGGTTGGTGATGTTGTATGTGGTGTACGCCACGTTCATACCGTTGGTTTCCGCAAAGCTGGGCACGCGGAACCCGCGGGAGAACGTGCCGCGCAGTGTGAACTGCCTGACAGGCGTGACGCTGAGCGAGGCTTTGGGAGAATAACGGCCAAAGCCTGCGCCCTGTGCGTAATGGTCATATCGGCCAGAGATGTCCGCAGTTACCATCTTGTGGAACGGTAGCCCCAGTTCCCAGTAGCCGGCTTCTACCCAGCGGCTGCCTTGCGCGTTGAAAGGGTTGATGTAGCCCGTCCACTGGGCATCTGGGTTGTTGCGGTCATAGGGGTTTGCGCTTGGGTCGTTCAGGGCTTCCCAACGGATATTGCCGCCAATGGCCAGATTGGCCATGCCGCCCGGCAAGTGGAACAGCCCTTTGGTAACATGCATGTCACCTGAATATTCCTGAGAGCGGGCGTTCATCACGTTCTTCGGCGCAATGGAGTTCAGGACTGCTTCACTGTTTTGGGAGGGATCAACAAAATTGTAGGTCCCGTTCAGGATGGCGTTCTTTATCCCTGCAATGGTTGGTACGCCGGTAATGGTCTGCTGGAGCATGGTGTTCATGCCCGTGAAATTGACATCCCAGTTCCAGTCAGACCCCCAATGAGACGCTGCCGAGCCAGTGTAGCGCAGGGCCCCGCGAAAGTTCTGGCTGTACTCATTTGTGGTGGGCATCAGATCACCAAATTTGTAGTAAATCTGGGCTTCTTGCCCCTGTGCCGCAAACGGGTTGTTGGGGTTCAATTCCCCATTGGGTAGGTAAACTGGCAGCGGGGTGCTGTATGTATCAGCATTGCGGGACTGAGAATATGCACGGGCGTTATACGGTGTTCCCGTAAACTGGGAGAGCGCCTGTGAGTAGGTGAACATCGCAGTGAACTGAGAGCGCGGGGTAACATCCACGGTCAGGTGGGCTGTAGCGCTGATACGCCGCAGCGAGGGGGAAACCTGATAATAATCCTTGGCAAGATTTTGCGAACACGCCTGGCTGGTGCCAGAAGCCCCCGCTACGGAGCCTGTCACGACGGAGCCGTATTTGCCGCAGCCTGCGGCCTGATTGAGAAGCTGCCACGCGCCCGTGCCGCCATCGCTACCGTCACTGGGGCGTACAAGGGCTACGGGCGTTGCCGCAAAGTTGGAAATACCACCCGCACCGTCTGAGACGTTGGTGATGCCGTTGATGCCGCCCAGGCCAGAAAGATCACTGGTGTTGTAAGGATAATTCAACTGCCGGTTATAGATGGCGTCATCCTGCTGGTATTCGGAGTTGACGTAGAAATTGTAGCCATCCTTGTGCAGATCACCCACGCCATAGGTTGCGTACAGTTTCTGGTGCCCGCCATAGCCGCCCTGTGTCAGGCCGCCTTCAGCGTTTCCTTCAAACCCTTTGATTTCCTTGCGCGTAACATAGTTGATGACCCCGGCCACAGCATCCGCACCGTAGAGGGAGGAGCCTGCGTCTTCCATGGTGTCCACTGTTTCCATAATGGAAGAGGGCATCCAGTTGGTATCAACAAAGTTCCGCTCTCCATCATCAGAAAGCGGATAGTAGGACAGGCGCATGCCGTCCATCAGCACCAGGGTTGAGTCGGTGGAAAGGCCACGCAGGGAAGGGGCGGAGGCCCCGCTTGCAAACGCGCCGTTGGCCGAAAAGGAGTTGGTGAGTGTACCCGATCCGTTGGAGGAGAGGGACTGCAAGGCGTCCGTCACGTTGGCAAAGCCACGGCGCTGCATATCCAGGCGGGAAATACGTGTGATGGGCGACATGCTTTTCAGGTTCGGGTCCCGAAACAGCGAGCCCACAACAGTCACGTTTTCCTGTTCTGGTTCTGGTGCCTTGATGGATTTTGCTTTTGCAATGGTTGCGCGCGCATTGTTCGGCGCGGCTGCCGGGGCGGCAGGTGTGGCTGGCTTGGGTGTGGCTTTTGCCTTGGTGGCGGCACGGGCTTTTTTGCTTGGTGCAGGCTGGGCTGTAGAAGCGGCAGGGGCAGCCGTGCTGGCCGTTTGGGCGTAAGAAGCTGAAGAAAAGACAAAGCTGCTCATGGCTGAAACAGTCAGCAGGATTAGCTTTTTATTATAGAGACCACGGGGGGGCTCGTGGCTCAGAGGGTACACGCCCATATAGTCTGTCTCCCGAGCTTGTAGCGGGTTTACGTTACGTTATTGAGTTGTTTTTCTTCGCGCATCAGAACAGAGCGTATAATATTGAGGAGAGGGAATACTGTATTCTTCCTGTCCAGAGGCAAGTATTACTTTGCGGAAGGACGGAAGGCGCGAAAAAGTTCTCAGGCAATACATGCCTGCTCCAGATAAAGTACATTCAGTTTTGATGTGCAACGTTCTGAAATTTAGGAAGAGATCAGCCATTCAGTCAACACGCGTTAGGTATGCAGAAAGATAAAAGCTGCGCCCTGTTGCAAAGATGAAACAGGGCGCCTTGATCGTGCCCTCTTTATGTCAGGGTTGAATCAAAAGAGATCTGTGATGAAATCTAGATGAATAGAACAGCAATTTTTGAGATTTTGAGCGCGCGAAAATTGCCTCAGCATGTGTGCAGAGGGTTCTGAGACCAGATTTTTTTGACCATTTGGTAAAAGCGGGAAGAGGCGACTCAGTCTTCCGAGCGTGGGCGGCGGCCGATATGCACTGTCAGCACCACCGGCTGGTTTTTACGCTGTACGGTAACCTGAAGGTCACTATTGGGGCGGGCAGCGGCAATGGCGCGAATCATGCTGCGGGCCGTATCCATATGTTCGCCCGCCATGGCGGTAATGATGTCACCTTTTTTCAAACCCCCATGTGCGGCCGGGCCGTTGCGGTCCACTTCTGCCACCAAGGCGCCGTTATGGGTGATGATGTCCTCCAGCGTGGCGCCAAGCCAGCCCCGGTCAAGGTGGCCGTCATGCCAGAGCGAGTTGACAATGGGGATGACAATTTCGGACGGAATGGAAAATCCAAGCCCCACGGAGCCTCCGGTCGGGGAGACAATGGCGGTATTCAGCGCAATCACCTGCCCGGCCAGATTGAAGGTGGGGCCGCCGGAGTTGCCGGGGTTGATGGGCGCATCAAGCTGAAGGAAATCATCAAACGGCCCGGTGCCGATGTCCCGCCCGCGCGCGGAGACAATGCCCGCCGTAACAGATGAGCCCAGACCGAAGGGGTTGCCGGCTGCAACAATCCAATCCCCCACCTGCACAAGGCGGCTGTCACCCCACTGCACATAAGGCAGGGGGGTGTTGCTCTGAATCTTGATGACGGCAATATCCGTCAGGGTATCAATACCAAGAAGCTGGGCGGTGTATTCCTTGCCGTCCACCAGGGCGACGGTGATTTTGTCTGCATCTTCCACCACATGCCCGTTGGTGACGATCACGCCGGATGGGTCAAGGATAAAGCCTGAACCCGCGCCCAGCACTTCATCGCCATGCCTGCGCATCCGTTCACGGAAGCGGCGTTCTAACGGTGTGCCTTTGACGGCGGAAGGCAGTTTTTTCCGTTTGTCAGAATCGGAATCCCGCGTCACGGCAATATTGACAACCGCAGGCACAACCTTGCGCACCAAGGGCGCAAAGGAAGTGGGGCCGGGCGGGGCGACCAACGGGACTGCAGGTGCAAAGGTGGGCAGAGGTTGCGCCTGGGCAGTGCCTGCTATGCTCGGTGTTGCGGGCAGGCAGGTGGCAGCAAGAACAGGCAGGCTGCGCAGGAGTGTCTTCATCGTGCCGTGGTCAGGTTTCCAATCATGGTTACTTCTGCCCTTGTTTCCTGCTCTGACGCAATGGTGATGTGTTCTTGTTGTAACAAAACCGCATGAAATGTCATGAAAACATCACTCGTCACTGGCAGCATTATCGCTTTGGTGTGCGTGGTTTTGCGGGGGCAAGGGCCGGGTTTTCGGGCCATTCGTGCCGGGGGTAGCGGCCGCGCATATCACGCCGCATGTCTGCCCATCCCCCTTGCCAGAACCCGGCCAGATCCGCCGTGATGGCCTGAGGCCTGCCTGCGGGAGAAAGCAACGCCAGACGCAGCGGCACACGTCCACCCGCAAGTTGGGGTGTTTTGTCCGTGCCGTAGAACACCTGCGCCCGTGCCTCGGCTACCGGAACGGGCTGTGTGTAATCCACCTTGGCTGAGCCCCCGGGAAAAGGCAGGCTTGCGGGCAGGTGGGTATCCAGCCAATGAGTGCGGGCGTAACCCAGATGGTTGCGGAGCAGGGTGGTCAGGTCCAGCCCTTTGAGGTCTGTCAGGGAAGAAAGTCCTTCCAGCCAAGGCGCCAGCCAATCCTCCATGCTTGCAGCCAGTGAGCTGGCTGAAAATTCGGGCCAGTCTTCTTCCACCCCATGCGTGCCGCCGGGCAGGGTGCGCGCCCATTCCACGCGGGCCTGAAGCTGGCGTGCGGAATCACTCCATTCAAGTGCGGTTTCGGGTGATGCCTTGGCTTGGGCCAGTAACAGGGCGCTGGCGTCTCCGCTCTGCACCTTTTCCGTGCGGTCCCGCAGGACAAGGCAACCAATACGGGTGCGGCGACGTGCGAGAATATTGCCCGATACGGAATCAAGCGAGGTTTCAACCTGTTCCTTCGTGCGGTCCAGCAAGGCCGACGGCAATGCGTTGAGGTCGAGTGGCGCGGCCATCCGGATTTCGGCTGAAGTGCGCAGGTGCAGACTGGCCACCGCCAGCAGTTTTTTCTCTGCCAAAGTGTCATCACGGCGCAGGCGGGCATTGGTCCCGCTTGAAAGCCGGAAAGTGCCGGCCTCCCCGCGCGAGAGGGCAATGCGGTCAGGAAAGCCTGCGGCCAGTAGGGCGGCTGGGTCTCCGCCCGCCGGGTGTCGGGCTTTCAACCCAAGCCGCAGGCGGAAGCGGGCGGCTGCCTGCCGAATACGGGCCAATGCGCCCCGGTCTGCATCAGGGTGATCTCCACCTGCTATCAGGTCCAGGCGCAGAGAAATATCAGCCGGAGGAATGGGCGGAGGGCCAGCACGGCCAGCAGCACGGGGGCGCAGTGGATCACGCTCTTCAAGCAGGGCGGCAAGGTCAGCAGCCAGCGCGGCTTCTTCTTCTGTATTGGCCGCCAGCATCATGGCGGCCAGACGCGGGTGCGTGCCCAAAGCGGCCATATTGCGCCCAAGTTTTGTAATTTTACCGGCGTCATCCAGTGCGCCGAGCATGGTCAATAGCTCCCGCGCTGCCGCTACGGCGCTGCCGGGAGGTTGATCTGGCAGAGGGAGGGGGGCGTCATTTTCCCCCACGCTATCGGCCCACAGCGCTGTTGCCAGCACAAAATCCGCCAGATCGGCTTCCAGAATTTCCGGGCGGTCATGTTGGGGCAGACCGCGCTCTGTGGCAGTTGTCCATAAACAGATAGCGGTGCCGGGGGCTTCTCGCCCCGCGCGGCCTGCGCGCTGACGGGCCGCAGCTTTGGAAATGCGCACCGTTTCAAGGCGGGACAGCCCGGCCCCGGCGTCAAAGCGCGGTGCCCGTCTGAAACCGCCGTCAATCACCACACGCACGCCTGGAACGGTCAGAGATGTTTCAGCAATGGAGGTGGCCAGAATCACGCGCCGTTCTCCTTCCGCGCCGGGGCGCAGCACGCGGGCCTGTTCGGCTGGGGGGAGTTCGCCATGCAGGGGTAGAACGGTGGCTGCGCAGCCGTCCAGAAGCTGCATGGTGCGCCGGATTTCGCCCGTGCCAGGCAGAAAAACCAGAATATCGCCTTCCGTGTCCGCCAGCGCCTGCCGCACGGCGGCGGCGGTCACGTTTGTCAGATCACGTATGTGGGGAATATCGCGCTTGGCGTGCTGCACCGTCAGGGGGAACATCCGTCCCTCACTGGTGAGCACCGGTGCATTCATCAGGGCGGCCAGCCGTTCTGTTTCCGCTGTGGCGGACATGGCGACAAGACGCAGATCTGGCCGCAATGTGCGTTGCAGATCCAGGCAGAAGGCAAGGGCGAGGTCTGCTTCCAAAGACCGTTCATGCACTTCATCCACGATCACGCAGGCCACATTTTCCAGCATGGGGTCACCCAGCAGGCGACGCAGGAACAAACCTTCCGTGAGCACTTCAATGCGGGTGCGGGCGGATATGGCGGCATCCAGCCGAGTGCGATAGCCCACAAAGCCGCCGACCTCTTCACCCATCAGCGCGGCAATGCGTTGCGCTGCGGCACGGGCCGCCAGCCTGCGTGGTTCCAGCATGATGATGCGATCTGCCTCAGCCCGCCACGGAGCCTGCGCCAGAACCGGCGGCACGGTTGTGGTTTTACCCGCCCCCGGAGGCGCCACCAGAATGGCGGAGGGAGGATGCGTGTCAGACGGTTCCCGCGTGAGGGCGGCGTAAAGGCCCGGCAGCGCTTCCTGCACGGGAAGGCCATCAGCCAGAGAAAAGAGATCCTGAGAGTGAGGTGACGTTGGCATAGGCGCTTTATGACGCTCCGCTGCGAGGGCGGCAATGTTTGCGCGGCACGAAGTGGGGACGGAGTGAGGAGAAAAAATCGGAGCAAGACGTGTTGTTGTTGCTATTTATCACAAAAATGTTATATGAGAATAATTCTCATTCACTAAAAGAAAGCAGGGGCACGGTGGCACTCAAACGGTCGGCGGCACAGACGGCACAACAGGAGAGGCAGAAACTGACGGCGCGCAAGGCGTGCCATTATGGTGTTTTTCTGTGGAGTATGGCCACTGGCCTGCCTGTTATGGCGGCACAGGCAGCCGACACGGATGAAGACGCCAAAAAGAAAAGCCAGGAGCAAACCGCCGAGAGCGACGTGCCCAACAGTGTGGAAAATCTGGTGGTGCAGGGGGAGCGGCACAAAAACGCCACAACGGATGGCACCGGCAGTTACGTTGTAAAAGCCGTTTCCATGGGCAAGATGCTGTTGCGTCTGGATGATATTCCGCAGTCGGTTTCCGTTCTCAGCCGTCAGCAGATGCGTGACCAGAACCTGAATACTGTGGATGATGCGCTCAAGCAGGTGCCGGGCGTGAATGTGAACCTGTATGGTGATGGCACCGCAGGGATGACGGCGCGCGGTTATACGCTGACCCCTCAGTTTGATGGCGTGCCCTCAACTGGTGGCTTGCAAATGAGCCAGCAGTTTGATGTGGCAATTTATGATCGGCTTGAAGTACTGCGCGGCCCCAACGGCATGTTTCAGGGATCAGCCCCTCCCGGCGGCAGTGTGAATTTTGTACGCAAGCGTCCGCTTGATCATTTTAAGGCGCAAGGCTCTTTCAGTGGTGGGTCATGGAACAATCTCCATGCCGATGCAGATGTGACAGGCCCCCTGACGGCGTCAAAGCGTGTCACGGGCCGGTTGGTTCTGGCGGGCACGGATCGTGACTATTTCTATCAGAAAGCGCATGACCGGCGCTGGACCGCGTATGCGGATATTGATGTGCATGTGACCGACCATACCACCGTGTCTCTGGTGGCGATGGGGCAGAAAAACGATACCACCCGCTTTATGGGCCTGCCCCGTGCTGCGGATGGCAGTGACCTGCATCTGAGCCGGAACAGTTTTGTGGGGGCGGACTGGGGGCGCACCAGTTCTCCCATGTACGAACTGGGCGGCGAACTTGAACACCGCTTTGGCGGTGGCTGGCGCGCCCGGCTGAGTGGCCGCCACCGGATGACAGATAACACCCTGCATTACACCTATCTGAGTAGTGCTGTCACGGCACAGAAGCGCGGTAACTTTGTTGTCGCCAACTCGTTAATTCAGGATCAGTATGACGGTGCGGACCTGTATTTTACCGGCCCCGTACGTGTGCTGCACCATAAGATAGATCTGCTGATTGGCGGCAATTATGATTCTGATCTGATGGTGGACGGCGGCGCAACGCGATCATGGCGGACGGATACATCTTTGGCAGGACTGGATATTTTCTCGCCTGCCATTTCAAGCACGATCCAGCCGGATATCACGACCAAGTATCGGGAGCCGACAAAGCAGGGCGGTGTGTACGGATCAGCCCGTATTCATCTGTTGCCGTCGCTGGAGTTGCTGATGGGCGGTCGGCTTAGTTTTTACGAGTATAAGTATAAAAACATCTCGCAAAACACGCCTTATGTTATCAGCCAGAAAAACAACGCGGTGCCAACGCCGTATCTGGGGCTGGTGTGGCATTTTGTGCCCAACCTTACCGCCTATGTCAGCTTTACGGATACGTTTTCACCCCAGTCTGCCTATAGCCTGTCCGGGCGTTTGAAGCCTGTGCTGGGGCAGCAGATTGAAGGGGGGCTGAAAGGGAATTTCTTCCACCGCAACCTGAATGTGACCGTTGCCGGGTATCGGGTGGTTGAGCGCAATAAGGCGATTGAAGACGGTGATCAGGATCCCATTTGTGGTCGTTCCGGCACCAGCACCTGTTACAGGGCCGCAGGCAAGGTGCGCAGTCAGGGGGCGGAAGTGGAAATGATAGGCCGCCTGCTGCCGGGGTGGGATATCAATGCCAGCTACACCTACAATGATAACGTTATTCTGAAAGACAGCACGGCATCTCTGGTCGGGCAGGCTTATACCCCCAACTCACCCAAGCATCTGTTCAAACTCTGGACCCATTATCGTTTTGCCCCGCCGGAGGCAACGCGCAATGTGTGGAGCGTTGGTGGTGGCCTGACGGCGCAAAGTGGCACTTTTGGAACCTCCCGCACGGTGACACAGGGGAGCTACGTTGTTGCCAATGCGCAGATTGGCTATCAGCTTCGGCCTGAACTGAATATTACTGTCAACGTCAACAACCTTTCCAACACACGTTACTATCAGCGCCTCGGAAATATCTATTACTACAACTACTATGGCGAGCCGCGAAACTTTATGGCCACGGTACAGAGTGTTTTCTAAAACCTGGTTGCAGGGAAAGAAAAACCCCCTCCTGAGTGAAGGGAGGGGGAAGGGTATTCAGTTGCCTGATGAGGACGTGGTGCTTTTTGTCGTGGGCACCTTCAGATAACTGGGCTTGGGCGAAAGCGTTTTGGGCTTTGCGGTTGATGAGGTGCTGTCATCGCCCTCACCAGCAGGGAACACTGGGTCAGGTTCACTGCTGGAGGGTGATGCGGCGGGTGCCGTCGTGTTCTGAGGAGCCTCCGTGCCCGGCACGTCCACCTTGGGTGTTGTAATATTTGGCACCTCTACTTTTGGGGTGGTGATGGGTGCGTTGGTTGGCTCGGTGGTGGATGAGGCCGGTTCCGCTGTGGATGCGGTGGGAGAGGTGACAGCCTGCGTTGTGGCAGCAGCGGCGGGTGCTGCGAGTGTGGCGGGAGTGCTCTCACCGGGTTTGCCCAACTGCTGGGTCTGAATGGCAGAGCCGACGGGTGTGCCCCCGGCATCCACAAGCCACGTGCTTAAGGAATGGCGAACCTGATATTCAAGTTCCACATTCATCCGCTGCATCATGTTCTGTGTGATTTCGTACAGATTGGCCGGGCTATCCGCATCCCCTTTTGAAAGGTCAGGATGCACGGTGCTGCTTACATGGGCTTCAGCATGGGCGGCCTGCGTGCCACCGGGGTTGAGGATGTTCAGATGCACATCAATCTGCCCGTTCAGCGTGCCACCGGCATTATGCAGGATGGAGGCACGGTCAATCACGAACTGGGCGGTGCTGCCGTTGTTGCTGGCTGCGGCCAGCCGATCCTGAACCATCTGACGCACGGCCTGAACGGGGGGCGTGGGGGCACGCGCGCCAATATCGCCGGGAACAGGGTTGGTCACGGTATTGTCCACCACTGAAAGCGTGCTGACATTCAGGTTCATCTGGCTGAGGTAATCATAGCGCAGCGGGGCAAAGTGCGTGGGTTGCTGTTCGCTCGCACAGCCAGCCAGCAGGGCTGGCAGCACAAGGGCGGCAGTGAGCGACAGGCGTAACGGGCGAGAGAACAGCGTCATGGTGTGGACCCTTTCTAGTCAAAGATCCCGGATCAAACTCGGATGAAGGCAGGAGCCGAGACTCTGCCCCGCCAAATCCTGCCTTCGGTGGCGGCGGCGGTCAACGGCCCGTTATGGTGTGTGCTGCGCTTCCTATCCGGGCTGGCATGCAGTAGGGTCCGGCCATCAACAAGGAGAGTAAGTGTGGAGCGTAACCCGAGTTGCCCGACCTGCGGCTGTGAACACGTTTATCCGGATGGCAGCCTGTGGATCTGCCCGGAATGCGGGAACGAGTGGAGCCAGGACGCCACGGGCAACGATGCAGCGGAAGATACCAGCGTTGTGAAAGATGCCAACGGAAACGTTCTGACCGATGGCGATACCGTGACCGTTATCAAGGATCTGAAAATCAAAGGGTCTTCTCAGGCGGTGAAGGGTGGCACCAAGGTCAAGAATATCCGGCTGACCGATGGTGCGGACGGGCATAATATTGCCTGCAAAATTCCCGGTTTTGGCGCGATGAATCTGAAATCTGAATTTGTGAAGAAGTCCTGAGGAGCCATCTTTCCTAGGGATCAGAGGCTTCCCGAAAGGGGCAGGACGGTTTTTGAGAGCCAAGTTGCCCATCATAAAAACGTCCTGTCAAAACACTCTGTCTGCAAGCCCGGTGCCAGTGCATCGGGCGTACAGCTATTTGGTGTTTTTGTGCACATAAAGGCGGGCATCCTGACCCGGACAGCCCGCCGCACCAAGCCGCCCGAACTTGTTTTTCATTTTGGTGCTCTTTTGTCGGGAAGCCTTGTGTAGAAAAGGGCGGGGCTTTCAAAGGCCTTCAGGCAATTTTGACTGCATCATTTCTTTTCTATCAATTTTGCGGCCATCGACGATAAAGGTGCCGTCCCCTACCGCATGTAGGGTCCGTTGTTCCTTCCGGCTGGTGTCAAAATAGGCTTCAAGTCCTTCCAGAATAAGAATGTTGTGGCGGTCAATTCTGTCCACCAGCCTGCACTCGATATTGGCGAGGCATTCCTTGATAAGAGGCGCTCTAACATGGGCTGCTTTGAGGGGCGTGAGCGCGAATTTATCAAATTTGTCAGTATCTTCGCCTGAGCACGTGCCGATCCCCACCACGGTATCAATCATGTCCACAGTCGGAAGTGAGATCACGCACTCCTTTGTTTTTGTGAGTGCGGTATAAGAATAGTTCCATGGTCCGGTGGTAATGGCAAAACTGGCTGAAAAATCCAGCACCATGCTCCACGTCAGCGTCATGATGTTGCTTCTGGTGCCATCGTGCGTGGTGATCAGAAGAACCGGGCCGGGTTCCAGCAGCGTAAAAGCGCGGTTGAGGGGCAAATGCTTCATGTCATCCTCTCCTGCTCAAGCCTGTCCACACTGGCACAGTCTTGGTGAGAGCGCTCTTCAAAAAGCCAGCGCTTTTCAAAGGGGAACTCTGGCAGACCTGACGCGCAACCAGGCTGAACGTTACAGACCAAAAGAGGCGTCATGACGCTGGAAGCAAAACGGCCCATGCAACAGGGCTTGTGTGCATGGGCCGTTAAGGGATGTCTGGTTTAACAAAAGCCGAAAAAAGAAGGAGGTTTCAGCCCGCGTGAGATGAAATATCCTTCCGGGGGAACCGGAAGTCGATGTTGCAGAACTCACAGGTCATGACAATCTGGCCGTCATCCTGTGCCATATGGTCCAGATCATCATCCGGGAAGCCCTGAAGCACATCGGCCAGACGCGCGCGCGAGCACCGGCAACCATAGGCCAGAGCGCGCGGATGGCCTATTTGCAGATCTTCCTCATGGAACAGGCGATACAGGAGATCAGCCGGAGGCAGGCTATCATCCAGCAGTTCCCGGCTGGTGAGGGTGGTGGCCAGAATGGTCGCTGTTTCCCAGCTTGCATCGCCATCCTCATCTCCCACGACGTGAGAGCCGCCTTCACCTGCGATGCGCTCCAGTACCAGTCCGCCAGCGCGCCAGCCTGCGTCAGTCATCTTGCAGCTTAGATAGATCCAGCAGGCGTGCTGTTCACTGGTAGCGAAGTAGTGGGAGGCCATGGCGGCAAGATCGTCTCCCGCAATGTCCACAATACCCTGATGGCGGTCCGTATCCGGTCCCTGATCGACCGTCAGGGCAAGGTAACCATTGCCCAGAAGGTCACGGTCTGTCGGGTTGGGTGTTTCGGCCAGCAGCGCGTTCAGAGCATCTTCATCCGTGCGGGCGTAAAAGCGCAGTGCGCCTGTATCCGTGCAGTCCGCAACCAGCAGCGGCACAGGACCATCGCCCTTGATCTGAAGAGAAAAGGAGCCCTGAAATTTCAGGGCGGAGGCCAGTGCCGCCACCACCGTCAAAGCCTTGCCCGCCAGCCGGGTGACGGGGGCCGGGTGGTCATGGCGGGTCAGCAGCACATCCGCCAGCACGCCAAGGCGGATCAGCCGTCCGCGCACGGGGCGGCCTTGCAGGAAAAACGGGGTTATGCCGCCCGGCACAACCAGATCAGGCACATCGGGACGGTCACGGTCAAGAAAAGCGGGGGTTTGCATGATGGGGGGCCTTGAAAAAAGAAAACGGGCAGAAAGTGCGCGGAGGCCATCCACATAAATGCTTGAGAAAAAGCATCCTATGGCTGGCGGCGCTCTTCTGCCCGCGTCAACACGTTCTGCTTTAAATGGCGCTTGAAATGTCCAGTTCAAGCTTTTCCAGCTTCTGTTCAAGCGCCCGGCTGGTTTCAGCATCCATGTCCAGCCCATCTTTCAGAGCGCGTAGCAACCCCTGACGGCAGGCATCATGGGCGCTGTCCAGATCAGCAGCACGGCCGCATCCTGCCAGACAATCCAGATAGGATGCACGGAACGGAGCCAGCTTGTCTGCCGGGAACGGCAGGGTTGCCAGAATTCTGTCCAGCGAGTCTTCCACCCAGCCGGGGGCGGCGGGTGTTTCTTCCGTGCTGGTGGGGTGTGCGTTCTCCGTACCGCTCATTGCTTATTCCTTCCCGAAAGAAAGCCAGTCTGCGCCGCCCATGGCCCATGCCAGCACACCTTTCTGGGCGTGCAGGCGGTTTTCAGCTTCATCAAACACCACGGATTGCGGGCCTTCAAACACGTCCTTTGTCACTTCCTCTCCAATATGGGCAGGCAGGCAGTGCATGAACAGGGCATTGGGGGCTGCAAGTGCCATCAGGGCAGGATTGACCTGATAGGCTTCCAGCTTGGCCATGCGGGTGGCGGCTTCTTCTTCTGAATCAGACATGCTGATCCATGTGTCCGTCACCACGCAATCAGCACCTTTAACGGCTTCACGCGGGTCGGCCGTCCATTCTACAGCGCCCCCTTCACGGGTGGCCCAGTCCAGCACGTCCTGCGGTGGGCGCATGTCTGGCGGGGTGGCGGCACGCAGTTTGAACCCAAAGCGCACGGCCCCTTCAATCAGGGACACCAGCACATTGTTGCCGTCACCAGTCCAGGCAAAGGTGCGGCCTTTTACGGGGCCGCGATGTTCTTCAAACGTCAGAACATCTGCCAGAATCTGCACCGGGTGAGAGCGGGGCGTCAGGCCGTTGATAACGGGCACGCTGCTCCATTTTGCCAGATCAAGCAGGGAGCTTGTCTTGCCTGTGCGCAGCACCAGCGCATCTACAAAGCGGGAAAGCACGCGGGCGGTGTCGGCAATGGTCTCGCCCCGGCCCAACTGCATTTCGCCCGGTGTGAGGATAATGGCGTCCCCCCCAAGCTGCCGGATGCCCACTTCAAAAGAAACGCGGGTACGGGTGGAGGGTTTGGAGAGGATAATGCCCAGCATCCGCCCGGCCAGCGGCAGGCGCGGATGCAGTGGGAACCGCCGCCCCTGCTGCATGGTCTTCATGCTGCGGGCAACATCCAGAATCTGGCGCAGGGTTGCCGCGTCCAGATCTTTCAGGTCAAGAAAATGGCGCGGCCCGGCCTGGGTCTGGGTAGGGGAGACGGTGGAAAGGGCAGCGCTCACGGGGTTGGCTCCAGAACTGTCTTGTTATTATGGCTATTGGAAAAAACGGCCTGCCGCAGGCGGGATACCGCTTCCATGCAGTCTTCTTCCGTAATGGTAAGGGGCGGCACCAGACGGAGAACATTGTCTCCGGCCGTTACGCACAACAGGCCGGCATTTTGTGCGGCAGCCTGCACTTCCCCTACTGGCGGCACGCAACGCAGGCCGATCAGTAGGCCAAGGCCACGGCGTTCGGAAAACACGCCCGGCGCTTCCTTCACCAGTTTATCCAGCTGGGTGTCCAGCAGTTTGGCGCGCGCCTGCACCTGCTCAAGAAAGCCCGGGGCCAGCAGAACATCCAGCACGGCGTTGGCGGCGGCGCAGGCCAGCGGGTTGCCGCCAAACGTGGTGCCGTGGGTGCCGGCTGTCATGCCTTTGGCGACCGCTTCCGTTGCCAGAACAGCGCCGATGGGAAAGCCGCCGCCCAGCCCTTTGGCGGTGGAGAGCACATCCGGCTTGATGCCTGCCCATTCATGCGCAAACAGCTTGCCGGTACGGCCAACACCACATTGCACTTCATCAAGTGCCAGCAGCACGCCCGTTTCATCACATAGGGCACGCAGCGCCCGCAGATACTCAGGCGAGGCAACCTTGATGCCGCTTTCACCCTGAATGGGTTCCAGCATCACGGCGGCGGTACGGGGCGTGATGGCGGCCTTCACGGCCTCGATGTCATTGAACGGCACATGCAGGAAGCCCGGAACCGGCGTGCCGAAGCCTTCCAGATATTTCGGGTTGCCTGTGGCGGAGAGCATGGCCAGCGTGCGGCCATGGAACGCGCCATCCATGCAGATGATTTCCGTCCGTTCCGGGTGGCCTGCAAGAGCCTGTGCCCGGCGGGCGAATTTCACCATGCCTTCATTGGCTTCCGCGCCGGAATTGCAGAAGAACGCGCTATCCGCAAAGCTGTTATCCACCAGCCGCTGCGCCAGCTTTTCAGCCTGCGGAATACGGAACAAGTTGGACACATGCATGACCTTGGCGGCCTGCTGCTGCACGGTCTCCACCAGATGCGGGTGGCCATGGCCAACGGAGCATGTGGCAATGCCAGCAGCAAAATCCAGGAATCGTCGCCCGTCCGTGGTGTACAGCCATGCGCCTTCGCCACGCTCAAAGGCGAGGTCAGCGCGGTTGTAGGTAGGGGTCAGGGCTGGAATCATGGAGGTTATCTTTGTGTTGCTGTCATTGTTCAAAAAAGGGACAAAATCACGCAAAACAGAAAACGCCCGCTGCCTGTGTGGAGCGGGCGACCCGTTGCGGACGCAATGATGACTGCGTTGTGCAGCCAGAGTCAAACGCAGAGTGCGAAAATCATACATGAAACTGTCACATTTCTTGCGTGCAGAGATGTGCTGACGTCATGAATAGTCATTTCGGTGTGTTTTGAGGCATACTCTCTTGCATGGCGTCTTCTTCCTCTTCCGGGCCTGACAGCCCACCACCTCCTCCTCCTGATCGCGCAGCTTTGCGAGAAGCGGCTTTGGCGCATCTGGCCCGTTTTGGCACCACCCGCCATGGGCTGGAGCAGGTGTTGGCGCGCCGTGTGTCCCGGTGGGAGCGTGCGGCGCTGAAAGCCGGGGCGGAAGCGGATGAGGTCAGCGCCGCGGTTGCCGCCCTGAAGCCCGTCATTCAGGCCGTGGCGGCGGATATGGTGCAGCTTGGCGCGGTGAATGATGAAGCCTTTGCCAGAGCGCGAGCCAAAAAGCTGGTGCGCTCCGGGCGATCAGGCAAGGCGGTGCAGGCGCATCTGGCTGCCCGAGGGGTGGAGGCAGATGTGCGCAATGTTGCCTTGCAGGATGTGGTGGAAGGGTTTTCTCCTCAGGAAACAGAGCTTTCAGCAGCTCTGGTTCTGGCCCGCAAACGGCGGCTGGGGCCTTTTGCGGGCAGGCCATCGCTGCGTGCGTCTTCTTATGAGGAAGAGGAGGGGCAGGATGAGAGGCAGAAAGCCATGGCCGAGCGGCAGCGCGCGCTTGGTGTGCTGGCCCGGTCCGGTTACGGGCGGGATGTGGCAGAACGGGTGCTGGATATGGAGCCGGAAGAAGCCGGACGATGGATGGAGCGGTTGAGGTCCGAATCGTGAAGCGATACGTGTTTTTGCTGCTGCCGCTTTTTCTGGCGGCCTGCGGCGGTGGGTGGAATGGCTCCGTGCAATGCGCCCCTTATGCCAGAGAGCACTCTGCCATTAATCTGCGTGGTGCCGCAGCCAGTTGGTGGAACCAGGCACGCGGCCAATATGCACGGTCTTCCGCGCCGCATCAGGGAGATGTGCTGGTGTTCCGCTCTACGCGCCGGCTGCCATCTGGGCATGTTTCCGTGGTGCGGAAGGTGGAAAACTCCCGCCTTGTGCTGGTGGATCACGCCAACTGGGAGCCCGGGCGGGTGACGCATAAGGCGCCGGTGGAGGACGTTTCTCCTGCCAATGACTGGACGCGCGTGCGGGTATGGTGGTCACCTGTTCACGGGTTGGGGAAAACCGTTTATCCTGCTTATGGCTTTATAGAGCCCATTGTGATGGGCAGTAGCTGAGAGACGCTGGCGGGGTCGGGCGTTTGGTATTGCCGCGGCGGGTTTTGCGGTCAGATGCAGGAGTTCGGGCTTGCATGAGAAGACAAGCGCCGCCATGTGGTCTAAGACAGACGCAGGATTAGATGGGCCGTCCCGGCTGTGTCGGCATGTAAGCAGAGGACTGTTGAATGGGTAGCTTGAGCATCTGGCACTGGCTGATTGTGCTTGTGGTTGTGCTGGTGGTTTTTGGTGGCGGCGGCAAGATCAGCTCCATGATGGGAGACTTCGCGAAGGGGATCAAATCCTTCAAGAAGCACATGGCGGATGATGAACCGATGGATGATAGCGCCAGCCGCCCCAACGGGCATATTGCGCCGCCTTCGGCCACCACGCCGGTTGAGCCTGTTCCCGCAGCGCGGGACAAGACACCGCAGCCCTGAACCCAAGGCGCTGGCAGGATCAAGGTATGAGCGAGAGCATGACGGATTTCGCGCGGGCCGTGCAGGATATTCTCACGGCCGGGCAGCGTATGGATTCCCGCGGATGGGTACCCGCCACGGCTGGTAACATCAGCCGCAGGCTTGCGGATGGCCGTATCGCCATTACCCGTTCCGGTGGTCATAAAGGGTTTTTGCAGGCGGCGGACGTTATTACCGTGGATGAAAACGGTAAGCCGCACCGCGCAGGGGATAAACCCAGCGCCGAGACGTTGCTGCATTGCCAGATCTACCAGCAGGACCCTACGGCGAGTGCTGTTCTGCATGGGCATTCCGTGGCGTCTACCGTACTTTCCATGGTGGAAAAAAGCCCAGCCCTGCACCTGTCTGACTATGAAGTGCTGAAAGTGTTTGAAGGGCAGACCACGCACGAGACAACGGTGCCGGTACCCCTGTTTGATAACGATCAGGATATTGCCCGTCTGGCCACGGTGGTGGCTCCGGCGTTTGGGGCCATGCCAGCAGGGTACATCATTCGTGGCCATGGTGTGTATGTGTGGGGCAAGGACATGCCAACCGCGCTGGCCCGGCTGGAAGGGTTGGAGTTCCTGCTGGCCTGCGCTCTGGAAAGAAGGAAGCTGGGCGTATGAGCACACTGACCATCTTTCAGGATACGGTGCCTGAAAAGCCTGTTCTCCTGACGCATGATCCGGTTGAGATTGCCGCCGAACTCAAGCCGCTTGGCGTGCGCTTTGAACGGTGGGAAGGGCCAGCCATTCCCCCGCGTGATGCGGATGAGGAAGCGGTACTGGCAACCTACCGTCCGTTTCTGGATAAACTGATGGGGGAAACAGGCGCGGGATCAGCGGATGTTCTGCGCGTGGATGAAAACACCCCTAATCGGGAAGCGCTGCGCGGCAAGTTTCTGTCCGAACATATTCATAGCGAAGATGAAGTCCGGTTTTTTGTGCATGGTGGCGGCCACTTTATCCTGCATGTGGGAGACCGTATCTATGATGTGGAATGCACCCAGACAGACCTGATTTCCGTGCCGGAAGGCACAAAGCACTGGTTTGACGGCGGGCCCGAACCCGATTTTGTCACGCTGCGTATCTTTACCCATAAGGAAGGCTGGGTTGCCGATTATACCGGCACGGATCTGGCCCACCGTTTTCTGGCGTATCCTCTATGAGTGTTTCTGCTGCTCCCCGTGTTGTGCTGCTGGATATTGAAGGCACAACAGCCCCGGTTTCCTTTGTGCATACGGTTCTGTTTCCCTATGCCCGCACGCATCTGCCACGCCTGATTGCCGAGCGGAAGAATGACCCTGTGGTCAAGGACGCTCTGGCGGAAACCGAACGGCTGGCTCCCGGCGTGCCGCCGCTTGAGCAGCTTGAGCGCTGGATGGATGAAGACGCAAAGGTAGCCCCCCTCAAGGCTTTGCAGGGCATGGCATGGGCGGAAGGGTATAAGCGTGGGGAACTGGTAGCCCGTCTATATCCGGACGTGGTGCCCGCGCTGGAAGCATGGTCTCGCGCCGGGATTGAACTGGCTGTGTATTCCTCAGGCTCCGAACCCGCGCAGAAGCTGATTTACGGCCATACCGAGCAGGGAGATGTGACGCCCCTGTTCAGCCGTTTTTTTGATCTGCGCGTAGGCGGTAAGAAAGAAGCTGAAAGCTACAGGGCTATTCTGTGGGAAACCGGCTGGCAGGATGAGGACGTTCTGTTCCTCTCCGATGTTACGGCGGAACTTGAGGCCGCGGCGGAAGCCGGGTTGCGCGTGTGCCAGATTGTGCGGCCTGAAGATGGTACAGTCGCCGGGGAAAAGTTTCCAACAGCGGCAACCTTGCCAGAAGCGGCAGCGCTGTTCGGCCTGCCGGGTGCGGAGCGCGCGTAACCATGCGGGCGCGGCTGCACCAGAACTGGCAGGATATTCCCGTAGAAGCTCGGGGCTGCGCTGCGGCCCTTGGTAATTTTGACGGGGTGCATCTAGGCCATGCTCATCTGGTGCATACCCTGCATACCACGCGGCCAGATCTGCCGCTGGCGGTGGTCACGTTTGACCCGCATCCGCGAGAACTGTTTCGTCCACAGGACCCACCTTTCCGCCTGACCCTGTCGGATGAGCGGTTTGCCGCACTTGCAGCGCTGGGTGTGAAACATGTGTTTCAGATCCGGTTTGATGAAGCCTTTTCTCTCATGCCCGCCGAACGGTTTGTGGAAGACGTGCTGTATGAGTCCCTGGGGCTGCGGCATGTTGCCTGTGGGCCGGATTTTGCGTTCGGGCATCGGCGTGGTGGCAGTGTGCCATTTCTGGCTGAGCGCACGGCTGAACTGGGGGTAGGGTTTACGGCAGTGCCTGCTCTGGCAGATAGTGGCGGGCCTTATTCGTCCTCCCGTATCCGCCGTCTGTTGCAGGATGGCTACCCTGAACGGGCCGCGGAAGAACTGGGGCGGCCATGGTTTATTCGGGGTGAAGTGCAGCATGGGGACAAGCGGGGCCGCCTGCTGGGGTTCCCCACCGCCAATATCCCGCTTGGTCGGCATCTGGAGCCTGCCCGTGGGGTATATGCGGTAACGGTGCGCCTGCCAGATGGCAACACGCGGCCCGGTGTGGCTAATATTGGCCGCCGTCCCACCATTGATGACGGGCAGGAAAGCCGGGTTGAAGTCAATCTGTTCGATTATGAGGGGGATCTGTACGGCCAGACCCTTTCCGTTGCGTTGCACCGCATGCTGCGGGCGGAAAAACGCTTTAACGGACTGGATGAACTGAAGGCCCAGATAGCGCAGGATGCACAGGCCGCCCGCACCGTGCTGGACGCGGAACTGGCAGGGTCATGACGGCCGTTTTCCCTCATCTTGTTTCATGCCTTGTCGGCATACCGTTAATGGCGAGTGCCCGGCATTTTTGGGTTCCGCCGCATAACGTTGTGATGTCTGCCGTCATTATCTACAGTGTCTATGTGGGGGTAAATTATGGCGTCAGAACACTGATTTTCCCTCGTAAAACGTAAGCAGGTCCTCTGGCGTGCAGTGCAGTATCCGTTGCAGCACACCGGTTTTTCGCCTGATTTTGGAAAAGGGGAGCAACCCGTTATGTTGTGTTGCTTCTTGACCCTTTTCCTTTGCGCTTTGATAACACGTCTTTCGCACTGGTGCGCCATCCGGGCACCTGTTGCGTGTTGAGCTGAACCCGAACCAGAGTGACACCTGCCGTTCCATGTCTACATCCAGCAGCGACCCAGAAAAGACCTCTCCCGCCGATCTGTATCGCGATACGGTCTTTCTGCCCCGCACGTCCTTTCCCATGCGGGGGAACCTACCCAAACGGGAGCCAGACTGGCTGACCCGGTGGGCGGAAATTGGGCTGGATGAGCAGATTAAACAGCAGGCGGAAGGGCGTCAGACCTTCACGCTGCATGATGGCCCCCCCTATGCAAACGGACATCTGCATATCGGGCACGCGTTGAATAAGATCATCAAGGATGTGATCAACCGTGCTCACCGGATGTCCGGCTATGCCGTTCGGTACGTGCCGGGGTGGGATTGCCACGGCCTGCCCATTGAATGGAAGGTTGAGGAAGAATACCGCAAGGCCAAGCGGGACAAGGATTCCGTGCCTGTGCTGGAATTCCGTGCGGAATGTCGTGCCTATGCGGGCAAATGGCTGAACGTGCAGATGGAAGAGTTCAAGCGGCTGGGGGTTCAGGCTGAATGGGCCAACCGCTACGCGACCATGGATTTTTCCTCCGAAGCGGCGATCGCGGAAGAAATTGGCCGGTTCCTGCTGAATGGCGGTCTGTATCGTGGCCTGCGTCCGGTTATGTGGAGCCCGGTTGAAAAGACCGCTCTGGCAGAAGCCGAGATCGAATATCACGATCATAAATCCACCACCATTCTGGTGGCCTTCCCGGTGGTGAAAGACCCGACCCCAGCCCATGCGCTGGCCGATGTCTCCGTGGTGATCTGGACCACCACGCCATGGACCATCCCCGGCAACCGGGCACTGGCTTACGGGCCAGAGATCACTTACGTGGTGCTGCGGGTGGATGACACGGGTGAGGGCGCTCTGCTTGAACCGGGTGCCAAGGTGTTGGTGGCCGAAGCTCTGGTGGATGCCTTCTGCAAGGAAGCCCACGTTACCGCGCATCATGTGCTCTATACGCTGCCGGGCAGCGCGCTGGAGGGGGCCGTGTGTGCCCATCCGCTGCGTGGGGCCGGGTATGATTTTGATGTGCCCATGCTGCCGGGTGAGTTTGTCACCACGGAAGCAGGGACCGGCTTGGTTCATATGGCCCCGGCCCACGGTGAGGACGATTTCCGCCTGTGCTGCGCATATGATGTGGAAGTGCCCGAGGTTGTGCAGGACGATGGCACCTACGCGCCATGGGTGCCCGGTTTTGCGGGTGTGCATGTGTTCAAGGCGGCTGATGTTGTGTGCGCCACGTTGACAGCCGTGATGGAGCAGGCCAACGCGAACGGTCTGGCCCCGGCAGGGCTGGTGGCACGGGGCGAACTGGTTCATTCCTACCCACATTCCTGGCGGTCCCGCGCGCCGGTGATCTACCGCGCCACGCCGCAATGGTTCATCCGCATGGATGGAGAAGGCGCACTCCGCAATAAGGCGCTGGACGCACTGGATGATGTCACCTTCGTGCCCGCACAGGCGCGGAACCGGCTGACCTCCATGATCCAGAACCGCCCGGACTGGTGCATCAGCCGCCAGCGCGCCTGGGGTGTGCCGATTGCCGTGTTTGTGGAAAAACGTACGGGCGAAGTCCTGCGTGACGCCACGGTGATGAAGCGTGTGGTTGACGCCTTCCGTGAGGAAGGGGCGGACGTCTGGTACAGCGCTCCGGCTTCCCGCTTCCTTGGCCCGGACCGTAACCCTGATGATTATGAACAGGTGTTCGATATTGTCGATGTGTGGTTCGAGAGTGGGTCCACCCATTCCTTCGTGCTGGGTCAGCCGGGTCTGAGCTTCCCGGCAGATCTCTATCTGGAAGGGTCTGACCAGCATCGTGGCTGGTTCCAGTCCTCTCTGCTTGAAAGTGTGGGCACGCGTGGCATCGCCCCGTTCAAGGCGCTGGTGACCAACGGCTTTGTTCTGGATGAACAGGGCCGCAAGATGTCCAAGTCTCTGGGCAACGTGGTGGCCCCGCAGGACGTGAATGACAGCTTGGGCGCAGATATCCTGCGTCTGTGGGTCATGAATTCTGACACCAATGAAGATCTGCGCATTGGCAAGGAAATCCTGAAGCAGCAGGGCGAGCTCTATCGCCGCCTGCGCAATACCCTGCGCTGGCTGCTTGGGGCGCTTGATGGCTACACGCCTGAAGAAGCCGTGCCATACGCAGAACTGCCGGAACTGGAACGCTGGGTTCTGCATCGTCTGACAGATCTGGGCGGTCTGATTGCCCGCGCAGTGGAAACGCATGAATGGGTTGGTGTCTATCCCGCCCTGCATGGCTTCTGCACAACTGATCTTTCCGCCTTCTACTTCGATATCCGCAAGGATGCGTTGTATTGCGATGCGCCAGACAGCCACCTGCGCCGTTCTGCCCGCACTGTGCTGGATCATCTGCACCGCTGCCTGACCACATGGCTGGCGCCCGTACTTGTGTTCACGGCGGAAGAAGCATGGACAGCCCGGTTTGGTGATGTGGAAAGCGTGCATCTTCAGGCGTTCCCGGACATGCCTGCGGAATGGAGTGACCCGGCACTGGATGAACGCTGGGCTGGCCTGCGGGCCGTACGCCGTATCATCACCACCGAGATTGAAGGGGCGCGGCGTGATGGCACGATCGGCTCTTCCCTTCAGGCACAGGTGGAACTCACGCTTTCTCAGGAGGAAGCCGCGCACTTTGCCAACGTGAACTGGAGCGAACTGGCCATTGTTTCCCACGTGGAGGTGATGATCGATCCGGAAAGCAGCTCGGTTTACGTGGAGGGCTCGGAAGGCGGCACGCTGCACGGCGCGCCTGTTGTGCGGGCTGCCGAGGGTGAAAAATGCGTGCGGTGCTGGAAGGTACTGCCCGAAACTGGCTCCCGGCCAGAATTCCCGGGCCTTTGCCTGCGCTGTGCGGATGTGGTGGAAACCACATTCAAGGCATCGGCGGTGTCTGCTGCTGCGGGGCAGGAGGGCGCGTGAGCAAACCCTTCATGCTTCGTCCCTTTGGTTTGGGGCTACTGGTGCTGATGCTGGCGCTCTCGGCTGATCAGGTGAGCAAATACTGGATTCTGTATGGGCTGGACCTGCCCAACAAGGGATCCATTGCCCTGCTGCCGTTTCTGAACTTCACCATGGTCTGGAACCATGCCGTCACCTTTGGCATGTTTGGTGGCGTTGGCAATGCGGGCCGGGTGGTGTTTTCCGTGGTGGCGCTGGCGGTAGCCTGCTGCCTGCTGGTATGGATGGCCCGTACCCCCAGCAAGCTGACAGCCGCCTGCGTGGGGGCTATCACGGGCGGGGCCATAGGGAATGTGATAGACCGCGTGCGCTATGGTGCCGTGGTTGATTTTATTCATGCCCACGCTTTTGGGTGGTCATGGTATGTATTCAACGTTGCTGATTCCGCTATAGTGTGTGCGGTCTGCGTTCTGCTGGTGCAGAATGTCCTTATGGGCAGGCAGCAGCAGACGACATGAACAAAAGCAACCTGCCACTCTGGCAGGCTGGGCAGGAAGGATAAAAGGCAGAAGATGGCGCGCCGTGTCTCGACACTGATTTCTCCGCTGCTTCTTCTCGGCGGGTGTGCAATGCTGACCGGGTGTTCCGGTTCAGAAGCCGCACGTGCGTTCGGGCTCGAACGCAGTATGCCAGATGAATATACCGTCACCACGCGCGCGCCGCTTTCCATGCCGCCGATGGATGAACTGGCCAAGCCGGTCAGCGGTGCGGACCGCCCGCAGGACGAAAGTGAACGCCTGCAGGCGCTGGAAACCCTCTCCCCCGATGTGGCTCTGCATGGGGAGGGCGGCTCAACCAGCGAGGGCCAGAGCATGCTGGTCAGCTCCGCCACGGAAGCGTCTGATGCACCGGATGAAGGTGAGCTTGGGCAGGCCGGGTCTGGCTTTGTGCAGCAGCTCATGTTCTGGAAAGGCGGCAAGGCAGGATCGGTTGTGGATGCGGATGAAGAAAACCGTCGTCTGAAAACCAATGCGGCCTTGGGCAACAAGCCCACAAAAGGGGTAACCCCCACACAGCATCCTCCCAAAAAAGGGCTGTTCTGATATAAGGGGTCTGATCATGTCAGACCCTTTTTTTTCTGTCCCTTCGCCTGAACCGGATAGCACGCTGCCGCTGCGTCCTACGTTGCGCCGCCTGCCGGAAGTGCTGGTCAACCGCATTGCCGCAGGTGAGGTGATAGAACGCCCCGCCGCTGCACTGAAGGAACTGGTTGAAAACGCCATAGATGCCGGAGCCCGCAGGCTGGACGTAAGTCTGGAACGGGGCGGCATAGACCGCATTATCGTCACGGACGATGGGTGCGGCATGACGCCGGATGACCTGCTTCTGGCGGTGGAACGGCACTGTACCTCCAAACTTCAGGACGAATCGCTGGTGCATATCCGCACGCTGGGGTTCCGGGGAGAGGCGCTGCCTTCTATCGGCGCGGCGGCGCGGCTGACGATTACCTCCCGCACACCGGGGGAGACCGGCGCGTGGCGTATTCATGTTGAAGGCGGCAAGATTACGCCTCCAGAACCCAGCGCGGGTGCGCAAGGCACCAGCGTTGTGGTGGAAGATCTGTTTTTTGCCACCCCGGCCCGCCGTAAGTTTCTGAAAAGCCCCCGCGTGGAGGGCAACCACGCCGAGAGTGTAGTGCGTCGCTTGGCGCTGGCCGTGCCGGAAACAGCTTTCTGTTTCACCATGGATGACCGGGTACTGTTTGATCTGCCTGCTCAGGATATGGCGGCGCGTACGGCGGCTCTGCTGGGGGCGAACGAGGCCGATGGATTTCTGAGCATTCACGGCGAGCGGGATGGCATGGTGCTGTCCGGCTTTGCATGCGGGCCGTCCGTGCATCGCGCCACAGCGGCGGGGCAGTTCATGCTGGTGAATGGCCGCCCGGTGGTGGACCCTGTGCTGCGGACGGCGGTGCGCGTGGCTTACCGGCGGGTGATCGAACCCGGCCGTCACCCCGTGGTGGCGCTGATGCTTACCATTCCGCCTGACCGGGTGGATGTGAACGTGCATCCGGCCAAGACAGAACTCCGTTTTGCAGATGAGGCATCCGTCCGCTCCCTCGTGATCGGCACGCTGACCCGTGCGCTGGAAGGGGGCGCGGGCAATGCTGGCGTAAGGCCCTCTTTCTCTGCCTTGAAGCCGGGACGTATCTGGTACCCGCCAGAGAAAAATGCGCCGCCTGTTGTGCCTGCTCCTGCGCCGGGACGCACAATTCTGCCCTTACGGTCCGGCTCGGGATTTGCGGAACCGCGTCTGGGTTTGGGGGATGCTCCAACCGCCCGCATGGTCTCGCCTTTCCAGCAAGGTGATGGTCAGACGGGGTGGGATGCCGGAACTGTGCCGTCAGGCTTTGCCTCTCCATCTCCCTCTGCAGAGGGGGCTTTCCCCGATAATGGGAGTGCGCCAGCACCCGCTACTGGTGTGGGACACATGCCCGACTCCATGCCACATGACACGGCATATCAGCCTCTGGCGGAGCATCCGCTGGGGGCTGCGGTGGCGCAGGTGTTGGATACATATGTGATTGCCGTGGCGGCAGATGGCAGTCTGGTTCTGGTGGACCAGCACGCTGCGCATGAACGGCTGACCCATGAGCGCCTGCGCGAGCAGTTTCTGGGAGGCACGGTAACAGCCCAGCGTCTGCTGGTGCCTGACGTTGTGGAACTGCCCCGCCTGCAGGTGGAGTTGCTGGTCGCCAGACAGGCCATGCTCTCCAGACTGGGGATCGAGATTGAAGCCTTTGGCGGAGACGCCGTGCTGGTTCGGGCGTTGCCAGCCATGCTGAACAGCAGTGATGCCGTCGGTTTGCTCCGTGATCTGGCGGATGAACTGGAAGCGGACGAAAGCGGCAACCCGGACGAAATGCCATCACTGGATGGCAAACTGGATGCCGTGATTGCGCGTATGGCCTGCCATGGCAGTATCCGGGCCGGGCGGCGGCTGACTCGGGAGGAGATGGATGCCCTGCTGCGCCAGATGGAAGCCACGCCGCGCGCGGGTACATGCTCTCATGGACGGCCAACCTGGTTGAAACTGAGCAAAAAAGATCTGGAAAAACTGTTCGGCAGGCGTTGAAGAGTGCGTGAGCACCGGCTGAAACAGCTGGTGCTCGGCGGAACGTGAACAGGGCTTGTCTGGTCTGGGCAGGTAAAAAGGCGCAGGTTGCGGATGATGTGATGCAACCCGGATGGTAAGAACACCGTGCACTCCACCCTGCTTTCCCTGATCACCTATCTTCCTCTGGCCGGGGCGTTACTGGCTTTTCTGTCTGGCGGCAGCGGCCCGGAAAAGGACCGCATCACCCGCTGGCTGGGGTTATGGACCAGCCTTGGTGTGCTGGGCCTGAGCGTGGTGATGTGGCTTGGCTTTGATCCCGCCCAGCCCGGTTTGCAGTATGAAGCGCGGTTAGGCTGGCTTTCAGAGTATGGCATTTCCTACCATACGGGGGTGGATGGCATTTCTCTGGCCTTCATTCTGCTCACGGCCTTCCTGACCCCCTTGGCCATGGCTGCCGGGTGGCGCACGGTGCAGACGCAGGCGCGGGATTTTGTGGTGGCCATGCTGATGCTGGAAACCGCCCTGTTTGGCGTGTTTTCCGCGCAGGATCTGGTGCTGTTCTATGTGTTTTATGAGGCCACGCTGATCCCTGCCAGCCTGATGATTGGCGTGTGGGGCGGGCCGAAGCGGGTGTGGGCCTCGCTTCAGTTTTTCCTGTTCACCTTTGGCGGATCACTGTTCATGCTGATCGCGCTGATTGTGATGTGGCTGCACGCGGGCACCACGGATATTCCCGCGCTGATGCAGGCCGGGTTCTCCTGGCAGTTGCAGATATGGCTGTTGCTGGCTTTTGTGCTGGCTTTTGGTGTCAAACTGCCGCTGTTCCCGCTGCATGCGTGGCTGCCTGACGCGTATTCCGAGGCTCCGGCCCCAGCATCTGCCATGTTGTCCGGCGTGCTGTCCAAAACAGGTGCCTATGGTCTGCTGCGGTTTGGGGTGCTGATGTTCCCGGATGCCGCCCACGCCTTTGCGCCTTACGTGCTGGCGCTGGGTGTTGTGGCTATTATCTATGCCGCATTCATCGCCTTTGCGCAGACAGACATGAAACGCGTGATTGCGTATTCCTCTTTCTCGCATATGGGCATGATCGCGGTGGGGCTGTTTACTCTCACGGCTGAGGGCGTTGATGGCGCAATCTTTCAGATGCTCTCCCACGGGGTGGTGATTGCGGCACTGTTCTTCTGTGTCTCTGCCGTGGCGTGGCGGTCTGAAACGCGTCAGATTGACGCGCTGGGCGGCGTTGCCCGCCAGATGCCCGTTCTGGCCCTGCTGACCATGCTGTTCACCATGGCCAATGTCGGCCTACCCGGTACTGGCTCCTTTGTAGGGGAACTGCTGGTGCTGATGGGGGCCATTCATGTGTCTTTCTGGGTCGCTCTGCTGGCTGGTAGTACCATGATCATGGGGGCTGTTTACATGCTCAGCCTGTATCGTCGGGTGCTGTTTGGCAGCGTCAAAGGCACTGTTGGGCTGCTGCGGGATCTGACCCCGGCAGAAATTGCCGTGCTGGCTCCGCTGGCTATTGTCACTCTCTGGATGGGTATTCACCCGGGCAGCTTCACCCGCCTCTTTGATCCCGTGGTCATGCAGAGCATGGCGACCGGCGCGCAAAACGTGGCGGCAGCTTCCGCTCATGCTGCGACACAGCTTGCTGCCCGGTAACGTGCAGGTGTGGGCTGGTGAGGTATTTCCCAGCACGCAATGAGGCGAGGCGCATTTTTGAAAGCGAGTTTCCTCAGTCAGATGCAAAGAGACAACCTGACTGAGGACTTATGGGGTGAAGGGGCGGTGGAAAACCGTCATGGCCCCCAAGTGGGGCAGAGTTTACTGTCGGCACCCTTTACTGGGGCGCTTCCGGCACATCTGACAGGGACGGTTTCTTGCTGGGTGTCAGGACGGTCCCTACGGACGCTGTGGCGATGAGTAAGACGCCACATATCCGGGACACAGACAGAGTTTCATGCAGGACGAAAACACCCGCCAGTGCTGCGCAGACAGGTTCCAGACTGTAGAGCACGCCAAGGTCCCGTGCGGAGAGGCGGTGCATGGCCTGCATTTCCAACGCATAAGGCAGCGCGGAAGAGCAGATGGCGACAATAACGCTAAGCGCCAGCATGGAAGGCTGTGTCACGCCCGTGGCCATGGCTGGTAGAAAGCTGGGTATGAACAGCACGATGCTGCCACAGACCAAACCAAGAGCTGACGCATTGCCGGCGGAAAGCTTGCCGGTTAGCCGTCTGCCAAAAACAATATAAAGCCCCCAGAATAAGGCGGCCCCTATAGCAAACAGTACGCCCAGCGGGTCTGGCGGCGTGGAAGAAGAGGGCTTGAGTAGAAGGGCCAGCCCGCCGATGGTGACGGCCAGCCACCCCACATCGCTCAGGCGGCGTGAGCCGATAAAGGCCAGAAGCAGGGGGCCAGTGAATTCAATGGCCACTGTCATGCCCAGCGGAATACGTTCCAGCGCCAGATAGAAACAGATATTCATGGCGGCCGTCGCCAGGCCGTAGGGAAAGACCACCCGCAACGCACGCCATGACATGACATTCCAGGACCGATAGACACAGACCAGAATCACCGCTGCAAAGCTGGTGCGCAACCCCACCATGCCCACCGCACCAAAGACCGGGAAAAGGCTTTTGGCGGTAGAGGAGCCAAATTGAAGGCAGATCATACTGCCAACCAACTGGGATAGAGCCGTAACCCGCTCCCTGACCGATATATCGCCCGGTGTGGCGCTCATAGGGGGGCGGGAGAAAGAAAGGCCATTACCGAAACTTTCAGGCGGAGGGGCGGGTCAGACGTCCAGCAGATCACCAACGGATTGCGCATGTTCCTGAATGAAGGCGAAGCGGAGTTCCGGCTTGCGGCCCATCAGACTTTCCACCCGTTCACGCGTGGTCAGACGATCTTCCGGCAACGCGACCACGCGCAGCAGCGTGCGGCGCGATGGATCCATGGTGGTGTTTTTAAGATCCGCCGGCGGCATTTCACCCAGACCTTTAAAGCGGGAGACATCAATCTTGCCTTTACCCTTGAACTCGGTCTTGATCTTCCGTTCACGGTCCGCATCATCCATGGCGTAAACGGACCGTGCGCCCTGCGTCAGCCGGTACAGCGGCGGCTGGGCAAGGTAGAGATGTCCGTTGCGGATCAGATCCGGTAGTTCCCGATAGAAAAACGTCATGAGCAGGGAGGCAATGTGGGCACCGTCCACATCCGCGTCAGTCATGATGATCACACGGCCATAGCGCAGCTTGGAAAGGTCAAACCGATCGCCTGACCCACAGCCCAAAGCTTCAATCAGGTCGCGCAGCTCCTGATTCGCGCGGAGCTTTTCCGTAGTGGCACTTGCCACGTTCAGAATTTTTCCGCGCAGAGGGAGAATGGCCTGTGTTTCCCGGTTGCGGGCCTGCTTGGCAGAACCACCTGCCGAGTCGCCTTCCACCAGAAAGATTTCTGTCTCGTCTGCCCGTTCGCGGGTGCAGTCTGTCAGTTTGCCCGGCAGGCGCATGCGTCGGGTAGCGCTTTTACGAGGCGTATCTTTTTGTTCACGCCGCCGCAGCCGCTCTTCTGCCCGTTCAATCACAAAGCCCAGCAGAGCATCCGCCTGCGGCGGGTTTTGCGCCAGCCAGTGGTCAAAGCGGTCGCGCAGGGCGGTTTCAACCAGCTTGCTGGCTTCAGAAGAGGTCAGCTTTTCCTTGGTCTGCCCCTGAAACTGCGGGTCCCGGATAAATACGGAGAGCTTGGCTGCAATCGTGCCCAACACATCTTCCGCCGTGATGGCGGAGGCCTTTTTGTTGGAGCGTTGATCTCCCCAGGTGCGAAGGCCTTTGACCAGCGCATTGCGGAAGCCGGTCTCATGCGTGCCGCCCTGCGGCGTGGGGATGGTGTTGCAGTAGGAGGCAAGCGCTGCCGTGCCGCTTTCCAGAAACGCCACAGCCCATTCCACACGGCCATTGTCCGTGCCATCGGCAGCGGGGGGCAGGGCAGCATCACCCGCCCATAGTGGCGTCAGCAGCGGCGCGTTGGGGCCGAGTTCATCCGTCAGGCTATCAGCCAGACCGCCGGGAAAGTGCAGAACGGCTTCTGTTGGTGTGTCATCCCCGCTTTTGATCAGCGAAGGGTCACAGGACCAACGGATGGTCACGCCCCGGAACAGGAACGCCTTGGACCGGCAGAGCTTGTAAAGCCGGGAGGGGGAAAAATGGTGGGTCCCGAAAATCTGGGTGTCTGGCACAAAGGAAATCTGCGTGCCGCGCCGGTTCTGGGTCGGGCCGATTTTCTCCAGCGGTGTGACGGGAATACCGCGCTCATACACCTGCTGCCACACAGCGCGGTCACGCGCGATTTCCACTTCCATGCGGGAGGACAGGGCGTTCACTACGGAAGACCCTACCCCGTGCAGGCCGCCTGATGTGGCATAGGCCTTGCCGGAGAACTTTCCGCCTGCGTGCAGGGTGGTCAGAATCACTTCCAGCGCCGAGCGATCAGGAAAACGGGGGTGGGGATCAACCGGAATGCCACGGCCATTATCCCGAATGGTCAGTTTGTCTCCGGGTTCTAAAGACACATCAATGGTGGAAGCGTGGCCCGCCACGGCTTCATCCATTGCGTTATCAAGAACTTCCGCTGCCAGATGGTGCAGAGCGGTTTCATCCGTGCCGCCAATATACATGCCGGGGCGGCGGCGTACGGGCTCCAGCCCTTCAAGAACTTCAATGGCGCTGGCGTCATAGGCCTGCGTGTTGCCTGCCTCTGTTCTGGCGGCGGAAGAGGCCGCCGTCTTTCCGGCAGGTTTACGGGGCGGAGGGGGCTCGGAAAACAGGTCGCTCATGGGTAAGGTCTGTCCCGCTTTGCCGATGATTCGTCAAGCAGAAGCATTAACAGGTTTGCGGAATAGGGCGGACGGAAAAAAAAGAAGTGCACCGGAAACACTGCAAAAGAGAATGACACCTGCCTGAATAAACGGCCGGATAAAGGCGTGCTGGGCGCAAAGAACGCGCCATTCAGGATAAATGCGCGCTTGAACTGGGCACAAAAAAACAAGGCCGCATGAAGCGGCCTTATGTCTTTCACGCTGCAAAGGCAGTGCTTCAGGCGCGGCGTGTGCTGCGCGTGCGGCGTGCAGGGCGGGTGTTGGTGGTGGCAGGTGCTGCACAGGTTTCAAAGGACGCAGGCTGCGTGATGTCCTTGGCTTCCGTGTAATTGGACAGATCTTCCGTGGTGTCCAGCGCATTGACTTCATCAAACATGGCCATGCGCTGCAGGCAGAAGATGGTGCCTGCGGAGAGCCCTTTTTCTGACTGCACGTTGGCAAGCTGGGTGATGTAATCATCATGCTCGCGCTGGGCGCTGCGTCCGTAGGTGGAGCGGAAGTAGGTGTTCAGTTTCTGTTCTTCATTCAGCAGGTTGGTGCGGAACTTGGCAACAAAGGAGTTGTAGCGTTCCTGGGCGTTGCAGGAGAGCGCGGTGACCATCAGTTCGCTCTTGAGAGCCTGCACCGCAAAGGCTTCATGTGCGGAGGAATGGCCACAGGGTGTTGCGGCAAGGCTGTAAGAACTGTGCAGCACGCCCGCAGCAAACACACCGGCGGCCAGAAGACGGGAAAAAGAAGACATGCGGTTCCTCCGATATATGCTGGAACGGGCCTCCCTCATCACTTTAAGGTGTTCCCTGTCACGCAGCGTATGTAACGGTCTCTTCAAGGTTTGACGAAACGAAATAGCGTATTCAGCAGAGAAAGATACAGGTATTTTTTCATACCGCGTCTCAGCTTTTCTAAAGGCCGTTTCCTCCTTCAGAACAGGCTTGCGCAGCAGAAGGCCATACGTACGGACTCAAAGCGCGAATTTGGGGCAAAATAATGTTTTTGTTGGCCCGTTGGCGTGCGGGAAGCAGGTGTGTGATCACGTGGCATCTTATGCCTCTTTCTTCCTTGCTCGGGATGTTCTAAACGCAAAGGCGAATCATGGCGTGCAGAGCACACGGCAGGGCAAAAGCGCCTGCGGGGTGGCTTGGAGGCGCGCGGGTTCATCCTTTTTATTATTTAAGCGGAGCTGACGAGTGCGCTTGCGAGGAATTGCCGTTCTGGCGCTAACTGGTGGTATGCTTGCCGGCTGTGCGACAACAAGCGGCCCTGTTCAGGTTGGAACACCCAATCCGTTCGGGTATATGAAAAAGTCGGCCGTATGTAGCACAACACCCATCAAGACGGGTGCGGATGGCCAGATGTCCACAACCATGACTGTCCGGTCTGATGACGGGCTGTGCGAACTGAAAATCTCGCAGCCTTCCGGCAAGTCTTATGCGTCCTTTGGCGTGTCTCCAGCTCCGGAACACGGCAAGGCGTTTCTCTACAGCCTGGATCGGGATACGCACGTAACCTATACCCCCACCATGGGGTATGCTGGTACGGATACCTTCACGGTTATTCTGGTGCCTGGCCCGGGTGAGAAGCGTACGCGTCTGACCGTAACCGCGCAGGTGGATGCCACGGGTGTTGTGCTGCCGCGCCCTGTTGTGCCAGCAGTAACGGCCCCGACTGAAACCAAAAAGACCACCACAACCCGCCGTCGGGTCACGACGGCCCGCAAGAAATAATTTTTTTACCAGCAGGGCAGGGTAAACTCTGTTCTGCTGGGTGAAATAGTTGCGGTTATAAAAAAAAAGCGCGTCCGGCTTTCCTGTTTGCCGGACGCGCTTTTTTTACGACAGGATTTTTTTGACGCTCAGGCTCAGCGAGGGTGACCGCAGTACGCGGCGCAGGGTGCTCCAGAGTGAAAAGCAATAGCTTCAGGCTTGCGTGATATGCGTGCCTGAAGCTGGATCAGAATTCAGATTGAGAAGGTGATGGGTTCGCTCAATGGGCGCTTCAGGCCGGAGCTTTCTGCTTTTTTGACCAGATCATCCAGACTGGTCTTTTTCATCTGGATGGTCAGTTCCTTGTCAAACAGCTTCCAGCTTGGCTCAATGACTTTGGTGAACAGTGGCCCCTGCGGACCATCATCGCCCCCTTGATCGTCCTGCGTAACGGCATTGATGATATCAACCAGTGAAATATCACGCCGCGGGCGGCCCAACCGATAACCGCCACGCGGGCCACGAATACTTTCCAGCAAGCCGGAACGGGAAAGTGCCTGCAGAAGTGGTTCAATACCGCGGCGCGCCAGATTGGAGCGTTCTGCAATATCCGCTGCGCTGACTGTGCCAGAGCGTCCGGCATGGAAAGCAACATCAAGCATGATAAGCACGGCAGTCATGGCTCTATCACGGCGCAGGATCATGGGCCTGTTTCCTTTCACCTCAAAAAAGGGCAAATGTAGTGGTATGTCTTGGCTGTCCTGACATATAGCAGGGGATGTCAGATTTATCTACGTTGTTCATTCGTATTATGCCGGACCAATTTATGCTGACAGATAAAAAGGCGGGTTCATGACTGTTTCTGATCGTTCTGCTGAAAACTACGGTTTTGCCGCGCCGCGCGGACAGATTTATGAGTCTATCGTTAATGTTGTGGGCGGCACGCCGCTGGTTGCGCTGCCCCACATTACTGAGGACGACAAGCTGAAAGCCCGCGTGCTGCTCAAACTTGAGTTTTTCAATCCGCTGGGGTCAGTAAAGGACCGTATTGGCGCGGCCATGGTTCTGGCGGCGGAAAAGGAAGGGCGCATTGTGCCCGGCCGCACGGTTCTGGTGGAGCCTACTTCCGGCAATACGGGTATTTCACTGGCATTTGTTGCTGCCGCCCGTGGATACCGCCTGATTGTGACCATGCCGGAAGGGGCTTCTATCGAGCGCCGGCGCATGCTGCGTCTTATGGATGCGCAGGTTGAACTGACGCCGTCCCGTCTTGGCATGGCGGGCGCTATTGCCCGAGCCAATGAAATTGTGGCCGAAACGCCGGATGCCTGGATGCCGGACCAGTTTGATAATGAGGCCAATCCAGCCGTCCATGCCGCCACCACAGCCGAAGAAATCTGGGCAGATACGGACGGCAAGGTGGATGTTGTGGTTGCTGGTGTGGGCACAGGCGGCACCGCCACCGGCATTGCGGAAGCCCTGAAGCCGCGCCGCAAAAGTTTGCAGGTGTTTGGTGTAGAGCCTGTTGAAAGCGCCATTCTGAACGGTGATGAACCCGGGCCGCATGGCATTCAGGGCATTGGCCCCGGTTTCTGCCCGGCTACGCTGCATACCCAATCTCTGGATGGGGTGCTGACAGTCTCAGAACGTGAAGCCATCGCAGCGGCTCGTCGTTGCGCGCGTCTGGATGGTATTCCGATTGGGATCTCCTCTGGCGCAGCCCTGCATGCAGCCCTGCAACTGGCGCAGAAGCCAGCCTATAAAGGCAAAACCATTGTTGTGATTACGCCCTCTTTTGCCGAGCGTTATCTTTCAACCTCTCTGTTCAACGGGCTGTAAAACCTCTTTAGCCCGCATGACGAAAACGCTGGCTCCCACCCGAGGGCCAGCGTTTCTGTTTTTAAGGCGTGGGGGCAGCAGCTTTCTGGAAACAGGATTCAGTCTTCCTGTTTTTCCGTCAGCGGCAAAAAAACTGACGGAAAAATTCTCAGCAGAAGGCTGGAGAAAATTCTATGAGGCTGAAAGTCTGGCTTTCAAAATCCAGATGGCAGCCCATCGGGCCTTTTAGCCAAAGCCTTCGTAGCAAATAGCCCTAAAACCGACGAGAAGACGGCTTAAGCTGCCTCTCCTCAGGGGAGAGGGGCTGTTGTCTGATACAGCGTGATGCGCAGGCCACCATGGGGCACTGGGGCGGTATGTGGCAGGAATGGTAGGCCGGTCGCGTAAGCCAGTGTCGGTTCGCTGGTGACCATCCCCACGCGCCATCCAGAAAAGCGGTCTCGCATGGTCTGCCCAAAAGCGCGATAGAGGGCGGCAAGCTGCGTCTTGTCCCCAAGGCGGGTGCCGTAGGGTGGGTTGGTGATGACAAGCCCTGCCGGACCCGCTGGGGGTGTCAGCTCGCTAATGGTTTGCTGCGTGAAGGTGGTGCAGGTGGCCACATCTGCCCGCTCCGCATTGGCGCGACTCATGGTTATGGCCCCGGCATCACGGTCACTGCCGTAAAAATGCGCGTTTGGAGTGCGGCTGCTTTTCACGGCACGCATCTGCTCCCATGCCTCGCTGTTGAATGAGACAAGATGTTCAAAGGCAAAATGGCGCGTACGGCCCGGATTAAGGCGGGCTGCTATCTCGGCTGCTTCAATTACGAAGGTGCCTGATCCGCACATGGGGTCCAATACGGGCTCATTCCCGGTATAGCCGCATTGCAGCAGGAAAAGGGAGGCCATGGTCTCCCGCAAAGGGGCGCGGTTGACGGCTTCTTTGTGCCCCCGTTTATGCAGAAGCTCCCCGGATGTATCGATGCTGATAGTGCAGATATTCTGTTCAATGCGCGCTTTCAGCACGATATCGGCATCGGGAGAGTGCGGCGCGCCCAGTGTTTTCTCAATGGCGTTGGTAATGCGTTCGGCGGCGGCACCAGCATGGTAGATGCGCGAGCCTGAGCAGGAGGCTTCCACCCGGAACGGAACATCAGCCCGCAGGATCTCCGCCCACGCCATCTGCCGGGTGCGGCGTTCCAGTTGAGAAAGATGCAAGGCCGGGAAAGAGACGAGTCGCGCCAGAACGCGGCTTGCGCCACGAACCCACAGGTTGGCGCGCCAGACTTCCGGCCATCCCCCTTTGATGGTGACCCCGCCGGGAACAACCGTAGGTTTTTTGAATCCTTTCAGGCGCACTTCGGAACACAGAACGGATTCCAGGCCCGGTGTAGTGGCAAGAAAAATCTCGAAGTCAGCCTGTTTTGTCATGGCGCCTGAATGGCAGGAACGGGAGAAGAGAGCAATGCGGTGGGCCGTACTAAAAAAGCCGCTCAGGCAGGGCACCGGAGCGGCTTTCAGAAAAACGGAAAGGAAAAGACCGTTTAGCGGAAAATGATTTCCACCCGACGGTTCTGGGGTTCCTTGGTGTTGGGCCCGGTTGGCACCAGCGGATTGCTCTCACCATAACCGTGAATATCAATGGTGGCACCTGGCACACCATCACGCATCAGTTCGGCTTTGACAATTTCCGCACGGCGCAGAGAGAGCTTCATGTTGTAAGCTTCCCCACGTTTCTGACCCGGAAAGGCGGAAGAGTTGTCCGTATAGCCTGAAACGGTAATGCGCGTCAGGTTGGTGTGGGTAGAAGCCTGCGCCGCTACAGATACAATGGAACGGGCGCGGTCTGTCAGATCGGCTTTGTCCCAGTCAAAAAACACCAGATAGCTACGGGCGGCCTGTGGGGCCGGGGCGGCCTGCTCGGCAGGCGGCGGCGGGGGAGGCGGTGCGGGGTTGAATTCGTACCGCAGGCCCAGCATCAGCGAGTGATTGAAATCGGTTTTCGTATCACGGTTGCCACTGGCAAAACTGTAAGACTTGCTCTGGTTGGCACCGCCAATGGTGCCCCATGCCGTTGCACCATGAGACTGCGGGCCAAGCATGGTCCAGAAGCGATATTCAGCCGTAAAGGAAAGCCCGACAACCCAAGGGGTGGGGAAGGCCAGACCAAAAATGCCCTGATACGCAAAATTGCCGAACGTGCCGCCAATATGCTGGTTGAACTGGTTGCCCGGTGCGGTCACGGTGGTGTTCAGATGGGTCCAGCCATAACCGATGCCCGCGCCAAAATACGGGAACAGCCACGGCTTGCCGATATCCATGTCAAACAGGGCGTTGGCCATCACACCATAGGTTTCACGGCGACCATCAGCACGGCTGTTCAATGTGTTGGTGACAAAGCGTGAATATGCCATGGAGCGGTAATCCCCCTCCACCTCAACGCGGAATCCGTTGCCCAGCCCATAACCAAGGGACCCGATTCCGGTGCCGCCGGTATGCCAGCGGTCTCGCCCGTCCGGGAACATGGGGGATGTTCTGACGCGTTGATCCTGGTTGAAGGTCGCTCCGCCTTCACCTGCAATATACAGCCCCTGCACGGGCTGAGCCATTGCCGGGGCGGCAAACAGCAGGAAGCCAGCGACAAGCGGCGCAGAAAGCAGTGATTGCGCGAGGAGGCCTTGGCGCAGCTTCATGTTCTTCTCCCTGCTGTGGCACTGTTTCCGCAGTGACCGGGCATCACGATATTGGTGCGTATAAAGCACATATGCCTGCCTTCTTTGCTGTAAACTTGCGTTGTGTGCAACAGGCAGGGACGGCAGATTTCAAAAACACAGGGGTTTTGTGTGTCATCTGGCCGGTCTGCGTGTGACATAAGTCACACATCTTCAGGTTATTTCAAACCAGAGTTGCTTCAAATGGAGGTCTGAATCCGGGGGCTTCAAGTTCCAGCACCCACAGATCCGGATCAAAACGTGTCTGGCGTTCAATATAACTGGCTGTTTCTTCTGGCGTGAGCGGTGTTTCACCTGATGCACGAAGCCAGGCGGCCTCGCCTTCTGCTGTTCTTGTCTGGCTGAGAACAACAGTAGAGCCGTCCCGTTCCAGAAGAAGGACTAAAATACTTCCGGCATCCGGGTCTCCCTTACGCAGCAGCATGGCAGAACGTCCATCCTGCGCACTTTGCCGCAGAATGGCCCGCGCAATAAAATCAGAACGCAGACGAGGGCTGGTCATTCCCGCACCGGGCTTGGCAGGGCGGCAGGGTCATCCGGTATGGCGGACAGGGCCGTCGCGTACCATGCTTTGTTTTCCAGCACGGAACGCGCAACAGTCATGTCCCGATCGCTGCCCAGTGCAGCAGGGCATGCCTTGCGGATAGCCAGAATGCGCGAGACCGGCAGCGGAAACCGCGCCGCGCGGGAAGCCTGCACGGCGGGCTGGTTATCAAGCTGGCCATGGGCAAGGTCATGCATCTGGCGTGCGCTGTCCGCTTCACCCAGACTGGTGCAAAGCTGCGGCATCACGCCCAGCCCCTGCAACGGCCAGTGCAGCGGCGCGATCACGCGGCTCCATGTCACAAACAGTTCCCCTTCATCAGGCAACTGGGCCACGGTCTGCACCAGCCCTTTGCCCAGCGTGGAACTGCCAATCACCACCGCTCTCTTGTGGTCGGCCAGGGCTGCGGCGAGAATCTCGGCAGCACTTGCTGTCCGGCCGTCTACCAGAATGGCAATGGGCAGGCCGTTCGTCATGTCTCCACCCTGAACAGCCCAGATATGATTGGCCTGCGCGTCCCGCCCATCGGTGACGGCTGCCACGCCACGGTCCAGCAGCAGGGCGGCAGCGGTCACGGCCTGTTGCAGCACGCCCCCCCGGTTGCCGCGCAGATCAATGATCAGGCCTTTCAAGCCTGGGTCCTGCGTGGCCTGATCCAGATACTGGCTCATCTCCTCTGCCGTGTCGGAGGAAAAAGATGTGACTCGCAATACCACCAGAGATCCACTGGCGAAGGCAAAAACCGTTTCCGGCGGAACTTTGGCGCGACGGAGCACCACGGTGTGGCCGCGCCGTTGACCGGGGGAGAGCAGCCGCAAGGTCACGCGGGAGTCTTCTTCTCCCCGTAGCCAGTTGGTAACGGTCTCGACCGATTGTCCGGCCGTCAGCCGGTTATTGACTGCCAGAAGCTTGTCCCCGGTATCCACTTCCGCAGACCATGCCGGGCCGTTGGCGTTGACGGCTGAAATCACGATATCCCGCCCTTTGCGGGTCAGAGTGACTCCGGCATCAGCCTCCCCCCCACACGGGCTTCCCGATCCGTGCTGGCGGAGGAGGGGCCAATATAGCGGGAGTATGGGTCAAGATGGTTGAACAGTTCGTCAAAAAACGCCTGCACCAATTCTTCCCGCGTGGCGGTGCGCACGCCGTCTGAGTGCTCACGGGCTGCGGCTAGAAAATCAACAGCAAGCTGGGCCCACCCCTCGTCATTCTGGGGGGCTGGGGTGGCACGGGTGAGCAGAGGCGTTTGTCCCGCCAGCAGGCGGATGTCGGCTCCCCGGGAATCGATCGCCAATGTGGGGTCAAGCGCTGTCAGACTGCCAAGCCCCCACAGGGTAAAATCCCGGCTGGAGTGCTGCTCAGCGTGCGGGGGCCGAGGAATTCCAGGGCGGTTGCATCACGGAATGCACAAGCGCCATATCAAGCGGGGGTGCTGCGGGCGCAGGTGGCGCGGCTTCCGGCAACGCGGCCGAAGTCTGCTCTGGCGCGGCGGCGGTTCCCGTCGTGCCTTCCGCTGAGGATGCCGACGGCTGAGGCTGTGTGTCCGCTGTTTTTGTAACGGAACCGGAGGGCGCTTCCGGAGCCACGTTGGCGGTAGCAGACGCAGATGTGGCTTGCGCTTTCTGTGCGTCCGGTTGCGCGGAAGGGAGCGTGTCCGGCCGTCCTGCGGGGCTGCCCGTCTGTGCCTTGAGCGGCATGGGTTGGCAGACCAGCAATGTAGCAATCAGGACACAGGGCAGCACCCGCCGTATGGGTGGCACAAGGCGTAAGGCAGCTTCAGCGCGCATTGCGGGCAAGAGCCAGATCAAGCGTGCCTTGCGCCGGATTGGTTGAGATCAGGACAACAGACAGCACAGTACCCACCTGAAGCGTGGCTTCCGGGTTCAGGTTTGTGCGGGGGGCAGGCGAGTCGTCATTCATCCGTAATTCATCCGGCAAGGCGCTTGAAAAAAGGAAAGACGGAGTTCCGGTTTTCGTCAATGTCACGGCAACGCCGGTCCGTGTTGTTCCGGTCACACAGGCCCGCAGGGTTTGGCCAATGAAAGGCCGCAGGAAGAGCGCTGCCAGCCTATTATAGCATGCTTGTGTGGCAGAAGAAGCACGGCGCTCGGCAAGATGCAGGTGCCCGGCCAGAGCATGCATGGCGCTGGGTGAGAGCGTGGCTGATTCGCCACGGCCCTCCATCGCGCGGTCAGAGGGCATCAGTGTCGCCAGCAGGGCACGGTGGTTCACCAGATCCGCATACCGGCGGATGGGGCTGGTGAAATGCGTATAACAGGCAAGCTGCAATCCATCATGCCAGGCCGGGCGGGGCGCATAACGAGCCATCTGGCGTCTTTGCTGCGTGGAGGAAGGCGCTGCCGGATGGACACGGAACAGGCCCGGAGCCGCGTGGCGATCCAGTTCTTCTGCGGCAAAGCAGTTGGCGGCAATCATGAAGCTGGCAACGAGATCATGCGCGGGCAGTCGTTGGCGTGGGGTGAAGGCGGTCGGGTGCCCAGAGGCATCCAGCGTGACCACAAACTCCTCTTCCCCCGTTCTATCTGCCGGGTGAGGGGGCTGCGCCTGTTGCAGGGCATGGGCGGCCGCCATCAGGGTGGGCAGCAGATCCGGTGGCAGTGCGGCCCAAGGCGTATTTGGCTTGGAAGCCGGGGGCTCAGGGGCCTCGCTTTGACTCTGTGGAGAAGACTCGAGTGCCTCCTGCACAGCCTGATAGGTCAGGCGGGCAGCACTCCGCATCAGCCCGCGCCCAAAACGACCTGATACCCGTTGCCCATCGGCAGTGATGTGCAGGTCGATATAGACACACAGCCTGTCTTCTCGCGGTTTGAGCGAACACACATCGGCGGAAAGAGCCAACGGCAACATGGGCACAACCTGCCCTGGTAGATAAACGGAATTGCCCCGGTTTCTGGCGTCCTGATCCAGCGCGGAGCCGGGGCGGACATAATGGGCGACATCGGCAATGGCGATGAGGAGATGGAAGCCGTCAGTGGTGCGTTCTGCCCAGATCGCATCGTCAAAATCTTCGGCGGTGGCCTCATCAATCGTGACAAGAGGGATGGTGCGAAGGTCACGGCGCACAACAGGGTGACCAGAAAGCTTGCGTGGGAGCGCGCGCCCAGAGAACGTTATGTCGGTGTCGGTGTCGGTGTCGGTGTCGGTGTCGGTGTCGAGGGGGAGGGCTTCTGCGTCAATCGGGAGGGTTGCCAGATGACGGGCTTCTGCCTCTGCTTCGGGTGAGAACACGGTAGGCATGGGGTGCGTGAGAAGTGCGAGGCGGGCCGCCATCCCCGGCGCATCGACTGGCCCAAGAACGGTGCGGATGGAGGCTTTAGGTGGTTTTCCGGGTTGGTGGGGAACGAGTTCGGCCAGAACCACAGTCTCTGGTGAGAGAGACCCTGAAGCTGCGTAAAGAACCTGACCGAATCGGCGGTCGCAGGGAACGAGGGCGATAGGGTGCTCCGCAGCACCCGCTTCGGCGGGCTGCACGCTGGCAGCAGACTGATCTTCTTTAGCGTTGCCCTCAGGAAGAATCGTGCGGTTTTCAGATACATCGTTCGCAGTCGCGTCAGTCGGCGACGTGCTTGGAAGAGACGACGTAGGGGGGGCGCTTGCAGGAGAAACATCTGGCTGTACGGTGGCAGGAAAGAGGCGCGGGGCAGCGGAAAGCAGCCGCAGAGGCCGACCTTCCCGTCTCCCACGGAGGGACAGACGGGGCCGCAGGCGGGCGACCACTTCGTCACCCGGCAAAAGCAAGGTGCCATCTGGTAATGTTGAGACCAGCAGAAGGGAGATAGCGGGCTCATCCGGCAGGTGAGCGTAAGCCTGTCCGTCTGATCTCAGGCGGGTTATTTTTGCCCTGACGGTTTCGGGTAGACCTGTGACGCCTTTCAGGCGACCCGGTGGCAGGCAGGCCAGATCACCCGCCAGCGCCATATCATGCAGCGTTGCACGGAGGGCCGCCTTCAGGCGCGCAGGCAGACCGAGCGCCCGCAGAATGTCCGTAGGCCCTACGGGAGCGCTGTCTGCCTCCAGAAACTGGCGAATGACCTCATGCCCGGGCAGGGCCGAGGCCCCGATGCCCTTGGGCATGATGGGCTACTCCGCCTTTTTCTTCCGTGTGGTGGTGGCGCGTGGTTTTTTGGGCGCTGCTTTCTTCTCCTTGGCAGGAGCAGCCTCACCCTCAGCGGTTTTTGCTGTCTTTTTGGTGGCGGTTTTTTTCGGTGCGGCCTTGGTGGTGCTTTTGGCTGCGGTCTTCTTCTTGGCCGCCCCCCCTTTGGCTTTCAGGGGTTTGCCTTTTTCAGCCAGTAACGCCACTGCCTCATCCAGCGTAACGGCGTCCATATCCGTGCCACGGGGAAGGGTCGCAACAATCTGGCCATGCTGCACATAGGGGCCAAACCGGCCCTTGCGCACCATAACGGGTTCCTGATCCTTGGGGTGGTTGCCCAGCGTACGGATGGAGGCCAGTTTTTTGGCCAGCGCATCCACAGCCCGGTTCAGGCCGATGGTCAGAACATCATCGTCCTTATCCAGAGACCCATAGACCGCGCCCATTTTCACAAACGGGCCAAAGCGCCCCAGTCCGGCCTGAATGGGTTCTCCTGTTTCAGGATGAATGCCAACCAGACGTGGCAGCGAGAGCAAGCCCACGGCCTGATCAAGCGTGATCTTTTCTCCATCCAGCCCTTTGGGCAGGGAAGCACGTTTGGGTTTGGCTTTCTTGTCCTCCGGGTCTGGTTCACCCAGCTGCACATACAGGCCCCATGGCCCCTGACGCACGGTGATATCCTCACCCGTTTCGGGGTGTTGACCCAGAACGCGCATACCGTCCTTCAGCGCGCTGCTGCCGTCACCGTCTTCTGCACTGTCAGCAGAAAGGCGGCGGGTGTACTGGCACTCAGGATAGTTGGAGCAGCCAATGAACGCGCCATAACGGCCCAGCTTCAGCCCAAGCCGCCCCGTGCCGCAGGCCGTGCAGTGGCGTGGGTCAGACCCGTCCGGGCGCGGCGGGAAGAAGAACGGCCCAAGATCCTGATCCAGTGCGTTCAGCACATCAGTGATGGTCAGTTCCTTGGTGTCATCCACTGCCTTGGAGAAATCGTGCCAGAAGGAGGCCAGAACCTGCTTCCATTCCGCACGACCGCCGGAAATATCATCCAGCAGTTCTTCAAGGCTGGCGGTGAACTTGGTGTCCACATAGCGTTCAAAGAACGAGACAAGGAACGCCGTGACCAACCGTCCGCGGGCTTCCGGCACAAAGCGCCGGTTTTCCAGCGTGACGTAATTGCGGTCACGCAGCACGGTGAGAATGGAAGCGTAAGTGGAAGGGCGGCCAATGCCGATTTCTTCCATTTTCTTGACCAGCGAGGCTTCCGAGAAACGCGGCGGCGGCTGCGTGAAATGCTGATCGGCCTTTACATCCTCACGCTTGAGCGGGTCACGCTCCTGCATGGGGGGCAGCATGCGGGATTCATCATCCGCCGGTTTGTCACTGTCATCCCGCCCTTCCGTATAAAGGCGCAGGAAGCCATCAAACGTGATGATGGAGCCGTTGGCGCGTAGCACGGTTTTGCCGGAGGGGCCTGCAATATCTACCGCAACCTGATCAAGGGCTGCGGATTCCATCTGGCTGGCCACCGCGCGTTTCCAGATCAGTTCATACAGGCGGCGCTGGTCCTGCGTCAGATGGGAGGCAACGGAGGACGGCGTACGGAAGACATCCGTCGGGCGGATGGCTTCATGCGCTTCCTGCGCGTTTTTGGCTTTGGATGTGTAATGGCGCGGCTGGGCCGGAACGTAATTTTCACCAATATGCTTGCCAATGTGGGAGCGAATGGCCCCGATGGCTTCTCCAGCCATCTGCACACCATCGGTTCGCATATAGGTGATCAGACCAACGGTTTCCCCGCCCAGATCAATGCCTTCATAAAGCTGCTGGGCCGTGCGCATGGTGACCTGCGCACCCATACCCAGCTTGCGGGAGGCTTCCTGCTGCAAGGTGGAGGTGGTGAAAGGCGGCTGCGGATTGCGCCGTACCTTCCGCCGCTCAACAGATTTGACGGAAAGGTTTTCCGCTTCCACAGCCTTGCGGGCGGCTTCGGCCAGTTCGGCGTTGGCCAGATCAAACTGGTCAAGCTTCTTGCCGTCCAGATGTGTCAGCCGGGCTGTAAATGGTGCACCAGAAGGCGTGGTGAGGGATGCGGTAACGGTCCAGTATTCACGCGGCTGGAAAACTTCAATTTCCGCCTCACGCTCGCAGATCAGCCGCAGGGCGACGGACTGCACGCGGCCCGCACTGCGGGAGCCCGGCAGCTTGCGCCACAGTACGGGAGAAAGCGTGAACCCCACCAGATAATCCAGCGCGCGGCGGGCCAGATAGGCTTCGATCAACGGGAAATCGAGCTCACGCGGGTGCGCCATAGCGTATTTGATGGCGCTTTTGGTGATCTCGTTGAAGGTGACGCGCTGCACCTCCACCCCTTTCAGGGCTTTCTTTTCTTCCAGCATGGACCGGACGTGCCAGGAAATAGCCTCGCCTTCACGGTCCGGGTCAGTGGCCAGATAGAGGTGTTTGGCGCCCCGCAAAGCCTTGATGATGGCGGCAACCTGCTTGCTGCCACGCTCATCAGACTGCCAGGACATGGCAAAGCCTTCGTCCGGGCGCACGGAACCATCTTTGGGCGGCAAATCGCGTACATGCCCAAAGGAGGCCAGCACGGTGTAGCCATCGCCAAGATATTTGTTGATCGTTTTCGCCTTTGCGGGCGACTCGACCACCACAACGTCAGTCATACTCTCTCCGACCTGCCGGAAGCAGCACTTGATCAGCCGTCTTTTCCATGCGGTGCTGCCAGAACAATCCGCCCACCGGGGAGGGAGTCTACGCAGCCGGAAAGCTCAAGTTCCGTGAGCACGGTCAAGACAGTGGAAGCTGAGAACTGGCAGTGCCTAACAAGATCGTCAACCGGTATGGGTGTAAAGGAGAGAAGATCAAGCACTTTTTCCCGCACATTTTCGGGGCTGACTGGTGCCCCGCCGGAGCGTTCTGCCGGTGCGGGAAGAGGCAGGGAAAATGCGCTTTGAACGGCGGATTTGTTCTGGTTTTGTGCAGTTGACGCCTTTTTTACACTCCCTTCCTGCACCGGGCCGGTTTGCGTGGGGAAGAGGGGAGGGTTTTTTTCAGGGCATGCAGGAATGGCGGGCAGATTGGGCAGGATATCCGCTACGCTTTCGGTCAGAATGGCACCCTGGCGCAGCAGATTGTTGCTGCCTCGGCAGCGCGAATCAAGCGGCGAGCCGGGCACGGCAAACAGTTCGCGGCCATAATCCACAACCAGCCGTGCAGTAATCAGGGTGCCGGAATGGGGCGCAGCCTCCACCACAACACAGCCTAGCCCCAGCCCTGCAATCAGGCGGTTGCGGCGTGGAAAATGGCGGGCCGTGGGCGTGGTGCCTAAGGGCGCTTCTGTAACCAGCACACCTTTTTCTGCAATCTCAGCATGAAGGGCGGCATTTTCACGGGGGTAGGGGCAGTCCAGCCCACCCGCAATGGCGGCAATGGTCAGACCGTGCCGGTGTAACGCCCCCATATGGGCCGCACGATCTATGCCGCGCGCTAATCCGGAAATAACCACCAGCCCAGCTTCAGCCAGTTCCGTGGCCAGACTTTCCGCGAGTCTGACGCCGTGGGCCGAGGCATTCCGTGCGCCCACCAGCCCCACCCCCGGTTTGCTCAGGCAGGAGGCATCTCCCAACACACTGATAACAGGCGGTGCGTCCGGGCAGGCGCGCAGCAAGGGAGGGTAGGTGGCATCGAGCAGAGTCAGAAACTGGCCCCCTATTTTCAGGGTGGCGTCTATTTCCGCCTCAATGTGCGCGGGTGATGGAGGGATAAGTTGAGTGCGCCCATTGCGGGCGGGCAGATGGGGTAGGGCGTCCAGCGCTGCTTCCGGGGTTTGGTAGCGTTCCACCAGCCGCCGCCATGTGCGCGGCCCTACCGAATCGGTCCGGGCCAGGCGCAGGCAGGCGGCCAGAGAGGTCATACGCGCGCCGTCATTTCTGTTTTGGCGCAACCCGTGGTTCGGTGCCGTTCAGAATACGGCCAATGTTGGCGTGATGCCGCGCCAGCACCAGAATGCTGATCAGCAACGTGGCCATGGGCTTGGGGGATGCCTGAAAGCTGAACCCATAAAGCGCCCAGTTTACCACCGGCATGACAATAAAGGCGGCAATGGCTCCGGCAGAGGAAATGCGGGTAAGCCGTGCAACGCCCAGCCACGCAGCGCAACCCGCCAGCCCCGTGAGCGGCGAAAGGGCGAGCATGGCGCCCAGCCCGGTTGCGACGCCCTTGCCCCCCTTGAACCCAAGGAAAATGGGATAGCAATGGCCCACAACCACCGCCAATGCGGTGACGGAGGTAATGCGGTCTGCAAAGTCTGGCGGGGTCATGATCCATGCGATCAGAACCGCCAGAAGCCCCTTGGCGGCATCCAACCCCAGCGTGGCGGCGGCAAGGTCCTTGCGGCCTGTGCGCAGCACGTTGGTGGCCCCAATATTGCCAGACCCGATTTTGCGCAGATCCCCCGCACCGGCCAGATTGGTTAGGATCAGCCCAAAGGGAACGCTTCCCAGCACGTACCCCAGAAAAGCCATGGCGGCCATAAGCCACAGCGCGTAGGACGGCAGGGTTTCCATCATGCGCTGGTAGCCTCATACACGCGGCGCCCGGCTTTCCATGTGCCTAGAACACGGCCTTCCAGTGGGCGGCCATCGAACGGTGTGTTCTGGGCCCGGCCGGGCAATTTACCCGCTTCCACCAGCCAGCTTTGTTCCGGTGCAAACAGGCACAGATCAGCTGCGGCCCCTTTGGCGAGGGTGCCAGCCGAGGTGCCAAGCAGAGCGGCAGGCTTGTGGGTCAGAAGGGCAATGGCTTGCGGCAGGGTGAGCGTGCCGTCATGAACGCGGGCCAGCGTCACACCGAGCAGGGTTACCATGCCGGTGCCACCTGTTGCGGCCTGCGCAAAAGGCAACCGTTTATCGTCGGCGTCGCGCGGCAGATGGTCGGACGCTATGGCGTCAATGGTGCCATCGGCCAACGCAGCACAGATTGCCAGACGGTCTTCTTCCGCCCGCAGAGGGGGCGAGAACTTGGCGTAGGTGCGGAAGTCACCAATCGCGTTTTCGTTCAGGTCAAAATAAGGAGGGGCGGTGTCACACGTCACATTCAGGCCGCGTGCCTTGGCCTGACGGATCAGGTTTACGCCTTCCCCGGTCGAGACATGACCAAAATGCAACCGTCCGCCCGTCAGTTCCGCCAGACGGATATCACGGGCAATCATGATGGCTTCCGCCACCGGGGGGATACCGGGCAGACCAAGGCGGGTGGCCAGTTCTCCCGCCGTGGCGCAGCCGGAACCGGCCAGAGAAGGCTCTTCCGGGTGCTGCACCACCATGGCTCCGAACCCGCCAGCATAAGACAGCGCCAACCGCATCAGTTTGGCGGGGTCTATGGCACGCGCGCCATCAGTAAAGGCTACGGCTCCGGCCTCATGCAGCAGGCCGATTTCCGCCAGTTCCTGCCCCTTGCAGCCTTTGGTCAGCGCGCCGTAGGGCAGAATGGTAATGGCGCCGGTTTCCTCCCCACGGGTGCGGAGCAGACGCACCAGTGCGGGGTTATCAATGGCGGGTTCGCAGGTTGGCAGAATGGCAATGGTGGTGATGCCGCCAGCCGAGGCCGCACGGGCGGCAGAGGCGATGGTTTCACGGTATTCATGGCCGGGCTCACCAATTTCAACGCGCATGTCCACAAGGCCGGGGCACAGAACCGCGCCCTGACCATTGATAACCTGCGCGTCTTCGGGCGCGCCTTCGGCTCCGGCTTTGTCCGTGGCGTCAACAACGCCATTGCGGACCAGCAGGCGGCCGGGTTCATCCAGCCCGGAGGAAGGGTCCAGAAGGCGGACGTTTTCAAAAAGAAGGGTGCTCATGCGGAGTGCCTGCTGCGGGTCAGCCGATCAAGCACGGCCATACGCACGGCCACGCCCATTTCAACCTGTTCCTGAATCACGCTCTGGTCTGAATCAGCTACCTGACTGTCAATTTCCACACCCCGGTTCATGGGGCCGGGGTGCATGACCAGTGCCTTGGGTTTGGCCAGCGCCAGCCGCCGGTTATCCAGCCCGTAGAAACGGAAATATTCACGCGCGCTGGGAATAAGGCCGGAAGACATGCGTTCGCGTTGCAGGCGTAGCATCATCACCACATCCACATCGCGCAGGCCTTCTTCCATGGTGTGGAAAATATCCACACCCAGATGGCGGATGGCCCCCGGTACCAAAGTAGGCGGGCCGACCACGCGCACACGGCTGCCCATGGTGGTAAGCAGATGGATATTGGAGCGTGCCACGCGGGAATGGGCGACATCGCCGCAAATGGCTACTGTCAGCCCAGCCAGATGGCCGCAATGACGGCGGATGGTCAGGGCATCCAGCAATGCCTGCGTAGGGTGCTCGTGCGTGCCATCACCCGCGTTTACCACACACGCTTCCACCTTCTGCGCCAGGAGGGCCGGTGCGCCCGACTGCGCATGCCGTACCACCAGCAGATCCGCCTGCATGGCGTTGAGGGTGGCTGCGGTATCCAGCAGTGTTTCGCCCTTGTTTACGGAAGACTGCGCCACGGACATGTTGATCACATCCGCGCCCAGCCGCTTGCCCGCAAGCTCGAAGGAGGTACGGGTGCGGGTGCTGTCTTCAAAAAACAGGTTGATCAGCGTGCGGCCCCGCAGCACATCGCGCGGGACCTTGCGGGAGCGGTTCAGCAGGGCATAGCTTTCGGCCAGATCAAGCAACGGCTCGATCTGATTGGGCGTCATGCCTTCCAGTCCGAGCAGATGCTGTGTGTGACGGCCGGAAAAGCTAGCCATTGAGCACGGCTCCGATACGGGCCAGCGTTTCATCCTTGCCGAGGGCAAAGAGGGTCGCGTCGATCCCCGGTGAGGTGTTGGACCCGGTTACGGCAGCGCGGAGCGGCTGCGCAACCTGCCCCAGCTTATGGCCTTCACGCTCGGCAAAGCGGCGCAGGGCTGCGTCAATCTCTTCCGGGGTGAAGTCCGGCACGGCGGCCAGTTCACGCGCCAGACCATCCAGAATGGTGCGGGCTTCCGGTGTCAGCAGTTTTTCCGCCTTGGCGTTGAAGGGCAGCGGCACATGGCGGCCAAGGAAGGCGGCACTGTCCGCCAGTTCAACCAGAGTGCGGGCGCGTTCCTTCAGGCCGGGCATCAGGGCCAGCACACGGGCGCGGGTGGTCTCGTCCGTTGCAACGCCGTCTACGGCTTTAAGGCGGTCCATCACATCATTGGTCAGGCGGTCATCATCGGCCTGACGCAGCCATACGGCGTTGATGTGCAGCAGCTTGGCGTAATCCATGCGGGAGGGGGAGCGACCGACGCCGTCCAGATCAAACAGCTTGATCTGTTCCTCACGGGAGAGGATTTCCGCATCGCCATGGCCCCAGCCCAGACGCAGCAGGTAGTTGCACAGGGCTTCCGGCAGATAGCCTTCATCGCGGAATTCCACCACGGATTGCGCGCCGTGCCGCTTGGACAGCTTGGCGCCATCCGGCCCATGAATAAGCGGCAGATGGGCAAAGCGGGGCAGATCCCAGCCCATGGCGCGGTAGATCATGGCCTGACGGAAGGTATTGGTCAGATGGTCATCGCCACGAATCACGTGCGTGATGTCCATGTCATGATCATCCACCACCACGGCATGCTGGTAAGTGGGGGTGCCGTCGGAGCGCAGGATGATCATGTCATCCAGTTCCGCATTGGCAACGCGCACTTCGCCCTGCACCAGATCTTCAATCACGGTTTCCCCTTCACGCGGGGCCTTGATGCGCACGGCGTAGGGGGCTCCGGCTGGAGCTTCTGAGGGATCACGGTCACGCCACATGCCATTATAGCGTGGGGGTTTGCCATTTTTCATGGCGTCCTCACGCATCTGCTTCAGCTCTTCAGGCGTGCAGTAGCATTTGTAGGCGAGGCCTTTTTCCAGTAGCTCCAGCGCCACTTCCGTATGGCGGGGCTGGCGGGTGGACTGGAAAACGGGTTCTTCATCCGCCGTAATGCCCATCCAGGCCAGCCCGTCAAAAATAACGTCTACTGCCTGTTGGGTGGAACGCTCACGGTCGGTATCCTCGATACGCAGGAGGAACTCGCCGCCGTGATGACGGGCAAAGAGAAAATTGAACAGGGCCGCGCGGGCGTTGCCGATATGCAGCAGGCCTGTCGGACTCGGGGCAAAACGTGTGCGGATTTTCGTCATGAGGCGCTTCCTTATCACGCACGGGCGCGGGGAGCCATATGGTCTTGAGCGTTCCGGTGCTTCAGCCTGTGCACGTGGCCTGCCTGGAGGGTGCATGGCTGTTCCTGATGCTGGCTTCATGCCGCACAGGATGCTGATGCCGGATGCTCCGTCTTGAGGGAGGGCTCCCTGCGCGAAACAATCGTGTTCCTCAAAAGTGATCTCCTTACCGCCGTGACGGCCCTTTTGCTGGCGGAGCAGAGGCGGTTGGTGCTGTGGGGGCCTGTTGGCATGGCGCTGGGCGTAGCGGGGTATTTCGGGTTGCGGCAGGAGCCTTCCGTATGGGGCGGGGTCGCTTTGCCCATGCTCTGCATCGGGGCGGCTTTGTTGGGGCTGTGGCGTGGCTGGCAGAGCGTGTGGGGGCGCATAGTGGCTGGTGGCTGCCTCGCGGTTGCTGTGGGGTTTCTGGCGGCGTGGCTTTCAACGTATCGGCATCCGCCCATGCCGGAGCTGCCGCGGCGGGCTGTGGAGATAACGGGCACGGTGCAGAGTATGGCCGCAGTAGCAGGGCGGGATGGTGCTGTGCCCGCCCGCATGGTTGTGCTGGCGAACGCCCGGTTGGAGACCCCGCTGGATGCGGACATGCTGCCCCTGAAGCGCACCCTGCGCGTGAAATTGAAGCCCGACGATATGGGGGATCTGGCCCCCGGTGATGAAGTGTGGGTGCGGGTCATGCTGATGCCGCCGCCGTTTCTAGCATTCCCCGGCGGGAGAGACCTTCAGCGGGAGGCATGGTTTGCCAACAGCGCCGGGTATGGCCGGGCTTTGAATCCGGTTGAGCGTCTCAGTGTATCCTCTCGTCAAAGAGGCTGGATTGTCACGGTTCTCGAACCTTTGCGGGAAACGCTGGATGCCCGTATTCGTGCGGTGCTGCCGGGAGCCGTGGGAGCGGTGGCCTCCACCGTGCTGACGGGAGAAAGCACCAGTGTGCCGCGCGCGGTGCGGGAGGATTTTGCAGCGTCTGGCCTGGCGCATCTTCTCGCGGTGGCCGGGCTGCATCTGGGCTTGGTGATGGGCTTGCTGATGGGGCTTTTCCGGCTTGGGTTCGCCCTGTGGGAATGGGCTGCCCTGCGTTGGCCCTGCAAGGCACTGTCCGCTTTGCTGGCGTTGGTGGGCGGGGCCGGATACGCCATGCTGACCGGGCTGCATCTGCCCGTCATCCGCAGTTTGATCATGGCGTCAATCGCTGTGCTGGGCATAGCAGTGGGCAGGCGCGTTGTGTCTATGCGGGGGCTGGCTTTGGCCGCCACGCTTCTACTGCTGATCATGCCGGAGGAACTGTTGGGCGTGGCGTTCCAGATGTCCTTCGCCGCTGTTATGGCGCTTGTTGCCGGTTATGAGGCTCTGGGGCCATGGTTTGCCGGGTATCGGGCGCGGGCAACGGGTATGGCGCACTGGCTGGTATGCCATCTCATCGCGCTGGCGCTCACCAGCCTGCTGGCCGGGCTGGCGACGTTGCCCATCGTTATGGCGCATTTTGGCCAGATCCAGCCCTTTTTTGTGCTCGCCAATTTGCTGGCCGTGCCCCTGATGGCGGTGTGGATCATGCCGCTCGGGCTGTTGGCCCTGCTGCTGATGCCGCTTCATTTGGAAGCGATGGCACTGATGCCCATGGGCTGGGGAATAGAGCTGGTGCTTTCCATGGCGCATGGGGTTGCCCGATTGCCTGCTGCACGGGTGAGTGTGCCGCACATGCCCACATGGGGGCTTGGGGCGGTGTTGCTGGGGCTCTGCTGGCTGTGTTTATGGCGGCAGCGCTGGCGATTGTGGGGCGTGGTGCCTGTAGCGCTAGGCATACTGTCCCCATTATTGCTGGTTCAGCCGGATATTCTGATCAGCCCGGACGGTGGGCTGATGGCGGTGCGGGATGGCGGCCATCTGCTGGTTGCTGGCCGTTCGCGGGATTCCGCGGCTGTGCGGGCTGCATGGACGCAGGCTTTTGCGCGTGAGCCTGAACCGTTTCCTGTAAAGGGGCAGACGCCTGACGGTGTGCTCAGTTGTGGGGAAGATGGAGATCCGGATATCTGTTTTGTCAGCAAAAACGGGCGAATGGCGTTGCTGCGGGTCGTGGATAAAACCGATGGCATGGCGCGTCTGCCTGACGCTCTGTGCGCTGACATGGATGTCGTGATCAGCAGCGCGCCCCTGCGCGACTCCTGCCCCAATGCGCGCAGGCTGGATCGTTTCTTCGCATGGCGGGAAGGAGCGCAGGCTGTATATCTGGAAAAGCAGGGCGTGCGCGTCGTGACAGATCGCGCCGTGCGCGGCGCGCGCCCTTGGGTGATGAAACCCGGAGGGCACGGCATGCCCAACCTGCCCCTTGCGCCTTCTGAATAAGGCGAGGAGGGGCGCAAGGAGGTGGGCGGAATGGCCTGCTTTTTCTGAAAACCAGAAGGCTTTCTGAAAGCAGGCAGCGGCTTAGTCTTTCGTGGCTTAGTCTTTCACAGTGTCAAACGCATCCAGCGCACGGCTGGAATAGACAAGGGCCGCTCCGGCGTTCAGGGCCACGGCTACGCCCAGCGCCTCGGCAATTTCTTCCTTGCTGGCACCGGCTTTTTTGGCCGCAACCGTATGGACGGCAATGCAGCCGTCACACCGGGTTGTTACAGCCACGGCAAGTGAGATCAGTTCCCGCGTCTTGTCGTCCAGATGTTTGTGTTCTGGTGCAACCGTTTCCAGCTTCTGCAAGCCTTCCAGCGTGTTGGGAGAAAGCTTTGCCAGCACTTTTACGCTCTGGCCCAGATGGGCGCGATAGGCATTCCAGTCGGTCACAATGATGCACTCCTGCTTTTGTGAAAATAACAGGCTAGACTGCATCAGAACGGGCAGAGTCTGTCACGACACGGTTAGGAGAGCCTTACGCTCTTGCGGAGCAGTCCGCCCCCCAGCTATCGGCGTAAGGTATGAACGATATGAGCATGAATAAGGCCTCGGCTTTGTCAGGGCAGGGGCCTCTGGCGGTTTATCAGCAGCGTATCGCTGCGGGTGAACTGAAGAGCGATCCGGATCAGGCCCGCGTTATCAAGCGGCTGGACCAGTTGTGGCATGAGCTGAGCACCATGCAGCCTCCGCCGCCCCCGCCCAAGGGGCTGCTGGCCGGGCTTGCGCGCCGTATCAAGCCGCCGCCACCGCCCCAGCGCCCACGCGGGCTGTATATTGTGGGCCGGGTTGGCCGAGGCAAAACCATGGTGATGGACCTGTTCTACAGTTGCGCGCCGGTCAAACTGAAGGAACGCATCCATTTTCTGCGTTTCATGCAGGATGTGCACCAGAAGCTGCACGACCTTAAAGCCGCTAACCCGGGTATGACGGACCCCATCCCGCCGCTGGCCAAGGCGCTTGCCGCCCGTGCTCATCTTTTGTGCTTTGACGAATTTCAGGTGAATGACATTGCTGACGCCATGATTCTGGGGCGTCTGTTCGAGGCTCTGTTTGCCGATGGTGTGGTGATTGTTGCCACGTCCAACACGGAACCGGGTGAGTTGTTTCAGAACCGCCCGGGTGCTGATGCGTTCAAGCCCTTTATCGCCATCATCAAGCGTGAGCTGGACACCGTGGAGCTTGATTCGCCACGGGATTACCGGCGTGGTCGCCAGCAGGACCGCGAGACATGGATCGTGCCTGCCGATGCACAGGCAAAAGCCCGACTGGGCGAGATTTTTGCCCGCTATGCGGAGGGCGAGCAGCCCAAACCTGTCACGCTGGAGTTCAGTGGCCGCACGTTTGAGGTCGATCAGGCGGCAGGCCCGGTGGCGCGCTTTGATTTCAACTCTTTGTGTGGAAAACCACGCGGCCCGAATGACTATCTGGCCCTGGCGAAACAGTTCACGGTACTGGTCATAGATGACATTCCCAAAATGGGACAGGACGAAGCCAACCTTGCCCGCCGCTTCATAACGTTGATTGACGCCTTGTACGACAACGGAAATCTGCTTTTTGCCTCGGCTGCCGCTACCCCGGACCAGTTGTTCACAACGGGGGAAGGAGCGGATGCCTTTGCCCGTACGGCATCACGTCTTGCTGAGATGAGTAGTGAAAGCTGGCTGGAGCAGGGTGCCAAGGCAGCACAGGCGGCGCATCGGCTCTCTAGAGCGTGACAGCCGGCTCTCTTGTTCCTGCCGCAGGCGCGGTCTAGCAAAATCACAGTGCGGCTGGCGGAGAGAGACCTCCAGCCGAAGAAAAACGAATGTGAGGGCAGGAATGGGAAACGAACCGATACCCACAGGTAGCGCGCCATCTTCCTTTCTGCCCGGACAGGGGAAGGCAGGGCATCCTGCACACAGGTGTGGGATGAAAAAAACAATGTTCCGCGTTTTGTTCGGGAATGACACAACAACTGGCTGCCAGCACAGGGTTGGCCGGCAGCAGGGAGGAGTCTGACATGGCGGCTTCAGATGTGCTTGTCACAGCGCTGAATGGCGCAAATATCGCTTATCTGGCAGATCTGTATGCCCGGTGGGCAAAAGACCACAAAAGCGTTGATCCATCCTTTGATACGCTTTTTGGTTCTCTGGAAGATGAAGAAGCCGCCGTTCTGAAGGACGCCGTTGGCGCATCATGGGCACCACGGCCTTCCATCATCACGGGTGAGGAAAAGCCTGCTCCGGCAAAAGGCGCCAAAGGTGCTGCCGCTGGTGGGCTGGCCGCTGAAGACAGTCTGGCCATTGCCCGTCTGGTGCGTGCGTTCCGTGAATATGGTCACCTTGAAGCCAAGCTGGACCCGTTGGGGCTGAAAGAGCCGACAGCACGGGAAGAGCTGGACCCGGAAACATACGGATTTGCTGAAAAAGATCTGGGCCGCGACGTTTATATCGGTTCTCTGCTTTCTCCGCTGCTGGACGGTCCTTCCGCCAAGGTGAGCGACGTTGTGGACGCCCTGCGGGGGGTCTATTGCCACAGCATTGGTGCGGAATACATGTATGCCCGCAACCATGAACAGCGCGAATGGCTGCGTAAGCGGCTTGAAGGCGATAACTGGCAATCCAGCGTGACGGTGGATGAGCAGAAAGCCATTCTGAAAAACCTGACGGAAGCAGAAGGGTTTGAAACCTTCTGCCAGAAGCGGTACGTGGGCGCCAAGCGTTTCGGGCTGGAAGGTGGAGAAATCTCCATTCCGTCCCTGCATGCCATTATTGATCAGGCCGCCGCGCAGGGTGTCTCCTCGGTCACCATCGGGATGGCACATCGTGGGCGTCTGAACACGTTGGTGAACGTGGTGCGTAAACCCTACGTTGCCATTTTCAATGAATTTGCCGGTGGGTCTTTCAAGCCGGACGATGTTGCTGGCTCTGGTGACGTGAAATACCATCTTGGCTCTTCCACTGATGTGGAAGTGGGTGGTCATTCCGTTCATATCGCCCTGCAGCCTAATCCGTCTCATCTTGAAGCGGTTGATCCTGTGGTATGCGGCAAGGTGCGCGCCATTCAGGATGATGCCGGAGATACGGAAAACCGGTCTGGCCATATGGGGATCATCATTCACGGTGATGCTGCCTTTGCCGGGCAGGGCGTGGTGTATGAAACCCTCTCCATGTCCCAGCTTAAGGGATACCGCACAGGCGGCACCATCCATATGGTGGTCAACAATCAGGTTGGGTTCACCACCAACCCTGAAAATGGACATTCCGGCATTTATGGCACGGATGTTGCTAAATCCATTGAAGCCCCGGTGCTGCATGTGAACGGTGACGATGCCGAGGCGGTGATTTACGTCTCCCGTCTGGCGCAGGATTACCGGCAGGCTTTTGCCAGTGACATCATTCTGGATATCGTCTGCTATCGCCGCCACGGGCATAACGAAACGGATGAACCTGCCTTCACCCAGCCGGTGATGTACAAGGCCATTGCGGCACACGAAACCCCGCACACCCTGTATTCCAAAAAGCTGGTGGCTGCTGGGGTAGTTTCTCAGGATGAAGTGCAGGCCCAGTGGGATGCCTTCTTCAACAAGCTGGATGAAGACTACAAAGCCGCGCAGTCCTACAAGGTGAACAAGGCGGACTGGCTTGAAGGTGGCTGGTCCGGTCTGATTGCGCCCACCACGGGCAAGGTTGAAGCCGCTTATCCGGAAACCGGCATGGCGCTTGATAAGCTGCGTAAAATTGGCGCTGCTATCTCCAAGGTTCCGGATGATTTTGATCTGAACTCCAAGATCGCCCGTCAGCTCAAGGCCAAGGCCAAGATGTTTGACACGGGTGAAGGGTTTGACTGGGCAACTGGTGAAGCAATGGGCTTTGGCTCGCTGCTGCTGGAAAACCATCGTGTTCGTCTTTCTGGGGAAGACTGCCAGCGCGGCACGTTCAGCCAGCGTCACGCAACCCTGATTGATCAGACCAACCAGTCTCAATACACGCCGCTGAATCATATTCAGGATGATCAGGCGAAAATTGAAATCTGGAACTCCTTCCTTTCAGAATATGGTGTTCTGGGCTTTGAGTATGGGTATTCCCTGCGCAACCCCAAAACGCTGGTGCTGTGGGAAGCCCAGTTTGGTGATTTTGCCAACTGCGCACAGGTGATTATCGATCAGTTCATTGCCTCGGGTGAAACCAAGTGGCTGCGGATGTCCGGTCTGGTCATGCTGCTGCCGCATGGATACGAAGGGCAGGGGCCGGAACATTCTTCCGCCCGTCTGGAACGGTATTTGCAGCTTTGTGCAGAAGACAACATGTTTGTCTGCAATATCACCACGCCTGCCAATTACTTCCATGCCCTGCGCCGCCAGTTGAAGCTGGATTACCGCAAGCCGTTGATCCTGATGGAGCCGAAATCTCTGCTGCGTCACAAACTTGCTGTGTCTGAACTGTCCGATTTCGGCCCCGGCACGCGCTTCCAGCCGGTTCTGGGTGAGATTGATGCGCTGGGCCCGGATGCAGATATTGATCGCGTGGTGATCTGCTCGGGCAAGGTCTATTATGATCTGCTGGCCGAACGCCGTGAAAAAGAACTGAAAAACGTTGCCATTATCCGGCTTGAACAGCTCTATCCGTTCCCGGAAAGCGCGCTGGCTGAAGAGCTGAAACGCTACCCGAAAGCCCAGATCATCTGGTGCCAGGAAGAAACGGAAAATGGTGGGGCCTGGCATTTTGCAGACCGTCGGATTGAAAAGGCACTGGTTGCGGCAAAACATCAGGCTGGCCGCCCGCAATATGTGGGCCGTGCCGCAGCAGCCAGCCCGGCAACGGGGCTTGCGCGCATTTATGCCGCAGAGCAGGCTGATCTGGTTGAAAGGGCCCTGGGTTTGAAGAAAACGGACTGAAACACACCGTCTGGGAAGGCCGCCCGCCCCGGTGAGGGCGGGCATGAACAAGCCAGTAAGGGTGGGAACAGAAAAGACCCTGCTGGTGTCTGTTTGAAGGAAATGGGGATAGAGGATGTCAGTCGAAATCAAGGTGCCGACACTTGGTGAGAGCGTAACAACTGCAACAATCGCCAAATGGCTGAAAAAAGCTGGCGATACCGTTGCGGCGGATGAACCGATTGTTGAGCTTGAAACCGACAAGGTGAGTGTTGAGGTGTCTGCACCACAGGCCGGGGTTCTTGGCGCGGAAGTGGCCAAGGAAGGGGATGAAGTGGAAGTGGGCGCCCTGCTGACCACGCTTGAACCCGGCGCAGGTGCACCGAAGGCAGCCGCCAAGAGCGCACCGGCTGAAAAACCTGCTGAAAAGAAGGCTGCTCCTGCTGCCTCTGCTCCGGCAGCCGCTCCGGCTCCTGCAAAGGCCGCTCCGGAAGTTGATGCCGCTGCGGCACTTCCTGCTGCCCGCAAGCTGATGGCGGAAAACAGCCTGAGCGCTGAGCAGGTTGGCTCTGGCACGGGTCTGAATGGCCGTATTACCAAGGGTGACGTTCTGGGCTTCCTGTCCCAGCCGCCGGTTGCGCAGCAGAAAGCTGCCCCCAAGCCGCCGCGTAATGATGACCCGCGTGAAGAACGTGTGAAAATGACACGTCTGCGCCGCACCATTGCCCGCCGCCTGAAAGATGCACAGAACACGGCTGCTATCCTGACAACCTTCAACGAGGTTGATCTTTCCAACGCCATGCAGATGCGCGCTGAATATCAGGATGCTTTTGTAAAGAAGCATGGGGTGAAGCTGGGCTATATGTCCATTTTCTCCCGCGCTGTGATTGCCGCCCTGAAAGAGTTCCCGGCTATTAACGCCGAAATTGACGGTGATGATGTTATTTACCGTGATTTTGTGAACCTGGGCATTGCCGTGGGTGGCCCGAACGGGCTGGTGGTTCCGGTTATCCGCGATGCGGACAAGCTGAGCTACGCCCAGATTGAAAAAACCATTGCAGGCTTTGGCAAGGCTGCACGGGAAGGCACGCTGAAGATTGATGATCTGGCAGGCGGCACCTTCTCCATCACCAATGGCGGTATTTACGGCTCCCTGCTGTCCACCCCCATTCTGAATGCACCGCAGTCCGGTATTCTGGGCATGCACTCCATTCAGGAACGTCCGGTGGCAGTAAACGGGCAGGTCGTTATCCGCCCCATGATGTATATTGCTCTGTCTTATGACCATCGGATTGTGGATGGTAAGGAAGCGGTCAGCTTCCTGGTGCGTATCAAGCAGAATGTGGAAGATCCGCGTCGTCTTCTGATTGACGCCTGATTACGCGGAACGGGCCGGGTATGATGTCCGGCCTGTTCTTTTTTCATCTGACCCTGAACGCTAAGCGAGACGAAATTCATGCCGATTGAGATCAAGGTTCCTTCCCTGGGAGAAAGTGTCACAACCGCCACGGTGGGGAAATGGCTGAAGCAGCCTGGTGATGCGGTCAAGGCGGATGAGCCGATTGTTGAGCTTGAAACAGATAAAGTCAGCGTTGAAGTGCCCGCTCCGGCAGACGGACGGCTGGAAAGCCATGCCGTAGCCGAAGGGGATGAAGTGGATGTTGGCGCGGTTCTGGCGACGCTGGAAAAAGGCGCTGCTGGCAACACGGCTTCTGCAAAACCGGCGGCTGCCAAATCTGCCGCGAAAAGCGATGCCAAACCGGCGGAAGCCCCCAAACAGGCTCCCAAGGCTGCCGCACCCGCTGCTGATGCGCCCACGCAAACCGATTACGATGTGATTGTGATTGGTGCTGGCCCCGGCGGGTATGTCGGCGCCATTCGCGCCGCACAGCTTGGCTTCAAGGTGGCCTGTGTTGAAAAACGCGCCACACTGGGCGGCACCTGCCTGAACGTAGGGTGTATTCCCTCCAAGGCGCTGTTGCAGTCTTCTGAAAACTTCCATGCCGCAGGCCATGATTTTGCTGCCCATGGGGTGGTGATTGACAGCGTGAAGCTGGATCTGGCCAAGATGCAGGCCCGCAAGGCAGATATTGTTGGCGCCAACGTGAAAGGGGTTGAATACCTCTTCAAGAAAAACGGCATCACATGGCTGAAGGGCCACGGCAAGGTTGAAGGCACCGGCCGCATTACGGTGGACGGCAAGCCTGTTACGGCCAAGCACATCATCGTTGCTTCGGGCAGTGATAGTGCAAACCTGCCGGGTATTGAAATTGATGAGAAGGTGATTGTCACCTCCACCGGCGCGCTGGAACTGTCATCCGTGCCCAAGCGGCTGGTGGTGATTGGTGGCGGGGTGATCGGCCTTGAACTGGGCAGCGTCTGGAGCCGTCTGGGTGCTGACGTGACAGTCGTTGAATTCCTTGATCGGCTGGTGCCGGGCACGGATAATGAAGTGGCCACCCAGTTCCAGAAACTGCTTGTAAAGCAGGGCTTCAAAATGAAGCTGGGCCATAAGGTCACCAAGGCTGAAAAAACCAAAAGCGGTGTTGTGCTGACGGTTGAACCCTCTGCCGGTGGTCAGGCTGAAACGCTGGAAGCCGATGTGGTTCTGGTTGCTGTGGGCCGCACGGCCGCCAGCAAGAACATGGGTCTGGAAGAAGCCGGTATTGAACTGGATAAACGGGGCCGTATTGTTGTTGATGCCCATTACGCCACCAATGTTCCGGGCATTTACGCCATTGGCGATGTGATTGCTGGCCCTATGCTGGCGCATAAGGCCGAGGAAGAAGGCGTGGCTTTGGCCGAACTGCTGGCCGGGCAGGCTGGGCATGTGAATTATGATGCCATCCCTGGCGTGATCTACACATGGCCGGAAGTAGCTTCCGTCGGCTTTACGGAAGAGCAGTTGAAGGAAAAGGGTACCGAATACAAAATCGGTAAATTCCCCTTCATGGCAAATGGTCGTGCCCGCGCACTGGGCATGACGGACGGCTTTGTGAAGGTTCTGGCCTGCAAGAAGACCGATCGTGTGTTGGGCGTGCACATTATTGGCCCGTGTGCTGGTGAACTGATTGCTGAAGCCACCATGGCCATTGAATTTGGTGCTTCTGCTGAAGACATCGGCCGTGTCTGCCACGCGCACCCGACACTGAGCGAAGCAGTGAAGGAAGCTGCTCTGGGGGCCGATGGTCGGTCTCTGAATATTTGACGATTTCCTTCTTTCTGGAAGGAATGCCATAATCTTCTGGCATGAATGACAGGAGAGACGTGGCATGCAAGGCGTAAACTGTCCGACACTGTTTTTGCTGGCGGGCAGTTTGCTCCTTGCTCCGGCTACCGGGTGGGCTACTGCACAGCAGGACGTACCCGTAGCAAGCCCAACACCTGATAAGGAAAAGGGCCAGCCAGCTCAGGCGGATCAGGAAGGTGCTCCCTCACCAGCACTGCCTCCGCCGGTAGAAGCGCCTTTGCCGATTGATCTTCCTCCCCTTCCTGTTCTGAGCGAAGACGAAGCACGGGAAGAAGCAACACGCCTGAATCATGATTTCCGACATGAAGTGCCTGTGGCTTTGAAAGTGCCAACGGTGCGTAAGGAAGCATGGATTGCGCTGGCCCAGAAACAACTGGAGCTTGCCTCTTATCCGCTTGATCGCCCGCAGGTGCTGGTCATTGTGGACCGTAATCCTGCCGTGCAGCGCTTGTGCCTGATGCTGGCGCTTCCTCACAGTTCAGACTGGCAGGTGATCGGCAGCACCAAAGTCTCTACCGGCACTACAGGCCGAAAATTCTATTACATCACCCCAACTGGTGTGTTCGTGAACACAGCGGATATTCTGGGCTACCGCGCACTGGGTACCAAAAACGCCAACGGCATTATGGGCAACGGCATCAAAGGCATGCGGGTGTGGGATTTTGGCTGGCAGTGGGCCGAAAAAGGCTGGCTTCCATCGCGTGAAAAAGGGCAGATCCGTCTGGAGATGCACGCGACCGACCCTGTGTATCTGGAAAGCAGGTTAGGGCATGTGGCGTCTGAAGGGTGTATTCGTATCCCGGCATCCCTGAACGTGTTCATTGATAAACATGGCCTGATTGACGCGGAATATGAGCGTATGGCGACGGTTGATATTCGTTTCCGTGCCTTGTTGCGCAAGGATCGGGTGGCCTCGCCGCTGGCAGGGGCTGCTGTGGTGGTGGTGGATACATCCGATATGCCGGAAGTGATGAACGTGAATACTGCGGATGCAAAAGCCGTAACGCATCGTCCGGGTGTAAAAGGGTGATGATATGTGGCGCACAAAGCCGCTTTTGGGCCATGATGATGGGCTTAAGCACTGTTCAGTCAAAACTTTTGTAGCAGTGGTGCATTAAGCGTGGGGTATGCCCGGTGCCGCCATCATGGGATGAGGGAATGCCTAGCAGGCATCCCGAGATGAAGATGGTGCCGTATCAAAAAAACGTTATAACAAAAACCAAGTGGCATCAGCAGAACGTGGAGATCCCCTGAACATGACAACCACACAGCTTCCGAGTGACCAGGCGTTGCTGGCCAGCCTGAAAACCATTGTCGGCCATCACCATGTCTTGACGGGTGAAGCCGAAACATACCGTTTCCGGCATGGCTTTCGTTTTGGGGCAGGGAACGTTCTGGCGGTTGTGCAACCGGGAACGCTGGTTGAATTGTGGAAGGTGGCGCAGGCTTGCGTGGCTTCCGGCAAGATTATCATCATGCAGGCCGCCAACACCGGGCTGACGGGTGGTTCCACGCCGGATGGTAATGATTATGACCGCGAGATTGTGCTTATCAGCACCCTGCGATTGACGGGGATTCATCTGATTGGTGAGGGCAAGCAGGTTGTCTGCCTGCCGGGTGCCACATTGTATGAACTCGAAAACAAACTGACGCCGATCGGGCGGGAGCCGCACTCGGTTATCGGGTCGTCCTGTATTGGGGCGTCTGTGCTTGGTGGGGTGAGCAACAATTCCGGTGGGGCGCTTGTTCAACGCGGGCCTGCCTATACGGAAATGGCTGTGTTCGGTCAGGTTGGGGATGATGGGGTGCTTCGCCTTGTCAACCATCTGGGCATCCAGTTGGGGAATGACCCGGAAACCATTCTGACCAAGTTGCAGAACGGCACGTTCAGCGAAGCGGATATCGACTGGAATGCAGGCCGTGGGCACGATGGCAATTACGTCACCCATGTGCGGGAAGTGGATGCGGATACGCCCGCCCGTTACAATGCTGATCCGGGCCGGTGGTATGAAGCCGCAGGCTGCGCAGGCAAACTGGTGGTGTTTGCTGTGCGGCTGGATACTTTTCCGGCCAACAAGAATTCTTCCGTTTTCTATATCGGCACGAACAGCACGGACGAACTGGAAGACTTGCGCCGCCATGTGCTGACAGCATTTGATGAACTGCCGATTGCGGGGGAATACATCCATCGCGATGCGTTCAATATTGCGGAACAGTATGGCAAGGACACGTTCTTTGTCATTCGCAAATTTGGCACCAGTTTTCTGCCGAAGATGTTCGCCATGAAATCCCGGTTTGATATCTTCACCAAACAGTTCGGGTTTCTACCTGAAAACCTGAGTGATCGGATCATGCAGGCGCTGAGTGTGCTGATCCCTAGCCAGTTGCCTGACCGGATGCTGGATTACCGGGATCGGTTTGAACATCATCTGATGCTCAAGGTGACGGAATCCCTCACACCCAAGATGCGTGCTTACCTGACCGAGTATTTTGCAAAAGTAACGGGCGAGTTCTTTGAATGTACGCCAGATGAAGGCACGCGTGCGTTCCTGCATCGCTTTGCGGCGGCTGGGGCGGCGGTGCGGTATCGCGCCGTGCATCATAGGGATGCGGAAGACATTGTGGCGCTGGATGTGGCACTGCGGCGGAATGACCGTGAATGGTTCGAGACCCTGCCTGCCGAAATTGAAGATAAGCTGATCGTCAAACTCTATTACGGTCACTTCCTCTGCCATGTGATGCATCAGGATTACGTGGTGAAGAAGGGGTACAACGCGGTAGCCGTTGAGCACAGCATGCTGCCGGGGCTGGATCAGCGTGGCGCCCGTTACCCTGCCGAGCATAACGTAGGGCATCTGTACAAGGCACCAGATGACATGGTGGCGCATTATCGCAGTCTGGACCCCTGCAACTGCTTTAACCCCGGTATTGGTCAGGCCACCAAGAAGAAAAACTGGGTGGCGGAAAGCGTCTGATCTGCCCGGAAGAACTCTGTGGGGTAGAGCCTGCTTACCAGCCGGAGAGGCTGGCTGGTGAGGAGGAGAGGAGTGGTCTGACGGGGGAAGCCTTCAGCTAGAAGCGCCAGACAAAGCTGGCCAGATAAGGCCGAAACGTCAGACAGAAAAAAAGCGTGCGGGACGAACCCGGCACGCTTTTTTCATATCAGGGCCACGTCAGACTTCCCGCCATGACAACGGGAGAGCCAGTGTGGTCTGGGCTGGATTACAGGCCAGCAGGAACCTTGCCGCCGTTTTCAACCAGCTTCTGGCGCACTTCCTTGATCAGCCACACATTCATGGTGGCGGAATCATTGGTGTCACCCGTGTAGCCCAGTTCACCAGCCAGCTTCTTGCGAGAGTCCAGAGAGCTGTCCAGCCCGAGGAGCTTCAGCAGATCAACAATAGACTCTTTCCAGTTGAGGTTCTGGCCATTTTTGGCAGCCATGTCGCTCAGAACGGCGTCAATGTTGACAGGTGCGCCAGCCGGCGGGGTGGCGCTGGCAGCAGCTTCAGCCGGTGCGCCAGCAGGGGTGGCGGCGGAGGCTGCGGCAGTGGCGCCGGTGGTGCTGTCAGGGGTGGCAGCCTTGGCGTGGTGGAAAATGGAGGAAAGAATGGAGCCGAAAATGCTCATGCTAATGTTTCCTTCTGCAATAGTGGACAGGCTGTGCTGTGAGAAACAGCCGCTTGAAACCCTGTCCAGACACGCATGCAAGCATACAACAGGGGTAAAGGTTGCATAGAGTGCTTGAGGAAAAGCAAAAATTAACTTTAGTTAATCAAATTCATTTCAAAAAGAGAAAGAGACCGCCGTGTTTCTGACGTCTTTTCATGCTGAAATCTATGAAATTACCATGACATTATTTAAAGCCAGTATCAAAGAGAACTCGCTGGCGCGCGAGATCCACGATGTTTTCTGGTGAGGTCAAAGCCACTTTGAGTTTTTGAAAAAGAAAGAGGCTGCGGACGAAAGGTGTTTCCATAAGAAACAAACCGTTTCGACAGGGCGGGCCCGCAGGCGTGGTCTGGCAGGCGGCGGCCCAGACCGAAAAGGGGAGGGCAGCCCTTGCTGGAAAGCAAAGGCCGCCGAACCGTTTTTAGTAGCGATATTCTTCGTGCTTGAACGGGCCGGTTACCGGCACGCCAATGTAGTCTGCCTGGGTCTGGGACAGTTTGGTCAGCTGCGCGCCAACCTTTGCCAGATGCAGGGCAGCCACTTTTTCGTCCAGCTTCTTCGGCAGGGTGTAAACCTTCGCTTCATATTTGCCTGCCGGAGCCGTCCAGAGTTCGATCTGGGCCAGCGTCTGGTTGGTGAAGGAAGCGGACATCACGAAGGAGGGGTGGCCCGTGGCGTTGCCAAGGTTCACCAGACGCCCTTCGGAAAGAACAATCAGGCGCTTGCCGTCAGGGAACACAACTTCGTCCACCTGCGGCTTCACGTTGTCCCACTTGAAGTTGCGCAGGGCTTCGATCTGAATTTCAGAATCGAAGTGGCCAATGTTGCACACAATGGCGCGGTTTTTCATGGCGCGCATGTGGTCAACGGTAATCACGTCCACGTTGCCGGTTGCGGTCACAAAGATATCGCCACGGGGGGCGGCATCTTCCATGGTCACAACTTCATAGCCTTCCATGGCGGCCTGAAGGGCGCAGATCGGGTCAGCTTCCGTCACCAGCACGCGGCAGCCTGCGTTGCGCAGGGAAGCAGCAGAGCCTTTGCCTACGTCACCATAACCGGCAACCACGGCAACCTTGCCTGCCATCATCACGTCCGTGCCACGGCGGATGGCGTCAACAAGGCTTTCACGGCAGCCGTACAGGTTATCAAACTTGGATTTGGTAACGCTGTCATTCACGTTGATGGCCGGAACCTTCAGCGTGCCTTTTTTCTGCATTTCCCACAGGCGATGCACACCTGTTGTGGTTTCTTCAGACAGGCCTTTCACGTTGGCCAGCAGATCGGGATACTTGTCGTGCATCAGCACGGTCAGATCACCGCCATCATCCAGAATCATGTTGGGGGTCCAGCCGTCCGGTCCCTTCACGGTCTGTTCAATGCACCACCAGAATTCTTCCTCGTTCAGCCCTTTCCAGGCAAAGACGGGAATACCGGCAGCAGCAATGGCAGCCGCAGCGTGATCCTGCGTGGAGAAAATGTTGCAGGAAGACCAGCGCACGGTTGCACCCAGCGCCACCAGCGTTTCAATCAGCACGGCGGTCTGAATGGTCATGTGCAGACAGCCAGCAATGCGTGCGCCCTTCAGCGGCTGGCTTTTGCCGTATTCTTCACGCAGAGCCATCAGGCCCGGCATTTCGCCTTCTGCAATGGAGATTTCCTTACGGCCCCAGTCTGCCAGAGAGAGGTCTTTTACCTTGTAGTCGCTCATGTCTGTCCTGTTCGTCCAAGAGAATATGGTGGCTTTCTATACAGGCTGGCTCCTGCTCAGGCCAGATATAACCAACATGTTGGTGGTTAAAGCTGTGCTGCGGCTTGCAAGATTGGCGCTTTTCTGGTCTCCACAGGGCAGTCTGAAGCTGAAAATGTGGTGGTCTGGCGCGGTTATGGCGGTGTTTCGTTCTATCCTGTTCAATGTCCTGGCGTTTCTGCTCACGCTGGTTATGGGGGTGGGGGCGTTTCCGGTGCGCTGGTTTGCCCACGGGCTGGCGCTACCCTTCGCCAAGCTGTGGTCCCGGCTGGTGCTGAGCCTGTTCCAGACCATCTGCGGCGTAGAGGTGCGGATTACAGGGCAGGAGCATCTGGCAACCAATGGTCCCCTGCTGATTGCGTCCCAGCATCAGTCCGCTTTTGATACGCTGATCTGGATGCTGCTGGTGCCAGCGCCCTCCTATGTGATGAAAGGGGAATTGCGCCGGATTCCGCTGCTTGGCCCCATGTTGATCCTGACGGGCATGATGCCGATAGAACGGGCAGATGGCGCACGGGCGCTGCGTATTCTGCTGCGGGAGACTGATACCGCGGTGCAGAAAGGCAAGCAGATCATCATTTTCCCCGAAGGCACACGCACGGCCCCCGGTGAGCACGTCCCCCTCAAACCCGGCATTGCGGCCATGGCGACTCATACTCGGCTGCCTGTTGTGCCGGTTGCCACCAATTCCGGCCGGTTCTGGGGCCGCAACGCGTTTTTTAAGCGTTCCGGGGTGCTGCATGTCGCGATTGGCGCGCCCATAGGGCCGGCTAGCCGCAAGGTGCTGCTGCCTCAGATTGAAAAAGAGTGGCGGGCCTTGGAAAAAGAGTTTTCCTGACCTCTCGAAATCGTGAGGAGGAGAGGGATAACTGCGTCCGTCCTGTGGATAAAGTTGTGGATGTGGTGGCCGAATTCTTGCGTTCTTCTTGGCTGATCTTCCGTTTTTCTGTGAGCATTAAACAAAACTGTCATGAAGAAGTGCGTGTAACACTTTCCGCACGATAGAGATTTTTATGGAAATTCACGGTAAAATAACAAGGTTTCGCAATTTTTAATTGTGAAGAAATTATGACGTGAAGCGCGCTATTCAAAGCGCAGGCAGGAGTCTCACGCGCTTTGAAAACGCTGCAGCCTTGTGGATAAAATGAAAATACCGCTGGAATGACCCTGAAAACAGCCAATTTCCCTGTTCTGTTCTCCCCACGTTTTTCTGCTATTTGGAACGGATATGACTTTTTGGTAAGAACGCGCTTGGAACACAGACGCAGATAGAGTTTTTTATGCCAGGCATGACACCCGCAGTCCCTCTTCCGGAATTTCTTCTGCGGAATGCGCGCATTGTTCCCAATCGGGATGATATTCTGCCGCTTCTGCCACGCAATGCCGTTGTTGCGGAGGTGGGCGTGATGACGGGCGATTTTTCAAAGAAAATTCTGGACGTTTGTCAGCCCTCAAAATTCTACGCCCTTGATCTGTTCACCATTCATGAACTGCCCATCGTCTGGGGGCAGCCCACCACGGATATGTTCGCCAACAAGACCCATCTGGATTTTTACCAGAAACGGTTTGCTGCGCAGATTGCAAAGGGGCAGATGGAGGTTCTGGCGGGAGACAGCGCCGCCATGCTGGAAAGCCTGCCCGATAACAGTCTGGACGTGGTGTATCTGGATGCTGATCACACCTATCCGGCTGTAGCGCGTGAGCTTGACGTGTGCAGCCGTAAACTTAAGCCGCATACGGGCCTGATTGTGCTGAATGATTACATCATGGCAGACGGAGGCGGCCCATACGGCGTTATTCAGGCTGCTCATGAATTCATGCTGAAATATGGCTGGGAAATGCTGGTCTTTGCCCTGCAGGAATACATGTATTGTGACATTGTTATTCGAAAATTGCCTGCCAGCAGACCACGCCGCCTGATGCAGCGCCTCGCCCTGCAATTGGGATATCGTAAGCTGGGTCGGTTCTAGCGGTTTTTCTCGGCACATCCGTTGCCGATGAGCAGGGCGGGCGGCCAGAGTGCGCCCGATCAGACATTCCAGCCGGTAGGGATGGCTCTGCGTCAGGTGCCGTCTATTCTTTCTGAACCACGGAACTAACTGAGCGGATCATACTCTTGCGTCCATACTCTGCTGGAAAGGCAGAAGGGCAGGGTCTGGAAGGCAGAGGGCAGCATGACGATGGTAAGCAGGCGTGTTCTTCAGGCGGGTGCGGCTGGTCTGGCCGGGCTCATGCTGTTGGAAACAGCCTTGTGGTGGGGGGGTGTTACCTATCTCAAACATCGGGTGGCGGCTCTTCACTCCAGAACGGGATGTTCTCTGGTGTCTCAACGCCAGCATGCGGCAGGATGGCCATTTTCCGCGCGCCTCAGGCTGGAGCCGGTGCGTATTCAGTGCGAACTGCCGTCTTCTGAAACCGTGGTGGGCACCATAGGCAGCGTGAGTGTGGAACTGGCTCCATGGCACCCGGCCTCGGTTCACGTTCGGCTGGAAGGGGGAGAGGTGTGGGGTGTGGTTACACCGCCCGAGGCGGCTTCGCCGTTAAATCCGGACGAGCGAAAAACACCTATACAGTCGGCAGTGCGCGTGGTGGCGCGGCGGGATGGGGCACCTTTGCGCCTGTCTTTCCCCTTGCGGTATCGGCAACGGGGGCGGCTGGATTTTCAGACCGACTTTACCCGCCTTGTGGGAGAGGCAGGGCACATGATGGAGCATCCTGTCACGGCGCGCGGCATAGCGGGATATGTTGTCTGGAACACGGAAGCCTCGCCGCAATCCAGCGCGCTGGCGGTCTCGCTTCAGGCGCGGCAGGCCGTGGTCGCCCCATGGCCGGACATGCTGAACGCTGTGGATATTGCGGTGGCTGTGCCCGGGCCTGCAAAAAATGTGGGGCTGTTCTGGCAGGCGCTGGCTGGTACCGTGGCGCGCCCACCGTCCTCTCTGGTGGCGGAGGTGCCCTCCAAGGTGGGAGGGCCACTTCCCTTTGAGCCCAATCTGCTTGTGCAGCATGTGGTGGTGCAGTGGCGTGGGCTCAAGGCGGTCTGGTCTGCCAAGCTGGTTCTGCCCGCAGAAGGCGGGGCAGCGGGAGAAAGCTGGCTGACCCTTACAAACTGGCGGCTGCTTGTGAATGACCTGACGGAGCACAGAATTCTCAGCCCGCAGCAGGCAGCGTTTCTCAACCGCGTTTCGGATCACGTCGAGCAGAAACAGGGAACGCCGGATGGTCCCCTCATGGTGCCGCTGCCGGTAAGGGAGGGGCAGGTGCAACTGGGGGGTATTTCCGTGGATATGCTGTTCGGCTTGGCCCACAAGGCCATGGAGGCTCAGGAACAGGAAAAGCCGCCCCACGCATCGCCTCCGTGACGAGCCGCTTCGGCCGAGGGTGGCGCTGCCAAACCCTGTGGTTTCAGGCGCAGCGTGATCAGCCCGTCTGGCGTTGGGGCAGTTTCAGAGACTTTTCATGAAACAGAAATCAGGCCTGCGTCGTTTGGGTTAGAACGAATCCTTTTCCCGGCGCAGGCGGGCGAAAGTGGCGGTATCCGGCGCGCGGAGGAATGGGTTTGTGGCGCGCTCCAGCCCCAGTGTGGACGGAATGGTGGGTTTCTCTGCGGCCCTCAGCCGTCCCACCTCTTCGGCGCGTTGCGCCAGAGCGGGGTTGTCCGGGTCTACATGCCGGGCGAAGGCCGCGTTGCTTTGGGTATATTCATGCCCGCAGCAGACCAGAGTGTTGTCGGGCAGGGAGTCAAACCGGTGCAGGCTATGGAACATCTGCTCAGGCGTCCCTTCAAACAGGCGTCCGCATCCCAGGCTGAACAAGGTATCCCCACAGAACAACGTTGGGGGATCAGGAAAATACAGGGCTATGTGCCCCTTGGTATGGCCCGGAACGGCAATAACCTGACCACGGGTGTCCCCTACGGCAATGCTGTCATCGTCATGGAGGGGGATATCCAGTGCGGGCATGCGATGCTGTTCACTGGCGGGCCCAGCTACCCGCGCATGGTAGCGGGCACGCAGGGCATCCGTGCCGCCCACGTGGTCCGTATGATGATGGGTGAGCAGGATAAGATCCAGCCGTCCGCCTTCGGCATCCAGCGCGGCTTCAACAGGTGCGGCCTCTCCAGGGTCCACCACGGCGGTGGTGCCGGTTGCGGTATCCCGCAGCAGCCAGGTGTAATTGTCAGACAGAACAGGAATGGCTCGGGTCAGGAGGGTCATGATGGTTTTCTTCCTCTCCAGCAGCAGGGGGCAGTCGCAGCGTGGCATCAGGCACGCAGATCATGATAGGCAGGGTCCATGCAGAATGTCATGCCCCCGACAGGTGTTCCCGCAACTGTCGTCCCGTTTTACCAGTCTCATGAGGGTGAGGTGTGCGCGGCCCTGCTGCGTGATCGGTTACAGTGGTTCTGGCCGGATCTGCGGCAGCAGAGGGTGCTGGGTATTGGATATACGCAGCCTTATCTGGGCGCATGGCGCGGGCGGGGTGCGCTTTGTGTGTCTGCCGTGCTGGGGCGGCACGGGTCAGCCTTAATGACCTTGCAGCAGGAAGGTGGGCGACTGCCGCCGGAGGAGCGGACATGCCTTGTGGATGCCCAACACCTGCCCTTTGGTGACGAAGCCTTTGACCGTATTCTGCTTGTTCATGCCTTGCAGGACGAGGAGCAGGCCGTCACCCTTCTGCGGGCGGCGGGCCGTGTGCTGCGCGATGACGGACGCATGGTGCTGATTGTGCCCAACTGGTTTGGTGGCCGCCTGCGCCAGCGGGGCACGCCCTTTGCGCAGGAGACTGCGTTTACGCGCGGCAGCCTGCGACGTGTGCTGGCCCATGCCATGCTGCATGTGGAGCGGCGGGATGAGGCCCTGTTTCTGCCAGCGGGGCAGGGCTGCACCAGTCTGCAGCGCGGGCAAGCTTCAGATATTGCGGGCAAGGTGCTTTCTCCCGGTCTGGGGAGCCTTCGGCTGGTGGAGGTTGTGAAAGATGTGTACTCGGCCCGCCCGCTGCCTGTTGCCGAGCGTAAGGTCTGGTTTTCAAAGATGATGGTGCCCGTGCAGGACGCCTGACGCAGGGCGAGCCTAAGGGTTTTGGGTACAAACTCTGCCAGAATGGACGCGTGAGTGGGGAACATGCGTTGCCATGAAACTGGACGCATGGTGTTATCCGCTGCTTTTCTGGTAAAGGCTGCACTTCCCTGCGGTGGGGCGTTTTCTTGTGGTTGGGGCTGGTTCCATTCTCACGTCTTTTCTTCTTTGCGGTTTGTTTGTGCTGTTTGTCGGGGCGGGTATTTTGGCGTTGCTGCCGGATCGCGCCTTGCGGCAGGCGGTTCACTGGCGTGGGGAAATGCTGACTGCGCTGTGGGGTGGCATTGGTGTGCTGGCGACAGTGGGGGCCGCGCTGCGGGTTGAAGGCGGCGTAAGCTGGTGCCCGGTTTTTGGTCTGGATGGCCCAACGCTGCCCATGCTGGTGCTGCTGGCGTTTACTGGCGGGATGATAAGTCGGGGCCGACGCGGGATGGCCTGCGTGCTGACAGGGCTGGCGTTTCTGGCGCTTTCTCCGCTGGTGTTTGGTCTGCTGGCCGGCACCGCGCTTGTCATGTTGGCAGACCGGGGGCGGCAGGGTGTGTGCTTGCCGGTTGCCGTTATTCCGGCCTGTATTCCGGCGGATAGCCCTCTTTCACCGCTTTTGCTGTGCCTGATGGTTTTGCTGCTGGGGTGGGGTGTTTCCTCCCAGAAAGGGCCGGAGGCCATGCTGCCTGCGGGGATAGGCCTGTTTCTGTTTGGTCGCCTGCTGGCGGAAGAAGGTATTCTGGACCCCGTGCAGCAGACTTTGCTGTTGTTGAGCGGAGGGGCCGTTGCGCTGGGCGGGTGTGTGCAGGCCTTGCGCGCACCGCTTGCCGCCCGTGTGGCCAGCGGACTGGCCAGTGCGGGGTTTGGCGCTCTGGTGGTGTTGCTGACACTGGCTTTAGGCACCAACCTTGAAGGCATGGAACAGTTTCGTACGGCCACGTTGCTGGGCGCTGGTGCCCCCTTTCTTGCTTTGTTGGCACTCCTGTGGCTGTGCCGGGGAGAGGATGAGGCCAATGCAGACGCACCATTCTTTTCCTCCCGCAGTCTTGCCACGGCAACGCCCGCCGGGCGTGTGTTGCTGGGTATGGCGGTGCTGATGCTTTCTGGTCTGCCGCCGCTGGGTGGGTTTTCCGTTCTGTGGTGTTTGCTGATGGCGGGAGAACTGGCTGCCGTGGGGGCTCAGCCCGTGCAGGCGCTCTGCACCATTCTGGTGCTGGTGGGGGCGGCGGGCCTTATGGTGCTGGGTGTGCTGGGCCTGTTACGGCTGGCGCTGGCTGCTCTTGCCCGCCAGAAAATGCAGGTGGCGCAGCAAACTCCCGCGCCGGATGGATACGGGTTGCTTCTTCTGCCTGCCGGGGTCTCGCTAGGAGCAGCGGTTGCCGTGGCGGTGCTGCCGGGCGGCTGGCTGGCCCTGATGGATCATCTGTTTGTTGGCACGGCCCCGCGTGATTTTTCATGGCGCACCCTGCTGAGCGTGTGGTTTGTGGATACCACCATCAGCTTTACGCCGTTGTTCTGCGTTCTGGCGCTTCTGGTCTGTGTGGGCATGGCCATTACTGTGGGGCGCGTGCTGGGGTTCTATCCATTCCGTCAACCACAGGCCGCGCGCGCCGCATGGCAGGAAGCCGGACCAGTGGTGGCGCTGGGGGATGGTGTTATGGCGTCCAGCAAGACAGCCCCCGCCGTGTTGTGGACTGTGTTGCTGGTCTTTCTTGGTCTGGAGAAGCAGACGCCAGTATCGTGGCCGCTGGTGGAAAAAACGGCGGCAGCCGGGCGTTCCATGCGGAGCATGCTGTTCAGAACGGTAGGATGGTGCGAGGCGCAGGGCATGGTCCTGATCCTGCTTTTTCTGGGGGCAGGCCTGATTTTAGGACTGTTTACCAGCAAATGACACCTGCTTCCTTACCGCACACGCTCTCCTGGGGCTGGATGTTTCTGTCTGCTCTTACCGTTGGCGCGCAGATTGCCCTTATGGTGTTGGTGGCTCCGCTTTTCAGTGGATGGGTGGACCGGCTGGCAGGCCGCCTGGCGGGCCAGACACGTTATCTGGCAAGTGGCCGGTGGCAGGAAATCCGGCATCAGTTTGTGCGCCCCAGCTTTCGTGAGCCGGGTGATGACCTGAGCAGTCTCTCAACCCGCGCAGCGTTTACGTTGGCCGTGCTGGCAGCAGGCATGGTGCCGGTTTACGCGCTGCTGCCCTCTGGTCTTCCGGCCCCGGGCCTGTTGCTGGTGTGTGCTGTGCTGGTGGGGGCGTCCCTCCTGCTGTGCTTGCCGCGTGTGGTGTTGCGGGGGCAGGCAGCATTGTCGGGCTACATGGCGTTCATGGCGGATAGCCTGCTTTTACCCGCTTTGGTGCCAGTGCTGGTTATGGTGGGTGGGCAGGATCTGTCGGCTTTTCTTGCGCATGTGCAGGGGCTTTCTCCGCTAGGCGCTGGTGCTCCTTTTGTGCTGATGGGCGTGGCGCTGTTCGGCGCGGCGGCATGGCGCGGAGCATCGGGGGACGCCGCGCAGATCTGCCCGCTTTCCGGTGCGGATAGAGGGCTGTGGCTTCTGGCCGAAGACCTTGTGCAGCTTTGCTGGGTTACGCTGGCGGGAGACGTTGCGTGGTCCGGCTGTCTGGCCTTGCCAACGGATGCAGGAGTGGAACCCTGGTTTATGGCCTGTCTGCAGGGTGGTGGCGCATGGTTGCTCAAATTGGTGATTGCGGCGCTTGTGCTGGCGGCTATGCAACTGATGGTCCTGCCACCACCGCGCCGCGCGCGGGTGAGGCTGGCCTGCGTTTTTCTGCTGGGGCTTGTGGCGTGGCAGGCTGCGTATCCGGGCCTTGCAACACCGGCAACACAGGATAAAACAGCCGCCATTCAGGTGCAGGACCCTGCCTTTGGCGCGGAAGGAACCACGCAGTGACACTTGCCGCCATTCTGGCCCCGTTGCTGGCCCTGTGCGTGGTGGCGCGTGGTATGGGGTTTCTGCCTGTGCTTGGGGCCGTCATTGCCGCCGCCATGCTGGTGGATGGTCTGGCTCCCTTACAGGAAACCGCAGCCGCTTTTGTGCTGCTGTTTTCTATTGGGCCGGTCTGGTTTCTCACTTACTACCAGCAGGACAGAGTGCAGGAACGCAGTGGTCCTGCCGTGCCGTTTTTTGCGTTGGGGCTGATGGTGGTTCTGCTGCTGGCCAGCGCGCGGTCTGGCGTGCCGCTGTTTCCGGCTGGGTTGTGCGTGGTGCTGGCAGGGCTGGTGGCCGTGACTTACCGGCAGGCCATGATCTGGCAATGGGCCGGACTTCTGACATGCGTGAACGGGATCATGCTTGCAGGGGTGATTGAAAAGCAGGTGATGGTGGTTGGTGTTGCGGCGCTGGCCGGGTGCGTTATCAGCGTGCTGGGTGGCCTGTATGTTCATCGTGTTATGCCGCGTGTGGCTGTGGTGCGGGCGTCAGGCCGTAAGGACGCTGACCGCAAGGGTCATCCTGTCGAGAAACGCTTTCGGGGTGACGCACCGTTGCCGTCAGACCCGGTGCCGGCCTTTGGGGCAGAAAGAGGCGTGCAGGAGCCTTCTCCCCGTTCTTTGCCATCTGATGAAACAACGGAAGATGCGGACAAACCCGCCCCCAAGGCGGAGGATGACCCAGCATGACCGTTCCTGTTTTTCTGGCGGCTCTGGCTTTTGCATGGCCCTTGCTGGGCGCGGTTGTGGTCATGACCGCGCCAACAATGCGCAGTCGGGAGGTTGCCGTATGGATGGCGACCATCGGCTGCGTGCTGGCTCTGGCAGTATTTCTGTTTCCCGCCACCGGAGCCGTGGCCGCCGGATGGGATGATGATCCGGTGCAACGCGCAGGGCGTGTGATGCTGGCGTTTGGCCTGTTGCTGACGGTGCTGGAAAGCCGCGATATGGCAGACCGTTTTTTGCGGGGCCTTCCACATGTGTCCACGGCGTTGGCCGGGTTGGCCTGTGTCACGCCTGATCCGGTGGTGGGGTTGGGTATTCTTGAGGCGTCTCTGGCTTACGGAGTGTTTGTGTTCGGGCGTCCGGCGGGGCAGGCGCGTGCGGGCTGGGCATTGGTGCGGACAGGCTCGGTGGGGCTGTTTCTGGTGTTGGCGGGGCTGCTGTTGCCCAGCGCGTCTCCCTCGGCAGGGCTGATGATGGCGTGCGGTATTGTCATGCTGGCGGGCCTTACGCCGTTCGGGCAGCCGTGGCGCGAGGAAAATGACACCTTCCTGTTCCTTCCCTTTGCTGGTGCGGCCCTGCTGCTGTCCATGCGGTTGCGCCCGCATGGCGGGGAGGCGTTTGACACGGCGCTGGTCGCGGCGGGGTTGGCATCTGTCTGGCTGACAGCCTGTGCAGGCCGGTCTGATGGCGGTCTCCGTCTTTTCCGGACCTTTCCTTCCGCGCTGGCGCTGATTGCCGTAGGGGCACGGGCGGATGTGGCCGCACTTCTGTTTCTGTGTGGCTGGTGTCTGGCCGGGGGCAGCCGGTCCGGACGCTCATGGGCGGCGCGGGCTTTGGCCTGCTTTCCGCCGGGGGCGCCGTTTGTGGGCTGCCTGCTGCTGCTTTCCGTCATGAGTGACTGGTCATGGATGTTCACGGTGCTCACGGTGGCGGGTATTTTGTGTGCCGTGGTGCGGGCTGTGCCAGCAGGCGGCTTCGGGCAGGATATCTGGCCCCGTGATGTTGCAGGCCGTGTGGCGTGTTCCGTGCTGGTGGTTACCGGGTTTCTGGTGCCGCTGGCCATGATGCTGGGAGCCTTCTGATGGACCCTGTGGCCCATATCCGCGCAGGGGCTGAAACCGGCACGCCGTGGCGGTTCCGGCTGGAGGAACTCGCATGGCGGGATCTGGTTGATGGTCTGAAACAGGCAAAATTGCCTTTTGCCGGGCTCTGGTGTGACGGAACAGACGTGCATGTGCTGTTTCTGCCCCACGGCAACCAGCCGCTGGCCGCAACTTTGGCGCTGGAAGACGGGCGCTACCCGGCTTTGTCCCCTGCCAGAGCAGTTTCCAGCCTGTACGAGCGTATGGTGTTTGATCTGTATGGGGCAGAGGCCATGTGGGCGCGCGATGTGCGCCCCTTGGTGGATCACGAGGTCTGGTCCAGCACCACACCCCTCGCAGTAACGCCCGGCCCGGCAGGTGGCCATAAGGGCATGATTGCGTTTGAGCCATCTGAAGCCTTTACGGCGGTGGAAGGCCTCGCCGCAGGTGTTGGACCCGCCACCGGCAGGATGGAAGCGCCGTGTCATGTTGCCCTGACCCTGCGTGGAGAGACCATTGCGGCGGCGGAAACGGTTACAGGTTATGCGCACCGCGGCATGGCGCTGCGCTGGCGTAACAGCCGTGTGGATGATGCCTGCCGCTTAAGTGGACGTGTGGCGGCGGGATGCTCGGCAGCGCATCAGGTGGCGTTCTGTCAGGCCATAGAGGCTGCCTGCGGCGAGCAGATCGGGCATGAGGTCAGCCAGTTGCGCGTGGTGCTTCTGGAACTGGAACGCTGTGTGCAGCATCTCTACACGCTGGCGGCGCTGGCGCGGGAAGCTGGAGCGGTTCTGGTTGCGTCCCGCTGCATGTGGTTCCGTGAGCAGATTCTGAAGGAGGCCGCGCCCGTAATCGGGTCGCGCCTGTTGATGGACCATTGTGTTCCGGGCGGCGTAAGCCTGCGGAGTGCCTCGGAGGTGGGAGACCTCTGCACACGTCTGACTGAACTGGGGGACGACATCTATCCCGGCTTGGCAGACCTTTGGCGGAGCTACCCTGGGCTTTCCGCCCGCCTTGCCGGTGTTGGCGTGCTGGACCGCGCCGGGTGGGAGCGTGTGGGGCTGGATGGACCAGTGGCGCGGGCCAGCGGTGGCGATAGTGACTGCCGCCGCGCTATGCGCCTGTATGATGGGCTATGGCGTTTTACCGCTGGTCGGCAGGAAGGTAGCGTGGAAGATCGCGCCGCCGTGCTGGTGGATGAGGTGGGAGAAAGCCTCCGCATGTTGGGTGATCTGGCTCCGCGCCTCGGCCTGACTGCTGGGGGACGGATTGACCTGTCCTATCAGGATGGAGAAGGCATTGGCATGACGGAAGGCCCATGGGGCAGGGTGCTTTATTGGGTGCGCCTGCTGAACGGGCGGGTGGAGCATGTGTTCCTGCGAGATCCATCTTATCCGGCACTCATGGCCTTTGAATCCATGCTCCCCAGCCAGAACGTTGCGGATGTTGCCCTCATCAAGGCTTCGCTGGGCGTGAATGCAGCGGCGCTGGATGGATAATTCGGGAGAACTGGACGTGAAGAAAGACACACATCCATGGGCCTGATCCGCGCTGTTTTCGATGCAGCCTTTCGTCAGGGTGGCGGGCGGCTCAAGCCGGTGGGGCCACGCTGGCCGCTGCTGCTGTTCCATGTGGATACGGGTGGTTGTGGCGGCTGCGGCATGGAATTGCAGGCTCTGGCTACAGGCCCGTACGATGCTCAGGGTGCGGGGTTTGGCTTTGTGCAATCCCCCCGTGCGGCAGATGCCCTGCTGGTGACGGGGGCCGTGACCCGCGCCATGATGCCGGTTCTTGAAACCACGTGGCAGGCCATGCCAACCCCAAAGGGGCTGATCTGTGTGGGTAATTGCGCCGTGGATGGTGGTATTTTTACCGAGAACTATGCCGTTATGGGCGGGTTGGACCGGAAAGTGCAGATTGATCTGCGTATTCCCGGTTGCCCGCCCTCTCCGCAGGATGTGCTGGAAGGGCTGTGTTCTCTGTTCGGAAAACGGTTGGAAGACAGCGCCGCAGCCGTTCAGGCTGACGGAGCGGGTTCGTCTTCCACCTCTTCCTGAAGGTCTTCCGCTGCTTTTTTCAGCTTGAAGAAGCTCAGACGGCTCAACGGTAGCAGCGCCATGTAAATGACCCCGGCGGCTGCCAGCGCCCCCCATGGATCAGCAACCAGAACAGCGGCATAAGCTCCCGTGCCCAGCATGACGGGCAGCACAAAATGAGCCGGCACTTTGAAGTTCTTGAAAGACCAGACCGGCAGAGTGGATACCAGCAGAAATGCGGTGCTGATCAATGTAAAGCTGGGCAGATAGGCTAGACGAGTGAACTTGTAGAGCCACACAATATCCAGCTTTTCAGCTTCCAGCCCCAGAAACAGTGGGAACAGGGCCAGCCCCGCCCCAGCCGGAGCCGGGACGCCGGTAAAGAAGTTGCTGGCGTATTTGGGCTTTTCCTCGGCTTCATCCAGCGTTGCGTTGAACCGGGCCAGCCGCAGCGCCATACAGACCGTAAACATCAGGCACGGCAGAAAAGCGTAACGTCCGCCATCCCGCAAAGCCCAGAAATACAGCAGGAAGGAGGGAGCCACGCCAAAGCAGAGAAAATCTGAAAGGCTGTCAAATTCCGCGCCAAATCGGGTGGAACCACGCAGCAGGCGGGCAATACGGCCATCCAGCCCATCAATGAACGCTGAAATCAGCAGGGCAATGGCTGCCGCCTGAAACCGGCCATCCACGGCAAAGCGCATACCGGTCAAACCGGCGCACAAGCCAAGCATGGTCAGAATATTCGGGATCAGCCGGTTGAAGGATGGTCCCTTGATTTTGTTCCGCACACGCCGACGCAACCGCTTGCGCCGCAGCCCACGCGGGCGGGACGGATCTTCCGTCCGGCTGCCCGATTGAGAGCCGCCTGCGGCTGAATCTTGCGATGCGCCGGGCTGGATGGCGTTGCCTGCCATGGAGGATGTGGTGCCCGGTGTTTCCGTCACTCCATCAGGCGGAGTGTGCCCTGTGGAGGCAGAATTGGCCGGGGTGCCAGCCGGTGCGCCGTTATCAGAAGGGAAGGCGGAAGAAGGAGGGTGCACTGTCACGGGAATCAGAGACGCGCCATCACGGTTTCACCGCCCACCATGGTCTGGCCAACAGAAACCAGAGGTTCCACACCCGGCGGCAGATACAGGTCTGTGCGGGAGCCAAAGCGAATCAGACCAAACCGTTCCCCCGCTTCCATCTGCATGCCTTCGGTGACACTGCACACAATACGGCGGGCTACCAGCCCGGCAATCTGCACAACGGCCATCATGCGGCCATCCGGCAGCGTGAGGCTGAGGGCATTGCGTTCGTTCAGTTCAGACGCCTTGTCCAGACTGGCGTTCAGAAACTGGCCCGGATGATAGGCAATGCGGGTGACAGTCCCTGCTGCGGGTATTCTGTTCACATGCACATCCAGCACGGACAGGAACGTGGCAATGCGCCACACAGGCACCGGGTTCATGCCCAGTTCAGCTGGCGGGGCGACTTTTTCAATAGAGACAATGCGTCCGTCTGCGGGGGCTACCGCAACATCGGCGCGGGCAGGCGTAATACGTTCCGGGTCACGGAAGAAATACAGGCAGAAACCAAAGAACAGGCCACTGGCGGTGCCAAGGAGCTTGAGCTTGGGGCATGAGAGTTTTCTGGCCAGATAGCGCGTGGCGAGCGTGGCGGCACCAGAAGCCAGAAGAAAAGGCCGTGCCTCCGGGTGGGGAGGGGCCATGACCATTTTAAGCGAAGCAAGAAGAGACATGAGGCTGGTCCTTATCAAGTGAGCCGGGGCATGAACAGAAAACAGGGGCGGGTGCCAGCCGTTCCCTGTTTGTGGTCTGCGTCAGGCCGCGCCTGCCAGCGCCTCACGCACGGCGGTTAGGGCCGCATCTGCCGCGCCGGCATTGGGGCCGCCTGCCTGAGCCATGTCCCGTCGGCCACCACCGCCTTTGCCGCCCATGGCCACACTGGCCGCACGCACCAAGGCGACGGCGTCCACTTTTTCAACAGTTTCCGGCGCCACGGCAGCGACAACACTGCCTTTGTCACCCGCTGTTGAAATCAGCACCACAACATCCGCATTGCCCTGCTTCAGAATGGTTTCTGCAAGCCCTTTCAGTTCACGCGGGGCGGTGTCCCCCACGTTGCGGCTGGCCAATCTTACGCCACCAACGTCTTCCACACCGGCGGAGGCGGCATTGCCTGCTGCCAACTGGCGCTGAAGCTGGGAAATCTGCCGTTCCATGGTGCGGCGCTCTTCCAGCAGCAGGGCCAGACGTTCCGGTGCATCTGCGACGCTCACCTTCATCATGGCGGCCATCTGGTTGAGGCGCTGCTCATTGGCGAGGGAAAGCGTTTCAGCCGCTTTGCCTGCAACGGCTTCAATACGGCGCACGCCAGCAGAAACACCGTTTTCCGCCGTAATGCGGAACTGGCCGATATCGCCCGTGCGGTTCACATGCGTGCCACCGCAGAGTTCGATCGACCATGCGCTTTTGTTTCCATCGGCACCGCCCATGGAAACCACACGCACTTCATCACCGTATTTTTCGCCAAACAGGGCCATAGCCCCTTCAGCTACGGCTTCTTCTGGCGTCATGGAGCGGGTGAGGACCTGAGAGTTCTCACGGATCAGGCGATTCACCTCAGCTTCCACTTCCGCCAGTTCTTCCGCCGTGATCGGGCGCGGCTGGCTGACGTCAAAGCGCAGGCGGTCTGGCGTGTTCAGGCTGCCTTTCTGGGCAACATGCGTGCCCAGCTTGCGGCGCAGAGCCTCATGCAGCAGATGCGTGGCGGAGTGATGCGCACGAATGGCGGAGCGGCGGTCATGATCCACGGTGGCAGTTACAGCCTGACCGGGGCGCAATGTGCCCTCTGTCACGGTGCCATAATGCACGATCAGATCGCCGGCTTTTTTCTGCGTATCGGTTACGGCAATGCGCAGGCCGTTCGCTGTAAGGGTGCCGGTATCTCCGGCCTGCCCACCACTTTCTCCATAGAATGGGGTCTGGTTGAGCAGCACGGCTACTTCCGCACCAACCGGGGCTTCTTTCACAAAGCCATTGCCCACAACCACGGCCTGAACTTCGCCATCAGCCTGTTCTGTGCTGTAGCCAAGGAATTCAGACGCACCAAACTTGTCGCGTGCTTCAAACCACACAGTTTCCAGCGCCGTATCGCCAGAGCCCACCCAGGAGGCACGGGCGCGTTCACGCTGCACGGTCATGGCGGCATCAAAGCCCTCCACGTCCACCGGGTGACCGCTGCCGCGCAGGGCGTCCTGTGTCAGGTCAAGCGGGAAGCCGAACGTATCATACAGGCGGAAGGCAACATCACCCGGCAGGGCAGCGCCCGGCGTGAGTTTGTCGGTTTCTTCCGCCAGCAGGCCCAGACCGCGATCAAGCATGGCTTTGAAGCGTTCTTCTTCACCACGCATGGTTTCACGGATCAGGGCTTCGCCCTGCACCAGTTCCGGATAAGCCTGACCCATCTGCTGGATGAGCACGGGCAGCAGTTTGTAGAACACGGGCTCGCGCGTGCCCATCATGTGCAGATGGCGCATGGCGCGGCGCATGATGCGGCGCAGCACATACCCTCGGCCATCCTTGGAGGGCAGAACACCATCGGCAATCAGGAACGCTGTTGAGCGCAGATGGTCCGCCACTACGCGATGACTGGCTTTGAACGGGCCATCAACGCTTTGGTGGGTCAGATCCGCAGAAGCCTGGGTCAGAGCCACAAACGTGTCGGTATCGTAGTTGTCGCGCTTGCCCTGCATGATGGCGGCAAAGCGTTCCAGACCAAGGCCGGTATCAATGGAAGGGCGAGGCAGCGGAGAGCGCACGCCCGGCGGATCTTCAAAATACTGCATGAAGACCAGATTCCAGATTTCCACAAACCGGTCCCCGTCTTCATCAGGGGAGCCAGGGGGGCCACCGGGAACATCAGGACCGTGATCAAAGAAAATTTCGGAGCAGGGGCCGCAGGGGCCGGTATCACCCATCCGCCAGAAATTGTCAGACGTGGGAATGCGGATAATGCGGCTGTCATCCAGCCCCGCAATGGAGCGCCACAGTCCGGCGGCGTCTTCATCTTCAGAGAAGACGGTCACCAGCAGTTTGTCTTTCGGTAGGCCGAAATTCTTGGTCACCAATGTCCAGGCGAGTTCAATCGCTTCGGGCTTGAAATAATCACCGAAGGAGAAATTGCCCATCATCTCAAAGAAGGTGTGGTGCCGGGCTGTATAGCCTACGTTATCCAGATCGTTATGCTTGCCGCCTGCACGCACAACTTTCTGCGCCGTTGTGGCGCGTGAGTAGGGGCGGGTTTCCTGCCCGGTAAACACGTTCTTGAACTGCACCATCCCCGCATTGGTGAAAAGCAGGGTGGGGTCATTGCGCGGCACCAGAGAAGAGGAAGGCACAATCTGGTGCCCTTTCCCGGCGAAATACTCCAGAAAGGTGGTGCGAATTTCGTTTGTGGTCAGCATGGCGTGAGGCAGACGGTCCTGAAACTGGTTGGGCGCGTGAATTCCCAAAGCCAGCCTTTTCCGGATGCTCCGAAAAAAGTTTGCTTCAGGGACAAGTCCTCACGGCCAGGTAGAAAGCACCCAAGCTTTCCTTAACCCGTTGCCAGATGTAGCGCACCCGGCGCGTTACCGGAAGGGGTTAGCGTTCAGCCCCGCCTTATCGTCATATTAAGACTCAGATGTGGGGTTTTTGTGTGACGTTGACACGTCCACGCTCAGTTCAGCCAGTTCCAGGGCGGACTGAGGTGGTTTTTCCTTGAACACCATTTTCTGGCTGAGGTTGAAATTGGCGAACATGCCTGCCAGCGCACCGGCTGCCAGAGCCAGCACCGGGTAGGTTACGCACAGGGGCACGGTATAAAACAGGGTGTAAACCGTGCCGCGATTAAGCAGGAACCCAAAACTGTTGGCGGTAAGAAAGCGCAGCCATTGCAGGAGCGGGTGATCATGCAGGCCAACGCCTTTGAAGGTCCATAGCCGGTTGAGCAGCCAGTTCAACGTGGCGGCGACAAAATAGGCGACCAACGTTGCAGCACTAAGCCCGATTGCTGGACGCAGCGCGTAAACCGTGCCGGAATCCCACAGAAACCCTAACCCGCCTACGGTGCCGAATTTCAGCAACCGCATGAGCTTGGTTCTGGTCAGGCCAAAAGGGAGGGGAGACGGGGCGGTCTGGGTCACGCCATGGGCCTACGCGAAAGGAGAAGGGGAAAACAAGACAAAAAAAGAGGCACCCGAAGGTGCCTCCTCTTTTGATCACGAAGATCAGACCGAATTAGTGGAGGATGATTTCCACGCGACGGTTCTGAGGTTCGCGGGTGTTCGGGCCGGTCGGCACCAGCGGCTTGGATTCACCATAACCGTGGACGTCGATCGCGGTGGCCGGCACGCCGTCACGGATCAGTTCAGCCTTCACGCTGTCAGCACGACGCAGGGACAGACCCAGGTTGTACTTTTCACCGCGCGGACCAGGGTGAGCAGCGGAGTTATCGGTGTAACCGTTAACTTCGATGCGGGTCGTCTGAACGTGCGTCGAAGCCTGAGCAGCTTCAGCAACGATCTGGCGGGCGCGAGCCGTCAGGACAGACTTATCCCAGTCGAAGAACACCAGGTAGGAGCGAGCCGGCAGCGGAGCCGGAGCAGCAACAACCGGAGCCGGCGGCGGCGGCGGCGGAGCCGTATCGAACGCGTAGCGCAGACCCAGGATGAACTGGTGGTTGAAGCGGTGATCGAAGTTCGTGTTGCCACGACCGCGCTGACCGTTGGTATAGTTTGCCGTGGAGGTGAACGCACCGTCCGTGAAGGAACCCGGCTGGCCGATCATACGGTATTCCGTGGTGATCTGCAGGCCCGGAACGCCAACATCATAAGCCGCACCGACGATGCCCTGGTAAGCAAAGCCACCGTTCGTGCCGCCCAGACGGCTGGTGTTGCCGTTACGGAAGTTGGACTGTGTCGGGTTGTAATGCTGCCACAGGTAGCCAGCACCGATACCAACGAACGGGGTAACCGGAGCATCGATACCGAACTGCTTCAGGTCGATATCATACAGCAGGTTGATCAGGCCACCGTAGGACTGGTCGCTACCGCGAGTGTGGCTCGCTGCAGCGCCGCTGCGGTGATCAATGTTGGAGTAGTTGTACACGCCTTCAACTTCAGCGCGCAGGCCGTTGCCGAAGCCCCAGCCGAATGCACCGAAACCGGTGAAACCAGTGTTGTGACGGTACTGAGCGGAGCTGCCGTTCGTGTAGCTGTCACCACCACCGAAACCGGAAGTGTGAGCATGCTGATTCTGGACCAGGTTGTAACCACCGCCCAGGTCAACATACGGGCCTGTAATTGTGGTGGCAGATGCGGCCGCCGGAGCCGCTGCCATCAATGTCGTTGCAAGTAACGCCGTGCGGAGACGCATTTTTTCGTCCTCAATATTTCATCTGTTCGACTCTGCCGCCAACCATTCAGCGGTCAGACCCAGCAAGATGCCTAAAGCCGTATAAAACGATCGGTTCCAAAATAGAAACCCGAAGCTTCATACTCTTGACGATTAGAAGCCATAACCGTGGTTTATTTGCAACAGTTCATTTCGGTTTCCCAAGATGTCCTAGTTGCGTGGAAGTAATCAGCCTTAAACGTCTTGCCATGAACATTGCGTATTAGCGAATGCCGCGCCTCTCTCCGGTCTGAATAAGGCGGAATTGAGGCGTGGATACTTAATTGCCACAGGTGCGTAAAGTTAAGTGGCGGTTTTCTAGGGTGCGCAGCCATCTTCAAGCAGTACCTCACGCACCAGTTCAGCCGGTACATCCCGTGAGGTGAAGGCCTTGCCGATTCCACGAACCAGAACAAATGAGAGACGGCCATCCTGCATTTTCTTGTCCCGTTGCATGTGGGCCATCAGGTCTGTTGCGCGGAACGAGTATGGCAGGTCTCTAATGCGCGCAGGCATGCCCAGCGTCTCCAGATGGGCAGTTACCCGCTCCAGGTCTGCCTGAGGGCAGAGGCCCAGTTTGACGGACAAGGCAAAGGCCAGGCGCAGACCTATGGAGACTCCTTCACCGTGCAGAAGGCGGCCGTCATAACCCAGTTCAGCCTCCAGAGCGTGGCCGAACGTGTGGCCCAGATTCAGCAGGGCGCGCCCATCCGTGCCTTGCTGTTCCCGCTCATCCGCCGCCACAACGCGGGCTTTGAAGGCGCAGGCCTGCCTTACGGCTTCTGTCTGGGCTTCGGGGTCAAAATTCAGGACCGATTCCCCGTGTTTTTCACACCATTCAAACAGTGCGGGGTCACCAATCAGGCCGGACTTCACAATTTCGGCATAACCCGCAATCAGCTCCCTTTTGGGCAGGGTTGCCAGTGCCGATGCATCTGCCAGCACACTTAATGGCTGATGGAACGCGCCGAGGAGATTCTTGCCCCAGCGGGTGTTAATGCCGGTCTTGCCGCCCACGGACGAATCAACCTGAGAAAGCAAAGTGGTGGGAATCTGCACAAAGGGCAGCCCGCGCAATGTGGTGGCGGCTATAAACCCGGCAAGATCGCCCACCACACCGCCGCCAAAGGCAATGATGGTGGTTTTGCGCTCCACGCCTTCTTTCAGAATGGCATCAACCAGCCGCTCATAGGTGGCCAGGCTTTTGGACTGCTCGCCCGGTTGCACGGTAAGGGTGCGGAACGCGATGCCAGTGTCATGCAGGGACGCTTCCAGGCGGGGCAGGTGCAGCGCTGCCACGTTCTCATCCGTGATGATGACAACACGCTTCTGCGGCAGGACCGGTGCCAGCAAAGCGCCAGCCCGGCTGATCAGATCCGTGCCGATCACCACATCATAAGACGTATGGCTCAGGCTGACAGGCAGGCGCACGGGGCGGCGGGAAAGGGCCATGGCCTCAATCACGCGGGAAGTGCTGTGGTCCACGTTGTGGTCTCCGCAATCAACAATAATGTCCGCTTCTGCATAAATGGGGTGCCGGACGGTCATCAGCCGTGCCAGCACATCACGCGGGGGGGCTTCATTCAGCAGGGGTCGATGGTTGCGCCCCTGAACCCGGCGCAGCAGAACGGGCAGGGGGCAGCGCAGCCATATGGAAATGGCGCGCTCCCGCACCAGGCTGCGGGTGCTGGCATCCATATAGGCGCCGCCGCCGGTGGCCAGCACCATGGGCGGGCCTTCCAGCAGGCGGCGGATGACGCGGCGCTCTCCGTCACGGAAGGCGGCTTCTCCATACAGGCGAAAGACATCGGCAATGGAGCAGCCAGCGGCACGTTCTATTTCAATATCGGCATCAACAAAGGGCAGGCCCAGCCGCGTGGCCAGCCTGCGGCCAATGGTGGTTTTGCCAGCGCCCATCAGGCCAACAAGAACAATGCTGCGCCCGGAGGGGATCAGCCCGGTGCTCTGCCGGTTGCCGACCCTTTCCAGATCAAGCGGAATCGGCGGTGGGTCCGCCGTATCGTGTGGGGGATACGAGATACGTGATGACATGAAACGCAGCTTACCATAGAGCAGGGAGAACACACCTATCTCTGTTGTTATGGAGCAAAGCCTCATGAACCGTACGGTTCTTATTGTTGCAGCCGTGGTCTGCGTTGCCTTGGTGGGCGGGTTTGCAGCACTTGGCCTGACAGCCCACGCCCCTGTGCCTCAGGCCGTGCATCGTGATGTCGCGTTGGCGGCTCCGCCTGCGGCCGCACCGGCCCCAATGGCCCCGGTTCCGGCTCCGCCGCCTGCGCCTGTTGTTACCCCGGTTGTGCCCGTGCAGCAGCCTGCCGCCGCACCGGCTGCTCCTGCTGGCGCGCCGGCCGTTTCAGCTCCTGCTGCCCCCGCGCAAAAATAAGGGCGCTGGAGTAAAAAATGTCCGGCAGCCGCGAGACGGAGCTGTTTCTGGAAATGCTGGCGGCAGAACGGGCCGCCGCGCCGAACACGCTTTCTGCCTACGCCGCTGATCTGGAGTCCTGCTCTGCTTTTCTGGCGGCGCAGGGTATGTCTCTTATCGAGGCCGATACCAGCAGTCTGGCTGCATGGATGGCTGACCTAGGGGCGGAAGGGCAGGCACGGCGCACTGTGGCGCGTCGGCTTTCCTGCATCAGGCAGTTTTATCTGTTTCTGCTGCGCGAAGGGATGCGGGCCGATAATCCCGCCGCCCATCTGGAATCGCCTCAGCCGGAATCGACCCTGCCGCATTTTCTCTCCGAATCGGAAGTCGTGGCGCTGATCGAGGCCTGTGTAGCCCCCGCCGAGGCTTCTCCGGCCAAACAGCGCCGGGCGTTGGTGGCGCGGGCGGCGCTGGAATTGCTCTACGCCTCCGGCTTGCGGATTTCAGAACTGCTCACCCTTCCTGCCGATGCCCTGAAAAACGAAAAGCCCATGCTGGTGATTCGCGGGAAAGGCGGGCGGGAACGTCTGGTGCCCATCTCGGCCAGTGCGCGGGAGGCTGCTCTGGCATTGCGGGCATGGGATCAGGCGTTGGAAAGCCCCTGGTTGTTTCCGGGCCGGGATACGCGCCGCCCTCTTACCCGGCAGGCCTTTGATAAAATCCTGCATGAAGTGGGCTGTCAGGCCGGGATTGATCCTGCCCGGCTTTCTCCGCATGTGCTGCGCCATTCCTTTGCAACCCATCTGCTGGCGCATGGGGCGGACCTGCGGGCATTGCAGATGCTGCTGGGGCACGCGGATATCGCCACCACCCAGATTTATACGCATGTGCAGACCGAACGGCTGAAAAAGGTGGTGGAAACCTATCACCCGCTTGCCACACAGAGCGAAAAAACGCGCGAAAAAGCAGGCTGAGCCACCTTCATGTCAAGCATGATGCACGAAGTGGCTTGGTTTTACGCGTGACTGTGCTATCCGCTTTGCCCATGCGTCAGTTCCTGGATTTCGAAAAGCCCGTCGCCGAACTTGAGAACAAGATCGACGAACTGCGGCAAATGACCGACCCGAACGGGGTCAATATTGCAGAAGAGACGGCCCGCCTTCAGGAAAAGGCGGAAAAGCATCTGCGTTCCATCTATGCCAAGCTTACGCCATGGCAGAAGGTGCAGGTGGCCCGTCATGCGCAGCGTCCGCACACGCAGGACTATATCAATGCCCTGCTGACCGAATTCACGCCTTTGGCAGGGGATCGGCTGTATGCGGATGATAAAGCCATTATCGGCGGTATTGGCCGCTTTGATGGTATGCCCGTGGTGGTGATCGGGACGGAACGTGGTTCTGATCTTGAAACACGTCTTGCCCATAATTTTGGCATGGCGCGGCCGGAGGGCTACCGTAAGGCGCAGCGCCTGATGAAGCTGGCCGGACGGTTCAACCTGCCGATTCTCACCTTTATTGATACCGCTGGCGCATGGCCCGGTATTGACGCGGAAGAACGTGGGCAGGCGGAAGCGATCGCCCGTTCCATTGAAGTCTGTCTTGAAGCGCCTGTGCCGCTGATTGCGACCGTGATTGGGGAAGGCGGATCAGGCGGGGCCGTGGCTCTCGGCGCGGGAGACCGCGTCATGATGCTGGAACACGCCATCTACTCCGTGATTTCGCCTGAAGCCTGCGCCTCCATTTTGTGGCGTGATCCAAAACAGGCCAGCACGGCGGCTGAAACCCTGAAACTGACCGCGCAGGATCTTTATCGTCTGGGTTTGATCGACCGGATTATTCCTGAGCCGATTGGTGGCGCTCAACGCGCCCCGCAGGAAGCGCTTGATGCAGTCAAGCAGGCTCTGGGCGATGAACTGAAGGAGCTTGTGCCTCTGGCTCCTGCGCGCCTGAAAGAACTGCGGCGTGAGAAATTTCTGGCAATGGGGCGTGAAAGCCTGAGCTGATCAGGCTTTCCCCTTACTGACCGGATCAGGGCGGTGGTTCTCCTTCAATGGGGTCACCGCCCTTTTCTTTGATCAGCGTGTAAATGGCCCGAGCAGCCTCATTCACATCATCCGTATTCTGGCCTTTGGCAACCAGCGCCACACCTCGGCGCCCATCATCCCGATGGAAGGGGTAGGACCCCAGATCCAGCGCCGGAAACCGGTTCTGGATGGCTTCCAGCCCATCCGCAATCGTGCCTTCAAACAGGGAGGTGGTGTACCAGGTGCGGGAAAACACGGGGTTGCCACGTTTAAGGGTAGGGGCAAGTTCATGGAACATCGCCCGCATGATGCGGGGCACCCCGGCCATGACATGCACGTTGCCAATGCTGAACCCCGGCGCGCGGGAGACTGGGTTGGGGATGGGCACGGCGCCGCGGGGTAGTTTGGCCATGCGCTGGCGGGCCGCGTTGAAGTCCTCACCAAACTGTTCTTTCAGCATGTCATAGGTTGCCGGGTGGAATTCCCACGGCACCCCGAAGGCCTCTGCCACACAGGGGGAGGTAATATCATCGTGCGTTGGGCCGATGCCGCCGGTGGTGAACACCTCGTCAAATCGGGCGCGGAACTCCACAACCGTGTTTACAATCGTTTCCCGCACGTCTGGAATGACGCGGATTTCCCGTAGGGGAATGCCCAGTTCCCCCAGGTTTGTGGCCAGAAACTGGATGTTGTCGTCCCGGGTGCGGCCAGACAGGATTTCGTTCCCGATCAGAATAAGGGCAGCGATACGACCCATGAAAATCGGTCCTTTCAGCAAGGTCTGATGGTTGGGAGCAGAAGATGTGTGGCAGGATGGAACGCGCTTTCTGCGGGGTCAATGCTTCAGAAAAGCGCAAACACACCGCAGGCTGTGTGTGTTTATGGATTGACCAGCCGCTGCCCAGTTCATAGCTTTCGCGCCATGTCAGATAGCCGTACAAAAACCGAACCCACCCTTCCGCGCGCCTGGCCCTTTGAAGAGGCGCAGAAACTTGCCACGCATGTTGAGGCCCGTACGGCTAAAGCCGGGGCGGATGATGATGCACGGCCCGCCCTGCTTGAAACCGGCTATGGCCCTTCTGGCCTGCCGCATATCGGCACGTTTGGCGAGGTTGCGCGCACATCCTGGGTGCGGCAGGCCTATACGGCGCTGACCGGCCGCCCGTCCCGGCTGTTGGCGTTTTCTGATGACATGGATGCGTTGCGGAAGGTGCCGGACAACGTGCCCAACCGCGAGATGCTGGAAAAGTTTATCGGCCAGCCGCTCTCCCGCGTGCCCGATCCGTTTGGTACGCACGAGTCGTTTGCGGCCCATAACAACGCGCGCCTGTGCAGTTTTCTGGACAGCTTCGGCTTTGATTACGAATTTGCGTCATCCACCCAGTATTATACCAGCGGTCGGTTTGATGCGGCGCTGAAGCGCGTTCTTGAAGTGCATGAAGAAGTGGTGGGCGTGATTGCTCCCACTCTCGGGCCAGACCGCCGCGCCACGTACTCGCCCGTTCTTCCCCTCCACCCGCGCACGGGTGAGGTGATGCAGGTGAAAATGGACGCCGTGAACCCGGAAGCCGGCACGGTGCGCTGGACAGACCCCGCCACGGGCGAACAGTTTGAAACGCCCGTAACCGGTGGCCATGCCAAGATGCAGTGGAAGGCGGACTGGGCCATGCGCTGGTACGCGCTTGGCGTGGATTATGAAATGTCCGGCAAGGATCTGATTGATAGCGTGCGTCTGTCTGGCCGCATCTGCCATATTCTGGGGGGCGAGCCCCCTGCTGGTCTGACTTATGAGCTTTTTCTGGACGAGAACGGCCAGAAGATCTCCAAATCCAAGGGGAATGGGCTTTCTGTGGAAGAATGGCTGCGTTATGCGCCGCAGGAAAGCCTTGGGCAGTTCATGTTCAATCAGCCGCAACGCGCCAAGCGGCTGTATTTTGATGTCATCCCCAAAACGGCGGATGATTATCTGACCCATGTTGAAAAGGCCAAGGCGCTTCAGGCCGCAGACCTCACGGGGAATGACCTGCGTGCCAATCCGGCGTGGTTCATCAACAAGGGTGAAATTGCCGAAAACGCAGGCTCTCCGGTCTCCTTCGGCATGTTGCTGAATCTGGCCAGTGTGGCCAATGCGGAAACCCCGGAAGTGCTGTGGGGCTTTATCCGCCGGTATGACGCAACGGTTTCGCCCGAAACACACCCCATGCTGGCGTGTCTGGTGCAGCACGCCATTGCCTATTACGCTGACTTTGTGCGTCCGGCCAAAACCTTCCGTGCCCCAACGGACAAGGAACGCACAGCGTTGGTTGATCTGGCGAACAGCCTGCGTGGGTATGAAGGTGAAGCGGCGGATGCCGCAACCTTGCAGAATCTGGTGTTCGAGATTGGCAAGCGGCACACATTTGAACCGCTGCGGAGCTGGTTCGGTTGCCTGTATGAAGTTCTGCTGGGCCAGAAGGAAGGGCCACGCTTTGGGGGGTTTGTCGCCCTTTATGGCGTGCATGAAACCGTGGCGCTGATTGAGGCCGCATTGCTGCGAGAGCAGCAGGCCTAAGCGCGGGTTTTTGTCTCCATGGTGAAGACTGTATCCTCATCACCGCAAGGACAGGAGCCGGAACACAAGCCTAAACCTCAGGGATGGCGGCGGTGGCTGAAGCACCTGCCGCATCTTGTGGGGCTGCTGCTTATGGTGGCCGCCATTGCCGTGGTGCAGCATGAACTGCGGCACCTGCGCATTGCCGATATCCGTCACGCCATGGAGGCCATTCCCGGCAAGCGGGTGTGGCTGGGCGTGGCGTGCACCTTTCTGTCCTATTTTGTGCTCTCGTTTTATGATCGGTTGGCCGTGGTGCAGGTGGGGTATGGACAGTTGTCCTACCGCCGCACGGCGTTTGCGGCTTTCTGTTCTTACGTGCTCTCCCACAATCTCGGATTTTCTGCGGTTTCCGGGGCGGCGGTACGCTACAGGCTGTACCGTAACTGGGGGGTAGGCTCCTTCGCCATTGCGCAGATTATCGCCTTCTGTTCCGCCACCTATCTGCTTGGGGCGGCGGTGCTGATTGGTGGCGTGCTGATCTGGGAGCCCTCAGTTATTCCCATGGCGGGCAACCATGTGCCTGGGGCAGTGCTCACGCTTGTGGGTGTGCTGCTGTGGCTGGTGGTGCTGGCTTATATCGGGCTGGCCTTCCGGGTAAGGGAGTTCACCTTCCGCAAATGGACCATCTCCCTTCCGTCTCCTACCATGGCGGTATTGCAGACGGTGGTTGCCGCAGCGGATGTGGCGGCAACGGCTGCCATTGCCTTTGTGTTGCTGCCACCTGAAGCCGGGATAGATTACGGGTCTTTTCTGGCCATCTATATCGCCTCCTACACGGCGGGACTGGTGGCGAGCGTGCCGGGTGGTCTTGGCGTGTTTGATGGTGCGATGCTGCTGGCGCTGGGGCCTTATATGCCCGCGCCGCAGATTTTGGGCGTCGTACTTATTTTCCGCCTGTTCTACTACATTGTTCCGCTTTTTCTGGCGGGTATCATGTTTGCCGCGCATGAACTGTTCCTGCGTGGTGATGATGCGCTGGCGGCCAAGAAGCGCAAGAAGCAGGCACATCCCGACCAACCGCGCCGGGTGCGCCCCAGCCAACTGGTGCGTGAAAGTGAAGCCGGGTTCTCCGTTGCGGTGGCAACAGGCACGGTCTCCTTGTGCGGCATCATGCTGGTGTGTCTGGTGCTGCTGGACCCCGTGGCCAAATACGCGGTGGTGCAGGGGCCGTGGTTCGGCTGGGTGGGGGCAATCAGCACCTATCTGCTCTCGCTGATGGGGGTAGGGCTGATCGGGCTGGGCATTGGTCTCTCCCAACGGGTGACGCTGGCATGGCGCGGCACGCTGCTTCTGCTGGTGATGGCTGCCGTCATGACCTTCCTGCGGGGCAATACGGTTTTTGTGCCGGTCATGCTTGGGTTGTCCGCGTTTCTCATCGCGCCCTTCCGGTCCTGTTACTATCGTCACGCGCGCCTGTTGAGCGAACCTCTTTCAGCGTCCACGCTGCTGTCTCTGCTGTTGCTGTTCGGGTGTGTGATTGCGCTGGCCACGCGGCATGGGGCGGGAAGCTGGTGGCAGATGGTGTTTGTCTTCCCCGCATCCGGTGCCGCACGGTGGACAGTGGCCCTTGCTGTGCTGCTGGCTCTGGTGGTCATCGGGCGGCTTATGCTGCCGGGGCGCATTGCCATCCAGGAATGGGATGCTGAAGCCTATGAGCGTTACCACACGCTTGATCATGCGCTCCCCACTGTGCAGGACATGCATCCGGAAGGCTATGTGACGGGTGAAGCCGGTGAGGCCGTTATTCCCCTGTGCCGCTGTGGTGAATTTCTGGTGGGGCTGGGCGACCCTGCGGGTTCCGAAGATGATAGTGTTTCTGCCATCTGGCGGCTGCGGGATGTGGCCTTGCAGGAAGGGCTGAAGCCCGTGTTCTGGCAGGTAGGCAACACCTTTGTGCGCATTTACGATGATATCGGGCTGAATGTCTGGCCGCTGGAGGGAAGCGAGGGGCTGAATTTCTGTTGTCCGGCGGATGATATTGCACTCGCTTCTCGTGTGATCGCCGCCTATAAGGACGGCGATGCCGAGCCTCCTGTCCCGGCGTCATGACCATTTTTCGAGAGGCTTCCTCTGGGGCCGCATAAGCTGGGTTAAGGGATGTCTGCTCACTTTACCGCCTCCTTCCTGCCGGGAGGCGTTATGCCGGTTGCCACGGCAACCACATCCTTTCTGCTGGCCTTTCCGGCCCTGTTTTCCATCGTCAATCCGCTTGGGGCCTCGCTTATTTTCGCGCAGGCCACCACAGGCCGTTCCCGGCGTGAAATTCTGGCATTGGCCAAGCTGGTTGCGTTCTATTCTTTTGTGCTGATGCTGGTGTCCATCTGGCTGGGCGGCAAGGTGCTGGTGTTCTTTGGCATTACCGTCAGCGCGTTGCGGGTGGCAGGTGGCCTGGTGGTGGCTGTTCGGGCCTGGAATCTGCTGCAAAGCCCGGAAAGCATGGAAGCAAAGAAGGAAAAGCAGGCTCTGCAAGGCGGCAAGACCGTCATGTCCCCCAACTGGTCAGATTCTGCGTTCTTTCCGCTGGCCATGCCGTTTACGGTGGGGCCGGGCACCATTGCCGTAGCCATTGCATTGGGATCAGGTTGCCCGGCAGGCGAATCTTTTCTGGCCTATGAACTGGGCATCACCATTGCTGCTGTCTGCGTGGTGCTGATTGTGTGGGCCGCCTATTCTGGCTCTGAAAAGCTGGTGTCCATGCTGGGCGTGACAGGCACCCGTATTGTCAGCCGTCTGGCCGCACTGGTCCTGCTGTGCATTGGTGTGCAGATTCTTGCGGCTGGTGTGCAGGGTTTTGCCGTGGAAATCTGGCAGCATATGAAGGCGGCCTGATTTCCACCGTCTTCTTCTCAAAAGTGCTGTGAGGCCCGGACGGCAGAAGGCTGCGTTGGTTGCCGTGTATCCGGCTTCTGCCAAGGCCCCTCTGCTTTGGAAACTCCTGCCTTCAACGGCGGGAGGGCAGGCGGCCTCTGAGGCTTTCAGTCCTATTCGGGCACAATCTGCGTAACAGACCATTCATGCGCGTTAAGCCGGGTTTTTAACCGTTCAAGCTGCGCTTTCGCCTGTTCGGCAAAGCCAAAGGGCGGTTTGATAACCAGCAGACCGGAACCGTTCAGGTGGTCCGGATCAACCGGAGGGCGCATCAGCAGTTCTGCCGCCAGAATGTCCCGCACCCCAGCATCCTGCAACGCCATATGAAACGCCCTTACGGGTGTCCGGTGTTTGATGGGATACCAGATGGCGATCATCCCATTGGAGAAGCGGGCCTGAATGGTCTGCACGGCGTTTTCCAGCCGTGCGAACTCGTTGGGTTCTTCAAATGGCGGGTCAATCAGCACAAGGCCCCGTTTGGCTGTCTGCGGCGGGAGGAGAGCCCGCAAGGCCTCATACCCATCGCGTTCATGCACAGTGACGTTTGGGGTGCGGGTAAAGATGCCATAGAGTCTACGTTTGTCTTCGGGATGTTTTTCGCAGCAGATCAGGTGATCGTGCTCCCGCAGCATCATGGAGACCAGCAGGGGTGAACCGGGATATATCTCTGGGCCGCCCGCTTTCCTGACCAGATCCAGCCACGGTGCGAGCGGACTGTCAGGCCCTTCTTCTGTCAAAAGCCCGATGCCGGTCCGCCATTCCTGTGTTTTTTCGGCTTCCTCGCAGCGCAGATCATACCGGCCGATACCCGCATGCGTATCCAGCACCATGAAGGGCGTGGGTTTGCGCAGAAAGCTGCCAATCAGTGACACCAGAAGCGCATGCTTCATGCAGTCAGCAAAGTTCCCGGCGTGGTAGGCGTGGCGATAGTTCATGCCGGGATATCCTGCGGGGCGAAGCGAGCTGCCATGTCTTCCAGCGGCCAGCGGGGGCGAGGGCGAAGGGCTGCGTCGTCGGGCTGTGGCAGGCCGCGTTCGGCGGCTTCACGGCAGGTTTCCAGTGCCGCCCAGCCCACCATCACGGCGTTATCCGTGCACAGGCGCAGGGGCGGGGCGGCAAACTGCAAACCGTGCCGGGCGGCTACATCTTCCAGCCGGGCACGGAGCACCGTATTGGCGGCAACACCGCCAGCGGCAACCAGCAGTCTGGCTTCAGGCATCATGCGCAGGGCATGTTCCATCCGGTTGGCGACCACATCAGCAACGGCCTGCTGGAAGGAGGCAGCCAGATCCGCCGCAAACTGGCGGGGGAGGGGAGCTTGCCCATATGGGGCCAGTTTCTGCGCAATGGCTGTTTTCAGGCCGGAGAACGAGAAATCACAGCCTTCACGGCCCATGAGGGGACGCGGGAGCGGAATGGCCGTGGGGTCTCCCTCCCGTGCCAGTTTTTCCAGCGCCGGGCCGCCAGGCCAGCCAAGGCCGAGCATTTTGGCAACCTTGTCAAACGCCTCGCCCGCAGCATCGTCAATCGTGCCGCCCAATTTGCGGTAACGGCCTACCCCTTCCACGGCAATGCACTGACAATGGCCGCCGGAAACAAGCAGCAGCAGATAGGGGAAGGCCGCGCCACCGGGCACAAGGCCAGGCAGGCGGGCTGTCAGGGCATGCGCTTCCACATGGTTGACCGCCACAAAGGGCTTACCCAGCGCCAGCGCCATGCCCTTGGCAAAACCGCTGCCAACAATCAGCCCCCCAATCAGCCCCGGCCCCGTGCTGGCGGCAATCAGCCCGACCTGCTGGGGTGTGAGGCCCGCATCCTGCAAGGTGGCCTGCACGAGTCCCGGCAGCAGAGCCAGATGGGCGCGTGCGGCAATTTCTGGCACCACCCCCCCGAAATCTGCATGACCGTCCTGAGACACAACCCGTTGGGCGAGGCACTCGCCACTAGCGGAGAGAATCGCGCAGGCGGTTTCATCACAGGAAGATTCTATGGCGAGCACTGGCCCCGGCATGGGTGCGGCGTGTGTGCTGGAAGTAGGGTCGGGCATGCTGTGCTCAGAGGCTGAATTTGAAAGGTTCATGGTTTTTTCAGGATATGCCGGGGAAGAGACATGTGAGGATTATGGTATGGTCGCGCTGTTCGGCGGGATGCCAGAAGCCTTTGTGGCGAGGTCTCTCCCGTATTTTTCAGATGTGCCGTATAAAGGGCTGGCAAAGCGTTGCGTGGCCGGAATGTCGCGTGGCGTGGCGGTGTAGCCACCGGGGGCGCAAAGTTTTCAGACCTGCCGGGCATCATGGCTGCTTGTCCTTTCATCGTTCCCGGTAATAGACACAACTCATGGACTCAGCCTACCCCTCCGTATCCGCCCCCTCGTCCGCGCTGCAGAAAGTTGCGGCTGAAGCGGCGGCCCGCCAGAAAAAGACAGCAGGGCACGCTGCCCGCCGTCATCTGCCCCTCCGTGTTGGAACCCGCGGGTCTCCCCTTGCGCTGGTTCAGACGCGCGCGTTCCTGACCATGCTTACGCGCTTCTGCCCGGTGCTGCGTGATATGGGTGCGTTTCAGGAGCACCAGATCAACACCACGGGCGATCAGGTGCAGAACAGGCGGCTGGCTGAAATTGGCGGTAAGGGCCTGTTTGCCAAGGAAATTCATGAAGCCCTTTCCGATGGGCGGATTGATTTTGCCGTGCATAGCCTGAAAGACCTTGAAACCGATCTCCCGCCCGGTCTGGTGCTGGCCTGCACATTGAAGCGCGAAGATGCGCGTGATGCGCTGATCCTTGGTCCTGATCTTGTGCAGACAGATCCGGATGATCCGTATTCCGCTCTGCCGCAGGGTGCATTGGTGGGCTGTGCGTCCGTGCGGCGGCAGGCACAGATGCTGCATGTACGGCCAGACCTGCAATTTGGTCTGCTGCGGGGCAACGTGCAGACGCGAATCGATAAACTCGCCGCGCGCCAGTGTGACGCAACGCTTCTGGCACTGGCCGGGCTGCGCCGTCTGGGCATGGCGGAGCGTGCAGATATTGTGCTGGACCCCACCGTAATGGTGCCTGCTGCGGGGCAGGGGATTGTGGGCGTTACGGTGCGTGAAGACGATATTGAGCTGCGTGAGCTGCTGGCAGCCATTGAGGATTATGAAGCTCGCGCCGTGGCCACAGCCGAACGCGCGTTGCTGGCCGAACTGGATGGGTCCTGCCGCACCCCCATCGGCGGTTATGCGCAGCTTATTCCCGTTGTGGCGGGAGAAGAGCCCAAACTGCATCTGACAGGTCTTGTGGCGCGGGAGGATGGATCCTTCCTGCTCAAGCGGGCGATTAGCGGCGCGCCGGAAGATGCGGCCTATCTTGGCCATGAACTGGGCAAAAGCCTGCGGGCAGATAGCCCGGATGACATTTTTGAGGAATGAGGAGGCTGTGTTTTGACAGCCTCTTCCTCACGGAAAAAGGCTGCCAGAGGCCGCGTGCCCTTCAATGTCGAGACTGAAGAGGCCAGCCTGCCAGAAGGGACCAGCGGGACCAACGCTTCCTACGGTTTAAAAAAAGGCGAGCCAGAAGACGTTCCTGCCCGCCATTCCACCGGTGTGATTGTGACCCGGCCAGAACCAGGCTTGTCCGAGACAATGGCTGCCGTTCAGGCGGCTGGGTGGCGCGCGTACTCTTCCCCTTCCTTGGAAATTCTGCCTCGTATCGTGCCGCCTTTGCGCCGGAAGATACAGGCGGTTGTGCTCACCAGCGGGCAGGCTGTGCCCTCCGCCGGGCAGGCTGTGCCGCTTGATACACCCGTTTATGCGGTGGGTGATCGCACTGCACAGCGCGCGCAGGCGGCGGGGTTTGCGCATGTGGTCAGTGCTCAGGGGGATGCGGAGGCCTTGGCAACCTTGCTAAGGGACGCTCTGACACCACAGGCCGGGTTATTGCTGTTGCTTTCAGGTGCAGGGCAGGGGACGGGCTTGGCTGCGGACCTCAGACAGGTCGGGTTCCGGGTCGTGCGGCGCGTGGCGTATGAGGCTCGTCCTGTGCATGAGATGTCAGCCGAGGTTCAGCGCGTGCTGGCCGCAGGGCAAATCAGCCATATTCTGTTTTTTTCCGCCGAGAGTGTCCGGGGGTGGCTGAAAGCTCTTCCCGGTTCTCTGCTGGCTCAGGCCGCGGCTGCCACGGCGATCGTGATGTCTGAAGCAGCAGAAGACATCCTCCGCCATGCTGGGTGGCGGGATGTGCGTATAGCTCCGCACCCTAATGCTGCAGCACTTCTGCTGGCCTTGGGGGCGTGCAGGTAGGGAGTAACTCTAAGATCCCTTCCTATCGCAGGTTTGGTTCTTCATCTTCTTCCGTCTGCCGCCAGCTTTCTTAACCGCTTAGCCGCGCTTTCATTTCCGCTTCGGGTGAGATCGAAAAGTCAGTGCCAATGCAGTGTCAGCATCGGGAGGGCAAAGATGGGGGCGCCTGTAAACTGGATGGGAGCAGCCCCGAACGGTTCCTGTGCTGCCACGTAGTCTTCTTCCGTAAAAAGCGTCTCTCAGGTGAGGGTATGGGACGTCGCGGGAAGACCGCTTAAAAGGTTGAACAGGCAGGACAGATACGGGATTTTTGAGGCGGACAGGCGGACAGGCGGACAGGCGGACAGGCGGACAGGCGGATTCAAAGGGGTAAAGACCTGAAGGCTTTCCGTTTGATGAGGCAGCTGTGGCGTCTGGACGAAAATTCCATGCAGGATGCCTTTATCGTTCACCCCCGAAAAGCCCAGCCAGGCTGATCTGGCAGATTTTTCAAAGGTTTGCTGAGTATGCGCAGTCAGAAAGAGCAAACGCATTTTCGCATGAAAAAAGGCTTTCAAGCGGATGCCTGAAAGCCTTTCTGTGTGCTGGAGGGAAGTCTGAACTCCCCTCTCGCGGGCCGTTAGATCAGGCGTTGCCTGCGGTCTGCGGGAATTCAGCGCGCTTGGCCTGCCACAGGGCCACAAAATCAATCGGCTGCAGCACGATGGGCGGGAAGCCGCCATCACGCGTGACATCGCTGATGATGTTACGGGCATACGGGAAGATAAGGCGCGGCACTTCAACCAGCAGCATGGGCTCAATGAGTTCCTGCGGCGGGTTGGTAAGGGTAACAACGGCAGCGTAGGCCAGTTCGGCAATAAAGACGGTACGGCCAGGCGTGCCACCTTCCTGTTCCGGTGCTTCCTTGGCTTCAGCCTTGATGGCCAGCGTCACTTCATACACGGCCTGATCATCCTGCAGGCGGTTGGCCTGCACATCAATGTTCACGGCAATGTTGGGCTGAGAGCGCAGGGTGGCAAAAATTTCTGCCCCTACCGGTACCTCGAAGGACAGATCCCGCGTGTATTGCAGGTTAATGGCCAGCGGGAGGGCGGGCGGGGTGGACTGGTCAGATTCAGACATGGAAAAAAACAGCTTTCTTGTCAGGTCATACTGAGATGTTCGGCGGTAGCATGATGGTGTCCCTTCGCCAACCGTCCGAATGGCCCAGGGGCCAGACAAAGAGGGCACTTCCTGCCGTTCTCTGCAAGGGGAAAAGAGCGTGGGGCGGCGACTAAGTGGCTGTTTCAAAGTCTGCCTGATTGATCTCGCAGGTCTTTTTATGCCGGAACAGGTGGCTTCCGGGGCTTACTGTCTTCGCTCTGCAGGGGGCATTAAAAACTATTTTTTAACGTGAAAATCCTCTGCCGGGCTATGGCGCAGACTTTTCAACTGCTCTCTCGTCAGTATCGCCACGGGTTAACTGACGGCACGCTCTAAAGCGGCCTTGCTGGCCTGATCAAAGGTGCTCGTGCCGCCAGTCCCCATTTTCCAGACTGTCTCCGCACAGGCCCAGCAGGAACCACCAGTGCGAGACAACAAGTGTTTCTCCGCTGGCCGGTTGTGCCGCCATGAAGGAGCGGAAACGCTGCACCCGGCTTTGCAGATGGCGGTCACTTTCCGGCAGGTCAGACCACCAGATTTCGTCCAGACCCGCAAAATCAAGCCGGGGCCATGCAGAACAGAGGGCAGAGGCGGGAGAGCCTTCATCGCAGGAATACATGCCGCGTTCGCGTACCAGCGGTGTGATCTCCGGCGTAATGCCCAGCGCTTTGGCAATGGGAGCCGCCGTTTCCAGCGCGCGAGTGAAAGGGGAGACCAGAATGCGGGTAATGTGTTCTCCCGCAAGTTCGTGCACCAGCCGGCGCGCGTGCTCGCGCCCCTGAGCAGACAGACAGGGGTCCGCCACACCGGGGTCTCGCCCTGTCAGGGTGTAGAGCCGGTTGAATTCGCTTTCGCAATGCCGCAGAATGATCATGTTCTAGCAGATAGTGAGAAAACAGGGGTTTTCGCAAGGGCGCAGCGTTTATTAAGGCTGCGTGATACGGGCTGCTCATTGTAACAGGCAGGGGGCTTGTCTATGTGTAAAGAAAGCCCAGTTCCTGAGTGCACCGCGCCAAAGGGGCGGCCACGTAGAAAATGGACATGTGAAAGATGGATTTTTCCTTCGGCCACTTCCCGGTCGATCTGATTCTTTTTGCCCTTGTGGCGGCCTTTCTGGCTCTGCGGCTGCGCAGTGTTCTGGGGCGGCGGGTTGGCATTCAGCCTGCACCCATGCCTGTAGCACCCCGGCCTGATCCGGCTGGTGTGGTGATTGACGGCAAAGCCGTGCCGCAGGAACAGGCGGTGGAGTATGATATTCCGGCTGCCGGAACCCGCGTAGGGCAGTTGCTGGCCGATATTCGGGCGCAGGATGCGTCCTTCACGCCGCAGCAGTTTCTGGCCGGTGTGCAGACAGCCTTCCGGCAGGTGGTGACAGCATTTGCGGAAGGTGATCGCACAACGCTGAAAAACCGACTGACCCCTGCTGTCTATGCCTCTTTTGAAGCCGCCATTGCCTCCCGTGAGGCTGCCGGGGAAAAGCAGCGGACCGAGATCAAGACGATTCGGTCCTTGGGCATTGAAGATGTCCGCCTGACCCCACTGGCTGTTGGGGTGGGTGCTTCTGTGGATGTGCGCATTGTGTCTGACCAGATCAGCCTTGTTCTGGGGGCAGATGGTCAGCCGATCAGCGGCATGGATGCCGTGACAGAATTTTCAGACCTGTGGACCTTCGAGCGTCTGCTGGGAACGGCTGGCAGCAGCTGGCGTCTGGCGTCGGCGCGTAGTGCGTGAAGGCATCAGGACGGCCTGAGCCTGACGCGCCGATTCGGTCACGGCGTTACAAGGTTGGGCAGCAGGAAATTGTGCGTGGGGATTGTCTGCGCGTTCTGCGGCGCATGCAGGCGGATTCAGTGGATGTGGTGGTAACCTCTCCACCCTATAACATTGGCCTGTCTTACCGCAGTTATCCGGACCGCAAGGAAGAAGCCCATTATCTGGACTGGATGATGGAGGTAGCCGCGGGGTTGCAGCGCGTGCTGCGTCCTGATGGCTCGTTTTTCCTCAATATTTCAGGATCATCCGCTCAGCCGTGGCTGCCGTTTGAACTGGCGGTACGGCTGCGCTCGCTGTTTGTGCTGCAAAACCATATTGCGTGGGTCAAATCCATTTCTGTGGGTGAAGACAGCTTCGGCCACTTCAAGCCCATGAACAGCAAACGGTATCTGCACCGCGGGCATGAACACCTGTTTCACTTTACCCTGAACGGGGATGTGATGCTGGACCGCCTGACGGCGGGTGTGCCGTACAAGGATAAATCCAACATTGCGCGGCGCGGCCACAAACAGGACCGTCGGTGCCGGGGGGATGCGTGGTTCATCCCGTATGAAACTGTGCGGGACCGGGCTGAAAAATTTGATCATCCCGGCACATTTCCCGTAGCACTGCCGGAACAGTGTATTCTGTTGCATGGTCGGAAAGAGGCCAGTGTGCTTGATCCGTTCATGGGCACCGGCACCACCCTTCTGGCAGCGCAGCGGATGGCATGCCGGGGCGTGGGAATTGAGATTGATGCGGATTATGTGGCCATCGCCCGCAGGCGGCTGGAAGAGGATCAACTCTGCACTGAAGAAGGATGATCGAAAACTTTCATCATTCTGATAAAAATAATCCATTTGACTGTTTGATATGTATCAAACACAACCCTGATGAGAACGAATAAAAGCTTTTCCAGCATTATTTGAAAAATCATCAGGAGTTTTGGTGTTGCGTAGATTGATAGCTTCTCTGGTCGGGGCGGGTGTTCTTGCTTATGGCGGGACAATTGCGTTTTTGACGCATTTCGACCATGTGACAGCGCCTGAACTGCCCGCCACTTCTCCGACAAAGCAGGACCCCGTTGCTCTGGCTGCGTTCAATGCCTTGCGTGAGGCGCGGTGTGACTACTGCCACGCTACGGGCCGGGATCTGCCCTTTTATTTCAAGGTGCCCGTTGCCAACCAGTTGATGGAAAAGGATCTGCATGAAGGTCTGCGCCATTTCCGGATAGAGCCGGTGCTGGCAGCCTTTGATCAGGGCAAACCACCAACGGAAGAACAGCTTTCCCGTATTGAGGAAGTCATTACCCAGAACCGCATGCCCCCCACCATGTACCTGCTGATGCACTGGCATGCGCATCTGTCTGATGCCGAACGCCAGTCCATTCTGCACTGGGTGGAAGAAACGCGTCGCAAATATTATGCGGATACCGGGGCTGCCGAGAAATTTGCAGCCGAACCTGTGCGACCGGTTCCGGAAAGCGTGCCGGTGGATGCTGCCAAGGTTGCCTTGGGCCGCCAGTTGTTTTTTGACAAAACCCTCTCTGGTGATGGCACGCTGAACTGCGCAAGCTGCCATGATCTGAACCATGGTGGCGTGGATCATCTGACAACAGCCACGGGCATTGGCGGCCAGAAAGGCCCCATCAATGTGCCAACAGTTTATGATGCCTATTTCAAGGTGGCGCAGTTCTGGAACGGCCGTGCGGCAGATCTGGCTGAACAGGCTGGTGGCCCCGTGATGAACCCGGTTGAAATGGGCTCGCACGACTGGCCGGGTGTGGCTGCCAAATTGCAGGCAAATCCGGAATATACGGAACTGTTCCAGTCAGCCTTCGGGCCAAATGCGAGCATTGATCAGAACACCATCACCACGGCCATTGCCGAGTTTGAAAAGACACTGATCACGCCTGATAGCCCGTTTGATGAGTATCTGAAGGGCAACGCTACGGCCATCAGTGATCAGGCCAAGCGTGGTTATGAAACCTTCAAGCGGATTGGCTGCTCCGGTTGCCATAGCGGTATTGCACTGGGTGGCGGTGCTTATGAGGCAATGGGGCTTGAAGGAGATTACTTCAAAGACCGTGGTGGCAAGGTGACGGACGCCGATGAGGGGCGTTACGCGGTAACCCACAATAATGATGACCGCTTCCGTTTTGTGGTGCCCACCCTGCGCAACATTGATCAGACCGCACCATACTTCCATGATGGTAGCGCCAAGACGCTTGATGAGGCTGTGCGCAAGATGGCCCGTTATCAGACGCCTGATCATGACATTACAGATCAGGATGTTTCGGATATCGTGGCGTTCCTGAAAACACTGACCGGTAAATATGAAGGTCGTTCTCTGGCTGATATGGCCAAGTAATATCCGGTTCTTTGCTTGAAACAGGCCCGCCCGCAGGTGATAGACTTGCAGGCGGGCTTTTTTTATGGGGTTGCACGCGGATAACGGGAGACAAGGGTGTGGTGAAGCGGCGTCGGTTACAGGAAGAGGAAAAGACGCTGTGGTACCACGTCATGCGGGATGTTGTGCCGTTGCATGGAAGCGGTTCCAGCGCGGAAGCCGAAGGGGAAACACCCGCTACGGCTGAAGCGGCGAGTGAAGTGCCTCCGCTTGCGTCTGTTCGGCCTCTGCCGCGCAAGCGCCGGATGCGCACCGTTGATGTGCCCTTGTTTGTGCCACCTGCCCAACCGGCCGTGCGGGTGCAACATGCGCCTCACCCTACGGAAGAGATTGGGAAGCGCTATCCCGGCGTGGATAATTACAGTTGGCGTACGTTTTCACAGGGAGACATGCGGGTGGAGCGGCGGCTGGACCTGCATGGGCTGGTTGCGCAGGAAGCGTTCCGGCGGCTGATGGAATTCATGGATGTTGCGCAGGTGCGAGGCCTGCGGTGCGTGGAAATTATCACCGGCCTTGGCTCCGGGCAGGAGGGCGGTATTTTGCGGCGTGAACTGCCCCACTGGCTCGCTCGCCCGGAAATTCGCGGCCGGGTGCTTGGCCTGTCCTACCCGCATGCGGGGAACAAGGGCTCAGTCCGCGTATTGCTGCGCCGCCGCCGGGGCTAAAGGCGCATCCCGCCACCGGGGCACATTGAAGGCCAGCCAACGTCGGAGGGCGAGCACAACGCTAAGGTCTGGCATCATGGTGGCATAGGCGCTGGTGCAGGCGGACCCCGTGAGCACGATCTGGTTTTCATCCCGCGCATGGGCCTTGAGATCATGGGATGCAGCAGCGATCTGGCTGGCGTGCCGCCATTGCGCCACCGTGGCCGGAAGAGAGAGAATGGGCAGCATCAATCCGGCTTTTATGGCAGTGGCGGTCGCGGTGGCAGACCACGCCTGATAGAGCAGCGCGTTGGGAGTCCGGTGCCGTTCCTGCGTAAAAACCGTGTTGAAATCCAAAGGCAGACCTTGCCGCAGGAAGGGGCTGTTGGCAGGCGCATTGGAAAAAAGCGGGAGAAACCCGTCTTCCTGCAGCGCTGCCATCCGGCCTGAAAAATCGACATCAAACGGAAGCTGGATCACATCCACCGTGCCGGCCCGCAAGGCCTGTAAGGCAGCCTCCGCCGTGCCGAAACCAGTCAGAGGCAGAGGGCGCATACCCAACAGATCAAGGGCCAGCAGGGTGGGAAGTTCTGGCCCGGTATAGCGGGAGACCCCTACCCGAAGCGGCTGCCCCTTCAGAATGCTGGCAACAGACCGATGCAGCGCGGCCTTGCCCACCACAACAGTAGGCTGGTGGCTGAGAAAAGTAGGAACCCAGCGCTGATAATCATAATGAACGCGGCTATCCCCGCCAACGCGGCCAGAATAGCGGTGCCCGGCACCATCAGCCCTGCGGGGGGCGTGGCTTGCTCCTGCTGGGTGTCAAACAGATTTGCGCCGGTTACACCGTCCCACCCGGTAGTGGTGGTCAGCGGGAAGGCGGAGGAATACTGAAGTTCATCCGCCAGAATGGGTGCGAGCAGAGAGGCCCATTGCCCGCACTGGCTTTCCGCCACGCCCGCGACAATAAGAGGAGCAGGGATGGCGGACCCGGCACGGGCGGTTGAAACGCTGGCAACAGAATACAGGCCAGAGAACAGTCCGGCCATCATCATCCTGCGGGACAGGACGTGTTTTTGTTCGGGCTGCTCTGTCTGCTTTCGACCTGGCACGTTGTACAATCCCCTTTGGTCCTTATACTTGACCATTTTCTGCAGGCATAGCGCGGTCAGGGAAAAGGCCCGCTGCACGCCTGATGCTTTTAAAAACGCAACACGGCAAAATCAGGGCTGGCTATCAGGGCCATTTTACCTCGGGCGGCATGCTCATCAGAATGGCTTCCGTGTGGCCTCCGGTTTTCAGGCCAAACAGTGTGCCGCGATCATGCAGCAGGTTGAATTCCACATACCGGCCACGGCGAACAAGTTGTGCATCGCGCTGCTCCGGTGTCCACGGCTCCATCATGCGGCCGCGGATAATCTCCGGATAGGTTTCCAGAAATGCGAGACCTACGTCCTTGGTGAACGCAAAGTCTTCGGCAATGTTGCCGCTATCCAGCCGGTCATAGAAAATGCCGCCCAGACCACGGGGTTCATTGCGATGGGGAAGGTAGAAATACTTGTCACACCACGCCTTGAAGCGCGGATAATATTCCGGATCATGCTTGGCGCAGGCCTGCTCAAAACCGGCATGAAACCGGGCGGCGTCATCAATGGCTTCCTCGGACGCCGGAAACATGGGGGTGATATCTCCGCCGCCGCCAAACCAGCCCTGTGTCGTGATGATCATGCGGGTGTTGAAATGGGCCGCAGGCACCAGCGGGTTGCACATATGGGCCACAAGGCTGATGCCTGTGGCAAAAAAGCGCGGATCTTCTGAAGCGCCGGGAATAGTAGCGGCAAACTCCGGGCTGAATGTGCCTTCCACAGTGGAAACGTTCACGCCCACCTTTTCAAACACACGCCCATACATCAGGCCCATCACGCCGCCACCGCCGGGTGTGCCATCCTGATTCAGTCGATCCCAGCTTTTACGTTCAAAGCGGCCTGCTTTTTCATGTCCGGCCAGAATGGGGCTGCCCTTCTGCACGGCGTCTTCTTCAATCTGCTCAAAAGCAGCGCAGATTTTGTCCCGCAGGGCTTCAAACCAGGTGCGGGCCTCCGTCTTGAGGGCGTTGTGGGCCGGAACGGAATCAGCTTTGGTCGGAATCATGCCGGGTCTTGTATCCTCTCACACGCAGGGTTTCTGCCAGTTTCCCTAGGGGTGCGCTTTCTTGGCGATCATTGCAAGATCACCCTGTTCATCGCTAAACACGGGGGCGCTGTAAAGGCTGATGCCGCAAATCCCTGCTTCCACAGGGTTGCGCCCTCCTTTACGGAGTGAGGGTGGCGCAATGGCGCTATCCAAAAATCAGGCGGTTGCGGAGGGGCGTGTTCTCTTGGGGCGTGTTCTTTCTGCCTATACAGCAGGAGAGAGCGGATGGAGGGCAGCCCATCTTGCAAGGACCAGACAGGCCGGAGGCATGAGGCTGCTGGCGTGGTGGCCTTTGTAAAAGACTATATGGGGTTTCTGCTCCCTGCGGACTTGAACCTGCTGTGGACTATTGGTGCCATGCTGGTCGCCGTGCTGGGCCTGATGCTCCTCAGCGGCCTTACGCTGGCGTTGTCCTATACGCCGGATGCATCCTTGGCTTTTGGCTCGGTCGAGGCGTTGGAACGGCGCATGCCATCCGGCTGGTTGCTGCGAAGCCTGCATATGACAGGTGCCAGCTTTTTCATGGCTGCTTTGTACCTGCATGTGTTTCGTGGCCTGTATTATGGTTCCTATCGCGCGCCACGCCGGGGGCTGTGGCTGATCGGATCGGCCCTGTTGGTCATGGTCATGGTTACGGCCTTTGCAGGGTACGTGCTGCCGTGGGGGCAGATGTCCTACTGGGGCGCAGATGTTGCCGGAAAAGCCGTAGGGGCCGTGCCGGTCATCGGCTCCCTGCTGGAGCGGGTGTTTCTGGGGGGCGATGCCCCCGGAACGCCGACCTTGCATCGCATGTTCGTGCTGCATTTTACCTTGGCGTTCAGCATTGTGGGGGCTGTGGTACTGCATGTGGCCGTGCTGCATGCCAGAGGCAGCAGCAGCCCGTCTGGCCCACAGGGGGAGACCCCGGCACGGATGCTGCCTTTTTATCCCTATTTTACCATCAAGGACACACTGGGCGTTGTGGTGATGGCACTGTTGTTTACGACGGTGATGTGCTTCTGGCCGGGCCTGATTACCGAGCCCGCGAATTATCGACCAGCCAACCCGTTGCATACGCCAGCAGATATTGAACCCGAATGGTACTTTCTGCCCTTTTACGGAATGTTGCAGGCTGTGCCTTCCAAGTTTGGCGGTCTGCTGGTGTCTGCCGGGGCCGTGGTGGTTCTGTTCTGTGTTCCGTGGCTGGATCGCGGGCTGGGATGGACTGGGCCGCAGTCAGGTATGCGGTGGCTTGCGTGGCTGGCAATGAGTGTTCTAGTGGCGTCTTTTGTATTGGCCGGGCTTGCGGGGAGCCATCACGTACAGGGCGTTTGGCTACTGGTTGGCCGCCTGGCAACGGTGGGATATTACGCTTACTTTCTTGGTTTTCTGCCGTTTTACGCAAAGCTCGCTAACTGGGGAGAACGTGCGTGACCAGAACGCAGGTATTGTCCTCCTCCATTGCGCAGGCCCGTAAATGGGGGGGCGTGGCGCTTTTGCTGGGCGTAGGGCTGGGTCATGGTCCGGCGGGGTGGGCGCAGTCTTTGGCCCCGGCACAGGCTCCTGTTCAGAACTGGTCTTTCAAAGGGCCGCTTGGTCATTTTGATCTTGCCGCCGTTCAGCGTGGCTATGCCGTTTTTGCGGGCGTCTGCGCGTCCTGCCACGGGCTCACACAGGTGCATTTTTCTGATCTGGCAGGAATGGGCCTGACATCGGAACAGATAGCGGCCCTGGCCGAGGCATGGCAGGTGCCTAACGGTCTGGATGCGGAAGGGCGACTGAAGCACCGCAAGGCGCAGCCTGATGATGCGTTGCCGGAGCCTTATCCCAACGCACAGGCAGCCCGTGCTGCCAACCGTGGCGCGGTGCCGCCTGATCTGTCTCGTATCACGCAGGTTTATCCCGGTGGGCCGGACCGCGTGTTTGCGTTGCTGACCGGATATGGTGCCCCGACGTCCCATCAGAGTGGGCAGGGGAGCGCTGCTGGCGAAGGTTTGGTCGGAGGGGCTCACCCTGCAGGCGTGGCAGGCGGGGAGGGCGGCTTTGCCAACCCCTATGCCATTGGGCACCGTACCGCCATGCCGCCGCCGTTACGGGATGGCGCGGTTGTGTTTGCCGATGGCACACAGGCCACTGCAGAGCAGGAAGCGCGCGATGTCACCGCCTTTCTGGCATGGGTTTCCAACCCGCATGCGGATAGCAAGCGCAGGCTGGGTGTTGGCGTGGCGCTGTATCTGTGTTTTCTCGCCACTCTACTTGTGATCCTGAAACGGAGAATCTGGTCTCATGTCCGAAAGTAATGTTGTGGAACCCGTGATCGGCCTTATCGGCGGGTCTGGCCTGTATGATATTGATGGGCTGGAAGACAAGGAATGGCGCACGGTTGAAACCCCTTGGGGCAAACCGTCTGACCAGCTTCTGTTCGGTCGGCTGGATGGTGTGCAGTGTGTGTTTCTGCCCCGCCATGGTCGTGGTCATCCCATTCCGCCCTCTCGTCTGAACTACCGCGCCAATATTGCGGCCATGAAGATGTCTGGCGTGACGGATATTGTCTCGCTCTCCGCCGTGGGGTCCTTGAAGGAAGAACTGCCGCCCGGCCATTTTGTGATTGTCGATCAGTTTATCGATCGCACCATCTGGCGGGAAAAGAGCTTCTTTGACACTGGCTGCGTGGCCCATATCTCCATGGCTGATCCGCTGTGCCCGCGTATTGGCGATGTGCTGGAAGCCCAGACCAAAGCGCTTGGCATTGAAGCCACACGCGGTGGCACCTATCTGGTGATGGAAGGCCCACAGTTTTCCACTCGTGCCGAAAGTGAACTGTACCGCACATGGGGCTGCTCGGTTATTGGTATGACCAACATGCCGGAAGCCACTTTGGCGCGTGAAGCAGAAATCTGCTATGCAACTGTTGCGATGGTGACGGACTATGACTGCTGGCACACCGAGCACGACAACGTAACAGTGGAAAGCGTGGTGAAAACCATGCAAGGCAATTCAGCCAAGGCCAAAGCCCTGGTAAAGGCGGTTATCCCAGCGCTGGGCAAACCCCGTGGCCTTTGCCCCGCCGGGTGTGATCGTGCGCTTGAGCATGCCCTTATTACCGCACCTGAAGCACGTGATCCGGAACTCATCAGCAAGCTGAAAGTGGTGGCCGGTCGCGTTCTGGGAAACTGATCTGTAAGCCTCCCTTGCGTGTTGGCGCAAAGCAGTGAATGTTGGGACAAATTAAAGATTGGCCTAGCATCTCTTATGTCTTCAGTTCGTTCTTCTCACTCTTACTCCCGCCCTGTGGCTCTGGTAACTGGGGCGGCAGGGGGTATTGGGGGCATGCTTGTCAGCCGCCTTGTGGCGGAAGGGTACCATGTGCTGGCGTTCAGCCGCAAAGGGGAGCCCACGGCACAGCCTTTTGTGACCCCTGTTGCGTGTGACCTGACACAGCCTGAGCAGATTGAAGCGGCCGTGGCCGATCTGGCCAACCAGAATGTGGCGCTGCAGGCTGTGGTGCATTGTGCCGGTGTGATCACACCGCAGCGCATGGGTACCACGGATACGGCGTGTGTTTCTGCCCAGCTGATGGTGAATCTGGAAGCCCCCATTCTGCTGACCATGCGGGCGTTACCCTTGCTGCCCCCTGGTGGGCATATCGTGTTTATCAATTCCATGGCCGCGCTGGTACCGCTGGAAGGCAGCAGCATTTATACGGCCAGCAAGTTCGGCTTGCGCGGTTTTGCGTTGTCTCTGGCGCAGGATGTGCAGAAGAGCGGTATTCATGTCTCCTCCGTGTTTCCCGGTGCTGTTGATACCCCCATGCTGCGGCGGGAAATTGACAACGGTGGCTCACCTCTGAATTTTGTAACGGCTCCTGCCACGGCGGATGAAATTGCCGCCATTGTGCAACAGCTTCTGCGCCGCCCACGGGCAGAAGTGTTCTGCCCCAGTTCCGATGGCATACTGGCGCAGCTTATGTTGATGATGCCGCGTGTCTGGCGGCTGATCCTGCCTGTTCTTTTGAAAAAAGGCCGTAAAGGTCAGAAAAAATATCTGGCTGCGCAACAGAAACCGCCAGTCTGATTTTATGGCCGGGAAAGTTGTTTCCCGGCTCTCTTTTCAAGCCGGCGGACGGTGGGTAACGGGGTAAAACAGAACGCCTTACGGGGCTACATGATCAGGTGTGATGACAGTTGGCAGCGGTTCTTCCCGTGTGCCTCTTTTGTTACGCCATTTGTATTCGCTCTGATAAGCCCGCCTCTGCTTGGTGACTTCATACAGCATAATTCCTGAACTTGTTCCAAGGTTCAGGCTTTCAATCATGCCGAACATGGGAATGCTCACGCACATTTCGCTGCGTGCCACAGCCAGATCACTGATCCCGCGCGTTTCATTTCCAAACCAGACAGCAAGCTTGGGGTAGGTGGTGTAATCCCCTTCATCAAGAAAAATGCTGGTTTTCCCTTTTACATGAGGGGACGTGACAAGGGACGTGAATCCCATTTTTTCGAGATGATCAAAACAGTCTGCCGTGCTGTCAAATCGTTTTACAAACGTCCATTTGACGGCCGAGACTGATGTTTTGGAAAGTGTTTTCTGTTCCCGCAATTCCTGCCAGTCATCGGAGAGCGCACGGTGCGGATCAACAATATAGACTTTCTCCACCCCAAGCGCGTTAACATTGCGGATGACAGTACCAGTATTTTTTATGTTGCTGGGGTCTTCAAGAACCGCAATCAGATTCTGGCACCGGAACGCCTTTATGGAATCCGCCCGTATGCGTGCAGGCCTTTTTGCTTCATCTTTTATCTCTGCATTCATGCTCACAATCCCTCTTTTGAAAATATGAAGTTTTAAGATGATCGGACTTTTTTGCCTGAGGGTTATCCTTCAAAGCCCATATTCTTACATGAGAAATCAGCTTTGTGCTTTAAAGAGCGTGCCGCAGGGAATGCTTCGAGCATCAGCAAACAATGATCCATAGGCAGATGAAATATAGGAAACACTGAAAGGGAAAATTTTAACAATACTCTTTCTCCATGAAGAGAAAGATCAAGAAGACTATCGAGTGCACATAATACCCTTACCTCGTAAGTAAGGGGTATTGCGAAAAGAAGCCATTTAACAAAGCAGGCCCTGCTCAACTGAACAGGGCCTGCGGCAGAGAGACCGGATGTTACGCCAATCAGGCGATGCTGGTGGCCTGCACTGCCTGCTTCGTGGTGTCAGCCGCCAGATAAGGACCAGCAGCGCGGATGGTGAGGGAAAGGAGTGCCATGTCTCCTTCTACCTGCTGAGCATCCAGTGGCAGAAGAGCGTTTCCGTTCGTCCAGGCTACGCCATTCCACCCCATGTCAGCGTGCCAGCCGTCGGGTTTGTCTTCCTGAAGGTGTGTGGTCACAGTATGCTGACCTTTTGCGGTCACAAGTCTGACTTCGCCCACGGCAACCCCCATCTGGCGGCGATCATCCACAAACGGGCCGATCACATCCGTCGGGCGGCTGGCGCGGGAGAGAATACGCACAGACTGCGTGCCAGACGGCAGCATGAAGCTGTAATGCTCGTCCCGATGCCGTACGGGGCGCAGGGTCGCCCCCTTGTCCGTTATAAGGTGCAGGTCGGCGTCATGCACAAGAGCGGCTTTTTCCGGCGCTGGTAGAGCCTGTGCGACGCTCTTTTCACGATGTTCCAGCACATGGAACAGAGGTTGCACAAAGGAGCGATCCACACATAGCGGTGCCCCGGCATCATCCTGCCAGCTCCGTGCAGTGCTGCGCAGGGTTGCCACTTTGCCATCCTGACGGAAGGAGGAACGGTTACCGGTATCCAGATAGCTTTCCGTCAGCATGCCATCAGCAGTGATAACGGAATGAAGTTCCGTTTCCACGTGATAATAGTCATAGGACAGGATAGATTTGTCATAGAAAATGGTGCGCCCGTTTACCAGCATCCGCACTGGCACAAACCGGTCTTCAAAGAACAGGCAATGTTCAGCAGTAATCAGCATGTCCTTGTAAGGCACGCCATCTGCAATGGCGTCTTTCAGAACGCGCACCGGCCACCCTGCTTCATCATCCGCAAGATGCGGCCGCACCACCGCACGGGCCGTACCAACCCACACAACGGAACGCAGAATGTTGCGGTTGTTCTTCCAGTCAAACGCAACAACCTGATCACCAATGGTGATGTCTTCAACCGCTACATCCCCATTCGCGGTGCGGATCATGCTGCCAGCAAGGAAGCATACCTCACCTGGCTTACGGCCAGTCGCGTTTTCGCCATATATTATTGTCCAGTTATTATTTCCATTAACACCATTACGGAGGGCAGGCTGGCCGTTGCTATCTAGATCATAACCCTGTGTTACGGTAAGTGTCGTGCCTTGTCCTGCATTTGTGTTTTGAGGCGCTCCACTTAACCAGTCCACTGTAATCTTGGCGGGGCTTTCAGATGTTCCAATTTGCGTATTGGTGGCATCAGAAGAAAACTGGTAGTGGACAATATGAATATTATTGCCTGTCAGTTCATAATTTCCTGCCTGTGCATTGCTTACCCCACCTGTTTTGGCATCTTCAAATGTTCCCAAGACAGTAAACGATGTATCATTTGTGGTAATTTTTGAAGCTGCCCCCATTCCACCGATAATGACATTGCCGACTTCTACTGGAGTTGAGCTATTAATGTTCGGGGTATTATTTTTAACAATATTATTGTTATCGACAGCATTGGGGTCGGTATTGTTTTCAAGAAGATACCCTGCTTCGCGAAGAGTATGTCCGTCAATTATAAGGGCGGTGTCCTCTGCTGTTGGGACTCCTGTTTCTGATGTAATTGTCGACCCATTAAGTAAAAGCCAGTTATTTGGATTGTTCCAATCTGTACCGTCAGAACCTGTCCATAGATATGTAGAGCCAGAATTCACCATTTTCCAATTTCCTGAGTTGCGCAATTTTTTTTCGTTAATATTTTCCGATCGGATTTATGTTTTTGTTGTATTAACAATTTGGGTGAGTTAATAATCTTAACGGTTTGTTAACCTCTGCAGCCCTTAGATTCGGGCTTGCGCAACTCAGGAATTAAGCAAGAAGCTCGTGCGTTCCTTGCTTTGGTTAAGTAAGAATATGAGTTGAGAGTATGGACCGGAAAGTGGGCTACGCACGCGTCAGCACGGTAGGGCAAGCCCTTGATACACAAATAAAATCTCTCAAAAAATTTGGATGCAAACGAATTTTCAGAGAGAAGGCGAGCGGGGCGGACGGTCAGCGCGTTCAGTTACGCAAAATGGTGCAAACCTTGCAGGAGGGGGACACCGTAGTGGTTACCCGCATAGACAGGCTGGCACGCAGTACATTTGATCTGTTTAGTATTGTTAGGGATATTACCCAGAAAAAGGCGCGGTTTTACTCATTGGCGGAGCCATGGGTTGATACCGCCACCAGTACGGGCCGCCTTATGCTTGCGGTTCTGGGTGGTCTAGCTGATGTGGAGCGTGATCTGATCCGCATCCGAACGGCTGAAGGGCGGGCCAGAGCGATCGAACAGGGGAGGCGTATGGGCCGTCCTCGGCGGATTACTGATGCCCAGCGGCAGGAGATTGCAATGCGGCGACAAGAAGGGGAAGCGCTTCATTCCATTGCAAGTGCATTCGGGATCAGTGACAGCACGGTCTCTCGTATTGCGAGCGGGAAAGATAGTCATGCCCACAGGAAACTCACGGTTTCATGCTGAGTAGAGGCTGCTTTTGAAGGAAGATGATTTTGTAAGCAACTTTTGCAGATTATGATGCGTTAGCTTTATTGTTTGCGGAATTCACCAATCTGGGCAGGAGTGGTCTGGTAAAGTTCTTTGGGGTAAACAAAAGATCACCAGACCACTCGAGCAGATTGTCAAAAACAGTTCTAAAACGTTACAGCGGAGCGCATGCCAATAATGTTGCCGCTGTTGGGGCCAATGTAGTTGCCGGTTTTGTTGGTGACATCGGCATGGGTGTAGTTCAGCATCAGCCGCGCAAAGCTGAGTAGATACCAGTTTACGCCGATGGTGGCTGTCCAGGCGCGGCCACCGGTGGGGATGGAGGTCGCATCAATCCAGTCCCATCGGGCGGCAACTTCCCATCCGCCAATTCCGCCATCTGCAACAGGATGGAGGATGCGCGGTGTGGCCCATTGGCCCGTATGGGCAAAGTAGTTGGGGGTCTCGCCTGTCAGGAACGCGCCAGTCTGAAAGCTGAAGGCCTGTTCCGTGCCTTGTGCGCCCAGATTACGCGGGCTGAGTGTCAATCCTGGCACGGTATCTCTTAGCTTCATATGGCGCGCGCCGTATTCAACCAATCCCCATGCAGGCCCCCAGATGCCGAAAACCTCCACGCCGCCTGCCATGGAATTGGCAAGGGGTACCATTGGTCCAAACTGGAGACCGAATGCGTCATCTGTCCGGGCCAGCAGGCGTACGCTTTGCGAGAATGTGGCGGCGGGTTTGACATCTTCATAAAAACCCCATGCCCCCAGATGAATAAGAGCTTTTTTGCTCCGCCACGGAATGTAATGGGTGCGCAGCATGTAGGTCAGATCATCCCGCACGTTATTGGTTACGTTGGCGCTGTTGACGTCATCACCCGTAATCTGGGTGGCAACATGCCAGTTGCTTCCAAAAATCTTGAAGGCACCGCCAAGGCCGTACCAGCCTTTGACCGGCAGAAGCGCACTGGCAACAAGATCACGGTCAAGAAATACGGTCTGATCCGAGCCGGTGGAGCCATCAAAGGAACGCTCGTTGAACTTGTTGCCCAGCGTGTATTCAACAAGATGCCCCGCCATCTTGTCGCTCCACGTCATGAAGGCGCTTACGACTGAAAGCTGATTGTTGGCGTAATCACCTTCAAAAACCCAGGAAAGCTGATGGGCGTTTCCTTCCACGCCAAGACGTGCCGCGCGCAGCGTGGTGCGGGAGACATTCTGTGCGGGAAAGCGGGAACCAAAGGCCGCACCATAATCGGCCAGAATACGGCCGCGCATGCGGAAAGAGTAGGCGTTGTCCGGCGTGGTGATTTCTGGCAGGCCCTTGCCCCATTTCAGAACCAGACCGCCAACGGTGGTGCTGCGGTTGGAAGTGGGAATCTGGGATGCCACGCCCATGACCGGAGCCGAGCCGGATGGCATGTTGGAGATTGCCCCAAAGGTGCCCGGAGCAGCCGGAAGCAGCGGATAGCTGGAGCTGCGGGTGTCAAGATAAAGCGGGCTGCTTTTGGCGGGCTCATCCCCGGCAAACTTGACGGGCTCGACAGGGCCGGATTTCAGCGTGGGGGATGTGCGCGCAACGGAGACCGGCGGATAGAAAGCAGGGCTACGAAAGGTCGGTTTTGGGGGCTCCAGAGGGGCATTATGCGCTGCTGCCGTGCCACGGGTAGCAGCGGAGATATGCACCGCATTTTTCTCCACTTTTGAAAGGCGGGATTGAAGTTCATGAATCTGTTGGGCCTGCATTTTAACAAGGCGTGTCAGTTCCTGCACTTCCGGATCGGCTGCGGCAGCGGATGCGTGTGGCGGATGGGCGACCAGGCCGAGCATGCCCAGGCTGAGGGTAATACGAGTGCGCATGGTGGTATCTGCTACAAGAAAAGAGAAAGTGTGGCGGACGGGTATCATTGAGATGTCTTGGCGTAGGGGCGTGCCATCAGGCTGGCGGCAAGCCCACACAAAGCGGCCAGGGCAAGCCATGCACCGGGAATGGCGCGGTTACCCGTGGCATGAATCAACCATGTGCAGACTGTGGGCGTAAAGCCACCCACGCAGGTTGCCAGACTGTACGCCATGGAAAAGCCGGTTGTGCGGATGCGTGGCGGCACGATTTCCGTCAGATAAACAACCGCCGCGCCATTATAGACACTGTAGAGAACGGCCAGCCAAAGCTCTACCGCCAGCAGACGCAGGAAGGAGGGGGAAGCCACCAGCCAGCTCATGGCTGGATACGCCGTCAGAATGGCCAGAACAGTTGACGTAATCAGTAGTTTTTTGCGCCCGATACGGTCTGATACTGCACCAAATAACGGCAGGCACAAAAAGTTGGTCAGTCCCACGCATAGCGTGACAACAAGGCTGTCCGTTGTGGAAAGATGCAGAACAGCACTGCCAAAAGAGGGCGTATAGGCGGTAATGACGTAAAAGGAGGTGGTGGTCATGAGCACCATCAGCAGCCCGATGGAGACAACCCGCCATTCGCGCGCAATGGTCTGCACAATTTCTGAAAAATGGGGTGGCTTGTGTGTTGTGGCGAAGGCTTCTGTTTCCTGCAGATTGCGGCGCAGGAAAAACAGGACAGGCACAATCAGGCACCCGATCAGCAGCGGAATGCGCCACCCCCACGCGGCCATGTCTGGTGGAGAGATAACGGAGGCCAAAGCTACCCCAATGGCTGCCGCCGCCATGACGGCAATCTGTTGGGAGGCGGACTGAAACGCAACAATAAAGCCCCGGTTATGTGGCTGTGCAATTTCCGCCAGATAGACCGAGGTCGAGCCCAGTTCCACCCCGGCGGAAAACCCTTGCAATAATCGTCCGCACAGCACCAGCAGAGGGGCGAGAATACCAATGGCGGCGTAACCCGGCGTGAGGGTAAGCGTGAGGGTGCCAATGGACATGAGGGTAAGGGTGAGGATAAGCCCCTTCCGCCGACCAATTCTGTCCACATAGGCGCCAAGCAGCAAAGCGCCTAATGGCCGCATGAGGAAACCCGCGCCAAAAGTGGCGAAGGACATCATGAGTTCCGCATAAGGATCTGTGGACGGAAAGAAGGCGCGCCCAATGGCGGCGGCATAATAGCCGAACACCATGAAATCGTACATCTCAAGCATGTTGCCGCTCGCCACCTGTGCGGCGGCTTTCATGCGTTCTCGCATGGTCATGGGGGAGGCGGCCGGAGCATGGGTATCTCCATGAAGAGAGGTGTGTGTTTCGGGAAGGCTACCCAAGGTCGTGCTGCTGCTTTGTGTCATGACTCATTTATCTTGATGCTTTTTGTTATTGAGCCCGCCTCACAGGGCGAAGCGAGCAGCATAAGCACAGATAAATAGTATAATCTTCATTAAAATGAGCCGAGCGCAGGAAAATGACCTCAACTGTGTGTTATGCGCACCAACAGAAAAGGTATCAGGGTGTTATTACAGGAAGGTTTTTCCTGATGTCCTCGGAATATGTTTCTTCTGGTGTTGCATTGGCAGGGCGGGTAATGCGGCTGTGTTGTTTCAGGGTAGGAAAATCCAGCCCATCTGTCTGTAAAAGCCCCAGATCATAGGCGAGAGAGGCCGTATAGCCGCTCAATAGTATGCGCCAGTCCAGCCGGTACCGCAGCTTGGCCTGCGCCCGTGTCAGAATACCCGTGGTGCAGTTATCGGTTAGCGTATTGTACCATGCTGGGTGGTGGGCCAGCAGATCTATTTCGGTCAAGTAACTTGTAAAGAGCCGCTCCCTTGCTTGCGGAGAAAGAGCGACCCTGTAAAGGTAAACACGCTCTTTGCGGATATCGGTTCGTACGCCTATCAGATCGCGCTCATCGGCTGTTACGTAGAACAGTTCGTAATGATGGAAGAAACCGGCAATGGTGGAATAGGCAAATTTCTTCTGCCTGCGGGTTTCAATGGAAATGGCCAGATGTTTGCCATCACTGAACCCGAAGCTGAGAAACACATGGGCAATGGTTTCTCCTGCCCAGTAAGAGGTAATCAGGTCAAGCGATGTGAGTTTGTCCAGATCATAATCGGCATCATAATAACGGGGCGTATAGTCCTGCGGCGTGCGGTAAATGAAATTGCGCACATGGTGGACGTGGGCAATGCGCCCTTCCATGGAGACATCGGCAGGGATGGCGTATTCCCCCGCCCAGTCCCGGTTGTTTTGCGGGGGATCAGTTACATACCAGAGAAAAAATCCGCCAAACAGGATGATACGGGCAGCAATTTTCAGACGCAGTGAGGAAACGAAAAATGTGCAGCCCACCAGCACCGGAAACAGAAGCGTCAGCATGATGCGCAGCACGTCTGGCTCAAGCGTGGAATAATAAAAGGCGGCAGCCCCAAATAGCGCTACACACAGAACGCCGATAACGCTCAGCCGGTGTATCCATGGGTGGCGGGATCGACCAGAGCGGGTCAAGGCGTTGGCCTCACGCTCTTGCCTGTGCGGGCAGGAGGTGTTGTTGTGGTTGGCTGATTATCATTCTGGGGTGCAGCTATATGGGTGCGTGTTGTGGGCACATACTCGCCTCCCAAGGTCATGATATCGTTTCGGGTTATCAATTCGGCAGTTTGTGGTGGGCGGGAGCCATTGTGCAACTGTGCCAGCAGAATACGGCGAACTTCCGCAATGGTAATGGGGTTGGATTGCGTTGAATGGCCAGATCGGCGCACCACCAGTTCTGAATCAACATCTGGCACGTGCGCGCTTTTGTAAGACACAACACCATCATTCTGCTTGTCCAGCGGGCCATCACCCAGCACCGGTATGATGGAATGCGCCGTGATCTGGTTTGCCACCGGAATGGTGGCAAGAGAGCGGATAAAGGAACTGTGCGGAGACATGCCATACACGCTGCCAACGCGCCATGGGCGCATGTTCAGCCGCCGAATGTTGGGGTCACTTTCCATAACGGCTTTGGTTACTTCCGTAACCGTTATGGGGAAAGTGACCATCCGTCCCACCAGATGCGCGAGTGAAAACCCGGCTATATAACTGCCGTGTTGCGGTGTGGAGATAAACACAACACTTTTGACCTCAGGGAGAGGTTTAGGAAAAAGTGCTTCCTGCAACAGGGTTTTACTGTTGGTGGACAGATTGAGACTATCCAGCGGGCGGGAGATCATGCCGTCCCATAATTTATCGCCCGCATCAATGGCCAATAGCTTGATCAGCAGCCCACCCTGACTGTGGCCAATCAGGGTCATTTCTCCCAGTGCCGGGTCGGCCTGCACGCCGCCAAGCTGACTGACGGCCTGTTGCAGCGCCTCGCGGAGTTGCAGGGCAGAGTAAGGGATAGGGTTGCCTGTGGCATAGGAGAACAGCCAGAATTCGTAATTCTGGCGGATTTCAGTGTCTTCCAGCAGATCATTGATCATGTCCGCCCAGCGGGCGGCGCTGGATGCTGTGCCGTGAACCAGAATAACCGGCCGGTGCCCGTGCTGGTGCGGTTCAATAGTAATAAGCTGGGGAATGCTCCCTTGGTCAAAGAGTCGCCCGTCCAGAAACCCCTTGTATTCGGTGGACCAATCCATAGCCTCGTTCAGGCTGAGCCCTCGGGCGGCGGTCTGATCATATTGGAGAGGTGTGCTCTCTTCCTGCGGAGGGGATGGCTCCGGGTCATCAATGGCCGCAAGATGTAGAGAGGCTTTTTGCACATCGGCCAGTACCTGCTGGCGTGCGTTGGTCATGACCAGTTGCAGATTGAGCGGAACGCGGAGCTTATCCGTAATCTGGAACGAACGGCTTTCCTGCTGCGTCAGGTGAGGAAGGCCCGCAACCGGTTCTCCCAGCCCGACATGGCGATAGATGTTTTGTAATCCCTTGATGGACAGCCGCGCCAAGGGGCGCAGATCTGTAAGAGAATGGCCGTGCCATTGGAAAGGGGTGGCGGAGGCTTCTACATCCAGCGTGCCATATGGCAGGGTCCACCGTTGGGCAGAAAGCGTGATGGGGGCACCAAGAGCTTCCGTAAGGGCAAACATATAAATATCGCACGCCTGCCGGAAATGAGGGTCATATCCACTGGGGCGATCAGCTTCCGGGGCCGAGGGATTCAGATAGGCATAAGCGTAAAGGGCCGCTGCCATAAACTGGGCCCGATCATGCGTTTTACGGGCGCGCTGGTAGCTGAGTTCTGCAAGCGCGAAAAGCTGATCTTCCAGTTTATGCGCGTAAAAATGCCGCTGCGTCATGGCGCGGAGCGTAGCGATTGTCCGGGTGGGCTGCGTCTCCCACAATTTCAGCAGGTTCTGCCGTTGCAGGACGGTGTGGGTCGTATTGCTCAGCAGGCTGCCGTTCAGCGCACTGCGGGACCGGTCCATGTAGGCGCGTTGCAGGGACATTTCATGGACAGAAATCGGGGATGTGCATCCGGCAAGCAGAAACAGGGTTGCCCCATAGGCGGCGGTTCTTGACGAAAGGCGGAGGCGTCTGATCACGGGCACATCGCAGGGCAGGAAGTAGAAAGGGGTGTTTGGCTAGCCCCTTTGTATCCCTTTTAGGCTTTTCCGTCACCCAGCGGTCAGAGTGACAGCGTTGCAGGCCACAGAGCAGCAGCGGACACGGCATGCCTTCACTGGGTGGAAGAGTGTCAGGCTCCAGCAGATGGGTTTGCGCGTGGTTCTTACAGGAAGGCTTTATGGTGAGTCGGCGGCCTTCTTTTCTGTCGCCAGACAGCCTTGCCGGGTGCAGCGCCGGAAAAGGAAGTCGTGGCTACCATCCCATGAGCGCTGCCGCTGCCACGCAGACCATTTGTGCCCCAGCAGACGGCAGAGCATGCGAGATCTAAACCACCTCATTCTTTTTCCTTTTCGGCCTCAAAAAACCTTCGTCAGCCCTTCAAGCGCAGACTCACCAAGCAGCCAGAGAGGCAGCTTGTAACAGAGCCACGGAATGATGAATGACTGTGCAGGGTTATAAACGGTCAAACCGGGTTCTTGTCCACCCAACCTGCCAAGCCCTGCTATGAAGTTTTCCTGGGTCCTGTGTAACAGGGTGGTGTGGGTAAGGCCAAGCAGGGATGAGGAGCCCGGCACCATGAGAAAAATGTCTCAAGGGAGGCTTTTTCTGCGTGTTAGCGCTTGTCCTGCTTTGTTCCGGAAATATCTGTCATTTTTTAAAGATAATGTATTTTTATACCAATATCCGTCAGTCTTATGTTGTCTTTTGTTAAATCTGAAGCGACTATCCCACGGATGACGTTCGTATCTATCGCTTTGGTCTTATCGCTATAAATATCTATTTTGTATGGTGTTGGGTGGAATGTTTTTGGGGCAACCCGTTCTGGTTCATATATAAATATCAGTTCTATTGCATTGGCGTTATTGAAGATAAGTCCAGCCCGTGATGTGCAGTTATGATACTGGCAGGCGGTAAAGACGGACATATCGCCAAGACTTATTTTAGGGTTTGGTGGCCCATCTCAATACGATATCGCAATTTCTGTGGCTGAAAAATGTCTGTAATCCGTAAAGTAAGGGGATCCTTTTAAAAACAGCTTAATTTTCTTTTCGAGATCAGGAGGTATGAGGTGATTGATGGTGCGACAACTGGAAACGCTAGCAAGCGTGCAGTGAGGTTGAGCGACCGCTATCTCTGAAAATAACAGCGGCAAAATCAGCGCTGTCAGGGTATGTTTGCAGGATAGTATCGGGGCTTCTTATTCCGTTCAGTTTCCTTATTAGCAGCAGCGTCTTTTATCTATCGGGTAGAATTTTCCGCGAGGAAAAAAGCTTTCTCTATTAAAATCGTTATCGCCTTTAACGTAACCGGCCGTTTGAGGCCGCCTTATGATTAAAGATTGTGACTGGTAACTTACCGTCGTTAACGACGTCGTTATTGACGTCATTTGAGAGGTAAGAATGGCCCAGGAAATCCTGATTGGTGTTGAACGCCGTCGCCGCTGGTCGGATGAACGCAAACTGGCGATACTGTCTGAAGTTGGTGTGGATGGAGCGAGTGTATCGGATGTGGCACGTCGGCATGACCTGACCCGCCAACACCTTTACCAATGGCGGAGTTCATTCCGTCAAAGACTATCTTCGCCAGATCAGTCTGTGGCGTTTATTCCTGTTGCTTCAGTGACGACACCTGCTGTGACATCTGGCGGTGGACCTGACGAACTGGCCATAGTGCTGCGCAATGGCCGTAGTATCAGGGTGACGGGACATCCTGCCGAAGATCTTCTGGCCCGGGTCATCCAGATTGCGGAGACGGCATGATTGGCGTGGGCAACGGCGTGCGTGTCTATCTGGCCTGCGGGGTGACCGATATGCGCAAGGGCATATCGGGTCTGGCAGCACTGGCACAGGACGTGCTGCGTCAGAACCCGACATCAGGGGCGCTCTTTGCTTTTCGTGGTCGCCGTGGCGACAGGATCAAGCTTCTGATGTGGGACGGTCAGGGGTTCTGTCTTTATTACAAGGTGCTTGAGAAGGGACGTTTTCCATGGCCGTCTCCGGCAGAGGGCGTTGCACGCCTGACGACAGCACAGATGGCCATGCTGTGGGAAGGCATGGAGTGGAGACGCCCTTCCTGGTCTGCACCACCGTCTCGCGTAGCCTGATTTTTATGGCGTGATCGTGTAGAACCTTTTGAATTTTCTTAGATTTTCTGCTATTTTTTCATAATGACGCCTGCACCCGTGGTCCTGCCTGATGATCCGGATATCCTGAGGGAAATGATTGTTTCCCTGCAGACCGAAGTGGCCCGGCTTTCTGCGTCGGCCCGTGCGTATGAGGCTCTTGTCCAGTCTCTCAAAATCCGGATCGCACGCCTTCAGAAACAGAAATTCGGGGCCAGTTCAGAAAAGATAGACCGTGAGATTGAACAGCTCGAACTGCTCCTTGAAGATGTAAAAATCGCCATCGCGGCAGCCGATCCTTCTCCTGATATCAGGGAGCATGATGTCAGCGATGATGCAGTCTCTCCCCCACGGCAGCGTGGCAAACCACAGGTTTCTGACACGACACCACGGGAGCGTATTGTTCTCGACCCGGGTGAGGCCTGTCCTGCCTGTGGCGGTCCTCTGCGTCTTGTAGGCGAAGATGTCACCGAAATACTGGACTTTATTGCGGCAAAACTGAAAGTTGTCGAAACGGCACGGCTGAAGAAATCCTGCCGCCATTGCGAAACGATGGTGCAGCCTGAAGCACCGTCGCGCCCTGTTCCACGGGGGATGGCTGGCCCCGGGCTTCTGGCCCATATCCTGGTCTCGAAATTCGATGACCATATCCCGCTTTATCGTCAGAACGAGATCTTTGCCCGTCAGGGTGTGGACATTCCCCGTTCAACCCTGATCGACTGGTGTGGTCAGGCCGTTGCCGTTCTGCGTCCTCTCACAGATCTGATCCGTCAGGATGTCGTAAAGGCAGACCTGCTGCATGCCGATGATACACCCATCCAGGTTCTTGATTCCCGTCTGCGCCAGGCTGGGAAACCACGTGGTGTGAAGGAAGGGCGGATCTGGACCTATCTGCGCGATCCCCGCCCCTGGGGCGGGAGTGATCCGCCCGCCGTGGCCTACTGGTTCTCTCCCGATCGCAAGGGGATCAATCCCCAGACCCATCTGGCACAGTTCCGGGGCATTCTGCAGGCTGACGCCTACGCGGGGTTCAGGGATCTGTATAAACCCGATGCAACGGGAACCGTGCATGTGCGCGAAGCGGCCTGCTGGGCTCATCTCCGCAGGGCCTTCCATGATGTCTGGAAGGGCAGTGATTCGACAATCGCAAGGGAAGCACTCGAGCAGATCGGGGAACTCTACGATATCGAGCGGCAGCTCACCGGGTCTCCTGCTCCGTATCGTCTGGCTGTCCGACAGGAAAAAAGCCGCCCTCGTGTCACAGCATTCCACGCATGGTGCGAAACACAGCTCGCCCGTATCCCTGGCAAGGGGGAACTGGCAAAAGCAATCCGTTATGCGCTCAACCGGTGGGCAGCCTTTACCCTCTTCCTCGAAGATGGTCGTGTTGCCATCGACAACAATCCTGCCGAACGGGCCATACGACCGGTATGCGTCGGGCGGAAAAACTATCTGTTTGCCGGTTCAGACGCCGGGGGCGACAACATCGCTGATGCCATGACGCTTATCGAAAGCGCAAAACTTTCAGGCCTCAACCCGCACGATTACCTCGCCGATGTTCTCGCCCGCATCAACGAACACAAGATCAACCGCCTCCACGAATTGTTGCCATGGAACTGGCAACCCGCGAATACGCTTCACAAAAAGGCCGCATAATCAAGGCGGCACAGAACGGCCGGTTACCCTTTAACATTATTTCCCGTCTCCTCTTTTTGGGTTCTATGAGAACGCGGGACGGGGGAGTTAATGTTGAGATATCCAACAGGAAGCTATTTGAAAAATCAGCAGTTGAACGCTGGAAAGTCGTTTTTAAGGTTGAAACGATGGATAGAAGGTTTGTTGATGCAGGATTGGCAGGATAGGAAACCAACATATCAGTCCTCACAGAACCGTCGGGCAGACTGAACAGACTTTTCAGGTTGCCTCTGCCCCGTATGTTGGCTGTTCAGGCTCTGTTTAAGAATGGGCTTAGATTATTGAGTGGCGCAATCCGGGCCGCCATTTGAGGCACATAGTGCTTGGCGATGAACTCTCAGATTTAAGGTTCTTAATTAACGCGGCTTGCATGCGTAATCTCGCCTGAGACTGTCGTCGTGGTAAGTCCGTGCGATGTCTTTGTTCGATCTTTCGAGCGGTAGGTGGACGACGAGGGCGATGTCGTGTGCCTGAGGATCAGTAGAAGAGGCGCAACAACGCTTTCCGGGCACGCGTTTCTATCCCGTTCAAGCCTCGCATCAGAGAGGCGCTGTTGCGAACGAGTCTGCGCTATCTTCGCATATGGGCAAAGGCTACCAACAGGCAGCGACCGACACGGAAGACGCAAAGGCTAACCGCTATCTTTAACGAAATGATTTTTCGAGATTTTAGGAAAAATGGTGGAAGGGGTTGGATTCGAACCAACGTAGGCGTACGCCAGCGGATTTACAGTCCGCCCCCTTTAGCCACTCGGGCACCCTTCCGACTTGTTGAGGAGTGAACTAAAGGCAGGGGGGAGCATTGTCAATGGCCTGTTTTCATTCTCTTTCCTCTTTCTCCAAAAAACTTTGTCTTGAGCGGCTGGACAGAGTGTCGGCTTCTCGGTGATGGTGCGGGGATTGCTGATTTTTTGAGCGGGAGAAACTTTTTTGAGCAAACATGTTGCGGCCAAACGGCATACTCCGCGCTCGCTGGCGGCGTTGGAAACGCCTGTTGTGGCCCTGACGGCCTACACAACCCCCATGGCCAAACTGCTGGACCCACATTGTGATCTTCTGCTGGTGGGAGATTCGCTGGGAATGGTTGTGTACGGCATGGACTCAACATTGGGCGTCAGCACGGACATGATGATTGCCCATGGGCAGGCCGTGGTGCGTGGCAGCCAGCAGGCGTGCGTGGCAATTGATCTGCCCTTTGGCACTTACCAGCAAAGCCCGCAGCAGGCGTTTCAGACATCTGCCGGGATCATGGCGCGAACAGGAGCGGGATGCGTCAAGCTGGAAGGGGGCGTGGAAATGGCGGAAACCATCCATTTCCTCACCCAGCGCGGTATTCCGGTCATTGGGCACATTGGTCTCAAACCGCAGGCCGTGCATACGCATGGCGGCTTCCGGACCGTTGGGCGAGGGGATGAGGCCGAGCAGATCATGCAGGATGCACAGGCCGTGGCAGAGGCCGGAGCGTTTGCCATTGTGATTGAAAGCACCATGGAGCCGGTAGCGCGCGCCATTAGCGAGGCCGTGCCCGTGTTGACCATTGGCATAGGCGCATCACCAGCATGTGGCGGGCAGGTGCTTGTGGGCGAGGATATGCTCGGTCTGTTTTCTGATTTCACGCCCCGCTTTGTAAAGCGGTTCGGAAATCTGGGCGCAGAAGTAGATAAGGCTGCTGCTGCCTATGCAAAAGCGGTGCGTAGCCGTGAATTTCCGGGGCCCGAACAGTGTGTGGGGATGCCCAAGGGCTAAGTTAAGATCAGAGCCATGCCGGGGAAGAAAGTTTCACCGGCATGGCTCTGGGATGTCGCTCTGTCAGAGCACAGCGGAAGGCGTGCGGTTACTGGTAGCGCGCCAGCCACCAGCCGTAAGATTTTGGCAGCAGAGCGGGGGCTTCCTTGTTATGTACGGCGCGCGCTGCGGCATAAGGCCAGTGCGGGTTAGCCAGCAGGGGCCGCCCGATGGAAACCATCTCCAGGCCGCCGGTGCGGATTAAAGCATCGGCCTGCCTGCCTTCACTAATGTACCAGGATGTGGAAACAGGAAGGCCAGTTTCCTCACCCACGCGCCGTGCCCATGGGCCCATGAACGCCGGACCCCACGGAATTTTGGCTTCCGGTGTAGAAAAGCCGATGCTGACATCCAGAAAATCCAGTCCTGACGCACGAAGTTTCTGAAGAAGGCTGATGGAGTCCCGGAATGTTTCTTCATCCCGGCCATCAAATTCAATGACCCCAAAGCGGGCGGAAAGTGGCAGATTGTCTGGCCAGACCGTTTTGACGGCTTCCAGTGTTTCAATAAGAAAGCGCGCACGATTATCCGCGGACCCACCATACTGATCTGTCCGTTGGTTGGAATGGGCGGAAAAGAAACTTTGCGCCAGATACCCATGGGCAAAATGCAGCATAAGCCACTGGAAACCGGCATCCCGTGCACGTTCTGCGGCTTTGACAAAATCGGCTTTCACGCGTGCAATATCATCCAGCGTCATCTCGTGGGGCACGCGGGGAAGGTTGGCCCCGAAGGCAACGGGGGAGGGAGCAATGGTCTGCCAACTGCGGGGATCATTTTCCGGAATATGATCATCGCCTTCCCACGGCACATTCGCGCTAGCTTTGCGGCCTGCATGGGCAATCTGGATTCCGGGCACGGCTCCCGCCTTGCGGATGCTTTCCACAATGGGAGCAAAGGCGGCAGCCTGTTCATCATTCCACAAGCCAAGGCAGCCCGGCGTGATGCGCCCTTCCGGAGAAACCGCAGTGGCTTCCACCACCACAAGGCCGGAACCACCACGCGCCAGAGAGGCATAATGCACACTATGCCAATCATTCGGTACCCCGTTCTGCGCCATATACTGGCACATGGGGGCTACCATGATGCGGTTGCGTAGCGTGATGTCCTTGAGGGTATAGGAGTCGAAAAGACCAGCCATGAAAAACACCTTTTGTTGGACTCATTCTGGGGAATGTATAGTTCGACTATAATCGAACTATTGAAACCTGCAAGAGGCTGACAGTAAGGAGACGGTATGAAGCAATATGAGCATCCTCCGGCTGACGCTTTTGAACTAACGGCAGTCCTGCACGCATTGGCGGACCCGTATCGTCTGTTCGTGGTGCGCAGCCTGGCGCAGGTTCAGCCTCAGCCCTGCGCGCCGCTACAGGCCGGTCGGCCCAAATCCTCTACCTCTCATCACTTTATGGTGCTGCGGAAGGCGGGGATTGTGCGGACGGAGGTAGTGGGCACCGCCCACATGAACAGTCTGCGTGATGCTGAACTGGAGGCCCGCTTTCCCGGTTTGTTGGTTTCCGTGCTGAATGCGGCCGAAAATATACCGTTAGAGGCTTGCGCTCAGCCCGCTTCCTGACAAGCGTGAGCCGTGAGCCGTGAGCCGTGAGCCGTGAGCCGTGAGCCGTGTTAGGGCACCAGCACGGCAGCACCATCAAACCGACCATGTCGCAGATCATCCAGGGCTTTGTTGGCGTCTTTCAGGGCATAGGGCGTGGTGGTTGTGTGAATCCCGATTTTGGGTGCAAGCGAGAGAAAATCCAGCCCGTCCTGACGCGTGAGGTTGGCCACGGACACGATCTCCCGTTCCTCCCACAAACTATCATAGGAGAACGCAGGAATTTCGCTCATATGAATACCTGCGCACACCACCTTGCCGCCTTTGCGCAGGGTTTTCAGTGCGGCGGGCACCAGACTGCCAACGGGTGCGAAAATAATGGTGGCATCCAACTGTTCCGGGGGGAGTTCATCCGAGCCTCCGGCCCAGCTTGCGCCAAGTTCGCGGGCAAAATCCTGCGTTTTGGTATCGCCGGGGCGTGTGAAGGCGAAAACCTTCTTTTTCTGCCGCACCAGAACCTGCGCAATAATGTGAGCCGCTGCACCAAAACCGTATAGCCCGACCTTCTGCGCATCACCGGTTTTGATCAGAGACCGCCACCCGATCAGCCCAGCGCACAATAGCGGGGCTACTTCCACGTCTGATCCCTCTTCCCCTAACGGAAAGGCGAAGCGGGCATCTGCTACGGCTTGCGTAGCGTAACCGCCATCACGCGTGTAACCGGTAAAAACGGGATGGTCACACAGGTTTTCATGGTGGCTGTCACAATACGGGCAATGCCCGCACGTATGGCCTAGCCACGGAATGCCCACACGCTGGCCAATGGCCAGAGAGGATACGCCGATGCCAAGCGCATCAACACGCCCGACAATTTCGTGCCCCGGTGTTATGGGCAGTTTGGGGTGTGTCAGGTCTCCATCCACCACATGCAGATCTGTGCGGCAGACACCACAGGCCAGAACCTTGACCCTGATTTCGCCTGGTCCAGGCGTAAGATCCGGCAATTCCTCCCATTGCAAAGGGGTGCCGGGTTTGTGCAGGCGCATGGCAAACATGGGACAGAGAACCTCCCTTATGCGAATAATTGCCTTATTTGTCTCATGAAAAGCAGGTCGTGTCCTTGATCCTGCTCATTGCTGTGCTGATGGGCTGTTTAGCAGGGGGACGGCGCGGCCCCCGGCCTGTTGGGTACTGGCCTGCACCTGAACGCCAAGAACCTGCCAGCCACCCTGCGTTTGTGTCAGAACGGGTGCGCCACTGCTGCCATGGGTGCCCGCGCAATCATGTGTAAACAATGTATGCCCGCCCAGATCCTGTGAAAGGCCAGTGATATGGCAGGCCAGATCCGCGGTGATGATGTCGGGCTGATTCTGCTCGTAGCCGCCCAGCATGATCGGCGTGCCGGGGGCGATATCGGCCGGTCCCGCGGTGACATGAAACACGTCATCCGGTTTGGCGACGGGATGATCGAGCACCAGTGTGGCGTGATCCAATCCGGCGGTGCGGGCCTCCTCGGCTGTGGTGTAACCGGGTGGGATCATCACCCGCACCACGCGGGCATGGGCAATGTAATGATCTCCACTATAAGCGCGCAGGAAGTGCACGCTGGTTGGGCGGATAAATCGTGCAGTGGGAGAAAGCCACAGGCAATGGGCAGCGGTTTCCACCAGCACAGGGCTGATCAGAAAACCTGTGCACCGGCTCCCCAGTTCGGTTTGCACCCGGCCGATGGCGGACCATGGCATCTGGGTTGTATCTACTCGTTGGCGAGGATCTTCAGGCCCGACGCCGGGTAGGTGGGTACGATAGGCAGGCCCTTCAGCATGGGCCGCAGAAAGTGAGGGTCCTAGCAGAAACATTCCGGCAACGGCGGCCCGCGCAGCAGAAAAGGTAAGCCAGAAGAGGAAGGTGCCGGAAGAGGCTGAAAACCGGAGGGGCCGGTTTTCAGCCGGTAGGCAGGCAGCAGAAAAATACGGCCTGCCATTAAAAAAGGCTGAGAGGAAAAGGCGGGTTTTACGCGCCATAGCCCTGCGGGTGGACCTTGCGCCAAGCGTAGGCGGTTTCCACAATCCGGTCGATATCGGTGAATTCAGGAGCCCAGCCCGTGGCGTCCATCAGGCGCGCGGGGCTGGCCACCAGGCATGGAGGGTCACCCGGGCGACGATCACCCGCCTTCCACGGCACGTCCAACCCGGTGACGCGTGCCACACTTTCAATGATCTCACGGTTGGAGTTGCCGCGCCCTGTTCCCACGTTGAAGGTCACGCTTTTTTCGTTCAAGAGTGGTAGAACCGCCAGATGGGCGCGGGCAAGGTCGGTGACATGCACATAATCCCGAATGCAGGTACCATCCGGGGTAGGGTAGTCCTGTCCGAACAACGTAAGCGCAGGGCGGCGTTGCAGGGCGGCGTCAATCACCAGCGGGATCAGGTGCGTTTCCGGCCGGTGATCTTCCCCAGCGCGGCCAGCCGGGTCTGCCCCTGCCGCGTTGAAGTAACGCAGGCATGCACTTTTTAGCCCATGGATGCGGTCTGCCCAGTAAAGAGCGCGTTCCACCATGTATTTGCTCTCACCATAAGGCGAGCCGGGGTCTACGGGGGTGTCTTCACTGATGGGGGCATCCCCCGCAGAACCGAACAGGGCGGCGGTGGAGGAGAACACAAACCGTTTGATACCGTGACGCACGCAGGCATCAATCAGGCCGAACCCGATGCCCGCATTGGCGGACATATACAGCATGGGGTCCTGCATGCTTTCGCCAACCAGAGAGAGGGCGGCAAAATGGAGCACGCCGTCCCACGGGCCTTCCGCCAGAACCTTGTTCAGGCAGTCCAGATCAGCCAGATCTCCGTGAACAAAGCTGGCCTGTGCTGGCACAGCCGCCCGGTGGCCGGTGCGTAGGCTGTCAAACACCACAACGTCATGCCCGTCATCCAGCAAGGCAAGAACAACGTGGCTGCCAACATATCCGGCGCCACCGGTCACAAGAAAACGGGCCATGAAAGACGATACTCACATCTATGAAAAAGATGGCGGAACCTTAAGGTATTTCACAGCCAAGGCGCAAGCAGCCTTCACGCCGTCAGAACGGTTTCAGAAGCCTGTCCAGATAGTCCAGTTCCTGCTGGGGGCGGGTGCGGTCTGAATCACGGCGGCGCAGTTCCTGCTCAATTTCGCGCGCACGCTGGCGGGCGACGTTATCGGGCACGTGCGTACCATCATCCGGGGTCTGATCTCCGCCTTCACCAAGACGGCGACCCAGCGGGTCACGCTTGCCTTTCTGCTGGTCCTGTTCGTCACTCTCGTCCGTATCGTCGGAGGGGGTGGAACCATCATCACCGCTGCTGGCGCTGCCCTGCCCCTGCTGGCCATCACCGTCGCCGCTACTGCCAAAGCCGGGAATAAAGCTGGGGGCACTGCTTTTGCCATCGCCTTTCATGGCGTCCTGCATCTGCTGGCGGCCTTTGCGCAGGGCCTCCAGCGCTTTTTCCTGCGCCGTGGCTGCTGCTGAATCTTCTCCATCGCTCAATGCCGTGCGGGCGTCCTTCATGCTCTTTCGGGCATCATCAAAAGCGGGTGGCGTTTTGCCTGTCAGTTCCTTGAATTCATCTTTCAGTTCGTCCAGTGCCCGTTCCAGCGCGTGCTGGGTGGCGCGGTCCGTCCGGCGGGCGGCAGCCTGCTCTTCCGCTTTTGCCGGGTCGATCATCGTCTGCGCGGAAGGTTCCTGTTGTGTCGGCGAAGGCTGGCCGGGGTGAGGGGGGGCACCACCCGGAGGCCCGTCCTGCTGGTCCGTGCCGGGAGGGACAGGCAGGCCGAGCTTACGGAGAAGCTCGGAGGTAGACATGCTGCCGTAATCCTGATCCCCATCACCGCCATCATCTTCCAGCGCGTTCTGCTGCCGGGCCTGCGCGCGCAGTACCTCATCCAGTCGGGATTGCGCGTGGTCCAGCAGGGAGGTTTGCTTGCTGGTGAGGTCTCTGAGCGCGGCGGCCTGTTCACGCGCCTTCTGCTGCGCCACCATCTGGCGGGCAAGGGCGGCCATGTCCTGCGGGGTGGCGTTGCGCATCCGCTCCGTGGCGTCTTCCATCTGTTGCAGGCGCTCCAGCGCATCGCCCGAACGGCCATTGGCGGCATCATTCTGCAACTGCTTCATCAGCTTGGAAAACGCCTTGTCCCCCGCGCGGGAGAGGCCGGGCAGATCAGGAATGGCGGTGTGGTCCCGTAAGGCTTGGGCGGCAAGCGCCTGCATCTTGCGGGCAATGGCGTTTTTCAGGGCTTTCAGCCGCTCTTCCAGTTCCTCACGCGCCTGCTGATCCTGTTTTCCGTCCTCACGCATGTGGCGGAGTTGCTGTGCGACAGCAGCCTGAGCAGCTCGGGCATCAATCGAGGCCTGTGCGGACGCATCATCCCCGTTGCGCCGGTCCTCAATATCCAGCGCCAGATCCCACATCAGACCAACGGCCCCGGTCCGGGCAGTTTCATCGCTGATATCAGCATTGTCCAGCATGGCGACAATGCTGGTGAGGTTCAGGAACATGCCCGTATGATCATTGATCGGGCCGGGTGTTTCACCAAGGGCGGCGAGGTCCGTTGCCGTGCCGCTGCGGCTTTCACGCTCCAGCGCATAGCGTTTGCGCAGATCCAGCACCGCGCGCGCCACCGGCGAATGGAAGACGCGCGCCCCAAGCCGGAATGTGACGCTCTGGCTTTTGCCTTCATGTCCGCTGATGGACTGGGCAACCACCCGGCCCGTGACGTCCTCTCCGGCCCAGGGGTCTTCTGACAGGTCTGGTGAGACAACGCCTTTTACGGATTTGGGATGACCGGAAAGCGGAAGTGGAACGGTGAGGTTACGCGCAGGGCCGCGCCCCGGATGAACCAGATGCAACTGTACGGAGAGAGAAGCCAGCCCATAGGCATGTGCGGCCTCATAGGGCAGGCGGGTGCGCCAGTCTCCTTTGCCTGCGCCGGGGTTGGGCCCCCATTTGGCCGTGGGCGCGGCATCAGGCAATACGGTTACTGGCCACTGGGCCAGAGTGCGCCCCCGGCCTGCCAGCCGGATGACGCCGGTGTGGTCAAGGGTAACTTCCAGTTTCCAGTTTCCAGCATCAAGCCTTTGGCGGGCTTCATCCTTGAGCACCATGCCATTTGCGCCATGCACAACCGGATGCGTGGAAAGCCCGGTGACAATGGCTGTCAGCCGAGCTCCTTCCGGCACGCTGGGTGCCGTGCGCCCGTTGCCCAGAAAGACAGGGGCATCTGGTGCATAGGCGGGAGGGGTAATCCATGCCTCCACGTGTGGCATGGGAACGTTCGGGTCATCCCGGCCGGGAATGAAGGCGGCCAGAATACGGCCCGGTGCGGTAGGGCCAGCGACAATGCCCGCAGAAACCAGTGCCAGAAGGAGGGCACCAGCGGCAGCGCGGCGGTAAGCTGTTGCGGGAAGCAGGTTGGGCCAGCCTGCCCGCAGGGTGCCAAGAGAGGCCAGAATCCGCTGCTGGTGCGCCTGCCACAGTGACAGCGTACCATCATCCACAGCCCCGGCGGGTTTGTCTGTCAGGGTGGCAAGGGGCTGGTTGCGCAAGCCGGAGGCACGTTCAATGCGCCGGTCCACCGCGTAGCGGGAAGGGGAGCGGAGAGCAGAAAGGTCACGCTGCAACCGCCAGCCGCACAGGCTGAGCCAGCCCGCAACCACCACCAGCCGCAGGCCATCGGGCAGGTGTTGGGGCAACCGAAGCAGGCCAGCCAGACAATAAAGGCCCAAAAGCCCGGCTGTGGGCTGAAGAGCAGGCCATAGACGTTCCACCCGCAGCACAAGGGCCGCGTGTTTGCGGGCAGAGGCAAGCCGCGCGGCCAGCGCGCCGTCCTGCGCCGTGGTGGAGGCCAGATCGTGTTTCAGATCACCTGTCTTCATACGGTCCCGGCGAGATGGGAGGGCACAATTTCATCCTGCCATAGTTCTTCAACAGTCTGCCTGCTGCGGATAACCTGCCATGTTCCATTGTCCACCAGCACTTCCGCCGCCAGTGGGCGGCTGTTGTAGGTGGAACTCATAACCGCACCATAAGCGCCCGTGTCCAGAATAGCTATGCGGGAACCGCGCTGCATGGGGGGCAGCAGACGGTCCCGTGCAAAGGTATCACCACTTTCACACACCGGGCCAACAACATGCGCGTGGGCCGCGGGCAAAGCGGCCTCATGCGCGCTGAGCGGCACAATGCCATGCCATGCATCATACATGCTGGGGCGCAACAGATCATTCATGGCGGTATCCAACACCAGAAATGGCGCTTCGTTTCCGCGTGCCTTGTGCAGGATGACGCTTCCCAACAGCACACCCGCCGGGCCGATGGGCCAGCGGCCCGGCTCAATGGCCAGACGCACGTTCAGATGCCCAAGCTCCGCCTTAATGGCTCCGGCCAAGGCTTCCGGCTGGCCCTCAGGCTCATTGCGGTAGGAAATGCCAAGACCGCCGCCGCAATCAATGACTTCCACCGTTTGGCCCGCAGCACGGACGGTCTGCACCAACTCCGCTATGCGTGCATAGGCGGCGCGATAAGGGGCGGTGGAGAGAATCTGACTGCCAATATGGGTGGAAAACCCCACGGCCCGGATGCCGGGCAGGCTGGCTGCGTGCGCGTAGAGAGAGGCCGCATCATGAAACGGAATGCCAAATTTGTTCGCCGCCAGCCCCGTGGTGATCTTGGCATGGGTTTTGGCATCCACGTCCGGGTTGACGCGCAGGGTTATGGTGGCGGTGCGGCCCAGCTTTTGGGCAATGGCGGAAATAACATCCAGTTCTTCCGCACTTTCCACATTGATCTGGCCCACGCCCAGCCCAATGGCCTGTTCCAGTTCCGCGTCTGTTTTTCCCACGCCAGAGAACACAATCCGTTCGGCTGGCATGCCAGCCTTTATGGCACGGGCCAGTTCTCCGCCGCTGACAATATCCGCACCAAACCCCTCGGCGCGGAGAAGAGACAGAATGGCCAGATGATCATTGGCTTTCACGGCGTAATGGATGGCGACATCCAGCCCGGCCTGCTGCATGGCAGACTGCATACGGTGCATACGGCTGCGGAGCGTGTTCCCGCCAATCACCCAGCAGGGCGTACCCACGGCATCGGCTATGGCGTTCAGGGGCACGCCTTCCAGCATCAGGCCGCTATGAACATCCATTTTCAGGTGCGGATGCGTGGCCAGAAGCTCTGCAACGGAAGGGTCTGCATCAGTATAGGGAAGAACGTCGGCCATTGGATGAGGGAAGCCTTGAAGTCGAATAAGAAACTGCGGCTTCTGTCAGAATGCCGCAGCGTGGGAGAACGGAACAGCACAGCGATATTCCCGGCATACATACCGTTTTTGGTATGTATGCCGGAAGTATCACCCCGGATCATGCCAGACTCACCTGCCTTTGCCCATGGTGCAGTGGGTGGAAGGCAATGGCAGGCAGTGTTTTTTCAGGCTTAATCGTTCGGCGGATAAGTCCGTGGGTAGGTAATCCTGTCCGATGGGCCGGGCGCATGGGGCGAGCCCTTCTTGCCGCATCCGCTCAAAGGCAGGGCAAGAAGAACAAGCGCCAGAAAGCCCAAGGTGAAGCGTGTCATGCCTGTGGCGTCCTTTCCGGGCTATTTGGCCGCGCTATTTGCTGAGGTGGAAGGTGCATCCGCCGCAAGGGCTTCCTGCCATTTCCGGGCTTCCCGCAGAACATTGGTGGAGGCGGTGCCCCCCTCGCTGGTGCGGGAGGCAATGGAGGCCTCAACAGTCAGAACGGAATAGATGTCATCCGTAATGCCCGGTTCTTCCGCCTGCATTTCAGCCAGAGAAAGATCCGCCAGATCAACGCCCTTTTCTTCAGCCTTGGCGACCAGACGACCTGTTACATGGTGTGCAGTGCGGAAAGGCACCTTGAGCACCCGTACCAGCCAGTCCGCAATGTCTGTGGCCGTGGAGTAACCCGAGCCTGCCAGAGCCCGCATCTGCTTTGTGTTGGCCGTCATGTCTCTGATCATGCCGTCACAGGCGGCAAGGGACAGGGTGGCGGCATCGGTCGCAGCAAAAACGGGTTCTTTGTCTTCCTGCATGTCCTTCGCGTAGGCCAGCGGCAGGCCTTTCATCACCGTCAGCAGGCTGACAAGGCTGCCGGTAATGCGGCCCGTTTTGGCGCGTACCAGTTCGGCAGCATCCGGGTTGCGCTTCTGCGGCATGATGGAGGAGCCGGTGGTGAACGCATCGGACAGGCGGATGAAGGAGAAGGGAGAAGAACACCAGATAACAATCTCTTCCGCCAGCCGGGAGAGATGCATGGCCATGATGGACAGCGCGGACAGATATTCCAGCGCAAAATCTCGATCAGACACGGAATCGAGCGAATTGGCGGTCGGGCGGTCAAAGCCCAGCAGGCCAGCGGTCATGCTGCGGTCAATGGGGAAGGACGTTCCCGCCAGCGCGGCGGACCCCAGTGGGCATTCGTTCAGGCGTTTGCGCGTATCAGCCAGACGGCCCCGGTCACGCGCCAGCATTTCCACATAGGCCATGAGGTGATGGCCAAACGTGACAGGCTGCGCGGTTTGCAGATGCGTGAAGCCGGGCATGGGGTCTGCGGCGTGTTCTTCTGCACGGCGGGCAAGGGCCCGCATCAGGGAGGCCACCTGCTGGTCCACCCCGTCAATAGCGTCACGCACCCACAGGCGGAAATCTGTCGCTACCTGATCGTTACGGGAGCGGGCAGTATGCAGGCGTTTGCCAGCCTCGCCAATCCGGTCGGACAGGCGCGCTTCGATATTCATGTGAATATCTTCCAGCGCTTCTGAAAATTCAAACCGGCCCGCTTCAATATCCTGCCCGATGGCGGTCAGACCATTGCGGATGGCAGTTTCATCATCCTTGGAGATGATGCCCACATGCGCCAGCATGGCCGCATGGGCGAGTGATCCCGCAATATCCTGTTTCCACAGGGCTTTATCAAAGCTGATGGAGGCGTTGATGGCCTGCATGATCTCTGAAGGGCCAACGGCAAAGCGGCCGCCCCATTGCATGTTGGCATCTTTCTGTGATGCGGTTTCTGTCTTGCTTGCGCTGCTCAGAGACATGTCATGCCCCAACCCGTGTCCTTAAACCTGATACGAAAGCACGCACCCTACTGATGCGTGCCCTGTGGCGCAAACGCTAGACGCAGGGCATGATGCATTCCAAGCCTGTTGTGGGGGCGGGGCTGCCCTGTTGCGCGGAATGGTTTCTGCCCGGCAGGAGAGGCCGTATCCTCCGCAGGAACAAGGACTTGAATTTCAGGAGCTTCTTATAATGACTGCCACAAAAAACCTTGAAACCTTTGGTGTGATTGATCCGGGCACCAACATCCTGCTTGAAGTGATTCGCTCCCCCAGCGCTATTGAAGCCGTAAAGCGGCTGGAAGAAAAAATGCGGGGCGCGGAGTATGTGGCATCTCGCACCTATGCGCAGGGCGGGGAAGAATCGCTCAACGGCACGGACCCCGTTTATTGGGTCTATACGCTTGACGACTCCGGCCTGGACGCCGAAGGGCTGACCCGTGATGATGCCGGTCTGGTGCGTGAAAGCGCCGATGAAGTAGGCGTATTTGTCTCTTCCCCCAAAGCCACCAGCTAAGAGGCTGCGCGTAGCGCGTCTGCCCTATCGGGCGGATGGGAATTTTGCGTCTGTCTACTTAATCGGACGGCAGGCGCAAAATAAGGAGCATTTTTCGGACGAATCTTGTGAGGCGTCCGGTTCAGAATGAGAATGACGGAGGGCGTAGCTTAACGCCTTTCACCGCAAGAACGTAGCGGAAAGCGGATACCCAGTTATGGTTGCCCTGCTCTCGCGTATGGCGGCGGGGTGGATGACCTTCTCAGGTAACGGGATCAGTCGTTCAAGTGGGGGCGAGTTTTGACCGAACTTTAGGGGCAAGGTTGAGTAGGGCCACGTTTGAAAGGCGCCTTGTGATCGGCACCCGCGAGGAGAGCACCGGCAGGGAAGACCTTTCGGGACGATCATTCTGAAAGGGTTGGCTGTTCAGAGCTGGTTTGTTCCGGACTACCCCTTTCGGGAAGAATGGATTTTCCTTGCTGGTGGTGTCTGCTAACGCCGCCATCAGTATGCGGGTTGCGGCAGAGTGATAGTGAAAGAGCTGGATTGAGAGAGGGCATGACGGGCGAGGCAATGACGGACGAGAAGGAAGCGCCCTGCGTGGCAGTTTACGGAACGGATGGCGGCGGCCCGTTTGTGTTGGTCAGCGATCATGCTGGCCGGGCTGTGCCTTCTTATCTGGGTGATCTGGGCGTGAGCGCCGAAGACCGCGCCCGCCATATTGGCTGGGATATTGGTATAGACGGTGTGGGGCGCGCTCTGGCGCAGAAGCTTCAGGCTGTGCTGATAGAACAGGTTTATTCGCGGTTGGTGATTGATTGTAACCGCGCGCCCGGTCATCCCACCTCCATTGTCAAAATCAGTGATGGCACACCAGTTCCAGCCAACCATGCGCTTACGGCGGAGCAGATTGCGTATCGGGAAGATACCATTCTCCATCCTTACCATGCGCGGATTACGCAGGAGCTGGATGCGCGGCTAAAGGCCGGGCGACCGACTGTGGTGGTGGCGCTGCATAGTTTTACACCGGAAATGGGCGGCCTGAAGCGTCCGTGGCAGGTAGGGTTACTTCATAATCATGACAACCGGCTGGCCGTTCTTCTGATGGAACTGTTGCGCAAGGAAGGGCTGACCGTAGGCGATAATGAGCCTTACGCCCTGACCGATACCTCTGATTACACGGTTCCCACACATGGAGAAAAACGGCAGTTACCCCATGTGGAAATTGAAATCCGGCAGGATCTGATCGATCACCCCGCCGGGCAGGAGGAGTGGGCCGCACGGCTGGCGCGGTTGCTGCCGCAGGCATGGGCGCTCTTCTGCCAGACCTATGGGGTAACACCCGGCGCGCAAGCTGATGCGGAAGGGGCTATGGCATGACCGCACACCCGAAAATGCCTCCTGTGCCTCGCCAAATTCTGACAGGCAAAGCCCGGCTGGCTGGCGTGCTGGGCTGGCCCGTTTCGCACTCACGCTCACCCGCGCTGCATAATTACTGGCTTTCCCGTTATCAGATTGATGGCGCGTATGTGCCCTTGCCTGTGGAGCCCGCCCATTTTGTGCAGGCGGTGCGGGGGTTGCAGGCCGTGGGGTTTAGAGGGGCTAACGTGACCCTTCCTCACAAGGAAGCAGCATATGCCATAGCGGATGATCTGGATCATTCCGCGCTGCGTGCCGGGGCTGTGAATACGCTGGTGTTTCAGCCGGATGGGCGTATTCGCGGGGTCTCCACGGATGGGGATGGTTTTGTAGCCAGCATGGAAGCGGAAGGACTGGCCCCCAAAGGGCGTGCCCTTCTGCTCGGGGCGGGTGGTGCGGCCCGCTCGGTCGCCGCAGCGTTGCAGGATTATGGCATGGAGGTGGCTGTGACCAACCGTACGGCGGAGCGCGCGGAAAAACTGGCCGAGGCTCTGCCCGGACTGGGCGTGGTGCCGTGGTCCGTGTGGGAGGAGCAGCTTGGTGCGTATACCCTGCTGGTCAACACCACATCCCTTGGTATGGAAGGCGGACCGGACCCGATGTTCCGGCCCAGCCTGCGCCATGCCGCTCGCCATCTGGTGGTGGCGGATATTGTTTATGTACCGCGCCTGACACCTTTGCTGGCCGAGGCGGAACAGCACCGCCTCAAAACGCTGGGTGGGTTGGGAATGCTGTTGCATCAGGCGCGTCTGGGCTTTCGGGAATGGTTCGGGCACGACCCGGAAGTGGATGCTGATCTGGAAGCCTACGTGCGCGCCAGCGTCTGAGCGGAACAAAGGCAGGGCAAGACGTGCGTACGCATCGGGGCATGCATATTCTGGGGCTTACAGGCGGCATGGGCATGGGCAAAAGCACCGTGGCCACCATGTTGAAAAAAGCGGGGCTGCCTGTTTTTGATTCGGATGAGACCGTGCGCCGCCTGCAGGCCGATCATGGTCCTGCATTGCCTGCCATAGCCAGACTGGTGCCGGATGCCGTGCAGAATGGGCGGTTGGATCGTGCGGTGTTGCGGCGCGCTGTTACAGGCAATCCGGGATTGTTGAAGCAGCTTGAACGGGTGATTCACCCCATGGTATGGGCAGCCCGTAACCGTTTTCTGGCCCACTATCGGCGTGTCGGCACGCCGTGGGTGGTGCTGGATGTGCCCCTGCTGTTTGAGACAGGGGGCCAGAAAATGTGTGATCATGTTCTGGTGGTCTCCGCTCCTGCCCGGGTGCAGGCGGCGCGTGTGGCGCGGCGGCGCGGGGTGCCTATGGCCGAAGCCCGAAAGCTGATTGCACGCCAGATGCCGGACGCCAGAAAACGGCGGCTGGCTGACACAGTGATAGAAACAGGCGTGGCGCTGCCCGAAACCAGACGGCAGGTGCGCTGCTTACTCAAGGCATTGAAGCAATGAAACGTTCCATCCTGTTTGATACGGAAACCACCGGCCTTGATCCGGCCACCGGGGACAGGGTGATTGAAATTGCAGCGGTGGAACTGGTGGGGGACCTGCCCACCGGCAAAAATTTTCGTGTGCTGATAGACCCCGAGCGTGACGTGCCGGAAGAAGCATCCCGCGTGCATGGGTTCACGGCGGCGGATCTGGAAGGGCAGCCCAAATTTGCCGAAATTGCAGATGAGTTTCTGGCCTTTATTGGCGATGATCCGCTGATTGCCCACAACGCACGTTTTGACTTTGGCTTTTTGAATGCGGAACTGAAGCGCGCGGGCTACAAGCCGCTGGATATGGCGCGGATGGTGGATACGCTGGACATGGCGCGGGAACGTTTTCCCGGCATGCCCAACAGTCTGGATGCGCTTTGCCGCCGCTTTGGTGTGGATCTGTCTGCCCGAACCACACATAATGCGCTGCTGGACTGCAAGCTGCTGGCTGATGTGTATCTGGAGCTGATGGGCGGCCGTCAGCACGGGCTGGGGCTGGTGGCGGATGGTGAGCAGGCCCCCTCCGTCACATATGAAGGCCCGGCTCAGCGCCGCGTGGTGCGCGTTGTGCCCACGGCGGAGGAACTGGCGGCACACCCGCGTTTGTTGCCAAGATCAAAGAACCCGTGTGGAACGCGTAACGGTTTCCTGCTTCAGTTTTTAAAAAACTGTGGTCATTTGTTGAGTCTGCCATGTTTCTTCTTTCTGGAAAACATGGCACAACAAACAGACGCTGCCTCTGGACCCCCGGAAATTTTGCGGCCCGTCTGTTTGAAGTAAGGAGCCTCTTGATGCGCTCTGCATCTGTTCGCGTTGTTGCTGCCTTGGCCCTGTGCGGCTCGTGGTCCCTTACCGCGTGTGCCCAGTCTCCGCTGGGACCTGTAACCGGCGAGGTTTCTTTCCACACACGTTCTGCTGATCTGGGTCTGGGCTACACATGGGGAACCGGGGTGCTGACCTACGGTGGCCGCACATATCCTTTTTCCGTCAAGGGTGCTTCTGCCGCAGCGGTTGGTTATTCCTCGGGTGATAGCGTCGGCAAGGTGTACAACCTTCAGCGGATTGAAGATTTTCAGGGCACTTTCTGGGCGCTTTCAGGCGAGGCCACGGTGGGTCGCGGTGTAAGCGGCGTGCTGATGGAAAATGATAACGGCGTGCGCATCCGGCTGGATTATACCCGCAGCGGAGCCCGCTTTGCTGCGTCTCCTTCCCGTTTGACCGTCCGTCTGCTCAAGCCGTCCAAGCCCGCTACGGAGAGTGCACACCCGGCCCCCGGTGCGCATTCCTGATCGGTTTTACAGTTTTCGGCTGATATTTCAGGCAGCCCTATAAAAAAGCCCGAACACCGGATGGTGGTCGGGCTTTTTCTGTTTCAGGAGCCGGATCGTTGTCCGGACTGGTTTACTGCGCTTGCGTTGAGGGGGTGAGCACAGATTCAAAGGGCTTCAGGTTGCCGTCACTCGGGTTGGCGGGAATATGCAGAAGCGCCATGACAAGGGAATAGACATCCACGTTGTCAAACGGAGGCAGAACCTGATGCGGCTTGAAGTCAGGGCCGTGCGCAACAAAAAGAGCGCTCATATCCGGCAGGGCAGGATCATACCCATGTTCCCCACGAATGGGGGCTTTTGACGCATCGGGCGTGGTTTCCAGAATAACCCACCCCTGCTGGGCAAGGCAGATATAGGCGGGAACACGCGGGTTTGTGCCGTAGTGGAAGCGGGCGGGGAGAGCCTCCTTTTTCCAGCATTCCATATGGTCATGCGGGCGCAGCAATGCTTTTTCCAGCTTTGCCTGCTTACCGGGAAGGGGATCAACCCCGGCATAGGCCCCGCCAGTAACCCATCTGTAGCTGGAAGTGGGCGCAACCTTGTCCATTTCAATAATTTGGCCGTTGCCCACACTGGCCATGCCGTGGTCAGCCACAACAATGATATCGGCAGGAATGTGACGCTTCTTCAGACCGTCCACCAGACGGCCAATTCCCGCATCCACATCCTGAAGCGCTGCGTTGACCTCGGGAGACTCCGGCCCGAAATGATGGCCCGCCGTATCAACCACGTTAAAATACAGGGTTGAAAAATGCGGACGCTTTTCTGCCGGGGCATCATACCAGGAGAGCAGTTTGTCCACGCGGTCCGTGTCAGACATCTTGTAGTCAAAGGGCAACCATTCATCGGGCCGCGTATCATGCACGGCACTTTCAGAGCCGGGCCAGAACAATGTCCCCACATTCAGGCCATGCTGCTTGGCTGTGACCCAGATCGGGTCGGCCTCACTCCACCAGAAGGAATCCGTGCTCCGCATGGTGAATTTCTGGTCGGGATGGTCCGGATCATAAAAGGTGTTGCCAACAATCCCGTGGTGATCGGGCCGCAGGCCCGTGACCAGCGTATAATGATTGGGGAATGTGATGGAGGGGAAAGACGGATGCATGCCCTCCGTGGTTACGCCATCTTGCGCCAGAGCCTGAATATGGGGTGTCAGCCCGCGGGATAAATAGTCCGCACGGAACCCATCCAGAGATACCAGAATAACGGCAGGCGGTCCCTGCCAGGCAGTGGAGGATGTGGGGGAGGAAGCACAGCCACTGGTGAGCGCCAGAAGAGCCGCGCCTAACAGGCTTGGAAGGAATTTTTTCATGGAGGCAAGTGTAACAGTGCCACCCGTGGCGCTACAGATATTATTGCGCGATGGGTACGACATTTTCATGACATGTCTGACGAAATGGCCAGATGAAAATGGTCACACAAGCGGCGATGGCGGGCTCACTTCGCTGTATCGTTGCTATGGGGGGCAAGGACTATTGTGGTTGGTAAGTAAGAGGCTGATTGAGCTGCTGACCGTTGAGAGTGCCGGGTCTTTCTGAAGTAGGTGAGGGAGAGAACGCGGCTCTAAAAGCGTAGTCGCGTGTTTTCTGGCAAAACACAGCGTATTTCGCTGCAAAAGATGCGCCAGACCATTCTGGCGTGCTTTTTAAACGGTCTCTTGTCAGGCCGTCTCTGTCAGAAGGCGCACCGTTCTGGTCAGCACGACACGCTCGTCAAACAGGGCGAGGGCACGCGCGCGGGCGGCGGTGCCCATCTGAGCCCGAAGCGCGGCGTTCTGTGTGAGGATACGCAAAGCCTCAGCTAGTCGGGTCGCGTTGGCGGGAGGAACCAGTAGGCCCGTTACGTTCTGCACCACCTGTTCGCGCGGGCCGCGGATATCGGTGCTGACCACGGGCAGTTCTGTCAGCATGGCCTCAATGATGGACATGGGCAGCCCCTCAAAGTGGCTGGGTAGCGTAAAGATATCAGCCGCAGCCAGAAGGGCGGGAATATCCGTGCGGTAGCCAAGGCATTTCAAGCGCGGGCCGAGGGCAATGCGGGCCTGTTCAAAACAGGTATCCAGCATGCTGCCATGGTCGGACGGCAGGCGCTCCCCTACCACCCAGAGTTCTGCCTGCGGCACGGCGCGCATGGCTTCCAGCAATTCCGGATAGCCTTTGTGGCGCACCAGGCGGGAGACAACAATAATAACGGGTGTATGCTCTGATGTGCCCACTTCCTGCCGGATACGTGCGCGCGCGGCATCATCAGGGCGGAAGCGTGTACTGTCCCGCCCGTTACCAACGGCGATGGGGTGCGGATGAATATGGAGACGGCGTGCGTCCTCAGCTTCTTCCTGTGACACTGTCAGGAAAATATCCGTGACATGCCCGCAGAGTTTTTCCAGCACCAATGCCAGAATACGGCGTGCGTGCGAGCCGGGCTGATTGAACAGAAACCCATGGCATGTGTAGGCAATACGCGGCACGCCGCATAGCTTGGCTGCCAGCCGTGCCAGCACGCCGCTTATGGGCATGTGTGCGTGGACTAGATCAGGCTTTTCGCGCCGTATGAGGCGGACAAGCGCCAGAAAGGCGCGGGCCTGCGCCAAGGGGGAAAAGGACCGCGCAAACGGCAGAGCCTTCACCCGGAAACCTTCCGCGCGCGGCTGGGCAAGAAGAGGGCCTTCCGCGCAGACCCCCACCACATCATGGCCGTCTTCCCGCAAGGCGCGCATCAGCGGCAGCAGGAAATGGGTGAGTGAAAAATCGACGTTCGTGATTTCCAGAATTTTCACGACACCACGACTTATTCACTCACCAGAGACAATGCCCAGCGGATAGGCGGGCAGAGCGGTGGTTGCAACGCGGCTTGCGGCGTCAAGCTGGAAGGGGCAGAAACCGGCTCCGCGCTGGAGGCGCGAGCGGCTTCTGCCTTTCTGGCCTGCCGTGCCGCAGCGGCTTCTGCCGCAGGGGTGCGGTTCTGTTCGGCAAACAGGGATTCCGCCATGCTCGCGGTGTTCTGCCGTGGTGTGTAATGCAGATGCGCAACCCCGGCGAGCAGAGAGGGCACGCTGTCGGCGGGAGGAGGATCACGCATGATCGGTGCGTATTCATCCTCTTCTTCCGGCAGGGGAGACTGCTCGGCCGCAGGCTCTTCCTGCAAGGGCGGAAGGGGCTCTTCTTCTTCCGGCAAAGGGGGGAGAGAGGCGTCTTCCTGTGGGGGAACGCTCGGCTCTTCTGGTATGAAAGGGGGAGCGTCGTTGGCCGTGTCCTGTGGCTCCAGAACGCCCGTGTCTTCGGCCACTGGTAAGGGGTTAACCGCGTGTTCTGTTGCCGCGTCCTCACCGTTTTCCACGGCAGCGGCGCTTTCTTCTTCCACGGGCGGCGGTTCTGGCTCAGGGGGCAGCGTGGGGAACAGAACAATCTGGAGCGTTGCCACCCGTTCCGGGCCACCCAGATACACGCTCTCTTCTACGCTTGCGTGAGCATCTGACTGGAAGAGCCAGCTTTCTTCCTGCGTATAAAGCAGAAAACCATTTTCTACCTGCTCAACCATAACTTCGGGGTGCAGATGGAACCTGACACAGAAATCTGCCCGCGTGCCGCCATGCAGCGTTTCCTCACCCCGAAGGGTCTGGCCATCCTTGCCCAGATAAAGCTGGCGGGAATAGAGGCCACCGCCTTGTGGCTGATAGCCATCATGCGTCATTTGCAGCCAGTGCGCGCCATCCTGCGTAACATGGGTGCGGGTGATTTTTGGCCGTTTGATAACGGCCCCCGTGGCGTCAACCACCATGGGGGAGATATCTGCAAATTCCAGCACGGAATGCGCTGCCGCCTGCCGCAACGCCTGAGCCCATCCGCGCTGGGTGCTGGCACCACAATTAACAATCAGGCGTTGCCTGCCAGACGAGAATTCAAAGGATAACATGCCCGCGTGGGCGGTTTTGTCATGCCCTGGCGCGGCAGGGGCACCTGCATCTACAAGCAGCAGAGCACGCCCACTGGCCAACCGCAGGAAGCCAGTCTCCGGCAGGCTTGCGGCCAGAACGCGACTGCGGGAGGCCCGGTTGAGCACATGTTCCACCAGCAGGGGGTTTTGTTCCGCACTGCCGTTAAACAGCATCAGCCCGCCGTCTCCATGGCGCATGGCGCGCAGGGCGGGAGCAGCGCGGTTTGCCGCTTCCATTAGAGTGGTGGGGAGCGGCAGGCGCGCCAGTTGAAGGATGCTGAGCATTTCAGCCAGTTCACGCACAGCCTGAAACTGGTCTTCCGGGCAGCGGGTTACGGGGCCACCATCCGGCAGAAACTGCTCGCTGATAGCGTTATCTATCAACCGGAGATAGCGGGAGAGAAATTCCGGCTGATCTGGAATGGCGACAGCAACGGCAAGCAGGCCTTTCAGGGCGGTCAGCGCATGCCAGCCTTGTACCTCTTCGGGCATGAGAGCCATGATGGAGCGGGCTTCCATCATGAGAGCCGCCATCAGGGATTTCCGAAATCCGTCATCAGCGGCGGCGGCAAAAAATTCGTAATAGGACAGCCACGCAGCCAGACGTGCGCCGGTAATGGACGGGTCGGAAATGGGGCGGTCGGCCGCAGGCATGGCAATCCATGTTGCCACTAGACTGCGCGCTTTGATGCGGGCGGATTCTGCCCCCAGTTCTCGCAGATCCCGCAGCCAGACAAAGCTTTGCAGCCATCTGCGGTAGGCATCCGGCCATGCAGGATTATCCCACTGCCGATGTTGCAGGTTGCGGAGCTCGCCTTGAAAAAGCGTCTGGTTGCGCACCAGTTTTTCGCCCACAATTGCATCACCGGGCCATGGGTCCCGCAAGGTCTGGGCCGGGCCTTCCGGCACACGGCCAAAGCCGCCCAAGGGATTACGCATGGCGTAGGCAAGGCGGGCGGTTCGGGTCCAGCGGCGCAGGGGCATCAGATGGTGGGTGCTCCGGGGCTAGAGGTGATCTGACTGCGGGGGTTCAGAATAAACGCCCCACAAGACGAAAAAGAAGGTTCAGGATACGGTAATTTCTGGCCGTAATGCGGCAATGGCGGCGCTGTAATCCGGTTGGGCGTAAATGGCGCTGCCTGCAATCAGCACGTCTGCCCCTGCCGCAATGGCCTGATGCGCTGTGTGAGAATCGATCCCGCCATCCACTGCCAGCCGGATATCCCGTCCACTTTCCGCAATCATCTGGCGGAGGCGACGGATTTTGGGCAACTGGCTGGACAGGAATTTCTGGCCGCCAAAGCCGGGGTTCACGGTCATGACCAGAATAACGTCCACCATATCCAGAATTTCGCTTATCGCTTCCGGCGGCGTGGCAGGGCAGAGCACAATGCCCGGCTTGGCACCCAACGCACGGATCTGCTGGAGGGAGCGGTGTGCATGCGGTCCGGCTTCAATATGGATGAGAATATGATCGGCCCCGGCCTTGGCAAAGGCTTCCAGATACGGGTCCGCCGGTTCAATCATCAGGTGCACGTCAAAGGGCAAAGCGGTGCGGGGGCGCAGCGCTTTGACAATTTGCGGGCCGAAGGAAATGTTGGGCACAAAATGCCCGTCCATCACATCCAGATGGATCCAGTCCGCTCCGGCTTTGATAACGGCGTCAACTTCTTCACCCAGGCGGGCGAAGTCAGCGGCAAGGATACTGGGGGCAATGAGCGGGCGCGTTAAGGAAGTCATAAGACTGGTTATCCGCAATCCCGCCGTGCCGCGCAACTCCGTTGAGTGGGGTTTTCACGTCTTTTCTGCGTTGTGATGGTATCACGCTTTGGGCAACGTAAACCGGGCCGCAAAAAAGCCATCCATTCCGCCTTTGTCAGCCCACTGGCCGGGATGCGTGCGCAGCCAGCCTTCCGGCGTTAGCGCTTCGGTTAGAAAAGGCAGTTCTTCTGGCGTGAAGGGTGAAGGTTCCAGCCCCATGGCCGCTGCCGCACGGGCGCGAGCGGGCCCTTCTTCCTCTTGCAGCGAGCATACGGCGTAGATCAGCCGCCCACCCGGTTTGAGCATGGCTTTTGCTGCCGCCAGAAGACGATCCTGCCCGGCGGTCAGGGCTGTAAGGTCGCGCGGGCGTTTGACCCACAGCACATCCGGGTGGCGGCGTGCCGTGCCTGTGGCGGAGCAGGGGGCATCCAGCAGAATGGCGTCAAACAGGGCGTCCGGTTTCCATGTGGCGGCATCGGCCTGCACAATCTCTACGGGGTAGGACAGGCGCGTCAGATTTTCACGCAGGCGGGTCATGCGGTTGGCGTTCTGTTCAACCGCAGTCACGCTGGCACCTGTTGCAGCAAGCTGGGCGGTTTTGCCGCCCGGTGCGGCGCACAGATCCGCCACGCTTTCACCCGGCTGGGCGTTCAGCAGGCGGGCGGGGAGCGTTGCAGCGGCATCCTGCACCCAGAATGCCCCTTCCTCATACCCCGGCAGTTCGGTCACGCGCGTCCCGGCGGGGAACCGCACAGATCCGTTGGGCAGAACTTCTCCGCCTTCAGGCACAGGTGCGCCGGGGCGTAGCGTGATATCCAGCGGCGCTTCCTGACTGATGCCACGGGCAATGGCGCGCGGCACACCTTTGCCGAGGGTGCTCCATGAACTCCACAGCCATGCGGGAATATCCAGCCGTGCCTGATCAAGCCCTTCAAGCAGGGCCGGGCCCTGATCAGCCACCTTGCGCAATACGGCGTTAGCCAAGCCTGCAAAGGGAGCCAGCTTGCGGCGGCGCAACAGAGAGACGGTGGTGCCTACTGCGGCATGGGGTGGTGTTTCAAGAAACAGCAGTTGGGCGCAGCCCATCATCAGCGCCACGCGTACAGGTTCCGGCGGTTCCTTACGCAGAAATGGCTCCAGCACGATACGCAATGTGCCCATATGGCGCAGCGTGGCGGCAGCCAGACGATGTGCCGCGGCCCGGTCACGTGGTGGGGCGTCATGCTCCGAAGCCGAGCGTGAGAGGCTGTTTTCCAGCATGCGGCGGTGTTCCACCACGCCGCACAGGATATCAAAGGCCACATCCCGCGTCGGATCAGCAGGCTGAGGGGCGTTTCCCGGGCGGGAAGCGCCGCGCTGTCTGGGTTTGCGGGGGCGGGATTCTGCTGTCATCAACTCACTATCAGGTCTGGCTATCGGGTCTGGCTAAAACGTAAAAGGAAGCGCGCTGAGGCTCAGGCCACCAGCAGCACGCTCTGGGCTTGGCAGGAAGGCGCGCCTTTGTCCAGAAAGCGGCGCAGGGCAAGCGGATAAAGCTGGTGTTCTTCGTGCAGAACACGAGCCGCCAGATCATCCGGCATATCGCCGGGGAGCACAGGAACGGCGGCCTGCCCCAGAATGGGCCCTTCATCCATGCCTTCCGTTACCAGATGCACGGTGCACCCATGAATGCGCACTCCGGCTTCCAAAGCCCGTTCATGCGTGTGCAGGCCGGGGAAGGAGGGGAGCAGGCTGGGGTGAATGTTCAGCATCCTGCCTGCCCATGCGGTGGTCAGAAACGGCGTTAGCAGGCGCATGTAACCGGCAAGGCACACGGCTTGCGCACCAGATTCTTCAAGGCAGGCATGAATGGCCTGCTCATGGGCTGCGCGGTCTTTCCCGAAGGGACGGTGATCTATGGCTTTGGCAGGAAGGCCAGCCTTACGCGCCACGTCCAGACCCGGAGCCTGCGGGTTGTTGCTGAGAACAAGACAGATACGGGCTGGAAAATCTGGCGCTTCACAGGCGTGGATCAGGGCAGTGGCATTGCTGCCCCGGCCGCTTAAAAGCAGGGCGACCGGTGTTTTTTCAACACTCATGCTGCGTGAAAATCCGGACAGGCCTTCATGCGCAGGCCAGCTTTGGCTGTGCTCTCTGCTGCTTTGGCAATATGGCCGATCAGCGTTGCGGTTTCACCCATGTCTTTCAGGCTGGCCAGAACCTCATCAGGCTTGGGGGTTACCAGCACCATGCCAACGCCGCAGTTGAAGACGCGCAGCATTTCATCATTGGCGACATTGCCGGTGCGGGCCAGCCAGTTGAACACGGGGGGAACCGGCCATGTGGCATCAATCACGGCATCAAGCCCGTCTGGCAGGATGCGGGGCAGGTTGCCGGGCAGGCCGCCACCAGTAATGTGGGCGGCTGCATGCAGCAGGCCCGCACGATGCAGGGCCAGAACCGGCTGTACGTAAAGGCGTGTAGGCACCAGCAGGGCTTCACCCAAATTATGGCCCAGTGCAAAGGCGGCGGGGTCTGTCCATGCCAGATGGGCATCGGCCACAATGCGGCGCACCAGAGAAAAACCGTTGGAATGCACGCCGGAGGATGGCAGGGCGATCAGCGCATCCCCTTCGGCAATGGCGCCGGGTAGCAGGGCGTTCCGTTCAGCCGCCCCAACCGAGAACCCGGCCAGATCATAATGCCCGTCTGCATACATGCCGGGCATTTCGGCGGTTTCACCACCCACCAGCGCGCAGCCTGACTGCTCACATCCCTGCGCGATGCCACGCACAACCTTGGCTGCGTTTTCTACAGACAGACGCCCCGTAGCGAAGTAGTCCAGAAAGAAAAGTGGCTCCGCGCCCTGCACAATCAGGTCATTCACGCACATGGCCACCAGATCAATGCCCACGGTTTCGTGCAGGCCGGTATCAATGGCCAGGGTCAGTTTGGTGCCCACGCCATCGGTGCAGGAAACAAGCACGGGGTCCTTGAACCCGGCGGCTTTCAGATCAAACAGCGCGCCAAAACCGCCTAGTCCCCCCATGGTGCCGGGGCGGTCTGTTGCTTTGGCAGCCGGGCGGATGGCGTCAATCAAAGCTTCGCCTGCTTCAATATCCACGCCAGAGTCACGGTATGTCAGGGGAGAAGGCGGGGTGTTGGCAGAATTGGACGTCATGCGGGCGCTCTTGGTCTGAATAAGGGGTCGATGCAACAGGCAGGGTAGGGTAGCTTCCCTGCGGACAGTCTTTACGGCAGGTGAAGCGACACGCAAAGCGGCATGAAACGGATTGTAGGAACAAAAGCGGCGTCAGACGCCCCCAATGGCCCGGAAAGGGAGGTGGATGCCCCCGTGCAGCCCGGTGCGGGGGCCAAAGATATGGCAGGCGTGCCACCAGCGCAGTCTTCCGCACCGGGTGCGGAAAGCAGGCGGGAGCGTGCGCGCGCCGAGCAGATTGCCCTGCCGTTTGCCTATCGCCCCCGATTCGGTAGGTCCGATTTTGTTGCGGCCCGTTCCAATGCGGCTGCGCGGGCGTGGGTGCTGGATGCTGAAGCCCTGTGGCGCTGGCCGGAGGGACGCATGGCGCTATGGGGAGCAAGCGGCACCGGCAAGACACACCTGTTATCCGTTTGGGCGGCACGGCATGGTGCGCCGGTTATTGAAGGCAGCCGCCTGAATGAGCGGGATGTAGCTGATCTGTTCAGCGAGGGCGGATTTCGGGCGCTTGCGCTGGATAATGCAGACCACGTGCGGGATGAGCATGATCTGCTGCATCTGATCAATCTTGTGCGGGAGCAACGCATGGCGTTGCTGTTGGCCGCACGTTTGCCCCCCGCCCGCTGGGCAATCAGGTTGCCTGACCTTGCCAGCCGTGTGCGGGCAACGGCTTCCGTGCCGATCGGGCAGGCGGAAGAAGAATTGCTGCATCGTCTGTTTCTGCGCCTGTTGGCGGAGCGGCAGATTGTCGTGGCGCAACCCGTTACGGAGTGGCTGTTGCGGCGCTTACCCCGCAATGCCCGTGCTATCAGGGATATGGCCGCGCTTCTGGATCAGGCAGCGTTGGCCTCGGGTGGTAAAGTGACCCGCGCACTGGCTGGTTCCGTGCTGGAAACCCTGCTTCAACAGGAAACAGACCGGGACTGAGCGCCTGGTCTGGCAGCATGGGCTGCATTTGATGCGCTACAAAACATGCGCCTGCAAACTGCATGACAGGCTTGCTCTGAGGGAGCGACTGAGCCAAAGTCGGCTCACCGAATGTTATGGTGTAACATTATTGCAGAAAGAGTAATTGAAACATGGCAAAATTTTTGAGGCACGCACTTGTGCCCATGGCGCTGCTGGCCTGTGCGCCTGCCATAGTGCCCTACGCCCATGCTGATGAAGGCATGTGGACAATGGATAACCTGCCGGTAAAGCAGATGCAGGACCGGTATCACTTCACGCCATCCAAAGAGTGGATTGATCGTGTCACCAAGGCGTCTGCCCGGCTGGCGCTTGGTTGTTCGGCTTCTTTTGTTTCAGCAGATGGGCTGGTGATGACCAACCATCACTGCGCGAATGAATGTTTGCAGCAACTATCTGACAAGACCCACAACTACTTTCAGGACGGCTACAGCGCCAAAAATCCGGCGGCTGAACAGCGCTGCCCGGCGATGGAGCTCAACCAGCTTGATTCCATCACGGATGTGACGGACCGCATGCAGGCAGCCCTCAAGGGCAAGGAAGGCGAGGCCTACACCAAGGCGCGTCAGGCAGAAGAAAGCGCCATTGAGAAAGAGTGCGCCGGTGCGGACGCCAAGACGTGGCGATGCGATGTGATCAGCTTGTATCATGGTGGGCGCACAGCGCTGTATCGCTATCGGCGGTATCAGGATGTGCGCATGGTCATGGCGCCAGATCAGAACACGGCCTTCTTTGGTGGGGACCCGGATAATTTCAACTTCCCGCGCTATGACCTCGATATGGCGTTCCTGCGGGTTTATGAAAACGGCAAGCCCGCCAAGGTTGCGGCCTATCTGCCGTTTGATGCCGAAGGCCCCAAGGATGGAGAACTTGTGTTCACATCCGGCAACCCCGGTTCCACCGAGCGCGAAGTGCCACTGGCAGATCTGGAATTTTCCAGAAACGTGACAGTGCCTTTTGTTATTGACAATTACTCCGCACTGGATGGCGCTTTGTGGCAGTACAGCCGCGAAAGTGTTGCGCACCATCAGGAAGCGCAGGAACGTATTTTCGGGATTGAAAACAGCCTGAAAGTGTATCGTGGGCGCGTGCCGGTGCTGGCCGACCCCAAACTGCTGGACGCCAAAGCCAAAAGCGAAGCCAGTTTGCGTGACTGGATCAACGCGGATGAGGGGCGCAAGAAAACCTATGGGGACCCATGGGCCAAAAACGCACAGGCTCTGGCCGTCAAACAGCAGATTTTCAAGCCGTACATCATGCTGGAAGGCTCTTTCGGCCTTCAGGGAGATCTGTTCTCCTACGCTAAGCTGCTGGTGCGTGGCGCATATGAACGCCAGAAGCCCGATGCCGAGCGCCTGACCGCGTTCCATGATGGCCGTCTGCCTGCGCTGGAAGCAGAACTGGGGTCCATCGCTCCGGTCTATCCTGACCTTGAAAAAACGGAGCTGGCATTCTCGCTCACCAAGCTGCGGCAGGTGCTGGGCGCGGATGATGAAAGCGTCAAACAGGTGCTGGGCAAGGCGGCTCCGGATGATCTGGCGGTCTCTTTGGTCAATGGCAGCAAGCTGGCAGACCCCAAAGTGCGTCTGGCGCTTTGGAAAGGAGGCGCAAAGGCCATTGAGGCCTCTCAGGACCCCATGATCGTGCTGGCCCGCAAGATCGAGCCGCAGGCCCGTGCGCTGCGTAAGCGCATGGATGACGAGGTGGCAGCGCCATCCCGTCAGGCAACGGAAGCCATGGCCAAAGCCCGTTTTGCGCGTGATGGTGTTTCGTCCTACCCGGATGCCACTTTTACGCAGCGCCTGTCCTTCGGGCAGGTCAAGGGCTGGGATGAAAACGGCAAACAGGTTGCGCCGTTCACCACCTTCGCGGGCTTGTATGACCGCGCCACCGGGTCTGATCCGTTCAAGCTGAGCAAGCCGTGGCTGGACGCCAAGGGACGGGTGAACCTCAACACACCGTTCGATTTTGTCTCCACCAACGATATTATTGGCGGGAACTCAGGCTCTCCGGTGATTGATGCGCAGGGTCATGCCGTTGGCCTGATCTTTGATGGCAATATTCATTCGCTGGGCGGGGATTTCTATTATGATGAAAGCACCAACCGCGCCGTGGCCGTGGACAGTGCTGCCATTCTGGAATCGCTGAAGTCTGTTTATAAAAATCAGGCGCTGGCGGATGAACTGGTTAAAGGGCACCTGTAAGCTGTTCTTTCTTCCAGCTTTTATCTGCCCCTCAACAGCAGGCCCGCCGGGGAAATCCGGCGGGCCTGTTCCGTTTTGTGATGGGTGCTGCTGACACAAAACCGTAACATATCGGGCGCTTTTCCTGTGCAAATGCTTTGCAGTATGCTTTGCTTGGGCAAAAGAAACGGGCTGAATGAGCGTCATTCGGCCACCGGAATGTGACAGTGGCGAGGGAGAAATATTTGTGACGGCACAGGGGAAGCAGCGACCAAAATCCACCGGTGCCACGCGGCCTGCCCGCAGGCGGCGCGCCACACAAACCACACCCCGCGCCCCGCGCGCACCCCGCAAAAAAAATGTTCCCCCACCAATTACTCTGGAAACCCCGCAACGGTTCATCAACCGTGAGCTTTCCTGGCTGGATTTCAATCAGCGCGTGGTGGAAGAAGCTGATAACGCCCGCAATCCCCTGCTGGAGCGCCTGCGGTTTCTGTCCATCAGCGCCAGCAATCTGGATGAATTCTATTCCGTGCGCGTGGCCGGTCTGGTCGGTCAGGTGCGTGAAGGGCTTGTTGCACTTTCCCCGGACGGCCTGACACCCGTTGAGCAGCTTGAAGCTGTGCGGGAACGCTGCGCTGCCCTGCTGCGGGAACAGCAGCGTATCTGGACAGAACTGCGTGGCCTGCTGAATGAAGCCGGCGTCGTGCTGTGTGAGCCGGATGATTTGTCCGCCGCAGACCGTTCATGGCTTGAAACCTGCTTCATGGACCGTGTTTTCCCGGTTCTGACCCCTCTGGCGGTGGACCCGGCGCATCCATTGCCCTTTATCCCCAACATGGGGCTGGCGCTTGGCCTGCGCCTGCTTTCGGCCGAGAACGGCGCGTTCGCCATGAACGCTCTTATTCTGCTGCCCGCACAGGTTGAACGCTTTATCCGCCTCCCCACTGAGCCAGGTGAGGCTACCGGCACCCGTGTTGTGCGGTTTATCCGTCTGGAAGACCTGATCACCCTCTGCATGGACAAACTTTTCCCCGGCCTGGCGGTGGGGGAAAGCGGCATGCTGCGCGTGGTGCGTGATACCGACGTTGAGTTTGAAGATGAGGCCGAAGACCTTGTCCGCTCATATGAAAGTGCGCTCAAGCGGCGCCGTCGCGGCGTGGTCATTCATCTGGATATGGAAAAACGGGTGCCAGCAGAATTGGCGGAGGCCATAGCCTCCGGCCTTGATCTGCCATCCGAGGAAATAGCCGTCCATTCCGGCATGATCGGCGTGGTGGATCTGAAGCAGATGATTGTGGATGACCGCCCCGATCTGCTGTTTACCCCCTACACACCGCGCTTTCCTGAACGGATACTCGATTTTAATGGCGACTGCTTTGCCGCCATCCGCGCCAAGGATCTGCTGGTGCATCATCCGTTCGAGAGCTTTGACGTGGTGGTGCAGTTCCTGCGTCAGGCAGCGCTTGACCCGAACGTGATTGCCATCAAGCAGACCCTGTATCGGACATCGCGCGACTCTCCCATTGTCAAAGCGCTGATCGAGGCCGCCGAGGCCGGAAAATCTGTTACAGCCATGGTGGAGCTACGGGCGCGCTTTGATGAGGAAGCCAATATCCGGCTGGCCCGTGCGCTGGAAGCTGCCGGAGTGCAGGTTGTGTTCGGGTTTGCTGACCTGAAAACCCATGCGAAGCTCAGTCTTGTTGTGCGTAGGGAAGGCGGACAGGTTCGGTCTTACGCGCATTTTGGCACCGGTAACTATCATCCCATTACCGCCAAAATTTATACTGATCTGTCGTTCTTTACCTGCAAGCCGGAACTGGCGCGGGATTCCGCCCGCCTGTTCAACTATGTGACCGGCTATGCCCTGCCTGCGGAAATGGAAGCAATTTCCTTTTCCCCCATCACCATCCGCCGTACGCTGGTGGAACTGATTGAGGAAGAGATTGCCCATGTCAAAGCGGGCAGACCCGGCACCATCTGGCTGAAAATGAACTCGCTGGTGGACCCGGCGTTGATTGACCATCTGTATCGGGCGTCCTGCGCCGGGGTGAAAATCATAGGGGTCATTCGCGGGATCTGTTGTCTGCGGCCGGGCGTGCCCGGTCTTTCAGAAAACATCCGGATCAAATCCATTGTCGGGCGTTTTCTGGAACATTCCCGTATTTTTGCTTTTGGTAATGGCCATCGTCTGCCATCTCGTTACGCCAAGGTTTATCTGTCCTCAGCCGACTGGATGACACGCAACATGGACTGGCGTGTGGAAAGCATGGTGCCGGTCACCAATCCAACCGTGCATGCGCAGATGGTGGGACAGATCATGGTGTCCAACCTCAAGGACAATCTTCAGTCCTGGATTCTGGAACAGAATGGCGTGTGGCGCAGGCTGACACCTGGTGCGCGCCCGTTCTCCGCGCATGAGTGGTTCATGACGCATCCGTCCCTTTCCGGCAGGGGGTCTGCTGCGCATGAAGCACCCATCCGTACACCGGCGTCTCTTCCGTCTTCAAAGGATCTGATGTTTGATGAGTGAACAGGCCGCCTCAGCCAGCGTGACCGGGGTTTTCCCGGCGCGCGTTCCAGAGTAATAACGCCAGCATGCAAACTGATACGCCGCGCCGTTCGGCCGTTGTCGATCTTGGGTCCAATTCGGTGCGCCTCGTTGTGTTCGAGGGCGTTTCCCGTAACCCTGTTCCTATTTTCAATGAAAAAGCGGTGCTGCGCCTTGGGCGTGGCCTTACAGCCACCGGCCGCCTGAATGAGGAAGGGGTGAGCATGGCCATGGAGGTGCTGGACCGCTTCCATGCCATTGCCCGCGCCATGAATGCGGAACCGTTTGAAATTCTGGCGACAGCCGCCGTGCGGGATGCCGCAAATGGTCCGGATTTTGTGGCTGCACTCCGTGCCAACATGCCCGACGTGCCTATTCGTATTCTGTCCGGTGAGGAAGAGGCCGATCACTCCGCCATTGGCGTGATGTGCGGTATTCCCGGTGCGAGTGGTCTGGTGGCTGATGTTGGGGGCGGTTCTCTTGAACTTATCCGCATCACCAGCGATGGCCGTCATGATGCCAACACCCTGCCGCTTGGCGTGATCCGTCTGAGCGATCGGGCCAAGGGTGATCTCAATACCGCCAAGGCGTTGGCGGATGCGGATATCGGGGCGGTAAGCTGGCTCCCTACCGTCAAGGGCGGAACGCTGTATCTGGTGGGGGGCGCTTTCCGTGCGCTCGCCCGGCTGCACATTGCCCGCATGAACTACCCCCTCAACATTGTTCATTACTATACGCTGGGCTTGGAAGAAGCGCGGGAAATGACCGGCTGGCTGCTGCATGCGCCACGCCGCAGTCTGGAACGCCTGCCGGGGGCACCCAAAAAGCGGCTGGATGATATTCCCTTTGCCGCAACCGTTCTGCGTCGGCTTTTGCGCAAGGTTCAGCCTGACCGGGTTGTGTTCTGCGTAGATGGCCTGCGTGAAGGGTGGTACATGCTGAATGTAGCCCCTGATTGCCTGACGCAGGACCCCATGACCGTGGTGGCGCAGGATATGTGTGCCCGGCTGGGCCGAAGCATCAAACTGCCTGATGTTTTGATGCGGTGGACCAACGCCCTTTTTGCTGACGAGACACAACGCCAGACCCATTTACGCCGGATTGCCTGCTGGCTTTCTGATGTAGGAAGCCATGATCACCCGGAATATCGGGCCGAGCAGACGTATTGGCGTATTCTTCGCCTGCAAGGGGTTGGGTTTGACCATGAAGCCCGCGCCTGGCTCTCTCTGGCGCTGGCTGTTCGGTATGCGGCTGATCTGGACGCGGAGTTTCTCTCCACCTCCCGCACATTGCTGGATGAAAAACAGTGGAAGAAAGCTGTGGTTCTGGGGCTGGCGCTACGGCTGGCTTACTCTGTTTCCGGCGGGACGGCAGCGCTGCTTGAAGGAACTGCTCTGACATGGGACCGCAAGGATCTGATGTTGAGCCTTGGCGCTGCATGTGTTGCTGTGCGGGGGGAAAGCGTGGGTCGGGGGCTGAATCGCCTCGGGCAGGCGCTGGATGTCTCTGTTCGGCTGGATGCGGAACCCGACAAAAAGTGATCTCTGGCGTTATCGGCTAGAGGTAGACGCAGCGGACCTGACGATTTCTCCCTCAGTGCCTGCCGGAAAAACGGGCAGGTACTGAGTGGACAGGCGGGCGGACAAACGCCGTTTTGTTCCGTCTTCCTGTTTTTTCCATGAAAAACTGAGGATGGGGTGAAGCCCTCAAGCAGCAGGCCTCTCAATGGAAAGGCCGCCTGCGCAATAACGGCGCACGCAGGTAAGCAATGCGTGGAATGGGAGGGCCACCCGCTTTAGGGTGGACAAGCCAGTGACTTCTGGGCACCCTGTAATTCTTACGCCTGCTCCGGCATCTGTCTGATTTTCAGGCAGGAATTGGGTCAACACCCTGCGGGAAAAGGGGATCAGTGGCCAGTTAAGTCAGTGGAAAATATCACGTGTCTTCTGATGAGATAGTCGATCCAACTCTCCAGCACGATGTGTCCGTGCGGCGTGTGCTGCTGCATCTGGTCCTGCCTTTGCTGGCGCTTGTTCTGGGTATTGTGGCCGTTATCGTAATCGGCCTGCATTCCTATCGTACCACGCGGGCGGGCGTGGAATCTCTCACGCATGATCTGCTGGGAGCAGTGCAACATTACATTGCGCAGGAAGTATCCGATTACATCATGCCGGCCTCGGCTGGGAATGTGATTGCCAGCGGCATGATCGAACACGTGCCGCCCGCAGTGCAGGACAAGGTGTTCTATTCCTATGGTGGGGCCATGTTGCGCAGCGTGCCGCAGCTTCAGTCCTTTTACCTGGCCGATGATAGCGGGCGCTTTACCCTGATTACCCGCCACGGCAAGGATGGGAAGGAGCAGGAACGCACCACCTTGCAGGTGAAGGATGGGCATCAGGTTTTCCATCATGACTATTACACCATTGATGGCACCAAGACGGGTGAAGCTGATGATGATGCCAAGGATTATGATCCGCGCAAACGGGCCTGGTATCAGAACACAAATGGCACCAACCAGATAAAATGGACGCAGCCTTATCTGTTTCCCACAGATAAGCAGTTTGTCATGACCAGTTCCCTGCGATTCAAGGGGCAGGATGGGCACACACTGGTTTTTGCGACCAATATCTCGTTGAACGAACTCAGCGCGTTTCTTGACAACATCAAGGTGGGCAAAAGCGGCAACGCCATTGTGCTTGATAGCAAGGGCCGTGTCATGGCTGGGCGAAACCTGATGCAGCTTGCCGAAGCGGCCGGGTGGGACCCCAACAAGATGGTACTGGACCCCAAAACGCACCCCGTCTTCGCCCGTGGGTATGATCATTACCGGGTGCGTGGATTTGGCCCCCGGACCTTTACCCTGAACAAGAAACGCTATGTGACCATTGCCTCGCCGTTGCCGGGGTCTTCTGAAGGCTGGATCCTGTTGCTGTCCGCGCCGGAGAGTGATTTTGCGAGCTTTGCCAAACAGAGCAGCCAGCAAAGTCTCCAGTTTGCGGGCGTGATTATTACGTTTTCCCTGATATTGGCCGGGTTGCTGATCCGTCAGGTCAGGCGGTCTGAACGGAACGCACGTCTTCTTGCACGCCAGAAAGCTCAGGTGACGCACGAAACAGGTGCCGTGCAGCAGGTGGCGTCCACGCCGCGTTTGTTTGACCCGACCAATGATTCCCTCGTGCTGACAGAGCAGTTGGCCTACGTTACCCACGCTCGTCGCGCGAGTATCTGGCGCTTCCTGCATGATGGGTCCGCCATGGTCTGCAATGATTCGTATGATGAAAAGCAGGATGCCCATTCTGGCGGGTTTGAAATGTCGCGGTCTGAACTGGATGCGTTTTTCAAGGCGGTGGAAGAAGGCGAGCCCTTTACGGTTGCAGATGCAGCGGTTGACGAACGCACCACGCAATTTGAACGGCTGGTCATGCGTGAGGCCGGAACCCGCATGCTCTCCGTCTACCCCATTCATGAAGCCGGGGGCGTAGCGGGTGCCGTGGTGCTGGAAGATGCGAACATGGCCCCGCATCTGGTGTATTTTGTCGATCTCATTGCGGCTATTGCTGGCATGCGGTTGGCTGCGGCAGCGCAGAATACGCCGGAAATTGATCACCCGAGCGAGGCCGGAGCGGACCACAGCACTCAGGCCGTGCAACAGGCATCCTCTCTGCCGACAACGCAGTTTGACAACATGCTGATGCGTGCGCCGGAAGTGGCTGCGGTTACAACATCCGGCATCTATCCTGCCGTGGCTGTTCTGGTCATCACGTTCTCTGACCCCGTGGTGGACGGAGAATCAGAAACGCAGGCTCTGCTGGCGCTCATCAATCAGCTTGCTTCCGATGTGCAGCGCATTGCGCAGGACAGAAAACTGTTCGCGGTGGAAGTGGCCGGGCACCGCCTGATCTGCATGGCGGGCTGCTCAACCGAGGAAGACGCTACGGCTATTATCCGGATGGCTGATGCCGCGCTGACCATGCGTGAAACGCTGATGGCAGCCCTTGCTGCAGCAGATCTGGAGCCCGTGTTCACCATGGGGCTGGACTACGGGGCCGCCTTTGGTGGGCCGGTTGGCGCAGACCCGCAGGTGTTCAACCTGTGGGGGCAGACTGTTTCTCTGGCCGAACTCATGGCGCAGGGTGCATCGGATGCGGGCACTATTCAGGTAACCGAACGTGTCTATGCGGCCCTGCGTGACCGTTACCTGTTCCGAAGCCGCGGAACATTTTTCGCGCCTCATCTTGGTCTGGGGCAGGCCTATGTTCTGGCAGCCCGCCGATGAGTGAGGACAACATTGCCCCACGCGAAGGCGGAGGAGACCGGGACCCCATTCTGGAAGGGGATGTCACCCCGCACCGTCAGCGCAGACCTTTTGTGCTGCACGAATGGATCAGGGAAAAACTGGCGTGGCTTGGGCACATCACGCGGCATCAGGCACGTTTTTTCCTCATCATGCTCGGAGCATCATGGGGCGTTATTTATGAAAGCTTCCGCTCCCACTCATGGCGCAGAACCGTCTGCTACGAGTTTGGTGTAACGCTGAACAGCGTAATCGGCGGCGGTCTGATTGCCACCCTGTTTGCGGGCACACTTACGGGCGTGGCGGCTGTTTCCCAAACCATATACTGGCTGGGGCTTGCGGGCCTTGCCAAAATGACAGGCTCCATTCTTGTCAACGTGGTCATTCGGGAAATTGCCCCCATTCTGGTGGGTATTCTTCTGCTGGGCCGTAACGGCATGTTGTCCGTGACAGAATTGGGGCTGCTGACAACCGGCGGCCAGATCCGGTCCATGCAGGCGCAGGGGCTGGACCCGTTTCTGCTGCTGGTCATGCCGCGCACACTGGCATTTACGGTCGGCGGCTTTACGCTGGGCATTCTGTTCTCGTTCGCAGCGCTGCTGACCGGTTACATCATCAGCCGTATTTCCGGGGTGATCACCAATCCGGTCTGGACGTTCTTTTATGATGTGGTGGTGGCCATGTCCTCCACAGATTATCTGGTCATTCCGCTCAAATTCATCACGGTCGGGTTTGTGGTGGGGCTGGGGGGCTGTCTGACAGGCCTGACTGCTACCAATGAGGACAATCTGCGCACGCTTCTGCCGCGTGGCTTCTCCCGCGGGATGCTGATTGTGATGGCTGTCAGCGTTCTGTTCAGTCTGGATCTGTAAAGATGGAGACACGCACCGTTGGCCCGCTGTTGGAACTGAACAAGGCCGTTCCTTCCTTTGATGAAAGCGGCCTTCCGCCCGTGCCGTTCAGCATGCGGCTGATGCCGGGGGAATGCGTGGTGGTTGAAGCACGAGACCCGGAAAACGCAATCCAGTTTGCAGATATGTGTTCCGGGCTTGTGCCGCTTGATGATGGCAGCGTGAAATTCATGGGGCTGGATTGGGCAGAACTGCATGACAGGGAGGTCAATGCCCTGCGTGGGCGTATTGGCCGCATTACGCGCAGGCCAAGCTGGCCCACGTTTCTGGGCACACATCTGGCCATCACGTTGCAGCAGTTGCATCATACCAACCGCCCGATGGATGATGTGGTGGCCGAGGCAACCCGCCTGAGCGAACAGTTTGGCCTGCCGGGCCTGCCGGTGCTCCGGCCAGCCCTGCTGTCTCCGGCTGATCTGGTGCGGGCGGAATGCGTTAGGGCTTTTATGGGACGCCCCCGTTTACTGCTTCTGGAAGACCCGCTGGAAGCAAGTCCCGTGGAACTGGAAAATGCGTTTCTGAGCGCGTTGACAGATGCGCGGGATAAGGGGGCAGGTGTGATCTGGCTGGTACGCAATAATGCCATATGGCAGGGCTACCGGCAGGGTGTAACCAGTATGTGGCGTCTTGCCGATGACGGGCTTGTAGCAGTACGGACGGGGTAATGTTCCAGATCCGCTTACGACAGAAAGTAAAACCGCTGATCTCTCTCCGCTATGCGGATGAGTGGGTGGGCTTCCTTGTGCTTCTCAGCGTGGTGCTGTTTGCCGGTGCTGTGGTGGAGGCAGGCGTGTTGCGAGACTGGCTGACGCCGCCCGCCACCTTGCGGGTGACATTGCCAGCAGGCGGGGTAGGGGGCCTGACAGTGGGGGGCGATGTGCAGCTTCTGGGCGCGCATGCGGGCACGATCCGTTCCGTCAAGCTGAACCCTTCGGGCGACATGTATGCCATTGTTGATCTGGACCCTCAGGCCAAACCGTTCATTCGGCGGGATAGCACGGCGGTTATCCGCAAGCAGTTTATTGTGACAGGGGCCGCCTATCTGGAACTGAACAAAGGGCATGGGGACCCCATGGACTGGAGTTACGCTGTGATCAGCGCCACCCCAGCCCCCAACCCGGCAGATATGATTACCGCCACCCTGAACGATATTCAGGCCCAGATCATGCCTGCCATTGCCAGCGCCCGCCACATGATGGCGCAGCTTGATGCCACCATTACAGACATGCATGCGGGCAAAGGCACCGTCGGGCAGTTGATGACCAATGATGAACTGATCCGTCAGGCGCAGGCGGCTGCAGTTTCGCTCAACACGGTTATTGACCGGCTGAAACCCATTGAAAAACAGATTTCGGGTGTGATGAACAAGACGGATGCCACTATGGGCAATCTGCGCTCGGCATCGCAGGATCTGAAAGGCGCCACGCCGCATCTGCCGGCCATTGCGGGCAATGTGGAGGCCAGCACGGCAGATCTGCCCGCTCTGCTGGCGCAGGCGCAAACCACTCTGTATGGGCTTGAAAAGCTGACTGACCAGTTACGTGGCATGTGGCTGCTGGGTGGCTCGAAGGTTCAGAAAAAGACGCGTCTCGCACCGCGGCAGGTGCGGCCATGAAGCGCCTGCATGCCGTGATGCTGCTTGGCCCGCTGCTTCTTTCGGGTTGCGGCGGCACCAAGGAAGCGCCCTCCGCTCGAGACGATGCCCAGTGGGATCAGGCCATGACAGCGGGACAGGATTCCTTTGATCTGGGCCGCTATAGCGTTGCCATTACCCAGTATCGGAAAGCGGCTGATCTGGCCCTGATGCGCGATGATGGAAAAGCAGCGGCCGAGGCAGGCTACAATCTGGCAGTTGCCCAGCTTGCGGCTGACCAGCCAGCGGATGCGGTGCGCACGGTCCAGGCCGCGCGGCAGGCTGCGCGTGTTCGCGGTGAGGGGATGCACGCCGCGTTTGATCTGGTGGAGGCTGCGGCTGATTATCGGCTGAAGCAGTATCCACAATCTGTTGCGCTGGCGGAGCAGGCCATGGGCGCGTCAGAGACAGCGCTCGCCAGTCGGGCGGCTTTTGTGGCTGGCCTCTCGGCTTCGGAGGGGGGAGATAGTGCGGCCCTTCAGAAGGCGAACGCGTATCTGCAAGGCATGAAGCCACCGCTTTCGCGCTCCATGCAGGCGGACAAGGCCGAGATTGCGGCGCGGGTTCTTCTGGCGTCTGACCCCACACAGGCAGCACAGCTTGCACAGAATGCTGCTGACTTGCGGCGGGACGATGCCTCTTATCGGGATATGTCGCGCGCGTTGGCATTGGCTGCCACGGCAACAGACCGTGCCGGAGATCATCAGAAAGCGGCAACGCTCTGGGCTCGTGCAGCACAGAGTGCGGCCATTCAGGCAAACGCGGCAGGAAAAGTGGATGCCGCCACGGTGGCGCATGGTGCTCTGGCCAAAGGCGGCACCCGCACGGCAGAAACTGACGCCGAACAATGGGCGCGTCTGGCTGGCGGTATCTCCCTGCATCCGTTTGAGACTGACACCAAGTAAGAAAAGACGCTCTGCCTTCAGCTTCGGAGGGGCGCGGGAAAACGCGCCATCCCGTGGCAAATGTGCCTGTTCGGAATTGCTGGAAAGACTATTCGGCTCAGCAACTCATGCTGTGCGCGCCTGCAAAATGTTGGAGAGGTGTTTCAAAAGGCGCATCGGATTGCCCGGATGTGCCTTTTGATAGATGTGTTCAGGCAGGAAATGGCCTGCGCTTTCAAAGCAGCACTCTGTTGATGCGTTAAGAAGCCTTGCTCACAGGAAGGACTGTGCCGGAGCACGGTGAAACTCCCTGCTGTCCCTGGCCGGGAACGACAGGGACAGGATGGCTGCCAGCACTTTTCATGCAGGAAGGCTCTTTTTTGAAACAGGCTTGAAATCATTCACTGTTTCATACCTTTTTCTGCGGGGCGCTGAAAGCCTTGGCCTGAGGCAGGTGTAACCCTTTATGCCTCTGATGAAGGACGTTGATGCACGCACTGGCCATTCACCCATGTGGCATCCACACAGCGGTCGTCCCCCAGTGTCATCAAGACAAACAGCATATCCGCGACAGTCTTGCTTTCACGCGTGCGGAGAGCCAGCAGCGGTGTGGCCTGTGGGTCAAGCACACAGAGGTCAGCCTCCATACCGGGGGCGATGGTGCCAATCAGGTCTTCAAGATGCAGGGCTTCTGCCCCTCCTCGGGTGGCCAGCCAGAAGGCCTGAATGGCGTGGAGCCGTTGAGGCGAGGCCATGAGAGAGACCTTGTAGGCTTCCCCCATGGTGGCCAGAAGGGAGAGGCTGGTGCCTGCGCCTACGTCTGTTCCCAACCCGACATGCACAGGGCGGTTGGTGGCTTTTGCGTCGAACAGTCGGAACAGGCCACTTCCCAGAAAAAAGTTGGATGTCGGGCAATGGGCCAGTGCGCATCCTGTATCATGGCAGTGCTGGAAATCATGCTCATGCAGATGAATGCCGTGGCCAAAGATGGCGCGCGGGCCAACCAGTCCAGCTTTGTCATAAACATCCAGATAGGAGGCGCTGTTGGGGAAGAGGCGCGCAACGGTGGCGATCTCTTCCCGGTTTTCGGAAAGATGGGTCTGCATGAACAGATCATCCTGACTGCGGTAGAGGTCTCCGGCCAGTTCAAGCTGTTCAGGCGTACTGGTAATGGCAAAACGGGGTGTTACGGCGTAAAGCTGCCGCCCTTTGCCATGCCAGCGCTCAATCAGGCTGCGGGACTGCTCATACCCGGTGCGGGCTGTATCACGCAGGGTATCGGGCGCATTGCGGTCCATCAGCACTTTGCCTGCAATCATACGCGTGCCAATCCGTGCAGATTCTTCAAAGAATGCGTCAACGGATTCTGGGTGCACCGTGCAATACACAGCGGCGGTGGTTGTGCCGTTGCGCAGCAGTTCGGTCAGGAAGGATTTGGCAACAGCCTGTGCCACATCCTTGTCTGAAAACTTGGCTTCTGCCGGAAAAACATACTGTTGCAGCCAGGCCAGCAGTTCTTCCCCCCAGGATGCGATAACGGGCAGTTGGGGGTAATGAACGTGGCTGTCAATAAACCCGGCGCTGATCAATTTGTTGGGGTAATGCGTGACGGAAACGCCTTCCGGCAGGAAAGCGCGTGTCTGCGTATAAGGCCCAGAATGCGTGATCTTGCCATCCGTGATCAGGATCAGGCCGTCTTCTTCCACATGAAGCGCGTCTTCCGGCGCTGTCAGGAAAGGGTTGGCGCGAAACGTGACAACGCACCCGCGCAACGCGGCATGACGGGAAGAGGCAGGCATACAGGCTCCTGAGATATCAAGAATGGCAAGGTGTGATCTCGCCCTTGTTACGCGGGTTTTCGCAACGGTTCCATGCGTAAATGGCCGGAGCGCCGCAAAAGCTGCGGGTGTATCACCGTGCGAGCGCGTAGCCATGGCGAGAACATGGCGGCTCTGGCACAGGAAGAGCAGACATGAAAAGCTTATGGCAGCGGTTGAAAGAAAAACGCGAGGCAAAGCAGCGAGATCGCTACACCAAACTGGATGAACTTCCCCCCACCGGGGCAGGTGCGCGGAATGGTGAGAAGAAAATTCATTTCACAACCAACGAGGCAGTACGCCGCTTCCGCGCTCATGCTTTGGTTGAAGAAAAAAGTCACCGCGATGTGGTGCGGGTGGGGCTGCGCGATAGTGTCTGGACAGACCTTTACCATCACGCGCTTACCGCAAGCTGGCCTGCTTTTGCTTATACGGCCGTTATTTCCTATTTCCTGATCAATCTGTTTTTTGCCGTTCTGTACTGGTTTGCGCCAGATCAGGTGACAGGGGACGGACAGCATACCCTGCTTTCTCTGTTTTTCTTTAGCGTGCAGACGTTGTCCACCGTGGGGTATGGGGGCATGGCCCCGGTTGGTCTGTATGCCAATACAGTTGTTTCGTTTGAAGTGCTGGTAGGTATGATGATCAACGCGCTGGCAACGGGGGTTGTGTTTGCCCGTTTTGCCCGGCCGCGCGCACGGATCATGTTCAGCAACACGGCGGTTATCAGTAACGAGAACGGCGTTCCGGCCCTGTGCATCCGGATTGCCAACTTGCGGATCAGCGTGATTTTATCTGTTGATGTTGAGGTTGCGCTCTCGCGCCTTGTTGTGAGTGAAAATGGCCATCTGGTGCGCCGGTTTGATCAGCTTCTGCTGGTGCAGTCCCATGTGCCCGTTTTACGTTTTGCCTTTGTAATGGCGCATGTCATTGGGCCGGATAGCCCCTTGCATGGCAAAACAGTTGCCGAGCTTGAGCATGAAGAAGCCGAAATCATGGTGACAGTCACCGGGACAGATGAAGCGTTGGGGCAGACTGTTTTTGCCCGGACCGCTTACCGGTTTGATCGGGTGCGCCATAATCATCGGTTTGTGGATATTGTGGCATCCCGGCCTGATGGAAGAATTGCCGTGGATTACACCCGTTTTCACGATATTGAAGAACACTGATCTGCGGCTTTGCGTCAGTGCGGCAGGATGGTCTTGGAACAGTGTCATCTTCGGCTATACACGCTGAACGTGGGTTCGGTTTTTGTGGAAGCGGTTTTGATCGTTATCGTTCTGCTATCGCCGGCATGACGAACTGCTACGCTTGAAAGACTTAAAGACGGGGTTAACAACACAAGCACGGCAACGGGTTGTGTCTGCAACGCCCGTGCTGAGTGTTGTTATCCTCTTTGCGGCATTCGTTGCCGCAAGGAATACACGTTTTTAGTTTGAAGATTTTTGTCAGCCTCACACTTTATATGAAGGGTAGTATTTTTTTCTGTTTGACATCGTCTCTCTTCGAAATTTATCTATTTATTACGTTATTTTAGTAAAAGGGATGAAGTGATTTGATCTATCGATTTGCGCCTTCAATCCGGCACCTCGGCATGATCGTTTTTGTGGGGGCAATGCTTCCGTCTATAGCGCTCGCTGATATCTCAAAGCCAACGGTTTCAAAAGTGGGCGATATGACAGTCGAGGATAGCACGCTTACGCTTGTTCCCGGAGGCTCTCAGATCGTTGAATTGCCTGAGAACGTGAAGTCTGCGTCCGCTTTACCGGGAGTTGTCTTAATCAATATTACGTCTCCCCGTGTTGCAGAAATCATTGCCCAAAAACCGGGGCGAGTGGACGTTATCTTTAATGGAAAAACGAAGATTGTGCGCCTGCACGTGACTGTCGCTGCCCCCAAATAGGGGCTTCTCACAGATCATTTTCTTGAGTTGATCTTCATAATTCCTGATGCTTAAGGTGCCTTCACGCCGGAAGGCACATGAAAGCGCCTTGTGGTATCCAGAAAAACAGCATTTTGAGCCAGTTCCTTGCGCATGACTTCCAGACTGCTGACAGCGCGGGTGAGTTCAAGATGAGTGGAAAGATTTTTCTCTTTCAGTGTAGCGGCCAGAAGTTTTTCCAAAGCATCTGATGCTGTTTGCGCAGGCGTTAGCGAATACCCACGCAGATGCGCAATGGCGTGCAGAACAGTGCGCAATGTTTGGGCCAGTTCTGGTGGCAGATCCCTGTAAGCCAGAACATGGTGCAGCCGCAGGATCAGTAACCCCACGGACATCAGGCCCATTGCGCCTGCCAGATAGGCTTCCGTTACGGCATCTGGTTTTGAACCTGCATGGCGGATGATCTGCGCCAGTCTTCCCCCAGAGCGGGCTATCCAGTCAGATGTGGAAAAAGCGGTGTCAGATGCGGCAAGAGCACGAAGGTCTCTGACCAGCTTGCGCCGAATACGCCACCGTTCGGCCGCGGCATCAAAAGGAAGCACCAGCCTGAACGCCCAGACACCCAGCCCAATGCCAAACACGACGGCGGGTGTTGTGTTGAACCACATCATCTCATCCATGCGTGTGTGGTTTGCAGGGCCGACCATAAAAGGCAGAAAATTGTTATAGGCCGCAGCTGTGCCTGTGGCGTTTGGTGCACGAAGCGCCAAACCACCAACCAGCATGGGGAAAAACAGGGAGGCCAGTAAGGTTTCATTGCTCGCCTGTTCCGGCAAAATCAGAAAGACCAGAAAGAAGGAGACAATAGCAGCCCATACAGCTCCCCTCAGAAAACCACCCGATGCCTGAACAGGATTTTCAAAAGAAGAAAAACGGGTGCTGGTAACGGCCACAAACATGGCGACGGTTGAGCCCTCCGGCCAGGCCGTAACTTCCCATAGCAAGCCGCCCATGCAGATGGCTGCTGCCGAGCGCAGGCCGTTGTTCAGGGCAAGTGTGAAATCTTTTTCGGGATGGCGATCAAACCGGAAATGATCTTTGGGAATGGGGTCTTGCGTTGCAATGAAATGAGCAAGCGCAATATCCAGTTCCAGAAGCAGTTTAGCCAATGCGGCTTCCAGAATGCGGCTTTCAAGCAGGTCGCGCATGGCCTGCGTTGGCTGCTCTGACTGAAGTCTTAGCTGCTCAAACGCGATCAGATCATCTACGGAGCGTTGCAGGCAGTCTGTGCGGTAACGGGTGAACTCCCGCCGGATGGCGATGGCGGCGGCAACCGGGTTGTCACTCTTGATCTCGTTGGGAACCTGACTGAGTAGCAGTGACAGTTTGCGAAGGATGCTTTGAAAAGACTCAGGCAGCGGGGCTGCGGCTTGCATGTGAATATGCAAGGTGAGCCCGCGCGAGAGGAAAGTGGAAATGGCACCCAACGCAGCACGTGCATGATCCCCGGCATGGGAGTGCGGGCCCATTTCAATATCGCTGAACTCAATCTGGTCAGCCAGTGAGGGAATGCTTCCCATCAGGGCCTGTGAGCGGAAGAGTCCGTCCTGCTGGCCAAGCAGAAGGTCGGTCATGCTGCGGCAGGCGCCGCTTAATGCATCCTGAAGCCGCGAGCATATTTCCTGTTTCGCAACACGATCAAGCCGGGGGGCGAACAGCATGGCAAGCGCGCTCTCGCACAGAATACCCAGCGTGATGTAGGTGGTGCGGGAAAGGGCGATCATGAACACGTTGTCTGGCTGGTTGGCGGCACTCAGCACAATAATGGTGCAGGTAAAGGCTATCAGAACCAGAGCGTAAGAGCGGAAGTTGCGTAAAAACGTGGCGTAAGCGCAGCACAGCCCGGCCCCAAGTGCCAGAGAGGGAAACAACAGCCACGGACTTTGCGGAAAGGCGGCCAGAAAAGCCACACCCGCAACAGCCCCAATGCATGTGCCGGTAAGACGCCACTTTGCTTTTGAAAGACTTTGCCCGCGGGAGTTCTGCGCCACGATCCAGGCTGTCATGGGGGCCCATTGGGGGCTGTCCATTTCCATCCACAGGGCAATGGTCAGCGCCAGTAGCGCCGCGCATGTTGTTCTGATGGCAAACCCCAGATTACTGGGAGAAGGCGCAACAAGCCAGGCCAATGGCGCTGTTTCTGGCAGGCCTTTCAAGCCCTCGGTTGCTCTGATGATCCATGTCCGCAAACGCAGGGGCAGGTGCTCAGAGAAAGAAAATGCGTGCACGAACCAATCAGTCCTCCCTTTTGTTGTTATAACAGAAAAGTGAGGGCTGGGCGCATATTAAAATAGTTTTTCAAAAACGGGAGATTTTCTGAATCTAGAGCAGGAAGATGCGTGGTGCATGCTCCTTTCCTCCAGGGTCGATCCGCCCTTAGAGGATGGAGTGGTATGGATTGATGCAGCCCGAAAACGCTCTGGGTGCAATGCCATCTTTGGATGATCGACCTGCTGGAAGATCGTTTGAAAAAGGACTTTCCGCCGATGGATGAATGAGGGGTTACTATAAGGCAGCTTGAAGCCTCAGTAGTTGAGCGATGGCGAGAGAGTTTTGTGATTTAATAGGTAGAGATGAAGGCGCGAAGCCTTCTGGCTCCAAAAGCTGCCAAGCAATAAGCCACAAAAAGACCCGCTAAAGTGAGTTGAGAGACTATTCAAACAACTTCAAAGCCTGAAAAGGCGAATTTCAAAGTTGGATGCTCAGGCGTTGGGCCGGGCCATACGGCTTAACGCCGCCATAAGCAGGAATGTCTCTCAAATACGGGTGCCAGACGCTATGGGGTTACCCTTATACGGCGCGGTATGGCTTGGTGGCGTCCAGGAAGACGGCGTTGGCTTCCAGTTCGTGCGAGACCACAATCAGGTAGGCAATCGCGCGTGTCAGTTCGATGCGGGTTGTGATGTTGGGTTCTACCGCTTCAATACGCCGCAATGTCTGGGTGGCAATGCGTGCCGAGCGTGAGGTGCGGCCATATTTCCCCGTAAAGCGGCTCATGCGTTGCATCACGACTTCAATGGGTCTGCGGGCTGAGGGCGGAATCTGGTTCCGTTCAAGCAGAACGCGCAGCCGGATGATGTTCAGCCCTATGGTCATGGCGGCAAGGGTGCCTTGCAGGCAGCCTTCAATGGTCGGGCTGGGCGTGGGGCCAGCATGACGGATCAAACGGGCGAAACGGTCAATATTGCGACCAATCCAGTCCCGTGTCTGCGGCATGGGCTCGGCGGAGGCCAGTGTGCGAAGATCTCTAAGCAGCGTGCGGCGCATCCGCCACCGTTCTGCCGCGCTGTTAAAGGGCAGAATGGCGCGGAACACGATAACCGCAAACGCAACGCCCAGCAGCACGGCCGCCGTGGAGTTGAACCACGCAACCTCGTTCTGGCGGCCCTGATTGAGAGGGTGAACAAAGTTGGGAAGCAGAAGGGTATAAGCGGCAGAATGCAGCGCCGTGGCGGCATTTCGGGCTGCCAGCCCGCCTGCAATCATGGGCAGGGCGAGGGTTGCCACCAGCATTTCATAATCCGCCTGTGTGGGCAGGATCCAGAACACCAGAAAGAAGGAGACAAATGCCGCCCACAGGCCACCGACCATGAACTGGGTGGTGGCAACAACCGGGTTTTCACGTGTGGCGAACAGGCCGCAGACAATGGCGACAAACGTGATGAAGCCCAGGCCAGCAGGCCAGGCGGTAATTTCCCACACCAGCCCCGCTGCGGTAATGGCCACAGTGGCGCGAATACCATTATAGATGGCCTCGCGCTTATCAACGTGGGACTGAAGCCGGAAATGGAAATGGTCGCCGCGGATTACATGCTGGCTGGCATCATATTCCCGAATGGCCTGTTCCAGTTCGCCCAGAAGTTCATCCAGCGCGTTGTGCAGAATGCGGCCATCCAGCAGAACCTGAATTTTTTCAGCCGTGCGGTCCTCATAGGGCGTGCTGATTTCAGCCGTCAGGGCATCCACAATCTGCTGGCGGCACCCGGCCCGTAATAATTGCAGATCACGCAGCAGAGCCTGGGTGCTTTCATCCGTTTCAAGCCGTGGCGCCAGACCGTTCAGAAACGTGCTGACACGGGTCGCCGTTTCGCGAAAAGCAGCCTGATCCGTGTCCAGCCATTGCAGACGCACTGCCATCCCAAGACCGCGTGAAAGCAAGACGGAAACAGCGGCCAGCGCTGCGCGGGCGTGATCGCCCTCGTGGCCGTGGGGACCCATTTCCACTTCTGAAAATTCGATCTGGTCATTGATGGACAGCAGCGGGCCGAACATGGCGCGAGACTGCACCAATGCTTCATCATCACCAGACAACAGGCTTGCGACAGAGTTCGAGACGTTCCCCAGCGCGGTGCGTAGCTTGTCGCGGATGTTTTTCCGCGCGGTGGCGGCCAGATTGTGGGCGAACAACCCCGCGACGGCACTTTCACAGACAATACCCAGCACAATATATGTGGCGCGGGACATGGCCGTCATGAACACGTTGGCAGGGTTGGGAATGGCCCCAATGGCGATAATGGCGCAGGTATAACCGGCCAGAACCAGCGCGTAGGATCGGAAATTGCGGACAATGGTAGCCAGTGTACAGCAGACGCCCACCCATATGGCCAGGGCAGGGAAGAACAGCCATGCCTGCTGAATGAAGGCGGAAATCAGGGTGATGGACATCACCACCCCAATGGCAGTGCCAACCAGACGCCAACGCGCCTTGGAAAGACTTTCCCCGCGTGAACCCTGCGCCACAATCCAGACGGTCATGGCCGCCCATTGCGGATCATCCAACTCCATCCACAGGGCGATCACCAGCGCGATCAGTGCGGCGGCTGTGGTGCGAACGGCAAAACCAACGGCGGAAAGAGATGGCGCAAACAGCCATTGCAGGCGCGCCGCGCTCTGCTGCCCGGGCCGCCGAAGGGGGCGGAAATGGCGCAGGGGGCCAATGCGATCAAGAAGGAAGAGCGGAAGGCTTGGCAAAGCGGATACTTTACTGGCTACGGCTGGAAGGTGCGTGTCTGATAAGGAAAGTAGCGCGATTCCCGAAAATTTCCTTGTAGTGTCAGATGCATATCAGCCAACCGGCTTCCTACGGTCTGTCCAGAAGGGCATATTTATCGCGTTTATAGCTCTCGCATATGTCAGCTATTTGGTCCATGATGAAATGCGCTGGTAGTGCGTGTGTGCAATACTGGGCTTACGGGTGCAGCAAAACAGACGAGCGGAGAAAGTCTAGATGTCCGATTTCCTTTCTAACCTGGTTGGTAAGGTGGAAAGCGCACTGGGTGTAGATTTGCAGGGCGCATTACAGCAGCAGCTTCAGAAGTTGCTCCAGCCGGAAAACCTGCAGGCTATTCTGGCACAGGCTGATCAGGCCGGACTGGGAGACAAGGTGCGCTCCTGGGTTGGGCATGGAGAAAACCTGCCTGCCACCACGGATGAAATCCGTGAAATTCTTGGCAGCTCCGTTGTGCATGATCTGGTGGCGCGTACCGGCCTGCCTGCGGATACCGTGCTGACAACGCTCTCGCACTACCTGCCGGAAGCCGTTGATAAAACCACGCCCGCTGGCGAAGTGCCTGCCGCGGCACCTGCGCCCAAGGAAGCCTGATTGCTCTTCGCACAGGCCTGAGCCAAGGGCCGATTGATATTTAAGCGGCAAAGTGAGGGATGCGTCTCTTGCTGCGTCGCTTTTCTGCAGGAAGGCAGCTCTCGTGAAGAGGGCCGCACCGTCGTCTTCCGTGCTGATGATATGCCCTTTTATGTGGCCGGTTGAGGCAGTGCAGTATGCCGTGTCAGTCAGCGTAAGCGGCGGTAAAGAGAACGTCCGCAGAGTGCCTTGGCATACGGGGGAATTCAGCAGGTGCGTTTGTCTTCATATTCCGTTATGATGATGAGATGAACCTAGGCGAGCGTATTACCCGAGTGGATAGCTGGCTGCTGGATGATGTGTGCCAGCCTCTGGCTGACCGTCTGCCCGAGCGGCTTCCTGCTCTTGAAGTGGGCATGAGCTTTCAGTTGGGCTCCCTCCTGTTTTCGGCTGTTTCCATTATCGCGGTTTTTGTTCTTGGCGGCATGATGGATTTCACCAACATGGCCTTCAATGTGCTGGTGTGGTGCCTGTGTGTAACGTTCTTCATCGGGCTGAGCCGCATGCGCGTGCTGGTCAAGCCGGGGCGGCCTAATCCTTTCCGTTACATGTTGCAGGGGGTGCGGCTGGTTTCCATTCCGTTCACCCTGTATGTGCTGTATCAGGCATCCACGACACCGCCGCCTTTTCGCATCGCCATGTGGTTCAATGCGCTCTCCAATCTTGTGTTTGTTGTGGGGCTGTATTTCATTTCCTGTCAGCCACGACCGCCTAAGGCCCGTGCGCGGGAAGATATCTGGGCCCGAGCGCATCTGCGTGAGGTTGGCACAGGTTAGGGCGCAAAACACCGTTTTCATTCAAGGAAGGCCCACAGAGGTGCGGCTTTTTTTTGTGCCTGCTGACAGGCGCTTGATCAGGTGCGTCCAATGCCTGTGCGGTTTTCATGAAAAAAGGCTGTTTGAATGGTTTCCCATGTTGGGAGGGCTTTTTGTGGCGGGAACCTTTGGGTTTTTCGTCCCGATGGCAACCGTGCCAAGCTTTCACATTTGCCTTCTTAGTCTCAAAATTTTTTGCCACCTCTCAATGCCTTCTAACGTTTGGGAAGATCTCTAATGCAGGATCGTAAGAGGCAAAGTGCGTGGCGGAGAGGTGGGGCGGCCCAATCTGCTGGCAGAAAGCGCGCGTTGGCAACGGTGGGAAAGAAAACTGCTCTGACGCTGCTATGCCCTGCATAGAGACTTCCTTACCCGTGTTCGGGTACAGCGTCTTGGGCTGCTTTTCCGGGATGAGGGTTAGGCAAAGAAAAAGCCGGGATACCATAATGGTCCCGGCTTTTTGGTCTGCTGCTAGGGCTGTTCCGCTGTGGTGGGCGGCTCAGGGGTTATCCTGATCGTGCTCGCCTTGGGCAATGCGGGCCTGTGCGGCCCCACGCCATGGAGCATCCTTGGGGGCGGCGTCCAGTGCTTTGCGGAACAGGGCGAGAGCCTCTGGCGTTACGTGGCCGTTTGCGCGGGTAAGAGCTTCCCCGGTGCGGGCGGCAATTTCTGGGTCAAAGCTCAGATCGAGCGCATGCTGCCACGCCGCTGCGGCTTCTGCATAATGTTCGCGAGAGGCTTCAGCCTGCCCCAGAAGCAGGTAACCCTGCCGCAGATTGGGGTCGTCCGCTGGCAACTGTGCCAGTGTCTGCTTCAGTTTGTTCAGAATGGTGTCATTCTTGGTGTTCTGCTCATGCTGTGCCACCAGACGCGGGCCAAGAGGCTGGGCTGGTAGGGATGGCACACCGTTGGTCAGATAAAGCCCTACGGCCACCAGAGGAATAAGCCCGAGCGCGACCCAGACCAAAGTGGGAGAAATGGCGTCCGCTGCCTCTGCCGGTGCGGTATCCGCCACCAGAATGCGGCGCTGGATTTCCAGGCGGGCAATATCATGCTCGGCTGGGGCAATCAGGCCGATGGCAAGATCACGGTCAATTTCAGAAAGCTGGGCTTCGTGCAGGGCGAGGGCCGCGCTGCGTTCATCCCGCACCTGCCGGGTGCGCCGCCACAGCGGTATGGCCGCCGGGGCCAGAGCCAGCAGGCTTAACAGGGCAATGGAGAGCCAGATCATGCGCTCAGTCCTTTGTCAGCTTGGCCAGACGGGCCTTTTCTTCGTCTGAAAGCGGGGGCGGAGCCGCAGGGGCAGCGGCACGGCGGCGATAGGCAAAGAATGCCAGTGTCAGGCCAAGCAGCAGGGCCAGAACCGGCATGCTCCATAACAGCAGAGTGCCAACAGAAAGCGGCGGGCTGAGGCGGATGAAGTTGCCGTAACGGTCCACCATCCAGTCCATGATCTGCTTGTTGGTTTCGCCCTTGGCCACATGTTCACGCACCACGCGGCGGAGGTCCCGCGCCAGTCCTGCACTGCTGTCTTCAATCGATTCATTCTGACAGACAAGGCACCGCAACTGGGAGCCAATGGCTTCCGCGCGGGATTCCTGTTTGGGGTCTGGCAGCATTTCGGATGGATCATCCACAGCCATCACCAGAGCCGGGGCCAGCAGCACACTCAGGCCGATCAGAAACGCCGGGACAAGGCGGCGCAGGGAGGTCAGGCGCGGGCGGCTCATGCTGTTTTCAGCTTTTCAAGCAGAGGGGCGAGTGTGTTGCGGATGGTATCAACATCCAGTGGAGAGGCCGTGTGCCAGCGGATAATGCCGCCGGGGCCAATCAGGAAGGTTTCAGGCACACCCGAAATACCCCATTCGATCCCCACGCGGCCTTCATGATCGCTACCCAGACGGGTGAAGGGGTTACCGGAATGTTTCAGGAAGTTGGCGGCGTTTTCAGGGCGATCCTTGTAGGCAATGCCCCAGAGGGTCACATCGTCTTTCAGGCTCATCAGTGTGGGCATTTCAGCCAGACACGGGATGCACCAGGAGGCAAAGAAGTTCACCAGAACCGGCTTGGTCAGGTTGCGCAGATCCTGTGCGCTAAAGCCCTCGCCGGGCGGCTGGTCGGGCAGAGTGAAGTCTGGCACCGGGCGGTTGAGCACCGGCGCATTGATGTCATGCGGATTGAAGGAGCCATGCTGCATGCCTGCCAGCATTTTCCAGAACCCCACACCCAGCACGGCAGCCCCGGCCAGAGGCAGGCCCATCATCAGCCGTCGGCGGGTGAGGTTCTCGTTCTGAGGGGAGGTGCTCATGCTGCTGTTACCGTTTCTGCGGAAAGTTTGGCACGGCGGGGAGCGCCCACGCGCATGCGGCGGTCAGACAGGGAAAGCGCACCGCCAATGGCCATGACCAATGCCCCCAGCCACATCCATGGGGCCAGCGGATTGTAATGCAGCCGCAACACGTATGTGGGGGCGGCATCCGTGCCGTGCTTATCACCTAACACACCATACAGATCGGCCAGCAGATTGGTGTGGATGGACACTTCCGTGGTGGTCTGGTTCTGGCTGTTGAAGCTGCGTTTTGACGGATGCATCACGGTCACAAGTTTGCCGTGGTGGCGGATTTCAATGGTGGCAACAAGGGCGGAATAGTTGGGGCCGGGCTCCTGCGTCTCGTATAACTTCGTATAATGTAAGCCCGCAAGATGCTCGGTGGTGCCCACTGGCACTTCCACAATTTTATGCTGGGCCTGAGACATAGCTGCCAGCCCCAGCACGGTAATGCCTACACCGGCATGAGCAAGGGCCGTACCAAAAATGGAGCGGGGCAGCATGCGGGCGCGTTGCAGGCTGCCAGCCAGCGGCATACGGAACAGGCGCACGCGCTCTGTAATATCCGTAACGCTGGCGGCAATGATCCATACCGCGACGCCACAGGAGAGCACAGGCAGCAGACCGGACACACCAAATGCAGCCACCAGAAACGCAATGGCGGTGACAATGGCGGCCAGCCAGAGCCGCTGAAGCACCGGCCATAACTGCGCGCGCTTCCATGGCAGCATCGGGCCAAAGCCCATGAAGATGAACAGGGGCAGCGCCAACGGAATGGTGGTGGCATCAAAGAACGGTTTGCCAACAGAAATGGTGCGGTCAAACAGCAGGGACATGAAGGGCGGATACATGGTGCCGGTGACAACCACTGCGCAGATGGAGCACAGCAGGATGTTGTTCAGCACCAGTGCACCTTCACGCGAGACCGGGGCGAACAGGCCACCCGCCGTCAGCGATGGGGCCCGATAGGCGAACAGCGCCAGAGAGCCGCCGATGACCAGCGCCAGAAGCCCCAGAATGAAGATGCCGCGGGCCGGATCATTAGCGAAGGCATGCACGGAATTCAGAATGCCCGAGCGCACAAGGAAGGTGCCGGACAGGGAGAATGAGAACGTGGCGATGGCCAGCAGAACGGTCCAGATTTTCAGCCCTTCACGCTTTTCCACCACAATGGCGGAGTGAATCAGCGCGGTGCCGGTCAGCCATGGAATGAGGGACGCGTTTTCCACTGGGTCCCAGAACCAGTAGCCGCCCCAGCCGAGCACGTAATAGGACCACCAGGAGCCAAGGGCGATCCCGCATGTCAGGAAGCACCATGCTGCCACGGCCCATGGGCGTACCCAACGGCCCCATGCGGCATCCACCCGGCCTTCCATCAGCGCAGCGATGGCGAACGCGAAAGGCACCGCAAACCCCACGTAGCCCGTGTAGAGAATGGGCGGGTGGAAGGCGAGGCCGGGGTCCTGCAACAGGGGGTTCATGCCCTGCCCATCCATGGGGGCAGGCCACACGCGGGCAAATGGGTCTGACGTGGTCAGGCAGAACAGTTCAAACCCGGCGGCCACGGCACCCAGAACGGCAATGACGCGTGCCCGCAGAGCCGAGGGAAGGTTCCGCCCGAAGGCCGCAACCGCAGCACCGCAGATGCCCAGAATAAGCGCCCAGAGGAGCACTGAGCCTTCATGGTTGCCCCATACGCCGGTGATTTTATACAGAAGCGGTTTGGTGACGGCGCTGTTTGCCGCCACGTTCTGCACGGAAAAATCATCCGTAACAGCAGCGTTCACAAGACACAGGAAGGACACCACAAGGGCAAAAAGCTGACCAAGGGCAAGCCCCGGTGCCAGCATCATCACACGCCTATCCCGCCGATGTGCGCCAATCAGAGGCAGGATGCCCTGTGCAGCAGCAAAAATACAGGCAAGTGCCAGGGCATAATGTCCGAGTTCGGGGCTCAGCATATCAGGGGGGTGACTCCCGGTGTTCTGGGTAACGGTATGAAAAGAAGGGCTTAGTTGGTGGAAGGCGCTGCGGGTTCTTTGGGAGAAAGATCTTTTTTCGCGTCCTGCACGGTCATGCTGTTCCAGCTTGCAGCACTGGGCGGCGGCCCGAAGCGGGGGTCCCATTTGCCTGACTTCTTGAGGGCTTCGGCTACTTCCTTGGGCATGTAGGTCTCATCATGCTTGGCAAGAACCTCGCTGGCCACGAAGCCGTCCTTCTGCATGGTGCCCACGGCCACAACACTCTGCCCCTCCCGGAACAGATCAGGCAGAATGCCTTCATACCGCACGGTTACGGCGGCCTGCCCATCGGTTACGTCAAAACGGGCAACGGGTGTTTCACCGTGCTTTTCACGTTTGACAGAGCCAGCCACCACCATGCCGCCCAGCCGCACGGTGCGGTCAGCCGGTGGCGGTTTGGTTGCAACCTGAGAGGGCGTGACAAAAAACACGATATCGGAGGAAAACGCCCGGAGCATCAGGGCCGCGGCGGCTCCAAGGCAGGCAACGCAGGCAATGATAAGCCAGAGGCGGCGGGTCTTGCGGGTCATGGAGTAAGGGGGGGCTCCTGAAGGCCGGGAGGAAGTGCGTTCAAGCGTGGCAAGCCGGGCACGGGCTTTTTTGAGGCGCAGGGCCGCACCAACGGACAGCACAAGCGCCATGCCAGCAAACAGCCCGTAGCTGGCAAGGATATAAGGAAGGTGTGTCATGCAGCGCCTCCACGGCGGCGGGGGCTGGAGAGCAGGCTGCGGATACGGTTTTCCATGACTGCTGCCCGCAGACGCGCCACCACGATGGCAGCAAACCCAAGAGAAATGCCGATCATGGAAAGAGCCAGCGGCCACAGCATGCTGCTGGACATGGTGGGGGCACCTGTCAGCGTGATGCTGTCTGGCTGGTGCAGAGTGTTCCACCACTGCACACTGAACTTGATGATGGGCAGATCAACCGCACCAGCCAAAGCCAGAATGGCGGCGGCCCGGTAGCCACGCTGCGGATCATCAAATGCGCGGATCAGGGCAATATGGCCCAGATACAGGAAAAACAGCACCAGCACGGAGGTCAGCCGGGCATCCCACACCCACCAGGTGCCCCACATGGGTTTACCCCACAGGGAGCCCGTGGCCAGACAGAGTGCGGTAATGCACGCGCCTACCGGCCCGATCTCCACAGCAGCAAGGTCTGCCAGCGGATGCCGCCAGACAAGGGAGAGCAGGCCGCACACTGCCAGCGCGGCGTAGCCGCTGGATGCCAGAATGGCGGCGGGCACATGTACATACATGATGCGCACGGAATCGCCCTGCTGCCAGTCAGCCGGGGAATAGAACAGTCCCCACCCAAGCCCTGCGAGGGTGAAGAGTAGCGCGGTCCATGTCAGCCAGGGCTGGATGCGTGCGCCCAGCTTCAGAAACCGGCCGGGATTGGCATACCGGTGAAAGAAACTACCAGTACGCGCGACAAGGGTCGGTGAGGCGCTCAAATGTCAGTCCGTTTCGTGTGTCACAACCAGATGAGCCGCAACATCATCCGGCTGTATGGGGGGCGCGGATAAGTGTGCTCGGGCTCTCTCCTATATCATTATAAGCCTCTTGACACGAGGCCGTTGTTCATGGGCGTCCTGCCCACACAACACAACGGAGGAAGACATGCTGTTTGCCATCATCTGTACAGACCGCCCCGGCGCGCTTGAAACGCGCATGGCCACGCGGGAGCACCATCTGGCATTTCTGGAGCAGTATAAAGCGTCCATCCAGTTTGCCGGGCCTCAACTGGATATCAATGGCAAACCCTGCGGCAGCCTGATTCTGATTGATGTAAAAGACCGTGCCGAAGCTGAAGGTTTTGCGGCGGCAGACCCTTATGCAAAAATCAATCTGTTTGAGAGCGTGATTGTGCGCCCGCTGCGGACAGTGTTCCGTGACGGCGCTCTGGCGGAATAGCCATGGCATTCTGGTTGGTGAAAAGCGAGCCTGACGCCTTTAGCTGGGATGAGCAGGTTGCAAACGATGTCGAACCCTGGACCGGGGTTCGGAACCATCAGGCCAAGAAAAACCTTGCTGCCATGAAGGTGGGAGACCGCGCGTTTTTCTACCACTCCAACGTGCAGCGGGCCATTGTGGGTGTGGTTGAAATTGTGCGTGAAGCCTATCCAGACCCCACGGCGGAAAGCGGGGCTTGGGTCTGTGTGGATGTCAAGGCCATCGGCCCCATGCCTCGGCCCGTTACACTGGCGGAGATCAAGCAGAGCCCGGAACTGGAAGAACTGGCCTTAGTCAGGCAATCCCGGCTCTCTGTCTGTCCGGTGTCCGAGGCGCACTGGCAGGTGTTGTGCCAGATGGGCGGCTGGCAGGAGCCGGCCTGACAGGCGATGCCCATTATCCGTTAAGCCATAAAAAAGGCGGCCCATGTGAGGCCGCCTTTTTTAACGCCGGGTTATTCGTCCGGAAGTATGGCTCAGCCCTGTGTGGCGAGAGTCCACAACTGGCCAGCACGGTTGCCAGATCGACAATAGCTGAAGACAGGCCCGGGCAGGGTGTTCAGGGCTTCCTGCATTTCAATCACGGCATCGGAAGACGGCGCATGGCCAGCCGCAACCGGAATGGAAATGAAGGCCAGCCCGGCAGCGCGTGCGGCTTCGCCAATGGTTTCAGCAGATGGCTGGCCGGGTTCTTCACCATCAGGACGGGTGCAGATAACGGTTTTGAAACCAGCATCCTTGATGGCAGGAATGTCAGAGGTGGAAATCTGGGGGGCAACGGCAAAATCGGCGGTGAGGCTACGGTAATGGGTCATGAATACGACTCCTTTGCAATGAATGGCTCTCCCGCTGTGGGGAGGGGATGACAATCAGACTCGCGCCCTCAGCGATGAATGAAATACAGGTCTGAATACAGATTTTTCAGCGCGGCCCGGTTTGCGAGGCAACGGCGCACCAGATGGGCGCGAAGATCAACTGCCGCCTTCTGCACCATCGGATCAGAAGAGGGCGCATTGAAGGCAGGGTAGCGGGTGATGCAGGCTTTCAGGTCCGGATCATTCATGTTCACCCCGGCTTTGATCTTTTCCATCAGGGCATCATATTTTTCCGTGATTTCCGTATCCGGGTGCCATTCTGCCAGTGCGGACTTGGTCACGTTATCGCGTACCAGATAGGTGAAGGTCAGGAAGCCCGTTTCCGGTGCGGCGTCTCCTACCTTCACGCTCAGGCGGCAGGAGCGCTGGCTGTAGGGCGGCACGCTGAGTTCCGGCATGGCGGTAGCGCCTGTTACGGTAACTGCGGGCAACGGCGCTGCCTCTGCCGGGGTTTTATCCTTCTGGCCATTGCCCTGTGTGGAGTGCGCGCGCTGCCATGCTTCTGCCAGAACGCCGTCATAACGGTTGGAATAGCAGAAATTGGGGTCAGTCTGCGCGGTTTGCAGAGTCTGCTGATAGGCCTTCTGTTCAGGTGATTCCGCACAGCCAGCAATGCCAAAAGCGGACAGAACAGTAACCACACGCAAGGCTGCTCCCCACTTGAATGGCTTCCGGGTGGGGGAGGAAGCGGAAGAACGCACCGTGACTGACATTGCTCGACTCCTTGATGGCGCAGCCTCTGCGCAGGCGGGAACTGGTGCCTGCTGTCTAAGTCTTTCAGGCAAGCGTTACAACGCTGTGTTTACCGTGCCGCGGGCAACTTATGCACGTGTCAGGCATTTTGAAGAGCAGATGCGTGATGCAAGCACGGCTGGGGGGCTGTCATGTCGCTTTTCATGGCCGGTATGATAATTATGCTTCTCAAGATGAGTTACGGAAGGGTGCCTGATGGCGCCAAGGCCCTGTGCGGTATGTCTGGCAGGGTGGACACAAAGCGGAAAGGTCACAGATGAGCACAGTAGATAGGCCGGGCAGCGATATTGTCTCCCTCAAGCTGACCGGACAGGATCTGGGCGAACTTGAGCAGGCGCTGGCACAGGTTGAATCCGGCAAGGGCGTGCTCGTCAGGCTGGCGGACCTGATGGGTGGCGCGGTTGGGCATGCCGCGCGGCTTGGGCTGCGTGGCCTCGGCATGGCCCCCACTATGGAAGACAAGCTGCGCGGGCTGGCTGAGGCCTCCATTGCGCGGGCGTTTGATGTCGCCATTCTCGGCCTGCGCCCGACAGAAGATGCCGCCGTGGAAACCAAGGCATGGCGCACACCGGCGCTTCAGGCAGCGGTTGCTGTGTCCGGTGCTGTCGGCGGCTTTGCCGGGCTGGCCGGGCTGGCTCCGGATATCGGTTTCACCACCTTGACCATCATGCGTGAAATTGGCCGTATTGCCCGTGAAGAAGGGGAAGATCTGTCTGACCCGGATGCGCGCCGTGCGTGTCTGGAAGTGTTCGCGCTGCGGGCGTTCCCCAATGTGCGGCAGGGTGATGAGAGCGAGCTTGGCTATTTCTCCGCCCGTGCCCTGTTGCGGGGTCGGCCTGTTGTGATGCTGATTGCGGAAGTGGCTTCTCATTACGGGCTTGCGCTGGGGCAGAAAGTTTCCCTTCAGCTTATGCCCGTTGCCGGTGCGCTCTGCGGGGCCTCTCTGAACACCGCATTCCTGAATCATTATCGGGCTTTGGCGCGAGCGCACTTCACCATTCGGCGGCTTGAGCGGGAGCACGGGCCAGTGGTGCGGGATACTGCTTTGGCCATGCGGGAAACAGTCTACGCCCGCGCAAAAGCGGAATAACAGCGGGGTCTGCTAAATCTCGTCCCCGAAGCTTTTATCAGCAGGACGGGGACGGCTGACCTTTGTGTCTATCACCAAGCGGCTCGAAGTGTTTGATGCAGCGGCAGGGGCGTTTGGTGGGCAGATCGTGGGCGAGGGGGCTTGGCTGAGGTAACAGAAAGCCTCAGCGCTCCCAGCGCACTACGTGTTCTTAACCAGAGAACCCTAATCCAATTCCATTCGATAAGATAAAGGCCACCCGTTCAGTCGGGCGGCCTTTTTATTTGATATTTAGTCCTGAGATTTGACGGGGCATTGTTTTCGCGGAGCTAAACATTTAGGCGCGGAATACCGTGATTGCAGCGGCCCCGCCTGAGTGGATGGGATAGGCGATTTTCGCCCCTGCTGCGTGACTTCCCGGCGGGAGCTTTACTTCTGCTTGGCTTTCTTGGGCGTAGGTGGAGTTTCATCCAGAATAACGGTGGCAATCAGGGCGGTCAGCAACATGCCGCCGCCTACAATTTCCGCAGTCAAATGGTAATGCGGGGCAAAAAAAGCCAGCAGGGTACAAACGCCAATACCAATCAGGCAGGCCAGACGCAGGGTAAGGGGCATGGTGGCGGTTCTCAGACGGTAACAGGGGTGGGGAGAGGCTTGCCCGCAACAAGGGCCGTCACGTTATCCAGCGCGAGCATGCACATGGCTGTGCGGGTTTCAACCGTGGCGCTGCCCGCATGGGGTGTCATGAACACGTTCGGCAGAGCCAGAATACGTGGGTCCGGGTTGGGTTCGTTCTGATAAACATCCAGCCCTGCACTGAACAGGTGACCAGAACGGAGGGCATCAATCAGAGCGGTTTCATCAACCAGCGCACCACGGGCCGCGTTCACCAGCACACTGCCACGCGGCAGAAGGGCAAGCGTGCGGGCGGTTATAATGGGGCCGCCAGACGGGGCAGCAGGCAGATGCAGGCTGAGGATGTTGCATTTGGGCAGCATGTCCTCAAGGCTTTCATAGTAGTTGGCCCCTTGCTCGTGTGCCGGGTCCAGCCTGCGGCGGTTGTGGTAGAGCACGTTCATCTCAAACCCGCGTGCGCGGCGGGCCACGGCCTGCCCAATGCGGCCCATGCCAATAATGCCAAGCGTTTTACCCGTTACGCGGTGGCCCAGCATTTCATCCATGCCGAGGGTATGCCCCCAGCCTTTCTTCATGAGCGTATAATATTCCGCAGCCCGGCGGCAGGCGGCGATAATCAACATCATGGCAAGGTCTGCGTTGCAGTCTGTCAGCACATCCGGCGTGTTGGAGACGGCAATGCCACGGGCCAGCAGGGCGGGAACATCCAGATGGTCCAGCCCTACGCTTACGGTGGCGATCAGCTTTACGCTTTCCGGCAGGGCTGCAACATCAGCGCCTTTCAGCGGAGAATGATGAGTGACCAGAATGGCAACGGGTTGAAATTCATGCGCCAGTTTGAGAATGGCGGCGGTATCAAGCGGTGTAGTGGGCGGCGGTGGGGCAATGAAATCTGTCTCGATACGTTTTTCAGCAGCGTTCAGCAGACGGACGGAGCGAAGAATACGAGGTTTGGTATCAGACATATGGACAGACCTTGCTGATGAGACAGATTTGAGTTTCCGTGCAGGCAGACTAGCATGAACCCGGCGGAAAACCATGAGGTGCTCAAAACGGAATGCAAAGCGCTGAGTTGTGCATGCCTGTAAACATTTGAGTGACTATCTGCCGGGGGAGTCTGCTTCTGTCCGGGTGTTCGGGCTCAGGCCTAACTCATCCCGCCGCAAGCCGTAAGGAGAGCGTTCAGGAATGTCTGATCAGGGTTTAACGCCGGAACTTATGTTAGGAGCTTACGCCGTGGGCTTGTTTCCCATGGCAGCGGATGCCGAGGATGAAGACCTGCAATGGTATGATCCCGACCCACGAGGTGTTTTGCCGCTACAGGCGTTCCACCTTCCCCGCAGATTACGGCGCACGGTGCTCTCTGGCCGGTTTGACGTTACGGTCGATCAGGATTTTCCCGCTGTCATGAAAGGCTGCGCTGCCCCTGCGCCGGGGCGGGAGCAGACATGGATCAATAGCGAGATCTACCGTCTGTTCTGTGCCCTGCATGAGATGGGATACGCCCACAGTGTGGAGTGTCGCCAGAATGGGGAACTGGTTGGTGGTCTGTATGGCGTGGCCCTTGGCGGTGCATTTTTTGGAGAAAGCATGTTCAGCCGGGTGACGGATGCATCCAAGGTGGCGCTGGTGCATCTGGTGGCGCGGCTCAGATTATCCGGTTTCATGGTGCTGGATACTCAGTTTGGCACGGATCATCTCACCCGTTTTGGCGGTGTGGAAATACCGGCTGCAGAGTACAAAACCACATTGGAGCGCGCTGTCCACATGCCGCCATGTTGGCAGGCTAACTTCACACCCCAGCAACTGGAAGCCGAGATCAGAACCATGCGGCAAGGTAGCTAGGGCTTTCAGTAAATATCCGATGTCAGCCCAGAGTGTGTTGCCTGACACCGGATAGGCTTTTGGGCTGATGTCGGGTGCCCTGAGCGCGAAAGCCCATGTTCTTGGCTGTTGGTAGCAAAGGTCCGTTCTCTTCTTCAGAAACGTTATCAGCGAACACGCCTTGTCGCTGTGCAACCACCCTCCGGTAAAAAGCTGATCTTCCAAATTTTTATCGTGGCGATCACCTCTTGGCCGCAATTCTCTCTCTTAATGGGCAACACACTCCCACGGTGCACAGGCTCTCTCCCAAGGGGCATGTTTCTCCGGCTGGTGGGGCTGGCAGAGACTAGTGAACACGGTAGTAAGACAGTTATGAGACAGAGACGGAAAGAAAGAAGCGAACGCATGATGACTCGCCAGCCGGGCCGCATACTCCGCCAGCTAACCTTGTGTGGCCTGCTGGCTGCAACGCCTCTGGCATGGAGTTTGTCTCTGGCTTCTTCTGCCCATGGGGCTGATCAGGGTGCTGCTGTTCAGCCGGATCATCCGCGGCTTACGCCGGGGCGGGATGCCGTAATTGATTATGTGTTTCAGCCCAAACCCCCAGCTGATCTGGTTCAGGCGGGCAAGGTGCCTCCCGGTCCGTTGCCAGAACGCCATGTGCAGGTTCTGTTTTCAGGCGATGGCGGCCTGATGCGCATCCGTTACATGAAAAGCATGGAGGGGGATGACAGCCGGGGTTCCGTGGTCATCAACCGTGCCGCGCAGGAAGTTCTGATTATTCTGGATGACAGAAAAATCTACACCCGGCTGGTGCAGCAGGAGGTGGCACGCAGCCCGTTCCTTCTGGATATGTCCATGCAGTTTGCGCGCAAGGGGACGTCTCAGGTTACAGGCCAGCCCTGCACCATCTGGAGTGTGCAGTCCACGGAGGGAACAGGCTCTGCCTGCGTAACGGATGACGGTTTTATTCTGGAGCAGGATGGTGTGGATGTGGATGGTCTGAATGGCCACCTGAAAGCCACGCATATTTCCTATGATGATGTACCGGCCAGCGCTTTCATGCCCCCCGCCGGATATCAGGAAATTACGCCACATTCTCCACGTCCCGGTTCAGGAACTGAGGAAAATGCAGGCTCATTGGCCCCCAGCGGGCCTTCGGGTAGCCCCATCCCGGGTGTTGGCCCCACAACGCAGGTTCCGGCAGGCGACGGGGCCTCAACGGCACCTGAAGGGAGCAACGCCCAATGAATTGTGTTCGGCGCTCTCGGCAGGGAGAAGGAAGAGCATTGCCTGACAGGAAGAGTATGAGCGAACGCAAAGCACGGGTTCTCCACGGCGCGGGCGTGACCCTTCTACTGGGTTGCGTAGGCCTTGTGTCAGTGCTTCCCGCTCAGGCTCAGGCTCAGGCTCAGGCTCAGGCTCAGGCTCAGGCTCAGGCTCAGGCTCAGGCTGGAGGAGGGAGCGCTGGGGACGCTGCCCAACAAGGCGTCTCACAGGATGCACCCTTCATCACCCCCTCAACGGATGTTGATGTGTTGTATGAAGTCACGTCTCCCATGGGGGATGCCGTGATGAAGCAGCGCATGCGGTGGCAGGTGGCCTCTCTGCGCCAGCGGCTGGACCCTCAGAACTCTGCTGTTTACATGATCACATCCTGGCCGGACCACACCTTGACTGTAGTGGATGAGGCGCGCCGCCGGCAAAGTGTGATGCCAGCCCCCAGCCAGGTGCTGACACCGCCTGGTCATACAGCCATGACGGGCACCTATGCGCGTTTGGGTGGTTCCGTAGTGGCAGGAGAACAATGCACATTATGGCGCACGAAAGATACAGACGGGCATGCCAGTGATGTGTGCTACACGGCGGATGGGCTGCTGTTGCAGGTTGCGCAAGGCGGCCAGATTACGGTCAGGGCCCTGAGTGTAAACAGGGTATCGCAACCCGATACGGTGTTTGCCATCCCTGCGGGGCTGAAGAAGGAAGCGCCCGCTACGCCATAACCTTGCCCGCCCTGTTGAGAAGGAAAGGGAATGGGCATGACGCCACAAAACACCAGAGTTCTGGCCTATGCATTGGCCGGTCTGGCAATAGGTGTGCTGGGTAGCACGCTGTCAGGCACCGGGTGGGCACAGACTGGTACGCAGTCCTCTGGGGTGGCATCTTCTGGTGCTGGTGCTGGTGCTGGTGCTGGTGCTGGTGCTGGTGCTGGTGCTGGTGGGCTGGGTGGCGTTGCGCCGTCCCTCAACGGACAGGGCGGTGTGGATATCTGTTTTGCGCATCAGAAAAGCGATCATCCCGATACGTTGATGGTTATCCCCTCCGGCACGGTATTTGTGGCGCGCAGGCCAGCGAATGGCCGCAAAGACCCTGCTCAAATGGAAGGGCTGGTGACCACGGAAACTGTAACCCTTACAGAAATGCAGCCATGCGGCATGGCGGATGCCTCAACGCTGGTGTCCAGAACCCGGCACTGGTTGATCAATCCTGTCCGCCCACAGGTGGACGTCACATTCCAGCCCGTAGGGGAAGTGAGTGGAAACGGGGTTGATACGACTTTTGAGGATGAAGCATCAGGCTTTCAGGCTGCGGTGAAGGCAGGCATTATCACCGCGCATGTGGAAGGCCCGCTGCATGATACCGTTTATCTGAGCGAAAGCCCCGCTGACATTGAAGACCCGGATGCCCCTTCCGCAGGGACAGGGCCGGAAACCCCCTGATTTTTTCGGGGAGGTGGGATTCTAGAACAGCTTGCGCAACATCCCCGGCAGGAAGATGGAATACGGGTTCACGTGAAGATCCGGGTTGTCCAGCTTGCCGGAAATGCCAAATTTCATGGCGACAAGCCCTCCATCCTTTTCGGGGCTGAACAACCGGCCAATGGCAGGTAGCTTGCCCGGCAGCTTGTTGATGGCAAAGGCAGGTACCACCGTGCCGTTCAGATCAAGCACGTTGCGGTCCAGATCAATCTTGCCTTCCAGCGTAGCGCCCAAGGCATCATTTCCTGCGCGTCCATCCTGAATGCCCAGAACGCCATCCTTGAAGGTGACGGGCATGGTCAGGTGAGAGATTTCAAATTCCGGCGCTTTGCGGGCGTTGATCCATCCGTAAAGGGAGAGGTTGCGGGCGATCAGCACCGTGCTGGGTGTTTTTGTCAGAACAAAAGGAGTGATGTTCAGCACGCCCTTGAAGGGGGCCGAGGGCAAGGTATCGTCAAAGTTGCCCTGAAGGGCGGCCTGTCCGCCTTCCACGTTGGGCAGAATGTTGAACGCTGCCAGAAAAGCGCCCATGTCGGGAATAGCAACATGCAGGCTGCGTTTGCTGCCGTTGGGTGTGAGATGCATGGCAACCGGCGAGGGGCCGCGCATGGTGAAATGCATGCTTTCCAGCCGCATGCCGTTATCTTCAAAATGGGCCTTCACACCTTTCAGGGGCTGCCGGGTCTGGTTGTAGAACAGGGAATCTGCCTGCAGATCAATAACCCACGCATTTCCCGGTGGCCCGTGGATGGTGCCGGTTGCCGCTTCTGGCACATGGTATCCGGTGCTGGTAGGTTTGGGGGCTGTAGGGTCTCCTTCCATCAGGGGAGAGAGATCCAGCGTGGAGGCATAGACGCCAACGCGGATGGTCTTGTCTTGCGCGGCGTATGGGAGCACCAGCCGGGCATGCCCGGTGGATCGATCAATCCGGAAAGAGGAAATCAGCAGTTCCGGCGGGCGGTTGGGGCGCAGGCGGGCCTGTCCGCGTACATCCAGATTGGGGCCTGTCGCCAGCAGTTTGTTGACGGCCGTGATATGCCCATCCACCAGCGCCAGTTCAGCCGAAACCTGCGCCCTGCGCCCTGCAGCCTTGTGCCATAGCGGGATGAGAATTTTTGCGGGTGTCAGGTTCAGGGCAAGCTCAACTTTTCCCGTGTTGTTTGCGAGGCGGGTATAATCTGTCTGAAGTTCAGCGTTCCCGTAAAAATGGTCCCCTACGGCAAAACCACTGGCAATGGCCGTGGCGGGCGTAATGTGGGTGATGACATGGGCTTTCTCAGCAACCTCGGTCGGGGCAAGGGCGCGGAAATCCATGAAATAGCTGACATCGGACGGAAGACTGCTTAATGCGGCGTGGCCGGTCAGGTTCAGGTTCTGGGCGGTCGCATCAATCTGAATGCGACCATTGGTAATGGCCCGACCCATGACAACATTACCCAGATAGGTGCGGGTCAGATCGGCATGGGCATTGATGGTCATCTGATCGGTCGTGACATCGCTCTCAAGCGGTAGGGTGAGAGAGAGCATGACAGACGCATTGCCCGATGGCTTTGTAAAGCTGATGGGGTGGCGGGAGAGAAGATGAAGCCGCGGTTCGGCCAGCAGAGCCAGAATATCGCGCAGATTGCCGCGCAGGGCGGTCTTGATCGTGCCGTCCTGATCTTTTTTGGTGAGCCCGGTGATATCCATGGAGCCCGGCCCGGCCTCCACCCGGCCAATGCCGGTCGCGCCCACATTTTTATCCGCACGGTTCACCAGTTGGTAGGCGTGGTCAAACGTGATGTGGAGCTTATCCATCCCATCCACTTCCAGATGGGCATTCATCCCCTGTAAGGGGGAGATGGGCCGCAACCAGTGAACTGTCAGGCCCGTAGCGTCCACGCCGCCGGTAATGCCAGTGACATTCAGACCATTCCAGCCTGTATCACTATGCAGGCTGGCAGCCACATGCAGATCATGTGCCAGCCCCTGCGTGATGTTCTTCTTCACCCACAGTCTGCCACCCTTGGCGGCTTTTTCCGGCCAGAACTGGGCAATATTAGCAAAATCAATCTGCGGTATTTCAAGGCTTGCCTGCCCGGAAAGCGCCTGAGGACTGAACAGGTCAGAGGCGCTGAGCGTGGCATGACCGTTGACGGTAATACCTTCTGCTGCAGCGTCAGGCTGATTGGGATCAAGCAGAACAAGCCGCAGGGCGGTGAGGGAGAGCGTTGCCGGAATATGAGACTGCGAGGCGTGGTTGAGGTCCAGATGCACGGCTGCTGTGCCATGGTTCAGCAGGTAGTGCGAATGGGCGACAGTCAGCGGTCCTTTGCCAATATCTGCCAGAAGATCCAGCGCATGTGGCAGCAACCAGAAACTGTGTGGCGCGGGTGCAAAAATGGCATCGCCGTTCAGGCTGACCGTATTCTCCACATCTTTCAGGGCAGGGCTCAGCTTGGCAAAACCAGCCGGTTGCGTGGGGGCAACAGATAGATGCCACGTAACCGTATTTTCAGGTGTGCGGGTGCCCGATGCAGTCAGATCCAGCCGGGCATGGGTTTCCTCCCCGGTGATGCTGAACGTGACAGTGCCCGTCACGCCATTTTTGCCCGCTACGGGAAGAAGATGCAGAGTGGTGTCAAACGGCGTGGCAAGCCAGCGGGTGCCGGTAAGCTGATCATTGACCGTTACCCGGGCGTTGTGAACGCTCAGCCGCTCAATGCCTAGCGGATCAAGTGCATTGTTCTGTGACTGATCGGGTGGAACGGAGGGAGCATTCACGTCCAGCCCTACGCTGCCATCCTTGCCCCGGCGTAGCGCAAGACGCACGCCCTCAATATCCACCGTTCGCAAGGCAAGAGAGCCATGCAACATGGCCAGCGGTGCCAGCGTGATGCGGGCATCTTCAATTGTGTCGGGCGGGGTGCTGTCTGTTTTGAGAATACGCAGGTTATGCAGATCAAGCATAACAGGCGTGCTCCAGCCATCATGCAGACCATTCCAACGCAGTTCCGCCCGGCCGAGTGTAAGGCGCGCGGCAGGCGGCTGGTGGGGGGCACCCGGCATGACGGTTACCGGCAGGAACGGGCGGGCCAGAGGTGTGATGTTGACCGGCCCGAATACCATGCGGAGCATAAGTCCCGCCACCACCAGAAACGGAAGAAGCAGGACGGCCAGCGCCAGAACAGTTAAAACACGCAAAACCCGCTTATGCAGCGGGCGGCGCAGGTCTTGACCTGTGGAAGTCAACGCAGCAACCCTTCGTCCTTCACCAGAATGGTCAGACCATGACGCCTGTTATTCAGTCCCAGTTTAAACATGTGCCCCAGTTCAAGGATGTACGCGCCCGTCGTGGTGAGCATCGCGTCTGGCCGGATGCCAGTTGGCCCGCTGCGGCGGATGCGCAGGCCGCCCAGCATCTTGAGGACGACATGATCACCCTTCTGCGGGATGTGGGCCGGGGGAGGTTCTTGAACTGCCGGGGGCCACGGAACTGGTGGCCTGCCTTGGGGGCAACAGCCCGTATCTGTCTGATCTGGCCCGGCAAGATCCACTCTCCTTTGCCGCCTTGTTGCAGGACGGCCCGGAGGCCTGCGCGAAAGACGCGTTTGCGGCATTGGCTGCGTGTGACATTACATCTGGGCGAGAGTATGTTGCCGCCACACTCCGGCGTGCCAAAAAACAGGTGGCCCTGCTGTGTGCCGTGGCTGATCTGGGCGGGTTCTGGCCGCTGGAAGACGTAACGCAAACGCTCAGCCGTCTGGCTGAGGCCGCGTTGGAGGTCTCGGTCAGGCATTTGTTATGGGTCGCCCATCAATCCGGTCAGCTTCAGTTACGTGACCCCAAACGCCCGACATACGGTTGTGGTTTTTTTGTTCTGGCGATGGGAAAGCTCGGGGCACGGGAACTGAATTTCTCCTCCGATATAGACCTGATGGTGCTGTATGACCCCTCAGGTCACAAGCAGCCGGATGCCGTGCGGCGCGTGTTCATCCGTATGACTAGCGATCTTGTCAGCCTCATGGAAGCGCGGGATGCGAATGGCTACGTTTTCCGTACCGATCTTCGTCTGAGGCCGGACCCATCTTCCACGCCAGCCGCAGTCTCGGTGCAGGCTGCCATCCTGTATTATGAAAGCCTTGGCCAGACGTGGGAACGCGCCGCCATGATCAAGGCGCGCCCGGTGGCGGGAGACCTCAAGCTGGGGCGGGATTTTCTGGCGGCCATCCGCCCTTTTGTGTGGCGTCGGCATCTTGATTTCGCGTTGATTGACGATATCCACACCATGAAGGCGCGGATTGACCGTTACCGTAATGTCGGGCGCACCGGCCTTGCCGAGATGCCTGACAGTGTGCTGGCTGATCCCGCCGCCAGCATGCAATGGCTACTGGGCCATAACCTGAAGCTGGGGCAGGGCGGCATTCGGGAAATTGAGTTTATTGCGCAGGCCATGCAGCTTGTGTGGGGCGGTCGCGTGCCCGCTTTGCGTGAGAAAACAACCTTCGGCGCGCTGAAAAAACTGGTGGGCTCGGCTTACATCCCGCGGGAGGAAGCCGAGGTTCTGGCCCGCACCTATCGCCTGCTGCGAGATGCCGAGCACCGGCTGCAAATGCGGGCCGACCACCAGACGCACTCCCTGCCCGAACAGCCGGAGGCCTTTCACGCGTTTGCCGTGTTCATGAACTATGCAGACGGTGAAGCACTGGCGCTGGACCTGCTGCCGCGTATGCGTGAAGCAAGGCGTATTTTTGAGCGCCATTTTGTCAGCCAGCCACAGGCGGCGGAAGAAGCGGAAACGGCCCTTCTGGCCATTGCGCCGGACGATGAAAACTCCCCCACGCTGCTTCAGAATGTCGGTTTTCCGGCCGATCAGGCGGCAGAAGCCGCGCAGGTTCTGGCCCGCTGGCAAGGCAACAGTTTGCGGGCGCTGCGGTCTGAGCGGGCCCATGCGCTGCTGCGGGCTCTGTTACCTGCCTTGCTGGCCAGCTTTGCCGCGCGCAGTAACCCGCTGGCCTGCTTACGGCGGTTTGATACCTTGCTGGCCCGTCAACATGCCGGGGTGCAGCTTCTCTCCCTGTTTGAACGCAATCCGGCGCTGATAGACCGTATTGCCGCCCTTTTTGATGCCTCTGCCTTTCTGGCCAACCATCTGGCAGATACGCCTTCAGCACTTGAAGGCTTGTTGGAGCCTGAACCGGAAGAGGGGCGAAACGTGCAGGCCCGCCTGCGCCAGTTGGCGGCGGAAGTGGAGCACACAGACCTGCTGGTGACTGCTCTGCGCCCCTTGCTGCGCGGAGAAGAGTTTCGCCTTTCCGTAGCCGTGCTGGAAGGGCGCATGAGCGAAAATGAGGCCGAGCGTGCGCGCACCGCCTTGGCTGACACCATCATGATCGTGCTGAAACAGGCGGTAGAGAAAGATCACGTGCGCCGTTACGGGCGCGTGCCCGGTGGTGGCATAGCGGTTATTGCGCTGGGCAAGGCGGGTTCCAGAGAAATGATGCCCGGTTCAGACCTTGATCTGCTTTTGATATTTGACCACCCGGAAGAGGTTCAGGCCAGTATTGTGCCCAAAACTCCGCCGCAGAAAACGCCGGAAGGGCTTGTATTGGCCGCCCCGCGCTCCGTTGCCGTGGCCCAATATTATACGCGTCTGGCGCACGCGTTTATTGCGGCGCTAACCGCGCCGGGGCCGGAGGGGCCGCTTTATGCCGTAGATATGCGGTTACGGCCCTCCGGTGCAGCGGGACCAGTGGCTGTGTCACGCCGTGCCTTTCTGAAATATCATACGGAGGCCGCCTGGACGTGGGAGCGCATGGCGTTGACGCGTGCCCGTATCATCAGCGCGCCGGTTGGCCTGAAGCGCGAGGTGCAGGACGATCTGCGGCGTATTCTGGATGGTGAGATACAAAGCAAGGCTCCGGTGCCCGCAGGCGTGCTTGAAGATGCGCGGGCCATGCGGGCCCGTCTGGCCCGTGATCTGCCAGCCTCCAGCCCATGGGATATCAAACGGCGCGCAGGCGGCCTGATAGAAGTGGAATTTGTGGCCCAGAGCCTGCAACTGGTGGCGGCTGATAGAAGTGTGCGTGATCCCTGCACCCGTCGGGCGTTGACCCGGCTGGGTAAGGCTGGATTACTAACACCTGACGACACGGCCCTTCTGCTGGAGGCTGATGCCGTCTGGCGGCGACTCCAGTGTCTGCTGCGTCTGCTGTGCGGACCGGTTCCTCCGCTTGATCTGGAGCGGGAGCTTGCACCGCCAACCTTGGCTGTTCTGCTTCACGCTATGGAGATGGAAAGCGTGGTCACACTTCTCACGCGCACAACAGCTCTGGCGCGCAATGTGCGGGCCTGTTTTGCCCGAGTGGTCGGCCCTGTGGCGGAGGGAGACGCCTTCGCCGAAGTGATGGTGGAAGCGAACCTTCCGCATTCCCATACGTAGGACGGTGTGCGTTGGGGCTTCCGGCAGCCATCAGGGGCGGACTAACGTCAAGGGTTGAGGAAGATGGGGAGTGAACGCAGGTCCTCCTCCAAGCTTATGACGAAGGACTGGACGGACATTCTTGATTTTCATTGGGTCGCGGAAAGCGCAGCCAGTCCAATCTGACGATGTTTTCAGATGCTCGGCTTGATGCGGCTGCCAGTGTGGCATTGACTGCATTCTAGGGAGAGCGAAAGCCGGAAGGCTGCCGCAAGCGTGTCTTCCGGTTTGCGCCTGTGGCCGCTACGGTTGAGAGACAGCGTGTGCCCTAACGCGCGGAACAAGGAGAACCAGCATGGCCGATGAACAGATTTTACAGGAAGGGGATATTGCCCCTGATTTTTCCATGCCTGCCAGCCGTGACCGCCATGTCAGCTTTGCTGACTTTAAAGGCAAACCCTTTGTGCTCTATTTCTACCCCAAGGCAGACACGCCCGGCTGCACGAAGGAAGCATGCGGGTTTAATGAGGCGCTAAAGCAGTTTGAGTCTGCCGGTTTGAGCGTTATTGGCGTCTCTCGTGATCCCGTGAAAAAGCTGGACGCTTTTGCCGATAAATTTGATCTCACCTTTCCGCTTGCATCTGATGAAAAAGGAGACGTGACGGAAGCCTATGGCGTGTGGGGAGAGAAGTCTCTGTACGGAAAAACCTATATGGGTGTTGATCGTACAACGTTTCTGATTGGCGCAGATGGTAAACTTGCTCGCATCTGGCGCAAGGTCAAAGTGCCAGGGCATGTTGAGGCCGTGCTGGAAGCGGCGCAGGCTCTGTAAGTCATATATCTGCGGGGCACAAAGACTATGGGGCTGCATTCAGGCCTATAGTCTTTGTGCCCCGCAGATTGATCCTGAGCTGCGAGGCGAGATGCAGCTTTCAGCCGACGCTGTAAGATTTCCTGATGATGTGGCTCAGCAGGATGAACCCAGCCAAACCGTGCGGCTGGGGAAGAAAAGGTCGGAAACCGGCTGGGTCTTACCAGCCGGAGTAATAGCCACCCGGAGCAGCATAATAGCCGGGTGCAGGTGCCACTGGCACAGCCGGGACAGCATAAACCGGCGGCGGAGGAGGTGGCGGCGGCGCATAGGCCACGGGCGGGGGAGGTGCTGCATTACCAAGGGCGGCTCCGGCCAGAGCTCCGACTGCCAGCCCACCAATAACGGCTCCGGCAATGGCTCCGCCATTTCCACCCCGGTGCCAGCCGCGGGGGCCACCGCCCCAGTAGCCACGCGGCGGCGGGGGAGAATGCCAGCGCGGGCCACCGCCCCAATTGGGGCCAGGATGCGCCTCGGCTGCCGGAACGCTTGCCAGCGCAGTGCCAGCAATAATGGGCAGAGCAAGAAGAAGTTTTGTCATACGGCGCATGATGTATGCCTCCTGAAAACGGGAAGGGAGAGGCGAACCACTCCTCTTCTCTGCTTTCAAATAATGCGCTCGCTCATGGCAATTTAAAGGCCCATTGCGGGCGATTTTGGCCTCTTCCTAATTTTTTTGTAATGTATGAGGCGTGGAAGAGCCGTTTTCTTCGCTGAGCCGATCGGTTTTGCGCAGGGTCAGCACCGTCAGCAATGTGACTGCCGCGCAGATGGAAACATAATAGGCAAACCAGATGTCATGCCCGGCCTGACGGCACCAGAGCGCAATATACTCCGTGGTGCCCCCGAACAGGGAAACGGTAACGGCATAAGGCAGAGCCACCCCCAATGCGCGGACCTGTGTAGGGAACAGTTCAGCCTTCACGATGGCGTTGATGGATGTATAGCCGGAGGCAATGCCCAAGGCTCCCGTAATCAGCCCGAAGGCTGCCCATGGAGAATGGACGCCGGAGAGAAGTGTCAGCAGCGGCACAGTGCCCAACGTTGCGCAAATGCCAAAATAAAGCAGAAGCGGTTTACGTCCAATCCGGTCAGACAAGGCTCCGAACGCAGGCTGCATCAATGCGAAGGCAAGCAGTGACGCGGAGGACACCAGCGTGGCGGTGTCCTTGGGGAACCCAAGTGTGTTGGCGAGGTATTTCTGCATGTAGATGGTGTACGTATAGAACACCACCGTGCCACCCAGCGTCATGCCGCATACGGTCAGGACGGAGCGCTTATGCTGAAGCAGAACGCGCAGGCCGCCTTGTTCATGTTTTTCATGGCTGCGCTCAAAGCGTTCACTTTCCTGCATCTGCCGCCGGAGCCAGAAGATCAGCACTGCACCAGCAGCACCCAGCAGGAAGGGAATACGCCAGCCCCATACTTCAATCTGATGGGGCGTCAGAAACACATACTGCATCAGCAGCAGGATAATAAGCGCGAGCAACTGGCCCATGACAAGCGTGACGTAGAGAAAACCGGACCAGAAACCGCGGTTCTGTGGGCTAGACATCTCCGCCAGATAGGTGGCGGAGGCCCCATATTCTCCACCCAGGCTGAGGCCCTGCACCAAGCGCGCCACAAGCAGCACGGCGGGCGCCAGCAGGCCGATCTGCGTATAGGTGGGGCAGACGGCAATGGCGAGAGAGCCCAGGCACATGGCGGTAACAGAAAGAGTCAAAGCCCAGCGACGACCATAGCGGTCAGCCGCTACGCCCAGCAGCCAGCCGCCGATTGGGCGCATGAAAAAGCCAACGGCAAAAATGGCGGCAGCGTTCAGAAGTTCTGCGGTTTCATTGCCACGGGGGAAAAAGGCATGTGCGAAGTAAATGGTGAAAGAGGAGTAAACATACCAGTCATAATATTCCAGCAGGTTCCCGGCGGACCCTGCCAGAATACCACGCAGACGCTGCGCCGTGGTCATTCCGGATCTCCGTTGTTTTTAAAAAGCCTGAGAACTGTTTGAAAAGCGCAGCCATGCGCCCTGACAGACATTTCAAACAGTCTCTAAGCCGGTTCTGATACAGAAGTTGCGTGGCAGACTGGACGGAGCAGTTTGCCCTTATTCGGGTTTCCGGTTTTCAAGCGCGGCATGCAGTTGGGTTGTATCCAGCGCATTTTCCCACCGGGAAATGACAATGGCGGCCACCGCGTTCCCCACCAGATTGGTGAGAGACCGACATTCTGACATGAAGCGGTCAATGCCCAGAATAAGCGCCATGCCCGCCACAGGCACGGTTGGCACAACGGAGAGGGTGGCTGCCAGCGTGATAAAGCCTGCACCAGTTACTCCCGCAGCCCCTTTTGAGCTGACCATGGCCACCAGCAGCAGCGCCGTCTGCTCGCCAAGGCTGAGGTGCACATCTGTGGCCTGCGCAATGAACAGGGCGGCGAGTGTCATGTAGATGTTGGTGCCATCCAGATTGAAAGAATAGCCCATGGGCACTACCAGCCCCACAATTCCTTGCGGGCAGCCAGCATTTTCCAGTTTGGAAATAAGGCCGGGCAGCGCAGATTCAGAAGAACTGGTGCCAAGCACAATCAGCAGTTCTTCCTTCAGGTAGCTTAGCAGACGCAGGATGCTGAACCCCATCAGGCGGGTGACAATGCCAAGAATGCCGCACACAAAAAGAATGGCCGTAAGGTAAAAGGCCAGCACCAGTTCGATCAGGTGGCCGATAGACGCCACACCAAACTTGCCGACCGTAAACGCCATGGCGCCAAATGCCCCGATAGGCGCCACATACATCACCAGCCGCACCACGCCGAACACCAGTTCCGTCAGGCTGCGGAACAGGGTCAGCACTTTTTCCCCCGCAGGCCCCATCTTGGCCAGACTGATACCAAACAGGATGGCCACCAGCAGAACCTGAAGAATTTCGCCAGATGTGAAGGCCCCTGCCGTTGTGGCGGGGATGATGCGCATCAGGAATTCTGTAAAGGAGTGGGAGTGGGCTTCACTCACAAAGGAGGCCACGGACCCCGCATCCAGAGATTCCGGCTTGATATGCAAACCGGCGCCGGGGCGCGCCACGTTGGCGACAATCATGCCCACAACAAGCGCGAAAGTGGAGAAAAACAGGAAGTAGGCCATGGCCTTGCCTGCCACGCGGCCTGTCTGCTTCAGGTCTGCCATACCGGCAATGCCGGTGCACACAGTCAGAAAAATAACTGGTGCAATCACCATCTTGATCAGTTTGACAAAACCATCCCCCAGAGGGCGGAGCGATGCGCCGATATTGGGGAAAAAATATCCAACCAGAATGCCTGTAACAACAGCAATAATAACCTGAAGATACAAAGAATGGCTGCGACCGGAAGCAGAAGAATGGCTAGGCAGGGACACGCGTAAGTTTCCTGTTTGTTCGTTATTCTTGTAAAGCAGCTATTTGCGCGGCAAACCTCATACCATTGTTATCAAAGGGATGTCATTGCATTGTCGTGATAAGAGTGAATTGGATCATCACATGTTGCATGCATGCCCCTTTTTTCCGGCGGGGTGATCAGAAGGGCTTATGGAGAATAGTATGCTGCTTGTGGGCGTTGCTGTGGGGGCGCTCGTGCTGGGTGCGGCGATGGCCCTGTTTTTGCGTCCCCGCCCGCAGGAAGGCGGGGCGGACGCTGATCTGCTGGCCAAGCTGTATGTGTTGATAGAGCGCGAGGCAGCAGTCAGCCGATCGGAGGTAGCACAGCAACGCGGCACCCTCTCTGAAATGGAGCGGGGCATGATGGCGCGGATTGAACAGATGCGCGCGGAAATGGCCGAGCGGCTGGGCGGCATAGCGGGCAGCATGGGGCGAGAGCAGGCCGAAGCCCGCGCAGCGCAGTCGGAAGCTCTGCGTGAGATGGCCGAGGCCTCTGCCCGTCAGTTGGGGGCCATTCGCACAGCGGTGACAGAGCAGTTGCATGAGGCCGTTGAACGCCAGATGCAGACTTCCTTCCAGCGCGTGCTGGAGCAGTTTTCCGCCATGCAGAAGGCCATGGGGGAGGTCCGGGCCATGACAGCGCAGATCAGTGATCTCAAACGTCTGTTCAGCAATGTGAAGACCCGTGGTGGCTGGGGGGAGGCGCAGCTCAAGGCCATTCTGGATGATGTGCTGCCCGAAGGCGCGTATGAGTCAAACGTGCGGCTGGGGCCCGGGAATGATGTGGTTGAATTTGCCATCCGCATGCCGGTGCGTGCCAGCACGCCGCCCGTTATGGCCATTGACAGCAAATTCCCCACCGAGGCGTACGAGCGCCTTCTGAACGCGGCGGAAGAAGGGGATGCGGTGGGGGAAAAGGCCGCACGCAAGGCGCTTGAAAACACGATGCGGCTGGAAGCGCGTAAAATTGCCGCCAAATACATTCAGCCGCCCAGAACGGTTGAATTTGCCGTGCTCTATCTGCCAACCGATGGATTATATGCGGAGGCCGCGCGTATTCCGGGCCTGTTTGATGAAATCAGCCGGACCTGCCGTGTCATGATCATGGGGCCAGCCCTGATGCCCGCCATGTTGCGCACGGTGCATCTGGGGTATGTGACCCTCGCGCTGGAAGACCGGACGGAAACAATAGCCCGGCTGTTGGGGGCCACCCGTCAGGAAATGATCAAGATGGACGGCGTGTTGGAAAAACTGGCCCGGAATGCACAGGCCATGTCTTCCTCCATTGAGGAAGCGCGGCGGCGCACGCGGGTTGTCAGCCGCCGTTTGCGAGAACTTGATGGCCCGGAAGACACGGAAGGGAGTATGGTGCCTGAAAGCTCGGCCCGGAAACCAGAGGGAGAAGGGGGACTTCCCCCAGCAGGTGTCTCTCACTCTGAAATGGAATTTACTGGCGTAACCCCACAGAAGACAGCATCAGAACAGATATGAATGACGAAACGGCATTGGAAACAGCACAGGGTGATAACGGCACAGGGCAGGAAAATCAGCCCCGTGGCGCGGTTCTTCTGATAGAAGACGATAGCACCATTGCTGAAGAAATTGTTGGGGAACTGACAGCCCACGGTCTGGATGTGCAGCATCGTGCCACAGGCGATGCTGGTCTTGCGGCGGCGCTGGCGGGTGGTGTGGATGTAATGGTGGTGGACCGTCTGTTGCCCGGCATGGATGGCCTGACGGTTATCGAAACCCTGCGTCAGCGCGGCATCCGCACGCCTGTTCTTGTGCTGTCTGCTCTTTCCGCCGTGGATGACCGCGTGACCGGTCTGAAGGCGGGCGGTGATGATTACCTAACCAAGCCCTTTGCCATGGAAGAACTGCTGGCACGGGTTGAGGCGCTGCTGCGCCGTCCGGATGATACCCGCAGCACGCGCCTGCGCGTGGGGCCGTTGGAGATGGATCTGATCGAGCGCCGCGTCTGGCGGGATGGGCGAGAGATTGAACTGCTGCCGCGTGAGTTCCGGCTTCTGGAATATCTGATGCGCAGGCCGGATCAGGTGCTCACCCGGTCCATGTTGCTGGAAGATGTGTGGCAGTATCGCTTTATTCCGCGCACCAATCTGGTGGATGTGCATATCGGTAAACTGCGTCGCAAGGTTGATGCTCCGGGCGAGGAACCATTGATCAGAAGCATTCGTGGCACCGGATTCCTGCTGCGTGTTCCTGACTGAGCTTTTCCGCACCGCCGCATTCCGCCTCACTCTTATGGCGCTGGCCGCCATGGCGGGCGTGATGGTGATGCAGTTTGCGCTGGTATATACGCAGATGGAGGCGGTGGAATCTCATCGTTCTACTGAACTGCTGCGTGGTGAAGCCAAACTGCTTGCTGAAATGACGCCGGAGCATCTGGAATACGTTATCCGGAAACGTGCGACGGATGATATGCGGCTGGTTATCAGCAGCGCAGGGCTGTTTGACCCCGGCCATGCCCTGATTACAGGTGATCTGCGGTCCTGGCCTCGGGGCCTGAAAGCAGACGGCAAACCTCATAATATTGAAATCTACCCGGAAGAAGGGGCCGCCTATCCGTTGCGCCTGCTGGCTGTCACGCTGGCGGATGGCAATATTCTGGTGCTGGGGCGCAGTTTTCATCTTCTCGCAGAACAGAAACTCATGCTCCGGCATGCCACGGTGCTGGCGGCCGTGCCGACCTTGCTGTTCGCGCTGTTGCTGGGGATGGTGCTCAGCCATCGCGCCCTCTCCCGCGTGAAAGACATGCATGAGGCGATAGACCTGATTATGGCAGGCGATATTCATGAACGCCTGCCTGCGGGCAAGGAGCGTGATGATCTGGAACGGCTTGCGGGAAGTGTGAACCGCATGCTGGACCGGCTGGAAAGCCTGATGAATGGCATGCGCGAGGTAGGGAACGATATCGCCCATGATCTGCGTACACCGCTCTCCCGCGTGCGGGCCAAGCTGGAGCGGGCGCTTTCCACCGGCGGCCCGCGCGATACGCTGGAGGGGGCTGTCTCCCGCGCAGTGGATGATCTGGACCAGTGTCTGGCAATTATCACGGCTTTGCTGCGGATTGCCGAAATTGAAAGCAGCCGTCGTCGGGCTGGCTTTGCTTCCCTCAATCTGGCCGATCTGGTGGCGGATGTTGTGGATCTGTATGAACCCATTGCGGAAACGGAAGGAATCCACCTTGTCACGCAGGTAGGCACTACGCCGGTTCAGATAGATGGGGACAGGCATCTGCTGATCGAGCTTCTGGCTAATCTGGTGGACAACGCCATCAAGTTCACGCCGGAGGGCGGGCAGGTGACGGTGGCCGTCATGCGGCAGGCGGACAAGGCCGTTCTGGCGGTTACGGATACCGGGATCGGGATAGCCCAAGGCGAGCGCGAGGCCGTGCTGACCCGTTTTTATCGCTCTGACAAAAGCCGACACGTGCCCGGAAGCGGGCTTGGACTCAGTCTGGTCTCAGCCATTGCGCATATGCATGACGCCACTGTGGTGGTGGAGGAAGGGGCCGGCGGGCGAGGCACCTGCTTCAGGATTATATTTCAATGACAAATGCATTTATACGGCCTGATTAAAAGCATTTTTATTGGCGCTTGAGAAGGATATCTGTATCTCACGTAGGTATGACTGATTCATCTGGATGCAGCCATTTGTGTGTCTTTACCGGAGGTGGGACACATGAATGAGATTGTGGTTACGGCGCTTAAAAAGCCATACACATTTGTCGTTCTGTCGATCCTCATTATGGTGTTCGGCATCAGGGGAGTATTCACGACACCAACGGACGTCTTCCCCAGTATCAAAATTCCCGTTGTGGCTGTTGTGTGGACTTATACTGGCCTTATGCCAGAAGATATGTCCGGCCGTGTTGTGTATTATTATGAGCGCGCCCTGACAGCGACGGTCAATAATATCGAGCACATAGAAAGTCAGTCTTATTACGGGCGCGGAATTGTTAAGATCTATTTCCAACCCGGAACCGATACGGCTGTCGCCCAGACGCAGATCACATCCGTTTCCCAGACAGTCATCAAACAGATGCCAACCGGCTCCACGCCGCCGCTGGTTCTGGCCTATAATGCATCATCCGTGCCGGTCATCACGTTGCAGGTGTCTTCCACCTCCATGACGGCCTCACAGATTTATGACATGTCCTCCAACCTGATCCGGCCTGCGCTGGTCTCCGTAGCGGGGGCCGCCATTCCCAACCCGTATGGGGGGCAGCCCGGCAACGTGATGGTGGATCTGGACCCCATCAAGCTGCTGGCGCACCAGTTGTCTCCGGTGGATGTCTCCCGTGCGTTGAACAGCCAGAACATTGTGCTGCCTGCTGGGGATCAGCGCATCGGCGCGTTTGACTGGATGGTGCAGACCAACGCCTCGCCCCGTGCGCTGGATGAATTGAACATGTTGCCCATCAAGCAGGTGGGGAACGCTGTTGTCCGCCTGCAGGATGTGGCGTGGGTGCATCAGGGTGGCCCGCCGCAGACAAACCTCGTGCTGGTCAAAGGCCAGCAGGGCGTGCTGATTGTGGTGATGAAAAGCGGTGATGCCTCAACGCTGGATGTTGTGTCCGGTGTGAAGAAACTGCTGCCGGGCATTACCAAAACCCTGCCGCCGGGTGTGGACATCAAGGTTCTGAATGACGCTTCCACCTTCGTGAAGGAATCCGTGCAGGACGTGCTGCGTGAAATGCTCACCGCCGCCTGTCTGACGGGTCTTGTGGTGCTGCTGTTTCTGGGGTCCTGGCGTTCCACGGTCATTATTGCCACCTCCATTCCGCTGGCCATGCTGTGCTCCATTATCGGGCTGGGCTGGGCTGGGCAGACCATCAACGTCATGACACTGGGTGGCCTTGCGCTGGCCGTTGGTATTCTGGTGGATGACGCCACGGTGATGATCGAAAACATCGATGCTCACCTTGAAATGGACAAGGATCTGGAGACCGCCATTATTGATGCGGCCAACCAGATTGTTATCCCGACCTTCGTGTCCACGCTGTGCATCTGTATTGTGTGGATGCCACTGTTCCAGTTGACGGGCGTTGCGGGCTGGCTGTTCATGCCCATGGCAGAAGCCATTATCTTTGCCATGATCGCTTCGTTCATTCTGTCCCGAACCCTTGTGCCGACCATGGCGAAATACATGCTGGCAGCGCAGGTGGCGGCACACGCCCATGGCCCGCAGCAGCCCAAAACCATTTTCGGTCGGTTCCAGAAAGGGTTTGAACGCAAGTTCGAGCAGTTCCGCCATGGGTATCAGGATCTGCTGACCCATCTGGTAGCAACGCGTGGCACCTTTGTGCCTGTATTTGTTCTGTGCTCCATCGGCTCGCTTGGTCTGCTGTTTTTTGTCGGGCAGGATTTCTTCCCAGAAATCAATTCCGACACCATGGCCATTCACATGCGTGCGCCACTCGGCACCAAGCTTTCAGAAGCAGGCAAGATTTCACAGTTGGTCAATGATGAGATCGAACGCACGCTCAACGGTCAGGTGGAAAGCATTGTCGATAACTGCGGTTTACCGTTTAGCCCGCTGAATCAGGCGTACATTCCAACACCAACAGTTGGCACGCAGGATTGTGATCTCACCATCTCCCTCAAGGACCCGGATTCTCCGGTGGCCGAGTATCGGAAGATGCTGCGGCGCAACCTGAAGGAGAAATTTCCCGGCACGCAGATTTCCTTCCTGCCGGGGGATCTGACTGCCAAAATTCTGAACTTCGGTCTGCCGTCACCGATTGATGTGCAGGTGGTGGGGCGTAACCTTGCGGACAATTTCCGCTTTGCCAACCGTCTGGCTGACCGGCTGCGGCATGTCACGGGTCTGACAGATGTGTCCGTCCAGCAGCCCATGACCACGCCCACCCTGCGGGTGAACGCACGCCGGACATACGCACTGGGCACGGGTATTACAGAATCAGACGTTGCTAACAACGCGCTTGTGTCCCTCTCGGGTAGCTCGCAGGTCGGGCAGGTGTACTGGCTGGACACAAAGACGGGCGTTTCGCATCTGATTGATATCCAGACCCCAGCCACGTTCCTGCAAACCATGAACGATCTGGAAATTACGCCCATTGATAAGGGGGACGGCAACCCAACGGGCCAGCCTCCGCAAATTCTGGGTGGCCTGAGCCATATTGAGCAGATCGGCACACCGGGCGAAGTGGCGCATTACAACATCATGCCGGTGTTTGATATCTATGCCTCTAATGAGGGGATAGATCTCGGCACAGTCTCGCGTGAAGTAGAGCGGATTGTGGACGAAGTGCGGCCTGATCTGCCGCGTGGCTCCACGCTGGAAGTGCGCGGTCAGGCTGTGACCATGAACAGTGCCTACGCACAGCTTCTGGGTGGCTTGGCCATGTCCGTGCTGCTGGTGTACCTGCTTATTGTGGTCAACTTCCAGTCCTGGCTGGACCCGTTCATCATCATCACCGCGCTGCCCGGTGCGCTGGCGGGTATTTCCTGGAGCCTGTTCCTGACCCACACCACCCTGTCCGTGCCCGCACTGACGGGGGCCATCATGTGCATGGGCACTGCCACGGCAAACGCCATTCTTGTGGTATCCTTTGCGCGGGAACGGCTGGAAGAGCATGGGGATGCCATTGCGGCGGCCATTGAGGCCGGGTTTGAACGTATCCGCCCCGTGCTGATGACGGCGTCTGCCATGATTATCGGTATGTTGCCGATGTCTCTGAGTAATTCACAGAACGCGCCGCTGGGTAAGGCGGTCATGGGTGGCCTGATGGTGGCCACGGTGGCCACCCTGCTGTTTGTGCCCTGCGTGTTCGCAATGCTGCATAATCGAAAAAAGCCGGTGACGACGGAAGAGGGAGAAAGCGCATGAGCGCGCAGAACGAGGGCGATCATGATCACACGGAGCGTCATGATACCCAGCCAGCGCCTTCCTCATCCCGCCGTAAGTTAGGGATTGCTCTGGTAGGGGGCGCTGCGGTCATTCTGGCTGTGGTCGGGATTGTCGAACGTCATTCCAATTACATGAATCTGGCGCAGGAAACCGCGCGGGATGCCACGCCAGCGGTGCAGGTGATCTACCCGCAGCCGGGGCCATCCGTGCGCAAGCTGTCTCTGCCCGCCAACATTGCCGCATGGTATCAGGCACCCATCTATGCGCAGGTCTCTGGCTACGTGAAAATGTGGTACAAGGACTTCGGCGCCGTGGTGAAGGCTGGCGATGTGCTGGCAGAAATTGACACCCCGGGTCTGGATGCTCAGTACGCTGCCGCCAAAGCCAACCTGAACGTGGCGCAGGCCCGCTATAAACTGGCCCAGATTACCGCGAAACGTTGGAAGGCGTTGCAGGGCACGCAGGCTGTTTCTCAGCAGGAGGTGGATGTACAGGCCGCCAATGCGGAGGCGCAGAAAGCGCAGGTTGAAGCGGCCGAGCATGAGGTCGAGCGGTTTGCGGCCCTTGAAGGGTTCAAGAAAATCGTCGCGCCGTTTGATGGCGTCGTCACGTCGCGTTTTGCCGATGTGGGTGACTACGTGAATGCCGGGCGCGGGGATGTGGATGCCCACGGTAACGCGACCGAACTGTTCAGCGTGGCGGATGTGCATGCCATGCGCGTGTTTGTGGCGGTGCCGCAGGATTACGCGGATATCATTTCCCCTCGGCTGGAGGCGGATCTGAGCATTCCGCAATATCCGGATCGCACGTTCAAGGCCAAGTTCCTCGCCACGGCGTCGGCTTTCAATGCCTCAACCCGCACGGTGACAACGGAACTAACGCTGGATAACAAATCCGGCGAGCTATGGCCCAATTCCTACGCCACGGCGCATTTCAGCGCGCCGGGTGATGAGGACATGCTGATTCTGCCTGAAGGGGCCATCATATTCCGGGCAGAAGGAACGCAGGTGGCGCTGGTGGATGATTCCAACCATGTGCATCTGGTCAATGTGACGGTCGGCACCAATCTGGGAACGACCGTGCAAATTCTGAGCGGGGTGAAAAAAACAGATCGCGTGGTGAACAGCCCATCTGCCGGGCTGCTGGATGGGCAGGAAGTTAGAATTGTCAAAGGCACGCCGGGTTACAATCTTCCGTCCAAAAAGCCAGCCACCAAGCCTAAGCCCGCTGCGGACGACACCAACAAGGATGATACGCGGGCCATGCCCGAAGATGAACGCCCCGGCCCTGAGGCTGGAGGGCGTCAATGACGGTGCGGATGGCGTCTCGTAAAACGGTGCGTTCGGGGTTTCTGCTAGGGCTGTCTCTTGCAACCATGTTGTCCGGTTGCGATATGGCGCCCCGCTACAAGCCTACCCCCCTCAAGTTACCGGAAAACTGGGGCGAGCAAGGCGTGCTGCGCGCAGCCCATCCTTCTGATGATGCCATCCGGTCTGACTGGTGGACCATGCTGGGGGACCCGGAACTCAACCAGTTGGAAGATCAGGCCATGCGCCTGAACCCGGACCTTCAGGCCCAGGCTGAGGCCTTCATGCAGGCCCGTGATGTGGCGATGGAGGCAAAATCCCACCTCTATCCGCAACTCAACGGCATGGCGGCTGGAGAGAAATACAAAGGCTCCCGGCACAGGCTCTGGCGTGGGGCCGGGTCTCAGGGGCCGGTCTATATGTCCTCCGAGCAATATTCGGCAACGGCAACGTGGGAGCCTGATTTCTGGTCTGCCATCCGCAACAAGGTGCGGATGAGCAAACAGCGCACGCAGGAGGCTGCGGCACAATATGCTCTGGCCCGGCTGAGCCTACAGGCTGAACTGGCGAGTGACTACGTTCTGTTGCGTGGGCTGGATGCGCAGGATGCGGTTTATAAGGATTCCATCCGCTATTATCAGACCGCCGTGCAGGTCACTAAAATGAGGCTCGCCGGTGCCATTGCGCCCGGCATGGATGTCTCGCGTGCGGAGGCGCAGCTTTACGCCACGCAGGCGCAGGAGACGGACATCAAGGCCCAGCGGGACGTGATGGAACATGCCATTGCCGTGCTGGTGAATGAGGCTCCGGCATCCTTCCATATCGCGCCGACAACCCGGCTCAGCTTTACAGAACTGCAGCCTCCTGTGGCGCTGCCGGCTACCCTGCTGGAGCGCAGGCCGGATATTGCAGCGGCTGAGCGGCGGATGGCGCAGGCCAATCGTGCGATTGGTGTGTCCCGCGCGGCGTTCTATCCGCACATAACCTTCAACGCCATGACAGGGTTCATGGATAACGGGTTCGATCTCGCGTCGCTCTCCAATTCCATGTACCAGTTTGGTGTGCAGGCGCTTCTGCCTCTTTTCCAGGGCGGTCTGCGGCGTGCGGAACTGCAACGGAACTGGTCGCAATATAGGCAGGAAGAGGATCTGTATCGGAGCACCGTGCTGGATGCGTTTCAGGAAGTGGAAGACAACCTGACCCGTACCTCGCGCCTGAAAACGGAAGCCCAGCAACAGAGTGGCGCGGTTGATGCAGCGCTCCGCACGCAGAGCATGACCATGGCGCTCTATACTGGCGGCCTGACCAACTATTTGGATGTGGTGGTTGCGCAGGTGGCGGCGCTACAGGCACGCATTGCGCTGGTGCAGGTGGAAACCCGTGCCGTGGATGCCCGTGTGCAGCTTATCCGTGCATTGGGGGGCGGGTGGTCTCGTGCTGAACTGCCCAAGCCGGACAAGATCATGCCGTTCCATCCGCTGCAATATGGCAATTTGCGCCACGCCAAACCGCTGGCTGGTATTGACACAAATGCCGATCCCGCATCCTCTGATCTGACAGGGCAGGGGGTATCAAAAACCTCTCAGCCCCTTGACAGAACGGATACGCCCCGGTAAGCGCGCCTTTCCTATCGGAACGCGGGAGGTTCTTCCTGCGCCATATCCATGGTGCAAAAGAGTCGAATGAACCGCGGTCCGGGTTCAACAAGAGGAGTCCCGGATATGGCCAAAAAAGTTGTTGGCTACATCAAGCTTCAGATTCCCGCTGGCAAGGCGAATCCTTCGCCGCCGGTTGGTCCCGCGCTCGGTCAGCGTGGTCTGAACATCATGCAGTTCTGTAAAGAATTCAACGCCAAGACCCAGGGTCTTGAGCCCGGTATGCCGATTCCGGTCGTCATCACCGCTTATGCAGACCGTACGTTCAGCTTCATCACCAAGACCCCGCCGAACACGTACTTCCTGTTGAAGGCCGCCAAGGTTTCCAAGGGCAGCCAGACTGTAGGCAAGAGCGCCGCCGTGGGTAAGGTGACCATGGATCAGCTGCGTGAAATTGCTGAGCAGAAGTTCAAAGACATGAACGCCAACGATATCGATGGTGCAGTGCGGATGCTGGTTGGTTCCGCTCGCTCCATGGGTCTGACGGTGGAGGGCTGAGAGCATGGCCAAGAATAAGCGTTTTGCCGCTGCGCAGGCAAAAGTAACGCACGGTCAGGCTTATGGGCTGGATCAGGCAATTGCTCTGGTAAAGAGCAACGCAACCGCCAAGTTTGACGAAACGGTTGAAATCTCCCTGAACCTCGGCATTGACCCCCGTCATGCTGACCAGATGGTCCGTGGTTTCGTGTCCCTGCCGAATGGCACGGGCAAGACCCTGCGCGTTGGCGTGTTCGCACGTGGTGCCAAGGCTGAAGAAGCTCAGGCTGCCGGTGCAGACGTTGTTGGCGCAGAAGACCTGATGGAAAAGGTGCAGGCTGGCGAAATCAATTTCGACCGCTGCATTGCCACCCCGGACATGATGGCTCTGGTTGGTCGTCTGGGTAAGATCCTCGGCCCGCGTGGTCTGATGCCGAACCCCAAGCTGGGCACCGTGACCATGGACGTTAAGGGTGCGATTGAAGCAGCCAAGTCCGGTCAGGTTGAATACCGCGCTGAAAAGGCCGGTATCGTGCACGCTGGTATTGGTAAGGCTTCTTTTGACGCTGCCAAGCTGGAAGAAAATGCCCGCGCATTCATTGATGCCGTGCAGAAGGCTCGTCCGTCTGGTGCAAAAGGCACGTACCTGAAAAAGGCAGCGCTGTCCTCCACCATGGGGCCGGGTGTTCAGTTGGATATCTCAGCTTTCGCTGGCTGAGTATGAAATGCTGCTGCGTCAGGCTCTGTCTGGCGCAGCACCATGGGAAGGATGGTCATCTGGCTATTCTTCCGGAACCTGTCCGAGACCACACGCGGCTTGGCCGTAATTAGCCCCCTAGGGCTTGCGGGTGGTAAGATGGGGATGCTGGTTGCAGGCTGTATGTTCGGCAGGCTCCGGGTATTCCGTTCAAGGACAGGCGAGCTGGATTTCATGGTGGTCATGAAATCCTGAGGGCAACCCGTTCTGATCGGCTTCGTGCTGGGCAGAACAAGACGGAGACGGGATTTGAACCGTACGGAAAAGCGGGACTTCGTTGCTTCCCTTGCCGCCGTGTTTGCCGAAACGTCCATGGTTGTGGTTACCCGGAATGACGGGCTGACCGTAGCTGATGTGACGGATCTGCGACGCAAGGTGCGTGCAGCGGGTGCGACGTACAAAGTCGCGAAAAACCGGCTGGCAACTCTCGCCCTGGATGGGACCCAGTTCGATGGCATCGCGCCGCTGCTGAAGGGGCCGACCGCGCTTGCGTGGTCAGCAGACCCTGTGGCTGTGGCAAAGGTGATCGTCGAGTTCGCCAAAACCAATGACAAGCTTGTGCTGCTCGGCGGCGCTCTTGGTTCTCAGGTATTGAATGCCGACGGAATCAAGGCTCTGGCCGAACTGCCGTCTCTGGATACGCTTCGTGCGCAGCTCGTGGGTCTTATCTCCACGCCGGCTACACGCATTGCAGGCGTTACCCAGGCACCGGCTGGCCAGCTTGCTCGGGTTTTTGGGGCCTATGCCAAAACGGGTGAGGCGGAAGCCGCCTAAAGCCATATCCTTGCAAAAGGGTGTGTTTTCAATTGAGCGTGGCCTTCCTGCTGAGGGGGTTGCGCTTTGCTAACCAGTGTTTATATTAGGAAGTCTAATCATGGCTGATCTGAACAAGCTCGTTGACGAACTGTCTGCTCTGACGGTTCTTGAAGCTGCTGAACTTTCCAAGCTGCTCGAAGAAAAGTGGGGCGTTTCCGCTGCTGCTCCGGTTGCTGTTGCTGCCGCTGCTGCTCCGGGTGCCGCTGCTGCTCCGGCAGAAGAAAAGACCGAATTTGACGTGATCCTGGCCAAGGCTGGCGACAAGAAGATCAACGTCATTAAGGAAATCCGTGCCATCACCGGTCTGGGCCTGAAAGAAGCCAAGGATCTGGTTGAAGGTGCACCGAAGACCATCAAAGAAGGTGCCAGCAAGGACGAAGCCGAAAAAATCAAGAAGACTCTTGAAGACAACGGCGCAAGCGTCGAAATTAAATAAGTTCGCCATAGCTTCGCCGCGTTGCGGTGAGGTGATGGAAAAGGTTTTCGGGTGGAGGTATAACGCCTCTGCCCGTTTGCCTGTTTCGGGTTCTGTTTCGAAGCAGGGTGTTACGCCGGGTTTTCCGGTAGGGCTAAGCGGCCTGAAACAAAAGGTCGGACCATCAGGCCTGCGGTAAGGCGGCAGGCCTGATGGTCCGAGTACTAAGGGCGGGGCAGGAGCGACGATGAACGCAATCACCAAATCGTTCACAGGACGGAAGCGGATTCGCAAGAGTTTCGGGCGGATTCCCGAAATCGCTCCGATGCCGAACCTGATTGATGTGCAGCGCGCGTCTTACGAGACGTTTCTTCAGGCAAATGTATCGCCTGATGCGCGCACGCCAACAGGTTTGCAGGAGGTCTTCCGGTCTGTTTTCCCGATTAACGATTTTGCTGGTCGGGGGCGGCTTGAATTCGTCAGTTACGAATTCGAAGAACCCAAATATGATGTTGAAGAGTGCATTCAGCGCGGTCTGACGTTTTCCGCCCCGCTGAAGGTTATCCTGCGTCTCATTGTGTGGGACGTGGATGAAGATACAGGTTCACGCTCCATTCGCGATATCAAGGAGCAGCCGGTGTACATGGGCGACATGCCCCTGATGACCGATAACGGAACCTTCATTATCAATGGCACCGAGCGTGTTATTGTCAGCCAGATGCACCGTTCTCCCGGTGTGTTTTTCGATCACGATAAAGGCAAGACGCATTCTTCCGGCAAGTATCTGTTTGCCGCGCGTGTGATCCCCTACCGTGGTTCCTGGCTTGACTTTGAATTTGACGCCAAGGATCTGATTTACGTCCGTATTGACCGTAAGCGTAAGCTGCCGGTCACCACGCTGCTTTACGCCCTTGAAGGTGCTGCTTCTGAAGCCGCCCGCAAGGCGAAGGCTGCTGAGGGTGGCGATGTTGATGCCCTTGATATCAAGGGTATGGATGACAACGAAATCCTGTCCTACTTCTACGGTGAAGTGAAGTTCGTCAAAACCCCCAAGGGTTGGGCACGTCCGTTCGATGCTGATGCTTTCCGTGGCCTGAAGCTGCTGGCACCGCTGGTGGATGCTGAAACCGGTGAAGTGGTCGCTGAAGCGGAAGCTAAGCTGACCGCGCGCATGGTGCGTAAGATTGCGGAAAAAACCCGTGAAGTGCTGGTGGGTGACATTGACCTGATCGGTCGTTTCATCGCGCACGACATTGTCAATTACGACACGGGCGAAATCTACGGCGAAGCCGGTGAGGAAATCACGGAAGCGCGTCTGGCGGCTCTTGAAGAAGCAGGTGTGACGGAACTGCCGTTGCTGGCGATTGATGCTGCCAATGGCCCGTGGATCCGTAATACGCTGACCGTTGATAAAAACAGCTCTCGTGATGAAGCGCTGATTGATATCTATCGTGTCATGCGTCCGGGTGAGCCGCCGACGGCTGAAACAGCCGAAGCCATGTTCCACGGCCTGTTCTTTGATCCTGACCGTTATGATCTGTCTTCCGTTGGTCGCGTGAAGATGAACATGCGTCTTGATCTGGATGTGCCCGACACCGTGCGCGTGCTGCGTAAGGAAGACATCCTGCGCACCATCAAGGTGATGTGTGAACTCAAGGATGGCCGCGGCCAGATTGACGATATTGATAACTTGGGGAACCGTCGTGTCCGCTCTGTGGGCGAGCTGATGGAAAACCAGTATCGTGTCGGTCTGCTGCGCATGGAGCGCGCTATCCGTGAACGTATGGGCTCTGTCGATATCGACACGGTCATGCCGCATGATCTGATCAATGCCAAACCTGCTGCTGCTGCTGTGCGCGAGTTCTTCGGGTCTTCCCAGCTCAGCCAGTTTATGGATCAGACCAACCCGCTGTCTGAAGTCACGCACAAGCGTCGTCTTTCAGCACTGGGTCCGGGCGGTCTGACCCGTGAGCGTGCAGGCTTTGAAGTGCGTGACGTTCACCCGACTCACTATGGCCGTATCTGCCCGATTGAAACGCCGGAAGGTCCGAACATTGGTCTGATCAACTCCCTGGCAACCTATGCCAAGGTGAACAAGTACGGCTTTATTGAAACACCGTATCGTCTGGTGAAGGACGGCGTTCTTCAGGATGGCTGGAAATATCTTTCCGCCATGGAAGAAGAAAAGCTGATCGTTGCTCAGGCCGACGCCAAGCAGAGTGCTGATGGCGCACTGACGGACGAGCTGGTCTCCGTTCGTCGTGGTGGGGACTTCCGTCTGGTGCCCCCCACTGAAGTGACGGCCTGTGACGTGTCACCCAAGCAGCTTGTTTCCGTTGCCGCCGCGCTCATTCCGTTCCTTGAGAACGATGACGCGAACCGCGCACTGATGGGGTCCAACATGCAGCGTCAGGCTGTGCCGCTGGTGCGTTCCGATGCGCCGCTCGTTGGCACTGGCATGGAAGCTGCTGTGGCTCATGACTCTGGTGCAACCATTGTTGCCAAGCGTGATGGGATTGTGGACCAGATTGACGGGGCACGTATCGTTGTGCGTGCAACGGATGCCAATGGGTCCACGCAGGGCGTCGATATCTATCGTCTGCGTAAATATTCCCGCTCCAACCAGTCCACCTGTATCAACCAGCGTCCGCTGGTGCATGTGGGCAATCAGGTGAAGGCCGGGGACATTATTGCGGATGGTCCGTCCACCGAACTGGGTGAACTGGCTCTGGGCCGTAACGTGCTGGTCGCGTTCATGCCCTGGAATGGTTACAACTTCGAAGATTCCATCCTGATCTCCGAACGTATTGCGAAAGATGACGTCTTTACCTCGATCCATATCGAGGAATTTGAAGTCATGGCGCGTGATACCAAGCTGGGTCAGGAAGAAATCACGCGTGATATCCCCAACGTGGGGGAAGAAGCGCTGCGTAACCTGGACGAAGCTGGTATTGTTTACGTTGGGGCTGAAGTGAACCCCGGTGATATCCTCATCGGTAAGGTCACGCCAAAGGGTGAAAGCCCGATGACGCCGGAAGAAAAGCTTCTGCGCGCCATCTTTGGTGAAAAAGCGTCTGACGTGCGTGATACCTCCCTGCGTCTGCCGCCCGGCACCACCGGCACCATTGTTGACGTGCGCGTCTTCTCCCGTCGCGGCGTGGATAAAGATGAACGCGCCATGGCGATTGAACGGGCGGAAATCGAACGCCTGTCCAAAGACCGTGATGATGAACGCGGTATTCAGGAACGCTCCTTCTACAGCCGTCTGCGTGAAAAACTGCTGGGTCAGGTTGCCGGTGCCGGGTTCAAGGGCATCCGCTCTGGCACGGAAATCACGGATGCGGTTCTGGATGAGCAGCCCCGTGGTGCATGGCGTAACATTGTTGTGGCCTCTGATGCGGTCATGGCTGAGCTGGAAACGCTGCGTCGTGAATTTGATGCCTCTGTGCAGAAAATTCAGGCTCGCTTTGACAGCAAGGTTGAAAAGCTGCAGCGCGGTGATGAACTGCCGCCCGGCGTGATGAAGATGGTCAAGGTGTTTGTTGCCGTGAAGCGTAAGCTTCAGCCGGGTGACAAAATGGCCGGTCGTCACGGGAACAAGGGTGTGGTGTCCCGCGTGGTGCCGGTTGAAGACATGCCGTTCCTTGAAGACGGGACGTCTGTTGATATCGTGCTGAACCCGTTGGGTGTGCCGTCCCGTATGAACGTGGGGCAGATTCTGGAAACGCATCTGGGTTGGGCCTGCGCAAATCTTGGCCGTGATATTGGTAATCTGGTTGATGATTATCAGCGCACGGGTGAGAAGCGTCAGGAACTGCTTGATCGCCTTAAAGACGTGTATGGCGACAAGATCTATGAGGACGACATTGCTAACATGAGCAATGATGAACTCATTGAACTGGCGAACAATCTGCGCAAGGGCGTTCCTATCGCCACGCCGGTGTTTGATGGTGCTTCCATTCCGGATATTGAAGCCATGCTTGAAAAAGCGGGCGTCAACAAATCCGGTCAGTCCCAGTTGATTGATGGCCGCACGGGCGAGCCGTTTGAGCGTAAGACCACTGTTGGTTATATTTACATGCTCAAGCTGCACCATCTTGTTGATGACAAGATCCATGCGCGTTCCATCGGGCCTTACTCGCTTGTTACGCAGCAGCCGCTGGGTGGTAAGGCGCAGTTCGGTGGTCAGCGCTTTGGGGAAATGGAAGTCTGGGCGCTTGAAGCTTATGGCGCTGCCTATACGCTGCAGGAAATGCTGACGGTGAAATCGGATGACGTATCCGGTCGTACCAAGGTTTATGAAGCCATTGTGCGTGAGCAGGATGACTTTGAAGCCGGTATTCCTGAAAGCTTTAACGTTCTGATCAAGGAACTGAAGTCTCTTGGTCTGAATGTTGAGCTGGAGCAGGGGGCAGAATAAAGGTGAGGCTCAGCACCATTCTCCGTTCTTATTTTGAAGGGGTAGCCGGAACAGCAGTTCCGGCGCCCCATTTCCCTTTGGGGGCTTCCGCACATGAATGAACTCATGAAAATTCTTGGCCAGACCGGCCAGGCGATGACCTTCGATCAGATCAAGATCCAGTTGGCATCACCCGATCAGATGCGGTCTTGGTCATTTGGTGAAATCAAGAAGCCCGAGACCATCAATTACCGGACATTCAAGCCGGAACGCGATGGTCTGTTCTGTGCGCGCATTTTTGGCCCGATCAAGGACTACGAATGCCTGTGCGGCAAGTACAAGCGGATGAAGTTCCGCGGCATTATTTGCGAAAAATGCGGCGTTGAAGTCACGTTGGCCAAGGTGCGTCGTGAACGCATGGGCCACATCCAGCTTGCCAGCCCGGTTGCGCACATCTGGTTCCTGAAATCTCTGCCCAGCCGTATCGGCCTTATGGTCGATATGACTCTGAAAGATCTGGAAAAGGTTCTCTATTTTGAGAACTATCTGGTTCTGGAGCCCGGCACGTCTCCGCTGAAACAATATTCTCTGCTGACCGAGGACCAGTACCTTGATGTCATGGACGAATATAGCGAAGAAGGCATTGAAGTCGGGATCGGTGCCGAGGCCATCAAGAAGGTTCTTGAGCGCATCGATTGCGATGCCGACAAGGTTCATCTGCGTCAGGAACTCAAAGAAACCACTTCAGAAGCCAAGCGCAAGAAGCTGGTCAAGCGCCTGAAGCTGATTGAGGCTTTTGCTGAAAGCGGTTCTCGTCCGGAATGGATGATTCTGGATCTGGTTCCGGTTATTCCGCCGGAACTGCGCCCGCTGGTGCCGCTGGATGGTGGCCGGTTCGCAACGTCTGATCTGAACGATCTGTATCGTCGCGTTATTAACCGTAACAACCGTCTCAAGCGCCTGATGGAACTGCGTGCGCCTGATATCATCGTGCGTAACGAAAAGCGCATGCTTCAGGAAGCCGTTGACGCCCTGTTCGATAACGGTCGCCGTGGGCGTGCCATTACCGGCGCAAATAAGCGTCCGCTGAAGTCCCTGTCCGATATGCTGAAAGGCAAGCAGGGTCGCTTCCGTCAGAACCTGCTTGGTAAGCGCGTTGACTATTCCGGTCGTTCCGTGATCGTGGTCGGGCCGGAACTCAAGCTGCATCAGTGCGGCCTGCCGAAGAAGATGGCGCTGGAACTGTTCAAGCCGTTCATCTACTCGAAGCTGGAGAAGTACGGTCACGCAACAACCATTAAAGCTGCAAAGCGGATGGTTGAAAAAGAACGTCCGGAAGTCTGGGATATTCTTGAAGAAGTGATCCGCGAGCATCCTGTGATGCTGAACCGCGCGCCCACGCTTCACCGTCTTGGTATTCAGGCGTTTGAACCCGTGCTGGTTGAAGGTAAGGCCATCCAGCTTCATCCGCTGGTTTGCACCGCGTTCAACGCTGACTTCGATGGTGACCAGATGGCGGTGCACGTGCCGTTGAGCCTTGAAGCTCAGCTTGAAGCGCGTGTGCTGATGATGTCCACCAACAACATTCTCAGCCCGGCTAACGGTAAGCCCATTATCGTGCCGTCTCAGGATATTGTTCTGGGTCTTTACTATCTCAGCCTCGAAGTGCCGGAATTTGCTGCAACGCCTGATCGCAGTGAATATGACAACACGACGGGTGAACTGGTTAAGGCAGGCGCTCCTTCTTTCTCCTCCATTGGGGAAGTGGAATATGCGCTGAGCGCCGGTGTTCTGAAGCTGCATGACAAAATCCGCGCACGCCTTGAAAGCGTGAACAAGGACGGTCAGAAAGTTTACGAAACCATCGTGACCACGCCAGGCCGCGTTCTGATTGCTCAGATCCTGCCGAAGAGCGATGCCATTCCGTTCTCGCTGATCAACAGACAGCTGACCAAAAAGGCCGTGTCTGATGTGATCGATACGGTTTACCGTCACTGCGGTCAGAAAGAAGCGGTTATCTTCTGTGACCGTCTGATGGCTCTTGGTTTCCGTCACGCTGCAAAGGCAGGCATTTCCTTCGGTAAGGATGACATGATCATCCCGGCTGAAAAGAAAGTGCTTGTTGATCGTACGGCTGCTGAAGTGAAGGAATTCGAACAGCAGTATCAGGATGGTCTGATCACGGCTGGCGAACGCTACAACAAGGTGGTCGATGCCTGGTCACGCTGCACGGACGAAGTGCAGGCGGCCATGACGAAAGAGATTTCCCGTCAGGAAATTGGCAAGCCCATCAACTCCGTGTGGATGATGAGCCACTCCGGGGCGCGTGGGTCACCGGCCCAGATGAAGCAGCTCGCCGGGATGCGTGGTCTGATGGCCAAGCCGTCTGGTGAAATTATCGAACAGCCGATTATTGCCAACTTTAAAGAAGGTCTGTCGGTTCTCGATTACTTTACGTCTACCCATGGTGCACGTAAGGGGCTGGCCGATACCGCTCTGAAAACGGCGAACTCCGGTTACCTCACCCGTCGTCTGGTGGACGTTGCGCAGGATAGCATCATCATTGAAGAAGACTGCGGTACGGAACGTGGTCTGACGGTTCGCGCCGTTCTCGATGGTGGTGAAATTGTTGCCTCCCTGTCAGAACGTATCCTCGGTCGTACCGCGGCTGCGGATGTGGTCGATCCGGCTTCTGGGGACGTGATTGTTCCACGCAATCATCTCATTGAAGAAGCGGATGCAGAGCGCATTGAAAAAGCGGGCATTGAGTCCATTTTCATCCGCTCCGTGCTGACCTGCGATAGCCGGGTAGGCGTTTGCGGCCATTGCTATGGACGAGACCTTGCCCGCGGCACACCGGTCAATATTGGTGAAGCCGTTGGTGTTATCGCTGCACAGTCCATCGGCGAGCCCGGCACTCAGCTGACCATGCGTACCTTCCATATCGGTGGTGCGGCTCAGCGTGGTGCCGAGCAGTCCATGATCGAAGCATCTCGTGACGGTAAGGTTGTTATCCGCAACCGTAACGTGGTGCAGAACTCTCAGAACGTGCCGATTGTCATGGCACGTAACTGTGAAATTCTGCTGACTGACGATGCTGGTGTGGAAAAAGCCCGTTATCGTGTGCCTTACGGTGCCCGGTTGCTGACAACGGAAGGCGCATCTGTGTCCCGTGGTCAGAAACTGGCAGAGTGGGATCCCTACACCCTGCCGATCATCACAGAGCAGGCTGGTAAGATTGAATATCTTGACCTGATTGACTCCATCACGCTCGTCGAGCGTATGGACGAAGTCACCGGCCTGACCTCCAAAGTGGTGGTTGACTACAAGCAGGCAGGGAAGGGTGTTGATCTGCGGCCGCGTCTGCAGATCAAAGGCCCGAACGGCGAGGTCATCAAACTGGAAAACGGCAGCGATGCCCGTTACTTCCTGTCACCTGAAACACTGCTGTCCGTTGAAAACGGTGCAGAAGTTCATGCCGGTGACGTTCTGGCCCGTCTGCCGCGTGAAGGCTCCAAGACCCGTGATATTACAGGTGGTCTGCCGCGTGTGGCAGAACTGTTTGAAGCACGTCGTCCGAAAGACCATGCCATCATTGCTGAGATGGAAGGGCGTGTTGAATTCGGGAAGGATTACAAGTCCAAGCGCCGTATTATCGTGAAGAACGATGAGACAGGTGAAGAGACCGAATATCTGATCCCGAAAGGCAAGCACGTTTCCGTTCAGGAAGGTGACTTTGTTGAAAAGGGCGATCCGCTGGTCGATGGTCCCCGCGTGCCGCATGATATTCTGAAGGTCATGGGGGTTGAGGCTCTGTCCGATTACCTCGTGAATGAAATTCAGGATGTCTATCGTCTTCAGGGCGTGAAGATTAACGATAAGCATATCGAGGTTATCGTTCGTCAGATGCTGCAGAAGGTTGAAATTCTGGAGCCAGGCGACACGACATACCTGATTGGCGAAACCGTTGATCGGATTGAGCTGGATATCGAAAATACGAAGTGCCTGAACGCAGGTGAACGTCCTGCCGTGGCCATGCCGGTGCTGCAGGGGATCACCAAGGCGTCCCTGCAGACACAATCCTTCATCTCTGCAGCCTCCTTCCAGGAAACCACGCGTGTCCTGACGGAAGCTGCAACGGCCGGGAAAGTCGACAGACTGAACGGCTTGAAGGAAAACGTGATTGTTGGGCGCCTGATCCCTGCTGGGACAGGAAGCGTCATGAACCGCCTGCGGGCTATTGCTGCCTCTCAGGACAAGCAGCGGGTCGGACGGTCTTCAGCAGCCGAATAAGGCGTGTCTGCTTCGATGTGAGCGGGAAAGGGGGCGGGAGTTATTCCTGCCCCCCTTTCTTTTTTGCACTGGGCCAAAGCAAACTGCGGAGAATCGTTCATCTCCGCTTGACTTCAGCCAGGTGCAGGGGTAGGTAGCAGCCCTCAGCTCCGCTCCATTGCAGGAGCAGGGGTAAATCGTAATTCTCTGTTAAGCATGCGGTTGGCTTCCGGCAGGAAGTGGTGCCGGATGTCAACATAGCCCCATACGGGTGTTGTGCCTGGTGGGATTTTCAAATGAAAGTCGGCAGCCGATAAAAAGGTTAGCCGGCCGAACTGTGTAAGGATCGGGAAAGGCGCATGCCGACCATCAACCAGCTCATTGCCAAGGGGCGCAAGCCTGCGGTCAAGCGCAACAAAGTGCCTGCACTGCAGGGTTGCCCCCAGAAACGTGGTGTTTGCACCCGTGTTTATACGACGACGCCCAAAAAGCCGAACTCCGCACTGCGTAAAGTTGCCAAGGTGCGTCTGACGAACGGCTATGAGGTGGTTAGCTATATTCCGGGTGAAGGCCATAACCTTCAGGAACATAGTGTCGTGCTGATCCGTGGCGGTCGTGTGAAGGACCTTCCGGGTGTGCGTTACCATATCCTTCGCGGTGTTCTCGATACCCAAGGTATCGCTAAGCGTCGCCAGCGGCGTTCGCTTTATGGCGCCAAGCGTCCGAAGTAAGGGAAGGTTAAGGTATGAGCCGCCGTCACCGCGCTGTTAAGCGTGAGATTCTTCCTGATCCGAAGTTTGGAGACATTGTCATCACGCGTTTCATGAACGCTCTGATGTATGATGGCAAAAAATCCACTGCGGAAGGGATTGTTTACGGAGCTCTCGAGGCGCTTGTTCGCCGGAGTGGGGCTTCTGCTGATCCGGTTGCATTGTTCCACAATGCTCTGGATAACGTTAAGCCTGCAGTAGAGGTTCGTTCTCGCCGTGTTGGTGGTGCAACCTACCAGGTGCCGGTTGAAGTCCGGGCTGAGCGTCGTCAGGCGCTGGCTATTCGCTGGGTGATTGATGCCTCTCGCAAGCGGGGCGAAAACACCATGCAGGACCGGCTGTCCAACGAATTGCTGGACGCTGTGAACAACCGTGGTGCTGCTGTTAAGAAGCGCGAAGATACCCACCGTATGGCTGAAGCCAACAAGGCATTCAGTCACTATCGCTGGTAATCATTCGAGGGTGCCATTTTTGCCCGTAAGGGAAGTGGCAAACTTATTTGGAAACTGCCTCTTGAGTGGTTCGAGAGGTATGGAGTGGAAAAATGGCTAAGGCTAAATTTGAGCGGAATAAACCGCACTGCAACATCGGCACCATCGGCCACGTTGACCATGGCAAGACGTCTCTGACGGCTGCTATCACGAAGACGCTGGCAAAAAGCGGCGGTGCTGACTTCAAAGCATACGACCAGATCGATGCTGCTCCTGAAGAACGCGCTCGTGGCATCACCATTTCCACGGCTCACGTGGAATACGAAACCGCGAAGCGTCACTACGCTCACGTGGACTGCCCCGGACACGCTGACTATGTGAAGAACATGATCACGGGTGCCGCTCAGATGGACGGCGCGATCCTGGTTGTGTCCGCTGCTGACGGCCCGATGCCGCAGACCCGTGAACACATCCTGCTTGCTCGTCAGGTTGGTGTGCCGGCTCTGGTTGTCTTCCTGAACAAGGTTGACCAGGTTGACGATCCGGAACTGCTTGAACTGGTTGAAATGGAAGTTCGTGAACTTCTGTCTTCTTATCAGTTCCCGGGCGACGAAATTCCGATCATCAAGGGTTCTGCTCTGGTGACGCTGGAAGATGGCGATCCAGAAGTTGGCGAAAACCGCGTCAAAGACCTGATGGACGCTGTTGACGAATACATCCCGCAGCCGGAACGTCCGATCGACCGTCCGTTCCTGATGCCGATCGAAGACGTGTTCTCCATCTCTGGTCGTGGGACCGTGGTGACGGGCCGTGTCGAACGTGGTGCTGTGAACGTTGGTGACGAAGTTGAAATCGTTGGCCTGAAAGACACCGTCAAGACGACCGTTACCGGTGTTGAAATGTTCCGCAAGCTGCTTGATCGCGGTGAAGCTGGTGACAACATTGGTGCGCTGCTGCGTGGCACGAAGCGTGAAGATGTTGAACGTGGTCAGGTTCTGGCCAAGCCGGGCTCCATCACCCCGCACAAGAAGTTCAAGGCAGAAGCCTACATCCTGACGAAGGAAGAAGGTGGCCGTCATACGCCGTTCTTCACCAACTATCGTCCGCAGTTCTACTTCCGTACGACTGACGTGACGGGTGTTGTGCACCTGCCAGAAGGCACGGAAATGGTCATGCCTGGCGATAACTGCGCCATGGATGTTGAACTGATTGCACCGATCGCCATGGATGAAGGTCTGCGCTTCGCTATCCGCGAAGGTGGCCGCACCGTTGGTGCAGGTGTTGTGGCTTCCATCACCGAGTAATCGGTAAGAGGCCTAAGAACTGTATGGCCCCGGCTGAGTCCTTCAGCCGGGGTCTTACTTGGCGGCCGGGTTTCCCCGGACAAGTAAAGTGTTGGACTAAGAAACAATGGACAACCAGAACATCCGCATTCGCCTAAAGGCGTACGATCATCGCGTGCTTGACAACAGCACAAAGGAGATCGTCAACACGGCGAAGCGTACGGGTGCGCGGGTTCGGGGTCCTATCCCGCTGCCGACGCATATCGAACGGTTTACGGTTAACCGTTCTCCCCACGTGGATAAGAAAAGTCGCGAGCAGTTCGAAATTCGGACTCATCGCCGCCTGCTCGATATTGTCGAGCCGACTCCGCAGACCGTGGACGCTCTCATGAAACTCGACCTCGCCGCTGGCGTGGATGTCGAGATCAAACTTTAAGGTCCAGACGATGCGCACCGGATTGATCGCAAAAAAGTTGGGCATGTCCCGACTGTTCAAGGAAGATGGCACACATGTGCCTGTTACCGTCCTGCATGTTGATGACGTGCAGGTGGTGGATGTCCGTACTCAGGAGCGGGATGGCTATACGGCTGTTCAGCTGGGTCTGGGCAAAGCCAAGGTAAAAAATGTCACCAAGCCGAACCGCGGCCATTTTGCCCGCACAAAGGTTGAGCCCAAAAAGGTTGTACGCGAATTTCGCGTGGCTGAAGATGCCGCGCTTGAGGTTGGCGCATCCCTTTCCGCTGCTCACTTTGTTGTAGGCCAGAAAGTGGACGTGACCGGCACCAGCAAGGGTAAAGGGTTCGCAGGCGCCATGAAGCGCTGGAACTTTGCTGGTCTTGAAGCCACACATGGTGTGTCTATTTCTCACCGTTCTCATGGTTCTACCGGTAACCGTCAGGATCCCGGCAAGACCTTCAAGAACAAAAAGATGGCAGGCCATCTGGGTGATGAACGCGTGACCACCCTGAATCTTGAAATTGCAGCGATCGATCCGGAAAAGAATCTGATCATGGTGCGTGGTTCCATTCCTGGAGCAAAAAACGGCACCGTGTTGATTCGTGATGCGATCAAAAAAGCCCGCCATGTCGATGCGCCTTATCCGGCCGCTCTCGTGACGGCGGAGGGCTGAGGTCATGGAAATCGAAATCAAAACGCTTGATAACGGCACTGCTGGTTCTGCTACGCTGCCGGATGAACTGTTTGCAGTCGCTCCGCGCGCAGATATCATGGCGCGTGTCGTGCATTGGCAGCTTGCAAAGCGCCGCGCAGGTACGCATCAGGTAAAAGGCATGGCTGACGTGTCTGGCACTACCAAGAAGCCGTATCGCCAGAAAGGCACAGGCAGCGCCCGTCAGGGGTCTCTGCGTGCACCGCAGTATCGTACCGGTGGTGTGGTCCATGGTCCGGTGTCCCGTGACCACGGATATGACCTGCCCAAGAAGGTGCGTCGTCTGGGCCTGATCTCTGCGCTTTCCCAGAAAGCTCAGGATGGCAAGCTGATTGTTCTGCAGTCTGCTTCCGGTGTGGCACGCACAAGCGAACTGGCTGTCAAGCTGAAGACCCTCGGCCTGAAGTCCGCCCTCATTGTTGACGCTGCTGTTGATGAAGGCTTTGTTCGCGCTGCGCGCAACCTGCCCAAAATCGACGTTCTTCCGACGATCGGCGCCAACGTTTACGATATTCTTAACCACGAGGTTCTGGCCATTACCCAGGCTGGTCTCGAAGGTCTGAAGGAGCGCCTGGCATGACCAACATTCTTGCGCTGCGCAAGAAAGCTGAGCGTCTTTCCCGTGAGGCGATGTACGATATCGTTCGTGCGCCGCTGGTCACGGAAAAGGCAACCGCGCTTTCTGAAAAAAATCAGGTTGTTTTCAAGGTTGCCATCACGGCCACCAAGCCTGAAATCAAAGTGGCAGTGGAAACACTGTTTGGCGTCAAGGTTGTTGGTGTGAACACCCTTGTCCAGAAGGGCAAGACCAAGCGCTTCAAGGGGCGTCTGGGACAGCGTTCTGACATCAAGAAGGCGTTCGTCCAGCTTGCGGAAGGTCAGTCCATTGACCTGACCGCCAAACTGGCGTGACGTGGGGTAGGAACAAATGGCACTGAAGCACTTTAATCCCGTCACGCCGAGCCTTCGCGGCACGGTTCTGATTGATCGCGCCGATCTGTGGAAAGGCAAGCCGGTCAAGCAGCTGACGGAAGGCAAGAACAAGACGGGTGGTCGTAACAATAACGGCCGTACGACTTCTCGTTTCCGTGGTGGCGGTCACAAGCAGTCTTATCGTTACGTAGACTTCAAACGGCGCAAGTTTGATGTGCTCGGCACGGTTGAGCGTCTGGAATATGACCCCAACCGTACGGCCTTCATTGCTCTGGTGAAGTATGAAGACGGTGAACTGGCATACATCCTGGCTCCGCAGCGTCTGAAAGTTGGCGATAACGTTATCGCTGGCACGCGCGTTGACATTAAGCCGGGTAACGCGATGCCGCTGGCCTCTATCCCGGTCGGCACCATCGTGCACAACATCGAACTGAAGCAGGGCGCTGGTGGCAAGCTGGCCCGTTCTGCAGGCACATATGCCCAGCTCGTTGGTAAGGACTCCGGTTACGCGCAGATCAAGCTGCAGTCCGGTGAACTGCGTGTTGTGCGTGGTGAATGCATGGCAACAATCGGTGCTGTGTCCAATCCGGACAACATGAACCAGCATCTGGGTAAAGCCGGTCGTGCTCGTTGGTTGGGACGTCGTCCGCATAACCGCGGCGTTGTGATGAACCCGGTTGACCATCCGCATGGTGGTGGTGAAGGCCGGACATCCGGTGGTCGTCATCCGGTCACACCGTGGGGCAAGCCCACCAAAGGTTACAAAACTCGGGTCAACAAGCGTACGGACAGTCTGATTATCCGTCGTCGCAAGACCGGCAAGTAAGGGGCAATAGAAGATGGCACGTTCCGTCTGGAAAGGCCCGTTCGTCGACGGGTATCTGCTAAGCAAAGCTGAAGCGTCCCGCGCGTCGGGTCGTAATGAAGTGATCAAGATCTGGTCACGTCGTTCCACGATCCTTCCGCAGTTCGTTGGACTGACGTTCGGTGTTTACAATGGTCAGAAGTTCCTGCCTGTGCAGGTGACGGAGAATATGGTCGGGCACAAGTTCGGCGAATTTTCTCCCACCCGTACATTCCACGGGCACGGGGCCGACAAGAAGTCGAAGCGGGGCTAAAATGAGCAAGCCGAAACAGCCGCGCACGCTCGCGGAAACTGAAGCGCAGGCCGTTACGCGCAACATTCGGGTTAGTCCCCGCAAGTTGAACCTTGTTGCGGGTCTTATCCGCAACAAGCCGGCGTCTCAGGCAGTTGCCACTCTTACGTTCTCCAAGCGTCGTATCGCCCAGCAGGTCAAGAAGACCCTGGAAAGCGCGATTGCGAATGCAGAGAACAATCACCAGCTGGATGTTGATCAGCTGGTGGTAAAGACGGCTGAAGTTGGGAAGTCCATCGTGATGCGTCGCTTCCATGCACGTGGTCGTGGTCGTTCTGCCCGCGTGGAAAAATTCTTCAGCCACCTGAAGATCGTTGTTGCCGAACGGGCTCCCGAGCCTGAAGCAGCTTCTACTGAGCAGAAGGCGGCCTGAGGTATGGGACATAAAGTCAATCCGATCGGGCTGCGGCTCGGTATCAATCGCACGTGGGACAGCCGCTGGTACGCTGACGGTGATTATTCTCGCCTGCTGCACGAAGACCTGAAGCTGCGTGCGTTCCTGCGCCGCAAGCTTTCCGGTGCTGGTGTGTCTCGTGTTGTGATCGAACGTCCGGCCAAGAAGCCGCGCGTGACGATCTATGCAGCACGTCCTGGCGTGGTCATCGGCAAGAAGGGTCAGGATATTGACGCTCTGCGTAAAGAGCTGACCCGTATGGCTGGCACGGAAGTGGCGCTCAACATCGTTGAAATCCGTAAGCCGGAAATCGACGCAACGCTGGTGGCAGACAACATTGCCCAGCAGCTTGAACGCCGTGTTGCCTTCCGTCGCGCCATGAAGCGCGCTGTGCAGTCTGCCATGCGTCTTGGTGCGCAGGGTATCCGGATCAACTGTTCCGGTCGTCTGGGTGGTGCAGAAATCGCTCGTATCGAGTGGTATCGTGAAGGCCGCGTGCCGCTTCACACTCTGCGTGCCGATATCGACTACGGAACAGCTACTGCGAAGACCACCTATGGCACCTGCGGTGTAAAGGTATGGATCTTCAAAGGTGAGATTCTGGCGCATGACCCACTGGCTCAGGACCGCCGGGCGGCCGAACAGGCCCCTCAGCGCTGAGGCGAAGGATAGAAGACAATGCTTTCTCCAAAGCGTACTAAGTTCCGCAAGGCGCACAAAGGCCGTATTCACGGTCTTGCCAAAAGCGGAACCACGCTCAACTTTGGCACGTTCGGTCTGAAGGCTCTTCAGCCCGAACGCATCACCGCACGGCAGATCGAAGCGTCTCGTCGGGCCATTACCAGAGCGATGAAACGTGCTGGTCGCGTGTGGATTCGTATTTTTCCGGACCTTCCGGTCTCGACAAAGCCCGCAGAAGTGCGTATGGGCTCCGGCAAGGGATCACCCGAATACTGGGTGGCCCGTGTGAGGCCTGGTCGCATTCTGTTCGAAATCGAAGGTGTGCCGCCCGAAGTCGCGCGTGAAGCGCTGGCTCTCGGTGCAGCAAAGCTGCCGATTAAGACCAAGTTTGTGACCCGAATTGGAGATGCGTGAGATGGCAAAGGCAACAAAGCCAGCTGATCTGCGTGCCAAGACGTCAGACGAACTGAACGCGCTGCTCATCGAGCTCAAGCGCGAACAGCTCAATCTGCGTTTCCAGCAGGCAACCGGGCAGACCGAAGGCCAGAGCCGCGTTCGGGTGATCCGGCGTGAAATTGCGCGCATCAAGACGATTGTGGCGCAAAATGAGAAGACTGCGGCAGGTGCGAAAACATCTGCTGCCATTTCCTGAAGGGAGTTGGACGATGCCAAGGCGCGTCCTTACCGGACGTGTGACGAGCGACAAGATGGACAAGACCGTAACGGTTCTTGTCGATCGTCGCGTCATGCATCCGCTGTATAAGAAGTTTATCCGTCGCTCCAAGAAGTACGCGGCGCACGACGAAGAAAACGTCTGCAAAGTTGGCGACACGGTGCGTATTATTGAATGCCCCCCGGTTTCTCGGCGCAAGGCATGGGCTGTGGTTGCTCGCAATGGCGAGGCCGTAGACGCCTCTGCTGTCGGCGTGTCGGCGTAAGGTAAGGATATCTAGAACATGATCCATCCCGAGACCAACCTCGACGTAGCCGACAACTCCGGTGCGCGTCAGGTGCAGTGCATCAAGGTGCTGGGCGGCTCCAAGCGGAAGTCCGCCTCGGTCGGCGACGTGATCGTCGTATCTGTCAAGGAAGCCATCCCCCGCGGGAAGGTGAAAAAGGGCGACGTCCACCAAGCTGTTATCGTGCGTACTTCCTATCCGGTACGTCGTCCTGATGGCAGTGCTATCCGCTTTGACAAGAACGCCGCTGTGCTGATCAACAAGCAGCAGGAACCGATTGGTACCCGTATCTTCGGCCCGGTTGTTCGTGAGCTTCGTGCACGCAAGTTCATGAAGATCATCTCTCTGGCTCCGGAGGTGCTATAATAATGGCCGCTCGTATTAAAAAAGGCGATACGGTTGTTGTCATCAGCGGCTCCTCCAAGGGTGTTGAAGGTGAAGTTCTTTCTGTGCGTCCGGCAGAAAACCGCGCCATTGTGCGTGGCGTTGCTGTTGTGAAGCGTCACCAGAAAGCAACCCGTATGGGCGAAGAAGGTGGGATCATTTCCCGTGAAGCGCCTGTTCATCTTTCCAACCTGAAGCTGGTTGACCCGGCTTCCAAGAAGCCGACGCGTGTTGGTTTCCGTGTGCTGGAAGATGGCCGTAAAGTTCGTGTTGCCAAGGCAACCGGCGAAGTGATTGAAGGCTGAGGAGGCGAGAATGAGTGAGTCTAAGGGCGTTCGTTCCGTTCCTCGTTTTCAGGAACGCTATGAAAACGAACTGCGTGCCAAGTTGCGTGAGCAGTTCGGCTACAAAAACGTCATGCAGGTGCCGCGGCTTGAAAAAATCGTCCTGAACATGGGCGTTGGTGAAGCTGCTGGTGACCAGAAAAAGCTTGATGCAGCAGTTGCTGAAATGACGTTGATTGCTGGTCAGAAGCCGGTGAAAACCGTTGCCAAGAAGGCTATTGCGGGCTTCAAGATCCGTGAAGGTCTGCCGATCGGCTGTAAGGTTACGCTGCGCCGTGCCCAGATGTATGAATTCCTTGATCGTCTGGTGACGATTGCGATGCCGCGTATTCGCGACTTCCGCGGTCTGCCAGCTAACAAGGGTTTTGACGGGCGTGGTAACTTTGCCCTGGGTCTGAAAGAACAGATCGTCTTCCCGGAAATCGACTATGATAAGGTTGATGAAATCCGCGGTATGGACGTTGTGTTCGTGACCAGCGCAAAAACGGATGCGGAAGCTAAGGCGCTTCTGAAAGCGTTTGATCTTCCCTTTGCAGCCTAAGGGAAATCGTTTACCTGTCATCAGGTGTTGTTGTCTTGGAAAACCGTCGAAGGTTTTCGAAGGGTTCCGGAGGATAAAAATATATGGCTAAGACTTCTGCCATCACGCGGAATGCCAAGCGGGCTCGCATGTCTGCGCGTGACAAGGAAAAGCGTGCGGCGCTGAAGAATATTGTGATGGACCGCTCGCTTCCTGTGGAAGATCGGTTTGATGCGTCTTTGAAGCTGGCAGAGCTGCCGCGCAATGGGTCACGCGTTCGCGTGCGTTTGCGCTGCAAGCTGACGGGCCGGTCTCGCGGTAACTACCGTAAGTTTGAGCTGTGCCGTATTGCACTGCGTGATCTGGCTTCAAGTGGCCAGATTCCGGGCATGGTTAAAGCTAGCTGGTAAAGGCGCACAATGTCACTTTCTGATCCGCTGGGTGATATGCTCACCCGTATCCGTAACGCACAGCGTGCGCGCCATGCTGCCTGTGTGTCTCCGGCTTCTAACCTGCGTTCAAACGTTCTGGATGCTCTGCAGCGCGAAGGTTATATTCGTGGCTACAAGCGCGAAGAAGTGCGCAAGGGTATCGTTCAGCTTCATATCGAACTGAAATACTCTGAAGGTGAGCCGGTTATTAAGGAAATTCACCGCGTTTCCCGTCCGGGGCGTCGTGTTTATTCCAAAATCAAGGAGCTGCCGCGTGTATGCGCCGGGCTGGGTGTTTCCATCCTGTCCACGCCGCGTGGTGTTCTGTCCGATGTCGAGGCTCGCGCTGCCAATGTTGGCGGTGAAGTCCTCTGTCGCGTGTTCTGAGGAGGGATACATGTCACGTGTAGGCAAATATCCCGTTGACGTTCCCGCGGGTGTGACTGTCTCGATTGCAGACGGTGTTTTCAAGGCCAAGGGCAAGCTGGGTGAACTTTCCGTTCCCCTGTCTTCTCACATTGAGGCTGAAATTGCAGAAGGTAAGGTCGCCGTTCGTCCGGTGAACGATGCTGCGCAGGCTCGTATGATGTGGGGTACCACGCGCGCTTTGATCGCCACGGCCGTCAAGGGTGTGTCTGAAGGCTTCTCGAAAGCTCTGGAAATCAACGGCACCGGTTATCGTGCTGCCGTCCAGGGCTCCAACCTTGTGATGAACCTCGGTTTCTCTCACGACGTGGTCTATCCGATCCCGCAGGGCATCAAGATCTCCACGCCGCGTCCGACCGCTATTCTTGTCGAAGGGATCGACAAGCAGCGTGTAGGGCAGGTTGCTCTTGATATTCGCAGCTACCGCAAGCCGGAACCCTACAAGGGCAAGGGCGTGCGTTATGAGACGGAAACCATTCGCCGCAAGGAAGGCAAGAAGAAATAATGAGCACTCAGCAGGAACTGCGGAATCGGCGGCGGGATCGTCTCCGTTTTCAGCTCCGTCGCAAGGCTGGTGGTCGTCCGCGTCTGTCGGTCTTCCGGTCTGGCAAGAACATTTATGCGCAGGTCATTGATGACGTGCAGGGGCGTACCCTCGCTGCTGCTTCCAGCCTGGATAAAGAGCTGCGTGAAGGCCTGAAGACAGGTGCCAACAAAGACAGCGCTGGCGCTGTTGGTAAGTTGGTTGCCCAGCGTGCTGTTGCCGCTGGTGTCTCTCAGGTTGTGTTCGATCGTGGGGCATATCTTTATCATGGGCGCGTGAAGGCGCTGGCGGAGGCTGCCCGCGAGGGCGGTCTCTCCTTCTGAGGAAAGGATCACGTAATGGCTCGTGAACCAAGAGAAGGCGGTCGAGGCGGCCGTGATCGTGAACGCGAAGGCGATGAACTGGTAGATAAGCTGGTTACCATCAATCGTGTTGCGAAGGTTGTTAAGGGCGGTCGGCGCTTTGCATTTGCAGCGTTGGTTGTTGTTGGTGACCAGAAGGGGCGTGTTGGCTACGGTGCAGGTAAGGCACGTGAAGTGCCGGAAGCGATCCGTAAGGCTACGGAACGCGCCAAGCGTGGTATGATCCGCGTGCCGATGAAGGAAGGCCGCACCTTGCATCATGATGTTGCTGGTCACTTCGGGGCTGGTAAGGTTGTGCTGCGCTCGGCTGAAGCCGGGACCGGGATCATCGCTGGTGGTCCGATGCGTGCTGTTTTTGAAAGCCTGGGCATCAACGATGTGGTTGCGAAGTCCCTCGGGACCCGGAACCCGCACAACATGGTGAAGGCAACGTTTGATGCTCTCACCCGCTGTGCCAGCCCGCGTTCAGTAGCGAACCGTCGCGGCAAGAAGGTTGCAGAAATCTTCGGCAAGCGCGACCAGGCCGCTTCAGTTGGGGAGGCTGCAGATGCCTGAGACAAAAACCTTCAAGGTTGTCCAGATTGCGTCTGGTAACGGACGCAAGCCTGGCCAGAAAGAAACCCTGATTGGTCTTGGCCTGAACAAGATCGGTCGTGAGCGGGTTCTTGAAGACACCCCTTCAACACGCGGTATGGTCCGTAAAGTGGCCCACCTTGTGAAGGTGGAGGATTGATATGAATCTGAATGAGCTTCGCGATAACGACGGTGCTCGTTATCGTAAAAAGCGGCTTGGCCGCGGTATCGGCTCCGGCAAGGGCAAGACTTCCGGTAAAGGTGTGAAGGGGCAGAAAGCGCGTGAAGGCGTTTCCCTGAACGGCTTTGAAGGTGGTCAGCTGCCGATCTATCGTCGTCTGCCGAAGCGTGGCTTCAAGAACATCTTCCGCAAGGTCTATGCGCCGGTTAATCTCGGTGCAATTGAAAAGGCTCTTGCAGATGGTAAGCTTGATGCCGGTGCAGCGGTGACGGAAGATCTGCTGAAGAAAGCTGGTCTTGTTGGCACTGGTAAATATGCTGGCGTGCGCATTCTGGGAGAAGGCGAACTGACACGTGCTGTCACGTTTGAAGTCTCTGGCGCTTCTGCTTCCGCAGTTGCAGCTGTCGAAAAGGCCGGGGGATCTGTAAAGATTCTTGCGCCGAAAGCAGCCGAAGCCAGCGCATCCTAATGCGAATGGAAGAGGGCAGGGTCATAGCTGTCCTCTTCTGGTCGGTTTTTCCAGAGATGTTCTGGTTTAACTTTTAGACTATCATGCCAGCGTCCCGCATTATGTGGTGACGCTGTTTGTGTGAAAGGACGGATGCATGGCTTCCGCGGCCGAACAGTTGGCTGCCAACTTTAATGTGGGCTCCTTCGCCAAGGCAACCGAACTCAAAAAGCGGATTTGGTTTACCCTTGGTGCGCTGATTATTTACCGTCTTGGTACGTACATTCCTGTTCCAGGAGTGGATGCCACGGTCATGGGGCAACTGCTTGCGCAGCATCAGGGCGGCATATTGGGCATGTTCAATATGTTTACTGGTGGTGCTCTGGGCCGTATGACGGTTTTTGCCCTGAACATCATGCCTTATATCTCTGCATCCATTATTGTGCAGTTGATGTCTACAGCGGTTCCGTCTCTCGAAGCGCTGAAGAAGGAAGGCGAGCAGGGGCGTAAGAAGCTCAATCAGTATACGCGCTATCTGACTGTTTTTATTGCTTTGTTCCAGGCTTACGGCATTGCTGTGGGGCTTGAAAATATGCACAGCGCTGCCGGTGCGGCAGTGGTGAACCCAGGCGTTTTCTTCCTTACATCCTGTGTCATCACCCTTGTGGGTGGCACGATGTTTCTGATGTGGCTTGGTGAGCAGATTACATCGCGCGGGGTAGGGAATGGTATTTCTCTGATCATCTTTGCGGGGATTGTGGCCAACCTGCCGCAAGCTTTGGCGAGCTTGTTCCAGCTTGGTTATACGGGAGCGCTTTCACCCTTCTTTGTTCTGGTGTTTCTCGTGCTGGCAGCTATCACGATCACGTTCATCGTGTTCATGGAGCAGGCTCAGCGTCGCGTGGTTATTCAGTATCCCAAGCGCCAGATGGGACAGAGGATGTTTGGGGGCGATACCACTCATATGCCTCTGAAGGTCAATACAGCTGGGGTTATCCCGCCGATTTTTGCGTCTTCCGTACTGCTGATTCCGGTCACTATTTCGGGTTTCATGAACGGTAAGTCCATGCCGGGGTGGCTCTCTTTCCTGGGTGAGGAACTCGGGCAGGGGCAGCCGCTTTACATGCTGTTCTACGCCGCCATGATTGTGTTCTTTTCTTACTTTTACGCGGCGGTAACGTTTAATCCGACGGAGACGGCGGATAATCTTCGCAAGCAGGGAGGCTTCATTCCCGGTATCCGTCCCGGAGCGGCCACAGCTGCGTACTTTGATAAGATTCTGACCCGCCTGACGACGATTGGGGCGGCATATATGGTGCTGGTTTGTCTTCTGCCGCAGATACTCATCAGCCATTACAATGTGCCGTTTTACTTTGGTGGGACCAGTCTGATTATTATCGTCTCGGTTACGATTGATACGGTCACGCAGGTGCAGTCGCATCTTGTGGCGCATCAGTACCAGGGACTGATGCGTCGCTCTCGGGGCGGTAAGAAACAGAGGATCATCCGGCGATGAACATTATTTTTCTGGGGGCGCCCGGAGCAGGAAAGGGAACCCAGTCCAAACGTTTGGAAGAACGGTATGGGCTGGTGCAGATCTCGACTGGCGATATGCTGCGGGCAGAAGTGGCGCGTGGGTCGGATATCGGCAAGCAGGCCAAAAGCCTGATGGATGCCGGGCGCCTGGTGCCAGACGAGCTGATCATCGCCATGCTGAAGTCACGGATAGAGCAGCCAGATTGTGTGAAAGGATTCATCCTGGATGGATTCCCACGCACAACCGGACAGGCAGAAGCGTTGGATACAATGCTGAAGGCCGACAACAAGAAGATTGATGTCGTTCTGTTTCTGGATGTGGATGAGGACGTTCTGGCGGATAGAATCTCTGGCCGCTTTACGTGTGCGCAGTGTGGGGCGACCTACAATGAAGTCTCCAACCCTCCCAAGAAGGAAGGTGAGTGTGACGCATGTGGGAGCCACGAATTCAAGCGTCGGGCTGATGATCGGCGGGAGACGGTCGTTGAGCGTCTTAAGGAGTATCGGAAACTGACTGCGCCGATTCTTCCGTTCTACGAAAAAACCGGTCGTCTTTATAAAATTAACGGCATGTTGCCGGCTGCCGAAGTTACTGCGCAAATTGAAGCAGTTATGGCTGGACAGTGATCGATCACGAAAAAGTGATCCGTTTTCGTTGACTTGTGCGGGTGGCCGGTATATTTCGCGGCCACTGAGTGAAATCTGCTTCCGGTGGCGGAGGCTATGAGTGTTCGCCCTTTTTGGGTGAACCCGACAGGAGTGTAAGGCGTGGCACGTATTGCCGGCGTGAATGTCCCGACAAACAAACGGGTTGTTATCGGGCTTCAGTATATCTACGGGATTGGCGCAACCAAGGCTGACCAGATTTGTAAATCTGCTGGTATTCCTGAAGCGAAGCGCGTGAATGAACTGAGCGACGACGAAATCATGAAGCTGCGTGAGCTGATTGATACCCAGTATCGCGTTGAAGGCGATCTGCGTCGTGAAGTGGCGATGAACATCAAGCGTCTGATGGATCTGGGCTGCTACCGCGGTCTGCGTCATCGTCGTGGCCTGCCTGTGCATGGTCAGCGGACGCACACCAACGCCCGTACCCGCAAGGGGAAGGCTGTTGCGATTGCAGGCAAGAAGAAAGCCACACGCTAATCCGATTTGTTGAAGTTTTCCGGATGGCTTTAGCGGGCTTCTGGGCAGGGACTGAGGTAGAAAAATTATGGCGAAAGCCGCTACACCGCGTATTCGTAAAAAAGAGCGCAAGAACATTATTTCCGGCGTGGCACACGTTCTGTCCACGTTCAATAACACCATGATCACCATCTCTGATGCCCAGGGGAATGCTATTTCCTGGTCTTCCGCCGGTGCTCAGGGGTTTAAGGGCTCTCGTAAGTCCACGCCGTATGCTGCACAGGTTGCGGCTGAAGACGCTGGTCGTAAGGCTCGCGAACACGGCATGGAAACGCTGGAAATTGAAGTTTCCGGTCCTGGGTCAGGCCGTGAAAGCGCACTGCGTGCTCTGCAGGCAGTTGGGTTCTCCATCACGTCCATCCGTGACATGACGCCGGTGCCGCACAACGGCTGCCGTCCGCGCAAGCGTCGTCGCGTCTAAGGATTGAAAGTGTGCGGTTATCTTATGGTAACCGCCGTCTTTTGGTTTGTTTATTAATGTTCAGAGAAATCGCTGCTTCAGCAGTGGTTTTTCATATTGAAAGGCCGGTACCTTGGTCCTTCAGAAAAACTGGCAATCTCTGATCAAGCCCGAAAAGCTTGAAGTCGAATCCGGAGTGGAGCCGACACGTATTGCAACGGTTGTTGCCGAGCCGCTGGAACGTGGTTTCGGGATGACCCTGGGTAACGCCCTGCGTCGCGTGCTTCTGTCTTCCCTGCAAGGGGCAGCAGTGACCGCCGTGCAGATTGATGGCGTTCTGCACGAGTTCTCGTCTGTTGCTGGCGTGCGTGAAGATGTGACGGACATCGTCCTGAACATCAAACAGCTTGCGCTGCGTATGCATGGCGAAGGCCCGAAGCGCATGGTGCTGACGGCAACCGGCCCTGGCGAGGTTCGCGCCGGGCAGATCCAGACAGGCCATGATGTTGAAATCATGAACCCGGATCTGGTAATCTGCACGCTGGATGACGGTGTGAAGCTGGGAATGGAATTTGTGGTTGGTATGGGCAAGGGCTATGTGCCTGCTGCTGCAAACCGCCCGGAAGATGCGCCGATCGGTCTTATCCCGGTTGATGCTATCTATTCCCCGGTTAAGCGCGTGTCTTACAAGGTTGAGCCGACCCGTGTTGGTCAGGTAACTGACTATGACAAGCTGCTGCTGACGGTGGAAACCAACGGTGCGATCACGCCGGAAGATGCGGTTGCACTTGCTGCCCGAATCCTGCAGGATCAGCTACAGTTGTTCATCAACTTTGATGAGCCGCGCCCGGTTCAGGCGGAAGAACCGCAGGATGATCTGCCGTTCAACCGTAACCTGCTGCGTAAGGTTGATGAGCTTGAATTGTCTGTTCGTAGTGCAAACTGCCTGAAGAACGACAATATCATCTATATTGGGGACCTGGTCCAGAAGAGCGAGCAGGAAATGCTGCGGACTCCGAACTTCGGCCGCAAGTCTCTGAACGAGATCAAGGAAGTCCTGACCTCCATGGGGCTTTCTCTCGGTATGAATGTGCCGGCTTGGCCGCCGGAAAATATTGAAGATCTGGCAAAACGGCTTGATGAGCCGTTCTAAGCCCACTTCTTAGGACTAGGAACTGAACTATGCGTCACCGTATTGCCGGCCGAAAGCTCGGCGTTACCTCTTCTCACCGCGCTGCCATGTTCCGTAACATGGCAGTTGCTCTGCTCAAGCACGAGCAGATCACCACCACGCTGCCGAAGGCAAAAGAACTTCGCCCGGTTGTGGAAAAGCTGATCACGCTGGGCAAGCGTGGTGATCTGCACGCTCGTCGTCAGGCATTTGCCATGCTGCGTGACGATGTGATCGTGAAGAAGCTGTTTTCTGCTATTGCAGAACGTTACAAAGGCCGCACGGGTGGTTACTCTCGTGTCATGCGTGCCGGCATGCGTTATGGCGATGCCGCAGACATGGCTGTGATTGAACTGGTTGATCGCGATGTTAGCGCGAAGGGCCAGGACAGCGGCCCCCGTCCGGAAGTGACGGAAACGCAGGATCTGGCAGCTTAAGTCAAGCTGACGGTTTTGCAGGGAGCCGCCCAGCGGCTCCCTTTTTCCTTTTTATGCCTGTCGTTCATGTGTATGAACGATTGAGACAACACTGGATGTCGAGTTTGGCTCCGTCCCTTGTTGTTGGGTGAGATCTTCCAGATCTGTCTAATCCGCTTTTATGCGGTGCCCGAACAAAAATCTTTTTCTGACGGACCGGGTGAGCACTCCCGCCATGGTTCGTGTTGATGATGAGCCCGAAGCTGGCACAATGAGGTGCTGGATATGCGTGCCATCATCGCATGTAAGGAGAGCATGTAGATGCAGACAGCAACGCAACAGGAACCGCAGAATCTTATAGACCGAATAGGTATACCTCGCCCTTTGCTTTGGGGCTTTGTTGGGCTTTTGCTCTTCATGATCGGGGACGGTGTTGAAGCCGGTTATCTGGCACCGTTTCTCGAAAGTCAGGGGCAATCATCAACACGCGTTGCTCTGCTGTTTACTGTTTATGGTGTTGCTGTTTCCATCTCTTCCTGGCTTTCCGGCCCGCTCTCCGACATGTGGGGCCCAAAAAAGGTTATGTGGGTAGGGCTGTGGATCTGGGGCATTTTTGAAGTCCTGTTTCTGGTCCTCGGGCTTCAGCCGAACAACTACAATATGATGGTTGTGGCTTACACGGCTCGTGGCCTTGGGTATCCGCTTTTTGCTTATGGTTTTCTGGTCTGGATTGCGGCCGCCACTCCCGCACGGCAGCTTGGCTCGGCCGCAGGTTGGTTCTGGTTTGCGTTTTCTGGTGGGTTGCCCACATTAGGGTCACTGTTCGCCAGCTTTGCTATTCCGCGCATTGGGGAAATGGGGACGTTCTGGTCTTCCCTCGCACTGGTTATGGCGGGTGGTTTGGTGGCCCTGCTGTGCACGCATGAACCCAGCGGCTCCAAGCGTCTGAGCCCGCCGGATGTAACGTTGAAGCAGGCCATGTTCGGCTCTATCAGCATTATCTGGCGTGAACCAAAAACCGCTATTGCGGGCCTTGTGCGGACGATCAATACGTCTTCTGAATACGCCTTTCTGGTGATCATGCCGGGCGTGTTTACCAAGCTGGTTGGTTTTTCTCTGGAGCAGTGGCTGCAATTGCTGTCCATCGTGTTCCTGAGCAACATTATCTTCAACCTGCTCTCCGGTATTCTGGCAGATCGTCTGGGCCCAAGGACTGTTGTGGCTGTTGGTGGTGGTCTTGGTGCCGCTATCTGTGTGCCGCTTTTCTACTACGTTCCGTTGTCCATGCCGCATAACTTCCCGATTGCTGCTGCAATGGGTGTTCTGTACGGGGCATCTTTGGCCGCGTTTGTGCCCTTGTCCGGACTGATGCCGCAGGTTTGCCCCAAGGAAAAAGCAGCAGCACTTTCCATTCTGGGTCTCGGTGCCGGCGCGAGCACATGGGTTGGTCCGGCCATTGTCACATGGTTTCAGGGTTCTGTTGGCACGGCAGGGGTCATCTGGATCTTCAGCGGTCTGTATGTGCTCTCCGCCCTTATGACGATGGCGATTACGGTTTCTCCCGAGGCACGGGCGTATACCCGGCAGGCTGAACTGGAAGCGTCTCAGCTTGATAAGGAAGCAGCGATGCATGCTGCCGGGGGTCAATAAACTTCTCAGCCAGGTGACGCCGATGCGTTAAGCTATTTTGAGGTTTGACCGAGGAAAAGGTGCATGGGGTGTTCTCCATGCACCTTTTTTATTGGATCAATGAGGTAACTCTGCGTGGCTTCCTTAAAAGGCGAAAGGTGATTTGAGCCGATAGGGGCAGCCTTCTGGCTGATCGTATTTTCCGGATTTGAATAGTATGTAGAAAATTCAATCCCACTTTTGTCTGTGATATTGACACTGCTTGGAATTTAATCACCTTTAAGAAGATAGATTAAACCCTCTTTTCTATATTGGTGATGAAATGAAGCGGCTCTTTTCCCGATTGATCATGCTGGGAGGCATGGCGCTTGCGGCAGTAGCACTGCCGGCACAGGCGGGCACTCCAGTGCGGGTGGGGTATATTCCCGTACTGGGTTCGTCCGCGCTTTTTGTGGTGGACGGCGAGGGCTGGGCGAAGGATGCCGGGCTGGACTTACAGCTTGTGCGGTTTACGTCGGGCCCTCAGGCTATTCAGGCTCTGGTTTCTGGTCGGATTGATGCCTACGTGGCCGGGGTATTACCTCTTTTGCAGGCGCGCGCTCATGGCTCTGATGTGAAGGTGGTCACGGCGGCCTCGGTTGAGGAGCTTGAGGTTGTGGCACGCGGGGCATTAGCGGCACAGCTTCCCAAAGATCAGGACGGTGGGTTTTCTGCTGATACCGTGAAAAATACGTTCGCGGTGTTCAGCAAGGAAAATGGGCGTCTACCGCGTATTGCTGCGCAGCCTGTAGGGTCCGTGCCAGATAGCCTGTTGCGTTTCTGGTTGCAGAAACGGGTGGGGATAGCTTCTCTTCCGACTGCCGTCAGTATTGTGGGCGTGGATATTGATGCCGCACAACAGGCTTTTCTTGCCAGCGCGGTTGATGCGGCTGTCTTGCGTGAACCTGCGCTGACTGTCGTGCGCAGTCGTCTGCCTGATGTGCGCACCTTGGCGACGGGCCATGATCTGTTACCCGATCAGCCTGGCTCCGTATTGGCGATTGTCAAGCCGGATGCGCCTGATCGGCAGGTATGGGCAAAGCAGTTGGCCTCGCTGTTTATTCGTGCGACCACGATGCTCTCCTCTCATCCTGATGATGCGGCTCCGTTTGTCACCAAGGCGCTTGGCGGCGGCATTTTGAACGAGGATGTCATGAAGAAGGCGCTGGAACGGTCTGCCAGCCGCTTTATTAGTGATCCTACCCGCATTGTGGACGGTGTGCGCCAGTTGCAGGATTTCGAGGTGGAACAGGGCTTGCTTCGTAAGGCTCAACCAGTGGATGATCTGTTCGATCTCGATTTGTGGCGGCAACTGAAACAGTGATGCGGACTTTGTCTAAACGGAACCGGCTGCTTTTATCGGCAGTCGGTTTATTTGTGTTTTTTGGATCTTGGGAAGCCTCCGTCAGAACCGGGTTTCTCCCATCAGGGATGGTGCCCGCCCCAAGCTCCTTATGGCAGGCGTGGCTGGACGAGGTTCATGGTGGTTTCTGGCAGCAGGCTATTGTGGACAGCCTGAGCCATTACAGTCTGGGGTTGCTGGTCGGTTCAATATTCGGGGCGCTTCTGGGGCTGCTGTGCGGCATGGTGGCCGTAGTGGATGGTTTGCTGGAAGGGATAGTGAGACTCCTGCGTCCGGTGCCGGGGTTGGCATGGGTACCCTTTGCCATCTTGTGGTTCGGGCTCAATACGGCGGGTGCAACTTTTGTGATCGCCATATCCGTCTTTTGGATCAATTTTTACGCGGCCTATGCCGCAGTGCGCAGTGTTGACCCTGAGTTTTATGAACTGGCAGCTGCTTTCGGGCACGGCAGTTTTTGGGGGCGGTTGTTCAAGGTCGTGCTGCCTGCTTCAGCACCCGGCCTGATGGCAGGATTGAGAACTGGCCTTGGGCAGGGATGGATGTCTGTTGTGGCGGCAGAACTGTTTGGCGTGCCGGGTATTGGCGCGCGCATGATGCAGGCATCCAGTCTGCTGGCAACAGACGTCGTGGTGGTTTACATGCTCACCATGGCGTTGCTGTATGCGTTGACCGATTTTCTGTTTGGTTTTGTAAGTTCTTATATTTTGCGGTGGCAACCATGAATGGCAGCGGTAGTGTTGCGTGCCTTGAAGATGTAGGGCTTTCTCATGATGGCGGGCAGAATTTCATACTGCGCCATGTCAGTCTCTCTTTGCAGCAAGGAGAGTTTGTCGCGTTGCTCGGTCCGTCGGGTGTGGGCAAATCAACTCTGCTGCGTGTGTTTATGGGGCTAAGCAAACCGACGGAAGGCCGTGTAACTGGCGCCAACCAAAGTGCCGCAGGTGTGGCCGCAGGGCAGCGTGAGGCAGGGAAGCGCCGTGCACAGGCTCTGGTCTTTCAGGATGCGCGGTTGATGCCGTGGCGCACTGTGCTGCGTAATGTCATGTTTGGCCTGGAAGGGCTGGCGCTCACGCGGGACGAAAAACAGGCGCGTGCCTTGGCGGCTCTGCGGTTGGTTGGACTTGAAGGGGAGGGAGGCCGTTGGCCCCGGCGACTGTCTGGCGGCCAGCGTCAACGTGTGGGGGTGGCACGGGCTTTGACTGTGGACCCTGATTTGTTGCTGATGGATGAACCTTTTGGCGCGTTGGACCCTATAACCCGTGGTGCCTTGCAAGACGAACTACTGAAAATCTGGCAGCAGACACACAAAACAGTTCTTTTCGTGACCCATGATATTGAAGAGGCTCTGAAGTTGGCCACCCGTATCGTGGTACTGTCCGGCGCACCGGCAGGGATTACGGGAGAGCTAAGGGTGGAAGACAGTCAGAAAGACCCCAATTCTTCCGCTTTCAAGGTCTATACCGCCCGGCTGCGGGCCATGATCGCTGGGGAGCCGGACCCCGGTGGCGCCCCTTACTGGCATTCTGCAGAAATTTAACGCAAACCGTAAGAAATTTGCCTTGTCAGTGCATCCCTGTGCATGAGGGGACGTTAAAAGGTGTAACGATAAGGAGTGTGCGTGATGAGTGATGAAAACGACATCCAGCATAAGCTGGAAGAAGGTATTGGACGCGTTCAGGATGGCGCGGAAAGCCTGCGGGACAAGGCATCTGATACCATTGAAGATCTGGCCTGTAACAAAGGCTGCGGTGCTGTAGAAGCTGTGCGCGACGTGATTGCTGATCAGCCTATCGTATCTGTTGTGGTGGCTTGGGTCAGTGGTTTTCTGCTTGGGGCGCTGCTTGCCAGAAAGCTCTGATTTTTAGAGATTTTGCATAAAATTTTTTAGCGTTGAAAGGGAGTAAGAGATGTTAAAGCTGGCATTATTTTTTCTGGTGATTTCTATTATTGCAGGTCTCTTTGGGTTCGGCGGAATTTCTTCTGCTGTCGCAGGGATGGCGAAAATTCTGTTCTTTATCGCAATTGTTCTATTCGTGGTGTTTCTGGTGGTCGCGTTGCTTGCGGGCCGTTCACTTACGAGATAACCGCCTCTCTTTATTTCTTATTTGCAACGAAGCTCTCGTCTGAAAGGACGGGAGCTTTTTTTTGCCTGTTCTGAACTGTCGAGAGATATAGTATTGGCATTCGGCCACTATTTTATTCTTGTGTAATAAATATTTAACTTGGAAGAGTGGGGTATTCCCCGTGGATTGTTTTTATTTTCAAAACATATATTTGATTTTTCTATAGAAAGCTTTCTTTGAGTAAAAAGAAATGAAAGAATAGAACGAGAGACATATTTTTTATATTTTTTGGTATAGATCGCTTGTTTTTTTTGGATGAATAGTTCGATCTATGAATTTCAATAAATAAATAATAAAATTTTTATTTTTGTATTCGCAATGAGAACTATTCAGGTCTGGTTTCTGGCGCGATGTGTGCACGGAATGTAACTTTACAAAAATACCCTGCCTGCGTAAAAAAGCCGAGATTTTTATTTATATTTATGTTTGGATGCTTTTGTGAAATCTCTCAAGGGGAATAACGTGACATTCTCAGGCCTTGAAACAGACCAGCGTGTTTTGATTTGTAGTGGTGGTCGGTATGAATCTCAGGCAAATGCCCAGATTCGTGAATCTATTATGGATGGTTGGGCCGAATGTATTGGGGCGGAGAATGTAACGGCTGTCCATATTAGTGGGGCGGCAGCATCAATAGCTCAGCTTAAGCCAACTATTGTTTTTTCTATTGGCTCTTATCTCCCGGAAAGTATTTATTTTGGGGAAGTCAGCCGTGAGGCCAAGAAGATCGGCGCGACGACCGTTTTCTGGGCAACAGAAGATCCTTACGAACAGGATGCCAACTACCGCATTACGGACGATTTTGACGTCATTTTCTCCTGTGACCGCTGGGGTTCAAACTTTTACCAGCGGGATAGGGTCTATCACCTTCCTTTGGCAGCCAGCCGCGAACTCCATTACGCTCCTGTTATGGACGAAACCAACAGGAATATCGATGTCCTGTTCTGTGGGGTCGCTTTTACCAGCCGTAAAGACATTGTTCGTAACCTGATGCCGTCTTTGCGGCGTTTGAACATTCGCATCATCGGCCCGGGTTGGGGGGAGTTCGGTGTTGGATTTTCAGATGCCCGGATCGAAAAGCATCAACTGGTTGAACTGTATCAGCGCTCTAAAATTGTGCTGAATTTGGGGCGCTCCCTGCACTTTGAAAACAAGCGCTTCATGATCTCTCCGTCTACGCCGGGCCCGCGTACATTTGAAGCGGCCGCAGCAGGTGCATTTCAGATTTTCCATGAAGATACCTATGAACTTCGCCGCTACTTCACGGCTGATGAGATCCCGACATTTTCCAATAAGCGCGATTTTGATGAACTGATTGAAACCTTTCTGGATGACCCAGACCGTAGATTGGAAGTTGCTCAGCAGGCCCAGAAACGGACGCTGGATGAGCATACCTACGGCAACCGTATTCATGATGTGCTTTCCATTCTTCGGAAAGAAAAACTCATCGCGTAAGGGCCTGGAGCCGGAGAGCGAAGCGTGCTCTCCGGTCTCTGAATAAATGGGCAAGCGGACCGTGTGATCTGAGGTTGGGTATTCTATATATGGGCTTGAATGATGGTTCACTCTGACACAAAAAAGAGTTTTGATTGGAGTGAATTCGACTTCGATTGGTATAAAACAAAATATAACCATGTCCTGAATTTTTTAAATGTGACATCGGAAGACGATGTCAGAGAATTTTATGATCGTTTTGGGGGCGCGCTACAGCATTCCCCCAATTCGTTTTTTGATGAGCAATGGTATACACAGCGGTATGCTGATGTAAGGGAACAGGTTTGTTCCGGTCAGTTCAAATCCGGGTTTGATCATTACTGCAAAGTCGGCTTTTGGGATAAAAGTCCTCATTGGTTATTTGATGAAGACTATTACCGGCGGAAGTTTCTGGATTTTTCACGAGACGACATTGAAAGAAACGGGTTCAGGAATGGGTATGACCATTACCTGAAGCAGGGAAGCCGCCTCAATTGTCCCTCTTCGCCTTTTTTTGATCCTGTCGTTTTCCTGGCAGAAGCCCCAGACTTTGTTGTGGAACCCGATGAGGGGGCGTATATCAGCTTCCTCAAGGCGTTTCCTGACAATGTCCTGCACGACAAAAAGCTATCCTGGTATTTTGATCCTGTCTGGTATCTGGAGACTTATCCTGATCTGGAGAAAGCTGCGGTTCACTGGCAGGGGCCGCTGCATCATTATCTGACGAACCCGACGCCAGAAGCATTTAATCCCAACGCTTTTTTCTCCGAGCAGTTCTACGCTCAGGCCTATGAAGATGTGGCCGGCGCGGTCAAGCATGGGGCGTTCAGAAACTGCTATGAGCATTTTGTAAAAAACGGTCAGTATGAACTTCGTCAGCCCGCCCAGGATGTCAATCTCCGGGTGTATGCAGAAAATCCCAAAGTAAAAAGTGAAATTGCGTCACAACGGTATCCCAGTTTTTTTGTTCATTACATGGTGCATGGTGGTGTTGTGGAAGAAGGAGGATATTCTTCAGAGGAACGGGAGTTTATTTCCAAGGCTGTTTATCAGGAAATGTGCCGTATCCGCCTGCCTCTTCTCCTGCGTGGTGGGCTCGATTTCTCGTATGATCACCCAGAACTGAGTGTGATCATGGTGGCGCATAATAATTTCGCCATGACGATGACAGCACTTAATTCCTTGCGCGAGAATTTCGGCGGCCAAATTCAGGTTGTGCTTGTTGATTCCGGTTCATCGGATGAAATTCGGCATATTGAGCGCCATGTCCGCGGCATCAATGTTATTAGAACATTAGGGAATGTTGGCTTTTTGCAAGGTTGTAATGCTGCGTTACAGCATGTGCAGGCAGATTTCACACTCTATTTAAATAATGATCTTGAATTGATGCCGCGCGCCATAGAAACGGCTCTGGCACGCTTTGTGAAAGAGCCTCAGGCAGGGGCGGTGGGTGCCAAACTGGTGCGCACCAACGGCCTTCTGCAGGAGGCAGGAAGCATTGTCTGGAAAAATGGGTCCGTTTGCGGCTATTTGAGAGATGAATCCCCTGATTGCCCGGAAGCAAACTATGTTCGCTCTGTGGATTTTTGTTCTGGTGCCTTCCTTATGGTCAGAACAGATCTGCTGCATAGCCTGAATGGGTTTCTGGATGATTATGCCCCAGCTTATTTTGAGGAGACGGATCTTTGCGTTCGTATCCGTAGGCATGGATGGGATGTCATTTATGATCCCGGTGTTGTTATTCTTCATTATGAATATGGAACGTCTGGCACGATAGAAAGCGTTCACATGATGCAGAGGAACCAGGGCCTCTTCACTGAGAAGAATGCAAACTATATTGCGTCCCGTTATCCTCGGAACGCCCAGAAAGACCTTCTGGCGCGGTCAGCGCGCTCGTTTGATAAGCGGGTGTTGTTTCTGGAAGATTTCCTGCCGTTCAGGCATCTGGGGTCAGGCTTTACCCGGTCCAATGACATCATGACAGTGATGGTGCGGGATCTGAACTGTCATGTTACCGCATACCCCATTTTCCGCCCTCTTGGTATGACGGAAGATATATACACCGGTTTTCCTGACCGTGCGGAAGTCATGTGGAATAAGGGGCTTGAGGATCTGGCGGGTTTTCTCAACTCCCGTCCGGGATATTATGATGTTATCTGGATAGCGCGCACGCATAATCTGGACAGGCTGGCACCGGTGTTTGCGGAATGCGCTGCGGCGCTGGCCGGAAGCAAGATTGTTCTGGACACTGAGGCCGTAGCGGCCCCGCGGGAACTCCAGAAATGGGTGCTGAAAGGTGAAACGCCACAGCATACCCTGGATGAACTGCTTCAGAAGGAATTCCGCGCAGCCTGGTATGTGAACAGGTTTGTGGCTGTTAACCAAAAAGATGCCAGCATCCTACGCCGTTTGGGGCATAGTGATGTGCATGTGCTTGGCCATTTACAACAGGCGCGTCGCTTTACACCCGGTTTCAAGGAACGGCAGGATATCCTGTTTATTGGAGCGATACACGACACAGACTCTCCCAATCTGGATTCACTGATCTGGTTCGTAAGCGAAGTTCTGCCGAAGCTGGATAGTAAATTACCGCAAGATGTTAAATTCCGGATTTGCGGCTACCTGAATCCTGAAGTTGATGTGTCCCGCCTGCTGCTCAATCCGCGTGTTGAGATTGTTGGCCGCGTGCCTGAAGTCTCGCCGTACTATGATACGCATCGTATCTTTGTGGCGCCAACGCGTTTTGCCGGTGGGATACCGTATAAAATTCACGAGGCTGCAGCACATGGTTTGCCAATTGTGGCATCAGACATCCTGTGTGAGCAGGTGGGCTGGCAGGCTGGTGAAGATATGTTGGCACCCGCTACAGGAAATGCGGCCTCTTTCGCTGACGCAATAGTGTCGCTTTATGAGGAAAGGGAGTTGTGGCAAAAGCTGCGCTATAATGCTTTGCGGCGGATAGCGCGCGAAAATAATGCTGAGGCTTATACCCATGAGATCAGAAATATTCTGTCTCAATTCCCGCAACGGTCAGGCAATAAGGTTGAAGGCTTTCCTGTAACGTCATAAAATCAGTTCAAAGTAGAGTATTTTTCAGAAGGTATCCGGTGAACTGGCTTTAACGTTATTTTGACACAGTAAACACCTCCCCGCAGAAGAGAGCACGATGGCAGTTATTTATAATACAAACTATACGCACAACCCGAATGCCTACCTGACACTCGCCATCGAGCGGGCCGCACGGGAGATTCTGGGGAAGGATCAGGTTGTTGTTGCAGACAACCGTTCCTTGGGTGAACTGGCTTCCAAAGGGGAGCATGAAACGCTCATCTGCATAGACGGGCAGCGTATTAATATTCCTCTTCTGCAACGTGTACGTCCGGCATTCAAAACCATGATCCTCTGGACATTCGAGGATCCGTTCATGAAAGAATTCAATGCTGCGAACGCAGGATTGTTCGATCATGTCTTTACCAATGATCCCGTGTGCGTGGAGGCTTACGGCAGTAAAGGCCATTATCTACCGCTGGCTGCATCTGTGTCTCTGCATGATCGTAAAATCAAGAAAGCGGATGAGCTTGATTACGATATCTTCTTCGCGGGCACCATGTGGCCCAACCGTGTGGAAACCCTGCGGCATGTCATCACCGCATTTCCTGATGCGCGCCTGAAACTGATCTGCCCGGGTAACGAATATCTGCCGCCTCTGCCAAGCGATCTTGCAGAAATCGCCATTCAGCGTCCGGTCAGTCATGAAGCGTTTATTGATTTCGCAAACGCCAGTGCCGTTACGCTGACCATGTTCCGCGACTATGCAAGTCATGGGGACACCAGCCAGGCAACTGCTCCGGGACCGCGTTTCTATGAACTTGGGCTGGCAGGGACGGCTCAGGTGGTTGAAGCCCCCGAGGTGATGGACAAGGAATATTTCGACGATGTGCACGGCACCATGCTGTGCCGTAACGTCGACGATGTGATCGCCGCTATTGATGCTCTCCTGAGCAACCCTACTCTAAGAAGGCGGTCAGCACAGAGTGCGAAAAAAGATGTTCAGAACAAGCATCTTTATGAAAATCGCATTCGCACGATTATGGAAGTGTCGGGCGCGAATTTTGGTCGCGTCCAGCCGCCTGCACTGCCTGCTGAAAACCGGCGGCTCAAGGTGCTGATGTGTACGCATTCCACCGTTTATGAAGCGGCCTGGGGCGGGGTTGAGGTCTATCAGGAAACCCTGTGCAATCTGCTGGGAAGAAAGGTCGATTTTTATTACTGGCTGCGCCGTGGGGACAAATGTCGCTTCCTGACGGCCGATGGGGAAGAAATCGAACGCTTTGATGTGCCGGAAGTCGGCTGGACAGACGCTATGTGCGATGGTCCGGAAGAAATGGCATTCTCCAATGTCATCAGCCATTATAATATTGACCTTGTGCATTTCCAGCACCTTGGCCACCACGCGTTGTCTTTGCCGATTATCGCGAAGTCCTGCGGGGCAGGGGTGGTCTTTTCCGCGCATGATTTCTGGCTGGTCTCGTCACGCTACAATCTGCTCGATCAGAGCTTTCAGTATGATGAAGAAAAGGCAAAATCCGTTGTTGCTTATGACATTATTCTGAAAAATGCAGAAAATGTTGAATTCGGGGGCGAGCAGACCCGTCGCGCCTTTATTGCAAACATGCTGCATTCTGTTGATGCTTTCCTGTTTGGGTCTGAACACTCTTACAATCTGATCAGTGAAGTCTATCCTGTTGTTGAGACGAAAAAATGCTCGGTCCTGGGTATTCCGTCTCCTGAAAGCACCTTGCCGGTCACACCCAAAGAATACGCTCCGTTGAATGGTCGCCCCTTGGGCGTTGCCGTGGTCGGGAACTTCCTGCGTACCAAAGGGGCAGATACTATTCTGAGCCTGTTTGAACTGGCGCACCCCGACCATTTCCATTTCCATATTTTTGGGGCCGTTCACCCGGAATACAAACAGGTTCTGGCAGATCTGAACCGGCCCAACATTACGGTTCATGGTCAGTATTCCATGGGGAATATTGATAAGCTGAAAATTGCTGATGTTGCCCTCAATCTCAGCATATGGCCCGAAACCTATTGCATTTCTCTCTCAGAAGCTTGGCAGACGGGGCTTATTCCCATCGTCAGTGACATTGGCGCGCTGCATGATCGTGTGAAAGACGGTGAGAACGGCTTTGCTGTGAAGCTCAATAGCCCGGCAAAAGTGCTTGAGCGTCTGGAACTGCTCCGTTCTTCAGAGCCCCTGCGTCAGCAGATAATGGCCAATATCTCGCCTGATCTGTGGCCTGACGGGCAGAGCTATGGCGAGAGCCTCTTTGAAATCTATAACGAGGTTGCCCCGGTTACACGGCTTGGGTTCTCGGAAATGCAGATTGATGCAGGGCAGGTGCATCTGCTGCCGCATCCGTCCTGGCGCCATCAGGCTCCGCCCCGTCATATCTTTGATCCGCCGACAGCGCGTGATCTTACGGTGGAGCTGCCCGAGCCTGTTACAGACTGGTTCTCCATTCAGGATGCCAAATTCTATATTGATGATATCTGCTTCCTGGTCTTTGCGGAAAGCGAGCCATCTGATTTTGAAGAAGCCTACGAATTCCATATTCGTGGTTGGTATGCCGTGCCGCGGGTCAATGCGTCCGGAACACTTTATACGGTGCTGATTGGTAATGAGGATCAGCCCATTATCTTCCTGCCCTGTATCCGGGAATCTCGCCCCGACGTTCTGACTGTTTATCCGGATGCGCCGCGGCGTTCCGGGTTTGCCGGGCAGGCCGCTCTGCGTGGGAAGTGGTGTGAAGGCACATACCGCATTGCGCTGATGAACGTTATCAACACCAAAGCCAGCTTTGCTGTAACCAGCTGCCAGATTACAGTAAAAGAAGGTAAAATTGTTGAAATCGAACAGGAAGACCCGACGACTAAGCAGATCCTGAGTGATTTTGCCCGGGTTTCTCATCGCGATGGTAAACTCAGAAACATCAAGATGGTCGATATCGACACGGATGTTCTGGAACGCGACCATAGTAGCGATATGGTGTATTTCATCGACAATTGCGGTGATCTGATTGGTGATCTGCCGCCGGAAGTTGATGGAAACGGCATTTACATGAAGGGCTGGACCTTCATGCATAATCTTCGTGCGGCGGGGCAGGTGTACCTGGCTTGCGTGAGTGAAGACGAGGATGATGTCGTTTATTTCCGCACTACGCGTGCTATCCGCAATGATGTCAGCGGCATTTTCTCTGATGCGCCTCTGTGCTGTGGCTTCACGGCCAATATCAATTTCAACAGCGGTTTCTCAAAACCGTTGAATGGCAATTATCGCATGTCACTGGTGAATATCGTCAATGACACGGTGGGCGTGATGCCGTTGAACATTATTGTGGAATTGAAAGATAGTGTGGTGCAGAGCCTGTTTACTCAGGACGTTACGGCAGAAATAGCTGAACGAGTGAAAGACATCGTTCTCGCCTAAAGTTATCGTGTTCGGGATGCCTCTGATTTTTCGTTGAGAAAGTCAGAGGTGTTCTTATTTCTGTGGATTTCTCTCGCATTGGTTTTGTGTAGTTAGTGTGAGATTTGGGTGATTGGAATTATTCCAGTCATGAGAATAAATTTTTCAAAAAATAAACAATAGGCTGTTCATATATCGCCGGGGTGAAGTCTGGTGTTTCTTTTGACACTAAATATGTCACCAGTCCTCATCATCAGATTTATGAAAAAGCTATAAGAAAAAGTGTCGAGCTATATAGTCGGTAATGCAAGGTGGCGGGGATCAAAAAACCTGGCCGAGCTTTTTGTGACGAGTGCTATCAATGGGGCATGATTTTGATGTGATCAAAATCAGATTTTTTGAGGCTCCCAGGTGAAGTTGTTGTGAAAATGGCTCGATCAACCAAGCATGATTGAAAATTTCGGTAGAGACTTGCAGAAATCTGTATCACCTGAAGTTCTCTAATGTTTCAGCTTGTTCAAAAAAGCTTCGGAATGATTTCGGAAAATAACGTACATAATGAGAAATGCTGGGTGGCATTCTATAAAAGCGAGCAGCATTCGATCCTTTGCTGCGGCCTCTCTCTCGAATTAAGCCTGCTGGATTGAGCTTTTTCGTCCTGACTTTAGAAGAGACCTATAATGACAGGGCAGACGCAGTGTGAGGGTAAAAGACGGTTTCGGGAATTCGGGGAAGAGGACTGCTAAGCATTTTTTAGGGTTGGAAAAGTGCTTTGTTGTTATCTTGCAGTACCTTGAGGGCCAGAAGTCACATAGGACGCGAAAGATAGGGCCGACTGTTCCGAGTGACTGCTGAAACAGCCCTTTTAAGTAGTGGTTCTGAAACAGCTAGCGTGTTCGCCGGAGCAGAGCTTGGCTCTATCTATGCGAGCAGGTGTGCGCGGTTACTCTTGCAGCCCCCATTGGGAAATGATGCGGAGGAGATGCGCGTCGGCATGGGAATATGGCTTGCTCTTAGTCTCTTTTTGGCGAGGAAGCCGCGTTCTATGTCGCACTTACAATAAGCAGCGTCTTTGTTTTATGGCGTTTGTTTTTGGAAAGAGAAAAAAGCCTCTTTGGTAAGGTATTTTTGCAATACCATTCCAAAGAGGCTGCGCGGTTATTTGTGGTCGTTCGGGAGGAAGTTTTTATCTTTCTGAATGAAAGAAGGCAGGAAGGGGTTATCTTTCTGCATGGAGTTTTTGCTCGGCAGTTCGGAAGCATTCCAGCCACCGCCAAGATTTTGAATAAGCGTGACGGAATCCAGAATACGGTTCTGTTGAATTTGCAAGGCCGTTTCCGCATTGGAAAGCGCGGTGACTTCCGATGTGATAACCGTAGTGTAGATCTGTGTGCCAGCCAGATACTGGTTCAGGGCCACGGTAACAGCTCGGTTGGCGGCTTCCAGTGCAACCTGCTGCTCGTCAGCCTGCTGGGCCAGCACGCGCAGGTTGGAGAGTTGATCTTCCACATTCTGCAATGCTGTCAAAACGGTTTGGCGATAGGTGGCAACATAGTTGTCATACGTTGCATCCGCTTCATGCACGGCGGCGGTGCGGCTGCCGCCGGAGAACAGTGTTTCCGTAGCCGAAGCACCAAGAGACCAGATACGGTTGGCAACCTGCACTAGAGTGCCAACAGGGTCACCGCTATAGGAATAGGAAGCCGTCAATTGGACGTCTGGATAGAACGCGGCAATGGCTGCGCCAATCTGGGCGTTATATTCTTCCATCCGGCGTTCTGCCGCCGCAACGTCCGGTCGGCGTTCAAGAAGCTGAGCCGGTACGGAAACCGGTATGGCCGGAATGGCGCGGGGCAGGGCACCGGGAGCAATGGAAACTTCAGCGGGGGGCTTGCCGATCAGGACAGCGATAGCGTGTTCATACTGTGCCCGGCTTGCCTGCGTGGCGGTGGCTTGTGCGCGTGTCTGTTCAAGCTGTGTCTGGGCTTGAAGCAGGGTGGTCGGGTCTGCCGTGCCAGCTTCATACTGATTGCGGGTAATCTGATAGGAGCGTTCGTAAAACTTTACGTTGCGTTCAAGCAGATCATAAAGGCTGTCCTGATAGCGCATGTTGAAATAGGCCGTGGCAAGCTGCGCCTGATAGGACAGTTTGGCATTGGCCAGATCAGCCGCGGTGGCCTGTGTTTCCGTAACCTGTGCCTGAATCTGCCGGCGGATCTTACCCCACAGATCAAGATCCCATGAAGCCGTCGGCCCCATTCCGTACGTGTTTTCGGTGGTGTTGGAAGGGGTGTAGCCAGAAGAGGAGGACCCATCACTCCCGTAATTGATGATAGTGCCACTGGAGCGGGAGCCACGTCCCGAGCTCTGCCTGTTGAAGGAAAGCGAGCCGCTGAGTGTGGGATAAAGTTGGGCGCGGACGGAATTGATGGTGGCGCGCGCGCTGCGGTAACGCGCCTCATATTCCTTTACGTTCTGGTTGTTGATTTCAACCTGTGCCTCAAGCTGGTTCAGGATGGGATCATTGTAGATGGTCCACCATGTACCTTTGGGAATTTCAGCCAGAGCGGGGTTGGCGTAGTTCCAGCCGGGGGCGGGCCGCAGTTCCTTGAATTTGGGGGATATAATGGCGGTCGGCCGTTTGTAGGAAGGCCCCACCATGCAACCGGTCAGAACAAGAGGCGCCAGCAGGATACCCAGGCGACGAGAAAGCGGACGGGAGAAGATGGGTTTCATCGGAAAACTTCAGGTATCTTGCGGGTTACGGGAGAAGAAAAAGGGCCGGATCTTTATCTGTTTAAAGCGCAGGCGCAGGGTATCCAACATCAGATAAACCACAGGCGTTGTATAGAGGGTGAGCGCCTGACTGACGATCAACCCGCCGACAATGGCGATCCCCAAAGGCCTGCGAAGTTCGGCCCCATAGCCATTGGCGATGATCAATGGAAATGCGCCCAGTGCAGCAGCGAGGGATGTCATCATGATCGGGCGAAAGCGCAGAAGGCAGGCTGTGTGGATGGCCTCAAGCGGAGAAAGATTATGCTCCCGTTCGGCTGCGATGGCAAAATCGACAAGCATGATGGCGTTCTTTTTCACAATGCCGATCAGGAGAATAACACCGATCATGGCGATCAGAGAAAATTCTTCTCCGGCCAGTTGCAAGGCCAGCAGGGCCCCAACACCTGCGGAGGGCAGGGTGGAAAGAATGGTGAGGGGGTGAACATAGCTTTCATAAAGCACCCCAAGTGTCACATAAACCGCAGCCAGTGCTGCCAGGATCAGAATGGGTTCATTGTTGACGGTTTTCTGAAACTGCGCCGCGTTGCCAGCGAAGCTGCCATGGATGGTTGGCGGCATGTGTAGTTCAACCTGCGCAGTCTGAATAATCCGTGTGGCAGCACTGAGAGAAACTCCGTTGGCCAGATTGAAGGAAATGGTCGAGGCGACCGATTGCCCCTGATGGTTGACGGAGAGGGGCGTTTGAGACGGCCTGAGTTTGGAAACCAGCGTAAGTGGCACCATGGCGGACGACGATGTGGAAACGGCGGACCCTGTGGACACGCTGTTTCCGCCAGCCAGTGAGTTAGCAATCTGGTTCTTGAAGGATTCACTGCTTAACGTTGAGGCGGAACTGCTGCCAGAGGAATCCCTGCCAGTTGTATTGCGCACGCGTACCGTGTTGGAGGCTGTGCCGCCTGCGGCCGAGCCGCCGGATACGCTGACCCACACCTGCATCAAACTGTTGGGGTTTGACCAATAGGTAGGGTCGGCTTCCATAACCACGCGATACTGGTTCAAGGGGTTATAGATAACGGACGCCGCACGTTGACCAAACGCATCATACAACGTGTTGGAAAGAAGCTGCGGCGTAATGCTGACGCGGGAGGATGTGTCTCGATCAATATCCACATCAATGGCGGACCCACCCTGCTGAACATCTGAAGACAGCTCAGTCAGTTCGGAATGTTTGGCCAGCGCAGCGAGGAGTTTGTCCGTCCATTGATAAACTTCGGACGCATCCTCTCCTTCAAGGGTGTACTGGTAAGATGCGTTGCTCTGGCGCGCACCTGCGCGCACGGCACCCGGCTGCATCAGAAAGAACTGGGCCCCGACCATATGACTCAGTTTTTTCTCAATGCGGGCAATCAGTTCCGTTGGTGTATCGTTTCTTTCGCTTTTGTCTTTGAGTTGCAGGAACATGTTGGCGGAGTTGGATGAACCGCGGCTCCCCATGAAGCTGGCAACGCTCTCCACATCCGGGTCAGTTTTGATAACCTTCTGCACTTCTATCAGTTTTTTGGAGAGCGCCTGAAAGGAGATGTTCTGATCTCCCTGCAAATGACCCATCAGCAGGCCAGTGTCTTCAGTCGGGAAGAACCCTTTCTGCATGCTGATGAAAAGCGCCACAATGACAACAAGCGTAAATGGCAGGGAGAGAATGACAATCTTGCTGTATTTCAGCGCAGTATTCAGAGAGCGCTCATATCCTCTTTGCAGGCTGTCCAGCAGGTTTGTGGTCAGCGTGATGAGAAACTGCGTTACCTTGTTTGAAGGTTTATGCGGGGCTGTGGGTTTCAGAAGCTGCGCTGCCATCATGGGGGTGAGGGTTAGAGACAACACCATGGAGATCAGAATGGTGATGGAGACTGTCATGGCAAATTCATGAAACAGGCGTCCAGCCAGACCGCCCAGAAGCAGGATGGGCAGGAAAACCGCAATCAGCGAGATGGAAATTGAGATAACTGTAAAGGCAACTTCATTACTGCCTCTTAGCGCCGCATCACGCGGGGACAGGCCTTGCTCAATGTAGCGGGCAATGTTTTCCATCACCACAATGGCATCATCCACCACAAAACCGGTGGAGACTGTCAGCGCCATCAGGGACATATTGTCCAGCGAGTAGCCGAGAAACCGCATGACGCCGAAGGTGGCGATAATGGAGGTAGGCACCACAATGGCCGGGATAAGGGTCATGCGGACGGAATGAAGGAACCCCAGCACCACCAGCACCACCAGCACGACCGATATCACGAGGGTAAGTTGGGTATCCGCCAGAGACGCGCGAATGGTCAGTGAACGGTCCAGCCCCGTATGCAGGTCCACACCGCCGGGCAGGGCGGCACGAAGCATGGGGAGTTTGGCGTTGATTTCATCAACCGTTTCAATAACGTTTGCCCCGGCCTGCGGAAAAACAATGGCCAGAACAGAATGAGCGCTATTGAAGTAGCCAGCATTGCGGCGGTCTTCAACGCTGTCCACAACAGTTGCCACATCTGACAACCGTACCGGGCGGCTGTTACGCCACGCAATAATCAGATCCCGATAGGATTGGGCACTTCTGGCCTGATCATTGGTATCAAGGGTGAAGCGTGTGCCGTTCTGATCAATAATGCCCTTGGGGCCGTGCGCATTGGCGGAAGCAAGGGCCGCACGGATATCTTCAAATCCGATCCCGTAACGGTACAACGGCAGCGGATTGATTTCCACACGCACTGCCGGGAGCGAACTGCCCCCGATTTCCACCTGACCAACGCCGCGGATCTGTGAAAGATGCTGCACCAGAACGTTGGTTGCATAATCGTAGAGCTGCGCCTGCGTATGGATGTCCGATGTCAGGGCCAGAATAAGAACGGGTGCGCCGTTAGGGTTGGCCTTGGAATAGCTGGGGTTCTGGCGGAGAGACGAGGGGAGGTCTGCATGGGCCCCCTGAAGGGCGGCCTCAACATCCCGCGCGGCCCCGTTGATGTCCCGTGACAAGGCAAACTGAAGGGTGATGCGCGTGGTGTTCTGGGACGATTGCGACGTCATTTCCGTGAGGTCTGCAATCTGGCCCAGATGTCGCTCTAGCGGGGCGGCCACCGAACTGGCGATTTCCTCCGGCGAGCCACCAGCCTGACGGGCCTGAACCTGAATGACGGGAAAGTCGACATTCGGCAGGTCCGCTACTGGCAGGCTTCTGTAACCCAGCGCTCCGGCAAGCAGGAGCGCCACAGTCATCAGAATGGTGGCGACGGGCCGATCAATAAAGATCCGGCTGAAGTTCACGGTGCGGTCTGCTCAGAAGGGGGAAGCGTATGCCCGCGCTGCCGCCACGTGTTCCACCGGTGTGCCCAGGTATCCAGCGTGTAATAGATAACCGGAGTGGTGAAGAGCGTGAGCAACTGAGACAGGGCCAGCCCCCCGATAATGGCCAGCCCCAGCGGGTATCGCAGTTCAGACCCCGTGCCCTGCGAAATGACCATGGGAACCGCACCCAGCATGGCCGCCAGGGTGGTCATGAGAATAGGGCGGAAACGTAGGGTGGCTGCCTGCCGGATGGATTGCAGAGAGTCCATGCCATGTTCACGTTCGGCTTCAAGCGCGAAGTCGATCATCATGATGGCGTTTTTCTTCACAATGCCAATCAGCAGCACAATGCCGATAATGCCCATGACATCCAGACCCGCGCCAGCCACCCACAACGTGAGCAGCGCACCAATGGCGGCGGAGGGCAGGGTGGACAGAATGGTGACAGGGTGAATGAAGCTTTCGTAGAGAATGCCCAACACGATATAGACCGCCACCAGTGCCGCAGCCACAAGGAACAGTTCGTTACTCAGCGAGCCTTCAAACGCGGCTGCCGTTCCCTGAAAGGACGTCTGGAAAGAGGCAGGTAGGTTGATGTCCTTTTCCACCTTCTGGATGGCGGCAGTGGCGTCACCCAGCGAATAACCCTTGGCCAGATTGAAGGAGATGGTCGTGGCCGGGAACTGTCCGAAATGGGTGATCAGCAGCGGTGCGGTTTCGTGCGAGACCGTGGTGACCGCCGCCAGTGGCACCAGTCCGGACGTGGGAGACCGGGTCGGCCCGGATGCGCTTTCACCGGAATTGCCGCTGATACCGGGCAGATAAAGCTGGTTGAGGGAATACAGGCTGCTCTGGAAGCGGGGATCAGCTTCCAGAATGACACGATACTGGTTGGACTGCGTGTAGATGGTGGAAATTTGCCGCTGACCAAAGGAATCATAGAGCACGTTATCAATGGTCTGGGGCGTGATGGAATACCGTGCGCCAGTTGTGCGGTCGAGCGTGACTTTTGCCACCAGCCCCTGAGCCTGAAGATCAGACGTGACATCAGAGAGCGAGGGTTCAGCCCTCAGTTTTTCCAAAAGCTTTGGAATCCATGTCTTGAACGCATCATAATCCGGGTTTTCTAGCAGGAACTGGTACTGGGTAGCCGTGACGGTTGTGTCCAGCGAGAGGTCCTGAATGGGCTGCATGTAGAGCTTGATGCCCGTAACCTGTGCTGTTTCCTGCGAGAGGCGGCGCGCGATTTCCGCGGCACTGCTGGAGCGGGAATCATGGTCTTTCAGGTTGATCAGAAAGCGACCCTGATTGAGCGTGGCATTCTGCCCGTCCACCCCGATAAAGGAGGACAGGGAAACCACATCCGGGTCTTGCAGGATGACTTTTGCCAGGTCCTGCTGGTGTGTCTTCATGCTCTCAAAGGAGATGGACTGGGCCGCAACGGAAATGCCCTGAATGACGCCCGTGTCTTGCTCGGGAAAGAACCCTTTGGGGATGACAAACGCCAGCACCCCAGTCAGCACCAGTGTGCCGACGGCCACCATCAGCGTCAGCACCCGGTGGGCCAACACAACATCCAGCGCGCGGTCATAGGCGGCGATCAGCTTTTCCGTGGCCACTTCCATCCGGGCCGACCAGCGCTGGAATGCCGTTGTGGCGCTGGCTTCATCATGCGGACGTTCCGTAAGAATACGGGCGCACATCATGGGCACAAGCGTCAGGGACACCACGGCGGACAGGATGATGGTGATGGCCAGTGTCATGGCGAATTCGTGGAACAGACGCCCCACAACATCGCCCATGAACAGCAGCGGGATGAGCACCGCGATCAGAGATATGGTCAACGAGATAATGGTGAACCCGATTTCTCCCGCCCCTTTGATGGAGGCAGTCATGCGGTCTTCACCAGCTTCCACGTAGCGGGAGATGTTCTCGATCATCACGATGGCATCATCCACCACGAAGCCGGTGGCGATGGTCAGCGCCATGAGCGAGAGGTTATCCAGCGAGAAGCCGAGCAGATACATGATGGCCAGCGTGCCAACGATGGAGAGCGGCACGGACAGGCTGGGGATGATGGTGGCCGGGATATTGCGCAGGAACACAAAAATGACGGCAACAACAAGCACCAGCGCCAGAAAGAGTTCGAACTCCACATCCGCAACGGATGCGCGGATGGTGGTGGTACGGTCTGTCAGCGGCACAATATCAATGCCTGGCGGCAGGGATTTGCGCAGGACGGGCAGGGTGGCCTTGATATTGTCCACCACGGAAATCACGTTCGCGCCGGGCTGCCGCTGCACGCTCATGATCAGGGCGGGGGTGAGGTTGGACCACGCAGCAAGCTGGGTGTTTTCCGCACCGATTACAACGGACGCGACATCCCGGATGCGGATGGGGCCACTGTTCTGATAAGCGATAACCTGATTGAGCAACGTATCAATGGAGGTGATCTGCCCATCCACGCGCAGGGTAGCGGCGCGGGTTGCGCCATCAAACGTGCCGGTGGGGGAGTTGACGTTGACGTTGCCAATGGTGGTGCGCAGCGTATCCAGATCAATCCCGTAGGAGGTGAGCTTGGGAATGTTCACCCGTACGCGAATGGCCTTGCGGTTGCCGCCTGAAAGTGTCACCAGCCCAACGCCCGAAATCTGACTGATTTTCTGCGCAAGGCGGGTGTCGATATAGTCCTCTACCTCCGGCAGGGGCACCGTGGCGGAGGTAATGCCCAAGGTCAGCACTGGTGTATCGGCCGGGTTGACCTTGGCGTAAATGGGAGGGGCTGGCAGGTCAGTCGGCAGGAGAGAGTTGGCCTGATTGATGGCCGCTTGAACTTCCTGCTCGGCCACATCCATGGACATGGTCAGGTTGAACCGCAGGGTAATGACAGAGGCCCCGCCAGAGGAGCGGGAGGTCATCTGATCCAGCCCGGGCATCTGGCCGAACTGTGTTTCCAGCGGCGCGGTAACGGAGGTCGCCATCACATCCGGGCCTGCGCCGGGGTAGAATGTTTCTACCGTGATGGTGGGGTAATCAACCTGCGGCAGGGCGGAGATAGGCAGGAAATGGTAGCCAAGCAGGCCCGCCATCAGAATGGCGAGCATCAGCAGCGTGGTGGCAACCGGCCTGCGGATAAAGAGACCTGAGGGATTCACGGGGCAGGTGCACCTGATGAGGAGTCAGATTTCTCGGCAGTTTCAGTAACCGCCGGGATTGTCACTTTGATGCCAGCGCGCAGATGATCGGTGCCATCCGTTACCACGCGGTCTCCGGTTTTCAGGCCACCGCTGACAACCGTGCGGTTGCCGTCTGAAATGCCAACCGTCACGGGGCGGACTTCAACCGTGTTGTCTGCCTTCACCACATACACAAACTGGCCGGAGGGGCCGGTCTGTAGAGACGTGGCGGGAACAAGAATGACGTCTTCCAGCGTTTTGACCAGAAGGCGTGCGTTCACAAACTGGTTGGGGAAGAGATGTTCATCCGTATTGGGGTAGAGCGCACGCAGGCGCACGGTGCCGGTTGCGGTGTCAATCTGGCTATCAAGCGTGCTGACGGTACCATCGGCAATCTTGTGGGTGTTTGAACTGTCCCATGCTTCAACAGGCAGGGAGCCCTTGGCGCGCAGTTGTTCCGCCACGTCCGGCAACTGGTCCTGCGGAAGTGTGAAAATGACGGAAATGGGCTGCATCTGCGTCAGGATGGCGAGGCCGCCAGACTGACCTGCCGCAACGTAGTTCCCTTGGTCAACCGCACGAATACCGATCCGCCCGTCCACCGGAGCGATGATATGACAGTAGGTGAGCTGCAGCTTCTGGTTATCGACCAGTGCCTGATCGGATTTGACCGTGCCTTCCATCTGCTCGACGGTAAATTCCTGATCCCGCGCCGTTTTGGCGTCAATACTGTCCTGCTTGATCAGGCGCTGGTAACGGGCGTTATCCACCCGGGCCTGGGCAAGCTCGGCCTTGTCCCGTTCAAGCTGGCCCTCATATTGCGCAAGCTGGACTTCATACGGGCGTGTATCAATCACGGCGAGCAGATCGCCCTTGTGAACATGCTGACCTTCCGTGAACAGGACCTTGGTCAGATAGCCTTCCACACGGGTCTGGACCGTCACGTTGGTGACGGGCACCACCGTTCCAAGTTCGGTCAGCACAACGGGCATGGCGCCGGTTTTAACGGCTTCAACGGCTACGGGCTGGGCATCAGCTCCGTCAGAGGTCTGCTGCACAGCGTGGCGGCGATGATGTTTGCTGGTGCCAGTGTTTTGTGTGCCATGAGGGCGCAGGAACGCAAATGCCAGCACGCAAACACCGGCAACGGCGACGCCGCTCCAGATAAGACGTTTTTTTCTGCTGGAAGAGCGAGGAGGCGTGGGTGAATCGGATCGGGGGTCCGTGGTCTGGTTATCCATGGGGCGCGCGGGTCGTTCACCTAATTAAATGTTGAAAAAAACAGACAGGGAGGCTCATCCCACTGCCTGCCCGAGAACAGAAACGGTATAGGCGGTTGTCTATGCCAGATTCGATACCATTAAGAAACAAGTATAAGGCAGACATACCTCCGACTGCCCATCAGAATGCGCTGAGCGTATACCAGAATAAGGGCATGGTCCAAGGGTTCGGGCGGAAAAGAAAAACTATAAATAAAAACTTAAAAAATTCCGCCCCTTTTGCGCCTTAAATCATGCAGAGGGCTGAGCATTATTCCTTCTTGCCGCTGAGTGCTGCGCCGGCATTGGGGTTAAGGCTGGCGGCCGCAGGCACTGCCAGTAACGAGATGACGCCAACGGCAATGAAGGCGGTTGCAAAATCGTGGGAGGTTGGTTCGATGCGCCCATGCAGAAGGCCGGAGAGAGTAAGCGTGCCTGCTGCGATACAGATGCCCAAGGACAGCATCAGTTGCTGCATGGTTGCGTAAAAGCTGGTGGCGGCGCTCATGCGGCTGGCGGGAATATCTGCGTAGGCAATGGTGTTGTAGGCCGAAAACTGTGTGGCCTGTGCCATGCCTGCGGCAAGCAGAATGGGGTAGAGCGGCCAGAGAGCCTGACCCTGATGAAAGCTGGAAATCAGGATGGAGAGAATCCCGCCTGAAAACCCATTCACCATAAGCACTCGGCGAAACCCCCAGCGCTTGAGCACCGCGGGCACCCATGGACGCATGGCGAGCGCTCCCACAGGGGCAATGAAGGTGACCATGCCGCTTTGGGCCGCCGTCAGCCCGGACCCGATTTGCAGAAAAGCAGGCAGCAGGAAGGGAAACGCCCCCACGGCAATGCGCGAGGCGGCACCGCCCAGCACAGAGATGCGGAATGTGGGAATGGCCAGCAACCTGAAATCAAGCAGGGGGGTGCTCAATCTTGCTGCGTGAAAACCGTACCCGCCCATAAAGGCAAAGCCCCCCAGAAAGAGCGACAGGAGGAGCGTGGCTGATCCCTGATTGTGGGTGAACAGTTCCGTGCCGACAGAAAGGGCGGCCAAGCCGCCGCCTGCAAGAAACAGGCCCGTGAGGTCAAACGGCGGGGGCTCCTTCTCTTTTACCTCTGGGATGAAACGGCGGGTGAGGATGAACCCCAGAATGCCGACCGGGATGTTGAGGTAAAAATTCCACCGCCAAGACAGATAGGTGGTGATGAACCCACCCACCACAGGCCCCATGAGCGGACCAAGCGTTGCGGGGAGCATCATCCACGTCATGGTGCGCACCAACTCCTCCCGCGGCGTGCTGCGCAGCACGACAAGACGCCCGACCGGGACCATGAGCGCGCCCCCAATGCCCTGCAAAGTGCGCATACAAGCCAGAAACAGGAGGCTGTGCGCCGAGCCGCAGGCTACGGAGCACAAAACGAAAATAATGATGGCGCAACTGAGAACCGTGCGGCTGCCCAGCCTGTCTGCCAACGCGCCGGAAGCGGGAATAAATATGGCTAACCCTATGATGTAGGAGGTTAGCGCAACGGATGTTGCAACCGTATCCACATGCAAACTGTTAGCAATGGATGGCAGGGCGGTTGAGAGGATGGTGCCATCAAGCTGCTCCATGAACAGCATGGATGCGACGATAAGGGCGGTGAGATGAACACGACTGACAGACAGCATGCTAGTCAGAGACGAGTTTTTGCGTTCTGATGCAACAGAAGACCGTGGCCCGGATGGCCCCAAAAGAGCCGCCGGGTGGAAGAATGCGGTCAAAAAACAAGGAGAAAGCCTATGGCTGACGATAAACTCAAAACGGTCGCAAACAAGGTTGAAGGCGTTGCCGAAGACGCAAAAGGCCGGATCAAGGATGCGGCTGGCGGCCTGACTGGCGATCTGGGTCTTCAGGCAGAAGGCAAGTTCGATCAGTTCTCCGGCATGGCGCAGCAGGAATTTGCTGACCTGTATGAGGAAGGGGAAGGCGTGGTAGAAAAAGCTGTCACGTTTGTGCGTGATAAGCCTTTGCTTTCATTGGGTATTGTGTCCGTGTTTGGTCTGCTGATCGGCTGGCTGGTGTTCCCGCGCGGCAAGCGTTCCTGAAAATTTCCTGCACCGCGACTCTTGCGCTGAGCGGTGAAAAGTGATTCTCCTTGCCTCACGGAGTCGCAGTTGGTGCGACTCGGTATTTTTTGCCGAGTCGCACCAAATCGATGGAAAGAGGGGCAATGCCGGATTTTACGCGGGAACAGCAACATGGCGGACGTGTCGCCGGAGTAGATGAAGTGGGCCGTGGCCCGCTGGCTGGTCCCGTAGTCGCCGCCGCCGTAGTCTTTGCCGCAGGCGTGCCCGCTGATCTGGCGGTTATTATTGATGATTCCAAAAAACTGAAACCGGTAGTGCGTGAGGCCATTGCGGCCCGCCTGCCTGATGTGCCCGGTATTGAAATCGGGCTTGGCGCAGCCTCAACTGCCGAAATTGATTTCCTGAACATCCATCATGCGGCTCATCTGGCGATGCAGCGCGCCGTGGCCCGGCTGCCGCGCTTGCCTGATCATGTGCTGGTGGATGGTAACAAAACGCCCGATTTTGGATGCAGCACGCAAACAGTGGTGGGGGGCGATCGCCTGAGCCTGTCCATTGCTGCAGCCTCCATTGTGGCCAAGGTTGTGCGGGACCGCATCATGGCCCGCCTGGATACGCGCTGGCCCGCTTATGGGTGGGAGAAAAATGCGGGCTACGGCACCGCAGCCCACCGGCTGGCGCTGACCACAACGGGGATTACCCCGCATCATCGTAGAACCTTCGGCACTGTGCGCCGGCAAATTGAACATTTTTATACGGAGGGCCGGGCATGAGCGGCGCAAAATCAATGAGCATGGAACTGCCTCTGGACCAGATTCTGCGTGGCGAATGTGTTGAAACCATGCGCACGTTGCCCTCCGGCTCTGTTGATTGCGTGTTTGCTGATCCGCCTTACAACCTGCAACTTCGTGGTGAACTGCGCCGCCCAGATGATTCCCTGGTAGATGGTGTGGATGATGATTGGGACAAGTTTTCCGATCTTCAGGAGTATGATCGCTTTACCCGTGCATGGCTGACAGAAGCGCGGCGTGTGCTGCACAAGGATGGCACCATCTGGGTGATCGGCTCCTATCATAACATTTTCCGCATCGGTGCGATTTTGCAGGAACTGGGGTTCTGGATCCTGAATGATATTGTGTGGCGTAAATCCAACCCTATGCCGAATTTTCGGGGGCGTCGTTTTACCAACGCGCATGAAACCCTGATCTGGGCAGCCCGGAGCGAGGATAGCCGGTACCGGTTCAATTATCAGGCCATGAAAGCGCTGAATGATGATGTTCAGATGCGGTCTGACTGGTATCTGCCGCTTTGCACCGGCAATGAACGCCTGCGGAATGAACACGGGCTGAAGCTGCACCCCACGCAGAAGCCGGAAAGCTTGCTGCACCGGGTGCTGCTCGCTTCCACCACGGTTGATGATGTGGTGCTGGACCCCTTCACCGGTACAGGCACGACCCCCGCCATGGCCCGCCGGTTGCGCCGCCGTTTTATCGGAATTGAGCGGCATCCGGATTATGTGGAAGCCGCCATGAGCCGTGTGGCGCGGGAAACGCCGCTGGCTGATGATGCGGTTGTGACCACGCAGGACAAGCGTGAAGCCCCGCGTGTGCCTTTTGGTAGCCTTGTGGAGCGCGGACTTTTGCCCGTTGGCACCGTGCTGTGTGACAAAAAACAGCGTGTGAGCGCTACGGTTTCGCCTGATGGCACGCTGGTCAGTGGTGCCAAACGGGGTTCCATCCACAAGTTGGGCGCACAGTTGACCAATGCGCCGTCCTGCAACGGCTGGACCTTCTGGCATTTTGAACGCAATGGCGAGTTTCTTCCGCTGGATGTCTTGCGTCAGGAAAGTCTTGAACAGGCAAAAACAACGGCATCCATGGCCAAGGCTGCTGCCGCCGGTTGAGCCAGTATCATGGCATGATATGAAAAAAGCCGCCTCAATAGGGCGGCTTTTTTTTATGAACGGACTGCGCGGACTAAAAGGAAAGCGGGGGGCTCAGCCGCCGCTAAATCCAAGAAACCCGACATCCGGCTGCGGTCTGCCACCAGATGTATCGTAACGGCTTTCATGGGGAAGGGCGCCGTGTCGGCCAGCGCTGCCGCCAATGGTCAGATGCCCGCTACCGTTTTCCATTTTCATGCTGCGGGTTTCAGCCGCAACATCCGTGCGCACACGATCATCATTGCCGCGCAGGGAGAGCAGCAGGAAGGTGATGGGGTTGCGGTTCAGATCGATGGACATATCAAGCGGGGTCTGCCCCAGCACATTCTTGCTGTGAAGATCCGCCCCACGATTGATGGATTCCTTGGCTGCGCTGATGCTGCCACGGTTGATGGCATCAAACAGGGCGGCAGTGGGTTCCATATCCGTATTGGAATGTTCGCCATCGTCGTCGTCTTCAGCGCCCGCGCCGGGAATGGCTGCAGGAGGAGCCGCGCGTTTTGCGGCCTTGGCGGCTTCAGCCTTCTGCGCGGCTTCTTCCGCAGCAGCCTGCGCTTCCTGCTCGCGGGCGGACTGGGCCCAGCCGGTGGCGGGAAGGGCGAGAGCCAGAAAACTGCTGCAGGCCAGAGCAGCCGGAATAATGCGGAACGAGCGGGTCATGGTCTGTCCATACAGGAAACGTCACTTATAAATTACCACAATGGTGGGAGTGCGGAAAGGAGCTGAGGGTCAGCTTCGTCCTTCCCGCCACCATCCGGCAAACAACAGCAGGAGCGACAGGCTCAGCATGACCCATGCAGGCAGCAGGGGTGTTGCACTTCTACCTGTTACTACATGAGCATTCCGGTGCGGAAACGCAAACCAGTTCTCGCCGTGCAGGGTGCGGCCGTCTGCCAGTTGAAGCTGGGGCACAGCCGGGGCGGAGGCGGTATCCCCCGTCCAGAGCATGCCGCCACCAGTGGCTGAAACCATGTCCTGCAGTTTGCTGGCTGTAGCGCGGAGGTCTGCAAATTCCTGCGGGTCTGGCGGCATGGGTGCGGCAAAGGCTTTGTGGGCCCCATCATCCACCTGCCAGATGCCGGGCTGTTCCGCTGCCATATGTCCGGTGCTGATCCCACTTTGCCCACCATCGGCATCAGGTGCGCCAGTTTTCCGCGTCTGTGCCGAGGCTGTCGTAGCATCAAGCGTTAACGTGACAGGCGTGCCCGAAGGGGGCGTGACGGTAGCGTTATGCCGGGGCTCCGCCGCCGTGCTGCGCCGTGTAACGGTGAGTTCTCCACCGGCAATGCTGGCGTTCAACTGTTCTTCTTCCAGCTCAGGTTCTTTCATGAGCCAGTGAGAGATACGGCGCAGAAGTTCGGCCTGCGGGCCGCCGCCGCCCTCTCCACGGGACCAAAGCCAGATCTGGTCAGACAACAGCAGCGCAACGCGGCCCTGATCCACATGGTCCAGCACCAGCAGGGGGGTGTTGTCTGGGCCGCTCATCAGGGCCTCGCCATGCGTGGTGTCTGGCTTTAGCGCCCGGTACCATGGCCCCCACTGGCCCGGAATGGTCTGAGCCGCAGAGTCCGCGTTGGTGGGCGGCGCACCGGGGAGGGCCGCCGTTACCGGGTGCCTGCGGCCTTCTGGCGTCAGATGGGGGCGGAAGCGTTGTTCCACCATGCCATTTTCCAGCGGCACGTGTGCGGGCAGGATGTCACCCACAGGCGTATCCTGAAGGGTGCCAGGGCCGACAAATTCTGGTCCGGCTGTCAGCAACAGGCCGCCACCTTTGCGCACAAAGTTGGCAATGTTGTTCAGATAGGCATGCGGAAGAATGTTCTGGTTTTCAAATCCGTCCAGAATGATGAGGTCAAACTGGTTGATTTTTTCCTGAAACAGTTCCCGCACCGGGAAGGCAATCAGTGCCAGATCGGACAGCGGTGTGCCGTCGTCCTTATCCGGTGGCCGTAAAATGGTGAAGTGAATCAGATCAACCGAGGGATCAGCCTTAAGCAGCCGACGCCAGACGCGTTCCCCCTGATTGGGGGTGCCAGAAATCAGGAGCACACGCAGGCGGTCACGGATGCCCGTCATGCGGGTAATGGTCTGGTTGTTGATCTGCGAGACCTCACCCGCCAGCGGTGAGACGGCCAGACTGATCAGCATCTGTCCGGGATGGGACACCGGCAGGGAGATATCCTGCGGCGTACCCGTTGTGACGGGTATGGAGAGCGGTTCTTCTCCATTCACGCGCAAGGTGAGTTCCGCCTGTGTGCCCGGTGTGGTTCCGGGGCCTGCGTCATCCACCTGCACACGCAGTTTGGCGGGTTGGCCAACAATACCGTATGGGGGAGCCTGCAGAATACGCAGTTGGCGGTCTGTTTCCTCGCCTTTGGCCGGGATCAGCACATGCAGGGGCAGGTGGGTTTTTTCTCCATTCTGCCCGGCTGGCGTCAGGCGTTCCGGAATGGATTTGGGAATGTCTGATACCTGTCCATCCGTGAGCATGACAGCGCCCGCAAACTGATCGGGCGGAATATCTGCCGCGGCCTGATCCAGCGCATCAAACAGACGCGTGCCGTTATGGCCGGAATTCCGCACGGGAACGGTGCGCAGAGTCAGGCCCTGTGTATGAGCCTGTTCCATGGCCTGCGCAGCTTGCCGCGCCAGAGCAGCCCTGTGCCCGATGGACATGGAGGGAGATTGATCCACCAGCAGCAGCGCGGTTTCTGGCAGAACGTGCCAGCTTTCATGCAGACGTTGGGGCCCTGACAGCCAGAGCAGAAGGGAAAGCACCGCCCCCAACCGGAGGACGGCCCCTTTGGTGCGCCTGCTTATGGCATAGGCACAAAGCACGAGCGCAAGTATGCCGATGCCAGCGAGCAGCCAGAAGGGAACGAGGGGAGCAAACCCATAGGATTGCGCAAGATGAGTCAGCATGGGCGTTTATTCTCCCAGCCGTTGCAGCAACATGGGCACATGCACCTGATCTGCCTTGTAATTGCCTGTCAGGGCGTAAATTACGGCGTTGACCCCAAACCGGTAAGCAAGCTGGCGCTGATCCGCACCATCAGGAATTACGGCGTAGGGGGTGTTGCCTTCCTCATCCACGGCCCAAGCATGCGCCCAGTCCGCAGAACCGATAATAACCGGGCTCACATCATCATTTTCTGCCTGTCCTTCCCGTGCCACCCAGATGGGTTGCCCGGCATAGCGGCCCGGAAAATCATGCAGCATGTAGAAGGTGTGGGCCAGCAGATGATGGTCTGTAATGGTGGCCAACGGAGGAATGGGCAGCCCGTTGGTCACCCGCCGCAAGGCGGACCGGGTGCCGGGTGCATCGCCTGCAAAGCTGCCTGAATTCTCCCCGTCAGTCTGGCTGCTGGCATCCTGCCCCTGTGTGTCAATCAGCAGAATACCGCCATGCGCCATGAAGGTGGTCAGCGCGGCTGTCTGTGCCGGAGTGGTGCGGGCGTCGGGCGTGATGGGCCAGTAAAGCAGCGGATAATAGCTGAGATCATCCTGGCCCGGGCGCACGCCATCCGGGTGGCCGAGTTTGGCGGACGTGCGGGCGTTGGTATAGTCCGACAGACCCTGCAAGCCCTGCCGGGACACAGTATCCACATCGTCATGGCCGGTCAGAACATAAGCCAAGCGTGTTTCCAGCGCCGCCCCCGGAACCTGGGACTTTCCTTGATCGCCAGATTGAGGAGACGCAGGCGCGGTCTCAGTAGTCGGGGTTGAGGCCGTTGCGGGCGGAACCGTCTGTTCAGGCTGCGGGGTCTGCTGTGCTTGGACGAGCGCCGGGTCATGCCGGTCTGCGGCCCAAAGGCTGGCAGGGGATGCCATGGCGAGAAGAAACGCCAGAGAAAGAGCCGCGCTGGTTGGCGGGCGTTTTCTGCCAAAGACAACACCAGCACGCATGAGCAGCACCATCAGGGTATCCAGCAGGAGAAGCAAAGCTGCGGCAAGCAGGCAATAGCGGCCCAGAGGTGTATCGGGTCTGCGCCCTGCCGGGGTGGTAAGTGTGCCCACAGGTTGCGCGGGAGAAAGGCTTGCCAAATGGGTGCCTACGTTCAGGGCGCGCCGGGCGGCACGGGGGCCATATAGCCCCGGCGGATGGGCAGGTGAGACATCTGTTTCAGCAAAGGCGCTGGCTTTCAGGCCACGCGCAGTCGGCGGTGGCGGGCCCAGAACACCTTCACCATCCAGCGTCATGACAGGGGCCAGCAGGCTGTCATCGGCAGGAATGCTCACACCATTGGCGTGATCTGTCAGCCGCTGCAGCATGGCCACAAACAGGCCGGAGAGCGGCAGGTTTGACCAGTCTGCCGTGCTGCTGATGTGGAACAGCACAATTTCACCTTTGCCGAGCGAGGCATGGGTGACCAAAGGCGTGCCGTCCGTCAATCTGGCCCAGCTATGTGCGGCGAGATCCGCCACGGGGCTGGCCAGAACCTGCTGCGAGACGGTGACATCCGCCGGGATATCGAGCCCGTGAAAAGGGGAGCTGGCGTCAAACGGCGCCAGCGTCTGCGGGGCTCCCCATGTCATGGTGCCTCCCAGTTGGCGGGAGCCATCAAGCAGGGCTACCGGTAGGAGGTCCGCCGTGGGGTCCGTTGACGTCTGGCCGGAAGGTGGCTGTGCGGTGCCATCGTTATCTGCATCGTCTGTTGGAGCGGGCTGGCCTGATTCATGGTGCTCACCTGCCAGAGCAGGGCCAGCAAAACGGACGAGCGTGCCGCCATTTTTAACCCATTCCGCGATTTTCTGCCGTGTGCTGGGGTCTGCCAGTGTGCCGTCAGGGGCAATAATAACGGAAAGAGGTTGGGTCAGCAGGGCCGCACCGTTGCCTTCATGCAGGTCTGCCGTGGGGGCGAGCGCCCGCCGCAGATAGAACAGCGGCCCGATCAAAGGCGTATCGGCGGCACCGGTGGTCATCAGCCCTACGGGGCGCAGGCGGTCGCCTTCATCAAACAGCAGGGTGCCTGCTGCGCTGGACTGCCCTGCCAGAGCAACCTGATCAATCCGGTTACGCACGGTGTTCGGCAGATCTACGGGCACATCTACGCTGGCCGCACCGGCCGGAAGCGTAACCGGCACAACAGCCAGTGTCCCGCCATCCTGCGTATGAACACGCACGGTAAAGGCACGGGGCGCAGATGGATCGGGCAGAGCCAGAAGGCGGGCAATAACAGGCCCGTTCCGCGCTGGGGCGGGAGCAAGAACCACTGCGGGCGCATCGGGAAAACGTACTTCCTGCACAGGGCCCTGGGCGCGCAATGCCTTGGCGAAGGCCGCATCACCGGCGGAGGCGACCCCATTGGCCAGATAGACCACATTGCCCACGTCAGCCGGCGGATGGGTCTCCAGCAAATGGGCGACGGCGGCCCGGTCTGTGCCCCATGGAGCAGGACGCGGGCTGTTCAGATCCTGTTGCACGGCGCTGGCCGGGCGAGGGTGAGGAATGTCCTGATCAGCGAGGGCTTCCGGTATGGCGGCTGTGCGGAGCAGCAGGACAGGGCGGCCCGCATGGGCTGCGTCATCCACAAATCCTTGCGCGGTGGCAATGCGTTGCGTCCAGCCGGGTGCGGAAAGCATGTCATCATCCAGCACCAGCAGCAGGGGGCCGTGGCCAGAGGTAGGCACATGCTCACCCGGTAGTACAGGGTGCGCCAGCCCGAGAACCAGCAGCGTTACGGCCGCCAGACGTACCAGCAGCAACCACAAAGGCGAGCGGGCAATATCCGTTTCACGCTGCCGCAGGCCGCGCAGAATCTGGATGGGCGGAAAGCTCTGTTTGCGTGGCTTAGGCGGGGTGGCTTTGAGCAGCCACCAGACCAGAGGCAGAGTGACCAGACCGAGGAGAGCAAATGGCGTGAGAAAAATCATGGCCGCGCGCCCTCACGGTGGCTGCCGGATCTGCCGCTTATCAGGCCATGCAGCGTCAGCAATGTGGGCAGGGGCGCATCCTGCGTGCAATGTAAAACAAGGTCATGCCCATATGTTGCGGCCTGCGCTGTTAAAGCAGCATTGCGGGCGGTGACAAGGCTCTCGTAGTCCTGCCGTAGCGTTTGCACATGGGGCAGATCAACCGGCGCTTCCTGTTGCTCCAGCCCCTCAAATTCTACACGCCCTTGATAGGGCAATGTGAGCTCTGCCGGATCTGCGATCTGGATCAGATGTGCCCGTGCAGGCAGGCCCGCCAGATGGCGCAGGCAGGATAGCAATGCTTCATCCGGGCACAGAAAATCACTGGCAATGAGAACATGGGCATGGCGTGGCACCAGAGAAACCGGAGGAAGTGCGCTGGCTGAGGGTGTGGAGGTGCGCTCCATATGGGCCAGTCCGAGCGCCAGCCGTTCCAGCGGTGTCCCGCTGGCGGGCAACGGGGCCATGCCGGAGGGAGTCAGCAGCTTTACCCGCTCCCCATTGCGCAGCAGCAAGGCGGCCATGGCCAGTTGCAGCAGCACCGCGCGATCCCGTTTTTCAGGCAGAGAGGATGCAGAGCGCCACTGCATGGAGGGGGAAAGATCACACCACAGCAGGATTGTCTGAGCGGATTCGGCTTCCGTTTCACGCACATAAGCATGGGTGCTGCGGGCAGACTGTCGCCAGTCTATGTGTGTTGTTGGCTCACCGGGCTGCGCCTGACGATATTGCCAGAACGTGTCTCCCCATCCTGCGCGCCGCTGGCCGTGCTGGCCTGCATACAGCGTGGCGGCAATATGGTCTGCTCGGATCACGAGGTCCGGCAGGCGTGCGGCAAGGGAGGACGCCTGATTGGCGACGCCAGAGGCAGCGCCGGAGGGTGCTGCCGCCGTGCGGGTATCGGGCTGGCGGCCGGTAGGGGCCGTGAAGGGCGTGGTCTCCCCGCTGCTCAGATTTTGTCCGGCAGACCGGGTCCGAAACAGGCGCAGCAGGGCGGCGGGTGAAAAGGCAGACTGTGCCAAGGCGTCAGCCCAGCCGGTTGACGAGCCGGGTGATCACATCATCCAGATGCACGCCTTCCGCACGTGCCGCAAATGTGAGCGCCATACGGTGCGCCAGAACCGGACGGGCAAGCGCAATCACATCATCCAGACTGGGGGAGAGGCGGCCATCCAGCAGGGCGCGGGCACGGGTGGCCAGCATCAGGGCCTGTGCGGCGCGTGAGCCTGGGCCCCAGGCAATCTGGCCGCGCAAGGTTTCGTCCTGCGTGGTTTCAGGGCGAGCGGAGCGCACCAGCGCCAGAATGGCGTCTACAATTTTTTCACCCACTGGCAGGGTGCGCACAAGAGCCTGCGCCGCAATCAGACTTTCCGCACTCATAACCTGCTGGGGCGGAGCCTGCTCCGCGCCGGTGGTGGCCAGCAGCATGGCGCGTTCCGACTCTGCATCCGGAAAGGTGAGGGGAATTTGCAGCATGAAGCGGTCAAGCTGGGCTTCTGGCAGGGGGTAGGTGCCTTCCTGCTCCAGCGGGTTCTGGGTTGCCAGCACATGGAAAGGCTGGGGCAGTTTATGCTCTGCTCCGGCCACGGCCACCCGGCGTTCCTGCATGGCCTGCAACAATGCGGACTGTGTGCGCGGACTGGCGCGGTTGATTTCATCAGCCATCAGCAACTGGCAGAAGACCGGGCCCGGCACAAAGCGGAAACTGCGGTGGCCGGAGGCGTCTTCGTCCAGAATTTCGCTGCCGGTAATGTCAGACGGCATCAGGTCCGGGGTGAACTGCACGCGGCGCGCATCAAGCCCCAGCACGGTGCCAAGGGTGGTGACCAGAAGGGTCTTGCCCAGCCCCGGCGCACCAACCAGCAGGGCGTGGCCCCCGGCCAGTATGGCGGTGAGCGTCTGGTTGATGACCTTCCCCTGCCCAAAAATCACGCGGGCTGTTTCCTGCTGCACGGCCTGCAGGTGGGCGCAAAGGCGGTCGGCCTCACGCACATCAGGTTGGGTCGGGGCGGGTTGGGGCTGTGTGTCTGATGCGGTCATGGGTCCAGTCTGTGCAGATACAGGGCTTACATCAAGCGGGGTATGATCCCTATATCATTCTCCACGCAGTGAAACAGTCATAACAGGATTATCTGTCAGTGCATGATGAAGGCCCACACCCTGACCGCGGATCTCCCTGCCATACCGCAGGACCCGATACGGCGAAAACAGGCGAAGAGCCCAGAAAACTGCCGTTTCTGATCCGTCGGGATGGGGTCTGGTTGTATCGGGGCACCCCTATAGAGCGCAAGCCCATGGTGTGTCTGTTCGGGTCCATGCTGACCAGAGACAAAAAAGGCGGCTATTTGCTCCGTACTCCTTTCGAGACGGGGTATATTGAAGTGGAAGATGTGCCATTTCTGGCGGTAGAGCTGGAATGGAAGGGCTGTGGCCGCATGCAGCGCCTGTGTTTTCGCACCAATGTGGATGAACCGGTCATCGCTAGCCGTGAGCATCCGATTCGCGCCGTATGGGATGTTCCGCCTGATGCCTGCGGTGATGGTGGGTGCCCGCCTTACCTGCTTGTGCGCACCGGTGATGGCATGTTCCCGGTAGAAGCGCGGCTAACCCGATCCGTGTGGTATGAGCTTGCGGCACTGGCCGAGCCCGGCACCTGCAATGGGGTTCCCTGCATGGGGGTATGGAGCTGTGACAGCTTTTTTCCTCTGGCCCGTTTATGTGCAGAGAGCAAAATGGCGTGAAGGGCAGGGCCCCCAAGGAGATGGACGCTGGCAGTGAAGGGCTGACTTCTGCCCAGCGGCGCGCGCTTGCGCAGATATGGGCCGTGTTGCCTCAGGCCCGGCTGGTGGGCGGGGTGGTGCGGGACCTGCTGATGGGGCGGTCCGTGGCGGACGTGGATATGGCAACCCCGGAAACGCCCGAACAGGTGCAGGACACGTTGACGGCAGCCGGCATCAAGGTGGTGCCCACTGGTCTGTCACACGGCACGGTTACAGCGGTCATTGCTTCTGCCCCTTATGAGATCACAACGCTTCGCCGGGATATGGAAACCGATGGGCGTCATGCCGTGGTGTGCTGGACCACGGATTGGTGGGAAGATGCTGCCCGGCGTGATTTTACCATCAACGCCATGTCACGCAGCCGGGATGGTACTCTGCATGATTATTTTGGCGGGCAGGCGGATCTGGCGCAGGGTCTTGTACGGTTTGTGGGGGATGCTGGCACCCGTATAGAGGAAGATGCCCTCCGGATTCTGCGTTTTTTTCGGTTTCAGGGTCGGTATGGCACCGGCAAGCCGGATGCAGAGGCCATGCGGGCCATTACGCAGCGTGTGGGGCTGATAATGCGGCTATCGGTCGAGCGCGTGTGGTCCGAACTCCAGCGGATTCTGACCGGCCCCAATGCAGCCACACTGGTTGCGATGATGGCAGAGGCCGGAGTGCTCTCCGTGATTCTGCCTCAGGGTTTTGCGCTCGGCCGATTTATACATCTTGTTCAGGCAGGGGCACCGGCAGATGCCGTGCTCCGGCTGGCGGCGTTGGTGGAGGGCAGCAAGCTTGATGTGGCGCAACACCTCAAGCTTTCCCGAGCGGATACGGCGTTTCTGCTGGCTGTATCGGAAGGTCCCGTGCCGGAAACAGATGCCACGGATGCGGCTTTGCGGCGTTTTCTGGCAGATGAGCCAGCACGCCCTCTGATCGGGCGGACATGGCTGCGGCAGGCCACGCTTCTGGCGCATGCTGAGGCCCGGCAGACAAAAACCGCGCGGCCTGATGCTCGGGCATTTGAAGCCTTGCGTAAACGCCTTGAGGGAATGCCGCGTCCCGTTTTTCCGGTGGCGGGGCGGGATATTGTGGCTGCTGGCCATGCACCGGGCCCCGCAGTGGGGCAGATACTTGCGCGTGTGCGGAACTGGTGGATGGCGGAAGGGTGCACGGCATCACGAGAGGCCTGTCTGGACCGTCTGCGGCATGGGTTTGAGTGACCTTCAGCAGGGAAAAGACGGCCTCTCTCTTTTACGTGGCGGCAGGAGGCTGGTAGAGGGACGGGCATGACGTCATCTCATCCGGCTTCCGTTCGGCCTGCTCAGGCCCCCATTCCAGCGGCTTCATCCAAGACCACGGCTCCTGTCAGTGTGCAGGAAGCCGGGCAGACGACTGGTGGCAAGAAACCGCGTGGTGGTCTTGTGCCGGATGATACGCGCGTGCTGCTGAAACGCCTGTGGCGGGATCAGGTGCGCAAACATCCGGGCCGGATTGTTGCGGTTATTGGGCTGACGGTGCTGACAGCCGCATTGACGGCTCTCTACCCGCTGGTGATCCAGCGCGCGCTGGACATGTTTTCAGCGCATGATTCCCGCATTCTGTATCAGGTGCCGCTGCTGGTGGTGATGATTACGGTCTCCAAGGCGTTGGCTCAGTATGCGCAGACACTGGCCGCCCAAGGGTTGGTGCTTGTGGTGATTCGCGGCTTGCAGGGTGAGATGTTTGACCATCTGGTGCAGACAGACATCACCCGGATTGAACGTGAACCTCCGGCCAAACTGGCGGCCCGCTTCACCACCGATGCTGTTTCCATCCGTGAAGCCATGATCCGCGCGGTCAATTCGCTGGGGGATGTGGTGACGGTCGTGGGGCTGATTGCGTCCATGTTCTACATGGATTGGGAACTCAGCCTGATTGCGGGCCTGCTGTATCCTATTGCGGCGGTTCCCATTCAGAAATTGGGCAAGCGGGTACGTCGCGCTTCTGGCGGGATGCAGGAGAGAATCGGGGAGACCGCAGCGTTTCTGACCGAGAGTTTTGCGCAGGCCCGCACCGTGCGTGTTTATCGTATGGAGCAGCGGGAACAGGCGCGGGCAGCACTTTCTTTTGATCATCTGTATCAGGCCATGCTGCGTATTACGCGGGGCCGCGCGCGTGTTGATCCGCTGCTGGAGGCTCTGGGTGGGTCTGCGGTCGCCGCCGTTCTGGGGTTTGCAGGGTGGCGTGCCGCCATGGGCGGTGCCACGCTGGGCGACTTCTCCGGTTTTGTGGCGGCCCTTCTGCTGGCAGCCCGACCGTTGCGGGCGCTGGGCGCGCTGAATGCGGCTTTGCAGGAAGGCCTGGCGGGCCTTGTGCGCGTATTTGACGTAATTGATGAAAAACCCGCCGTAACGGAACAGGCCGATGCCGTGCCTCTGCCGCCGGGCCATGGGGAACTGGTGTTTGAGAATGTGGGGTTTGTGTATCCCGATGGCCGCGTTGGGTTGGACGGGCTGAGCTTCAAGGTAAAGCCCGGGCAGACGGTTGCGCTGGTCGGTCTTTCAGGGGCGGGTAAATCCACAGCGCTCTCGCTTATCCCGCGCCTGCATGATGTGACATCGGGCCGTATTCTGCTGGATGGGGAAGACCTGCGGACTCTGACACTGGATAGCCTGCGGGATGCCATTGCCTATGTGAGTCAGGACCCATTGCTGTTTGATTTTTCCGTGCGCGATAACATTCAGATCGGTAAACCGGGCGCACCGGATGAGGCTGTAGAGGCAGCGGCGCGCGCGGCAGCGGCGGAACCCTTTATTCTGGCCTTGCCCAATGGGTATAAAACGGGTGTGGGGCCGGGTGGGCAGCGTCTTTCCGGTGGTCAACGGCAAAGGGTGGCTCTGGCGCGGGCTCTGCTGCGAGACCCTCGGCTACTGCTGCTGGATGAAGCAACCAGTGCGCTGGATAGCGAAAATGAAGCCGCCGTGCAGGATGCTCTGGCCCAGATGCGGCATTCCCGCACCACGATTATTGTAGCGCATCGCCTCTCCACCGTTCGGTCAGCAGATCTTGTGGTTGTCATGAAGGACGGCCGCGCCGTGGAATGTGGTACGCATGATGATCTGATTACGCAGGACGGATTGTACGCCCGCCTTGTGCGCACGCAGGGGCTTGAGCGCTAAAAAGTGGTTCCAGCAAGGTATTCAAAGGGCGCGCCTTCGGACGTCTGACAATGTTGTCTCTTCGCTTTTTAGATTGCCGGACTGTCTGCCATAGGGGACGCAGCCCTTTCGGCTATAAAAACGCGTGATCCGCTCTCAATACCCGATTTTAGAAATGGTCTCGAAGGCCGCTCTGCTGATCGTTCTGGAAGTTTAAAATCAGTTTTAAACAGGCTTTGTGGAGCGGGGCCGTCCGTGCTGCATGGCCTTGTGATGTGGCCGGGAATTTCTTTTTCTCTGATGATCCTCTCATCCGGTTTTTTGCTCAAAGGCTCTTCCTCTGCGTGAAGTCCGCTTGATGCTGTCTCATGATCGTGTCACATACTGACCGAACCGATCGGTCAGCCGATACCCCTGCGGGTGAAGTGGCTGCTGAATGAGTATGCGTTTGATGGACAGGGAACAGGATGGCCGACGACCATAACGAACAGGCTGAAGCCGCATCTGAAACCGGCGCCAAGCCATCCGAGAAAAAGAAAAGCGCGCGCGGCAAGATTATTCTGACAATCGTGATTGTGGTTCTGGCGATTGCTGCGGGCGTGTACTGGTTTTTGACCCGTAACGAGGTGGAAACTGACGATGCCTTTACCGCTGGCCGTTCCATTTCCGTAGCGCCCCATGTGGCTGGATACGTGACCGAACTGCTGGTGAACGATAACCAGTTTGTCCGCAAAGGCCAGTTGCTGGCCCGGATTGACCCGCGTGACTGGAAAGCCGCACGGGACAAGGCTGCGGCGTCCCTTATCCGGGCGCAGGCCGCCAAGCAGGGTGCGGACATGCTGCATCAGGTGGCCACGCTGGAATTCCCCGGCAGGTTGATTGAGGCACAGGGTAATCTTGCCGCCGCCAAGGCTCAGGTGTTCAAGGCGGAAGCTGATTACAAGCGTCAGCGCTCCGTTGAACGGGCAGCAACGTCCCAGCAGGATATTGATTACGCCCGTGCAGCGCTGGATGCGGCCAAGGCGCAGGTTATGGAAGCACAGGGTGCGGTGCAGACCGCCACACCGGTTCTGCCAAACGTTGAAAACACAAAAATTCAGGTCAGCCAGCAGGAAGGGCAGGTGCGCTACGCTCAGGCCGAACTGGACAGTGCTGACCTGAACCTTGAATGGACGGAAATTCGCGCGCCGCATGATGGCTGGATCTCCCAGCGTAATGTGGAGCAGGGAAATTACGTTTCAGCCGGTCAGCACATTTTCTCCATTGTGGAGCCTGAAGTGTGGGTGGTGGCCAACTACAAGGAAACGCAGATCACCCGCATGCGGCCTGGCCAGAAGGTTGATATCAAGGTGGATGCCTATTCCTCCATCAAGCTGCATGGCCATATTGATTCCCTGCAAAAGGGAACTGGTGCCACGTTCAGTGCCTTCCCGCCTGAAAACGCGACGGGCAACTACGTGAAAATTGTGCAGCGCGTGCCGGTGAAGATTGTGATTGATGATGGGCTGGACCCTAACCATCAGCTTGCTCTGGGGCTTTCCGTTGTGCCTGTTGTGCATGTGGACACGGCCGGACAGCCGGATGGCGTGCCGCACGATAACGCAGCCACCCGTACGCCAGAGCATGAGCCCGCCGCACAATGAGCGGACAGGCCGACGCCGCAGCCGCGGGGTGGAAACCCACCCATAATCCATGGACAGTCGCTTTTGTGGTGACAATGGCGGCGTTCATGGAAATTCTGGACACCACCATCGTCAACGTCTCGCTGCCGCATATCGCGGGTAGCCTGTCCAGCACGTATGATGATGCAACGTGGACGCTGACGGCCTATCTTGTTGCCAATGGCATTGTGCTCACCATTTCCGGGTGGTTAGGAAAAGTCTTCGGGCGCAAGCGCTACTTCATGATCTGTATCGTGATGTTCACGGTCTCCTCCTTCCTGTGCGGTATGGCGACCAGTCTGGTGGAACTGATCCTGTTCCGCATGATGCAGGGCTTTTTTGGGGGCGGCCTTCAGCCCAATCAGCAGTCCATCATTCTGGACAGTTTTCCGCCTGAAAAACGGGCGGCTGCGTTTGGCCTGACCGCCATTGCCGCCGTGGTGGGGCCGGTTATCGGCCCGACGCTGGGCGGCTGGATTACGGATAATTTCTCCTGGCGCTGGATTTTCTTTATCAACGTGCCCTTCGGTTTTCTGACAACAGTTGGGGTTGCGACCGTTGTGGAAGATCCACCCTGGGCACAAAAGCGCAAAGCGCCGATTGATATTATCGGTATCAGCCTGATCACCCTGGGGTTCAGTTGCCTTGAAGTGATGGTGGACCGTGGTGAAGATGCTGACTGGTTTGGCTCCAACTTCATTCGTGTCATGGGCGTTCTGGCGGTTGTCGGGCTGGTGGGTGCGGTCTTGTGGCTTTTGCACACAGACCGGCCTGCGGTGGATCTGCGCGTGTTCAAGGATCGCAATTTTGCAGTCGGCACGGCGCTGATGGGGGCCATGGGGGCATTGCTTTATGCCTCCGCCATTATTGTTCCGCAGTTTGCTCAGCAGGTGATGGGATACACCGCCACGCTCTCCGGCCTGATTCTCTCGCCCGGTGGTATTGCGGTGATTGTCCTCATTCCCATTGTAGGCAAGCTCATGACGTTGATGAGCGTGCGTAGTGTGATTGCCCTGGGGTTTGGCTTGATGGGGCTGGCGCTGTTCAGTTCCGCCAATCTGGTGCCCATGCTGGACTTCAAGCATCTGGTGCTGTTCCGCATGAGCCAGACGGCCTGCCTGGCCTTTCTGTTCGTGCCGCTTTCAACCATTGCGTATTCAACCATTCCGGAACGCCTGAATGCGGATGCATCGGCTCTTTTCAGTATGTCCCGAAATGTGTTGGGGTCTCTGGCTATTTCGGGCGCCACAGCCTTGCTGATGGAGCGGAAGCAGGCACATCAGGCCCATATGGTCCAGTGGATGACCCCGTATCATCAGCCCTATAATGATTACTTTGATCAGGCAAAAACAGTGGCGCAGGCGCGTGGTGCAACCGAGCATGCGGCAGAAGGCATTGCCCAGCATGTGCAATATCTGGAATTCAGCCGTCAGGTCGCGATGCTGACCTACAATGAAGTGTTCATGATTCTAGGGATTGGCGCGTTCTTGTGCATCCCCTTCTGCTTCCTGTTCACCCCGATCAGGGGTGGAGGCAAACCCGGAGCCGCGCACTAAGTGCTGTTTTGAAAAACCCGTCAGATCAAGTCTGGCGGGTTTTTTTATAGACGCACGAGAAGGAGAGAGTGCCTCAAATCGCGTGTGTGAAACACGCGAAGTCCCGCACCAGTTTTTCATAAATAGGCTTTTTGAAGCCCACGTTCCGTTGGGGCAGGGACGCGAGGTCTGCCCACTGGAAGGCATCAAATTCCGGCGGGTTTTGCAGGTTCAGATTGATGTCCTGATCTGTGCCGGTAAAGGCAAGCGCAAACCATTTCTGTGTTTGCCCGCGATACTTGCCACCCAGCGCCTTGCCAATCAGATTTTCAGGCAGATCATAGGCAATCCATTCTGGATGTTCTTTCAGAATGTGCAGTTTGTCCGTGCCAATTTCTTCCTGCACTTCACGCAGCACAGCAGCTTCAGGTGTTTCGCCTTCGTCTATGCCGCCCTGCGGGCATTGCCATACGCCTTCTGAAAGGGGACCGCCCACGCCGGGCATATCCGTGCGGCGGGCGATAAAGACTTTGCCGTCTGCACGGAAAATAAGGGCTCCTACATTTGGACGGTAGGGCAGGGTATCAGGAGAAAGGGTTGTCATGGCTCAGAATCGGGGCTGCTGGGAGTTCTGCTGGTTCCAGTTGGGCGCGGACAGGTGAACATGCATGCCACCATCGGCCTGAGCAGGACCTGTAGAGGGTGCTGGCGTGGTAGAGGACGGTGCCGCAGCCGGTTGGGGCGCAACAAGCATGCTGACAGGCACCAGTGTAATGCCCACATCTTTCAGGTGCGGAATCCACGCACGCAGGCAGGCCAGAGCCACAGGGCGCAAAGGCCCCATCACCCCAATGGCACGGCCATTCCGGCGCGCCGCCTGCTGAAGTTTCAGCAACTGGATATCAATATTGACGATATCTGTATCGGTATTGATGCTGACATCCGCTGTGCCAATGGCACCCGGCCCCTGCACGGCTGTTCCCGGCGTTGCGTTCAGGTAGAGAAGGCCGCGCTTATCAATATCAGTCAGAATAGGCGTGAAAGCAGGAGAATGAGGGAACGCCCCACCATTCTGGCCGGAAAAGGCGTTGGTTACACCTGCATAGCCCGCAAGGCTTGAAAGCGCCCAGCTATAGTTTTCCATATTTTTAGATGCGGAAAGCCCAGCCCCCAGGGCTCTGGGGCCAGCATTGTTCGCAGCCTTGGCGTCTGCTCCGCCTGCGGCTTTATCGTCCTGAACCGGCAGGGACAACAAGGTTTCATGCTTGTGGGCACGCGCCTGCTGGATAATGTCATCCGCATCAGAGACATAGGGAGAAATGGCGAGAGAAACCGGACCGGGCAGGGAGGTCATGGCTTCCTGCGTCAACGCCTCAGAATCTCCTACGCCGTCAATCAGGAGCGCCACCTGGGCGGAGCCTGCGGGCACATCTACCACAGGGGCGGCATATACCTGGCGCGCCATACGCCCATGCTGGCCGCGTTTGGGCAGTGCGTAGCCATTCGGGCCGCTATGGTTTTCAAGCAGGTCCGCCTGCAGGCCGGGAATATCGATTTTGGCCGCCTGCGGCTGCGCAGAGTCTGCTGAGGGTAGATCAATGTCCTGACCGCCAATTTCCGGACGCGGCGGCCCCATGATCTGCAAGGTGATCGCCAGCACGCCAACTGCGGCGGCGGTGCCTCCCCAGAAGCGGACAAAGGCCCGGCCAGAAGGTGGCATCTGCTGCCACAGGGACGTGCTGTGCATGATGGCTGTTCCTGTCACGGATTAATGGTGCGGGGCTTCGTCCTTGGTCACCACTTTTGCAGGCGGCAGGGCGGCTGCCGGATCAGGTGCAGGCAACCCGGCCATGGAGCGCACAACCCGCAATCCCTGCTGAAGCTGGAAATCCGTTTTGGGTTTTGTGTAGTCAAATTCAGGCCAGTTGGCCGGAGGCTCCGCCGGAATATCCTTGGCAATGGCTGGCAGGTCCGTGCGGGGCACGGCTTTGGTCTGGTTGCCGCCCTGATTTTTCAGAATATGTTCAAGATCTGCTTCATGCAGGCTGAAGCCGGGGTCTTCGCGCGTTTCCCGAACGGCAATATCGGGCGTAATGCCCAGCGCCTGAATGGATCGGCCGGAAGGCGTATAGTAGCGCGCCGTGGTCAGGCGGATGGCACCGTTGCCCGGAATGGGCATGATGGACTGCACGGACCCCTTGCCGAAGGATTTTGTACCCACCAGCACGGCCCGATGATGATCCTGCAATGCGCCGGAGACAATTTCAGACGCCGAAGCAGACCCACCGTTGATCAGCACCACAACGGGCAGACCATCGGTAATATCCGTACCGTGGGCATCCCAGCGCTGGCTGTCCTTGGGGTGGCGGGCGCGGGTGGAGACAATCTCGCCAGACCGGATGAAGCTGGAAGACACATCAATGGCCTGATTCAGCAGGCCGCCGGGGTCATTCCGCAGATCAAGCACAAGCCCGGCCAGCTTGCCGCCTGCCTGCTGCTTCAACTGGTTGTAGGCTTTGAGCAGCCCTTTTTCCGTTTCCTCATTGAACTGGGCAATGCGGATATAGCCGATGCGATCATACAGCGCGGATTTGATCACTTCGATATGAATGATCTCACGCGTCAGCGTCAGGACGATGGGCTTGGGTGTTTTTTCACGTACCAGCGTCAGGGTGATCTTGGTGTTGGGTTTGCCGCGCATTTTCTTCACGGCTTCATCCAGCGGCGTGCCATCAACGGGGTGGCCATCCACAGCGATGATATAATCACCCGGCTTGATGCCAGCGCGGAAGCCCGGCGTGCCATCCACAGGCGAGACAACGCGGATATGGCCGTCCTGCTGCTGAAGCTCCAGCCCAAGCCCGCCGAACTCGCCTTTCATCTGCACCATCATGTCTTCGTACTGCTTTTCAGTCATGTACGAACTATGGGGGTCCAGCCCGGTGAGCATGCCGTTCAGGGCGTTGGTGATCAGATCCTTGTCAGAAACAGGTTCAACATAATCTGCACGGACAAGATCAAGCACGGTGCCAAACAGGGTCAGCAGCCGGTAGGTTTCCGCATGGTTGGCGGTAGGGGAGGCATCGGGCGCTTTCTCAGCCAGCGCGGGGGAGGCGAGCATGCCTGCGCCAGAAAGCACTCCTGAGTGGGAGGCCACGGCAAGGCCTGCCAGAAAGGTAGCGCCGAGCATCAGACCTGTGCGGAACTTCATGCGATCTCGTCTCCTGTCGCCGGGCGTGGCCCGTGCGGTCGTATCCTGTACTGTTGTATTGCACATCGTGCGGCCAAACCGGAGCAGTGCCTGCCTCTTGCCACCACTCTGCGGCAACGGAGAGTAGCGGCTTCTGCCGCTCAGGAAAACTGCCTGTGCGCTTTTCCTTACAGGAATGGCGCAGGGTTGACAGCCTTCTGACCATGGCGAAGCTGAATAAACAGGGTGCCGGAGCCCCCCATATGCCCAACGGGTGCGCCTTTTGTGAGGCTTTGCCCGGTTTCAACATCCAGTCCACCCAGTCCCGCCATGACAAAACGGTAATGCTGCCCGCAGTTGAGGATGATCATCTGGCCATAGGTTCGGAACGGGCCTGCAAAATCAACGCGCCCCGAACAGGGGGTGCGTACGCTGGCACCCGGCGGGGTACGGTAGGTCACACCCGTTGCCGGACCAGATTCGGTGGCGGAACCCCATGTTGTTACCAGTGCGCCCGCCACGGGGCGCGTGCCGCCACCCGTTGGCGCACGCTCACTCAGGCCCGGACCTGCTGATGTCTGAATAGCTTGCATCTTCCGGCGTGCGGCATCGGCCTGCTCCTGCGCGCGGCGGCGGGCGGCCTCATCTTTTGCCGCCTGATGGGCGCGCTCGGCTGCGGCAATTTCCTTTTGCAGGGCGGCTTCTGCATTGGCTTGCAGCGCATCCAGACGGGAGACGGCATCCTGAAGGGTGGACGCCTTTTTTGTGGCGTCTTCCAGCCGTTGAGAGGCTGCGCGGGCGGCGGCGTTGGCTTGCCGCTGGGCATCACGCGCTTTGAGGGCCTGCTGCTTTACCGTATCACGCTGCCGGGTCTGGGTCTGTTGCAGGGTGGCAAGCTGGGTAAGGTGGGTTGAAAGTTCGGTATCAAGGGCTGTCAGTTTTTCCTGTCTGGCCCGCATATCCTCGGCCTGATGCTCCAACTCGCGTGAGAGGCCACGCAGAACCAGAAACCCTGTTACAGCTTCACCTTGAGGCACGGGGGCAGCCAGAAGGGTGTCTGAGGGGTAAAGGGACAGGCGTTCGGCCAATGGTAGAACGGGGGAGAGCGCTTTTGCATCTTCCCCCAATGCGGCATGCAGGCTGGTCTGCTCTTTCCGGATATCTGCAATACGGGAATCGAGATCAGCAATCTGCTGTTCCGTGGTTTGCAACTGCGTGGTGGCGCTAACGGTCGCGGCGGAAAGCGCGGTGGCTTTGGCGGCACTTTGTACGGCCAGCGCCTGAGCCGCCGCATTCCGTGCGCGGGAGGCTTCCACCGCCGCAGCTTGTGCCGCTTTTTGCCGGTTTATGGCATCCCGTTGGGCCTGCGTGGTTTGCAGCGCCTGCCGCGCCTGCTGCACAGATTGCTCGGCCTGCTGTTCCGCTTTTGTCGTTGGACTACTGCTGCCGGAGGCTTTGGAGCTTCTGGTGTGGCTGCGTGAGGATGTGGCGTGATGGTGGCTGGCTGAGGACTGGTTGCTTGCATGCCCAGCGCTATGGCTGCTTTTGGCCGCTCTGGTTTTTTGCGAAGCGGCTAGCGCCGTGCCGGGGGATATTCCAGCCCCTACAGTCAGAAGCACGGCGGCAAGGCCACACACTCCCCCCGCCAGAAGGCGGCGCTGGGCAAAGGGGGGAGAGGGTGGCAGCGTAAAGAGCATTCAGTCCGTTAACAGGGATACGCCGGTCATGTCATCCGGTTTGGGCAGGCCCATCATATCCAGCAGGGTTGGGGCCAGATCTGCCAGCCTGCCATCTTTCAGTTTTCGGTCGCCCACATTGAAGGCCACCAGCGGAACAACATTAAGCGTGTGGGCCGTGTGAGGCACCCCGGTATCCGGGTCTCTCATGGTTTCGCAGTTGCCATGATCCGCTGTAACCAGCAATGCACCATTCTGCTTTTTCAAAGCCTCCAGAATACGGCCTACGCCCGTATCAACCGTCTCAACCGCTTTGATGGCTGCTTTCAGAACCCCCGTATGTCCCACCATGTCCGGATTGGCGAAGTTCAGCACAATCAGATCATATGTGCCGCTTTCAATGGCATGCACGGCTTTATCCGTCAGTTCCGGCGCGGACATTTCCGGCCGGAGATCATAGGTGGCGACTTTGGGGGAAGGGACCATGATACGGTCTTCTCCCTCAAACAGCGTTTCCCGACCGCCATTCAGAAAATAGGTAACATGCGGGTATTTTTCGGTCTCCGCCATGCGCAACTGTTTGCGGCCTGCGCGGGAGACAACTTCACCCAGAATATTGGTGAGTGTTTCCGGCGGGAACAGGATGGAAATACGTTCCACCAACGTATCGCTGTAATGGGTCATACCCAGTACGGCCGCGAAGGAAACCACCTTATGGCGTGCAAAGCCGTCAAAATCGGGCTCCACCAGCGCATCAAGAAGTTGCCGGATACGGTCTGCACGGAAATTGAAGGACAGAATAGCATCTCCATCCTTCATGCCGGTGTAGCCTTCAAGCACCGTGGGGAGAATGAATTCGTCCGTGGTATTGGCCTTGTAGGCGTCTGCAATCACATCCTGCGCGGTTGCGGCTTTCGGCCCTTCGGCAGTGACAATGGCGTTGTAGGCTTTTTCAACCCGTTCCCAACGCTTGTCGCGGTCCATGGCGTAATACCGGCCGCTGACAGTTGCGAGGGTGACACCAGCTGGTAGTTCAGCCTGCAACTTTTCCAGATACCCCTGAGCGGATTGCGGTGGTGTGTCTCGCCCGTCTGTAAAGACATGAAACGCGACGGGAATGCCCGCTTTCGCCACAATACGGGCAAGTGAAACCGCATGATCCTGATGCGCATGCACCCCACCCGGGGAGACAAGGCCCATCAGATGACAGGTGCCTCCGGTTTTTTTCAGCGTAGCAAGAAAAGCCTGCATCACCGGACTACGGGCAACAGACCCGTCCCGCAGGGCGGTAAAGATCCGGGGCAGTTCCTGCATGACCACGCGACCGGCCCCGATATTCAGATGCCCGACTTCCGAATTACCCATCTGGCCTTCTGGCAGGCCCACATCCTCGCCGCAGGTGCGCAGAAAGCTGCGCGGCGCATTGGCCCAAAGCGCATCAAAAACGGGCGTGTTGGCAAGCTGGACTGCGTTATCTGAGGAGTCTTCTCTCCAGCCGAACCCATCAAGAATAACCAGCATGACGGGACGTTTGTGCTGCTGCGGCGCGGAGGTGCTCATGGGGGCATGCCTTCTTATGTTTTTGTTGGAAAGATCATGCCACCAAATGCCTTTTTTCACAAAGGGGACAGGCGTTTTCTTCCTGGAAAGCGCATGGGGCTTCTTGAGGTGGATTTTCAGGACAAACTGACGCAAGCGCTGTTTCGGGCCGGAAGAGGGCCTGACAATACCGGTTCAGAGTGCCGTGGAAGGTTTCCGGCGAAAAATTCTGCTCGGAACGAAGTTCTTTTCGTCAGGACAACCTATGTCAGGAAAACACTCTCAACAGCAGCGTGCCGCATTTTAATGGGGACGCGCCTTATGCGGAGAGTGAGAAGGACGAAAGAAGGGTGTGTTGAGAAAAAAGACGGGGAGGCAGTGTGCCTCACCCGTCGAAAAGTGTTTTAGGCGCGGCGCACAATATAGGAGTGGCCGAGCGCTTTGGTAATCAGCGCGGCGTGTTCGGGGTCGCGCGCTTCAATCATGACTTCCAGTTCTGCTGCCTGAACGGAGGGAGCCGCAAACAGGCGCTGGTGAGACACTTCTATTATGTTGCCGCCTGCTTCCCCAATGGTCTTGGAAATATCGGCCAGAACGCCAGGGCGGTCTGGAATTTCCATGATCAGGCGGAGAATGCGCCCATCGCGCAGCATGGCGCGCAGAAGGGTGTTGGCCAGAATACGGCTATCAATGTTGCCGCCAGAAATAGGTAGCGCCACCTTTTTACCCCGGAACAGGTCCGGGTAAGTCAGCACCGCCGCTAGTGCCGCAGCACCAGCACCTTCACTGATCTGCTTTGCCCCTTCTGCCAGCAGAGTGATGGCGGTCTCTACCGCACATTCGGGCACGACCAGAACTTTGGAGACCAGCTTGCGGATGACTTCATCCGGTGCTTTGCCAATCTGCAGAACTGCAATGCCTTCTGCAATGGTCGAGCCACCATTGGGATGGGTCGCAGGGCCGGGGAAGGCTGAGAGGGAATCATACCCTTCCACTTCCACGCCAATCAGTTCCATGTCCGGGCGCATGGCGCGCGTGGCGACAGCACACCCGCTGAGCAGCCCACCGCCGCCAATGGGGGCGACCAGCATATCCAGCGGGCCGGCATCTTCCAGCAGTTCCAGCGCGCATGTGCCCTGGCCTGCCATAATGGCAGGATCATCATACGGATGGATGAAGGTGCGGCCTTCCCGTGCCTGAAGATCCTGTGCGAACAGCAGGGCTTCTGCAAAGCTTTCGCCTTCCAGAACCACGCGGGCGCCCCAGTTGCGGGTACGCACCACCTTACCGGCGGGCGTGAATTTGGGCATGACGATTACGGCATCAATACCCAGCAGGCTGGCATGACGTGCCACGCCCTGCGCATGGTTGCCGGCCGAAACGGCAATCACCCCGCGCTGGCGTTCTTCAGGTGTCAGCAGGGCCAGCTTGTTGGCGGCCCCCCGTTCCTTGAAGGAGCCAACGGCCTGAAGGTTTTCAAGCTTCAGGGTAATGTCCGCGCCCGTGGCCTTGGACAGCGCGTGAGAGGAAATCGTGGGCGTGCGGAGAACATTGCCCTTGATTCGCCCCGCCGCTGCGGTGACGTCCTCAAACGAGATCATGTCAGATGAATTTCACGGAAAGGATTTCATACGTCCGGTCACCGCCCGGAGCAGGCACGGAAATGCTGTCTCCTTCATGCTTGCCAATCAGAGCCTTGGCCAGCGGGGAGGAAATGGACAGCAGGTTCTGTTTGATGTCGGCTTCATACACGCCAACAATCTGGTACGTGGCTTCCTTGTCCGTGTCTTCATCAACCACGGTTACGGTTGCGCCAAACTTCACCTGATCGCCAGAAAGGCTGGTGGGGTCGATCACCTCGGCGGTGGAGACAATTTCTTCCAGCTCAAGGATACGGCCTTCGGTAAAAGACTGCCGTTCACGGGCTGCATGATATTCCGCGTTTTCGGACAGATCCCCATGGCTTCGGGCTTCCGCAATGGCGCGGATAATGGCCGGACGTTCCTCGGACTTGAGCCTGCGGAGTTCGTCTTCAAGACGCTTCAAGCCTTTGCCCGTCATTGGAGTTTTCTGCAAGGCGTATCCCCAAAGTGATTTTGCCAGCACACTGGCTGGCATTAAAGTGACACAGATAAGCGGGCACGCACCGCGCCGCTAAAAAAGCGGGCAGCCACCCGTCCGGAACAGCCGGGCAGGCTGTAACGCCTGCCCGTTCTGATCAGAATGTTCCGCTAAAGTATGACTGAAGCGGCGCAACATCAAGCGGTCCTTCCCGCATTGCCGCAATCGCATGGATTGCAGCGCGGGCTCCGGCCATGGTTGTGTAGTGCGGAATACCCAACACCAGAGCTGAACGGCGGATGTCAAAACTGTCCGCAACGGACTGTGCGCCCTGTGCCGTGTTGATGACCATCTGCACCTCACCGGATCGAATGGCGTCCACACAATGCGGGCGGCCTTCCAGCACCTTGTTCACCACGGAAACCTCTATTCCGGCATCCCGCAGCTTTTTGGCTGTGCCGCGTGTGGCCAGAATTTTCAGGCCCATCTTGGCAAGCTGGCGGCCCAGCGCAGGCAGGTGTGGCTTGTCGCTTTCCCGCACGGAAAGGAACACCGTGCCTTCAGTCGGCAGGCGCACGCCAGCCCCAAGCTGGGATTTGGCAAAGGCGCGTTCAAAGGACGTATCAAGCCCCATCACTTCACCCGTGGAGCGCATTTCCGGGCCAAGGATGGTGTCCACTTCTGCAAAGCGGTTGAAGGGGAACACAGCTTCCTTCACTGCCACGTGCGGCGTGACGGCGCGGTCATCCAGATTGAAGGCGGTCAGCTTTTCACCGGCCATCACGCGGGCACCAATCTTGGCGACCGGAACGCCAGTGGCCTTGGCCACAAACGGGACCGTGCGGGAAGCACGAGGATTGACCTCCAGAACGAAGATTTCCTGATCCTTGATGGCGTATTGCACGTTCATCAGGCCCACAATGCCCAACTCGCGCGCCATGGCTTCGGTCTGGGCCTTCAGTTCCGTCACAATGGCGGGGGAGAGCGTGTAGGGCGGCAGGGCGCAGGCGCTGTCACCCGAATGGATGCCCGCTTCCTCAATGTGCTCCATAACACCGGCCACATACACTTCCTCGCCATCGGAAATGCAGTCTACATCGGCTTCAATGGCTTCGTTCAGGTAGCGGTCAATCAGCACGGGGCCGGAGGCAATTTCGTGCCCGGCTAGTTGCAGGGCCACACGCATGTAGCGTTGCAGAGAGGCGCGGTCATACACGATTTCCATGGCGCGGCCGCCCAGCACGTAGGACGGGCGAACAACCACGGGGTAGCCAATCCGTTCCGCCACATCTTCCGCTTCCTGCGGGGATCGGGCAATGCCGTTGGCGGGCTGGCGCAGGCCAAGCGTGTGCAGCATGGTCTGGAAGCGTTCGCGGTCTTCCGCACGGTCAATGGCGTCTGCCGGGGTGCCCAGCAGCGGAATGCCAGCCTTTTCAAGCGCATGAGACAGTTTGAGCGGAGTCTGCCCGCCATACTGCACAATGCAGCCTTTGATTTTGCCTTTCTGCTGCTCACACCGGATGAGGGCGATCACATCTTCCGCCGTAAGGGGCTCGAAATACAGGCGGTCAGACGTATCATAATCGGTGGAGACGGTTTCCGGGTTGCAGTTGACCATAATGGTCTCAAACCCGGCTTCACGCAGCGCATAGGCTGCATGCACGCAGCAATAATCGAACTCGATCCCTTGCCCGATCCGGTTGGGGCCACCGCCCAGAATGATAATCTTTTCACGGTCCGTCGGGTCGGACTCGCACACCGGCGGCGCAAACATGCCTTCATAGGTGGAATACATATATGGCGTGCTGGAAGCGAACTCGCCCGCGCAGGTATCAATGCGTTTGTAAACGGGGGTTACGCCTGCTTCCGTGCGAAGTTCGGCCACTTCGTCCGCCTGCACACCGGAAAGGCGGGCAAGCTGCACATCCGAAAAGCCAAGCGCTTTCAGGCGGCGCAGGCTCTGGGCGTCACGCGGCAGACCGTGGTTTTCCACTTGCCGTTCTGCATGAACGATCGTTTCAAGCTGACGCAGGAACCACGGTTCAAAGCGGCAGGCTTCATTGATCTCTTCAACGGACAGGCCAGCACGCAGCGCCTGAGCCGCCATGAGAATGCGTTCCGGGCGCGGCTGGGAAAGGGCAGCGCGGAAGGCATCCACGCCGCCATCGCCGGGTACGTCCACAGGGTCCAGCCCATGCAGGCCGGTTTCCATGGACCGCAGGCCCTTCTGCAAGGCTTCCGGGAAGGAGCGGCCAATGGCCATGGCTTCCCCCACGGATTTCATGGAGGTGGAGAGCAGGGCAGGTGCACCGGGGAATTTTTCAAACGTGAAGCGGGGGATCTTCACCACAACGTAGTCAATGGTCGGCTCGAAGGAGGCCGGGGTGGTTGTGGTGATGTCGTTCTTCAGTTCGTCCAGCGTGTAGCCCACAGCCAGCTTGGCCGCGATCTTGGCGATCGGGAAGCCGGTAGCCTTGGAGGCCAGTGCGGAGGAGCGGGACACACGGGGGTTCATTTCAATCACCACCATGCGGCCATCTGCCGGGTTCACGCCGAACTGCACGTTCGAGCCCCCGGTTTCCACGCCAATGGCGCGCAGGCACGCAAGGGACGCATCACGCATGCGCTGATATTCCTTGTCGGTCAGCGTCAGTGCGGGAGCCACGGTGATGGAGTCACCCGTATGGATGCCCATGGGGTCAATGTTTTCAATGGAGCAGACGATAATGCAGTTGTCCGCCTTATCGCGCACAACTTCCATTTCGTATTCTTTCCAGCCCAGAAGGGATTCTTCAATCAGCACTTCCGTGGTGGGGGAGGCATCCAGACCGGAGGCCACAATCTGCTCAAATTCCTCACGGTTGTAAGCAATGCCGCCGCCAGAACCGCCCATGGTGAAGGAGGGGCGGATAATGGTGGGGAAGCCGATGTTTTTCAGCGCTTCCCGTGCTTCATCCATGGTGTGGGCAATGAAGCTGCGCGGGCTTTCAATGCCGATGGCATCCATGGCTTCACGGAATTTCTGACGGTCTTCAGCACGGTCGATTACTTCCGCATCGGCGCCAATCAGTTCCACGCCATGTTTTTTCAGGAAGCCGGAGGCATCCAGAGCCATGGCGGTGTTCAGCGCGGTCTGGCCACCCATGGTGGGCAGCACGGCATCCGGCTTTTCCTTCAGGATGATGCGTTCAACACACTCTGGGGTGATGGGCTCCACATAGGTGGCGTCCGCCAGACCGGGGTCGGTCATGATGGTAGCGGGGTTGGAGTTGACCAGAATGACCCGGTAGCCTTCTTCCCGCAGGGCCTTGCAGGCCTGTGCGCCGGAATAGTCGAACTCGCAGGCCTGCCCGATCACGATGGGACCAGCGCCAATAATGAGGATGGAGCGAATATCTGTCCGTTTGGGCATGATGCGTTCAGTCCTGACAGGCAGCCCGCAGGGGGCTGAAAAAGCGGGAAAAAGAAGGATGGATGCGGGGTGTTGCCGTGCTGAGGCGCACGGCGGGCCGGGGCAGATCAGTTCTTGCTGGCATGAGCATCAATCAGCGCCACAAAGCGTTCAAACAGGTAATAGCTGTCAGACGGGCCGGGGCTGGCTTCCGGGTGATACTGCACGGAGAAGGCGGCATAACGGTCCGAGGCCAGACCTTCGTTGGAGCCATCGAACAGGCTGACATGCGTGACGTGCGCATCGGCGGGCAGGCTGTCCGCATCCACGGCAAAGCCATGGTTCTGGCTGGTAATTTCCACGCGGCCGGTTGAGAGATCTTTCACCGGCTGGTTTGCCCCACGGTGGCCACGGGCCAGCTTGTAGGTCTTGCCGCCGAGCGCCTGCGCCAGAAGCTGGTGGCCAAGGCAGATGCCAAACAGCGGAATACCGGCGTCAAGCACATCCTTGATGGCAGGCACGGCGTAGCTGGCGGTGGCTGCCGGATCACCCGGACCATTGGAGAGGAAAACGCCTTCAGGTTTCAGGTCCAGAATTTCTTTCGCCGAGGAGGTGGCTGGCACGACCGTTACGTCACATCCGGCGGCGACAAGGCAGCGCAGGATGTTGCGCTTGGCACCGTAATCAACGGCTACAACCTTGCGGCGCTTGCCGGATACCGCGCGAGTGCCTGCGGGCCATTCCCACACGCTTTTGTCCCAGGTGTAGGGGGCTTTGCAGGTGACTTCCTTTGCCAGATCCATGCCTTCCAGGCCTGGCCACGCCTTGGTGGCGGCCTGAAGGGCATCCAGATCGAACTTGCCGTTTTCAGGGTAGAACAGGGCGGCGCTCTGCGCACCCTTGTCACGGATTTTCAGGGTGAGGGAGCGTGTGTCCACGCCCGCAATGCCGGGCACGTTGCGTTTTTTCAGCCACGCATCAAGGCTGGCTGTGGACCGCCAGTTTGCGGGTTCGGTCACATCTTCCTTGACCACAAGCCCGCGGGCGGCCACCTGATCGGCCTCGTCATCTTCCGCATTGGTGCCCACATTGCCGATATGCGGGAAGGTGAAGGTAATGATCTGCCCGGCAAAGGAAGGGTCTGTGAGCGTTTCCTGATAACCCGTCATGCCAGTGGAGAAGCAGATTTCCCCGATGCTGGGCTGCTGGGTGAAGGCGCCAAAGCCCTTGCCCCACAAAATGGTTCCATCTGCAAGAACAAGGGCGGCTGTTGCGCCATCCGGGCGGGCATCGGGCATGGATGATCCTGTTGTGCTGCCTCCCGTAGGGGAGGATTTGTCCTGAAGCGTGGGGTCTGCGGGCTGGAGATCAGCCAGGGAAAGGCCGGTGGCCTGTGCAATGACAGGCCAGTGACGGGAGGGGATGGCCTGCGCCTGCCGCCATTTGCGAATGGCCTCCGTGCCAACGCCGGTAAGCCGGGCTGTTGCTTCGGGGCCGCCTAATCGGGCAATTATGGTATCGATTGACATGGGCATGGCTTACGTTGTTCCTCCCGTGGCGTCCCTTCTAGCAGTCCGTGAGAGAGGTGGGAAGAAATTTCCCACGTGCCGGATTGGGTTTGGTGGGTGAGTGGGAAATTTCTTCCCACAGGATGACTGTCCGTCACGTGTCCTCAGGGAACCGTGCGCGGCATGATAAAGGGAGTATGAGGGATCATGTCTTTACGTGAACGCCTGATGGCTGATCTGAAAACGGCAATGAAGGCCGGAGAAAGCGCGCGTGTGGCGGCTATCCGCATGATCACCGCCAAGCTGAAGGATGTGGAAATTGCTGGCCGCGCCAAAGGGGCGGAAGGCCTGAATGAGGATGAAGCCATTTCCGCCCTGCGCGGCATGGTGAAGTCCCGCACCGAATCCGCCACCATGTATCGGGATGCCGGGCGACCGGAACTGGCCGAGAAGGAAGAGGGTGAAATTGCCGTTATCCGTTCCTATCTGCCTGCCGAGATGGATGATGCCGCACTTGAATCTGCCGTGAAGGAGGCTATTGCCGCAACCGGGGCCGCTGCCATGAAAGACATGGGCAAGGTGATGGGTGCGCTGAAAGCCAAATTTGGTGCAGGGCTGGATATGGGCCGCGCCAACGCGGTGGTGAAGACGCACCTGAGCTAACGGGAGCAGGCAGGGATACGGGGCGCGCAGCGTGATTCAACAGGCAGGAGGGCTGGCATAATATGGCGATCGAGCCGGGCTTTCTGGACGAACTGCGTGCGCGTACCCCTCTGACATCCGTTATCGGGCGGCGGGTCAAACTTGTTCGCTCCGGCAAGAACTGGAAGGGCTGCTGCCCCTTCCATGGTGAAAAAACGCCATCGTTCTATGTGTATGATGATCACTTCCACTGCTTTGGCTGTGGCGTGCATGGAGATGTGATCTCTTTTGTCATGCAGATGGAGGGTAAGAACTTTCCCGAAGCGGTTGAGGAGCTTGCGACCTCGGCCGGGATGGAAGTGCCCAAAGATACCCGCCGTTCTCACGAGGAGGTGGCGCGTAGCCAGTCTCTGGAAGATGTGCTGGCGCAGACGCAGGCGATCTGGTCCAGCGCATTATATGCTCCTGCGGGCAAGGCAGGGCTGGATTATCTGCTGGGACGCGGCCTGACACGCCAGACCATTGAGGATTTCGGGCTGGGCTGGGCGGGCGATGGTCGTGGCGGCCTGAGTGCGGCGCTGGCGGCCAAAAACATCACCCCCCAGATGATGGCGGAAGCCGGCCTGATGCGGCTGGATGATGAGGGACGACCAAAGGGCGAACTGTTCTGGGGCCGGGTGACCTTTCCCATTCGGGACAGGAAGGGGCGGCTTGTTTCCTTCGGGGGGCGTATTCTTGGCGATGGTCAGCCCAAATATCTGAATGGGCCGGAAACAGCCCTGTTTTCCAAGCGGCGTCTGCTGTTTGGTCTGGACAAGGCGCGGGCCGCCGTCAGGGCGCCTCATCCCAAAGGCACACCTCCCACTGATCTGATTGTGGTGGAAGGGTATATGGACGTGATCGGCCTCCATCAGGCCGGATTCAGGGGAGCCGTCGCGCCGTTGGGAACCGCCCTGACCCCCGAACAGTTAGAGGTTTTATGGCAGGTCGATCGGGCACCCATCCTGTGTTTTGATGGGGATGCAGCGGGGCGGCGCGCAGCAGCGCGCGCGGCTGAGGTGGCGCTGCCTTTGCTGAAAGCCGATCACACCCTCCGGGTATGTCTGTTGCCAGAGGGTGAAGACCCGGACAGTCTGGTGCGTAGCCGGGGCCAGCAGGTGGTGGGGGAAATGTTCGCCACGGCCGCGCCTCTGGCGGATGTGCTGTTTGATCTTCTTGCCGGGGGTATCAGCAACCCGGGGCCGGAAGAGCGGGCGGCTCTGCGCCACAAATTGGTTGAGGCGGCAGGCCTTATACCGGACAAGGCTCTGGCGTCCGAATACCGTTCGACTCTGCTGGACCGTTTTTTTGAGACGTTCCGGCGTAGGAAGGGAAAGGGCGGAGGCGGGGCATTTACCCCGGCGGCGCGGCCAAGTATCGGTGATGGAAAGCCGGTGGTGCTGGATGCCATGCAGGAACGGCAGCGTATCCTGCTGGCGTTGCTCCTCCGTTATCCGGAAGTTGTGCCGGAGGTGGAAGATGCTCTATGCCGCCTGAGTCTCCCTGATGCCTTCTCCGAGGTGCGGGGACTCCTGCTTGATCTCTCGGCCGAGGGAGCATTGCCGGAGACAGGCGAGGCTCTTCTTTCAGCCCTTGAGGGGGAAGAGGAAGAAGAGATGGTGCAGCAGGTGTTGAGGGGAGGTCCGCTTCCGCTTTCATTTGAGGAAAAGGACTCTTCTCTGGCTGTGGCGGTAAGAACACAGTGGTGGCATTTTTACGGTTTGCTGAATTTTTCTCAATTCCAGCAGGAGGTTGAGCAGGAAGTGGCCCGCTTCTGGCAGAAGGGCGGAGATTCGGCGGAATGGAAACGATTACAGCCCCGTCTTGAGGCGCTGGCACGCCTCAAACGAGGCGAAATGGAAGAGCATGGGCTCTAGGGCGCAGGAACATTCAGGGAGTGTTCCCCTTGACTTCGGAGGCAGGATATCCCACGTCCTGCCCGCCCTGGAAAACTGAACAGTATGTATGGTGAGCTGGTCGTTCTGCATTCCTGTCAGAATGCAGGCGGGGAGGGAGCAGGTCTGGCATGGCGACAAAAACGGCATCAGGTAACGTAGCGCAGGCAGAGCAGGATGGTGACACCACCCTGCTTGATACGCAGTCTGCCGCGGTCAAGAAACTGATCGCGAAAGGGCGCGAGCACGGGTGCATCACGTTTGATGAACTGAATGCTGTCCTACCGCAGGACAAGATGTCTTCAGAGCAGATTGAAGATATCATGGCCATGCTCTCCGAAATGGGCATTCAGGTGGTGGAAAGCGAGGAAGGCGAAGACGCTGAAACCGCCAAGGCAAATACTGCCGAAGGCGAGGAAGCGGCTGAAGAAGACGCCGAAGAAGCGGAAACCCCGACAGGGAACGTCAACGCCGAGAATCTGGGCCGCACGGATGATCCTGTGCGGATGTATCTGCGCGAGATGGGCACCGTTGAGCTGCTCTCCCGCGAAGGCGAAATTGCGATTGCCAAACGGATTGAGGCTGGCCGCGATGAAATGATTGGTGGGCTGTGCGAAAGCCCGCTGACGTTCCGCGCCATCATCTCCTGGCATGAGATGATCCGTAACAATGAAATGCTGCTGCGTGACATTGTGGATCTGGAAGCCATGCAGTCTGGCGGCAACCCGCCCGGCGAAGGTGAGGAAGGTTTCGAGAGCGACGAATCGGAAGAGTCAGACGAGGCGGAAGCCGAAACTGAAACCGAAGGCGAAGTAGAAGGTGAGGGCAGCGGTCTCTCCCTGTCTGCGCTGGAAGAAAAACTGAAGCCTGAAATCCTCGCGCATTTCGAAGAAATTGAACCGCTTTACGAAAAACTGCGTCAGTTGCAGGTGCAGCGCATTGAAGCGCTGACCGCAGGGGAAGCAGTGGAAGACCAGTCCGAGCTGGTTTATGCCCAGTTGCGCGATGAACTGGTGGGCAAGGTGGAGCAGGTTCATCTGCACAACAACCGGATTGAAGATCTGGTGATGCAGTTGAAAGAGATGTTCCGGAGCCTGAATGTTCTGGAAGGCCGCATGCTGCGTCTGGCAGAAAGCTGCCGCGTCTCCCGTGAGGACTTCCTGCTCAAGTATCGCGGGCGCGAACTTGATCCCTCATGGATGGATATGGTCTCCGCGCTGCCGGGCAAATCCTGGAAAAACTTTGTCGCCAAGCATAGCGATACCGTGGTGGACCTGCGGAATCAGGTTGCCCAGCTTGCGCAGGATACGGGCCTGCCCATTGGCGAGTTCCGTCGCGTCTATGCAACGGTGGCTCGTGGTGAACGTGATTCTGCGCGCGCCAAGAAGGAAATGATTGAAGCCAACCTGCGGTTGGTGATCTCCATTGCCAAGAAATACACCAATCGTGGCTTGCAGTTCCTTGACCTGATTCAGGAAGGCAATATCGGCCTGATGAAGGCGGTGGATAAATTTGAATACCGCCGTGGCTACAAATTCTCCACCTATGCCACATGGTGGATTCGTCAGGCCATCACCCGTTCTATCGCGGATCAGGCGCGCACCATCCGTATTCCGGTGCATATGATCGAAACCATCAACAAGCTGGTGCGGACGTCCCGCCAGATGTTGCATGAGATTGGTCGGGAACCTGCGCCGGAAGAACTGGCTGAAAAGCTGGGTATGCCGCTTGAAAAAGTTCGCAAGGTGCTGAAGATCGCCAAGGAGCCGATCTCTCTTGAAACCCCGATCGGGGACGAAGAAGACAGCCATCTGGGTGACTTCATTGAGGATAAAACGGCTGTTATTCCGCTGGATGCAGCTATTCAGACCAACCTGCGTGAAGCTACAACCCGCGTTCTGGCCTCCCTTACCCCGCGTGAAGAGCGTGTGCTGCGCATGCGCTTCGGGATTGGCATGAACACGGACCACACGCTGGAAGAAGTTGGCCAGCAGTTCAACGTGACGCGTGAACGTATTCGTCAGATTGAAGCCAAGGCCCTGCGTAAACTCAAACACCCGAGCCGTAGCCGCAAGCTGCGTTCCTTCCTGGATGATAACTAAGATCAAAATTACGCCGCTTGAACCCGTAACCCGCATGAAGGTGACCGTCACCTTCATGCAGATGACCAGCCCTCCGCGTGGGACGCCCCTTTCCCTGCCGGAGGGCTGGTTCATTGAGGACGATGTAAAGCCCACCATTGCAGAATACCGCATGCTTCAGGACCGTGTGGGGCGGGACTATTGCTGGTGGATGCGGCAGGCGGCTTCTGATGCCACCTTGGGCACATTTCTGGCGACGGCTCCTGTGCAGATCGGTCTTTTGCGCCAGGGCGAGGCCGTTCGGGGTTTTTTTGAACTCGATCTGACCAACCCGCTTGATATCAACCTTGCCTATTTCGGCCTGTTTCCTGATGCGGTCGGGCACGGGGTAGGGCGTGCCTTTCTGGATTCCGTCGTGCGGAAGGCCTGGGGGCAAGGGACGCTCACGTTGCGGGTGAATACCTGCACGGCAGATCATCCGCGCGCCTTGCCGCTGTATCAACAGGCTGGTTTTGTGATTGTGCGGGCGGTGGAAGAAGTGTGGGATGTGCCGCAACGCCTTGGTCTGACCATTCCGGAAAAATTTCTGGTCTGATTTTCTTGCTATTTTGCGTGGAATGTGGTTAGCACGCCATCTTCCCTGCCGGATGCGTGGCATCGCACCGGCTATACCCGTGCTTTTGTAAAAGGAAGCGCTGCCTGCCGGAATGGTTCGGCGCAGTCGGGTTGACCTTATCCGAAGGGAGACACAATGCCGCTTTATGAAACCGTGCTGATTGCGCGGAATGACATTTCCCAGCAGCAGGTTGATGCCATTGTTGATGGCATCGTCGCTCAGATCGAAACCGACGGTGGTAGCGTTCAGAAGCGCGAATACTGGGGTCTGCGTACTCTGGCTTACCGTATCAAGAAGAACCGTAAGGGCCATTACGTGCTGCTCGGTCTGGATACGAAGTCTGAAACGCTCAAGGAAGTCGAGCGCCAGCTTTCCATCAATGAAGACATTCTGCGTCTGCTGACGCTGCGTGTTGAAGAAATTGACGAAGCACCGTCCCCGATCCTGTCCCGCAAGGGCGATGATCGTGGCGAACGCGGTGGCTTCCGTGGGCCCAAGCCCGCCGGACGCTTTGAAAGCGGCCGTGGCCGTCGTTCTTCCGAAGACCGTGAAGAATACCGCGCCCGTGATGAAAAAGCAGCCGATACGGCTGGCAACGAAGCGGAGTGATGCAGCATGTCTGACACGATGGAAATCAATCCCGCCGCCCGCCGCCCGGCTGTAGGCGCCCGTCGCCCGTTCTACCGTCGCCGCAAGTCCTGCCCGTTCTCCGGCCCGAACGCGCCGAAGATCGACTACAAAGACGTGCGTCTGCTGAGCCGTTTCCTGTCCGAACGTGGCAAGATCGTGCCCAGCCGTATTACGGCCGTTTCCGCAAAGAAGCAGCGTGAGCTGGCACAGGCTATCAAGCGTGCCCGTTTCCTGGCCCTGCTTCCCTACGTGATGAGCTGAGAGGGACGAGATCATGGCTGCTACAGAAGTGATCCTGCTTCAGCGCGTTGAACATCTGGGACAGATGGGCGATGTGGTGAAGGTTCGTCCGGGTTATGCCCGTAATTTCCTGCTGCCGCAGGGCAAGGCCATTCGTGCAAACGAAGCCAACCGTTCACGCTTCGACCGTGAACGTGCCCAGCTTGAAGCACAGAACATCAAACGTCGTGAAGAAGCCGAGCGTCTTTCCGAACGTATGGATGGTCTGGCAGTGATCCTGATCCGTCAGGCTGGTGACAGCGGCAGCCTGTATGGCTCCGTTTCTCCGCGTGATGTGGCTGAAGCTGTTACGGAAGCTGGTTTCACCATCTCCCGTCAGCAGGTTTCCCTGGCTCATCCGATCAAGTCTCTTGGTCTGTATGAAGTGAAGGTTTCCCTGCATCCGGAAGTCACCGTGCCGGTTATCGTCAACGTTGCCCGTTCTGCTGAAGAAGCTGAACGTCAGGCACGTGGCGAAGCGACCAGCGTGGAAGAAGAAGCCGAACTGGCTGGCGATGAAGCCGTTATTGAAGGCGAAATCGTCACTGACGAAGCTGAAGTCGCTGCAGAAGAAAAAGATACGGTTGCTTAATCGTTTTTTTTCTTGTTGCTGACAGGAAAGAGGGTCCGGAAGTAATTTCCGGACCCTTTTTTTTGGCTTATGGTGCCCCGAAAATTGGGCATGAAGGAGCCAGCACGGATGAACCGACTTCTTGACCGGATCTTGCGGCATTTTATCTCGTCCGGCCGCCTGCACGTGGCGTGGCCTGATGGGGCGCAGACTGTGTATGAAGGCAGCAAACCAGGGCCGGAAGCCGGTATGGAGCTACTTGATTCGGCCAGTGCAAGGGCTTTGGCGCTCAACCCAGGGCTTGCCTTTGGTGAGGGGTATATGAATGGCGGCATTCGCCCAAAGGGATGCACGCTGTATCAGCTACTTGATCTGCTGATGCTCAACGCCATGTCTCCCGGCCATCTGCCGGAGCAGATTGCCGCCAGCTTCCGCTATGCCTGCCGTGGCTGGATTCAGTTCAATCCCGTCAAGCGCGCACGGCAGAATGTTGCCCATCATTATGACCTTGATAGCCGGTTGTATGATCTGTTTTTGGATAAGGATAAGCAGTACTCCTGCGCCTATTTCCGCCGTGGGGACGAGACGCTGGATGAAGCACAGGAAGCCAAGAAGCGGCATATTGCGTCCAAGCTGCTGCTAAAGCCCGGCATGGAAGTGCTGGATATCGGGTGCGGCTGGGGCGGCATGGGCCTTACGCTGGCGCGGGATTACGGTGCCATTGTCACCGGTATCACGCTTTCCGAGGAGCAGTTGACCATTGCCCGCCAGCGTGCGCGCGATGAAGGGCTGGAAGGGCGTGTGCGCTTTGAGATGCTGGATTACCGTAATCTGCATCGCCGGTTTGACCGTATTGTCTCCGTAGGCATGTTTGAGCATGTGGGCGTGCGTCACTACGGCGAATTTTTTGATATTCTGAAAAACAGCCTTGTGGATGATGGGGTGGCCCTTGTGCATTCCATTGGGCGGAATGACGGGCCGGGCACGACAAACCCCTGGATCAACAAATACATTTTCCCCGGTGGCTATTCTCCTTCCCTAAGCGAGGTTTTTACCGCCGTTGAGAAATCAGGCTTGTGGGTCACGGATTGTGAAATCCTGCGCCTGCATTATGCAAAAACCATTGCCATCTGGCGGGAGCGGTTTGCGGCCAACCGGGCGCGGGCCGTGGCACTGTATGATGAGCGTTTTGCGCGGATGTTTGAATTCTATCTGGATGCGGCGGAACTTTCCTTCCGGGTTCAGGGGCATATGAATTTTCAGCTCCAGATTTCACCGGGCATTGATGCCGTGCCTCTGACACGAGATTACATGGCCGAAGCCGAAGGGCCTGTGTCCCAATAGGGCGATTCTTCTTCTGCCAAAGGCGGATGAGAGATGACTCTTATCCGCCTCATGGCAGTGGTCAGAGGAAAAGCACCCGAGTGGAGGCTTTTGAAACAATCTCTGGATATCTAGGTCACGCCTCTCACGCTCTGCATGATGGACGAATTCCTGCTCATACGGGCTGGTATCAACCGACCAAATATTTTCTGTTTTCGACGAGATGGCCTTCCGCGCCCTGCCTCAATAGGTTTCTGACATTGTGAGGCGAGGGAATGAGGTTGGCGCGGCAAGGCAGGTTCGTCCTGTGTGGGCAAGGACGCAGACAACCTTGTTTCGCTTCTGCATGGCTGCTTTCATGTCCAAGGGCAGTGCCCAGGAACCATTCGTGCCTAAATAGATGAGCCCTGCGGTATATCAGAGCCCTCTCAATGACTTTTTTCACACCAGCTTTTTGTAGATGCAGAAAGGCAGCGTCAGGCTTGGCGGGACAGAGCCAGATGCGCTTTGGCGAGGTGATCGAATTCAGCCACGCTCAGCGTTTCAGCCCGACGGGTGCCATCAATGCCTGTTTCGGCCAGAAGTCGTTCCCCTTGCAGGCTTTTCAGGGAACCACGCAGCATTTTTCGGCGCTGTCCGAATGCTGCGGCTGTTACCCGCTCCATCGCCTTGAACAAGGCGGGCTCAGGCTGTTCTGGATGAGGAATAATGCTGGCCACGGCAGACCATACGGCTGGCGGCGGGGAAAACGCGCCCGGCGGCAGCTTCATGACAATGGCGCATTGTGCACACCATTGGGCCAGCACCCCCAGACGACCATAATGCTCGCTGCCCGGAAGGGCGCAGATGCGTTCTGCCACTTCCAACTGGAACATCAGTGTCAAACGTTCCCACGCTGTTCCCTGACGCAGCCAGCCAATAAGAAGCGGAGTGGCAACATTGTAGGGCAGGTTAGCGACAATATGGCGGGGTGCCGGGCACAGGCGTGTCAGATCCTGCTTCAGGGCGTCCGCTTCCACAACGGTGAGCCGATCGGGGAAGTGAGTGGCGAGTTCCGTGATGACCTTTACGGCACGGGTATCAAGTTCCACTGCGGTGACAGACGCTGCAGGCGTGGCCAGCAGAGCGCGGGTCAGGCCACCGGGGCCGGGGCCAACTTCCACCACATGCCGCCCATCCAGCTTGCCAGCCAGAGAGGCGATACGGGTTGTGATATCGGGATCAAGCAGAAAGTGCTGGCCAAGAGCCTTGCGCGCATCCAGTCCGTGTCGGCTGATAACATCACGCAGGCTCTCAAGGGCAGGGAACAGGGTCTTAAACTCCCCGAGGCTTGCCGTGCACATCCACGATCATGGCGCGACGGTGCAGATCACTATCAAGCTGGCGGGCTGTCTGTTCCACACGTTCGTTCATGAGCTGATCCGCAATTTCACTGGGGGGACGGTCAGCAAAGTTCTTTTCTTTTTTCGAGCAGACCATGATCAGGTCGATCCCGTCTGAGGAAACCAGAGGGCGCGAGAGCTTGTTGAGCGGCATGGACAGCATCAGGTCACGCATTTGCGGGTTCAGGCGTTCAAGCTGAAGCTCACCGGGGTCAGTCGGGCGTTTTTCACCATTCTGCTTATTGATTGCCTCAACCTCGGCACAGGAAGAAACCGTCTGCGTGTAGTGCATTGCCTTTTGCAGGGTCTGCTGCTGCTGGGGGGTAACCTGCGCGGGGTTCAACTGGGTATCAAACGGCAGGAAGGCCTGCCGGATGGTCGCCACATGGCCGGGCTGATGCCCGATAACACGCTTGCCGTTCACGCTGATGATGACAAAGCCACCGGGAACCGTAATGGGGTTGGAAATGGCCCCCACGCCAACCGGCATCTGCTTGACCATGGCGACCACGGCAGGGTCAAGCTCATCTTCCTGAACCCAGCCCATGGAGCCGCCATCAAGTGCTGTCTGGCTTTCAGAGAACTGTGCAGCCACAATCGGGAAAGGTGCCCCTTTGCGGAGTTCCTGAATGACGGTGTTTGTAAAGGCCAGTTCTTCTTCCGCGTGGCGGGGATCTTCCACCCGTACAAAGATTTCACTCAGATTGTATTCAATCCGCCCGTCTTCCCGTTTCAGGGCTTCTTCACGCTGGGCAATTTCCCGCGCTGAAACACGGCCACGGGCACCCAGTTCCTGCCGCAGCACCTGCACCCAGCCAATCTGCACCCGAATCTGATCAATCAGGGTGGTCAGAGAAACGCCGTCTTCAGCCAGTTTGTCCCGCAATGCGTTTTCAGGCATGCCGTTGCGCCGTTCAATGCCTGCAATGGCGGCAGCGATCTGTTCCGGGGCAACATTGATATGACGGCTGAGAATTTCCTGTGTGCGCAGGCGTTCATCAATCAACTGACGGATGATCTGGGGCCGGAGGCGGTCCATCAGCTCCGCGTTAACGGGCAGGCCGGTGGAGAGTGCGAACAGTTTGCCACGGTTATCAACGTCCCGCTTGGTGAGCGGAATGCCGTTGATAACCCTGATGATCATATCGTCAGGCTCAGGCGCGGCAGGCTGTTTGGCAACAGTTTTCTCTTTTTGGGCCGCATGATGGGATGTAGCGGCCAGGGCCGCCCCACCAAAAGCAGGAACAGTCAGCGCGGCAAGAGAGCACGCCAGAGTAAGAGAGCGCAGACGCATGCGGGACAGTCTTTCAGCTTTCTGCCGGAAAAGGAGCACAGTTTCTGATAGCGGAGAGAGCACGATTTTTGAAGCAGTTCTTATTTCAGGCCGAACGCTCCAAGCGTTTTGAGGCTGACTGTAAACAGATAGGTGGAGTTACGCTGCTGGCCACCGATGGAGGTGTATTGTTTGAGATACATGAAATCAATGCCGAAGCAGTCATTATTGTATCCGATATCTCCACCCAGAGATACAAACTCTTTGCGCGAGAGGCTGCGCCGCGCAAAGCCGGACAGATGCCAGTTTTCCCAATCGGTTGAGAAACCGCCGCTCAGCTCACTGGTTTTGACGTAGTAAAGAGCAGGCGGGTTACTGTCCCGATAATTGGTGGCGTAATAGTAGTACGGGGTTACGGGTTCATACACATAGCCACCGCGAATACGGAAATGCGGCACGCCAGCGCTGAACAGCGCATCACCGAAGTTGACCTTGGTGGTGTAGGGGTCAAGCCGCATGCGGGCGTTGAAATCAAAATACTGGTTGGGTGAAACGCGCGCCCGCATCACGAGGTCAGACGCATGGTGGTCCAGCCCGGAATAAGGGATGCGGTCATGCGTGATGTGTTCCTGAAAACTCTCCCCGGCCAGAAGATCCACTTCATGCCCGTCCCACGTCCAGTTGGCATGGATACCCACATTGCCGCGCAGGCCGCCGTCCAGCCGGTCCGTGCCCTGATAGCGGTTGAGCGAGAACAGGGTGGAATCTGTGAATTCATACGCCAGACTGTCTTCGTTCGGGATCAGATCATTGGCGCCAGCGCCCGTGTTGGGGGCGTAAATGCCTTGCACAATGGGTTCAATGATCTGGGAACCGCGACCGTGCTCAAATGTGCGGACAAATGGCCAATTGGTTTTGAGGGCAATGGTCGGCAGAACCTGCCCGCTCGTAAGGGTTTTATGGTTCTGATAATAGTTGGGCTGCTGGTAAAGCTTACGGGCCCGGTAGACCATGGAATCCAGATGCAGGGTAAGCAGGAACTGCTGACCCAGACGGTTACGGAACGGGCGGTCCCAGTTAAGGGCCATCTGGCTGCGGATGTCGGACGTGCCGTTATTACGCTTCACGTTGAAGTCTGTGGTGGACACACCAAAACGCCCACCCCATGCATCGGGCTGGCCGAGGAAGCTGTAGGTATAGCGGGGCAACACGAACGGCAGATCGGTATTGCGGATAACACCCTGGTTCAGGCCCTGATAGAACTGGCCATCCACACGGCTGTAAGATCCTGTGCCAAATCCTTCCAGATAGGCGTTGGAGTTCAGGGTGTCTGACCCATAGCCCTGAATACGGTAATCACGCATGTAATCGGCGGATGTCGCCACATTAACGTTGGCTCCGGCGCGCCAGTATTTGTTGATGGCAAACTGCGCGTTGGCAAACAGATAGCCCTGTACACCATGACCGCCGCCGCCTTCCACGTCGTGACCAAAATCGTTGGTGTAGGAATCGGCGCGGTGGGTGTCATACGCCAGCCCGCCCTGAATGTTCAGGGACCCGAAATTGAAGCGGTTACGATACTGCGCGCTGATCTGTGGCCCTGTCTTGGTAGAGAACAGGCCCTGCATCGTCATGTCCGACTGATCATCAATGACCCAGTAGTAGGGGATGGTGAAATACGTACCCAGATAGCGGTCATGAGGGGTGATGCCGGGCATGAGGAACCCGCTGTGCCGTTTGGCTGAGGGGTCCGTCATGGAGAAATAGGGCAGGTAGATGACCGGAATGCCCAGAATATCCAGATAGGCATCCCGGAAGTCGATTTTTTGGTGTTCCAGATCCTGCGTGGCGTCAAAGGCGCGGAACTGCCAGAACGGCGCGCGCGTTTTGTCTTTTTCGCAGATTTCACAGGCCGTATAGACGGCGCGGCTCATGTCATTGAGCTTGCCGCCGGTGCGGCGCATGCCATTGGCAGCCAGTTTGGCGTTTTCAGGCAGAACGGCGTTGACATGCTGCATGATACCATCGCGCATGTTGCCGCTGAGTTCAGCATAATGGGCATACAGCACGGAGCCATCCGGCTGCACTGTGGCCACGTTGCCCCGTGCCGCAACAACGCCTGTATCGCGGTCATAGACAATCTTGTCCGCCCGCATCACATGATCGCCCTGCCAGACCTGTACGTTGCCGGTCCAGGTTACGGTGTGCTCGTTATCATCATAGTCCACCTTGTCGGCCTGGAAGGTGGCGGGATCATCAGAGGACGTCGTGCGGCCCGTGTTCAGGTGCATGGGCTGCGGCCGAAACTGGGCGTGCGCTTCTCGTGGCGGTTCAATGACCGCATATGCCGCCACGCTGCCCAGCGCCGTTGCGGCGGCCAGTGCATGCCTGCGGCGTAGCCGCCGCGCGCGGGAAGGCCGATAGGCCACGGTCAATCAGCCATCCTCCAGATGAAGCAACAACGAAATAGCAAGACACAACCCGGCGACTGTGGGTGCCCAGGCCGCGAGTACGGGGGGAAGGGCGCCGGAGTTACCAAACTGCTCTGCAACTTTTGATACTGTGAAAAGCAGAAATCCCGCTGCAACGCCAGACCCGATCATCTGCGCAACGCCACCTCGGCGGGTTGGGCGCATGGAAAAACCGGCGGCAACCAGCGCCATGGTGCCCGCCAGCATGGGCAACGCCAGCAGGGACTGGAAGTGAATTCTATGACGAATTGAGGAAAAACCTGAGCGATCCAGCAGCTTGATAAAGCTGGGAAGCGCCCAGATGGAGAGGGTCTCGGGCGAGGAAAAACTTTCCTGCACGCGGCTGACGGTCAGATCTGTCGGCAGATTAAATTGCCCGACAGAACGGAGAATGTCGTAAGGTCGCACGGTCTGGGCATTTTGCAGCACCCACGCGCGGTCTCCCAGATAGCCTTCCGGAGATTCGATTCGCAGCATCAGTTTGTCGTTATGGTCGAGCCGGAACACGCTGATCTCACGAATACGGATAATGTTGTCCTTGCCCAACTGCACACCGCGGGCATGGAGAATGGCCACGCCGTGAGGATCATACTCCGCATCTGACTGCCGCAGCCAAAGGGAGCCACTGGACAGGCTGAGTGGGCCGCCCCCGGTGCGGAGATATTGCTGATCCAGCTCTTCCGCCCGGCGGTACATGGTGGAGGAAACGGGGGAAATAATGCCGGTGGCTGTAGCCCCAATCAGCATGGCGCAGGCCAGCGGACCTGCCAGAAACTGCCAGGCCGAAATGCCCGCCGCACGGGCCACAATCAGTTCGGAAGAGCGGGTTAACCGCCAGAAGCAGACAATGCCCCCCAGCAGGATGCCAAAGGGCAGGATCTCAATGGCGAAGTAGGGAACGTGGAGGGCCGCAATTTCCGTCACCACATTGGTGGAGACATCTGGCTTTGTTGCCACGCGGCGCAGCAGGTCAATGAAGTCAAAAAGGCACACAATGCCTGTGAGCGAGGCGATCATGGCCAGCACGGAAAAGACGAACTGGCGCGCGATGTAGAGAGAGAGCGTAACGGAAACAACCATGATGGCGCGTTTTTCCCTCAGGCCGAGCGGGTCTGGCTGCGGCCAGCCCGGAATTCCGCCCCGAACAGGATAGCCGAACAGACAAGGCCGGGCAGAAGGGCAACAAGGGGGATGAGCGGAATGAGTGCCATATTACGGCTGGCGAGGTTTTGCAGCAGAAGATTGATGGCAAGCAATCCCACCACACTCAGCACCGCAGCCAGAGGACGTTTGATATTTCCGTGGCGGGAAAAGACACCGCGTAGCACGGCAAACAGGCCGACCATGGCAAAGGAGAAGCAGGTAAGGGGGGAGGTCAGCCTGCGCCAGCCCTCAACCTTGAATTTCCCTGTATCGCGCGCGGAGACTTCCTGCGGGTTTGGGTGAAGCAGTTCGTGCAGGGACATCTCGGCAGCATCGCGGAAGCGGGCGTCTTCCTGATGGGTGGAAGACAGGTCCATGGAATCCTGTTGGAACACCAGCATGTCGAGCCGCCCCGTTTTATGGTCAATCACCTGACGGGAGCCGTCATACAGCACCACGCGCGGCGTGTCGTTGACGATCATCATGGTGCCGTGGTTGGCCAGAATGGTGGCGCGACGGTCCGGCTGGCGATCATCCTGCACAACAATGCCGTGCAGCGTACCATCATGCGTGCGGGACCGGATATAGACCGTCATGACATCCGAAACCTTGGTGAACACGCCCTCCTGCAACATGAAGGCGGCCATTTTGTTGCGGATCTGGAATTCATACTGCCGGAAGGCATGGTAGGAATGGGGGACAATCCACAGATTGAGCAGGAACCCCGCAAAGGTGGCCATGATGGCGCAGGCCAGCCCCGGTCGCGCCAGCGCAAAGGGGGAAAGACCGGCTGCCCGCATAACCGTCAGTTCCCGGTCGCCTGCCAGACGTTGGTACACGAACAGGCTGACCACAAACGTGGTGATGGGGAGCACCACAGCCACAAAGGAGGGAATGAGCAGGCTGGTGAGTTCAATAAACACCCGCAGAGACAGCCCGCGGTCCACCACCAGAGAAACAAAACGGAGGGATTGCATGAGCCAGATAAGAGCCGCCAGCCCTCCTGTTGTTGCCAGAAGGGCGACCAGAAGCTGATGAAACACGTAGCGGTCCAGAGTAGGAACGCGGGCCTTCAGCCAGGATGAAAATGAACGGGCGGTCATGTGCCTTATCTACGCCCTCCTGTGGCAAGGGCAACACCCCCTGGCCAGGAAGATGTGCGGGAAAGGAGGGGGTGTAGAGACGAGATGAGGCTTTAACGTGGCGTTAGCCTGTCAAATGGACAAAAAATTATTTTCCTCCGCACGACAGGGCCCCAACGGGAGACTCTGCCGTGGTAGAGGAAAAGACAGTTTCAGAAATCAGAACTCTTCATAAGTGTCAGGATTTCCACCTAGACGATTACCGGTGTTGAGCGTGGCAATCTCGGCCATATCGGTTTCATCCAGAGTGAAATCGAATACTTCCAGGTTGGCGCGCATGCGGTCCGGATTGCCTGATTTGGGAATGGGAATGATATCAAGCTGGGTCGCCCAGCGCAGCATGATCTGGGCCGGGTTGCGGTTATGTTTTTCGGCAATCTGGTCAATGACAGGATTTTTCATCAGGTCTTTGCCAAGGGGGCGCCAGCCTTCAGTCAGAATGTTGTGGCGTGTGTTGAAGGCCACCAGCTCTGTCTGTGGAAAATCGACATGGATTTCAATCTGGTTGACGGCGGGGGTCACGCCGGTTTCCTGAATAAGGCGTTCCAGATGAGCCGGCTGGAAATTGGAAACACCTATGGAGCGGATCTTGCCGTCTTTCTGAGCCGCAATCATGGCTTTCCAGCTTTCCACATACAGATCTTTTGCCGGAAGCGGCCAGTGGATGATGTAGAGATCAACATACTCCATGTTCAGCCGTTGCAGGCTGGCGTCCAGCCCGCGGAGGGCGGCGTCATATCCCTGATCGGCTCCACGAAGCTTTGTTGTCAGGAAAATATCCTTGCGATCGATTTCTGAGGCCTGAATGGCATTGCCAACACCAGTTTCGTTTTCATAGCTCGCTGCCGTGTCAATCAGCCGGTAGCCCGTAAGGAGCGCGGCCTGCACGGCCGTTTCTACTTCCTGATCTTTCATGGGGTAGGTGCCAAAGCCCATGGCAGGAATTTTGTGGCCATCGTTCAACGTCAAAAGAGGTGCGGTGGGCATTACGTCTCAAACCTTTCCGAGCGTGCAAAAGCTGCCCGTGCCTCAGAAAATCACGCTCTGGGGCAAGGGCAGCGTCTCTTTTGCCAACGTGTGGGGGAGTGAAACGTTCCAGCCCCCGCCTGACGTGAAAGGGGGCTTGGAACGCTGCTGAAACAGCCTTTCCGGGAAGGGATCAGAACAGCAGGATCACCCCTGCGGAGCCGGAATTGTCGCTGTTGCGATTGGGGCCGTGGGCCGCGGACTCTGTATGGGCAAATTCCCCAACAAGGTTCAGCCAGTCTGTCAGGCTGTAATAAGCGGCCCCAACTTCAGACTGGTTGCGGCGCACCAGTTCCGTGCTGTTTTCGCCGGGTGCCTGATACAGGTTACTGACACCGTAGCTGCCAACCAGCTTGAATTTCTTGGTGAAGTTATACATGGCCTGCACGTAATAGCCCTCTGACGCACGCTTGCGCCCGTTGGCCGCAATGCCGTCAAAGAACAGGCCGGTGGTGCCAAGCCCGCTGCCACGGTAGTAATAGGCCACGCCCTGAAAGCCGTGATAGGTGAATTTGGTGCCAATTTCGCCCGCTTCCGCCATGGCCCCCCGACGTCCGCTATCTTCTTCCGTCAGCAAGGTGCTGGTAAGGGACTGCTGATGCTGAATCAGGAAGCTGGCCCAGATGCGGGTCTGAACGCCGCCAATCTTGAAATCATATGTGCCTTTGCCCTGCACCATGGGGGAGGAATGCTGTGTGGATTCCGCTGAATAGCCACCACCGGCAAAGTTGAATTCATCCAGCGGCTGAAACACACCCACTGAGCCCTGAAAGCCGTGATAGGTGGGGGACACGTAGGAAATCTGCGGAATCCAGTCGGCATAGACATAACCTACGCCAATGCGGCCCAGCGATGTATTGCCGGGAGCAGCATTGCTGCCGGTGGAGCCCACGCTGAGCAGGGTCGCATCGTTCAGGATGGCGTCGCTGCCAAAAATAGCGAGGTCTCGGCCAACCTTGAATGTGCCCACGTCCTTGTTGCCGAAGGTGACGTAAACCTGTCGCAGATCGATCCCGGCTGTGCCCAGCCCAACCGGGCTACCACCGGTATTGGCGTTGAACGCGCCATTCTTGGCGTTGTTGATGCCTGGATACATGCCCACCACGGCAGACATATCAATGCCAGACTGCGTAGTGCTCAACTTCAGGATAAAGCCTGCGGGCAGCAGGCCGTTACGCACAGCCGAAGAGTCAAACCCGCTGGAACCGGTGGAGACACCGCCCGCCACAGGTCTGCCGCCAGCAGGGCTGTTGTACGTGTAGAAACCGTTGATAAACCCGGAGAGATTGATGTCTACCGGACCAGCCTTGAAAGTCAGCCCCTTGCCGGGCACGTATTTTGCCACGCGCACGATACTGTTGCTGTTGAGGGCATCCTGCGTGGAGAGCATGGCCTGCTGTGCGGAGCGGGCACTGGCTTCCGCACGGTCTGCGGCCTGCTGGGCGCGCAGGCTGGCGTTGTCTTCCGCACCCGGATCAAAGCGGATGCCATCTTCATATCCCGCCTGAACCGAGTGTGTGACATGCGGCGTAACGTGATGGGCACCGCCAGTGGAGGCTGAGGTATGCACGGCATGGGCCGGGCCGCTGCTCCGCTGGGCGGGGGCAGCCGTGTGGCGTAAATGCTTTGAGAGCAGCGTATCGTATTCGTGCTGGGTCAGGCTGCCTTTGGCGCGCAAAATATCCAGCAGATCGCTGTAATCATCGGCCAGAGCCGCAGGAGCTTCAAAAAACGGCACGCAGGCGGAGGCAGCAAGTAAAAGAGTGTAAAAAGCGTGCTTCTTCGACGCCATGAATATCCGCTCCTTGGAATGGAACTCTCTCTGTGGAAGAAGCGGGGGGCTTGCGTCAACACCTTCATGACAGGTGTTTTTGGCGCAGGAGAGGGTTGTTTTTTCTGTATATTCAGGAGGATGGCGCTTCCCATTCGGGTGGGGAGCGCTGCGTTTTCAGGGCGCGTGATGAGCTCTCGGTTGGATCAATTGGAAGCAGGGTAGGGAACGAAATATTTAAAAACAAGGAGTTGCGAGAGTATTGTTTTGATCAAAAAATGTTATAACAGAACGAGATAATCCTGCTTTTGTTCTATGGTCTTATCAGTAATGATGAGGTGAGATATGTGCAGATTATGGATTGCCAATCTGAATAAAGTTTGAGGGCGTTCTAAAAACGCCCTTTAGCGATGGTTGCAAAGAGAAACTATCACGAAATTTTTATCTCGCTTTTAGCCCGGAATAACGCGGTGACGCACGACTTCCCCAATAATGACCAGCGTCGGGCTGATCACATTATGGGTGGTTGCAAGGTCAGGCAGCGTATCCAGCGTGCCAGTGAAGACACGTTGCTGCGGGGTTGTGCCCCGTTCCACAAGGGCAGCGGGCCAGTCACCCGGCAGGCCGTGCGTTTTTAGTTGAGTGCACAAAAAGGGCAGCATGTTCAGGCCCATGTAGATCACAACCGTCTGGCTACGCAGGGCAATGGTTTCCCACGCCAGTTCAAGTGTTCCGTCCGCGCGGGCATGGCCGGTAATGAACAGGCAGGCCTGCGCGCAATCACGGTGGGTAAGCGGGATGCCTGCATACGCTGCACATCCATTGGCAGCGGAAATGCCCGGCACAATACGGAAGGGAATGCCCGCTTCCATTAGGGCTTCCATTTCTTCCCCACCACGCCCGAAAATGAACGGATCTCCGCCCTTCAGGCGCAGAACACGTTCCCCAGCTTTGGCGCGGCGCACCAGTTCATTATTGATCTCTGTCTGCGGCAGAGTGTGCCGGTTGCGGCGCTTGCCCACAAAAATGCGCTCGGCATCCCGCCTGACATAATTGAGAATCTCGGGGCCGATGAGGTTGTCATACAGCACCGTATCGGCATCCTGCATCAGCCGGAGGGCTGCAAGGGTCAGCAGGTTCGGGTCACCGGGGCCAGCGCCAACCAGCCAGACTTCGCCCTTGAGCGTATGGCCATCAAGAAGGCGCTCTAGTTCCTGCTCGGCGCCAGCCATGTCACCATTGAGGGCAAGGTGGCTGCCGCGTCCGTCCAGAAAGCGCTCCCAGATTTGCCGTCTGTCTGATGAATTGGGGAGCCTGTCGCGCAAGGGCAGGCGCATGGCCTGCATGAAGTCCGCCAGTCTGTGCAGCCCTGCAGGAAGAATTTCTTCAATTTTTGCCCGTAGACGGCGGGCAAGCACAGGGGCCGCACCCCCTGTTGAGACAGCAACCTGCACCGCGCCGCGGAGGGTGAGGGCTGGCGTAATGAAGCTGGAAACGCCGGGGTCATCCACTGCACAGACTGGCACATTGGCTTGCTGGCACAGTGCTGCCACTGCCCGGTTCAGCCCGGTATCATTGGTGGCGACATACACAAGCCGGCAACCGGGCAGGCGCCCGGCCATATCTGTCGGCGTAACATCCATCTGTATGTGCGTGATCGCGCCGTCTTCAGCCAGAGTCTGAAGTTCCGGGCTGAGGGTGGGGGAGAGGACTTCCACCTTTGCCCCGGTAGGAACAAGGAGCTGTACCTTGTTGGCCGCCACATTCCCGCCGCCGACCACAAGCACGCGCGCGCCCTCCAGATGGAGGACAACAGGGAACCAGCCAGATTTCTGTGAGGGAGGTTGCATAAGATAAGGAGCAAGCAGTCTTCACGCCCGGATGCAAGAGTGCGTTTTCTCCGTAAGCGCACTTTTTTCATTTTTCTGCACGTCTGGAGGGCTCTTGCCATGATAGAGCCCTGATAACAGACAAGAGAAAGCGCCGTGCGGGCCTGAGCGCCGCGAGAGTGGAGGAGCGTGAAGAATGTGCTGCCAGATGCCTTGGGGTGAGAAAACGGTCCCCACTACCTGTTTGCCGTGCAGGGTCTGAGGCGCATGAAAGAACAGCTTGCCATTATGGTGCCAGACAAGGATCTGCCCCGTTATGCAGGGCATCCCGTCCGGTTTCTGCTGCGGTACATGCGGTGCAGGGGCTTTGCTCATTGCATGGTGTTTGGCGCAGTGGCGGCCGCTATTGGGTGTTCGGTCATGTCCTCCTACGGCATCCGGCATCTGGTGGATATCATGACCAGCATTCCACACGGCGCGCCCACCAAAGCCGCGTGGGGTGCCGTTGGCCTGCTGATTGGCCTGATTGTGGCGGATAACCTTTCATGGCGTGTGGCAGGCTGGTTTGCATCTGGCACTTTTGTGGCGGTTACAGGTGATATCCGGCAGGATCTGTTTCGTTTTCTTACGGGGCATTCTCCCGCCTATTTTGCAGACCGTATGCCGACATCGCTGGCAACCCGTATCGCCACGGCAGGCAATGTCAGCTTTATTATTGAAAACATGCTTGCGTGGAATGTGCTGCCTCCTGCGCTGAATGTGGTGCTGTCCGTTACGCTCATGCTGTCCGTCAGTTGGGTGATGGGGGCTGCTACCGTCATCACAGCTTCTGGTCTGTGTTTTCTCATGTTCCGGCTGGCGGTGCGGGGGCGATCCCTGCACGGGCTGTATGCGGAGGCCGCGGCCGGACTGGAAGGCGAGACGTTGGACGTCATGGGCAACATCGCGCTTGTGCGGGCATTTGGCATGCGCTGGCGGGAACGCCAACGCTTCAATGCGTTGGCTCAACGGGAAATGGGGCAGCGGCTCAAGTCTCTGCGTTACATGGAACGCCTGCGGATGGTTCACGCGGCCCTGACTGCCGTTCTCACAACTGGGTTGCTGATCTGGGCGGTGTTGCTGTGGCAGTGGGGGCAGGCCACTGTGGGGCAGGTGGTCATGGTCATTACGCTGGGGTTTGCCATTCTGCACGGCACGCGAGACCTCGCCATGTCTTTGGTAGAAACCATCCAGCATAACGCCCGGCTTTCTGAAGTGCTGTCAGCGCTGCTGGTGCCGCATGACATGCCTGATGCTGAAGACGCCACCGAGATGGAAGGGCCAGTGAAAGGCGATGTGGCCTTTCGGGATGTGGATTTTGCCTATCCTGGTGGGACGGCTGTGCTGTCGGATTTCAATCTGCACATCACGGCTGGCAGCCGCGTAGGGCTGGTGGGGCGGTCTGGTTCAGGCAAAAGCACCGTGCTGGCGTTGTTGCAGCGCCTGCGTTTTGTGCAGTCTGGCAAGATCCTGATAGATGGGCAGGATATTCGCGGTTTGACGGATGATGCGTTGCGCGCTTGTCTTTCCATTGTGCCGCAGGATGTGTCGCTGTTGCATCGGTCCGTGTTGGAAAATATTCGGTATGGCCGACCGGATGCGACGGATGAGCAGGTGCGCGCTGCAGCCATGGCGGCGGGATGCGCCGGATTTATTGAGGCTATGCCGGAGGGGTTTCAGACCATTGTAGGGGATCGGGGCGTAAAGCTTTCGGGCGGGCAGCGCCAGCGTATTGCCATCGCGCGCGCCTTTCTACGCAACGCACCCATCCTTATTCTGGATGAAGCCACCAGCGCACTGGATACGGAAAGCGAAGAGCATGTGCAGAAGGCGCTGGACCGGCTTATGATGGGCCGAACCGTGATTGCCGTGGCACACCGGCTTTCCACCTTGCGGAACTTTGATAGAATTGTCGTGATGCAGGACGGCAGGATTGTGGAAGATGGACCTCCCGCAGTGCTGGAACAGCAGGATGGTCCTTACAGGTATTTTCTGAGCAAGCAGGTAGCGCACGCATGATATTGCAGGATGAAGCTCTTACTCCCCTTACGGAACGGCGGACTGGCCGGGGAGCCCTTGCGGCCTACGCCTATGAGCAGATACGCGAACGGCTTATTCACAGCCAGTATCGTGGGGGGGACCGGCTGGTCCTGCGGCCGCTGGCGGCCTCTCTCAAGCTCAGTCCGACGCCGGTGCGTGAGGCTCTGCTGCGGCTGGTGTCCGAACAGGCGTTGGAACTGGATGAGCGCAATACGGCGCGTGTGCCTGTTATTTCCCGCGCGGTGTTTGTGGAAATCCATGCTCTGCGGGCAGATATTGAAGAGCGACTGGCCCGGAACGTGGCAGAGCGTATTACGCCAGAGCAGATTGCCGCGCTGGAAGAATGCCATAACGACTTCATCCGTGCGTATGAGGCTGGAGACCCGCATGGCACGGCCGTTGCTAACGCGGCTTTCCATAGTGCGGTGGCAGACTTTGCCAGCCTGACGCTGACAGCAGGCTTCATGCACGGGTTATGGACGCGGATCGGACCGATCTATGCAGCGGCCAATGGTCTGCCGGACATTAGCCCGGCGGATAAAAATCACCCGCATCTGCAATTATTGTCGGCCTTTCGTGAGCATGACGTTACAAAAGCAGCGGAAGCCATGCGGCGCGATTTTGCACAGGCTCAGTCCTGGCTGGAGCCGTTACTGCCGTCATAAGATGGCGGGCGGGTGTCAAATTCTGTCCGGCCTCTATGGCGGAACAAGAGGCCACCCGTTTTCGCGCACTAGATGGCCGACCGGATTGAAAAATCCGTTCTGGCTATTTTTGCTGTAGCGGCAGAGCGGGACGTTAATTTTTAAGAATGAAAAAGCCAGCAAAGGAGGTCCCTCTGCTGGCTTTTTCATAAACACTCATGCCCGTGTCTGCTCAGGCTGGTTTGGCCTTGGCTTTATCCGGTGCAGGCTTGGCAGGGGCTGCCGGTTTGCCGTCTGTCAGGCCCGGAACTTCCACATCAATTTCCAACGTGGAATATTGCGCACCCCGATCCAGTTTGATCTGAACCTTGTCCTGATCAACGGCAACATGGCGTTTGATCACTTCCATGATTTCGCGGTGCAGTTGGGCCAGCAGATCGTCCTTGCCATCCCCCACGGAAATACGTTCATGCGCCAACAGGATCTGCAAGCGATCCCGCGCAACCGGAGCGGAAGAGCGGCGCTTGAAGATGTTGGAGAGGAAGGAGCTCATGCAACTCTCCTTTTGAACAGCCAGTCAAACAGGCCTTTGCGTTCGGTCGGAATGGTCACTTCCAGTTTTTCACCATTCAGGCGGCGGGCTGCATCCGTGTAGGCACGGGCGGGCGCGCTGTCCGGCTCGGCAATGGTGACGGGTGCGCCTACGTTGGAAGCACGCAGAACGTCCCCGCTTTCCGGAATGATGCCCAGCAGCGGGATGGAGAGAATATCAAGCACGTCATCCGTGCCCAGCATGTCTCCCTTCGCGGCGCGCTGCGGATCATAGCGGGTGATGAGCAGGTGCTTCTCCAGCTTCTCGCCCTTTTTGGCTTTGGCGGTCGTGCTGTCGAGCATACCGATGATGCGGTCACTATCACGCACGGAAGACACTTCCGGGTTTGTGACAATCACCGCCACATCGGCATGATACATGGCCATCTGTGCGCCGCGTTCAATTCCCGCCGGGCTATCGCAGATAACCCAGTCAAACTTCTTGCGCAGTTCATCAATAACCTTGGCGACACCTTCTGAGGTGAGGGCATCCTTGTCCCGTGTCTGGGAGGCAGGCAGCAGGGAGAGGTTGTCTACCCGCTTATCCTTGATCAGCGCCTGAGCCAGATTGGCATCGCCCTGAATAACGTTGATGAGGTCAAACACCACCCGGCGTTCCGCCCCCATAACCAGATCAAGGTTACGCAGGCCGACGTCAAAATCCACCAGCACAACAGACTGACCTCCCTTGGCCAGTGCGGCGCCCAGGGCTGCGGTTGTGGTGGTTTTACCCACCCCACCTTTACCTGACGTGACGACCAGAACCTTTGACATTCGTCTTATTCCTCTTTCGTCTTAGTCCATTCTTGCCATCAATCAGGGTGTGACGGCCGTGTTGGCGGCAAGATTACAATCTGCGGTCAAAAATGGAATGCAGAATATTCACTCAATCAACATTCTTTTTAAGGAAAATGCCGTAATTATGCCATCGGGTGGAAAGTGAGCGTCTCTCCGGAGAGCACAACCTGCGTGGGTTTTCCGCTCCGTTCAGCGTCCATTTCCTCGGCTGTGGCGTAAAATCCATCAATCGCCACCAGTTCCGCTTCCAGATGGCGGGTGAAAATACGGGCGTCCGCGTGGCCCCCAATGCCTGCAATGGCTCGCCCACGCAGTGCGCCATAAACGTGAATGGAGCCACCGGCAGAAACTTCCGCCCCGGAGGCCACGGAGCCGAGAATGATCACGTCCCCATTCGGCCAGACAATATGCTGGCCAGAGCGGATGGGCTCTTCAAGCAAAAGTGTGCTGGGGGCAGGTGGGACGGGAACATCATCTTCCGGAATATCGATGTTGCCGGAAGACCGTCCACCAATAAAGCTCTCGGGCCAGTTCCATCCGGCAAGGGCGGGCCAGGAGCGGTCTGCTCCTTCAATGCCGATCAGGCGTACGCCCCGCTCTTCCAGCGCCTGTTGCAGATACGCCAGATCCGGGGTCTGGGCGTCCACCAGGCTGAGATCAAGGATGATGGGTTTGCCGGAGAAAAAACCGGCGGAGCGGGCCAGTTGCAGGTCAAGTGCGTGCAGCCAGTCTGCCAGAGGTGCCTCAGGCGTGAGCGTGAGCGCCAGAAAGGATCTGCCAGAAAGACGGATACGGGGAGGGGAGGATGGCGTGCCGGACAAGGGTTGGGGATCTCGCTGGGTAAGGTCAAACGGGATGGCGCAAGGAGTATAGCGGGGAGGCCGATCTGTCGAGCGTATGCCACACAAGCAGGGTGGCCGCGCATATTTGATGATAAAAGATATGATTTATCCTCTGGTGCAGGCGCAGACAATGTCATAAATCTGCGTCATGCGTACCCTTTTTCATCTCCCCATTTCTCCCTATTGCCGCAAGGTCCGTCTTGTGTTGGGCGAAAAACGCCTGCCGTTTGAAGCGATTATTGAACGGGTGTGGGAGGTGCGTCCGGAATTTCTGGCCATGAACCCGGCAGGTCAGGTGCCTGTTCTGGTGGAAGACAATGGTCTGATTGTTCCAGACTCTCACGTGATCTGCGAGTATCTGGAAGAAGCGTATTCCGATACCCCGCTGCTTGGCCGCACGCTGGCTGAGCGGGTTGAAGTACGCCGCCTTGTGGCGTGGTTTGATGGCTATTTTGCTGAAAAAGTGACCAACCGCTTTATTGGCGAGCGTGTGATGAAGCGCCTGAGCGGTCGGGGCAACCCCGATGGTACGGTGCTGCGTGAAGGTTACGCGGCCATGAAGCCGAACCTGAAATACGTGAACCATCTGGCGGAAAACCGGAACTGGCTAGCCGGGAATTTCCTGTCTCTGGCGGATTTTGCCGCAGCGGCCCATCTATCCAGCCTTGATTTTATTGGGGACATAGATTGGTCCCGTATCCCGGCGGTGCGAGACTGGTATGCCCGCATGAAGTCCCGCCCGTGTTTCCGGCCGCTGTTGACGGACCGTGTGGCGGGCATCACGCCGCCCGACTATTACGCCAATCTTGATTTCTGAGCGGCTGGTGACCCGACCTGAACGGCGTGAGGCCACATGGCGCACGCCGGATGTGGTGGTGATTGGCGCTGGCGCAGCCGGGCTGATGGCCGCCTTTACCGCAGCCCGACGTGGCAGCCGGGTTGTGGTGCTGGATCATGCGCCTGAGCCGGGACGCAAGATTCTCATTTCTGGCGGAGGCCGGTGCAATTTTACCAACCGGGATGTCAAACCTGAATGTTTTCTGTCCCAGAACAGGCACTTTGCCCGTTCTGCTTTGAGCCGCTACACCCCAGCGGATTTTCTGGCGCTGCTCGCAACCCATAAAATTCCGTGGCATGAAAAAAAGCTTGGCCAGTTGTTTTGCGACAATTCTGCCAGTGACATTGTCAAAATGCTGCTTGCCGAATGTGATGCGGCAGGCGTGCGCTTGCTGACGGATGTGCGGGTGGCTGACGTCAGCCGTGCCGAGGCATTTCGGGTCAGGACGTCAGCAGGAGAGTTCACGTCTGCTGCACTTGTTGTGGCAACGGGGGGCCTGTCTATCCCCAAGCTGGGGGCATCCGGGTTTGGGTATGACGTGGCACGGCATTTTGGTCTGCCGGTCATCACGCCAGAACCTGCACTGGTCCCATTGGTATTCGGCGCTGGCACGGAAAGCTGGGTAAAGGAACTGGCCGGGGTTTCCCTACCGGTCAAGGCATCCTGCGGCAAAGTGGCGTTTGAAGAAGCGCTTCTGTTTACCCATCGCGGCTTGTCCGGCCCTGCTTTGTTGCAGATTTCGTCCTACTGGCAGGCGGGGCAGCCCGTGCGGCTTGATCTATTGCCTGGGCAGGACAGTGGCCGCCTGCTGGCGGAGGTCAAGGCCAGCAAAGGCAAAATGCGCGGGCCTGCTGTGTTGAGCCGGTGGTTCCCGCAGCGTTTGGCGCAGGAACTGGCGCGCCAGTTCGCGCCTGATCGCCCAGTGGTGGAGTGGCCAGATAAAACCATTCGCGCTTTGGCCGAGCATATTCATCGGCTGGATATGCACCCAACGGGCACGGAGGGCTTCGCCAAGGCGGAAGTCACGCGCGGCGGAGTGGATACGCGCGCGCTTTCCTCCAAAACCATGGAGGCCCAACAGGTGCCCGGCCTGTATTTTATCGGCGAAGCGGTGGACGTTACCGGCTGGCTGGGCGGCTATAATTTCCAATGGGCATGGGCCAGCGGCCACGCTGCCGGGGAAGCTGTAGCCGCGAACCGCTAAAGGCGGCTTGTTTAGGGGCCGCAGGGGGCCACGGCTGCCTTTGTTGGATGTTCCCTCGCCGATGGGTCTTTCGTTCCCCTTGTTAGGGTTGATTTTGGGCTTTTCGTTCTGCGGCCAGTTCTAGTGCGCGGGCGTAAACCGTGCGGCGGGGCAGGCCTGCGGCGGTGGCAGCAAGGGCGGCTGCGTCTTTGACAGAGTGGGTTTCCAGTAGGGAGCGCAGTGTCGTGTCCAGATCATCCGCGCTGGTTTCTTCGGCCTCGGCGGGGCCAAGCAGGACGGTGATCTCACCCCGTGGCGGTGTTTCGGCATAAAAGGCGGCCAGATCAGCTACCGGCGCGCGCCTGACTTCCTCAAACCGTTTGGTGAGTTCGCGTGCCACGGCACAGGGGCGGGTAGGACCAAAAATCTCGGCCATGTCCGCCAGCGTTTCAGCCAGCCGGTGGGGGGCTTCATGCCAGATAAGGGTGGCGGTCAGCCCGGCGCGCTCGGCGGCATGCAGTTTGGCGAATGCCTCCTTCCGGGCAGCGGAGCGTGGTGGCGGGAAGCCGACAAACATGAACGGGTGCGGGGGCAGGCCGGAGAGCACCAGCGCCGTTAATGCCGCATTGGGGCCGGGAATGACGGTCAGCGGAATATCGGCCTCAATGGCGGCGCGCACCAGCCGGTAACCGGGGTCAGACAGCAAAGGCATGCCGGCGTCGGAAACAAGGGCAATGCGCGTGCCGTTTTGCAAACGCTCTATCAGTGCAGGCACGCGCTGGCGTTCATTATGCTCGTGCAGGGCTTCCGTGCGGGCGGAAATGCTGTTTTCGGAAAGCAGGCGGGCTGTGGTGCGGGTATCCTCACACAACACCAGATCAGCTTCCGACAGCGCTTGTGCCGCGCGGGGGCTGAAATCTCCCAGATTACCGATGGGCGTTGCCACCAGAGTCAGGCTGAACGCACGCGGGGCATGACTTGAGGCTTTTCCTTCGCTATGGAGGAGACTGTCCCGGTCGCACTGTGCCTCAGACCGGTTGTTTTCGGAGGACGAACTGGATGATGACACGCGCCTATTCTTTCCTGTCTGGAGCACCCACGGGTGGTCTGACGGCAAACCGCGCGGCGCGCAAGGCCGGAATCGGCTTGTTTTGGGCACAGTGGGGCTTATGCTGGCAGGCTGCGCGGATCAGTCTGGCTCGGCAGGATCGGGCGCGCAGGCTCCAAAAGCAAGCCATAAGGTTGGTGTATTGCTGCCGTTGACCGGCCCTAACGCAGGTCTGGGGCGTGAACTGCTTTCCGGCGCTGCCCTGGCGCTGACTGACACGCCTGCGGCTACAACCGGTTCCACGCCTGCTCCGGCTGAGGGTGCTCCCACCATGGATGTGCACGATACTGCAGGCGCAGGCGGCGCTGCCGCTGCGGCTTCTGCAGCGCTGGCCGCAGGGGATGGCATTCTGCTTGGCCCGCTTACGGCGGGTGATACGGCTGCGGCGGCGCCTGCTGCCCAGAATGCGGGCGTGCCCGTGTTGGCTTTTACCAGTGATGTCTCCCAGGCCCGTGCAGGCGTATGGGTCATGGGCATTACGCCGGAAGATCAGGTGGAGCGGCTTGTCGCACTCGCCCGCAAGGAAGGGCGTCATCGTTTTGCGGCATTGCTGCCGGATAATCCGCTAGGGCACGCGTTGGGGAATGGTCTTGTCACCGCGTGTCAGGATCAGGGGCTGAATGCGCCCGCCATTCTGTATCACACAGGAAGCGTGGACAGCATTACACAGAAAATGCGTCAGCTTTCCTCTTATGACAGCCGTCTTTCCGAGGCACAGGCCGCATCAGGCACCACACCGCCTGCTACCGGTGCCCCTCCCGCAGATGCCGTGGCAGATGCGGAAAAACCTTTGCCATCTGATCTCGCTGCTGCGCTTAAACCGGAAAATGGTGCGGCGACCACGCCAGCGTCATCCGCAACGGCAGGTGCGTTTTCTCCGCCGCCCTTTGATGCCCTGCTGCTGGGTGACACGGGCCTTGGGCTGAAGAACATCATTACCGCCCTGAATGACAGTCAGGTCTCCGCCAGTAATGTGCGCATCATGGGGCCGGGGCTGTGGTCTGCTTTTGCAACAAAGCTGGGTGCCCTGAAAGGCGCGTGGTACGCTGCGCCAGATCCGTCATCACGGCAGAGTTTTGCGAGCCGTTTTCTGGCGCGGAATCACCATATGCCGCGGCCTCTGGCTGATTTGTCGTATGACGCCGCCATGGTGGCCAAAACCGTCTCTCAGGTTGCCCCATCGGGCTACCCCGCAGATGTGCTGACACGGCCGGAAGGGTTTGCTGGGGTGGATGGTCCGTTCACCTTGCAGCCCAATGGACGGACGCGCCGTGCGTTGGGTGTGTTTGAAGTGATTGGCAATGGCAGCGGCGCCAAGCTGATTGCACCTTCCAGCCTGAAAACGGATGTTTCCGGCTAGGGCTTGCGTAAAAGTCAGGCAGAGATTGCTTCTGGCAGAATGAAAAAAGGCGCTTCCTTATCGGGAGCGCCTTTTTCGTTTCCAGCAAGAGGGAGGGAGCGTTACCGCCCAGCTTTCCGCTTCTGTTTAACCATTTGTTCCAAGGTGTGGGTCACTTCCTGCACAACGCCGTCCCACGCGCGGGGAGCTTTTTGACGAATAATGCGCAGTTCCGGATACCACGGGCTGGTTGTCTGATTATGGAGCCACCGCCAGCAATTATCATAGCGGTCCATCATCAGCACGGGTTTGCCGAGCGCACCCGCAAGATGCACGCAGGAGGTATCCACCGACACCACAACATCCAGTGACATGATAAGCGCTGCTGTATCATCCATGCTGTGCAGATCATCTGTCGGATCATACAGAACCATATTTTCCGGCGGGTCCATCATCTGCTCTGCGTAGGGGCCTTTTTGCAGGCTGATAAGGTTGATGCCGCGCACAGAGGCAAGTGGCGCCAAGGTGCTCAGGTTCATGGATCGGCGGCGGTCCACCATGTAGGGGCCCACCAGATTGGGGCGCGGGGCACCGCCCCATACCAGCCCGACATTCAGTTTGCGGTTACGTGGCATAAACCCGGAAAAATATCTCACCTTGTCCGGATCAGCTTTCAGATACGGGACGGCAGCGCCCATAGCATCTTCCGTGGCGGCAAAAACGCGGGGCAGGCTGATGAAGGGGCAATGCCAGTCGTACTCCGGCGTGGAGCCACCAACCTGCACTTCCAACGCTCCGGTTACGCGACGGCACAGATCTCCGAGCGTGTCGGGCACCCACAAGTGAGGAATAGCGCCCCGCCGGGCCAGAGGTTCGATGTAGCGCAGATACATTAATGTATCGCCCAATCCCTCTTCCTGCGTGATGAGAATGCGCTTGTCTCGGATATCCGTGTTCGGCCCCAGAGAAGGCATGAGTTGTTCGGGGGGCAGGCTGGTATGGCCGGGTAGCTTGAAGCGCCATTCATGTTCGGCCCATCCTTGGGCATAACGGCCAGCCTTAAGCAGCGTAATGGAGTGGTTCAGGCGGATTTGCGCATTGGTGGGGCGGTAGGTAATGGCGCGGCGGTAGAAATCCAGAGCCTCTTCCAGTTGCCCCATGCCAGAAAGAACGCACCCGATATTGGACAGCGTTCCTGCATGATCCGGATGTTCTTCCTTTACGGTGTGCAGAACATCCAGCGCTTCTTCCATATTCCCTTTTTCTGCCAGCACCATGGCCAGCAGGTTGGCGGCAAGCGTGTTGTTGGGGCGCAGGGCAACGGCCTCACGCAGAATCTCCAACGCTTCATCAAACTGGCCCATTTGCCCCAGCATGCCACCGAGAGTTTCATGCACGCGGGCATCCTTGGGCGTAAGCTTCAGGGCCTCCCGGCAGACTGGCAGCACATCTTCCCGGCGGTCCAGCGCGACCATGATCTCGCTAAGGTCCTGCAATGGATGCTGGGCCAGCGGGTTCTTGGTGGCGGTTGCGCAGAAAAGCTCCGCCGCCTTCCGGGGTTCGTACGTTCCTGCGTAACACAGGCCAAGAAGGGTCTGCACCTGCGGATCATCCAGCTTGGCGTAAGGGCGCAGAACGGCCAGCATGGGCTCGAAGCGACCGGCTTTTATCTCGCTCAGGGCGCGGCGTAGCGTGGTCTGGTCAGGGTGAGTCTGGGTGGGGGGAGAAGCTTGGCGCGTCATGGTTCTCTTATGTATCGTCCAGATGCGGTGCAGGAAAGCAAAACAGAAGCAGGTATGAAAAAACCCGGCAAAGCGTAACGCCAGCCGGGTTTTTTCAGAATAATGATGGAGGCCCTATCAGGCTGCCTTCATAACTTCTGTCAGGGAGGAGAGAACGTCTGCCGGGTCTTTCTTTTCCAACACGGCAACTTCGGCCACAAAACGTTCCTGCGCGGCTTCAAACAGTTTACGTTCACTAAAGCTGCCGTCCAGGCTGTCCACGTTGCGGCGCAGATCACGCAGTACTTCCGCAATCTGGACCAGATCACCCGAGTTGATTTTTTCCTGATAGGCTACGGCACGGCGTGCCCACATGCCTTTGCTGACATGCGGCTTGCCCTTGATGATGGCCATGGCCTTGTCAACAATTTCGCGTGAGACAATCTTGCGCAAACCGGCCTTGCGGGCCTTTGTTAGCGGAATACGCAGGGTCATCTGGTTGCCGGGGAATGAAATCTGGATCACTTCCAGCTTCGTGCCCGCAATTTCATCAACGCCAATACGGTCCACACGCCCTACGCCGTGGGCCGCATAGACAATGGCGTCACCTTCCTGGAAGGGGTCGTCGTCCTTGATTTTGGTTTTGGCCTGGGCTGCGGTGGTTGCTGCGGCCGTGCGTGCCATTGCATCTGTCACGCCGCCTTTGGGGGTGGTTCTGAATGTGCTCATGATCAAGGCTTATAGCATAAATTCGTGGCCCTGTCTTCCATAACGGCAGAAGGGCCCCAGTGGGGCCCAGGAGTGTTATCGCGTCGCGTTCAGGATTGGATGCCCTTGATGGTGGGCAGCGGCGGCGGAGACGCAAGGCCGGTAGGCTGCACGGCATCAATTTCAATGGTGCGGGCCATGGTTGCCATAGGCAGGGCATGGGGCGTGCTGGCGAAGGGTTCCTGAAGATCATTCGCGCTTTTGTCCAGCACCAGAAAGAGCATACCCACAAGGGAGGAACCCAGTGGCGTAATCCATTCAAGCGTCTGAACCATGGAGATGGGCAGGATGATGCAGAAAATGTTCACCAGTGCACGTGGCAGGGCGGAAAACTGCATGGGAAGAGGCGTATTGCGAATACGTTCCAGACCACCCTGTGCATTGGCGAGATCAGACAGAATGCGGTCTATCTGGCCATGCACGGCACCATCAATGCCTTTCTTGGTGACTTCCTCGGTCACGCCCAGCCCCAACTGATAGAGAATGGCGTTGGGCTGATTGCGCCAGCCTTCAATGCCCTTGGCCATGTTGGGTGGCAGCAGACGTTTGACATCGGCTGAAACATCCACATTCCCCAAAGCGCCGCGCAGGGCATGGGGGTAGGCGGCAATGCCGAACATCAGATCAGGCCGGTCTCCTAACAATGTGCCAGCCTGACGGCTAAAAGAGCGGCAGTTGTTGGTAATAGACCCCCACAAGGTACGGGCTTCCCACCAACGGGCGTAAGCGCTGTTGCTGCGGAACCCCATGAACAGGGCAAGGGCCGAACCAATCAGGGATGTGGGAAGGCTTGGAAGTTCCATCCATTCCTGATGGAACACCTGAAACAGGATAACCACGACACAATCCCATGCAGCCATGAGGAGGAAAACCCCCAGGATCTCTTTGCTGATAATCCGCAAGCCGATCCTTTGGTCAACGATCATCCAGATAGTCTCCGTTATGGTTGGTGTGGTTCAGGGAAGACACAGTAACTAGGAAGGACGCTTACGGTTTCCTGCCTGATGGCGCGCATTCTGTCCATGTTACAGGTTTGTCATGCGTCCGACAGCATTCAGGTCCTCGTTACTTTGCGGGCAAGTAAGGACGCGATGTGACCAGATTTTCCGCTCTCCCGCTACAGTGAAAAAGGTAGCAATGGCTCTTCTTGTTTGGGGCAGGAAGCGCAACGGTGTTGACGGAACGGCCAGCACCATTGACCATGACGGAACGGTTCAGATGGCGAGCAGAAGGGAAAAAGCAGGGTGCCTAATACAGTAAAGACGCGGTCGGAGCATGTATGCCACGGAGGGCGTGTTGGCTTCTATACGCATCAGTCAGACGTGTTGGGGCTGGAAGCGCGTTTTGCCGTCTTTTTGCCGCCGGGAGCAGACGCCCATAACCCCGTGCCCGTTGTGTATGTGCTGGCTGGCCTGACCTGCACGGAAGAGACATTTTTCATCAAGGCGGATGCGCTGGCGGAGGCTGCCCGGTTAGGAATTGCTCTTGTGGCAACAGATACGTCGCCGCGTGGGGCAGGCGTTGAGGGAGAAGACGCCGACTGGGATTTTGGTACAGGTGCCGGGTTCTATCTGGATGCCACGCAGGACCCGTGGCGCAAGCATTACAAAATGGGAAGCTATATTTCTGAGGAACTCCCCCGTCTGGCAGAAGCGCATTTTCCGCTGGATGGCACGCGACGTGGCATCACGGGACATTCCATGGGAGGCCATGGCGCGCTTGTGCATGGGTTGCGCGCTCCCCAGTTCTGGAAATCTGTTTCAGCTTTTGCTCCGATTGTGCATCCCACAGTGGTACCTTGGGGGGTAAAGGCCTTTACCAACTATCTCGGACCAGATCAGGCAACGTGGCGTGCCTATGATGCGGTGTGCCTGCTGGAAGATGGCCATAGCCACCCCGCTCCGTTGCTGGTGGATCAGGGAAAGGCCGATCAGTTTCTGGAGCGTGAACTTCAACCGTGGCATCTGGCAACCGCCGCGCATAATGCCGGACAGGCGCTCACGCTCCGCGAGCACGAAGGGTATGATCACTCATACTGGTTTGTGCAGAGCTTTGCGGCAGATCATGTACGCCACCACGCGGCCATTCTGAAAGCCTGACAGCAAAGCGATGCTTTGTTGAAAACAGTCAGGCATGGCTGCGCGTTTTATGCTCTGGAAGGGTTGTGCACCATGCCTGCCAGAGCGCCGAGCCATTTCAGATATTCTGTAAGCAGCAGCCGCAGGGTATCGCCCTTGAAGGGATGCTCGAGAGCCGGGGGTTTGACGGGATAGGCATACAGGGTCACGCCCGGCAGGGTGCGGCCCAGTTCCAGCATGGCGCGGCGCATGTGGTAGCCAGCAGTCACCACTGTCAGGGTGTAGATATGATTATCCGCAACCCATGCGGCGGTCTCGGCAGCGTTTTCAATGGTTGAACGCGCCTGATATCCCAAGGTGATACGGTCCTTCAGGCTGGCAGGCATGGGGGGCAGAAGATCGTTGCGTCCCGCTTGCGGGTCCACGCCTGAGATAAGCAGTTTTTCAGCCTGATTTTGTCTAAGCAACCGCAAAGACATGTCTATTCTGCCCTGCCCACCCGTAAGGGCTACAATGCCATCTGTGTGTGGAACAGTCTGGGCGGGTTGGAGTGCGTCATAAACAAACCAGCCGAACGTCACCCCCAGACAGATGAACAGCAGTAACCCAAGCCTGACCGCACTGCGGAGCATGCGGCTTGGGCGGGAGCGTCGGTAGTGTGCGGGTTGCTGCCGGGCCGGAGTACTTTTCATGGCATACGGCGGAGCCAGATGCGGACCATGATCTGTGTTGTCATCCAGCCGATAAAGGCGGCAACAAACGGGAGCCCCGCAAGGCCGATCAGCAGATCATGCGGCAACATGTCCGGGAGGGAACGCCAGTCTGGCATGGTCATGCTGGTGGTTTGAAGCGAGGAAACAGCAAACGGAGCTGCCATTCTGAACAGGAAAACAAGTGGCGCGATGGCGAGAAGCGTTCCCAGAATAGCCCCGCCCAGGGCAAGGCCACCGGTGCGTCCGGCAAAGCGACCGGCAATGTAGCTGTCTGTGGCGCCCAGCCCGTGCAGGATTTCAATAATGTCCCGTCGGGTGGAAAGGCCGGTACGGGTTGCAAGCCCCGTAATCATGGCGGCAATACCTCCCACGGTGGCAAGAGCCAGTGCCGCGCAGGCCAGTAGGCTATCCGCCAGCGCACGCAGCCGCGTGCTCCACTCGGCATTATGCTCAACAAATGTGCCCGGCACCTGTGTGTTGAGGGTCTGTTCCAGATCAGCCGGAGGTTCCGCCCCTTTGGGGAGACGCACTTCGATAACGGCAGGAAGAGGGAGCGCGCTGTTGCTGGCGTCCCCCAGCCATGGTGTGAGCAGATGCGCCAGTTCTTCCTTGCTTAACCTGTGAACCTGTGTTCCCGGCGGGAGGTCTGAAAGGCGCGCAAGGACGGCATCGGCGCGTGTTTGCGTTGAGGTGGACGTAACGGAGGACGACCCGGCGGCTGTTTTCTGGGGCGAGGTTGCCGTGGCGGGAGCCGGTTGATCCGGGGCGGAAACCTGAATGGTGAGCAACTGTGCGGCCCCTCCGGCCCAGCGGGCGGACAGCGCGCGGGCTCCCGTGGCACCGGTGAGGGTGAGAGCGGCGAGAAAACTCATCATGGCCACAAGAATGAACAGGCTTCTGTCCGGCAACGCTTCAGAAAGGGAGAGGCCATCCTTGCGGCCGGAAAACGGGAGCGCCATGGGTCAGTCTCCCTCACGCACAAGTCGGCCACGTTCCAGATAGAGCGAAGGCTGGGGCAGGCGGCGGATCAGCGCCTCATTGTGGGTGGCAACAATTACGGTTGTGCCCATGCTGCTAAGCTCGCCAAACAGGTCCAGCAGTTTGTGCGCCTGGGTTTCTTCCAATGCATTGGTTGGCTCATCTGCCAGAACAAGGCCGGGGCGGTGAACAATGGCGCGGGCAATGGCCGTTCGCTGCTGCTCTCCGCCCGAGAGGCGGGAGGCCCGTACGTTCACACGCTCTCCCAACCCGACCCATTTCAGGATGGCATGCACTTCATCCGTGATCTCATCTTCCGGGCGGTGTTGAAGGCGGAGGGGCAGGGCGACATTATCCGCCACGGATAAATCCGGCATCAGTCTGTAATTTTGATGCACCATGCCGATTCGCTGGCGCAAGCGCATCAATGTGGCCCGTGGGGCATCCGCCGTGACGCTCTTGTTCAGAATATCCATGCTGCCATCGGTAGGCAGGCTTTCCACATGCAGCAGGCTGAGCAGGCTGGTTTTTCCCGCGCCGGACGGGCCAAGCAGCCAGCGAAAGCCGCCCTGTGGCACCGAAAAGGACAGGCCGGAGAGAACTGGAGTTCCATTTTTGCGTTCCCGCCGCCATGAAACGTTTTGCAGACGGATCATGAGAGAAAGACGTGTTGGGCGCTGCGGCGCGGCGTGATCTGGGCGACGTGATGCATGGTCTGATAGTAGCGGAGAGCAGCCTGCACTGTCGATGATAAGCCGCAAAGGGAGTGGCCCAGACTGTTTTAACGGCGATTGTGCAAAATCCCCTCTGGCATGGTGGGCTGCCTCTTGTATTAAAGAGGGTGCTTGAAAAGCTGCTTTTCAGGCGGATGCGTTCGGTATCGGCTGAACAACGCGTGCCATGACAGCTACGGCAGGACAGAGAATACTGATGAGAATAGTTTGCCCCTCATGTGGCGTTGCCTATCAGGTGCCTGCGGCTCTCCTGGCCAAGCGGCACACGCTGAAATGCTCTGCCTGCGGGGTAAAATGGCGTGTGGAGCTTCCGGTGGAAGAAGCTACGGCCCCACCAGCACCTTCCGTTGAGCAGAACGCTGTTACCGCACGTGCGCCAGCGCCGGTGCCGGAGGGTGGCCTCATACCGCCGAAGCCGGACGTGCCCGCTCCTGCGGCTGCTCCCCCGGTATCCTCACCTCAGCCCGTGCCAGAGTCTGAGGCAGTTCCTTCCGCACCAACAGAGGCTGCGGCCACGGAACCACCAGCACCGTCTTCTGCGGCAGCCTTTGAAAAACTTTTTGGAACGCCAGCCTCGTCGGGGCCTGCTACGGCCCAGCCAGCGGAACCTGTTGAGCGGGAAGAGGCTGGAGCCGAAGAGCCCGAACCCGCAGAACAGCATTTCGCGAGCCAAACCGAGGCTGATGAGTCTGTAAAAAAGGGCGAGGATGCCTCACTCGCCCACCCGCCCGAGCCGGAGAAGAGTGAGCCCGCCCTTCAGGACGGTGCCGCGTCTCCAGTTGAGGCGCAGGTGGAAGAAAAGGAGGAGCCGTCAGCACAGCCGGTTTCTTCTGTTGCCTCGCCTTGGCCTGCTCCAGCGTGGGGGAAACCCCAGACTGAGAAAAAAGCGTTCGTTGAGGAAAAACCGGAAGCAAAGAAACCAGACATTCCTTTGCCCGCGGAGGAGAAGGTTTCTCAGTCTCTGCCGGAAGCTCCCCAGTCTGAGGCTGTCAGACCAGAAACGTCTGAAAGCGTAGAGCAGGTTGCTCCTGTCGCGTCGCCTGCGCCGGAAGCTCCATCAGGTCCGGTTTCCTCGGACACTGCTGCCAATGAGGAAATCGCCGGAAGCGAAGCTGCTGGTGAGCAGGTTGTTGAAGAGCAGACGACCGCAGAGCCGCAGGTCGAAACAGCTACCGCGCAGACGCAGCCAGAACAGACTGCGCGCGAACCTGCAAGCGCCACCCAGCAGCATGCTCACAAGCTCCAGGCAGGTATGTCTTCCGCTTATCAGCAGGTTCTGGCAACCGGAGCCGGGCTGGCCGAGCGCGTAGGCAGTAAGGGCAGCCTGCGAGACATGATGACGCAGGATATATTCTGGCGCCGGGCGTGGATTGGCAGCTTTATTCTGGCAATTGTGGTCTTGGTGGCAGGTTGGCACTGGTGGGGCGCTATTGTGCACGCGTGGCCTGCAGCAGGCCGGCTACACCAGCCCGGTTAAGCCAAACTTCAAATGCCGAACAGGGGGCTGGTGAGAAGACTGACGCCAGACCCTGCTGGCCGATTTCCGTCGGCCAGCCTTTACTGCTGGATATGGGGTTAACCAGCAGGAGAAAGGGTTAAATGCTTTTACCGGCCAGCGTGGCGAGTGTGGCGCCAGCGGCGGCAAGGCCCATCAGCAGGATACCATCCCAGATAAGACCACTAGCCGTCAGATCATGCCCGGCGACCACAATATGCTGCGGAATGGCGGCCGCAACGTTGGTAATGGCGTCTTTTGCCTGCGGATCAGCGGCCACGGCAGCGTGAGAAAGCGCACCCACCAGTGCAGGCAGAACTTTCCAGAGCACTCCCGCAATCAGAAGCAGGGGGGCAAAAAGCTCGGCCAATTGCTGGATGAAATAGAACGCGAAATAGCAGACAGACCAGATGCCGGTGCGCACCAGCCGGAATGCCAGAGGAGAGCCATCCGCAGCGCGGGAGGAAAACGCCAGAGGACGAGCGTAATTGGCGTTAGGGGGTTGATCCATGATCTGTATCGTTCCTTCGGGCCTAGTAAAGCGTGCTTCTGCATCAACCTGAACCCGCAGGCGCGCAGATGTGATGGCGCGAACTATACACCACCCTGCGTTCTGGTCACACCGCTGCGGCAATAAAGACAGTGGAGCGTGTTTTTCCTGTTACGCCGTTGTGTGGGAGGGCGTGATACCCGGCGTGCCCAAAGGATGGTAACGCATTCGAGAGCAGACGGACCCGCGCGCAATTTGTTAAGGGAAAACAGGACCATGGCAACATCTGTCGTAACGGAAGATAACCATATCGATCGGGATATAACCATCAGCAACAGCAGGCAGTGCGCGCAGGACGCACGCTGAAATAAACCAAAGGAGATTTTCTGGCTGAGTGAGCCTGAAGCGGAGCAGGAATGAATTTTTTGTCGTGTACAATCTGGCTTGTTGGGGTGGGGGGCGCTGAATGTGACCACCTCGTGGCCCAGTTCAGCCAGCGTGGCTTCAAGGTTCAGGTGTTTCCCGATGGAAAAGCGGCTTTCGGCGCGTTTGACGGGTCTCTGCCAGACATGCTGGTGGTTGCGGCTTCCTTGTCGGATATGTCTGCCAGCCAGCTTTGCCAGCGTTTGCGCCTTAACTCCGTGACGCGGGGCATCCCCGTTGTCGTGCTGACACAGGCTGCGGATGCCGTGGTGGAACATGAAGTTCTGGGGCGGGGAGCTGATGCGTGCTTCCCCCTGAAGGGCGATCCTGCGTTTCTGATGTTCCGCATCTGCGCACTGCTGCGGGATTACGACGAGGAGACGCCTACACGGGATAATGCCGTGTTCCGTCAACCATCCGTGGCGGTGGTGACGGCTCCGGGAGGCGCATTATGGTCCTGGCGCGGCGGGGGGCAAGGCGGCGTTCCTTTGCTGGTGGAACTGCTTCAGCAGGACGGCGAATCCGTAAAACTGATTGATGATCCGGATCGGCTGGATTTTTCGGCCTACCCTGTGGGCTCGCACCCATCTGACTGTGTGGTGGTTGATCTGGGCTGCCCGCTTTTTGATGGGCTGGCGTTGGCCCGAACACTTGTGGCCATGCGGCGGCGGAACCGGCAATGCATTCGGGTGCTTGGGATGGCGGAGCGGGGGCAGGTTTCCAGCCATCTGGCGGTCATTGCTTTCGGAGCGGGGATTGATGATCTGGTGGATGCCGATATTTCGCCTGATCTGCTGATGGCGCGGATTGGCAGCCTTGTGCGCCGCAAGATCCTGCAAGATGAAATGCGCAGGGAAGAAGCGCATATTGAAAGCGCGCGCGCCCGTATGGCGCTGGCCGATGCCCTCAGGCGTGTGAATGCTGATCTTGCCGCAGCCAACAGGAAATTGATCGAGGCACAGGCAAAACTGGTGCAATCGGCCAAAATGGCATCGCTGGGGGAGTTGGCAGCGGGGATCGCGCATGAATTCAACAACCCGCTTGCTTTTGTTCTGGCGCATGAAGGCACGGTAAACCGCAGCATTACACGCGCCATGCAGGCTGTGCGGGAAGGAGATATGCAGGCTGCGGAGAGCGCGCTGGCCAAAAGTCAGGAACGGCTGGCGTCTTCCTTTGTCGGGCTATCCCGCATGCGTGATCTGGTGGCCAGCCTCAGGCGGTTTTCAAGATTGGAGGAAGGGGAATTCACCCGGCTTGATGTGCCAGAGGCACTGGCCATGGTGTTGATGCTGCTAGCCCCTAAACTTGGGCAGGAGATCCGCGTTGTCTGCCATCTGGATGCGCCGCCAGAACTGTTCTGTCAGGCGGCACTGGTTAATCAGGTGGTCATGAATATTGTGAGTAACGCAGCAGACGCCATTTTGGAAAAGCGTCGTGAAAACAAGGAGGCTTCTCCTGGTGTGGCTGAAGAGGACAGCATTGAGATCAGTTCCTGTCTTGAGCCACGCAACGGAGAGGAAGAGGGGCAGGATTACGTGATCCGTATCAGTGATACAGGGCCGGGTGTGCCGGAAAATTTGCAGGAACGGATATTTGAACCTTTTTTTACAACAAAACCTGTAGGCTCAGGGACCGGGCTTGGACTGGCCACCGCTTATGGCGTTGTGCAGGCTCATGGTGGGAGTATTGTTGTGACGAACGCGCAGGAAAAAGGTGGTGCCTGCTTCACATTGCGGGTGCCCTACAGGGCTGTGGAGGAGAGGCGGAGTGATTACGCTGCCTGAACCAGACCGGAAAGCCGTTGTTCTGGTTGTAGATGACGAGCTTGAAATCCTTGTCGCGCTGGCTGATCTGCTGGAGGATACGTACGACGTTCTTTCAGCATCGTCGGGAGAGCAAGGACTAGCTCTGCTTCAGCAGAACCCGGATGTTGCGGTCATTATTTCTGATCAGCGCATGCCTCACATGACGGGTGACGCCTTTCTGGCGCGCGCGCGCATGGTTTCGTCGGCAGGCGCTATCCTGCTGACGGGATATGCTGATATCTCGGCTGTGGAGGCTGCTCTCAATCAGGGCAAGATCTCGTTTTTCGCTTACAAGCCGTGGGATGATGAAACGCTTCTGTCCATGGTGGCGCAGGCGGCCGGACGGTATGAGCTTGAAAAGGAACTGGCGTGCGAGCAACGGCTGTTGCGCGGGCTTCTGGACAATCTGCCGTTCGGGTTGGCGTTCAAGGATGAGAAAGGGCGCTTTATCCGGCTGAACCAGCAGATGGCGGCGCAGTTTGGTCGTCCTGCTGAAGCCTGCATCGGGCAGAAGGAAGAGACCCTGATTGACGCCGAACGTCTGCAAAGTCTCAAAGAGGCTGAGGCAGCGCTGGCGTCTGGCGCGCGCGATCAGCAGGTTCTCAGGCTCACCAGCCCGGACGGGCAGGCCCGCTGGCATGACCTCACCCGTATGAAACTGGGTGGCGCGCCGGATGACGCCGGACAACCGCGAAAAGATGAACTGGCTGATTATTCCATCCTGATAGACCGGGATGTGACAGATCTGCTCAATCTGGAGCAGCGGCTGCGGCAGGCCCAGAAAATGCAGGCCATTGGAACGCTTGCCGGAGGTGTTGCGCATGATTTCAACAATCTGCTCACCGCCATTATGGGATCGCTTGAACTGGTGATGGATCTTGAGCCACCCAAGGAGCCTGGGGTGGCGCGGTTGTTCCATAATGCAATAGAGGCTGCACGGCGCGGCGGCGCGCTGACGCAGAAACTGCTTGATTTCAGCCGTCCGCGCCATTTGTCCTGCCAGCAGGTGGAGGTGGGGCAGATCTTGCGAGATCTGCAAAGTTTCATGGTGCGTGGGCAGGTGCCTGATGACCTGCAAACCGCTCTGGGCGCAAACAGTGAGGAAGCCGCCAGCCGAATTGGCTCCGTGCAGTTTGATATCCCGGATGAGGCTCTTCCGCCGGTCTGGACCGATGCAGTGCAGCTTGAACTGGCCATTTTCAATCTGTGCATCAATGCGCAGGATGCGCAGCCTGATGGGGGCACTATCAGCGTCTCCGTGCGCAAGGCTGCGCGTCTGCTCGGGCGGAGCACCACGGCCGCCGCTGGCGGTGCGTGGGTGGTGGTGCAGGTGATGGACCGCGGTGTGGGCATGACAGAGGAAATGCAGGCCCGTATTTTTGATCCGTTTTTCACCACCAAGGATATTGGGAAAGGAACAGGCCTCGGTCTTTCCATGATTTACGGCTTCATCAACCATTGCGGGGGTGAAGTCCGTGTGGAAAGCGTGCCGGGAGGGGGGACGTCCATAGAACTCTGGCTGCCAGCCATGGCGACGGATGTGAACGCGGAAGACTCGTCTTCTTCTGTCGTGACCCCACTGCCAGCACAGCAAGAACGGGCCGCTACGCTGCCGCCCGTAGGGGACGGGCGCCTCATTCTTGTGGTGGATGACGAGACAGGGGTGCGGAGTGTCACATCCGGCTTCCTGCGTCGGGCTGGCTACGAGGTTCTGGAGGCGTCAAGCGGGGCGGAAGCTCTGGCCATGGTCGAGGGCAGGCCGGAAATCTCGCTGGTGGTGATGGACGTGATGATGCCGGGCATGAATGGCGATGAGGCCGCACGGCGCATTCATGTTCTGCGGCCGGATCTGCGGGTTCTGTTTGTCACGGGGTATACGGATCTGGGGCTTCTGCCTGCCGGTGTAACGGTGTTGCACAAGCCTTACACGCGGGATGCGCTGCTGGGGGACGTGCGGGCAATGCTGGCAGCGTAAACTCCCCTCTTGTGCTGACGGAAGGAAAGCCTATTTCTTTCTACCATGTATAGCGATCACACAGCCTCCTCCCCGCATGATCCCGTCGGATGGCACGGGACCACTATCCTCTGTGTTCGGCGTGGCCCGGACGTTGCCATGGCAGGTGACGGTCAGGTGACACTGGGCCAGACCGTCATCAAGGGCAATGCGCGCAAGGTGCGCCGCATTGGCCCGTCCGGGTCCATTCTGGCAGGTTTTGCCGGAGCCACGGCGGATGCCTTCACCCTGCTTGAACGGCTTGAAGCCAAGCTTGAACGCTACCCCAACCAGCTTGAGCGGGCCTGTGTGGAACTGGCCAAGGATTGGCGGACAGACCGTTATCTGCGCCGGCTGGAAGCCATGATGGCCGTGGCGGATGCTGAACATTCCTACACCCTGACCGGGAACGGTGATGTGCTGGAGCCGGAAGATGGCATTATCGCTATTGGATCCGGCGGGAATTACGCCCTTTCTGCTGCCCGTGCGTTGTTGACCGTAGACGGGCTGGATGCGGAGGAAATTGTGCGCCGCTCCATGAAAATTGCCGGGGACATCTGCGTTTACACCAATCATTCCGTCAGGGTGGAAACGCTTTCTGCCAGCACGGCAACCGGGAAGGGAGAAGCGTGATGGAAGCACCAACCTTTTCCCCCAGAGAAATTGTCTCGGAACTTGATCGGTTTATCGTAGGGCAGGGTGACGCCAAGCGGGCTGTGGCCATTGCCATGCGTAACCGCTGGCGGCGTGCGCAGCTGGGTGAAGGACTGCGCGAGGAAGTTGTGCCCAAGAACATCCTGATGATTGGCCCGACCGGGTGCGGTAAAACCGAGATTGCCCGCAGGCTGGCCAAGCTGGCGCAGGCTCCCTTCCTGAAAGTGGAAGCCACCAAGTTTACGGAAGTGGGCTATGTGGGCCGCGATGTGGATAGCATTGTGCGTGATCTGGTGGAGGCCTCCATCACCATGCTGCGTGATGTCAGGCGGCGTGATGTGAAGGTGAAGGCCGAGCAGGCGGCGGAAGACCGGCTGGTGGACGCTCTGGTGGGGCAGAGTGCTGCGGCCGAGACCAAAAACAAGTTTCGTACCATGCTGCGCAATGGCGACCTTGAAGATAAAGAGGTTGATATTGCCGTGGTTGAAGCGCCGCCGCAGGGTGGGGGCGAAATGCCCGGCGTGATGCCCGGAAATGTCATCAATTTTGGCGAGATGATGAAAGGCTTCATGAACCGCACACCACAGCAGCGCCGCCTGAAGGTTGCCGCCGCGCGTGAGTATCTGGAGCGGGAAGAAGCGGACAAACTGCTGGATAATGAAGCCCTGACGCGTGAAGCCGTAGCCCATGCGCAGGATAACGGCATTGTCTTTATTGATGAGATCGACAAGGTATGCGCCCGCGCGGCAGAAGGCGGCGCACGCGGGGGCGATGTCTCACGTGAAGGCGTGCAGCGTGATCTGCTGCCGCTGATTGAAGGCACAACGGTTTCCACCAAATATGGGCCGGTGAAGACAGACCACATTCTGTTCATTGCCTCCGGTGCGTTCCATTTGGCCAAACCATCTGATCTGCTGCCGGAATTGCAGGGGCGTTTGCCCATTCGTGTGGAATTGCAGCCGCTCACCCGTGAGGATCTTCGGTCTATCCTGACCGACCCCGAACACTCTCTGCTCAAGCAATATACCGCTCTGATGGGGACGGAGGGTGTGACGCTTTCCTTCTCTGATGGCGCAGTGGATGCTCTGGCTGAACTGGCGGCGGATATTAACGAACGAGTGGAAAATATAGGCGCTCGTCGTCTGGCCACGGTTCTGGAAAAACTGCTGGAAGAAATCTCCTTCACGGCTTCTGACCGGAAGGGGGAAACCATTGTGGTGGAAGCCTCGCTTGTGAATGACAAGGTTGCCCCGCTGGCCCGCAAGGGTGATCTCAGCCGGTTTATTCTGTAATGGAGGCGCCGTTCGTTCTCCCTGCGGAAGAGACCGCAGCCGAAGCCATTGACGCCATTCGTGATGAGCTGGAACTGTTTGATGACTGGATGGAGCGCTATCAGTACATCATAGAAATGGGGCGCAAATTGCCCCCATTTCCCAAGGATTGGTGTGATGATGCCCATCGGGTGCCGGGATGCCAGAGCCAGGTCTGGCTGGAGGCTAAGGAGGAAGATGGCATTCTGTATTTTGCCGGTCTTTCCGATGCCGCCATTGTCTGCGGTTTGGTGGCGCTGTTGCTGCGTGTCTATTCAGGACGCAGCCCTGAGGAAATCCTGAACACTGACCCGCAGTTTTTGCGGGATCTGGGATTGGTTCAGGCACTGTCCACCAATCGTGGGAACGGGGTGGAAGCCATGGCGCGTGCAATCCGGTCTGCGGCGGCCCCTCAGAAAATATCCTAAATCAGTATAGGTCTTCTGCCCGCGTCTGACAGGGGCGGGCAGAAGACATTTTGGGCCTCTTTCCTGTATCTGGGCAGGAAAGAGCTTGTGGCATTGTGTCCGGGGTGCAAATTGTATCTAATGTGTAACGGACGGGGCGGCATTCTGACTGCTTTCTGCCGAAATGATGTGTGCAGGCTTATGCTGTCATGAATGTCGCGTTTCTTTATATTGCTGAACCCTATCAATGTTATCATGGTGCATCACTGGCCTTGGCCCTGGGGGCGTATGCGGGCGTTGATGTTGTTAATTACTACAACTTTCCGGAAACACGGGAGCATCTGAAGCGGATTGGCCGTGTGATGGGCGCGCCAGAACCGGATATGAAATTTCTGGACCGTTCCTTCCCCATAAAAATGCATGAGGCCGCAAAGCGTCTGGATCGCGTCAAACTGATGCTGCTGCGGCAAAATGCGGAAGAACTGAACCAGTATGATGCGATTGTTGCCACGGAATACACGGCAGGCTTTTTACGCAAGTTGGGCGTAACCCGGCCCAAACTGATTCTTGTGCTCCATGGGGCAGGGGACCGGCTGGTGGATGATGAAGCCCTGATGCGGGATTTTGACTTTACGTTGTTGCCCGGCCCGAAAGTTGAACAGTACAGTCTTCAGAAGAATCTGGTGCGACCGGGCCACTATGCCACGGTCGGGCTACCGCGCATGGATGTCTGTGCGGCAATGCAGCAGGACACACCGGAGGGACTGTTTTCAAATCCCAGACCATTTGTACTCTATAATGCCCATTGCAAGCGGAAGCTTTCCTCGCTGCCACGCTTCATGCCTGCCTTGTTCAAGGGGTTTAAGGGGCAGTCACGCTATAATCTGGTTGTGGCGCCGCATATCAAGACCTTTCATAAAAGCCTTGGTATGAAAACCCGTTTCATGAAGCGGTATAATGCTCCGACCATTCATGTTGATACACAATCTGATCGCCTGATTGACATGACCTATACCGCCCACGCGGATATCTATGTGGGGGATGTCAGCAGTCAGGTGTACGAATTTCTGGTGAAGCCCCGGCCCTGCGTGTTTTTGAATACAACCGGTATTGAGTGGCGGAACAATCCGCATTTTCTGCACTGGAATCTGGGCGAAGTGGTTGATCGACCCGAAGAGGTGATGCCTGCCATCATGCGGGCGCAAGAGGTTCACGCCCGTTATCGTCCCTTACAGGAAAAGCTTGTGAAAGACTCTCTGGGAGATCCGGTTCTGGGGGCATCAAAGCGAGGGGCAGCGGCCATCATACGCTTTATGAAATAGACGCGGCTTAATCTCTGAATATGCTGCGTCGTTCTGGTCTTGTGTCTGGATGTTTCAGGGTATTGTTTTTCTAAAAGTATAAGAATTCTTTAGACGTTTTCTGGAGTTCAGATGAACAGCTTCCGGTAGCCGCCTCTATGCCGAAGAAGAGGTGGCTAGGAAAAGGCATTAAGCAACTTGGCGGGATCTGGAGCCCAGTTTTAAATTTGCCAGTATGTGGGAACATCAAGATCTTATGGCCGGAAACTACTGCAAGAGTAGGTTCTTAGAGCCAGCCACTTCAGTTCTCTGGTCAGCTTTCTTGGCTTTTCTGAAAAATTTTGAGTGCTGCGCTTACTTTTTCTTTCTGGTTTCTGATACCTATCCTTGTCGCTTCATGGATAAGAAATAAAAAAACCGGCAACCTGTTTTCAGGTGCCGGCTTTTTTGTAAGCCTGTTCTGTTCTTTGGAGACGGGATTTAGGCGGATTTTTTCTCGGAGAGGCCTTTCAGCACATCCGCAGGACGAATGGGCTGATGGCGCAGCCGTACGCCCACGGCATTGAAGACGCCATTGGCAATGGCCGCCCCAATGGTGGTGACCCCCGGTTCCCCAAGGCCCATGGGTTTTTCAGTGCTTTCCACAAATTCGATGTCGATTTCGGGTGCATCTGAAATACGCAGGGGCGTGTAGGTGTTCAGGTTCCGGTCCCGCACATTGCCGTTCACAATTTCCGTGTTTTCGAACAGCGCCATGCTCAGGCCCCACAACGCGCCGCCTTCGGTCTGGGCTGCCGCACCGTCCGGGTCCACAATGGTGCCTGCATCCAGCACCAGCCAGATTTTCTGGCAGGTAACGACGCCTGTTTTACGGTCCACATGCACCTGCACGGCACCAGCCGTCCAGGTTGGCATATTGCGTTCCTGCCCGAAGGTTGTGGCAATGCCGATGGCTGTATCAGCGGGCAACTGCACTTTGCCGTAGCCACATTTTTCCACCAGCCGCTTCAGCACGTTGGCCTGACGCGTTGCACCACCCACGGAATTAGGCGCGCTGCCAACGTTGCGACCTTTGGCTGTCAGCAGGGAAAGGCGGAACGCCACAGGGTCCTTGCCGAGTTCGTGTGCCAGTTCATCCAGAAAGGCTTCATGCGCCCAAGGCGTCCAGCCGGAACTGACCGACCGCAGCCAGCCCGGACGGAAGGTAGCGTCAGCCAGGTCATTATCCAGCGCCCGCACCCGCATTGGGCCAACATCATACCAATGGTCAGCACCTGCAATGGCGAACTGATCGTAAGGTTTGCCGTCGGCTCCTTTTTCCATGAAGGCCGCAGCCATCACGCCTGTGGGCCAGCCAGCGGAAGCATGGTGCTCCCACCCTTTGAGGCTTTTCTGGTCATCCAACGCCACGCGCACCGTCTGAATGGACGGGGAGCGGAAGGAGTCAAATAGCATGTCGTCCGAACGGGTCAGGATCAGTTTGACCGGCTTGCCACCCAGCGCCTTGGAGATGAGCGCTGCGGGTACAGCGTAGTCTCCGTTCAGGCGGCGGCCAAAGCCCCCACCCAGCAGATAGCTGCGCATGATCACCTGAGATTCCGGCACCTGCAAGGCTTTGGCAATAACCGGCAGGAACAGGGACTGCCACTGGTTGCCGCAATGGATTTCCCATTTGCCGTCCTGCAGGCGTGCCAGCGCATTCATGGGTTCAAGCTGGTAATGCAGCACGGAGGCACAGGTATATGTGCGTTCAAAAACCTGCTTGGCGGATGAGAAGGCTTCATCCACCCCGGAATCATTGAACACGCAGGAACCACCGGTTTTCTCGGCAATCTGTTTGCGGCCGTGCTCAATAATGTCCTTTTCAGACACATTGGCGGTCTTGCCCGGTGTCCAGGTGACTTTCAGCGCATCCGTCGCGCGGATGGCCGCCGGGTAGGAGGACGCCAGAACGGCAACCCAGCCGGGCACAGTATCCGACGGGTCTTCCAGAACGATGTAGCGGATATAGCCTTTGATCTTCTTGGCTTCGCTATCATCTACAGAGACAACCTTGGAGCCATAGCGGGTTGGCGGCAGTTTGGGGCGCGCATACACCATGCCGTCCAGCTTGGCATCAATCCCGTAGATGGCGGTGCCGTCGGTCTTGGCCGGAATATCCAGCGCCTTGACGTCCTTGCCAATCAGGCGACGTTCGGACGCGGGTTTCAGCGGCAGCTTGGCCATTTCATCAGGCGTATAGGTGCGCGTGGGGTGCGCGCGGCTGACAATATCGCCATAGGAAATGGATTTGCTGCCAGCAATCACGCGGCCATTGCGGGCGATACAGCTCGCGGGCGAAACGCCCATCAGCTTGGCGCCTTCTTCCACCATGACCGTACGGGCTGCCGCACCAGCCTGACGGAAGACATCCCATGTCATCCACACGGACCATGACCCACCTGTGACCATCAGCCCCCATTTGGGGTCTGTATCCACCTGCGTGATCTTGACCTTGTCCCAGTCGGCTTCCATTTCGTCCGCGATGATCCGGGCGAGGGCGGTGCCGGTGTGCTGGCCCATTTCCGCACGGATGACGTTGACGTTCACCACGCCATCCGGTGCGATGGAGCACCAGATGGTGGGTTCAAAAGCGCCATCACCGGGTAGCCCGGCAGAAGCGGGGAAGGTCTGCGCGGCCTTGGCTTCCCGCGCGAACCCGAACAGAAAAGCGGAGCCAGCAGCCGTCAGCAAAAAGCCTCGGCGGGTTGGTCCACGTCCTGCTGCGCGATCCTGCTGTGCCGCAATGCGTTCAAGTTTACCCATTTGATGCAGTCTCCTCACGCATGGCGGCAGCGGCTTTCTTGATAGCCTTGCGAATACGGATGTACGTCATGCAGCGGCACAGGCTACCGCCCATAACGCCATCAATCTGTTCATCCGTGGGGTCCGGATAATCCTTCAGCAGGCTTGCCGCCTGCATGATCTGGCCGGACTGGCAGTAACCGCACTGAGGCACCTGAATGTCACGCCATGCTTCCTGCACCGGATGTTTGCCTTCCGGGTGCAGGCCTTCAATGGTGGTTACTTCAGCACCTTCAATGGAGCTGACAGGGGTGATGCAGGAGCGCGTGGCGCGCCCGCCCACATGCACCGTGCACGCACCGCACTGGCCTACACCGCACCCGAACTTGGTGCCGGTCTGGTCCAGTTCGTCCCGCAGTGCCCACAGAAGGGGGGTATCATCTGGCACATCGACGGATACGTCACGGCCATTGAGTTTGAACTTAATCATGTCTGGCTCCGTGTGCCGTCTCAGTGAGAAGAATTGACAGGAATGGTCTTGACGGTCTCGCGCACTTCAGCGGCTTTCTTCTCAAGGTCTGTCCACGGCGGCAGGGTGGTGCGTGTGCGGCGCAGATAGGCTGCAATACGCGCCATGTCGGCATCGGACAGGGCATTGTAGAAACTGGGCATGGCAATGCCGGACTGGCCTTCTTCAGCCGTAAGGCCGCGCAGCATTACCTGGAAGAGGTTTGTCGGCTCGTCCAGCCACAGGGCGTTGTTGAGCGCCAGATCCGGGCGACCAAGCACAGGGGAAGGGGCCGCATTGTAATGGCAGGCCGCGCAGGCGCCCTGATACAGTTTGGCGTCCGGGTCCACATTCGGGCCGATCAGATCAATCTTGGATTGCTCCATGGCGCGGGCAAGGGCGGCCTTGTCATGCTTCTCGCGTTCCGCAGCGTGGTCCACGTCCGCATAATAATGGGCAATGGCGTGCACATCATATTCCGGAACCTGAGACAGGAAACGGTGCGGTACAGGAGACATGGGGCCACCGGCAGGACCGTGCAGCGGGGCCACGCCAAAGCGCAGATACTGATACAGTTCGTCTTCGGTCCAGGTGGTGGGGGTGGGGTTCTTGTCGTTCAGCGGAGGGGCAATCCATCCATCCACAACCGCGCCATCATACATGGAGCCCTTCTTTTCGGCCCCCATGAAGTTACGGGGTGTATGGCACGCGCCACAGTGGGCGTTGCCTTCCGCCAGATAGGCCCCACGGTTCCACAAGGCATCATGGCTTGGGTCAGGCTTGTATATGCCGGGGGTGAAGAACAGCAGTTTCCAGGCTGCCTGACCAATGCGCAGGCTGAGCGGGAAAGGTAGTTCATTCGGACGCCGCGCCATATGTACGGCCGGGCGGGTCATGAGATAGGCGTACAGATCAGAAATGTCCTGATCCGTCATTTTGGTGAAGTGATCATACGGGAAAGCCGGGATCAGATGCACACCCTTGCGGGAGACGCCCAGACGCATGGCGCGACGCAGTGCTTCTTCTGACCAGCGGCCAATCCCCATTTCCGGGTCCGGCGTGATGTTGGAGGAATAGATGGCCCCGAACGGGGTTTCCATCTTGTAGTCACCCGCCAGTTCCGGGCCACCGCCCATGTCTGTGCGGGTGTGACATTCCGCGCAATAACCTTCAGCCGCAACAATGCGGCCGCGTTCAATCTGCTCCGCCGAGAAGCTGCTCGCCGCCGGTGGATCAATTGTGGCGATAGGCGGGTACCACGCATAATACAGGAAGCCGAGTCCACCCAGGACACCGGCTCCAACCACTCCGGCTAAGAGACGTTTGATCACTCTACCCCCAATCCAGTAAAGACAGCGCCCGCCATACGCAGAAAGACCGCCACAGCAGTCTTCCCTCCCTAGCGTTGGCAGGCGGCAGTCTAAAGGCCCGTTATTTCTTAAAGATAAGGCTTATCTTGAATTGAGTAGCAAATAAACGCATAGGTTCGGCTCTCGCGCGCCAAAAAATGAATAAGATTTATTTGGATCACGAGAATGTTAGAAGAAACCGCTGATTTTCGCAGTATCTATATTTTAACGTATATAGACAAGGCCAATTTTGCATGAAAGCCATGCAGTCAAGGCTTGCGACATTACGCCGTTTTATTGTGTTGGGGACCGGGAGATGCTTCTCCTGAAAAGCGCTGGAGCCTTTCAGGAGGAGGGGTTTTGTTATGACAAGCCCAGATTTTTCAGAGTGTGGCGCACGCCGTGCTCACGCATGCTGGTGCGCAGAGCCACCACATCTTTTGTAAAGGCGGGGTAAGCATCCAGCCCCCATCCGGCAAAGACCGGCATCCGCAGGCCTGCGGCCAGATCACTCTCCAGCGCCAGAGCCTTTGCCGCATCAGGCAGCCCGGGTTCAGACAGCGTGTAGGATTTGTGGCTTTCCGTCTCGCCGCGCAGATATTCCAGGAAGCACGCGACGCCAAATGCTAGGCGGCGGTGATCCTTGTTGGCCCCCAACACACCTTTTACTGTGTCTGTCAGGAAGACAGGCAGTTTGGATGCGCTGTCTGATGCAATACGAAGAAGCTGGTCACCCACAGCCGGGTTGCGGAAGCGGTGCAGCACCTGATGGGCATAGCCTTCAAGCGAAACACCTTTGGGAGGCGTGATGAAGGGGGAGGCATCCTGTGCCAGAAACTGCTCCAGAAGTGTGACCAGAGAGGTATCACCCATTGCATCTGGCACGGTCTGATAGTCCATCAGCAGGCCGGGCAGGGCCAGCATGGAGTGAGAGGCATTGAGCATGCGCAGCTTGACCTGCTCATACGGCCCCACATCGTTGGTGAATTCTACCCCCACGGATTCCAGTTCCGGACGGCCTGCGCAGAAATTATCTTCCACCACCCACTGGGTGAAATCTTCCGCAAACAGAGGCATCTTGTCCGCAACGCCGCTGAGTTCGTCCAGTCGGGTAACATCTGCTGATGAAACGGATGGGGTGATGCGGTCCACCATGGTGGAGGGGAAGGTCACGTTTTCCGCAATCCATTCTCCCAGAGCAGCATCACGGGCTTTGGCGTAGGAGCAGAAGGCTGTGCGGGCAACCACACCGTTATCCTGCAGATTATCGCATGTGAGAACGGTGAAGGGGCCAACCCCGCTATCCCGGCGCAGGCGCAGGGCTTCTGTTACCAGCCCGAAGGCGGTTTCTGGCAGATCCCGTTTCAGATCAGCGGCAATGGCCGGGTCATCAAGCATGAAGCGGCCATCGGCATCTACATAATAGCCGCCTTCTGTAATGGTCAGGCTGACAATCTTAATAGCAGGGTCAGCCAGCCGACGAATGGCTCCGGCCCGGTCTTTTGCTGCCTGCACATACTCGGTAATGGCACCAAGCACGCGCGTGGTATGGCCGCCATCTGTTGCAAATTCGGTAAGGGTATAAAGGCCGTTCTGTTCGGCCATAATCGCTGCGCGGCGGGTTTCACGCTCATTATCGCGTAGCCCTATGCCTACAATCGCCCAATCCTGCTGGCCGGGACGAGCCAGAACCCGATCAACATACATCGCCTGATGAGCCCGGTGAAAATTGCCAACAGCCAGATGTGCAATGCCGGGTGTGGTCTTCTGACGGTCATAAGCAGGGGTGAGAACCTGCGGCGGAAGCTGTTTGAGCGTGGCGTTGGAAAGGGGAGTCATGAAAGTGGCGTACCTCATAATGTTGTTCACGCCCAATGGGGCATGAAAGGTGAAAAGAAGCGCGCAGCAAAATACTGTTTTGCGCTTCCGTGCACATGGGTCAGGCCGTGCACGAAGGAGAAAGCGCGGAAGAAAGCACAGGGTTGCCCGGCAGGATGGCCTGCGGGGGCCATGATGAAAAGGAGAACCCGCAGCAGGTGCCTTATGCCATGAAGGCATGGCATGCCCCTTAGTGGCAGGAGGCGGCTGATAGCGCTTTACAGGCGCGTGTGGCCTGACTGTGAATGGAGCATAACATACTCTGACTGAAAAATCCTGCGCGGAGATGACTTGAAAATGTAAGGGGCTTCCGTTAAGGGAGGCCCTTCGCACACGCGCCCGGGCTTGTGGGGCATGCCCGGCCGTGTTCTGTCGTTCTTATGGGGCGACGCGTTTTTCGAGCTTTCAGGAGTAAAGAAATGCCCAAGATGAAGACCAAATCGTCGGTCAAGAAGCGGTTCAAGATCACCGCAACCGGCAAGGTGCTCTCTGGTCCGTGCGGCAAGCGTCACGGCATGATCAAGCGCCCGCAGAAAATGAAGCGCACCAACCGCGGCGCACAGGTGATGACACCGCAGGACGGTCGTACCGTCAAGCAGTGGGCACCCTACGGGCTGGTTTGAGGAGTATCTGAGAAATGGCACGTGTAAAACGCGGTGTAACCACGCACGCCCGTCACAAGAAGGTTCTTGAACTTTCCAAGGGCTTCCGTGGTCGGTCTTCCACAAACTACCGTATTGCTCTGGAACGGCTCGAAAAGTCTCTCCAGTACGCATACCGTGACCGCCGGAACAAGAAGCGCGAATTCCGCGCTCTGTGGATCCAGCGTATCAATGCCGCCGTGCGTGAGCATGGCCTGACCTACAGCCGTTTCATCAACGGTCTGGACAAAGCTGGCATTGAAATCGACCGTAAGGTTCTGGCCGCCATCGCTTTTGATGACGCCGCAACCTTCGCTGAAATCGTGAAGAAAGCTCAGGCCGCTCTGGCTGCCTGAAATTTCGGCCGATAAAGTGTTAGAAAAGGCCGTCCAGTCTGGGCGGCCTTTTTTATTGCCAGTGATGGTTTGAACAGCGGTTGAGGTAGGGTGGCGGCACGCTGGCCGCCCCGGCTTTTGGCTGGTTTTCTGTGGGGAGGGGTTTTCTCCGCGCCGCAGAGAGAGTATCCGCCCTGTAGCGTATTTTTTCCCTCGTGCGAGGTTTCATGAGCGACGATCTTGAGATTCTGCGGCAGGATGTCCTGTCCGAACTGGCTGAGGCCGCAGACCTGCGGGCATGGGATGCCATTCGTGTCGGCACTCTTGGTAAATCAGGCCGCCTGACAACCTTGCTGAAAGCCTTGGGGAAAATGGCCCCGGATGAGCGCAAGGCGCGCGGTGTGGCGTTGAACCGCCTGCGGGATGAACTGACCCGCGCTGTTGAAGATCGCGGCAAGGCGCTGGAAGCTGCGGAGCTTGAAGCGCGTCTGGTGGCTGAACGTGTGGATGTGTCTCTACCGCCGCCGCCTGCGCAACAGGGCTTCATTCACCCGATTGCGCGCGCGGTGGAAGAAATGACCGCCATTTTCGGGGCAATGGGTTTCAGCGTTGCGGAAGGTCCAGATATTGAAACGGACTGGCACAATTTCTCCGCGCTGAACACGCCCGATCATCATCCGGCCCGCACGGATCATGATACCTTTTATCTGCCCCCCGCGCCGGGGCTGGATGTCACCCGCGTTCTGCGGACCCAGACCTCTGGCGTGCAGATCCGCACCATGCTGGCGCAGAAGCCGCCTATCCGTGTGATCTGCCCGGGGCGCACTTACCGCGCAGACCATGACGCCACACATTCCCCCATGTTCCATCAGTGTGAGGGGCTTGTGGTGGGCAAAGGCATTACGCTGGGGCACCTCAAGGGCTGCCTGATCGAATTCCTGCGCGTGTTTTTTGACAAACCGGATCTGCCTGTGCGTTTCCGTTCCTCTTATTTCCCGTTCACCGAGCCTTCCATGGAAGTGGATATCGGGTGGTCCCGCCGTACAGGTGAGATTGGCGGAGGGGATGACTGGCTTGAAGTGCTTGGCTCCGGCATGGTGCATGCCCGTGTTCTGGCCAATTGCGGGCTGGACCCGCGTGAGTGGCAGGGCTTTGCCTTTGGCATGGGCATTGAACGGCTGACCATGTTGAAGAACGGCATTCCGGACCTGCGTTCGTTCTATGAAAGTGATATCCGCTGGCTGCGCCATTACGGGTCTGACCCGCTTGCGCCCGCGCTGCTGCACGAGGGGCTGTAAGCCATGAAATTCACGCTATCCTGGCTATATGACCATCTTGAAACGTCCGCCACACTGGCTGAAATCTGCGCCAAACTGAACCAGATTGGCCTTGAGGTTGAAGGTGTTGAAAACCGTGGCGCGGCCATAGAACCGTTTCTGACCGCCCGTATTCTTGAAGCGACGCAGCACCCCAATGCAGACCGTCTTCAGGTTTGCCGTGTGGACGCTGGTCCGGGCTTGCAGGATGTGCAGGTGGTGTGCGGCGCGCCGAATGCGCGTGCTGGTCTGGCCGTTATTTTCGCGCCGCCAGGCACGTATGTGCCGGGGCTGGATATCACCATCAAAGCCGGCAAGATCCGTGGCGAAGCCAGCGGTGGCATGCTTTGCTCCCTGCGTGAACTGGGGCTGGGTGAAGAAAGCAACGGCATTGCCGAACTGCCTGACGATACGCTGCCCGGCCAGTCCTATGCTGATTTTGCCGGGCTGGATGATGTGGTGATTGAAATTGCCATCACGCCCAACCGGGGCGATGCCCTGAGTGTGCGGGGGATTGCACGTGATCTGGCCGCAGCAGGTTTGGGCACCTTGCGCTCTTGGCTGGCAGATACGGTGGATGGCACATTTGACTCCCCCGTTGTGTGGGAGAACAGCTACCCGGAAGCCTGCCCTTGGGTTCTCGGGCGCACCATCCGGGGTGTGAAAAACGGGCCAAGCCCTGAATGGCTGCGGCGTAAGCTGGAAAGTATTGGTCTGCGGCCCATTTCCGCGTTGGTCGATATCACCAACTATTTCTGCTTTGATCTGGGCCGTCCGCTGCACGTGTTTGACGTGAACAAGCTTGCAGGTGGCCGCCTGACGATGTGCCACGGTGAAGGTGAAACGTTCCGGGCGCTGGATGGGCAGGATTACACCGTTACGCCAGATGATTGCGTGATTGCAGACGCGAATGGCGTGCAGTCTCTGGCCGGGATCATGGGCGGCGAGGCCTCAGGCGCGGATGAAAGCACGACCGATGTGTTTGTGGAATGTGCGCTGTTCGACCCGGTGCGTATTGCGCTGAGCGCGCGCCGGGTAGGGGTCTCTTCTGATTCCAGCTACCGGTTTGAGCGTGGGGTCGATCAGGCGCTTCCCGTTGCCGCGCTGGAAGCCGCTACCCGTCTGATTATTGACGTGTGTGGTGGTGAAGCCAGCGAGGTTGTTTCTGCTGGTGACCAGCCTGCGTGGCAGCGTGACGCAACGCTGCGTTTTGAACGTGTCAAAACGCTTGGTGGGCTGGATGTGCCGCCGCAGGAGAGTGTGACCTTGCTGGAAAAGCTGGGTTTTGAGGTGCAGGAGCAGACGGACGCGGCCGTGCGGGTTAGCGTGCCATCCTGGCGGAATGATATTGCCCAGAAGTCCGTTCTGGCTCAGGGCGCGGATATTGCTGCCGATGTTGCGGCCAAGGCAGCTGAAGGCGTTGACCAGATTGAAGCGGAAAGTGATCTGGTTGAAGAAATTCTGCGCCTGAAAGGGCTGGATAGCGTGCCAGCCGTTCCGTTGCCGCCGGTAAGTGTGGTGCCGGGCGTGGCATTGACAGCCAAACAGACGCGGGCAGCACGTGCGCGGCGTATTCTGGCTGCGCGTGGTCTGGTGGAAACCGTTGGTTTCTCGTTTGTCTCGCACGAGGAAGCGTTGCGGTTTGGCGGTGCGCCAGACAGTCTGCGTCTGCTGAACCCCATTGCGTCTGATCTGGACCAGATGCGGCCCACGCCGCTGGTCAATCTGGTTGCAAGTGCGCAGCGGAACAGCGCACGTGGTTGGGCGGATATCGGGCTGTTTGAAGTCGGCCCAGCTTTTTCTGAAAAAGCTCAGACGCTGGTGGCAGCTGGTGTGCGCACAGGCCATACGCCCCGTTATCCAGGGCAGGAAAGCAGTGCAGTTTCTCTGTGGGCGGCCAAGGCCGATGCGCTGGAACTGCTGACGCAACTTGGCGTAAGTGCCGATGCTTTGACAACCACGGCCGATGCACCATCCTGGTATCATCCGGGGCGCTCTGGCGTGCTGCGTCAGGGGCCAAAGAACGTGCTAGCCTATTTTGGTGAATTGCATCCGTCTTTGCTTCAGGCAGAAGGCATTGATGTGCCTGTTGTCGGGTTTGAGGTGCTGATGGATGCGGTGCCCGAACCCAAGCGCCGTAAGAAATCTGCTCCGTCCCTGTCTGCCTTCCAGCCTGTAAGGCGTGACTTTGCGTTTGTTGTCGGGCGCGATGTGCCTGCCGAGGCTCTGCTGCGGGCCGTGCGTGGGGCGGATCGGAATCTTGTGGCGGGCGTCAGCCTGTTTGACGTGTATGAAGGCCCGCATGTGCCCGAAGGCCATCGTTCCATCGGCATTGAAGTCACCTTGCAGCCAGTGGACAAAAGCCTGACGGATGCGGAACTGGAAGCTGTGTCCGAGCGGATTGTGGCAGCCGTTACCAAAGCCACAGGTGCTGTGCTGCGTTAAAGGGCGTGGAGGCGTACAGGCCTCCAAGAACCATACAGGCAGGGAGAGAGGGATGAGAATGCGGTGTGCAGGGGCTTTTGGCCGTAATGTCCGGCGTGTTGCTCCCCTTTCGGTACTGGTTGGAGCCTTGTGGCTGGCCGGTCTGCCTCAGTGCACGGCCGCGGAGCGTATTACCGGGGCAGGCTCCAGTTTTGCTGCGCCTTTGTATGAGGCGTGGTCTTCTGTCTCGGAAGCCAAAACCGGCGTGCGGGTCAATTACCAGACCATCGGCTCAGGCGCGGGCCAAAATCAGGTATTGGCTGGCACGGTGGATTTTGGAGCCTCCGACGCGCCTATGGCGCCAGAGCGATTGGAAAAAGGCAAGCTGCTACAGTTTCCCACAGCTATTGGCGGCATTGTGGTGATTGTGAATGTACCCGGCGTGCCAGATGGTGGCCTGAAATTAACCGGCACCATTCTGGCTGGTTTGTATGACGGTACCATCACGGTGTGGAATGACCCCCGTATTGTGGCGCTGAACCCGGACCTGAAATTACCGGATCTACCGGTGGCGCCTCTGCACCGTGCTGATGGTTCAGGCACCACATATGTTTTCACAGATTATCTGAGCCGTGTGGCCCCCCAATGGAAGGAAACCATAGGGCAGGGAACGTCCGTTGCATGGCCTATGGGCGCAGGCGCGCGCGGAAATGACGGGATAGCCTCTTACGTGCGCAATACACGCGGCAGCGTGGGCTATGTGGAATACGCCTATGCGGAACGAAACCACCTGCCAACGGTGCAGTTGCAAAACCGCGCAGGGGAATTTGTTACGCCTTCCGCCGAGAGTTTTGCAAAGGCTGCGGATTCCGCTGAATGGGCGGATGAAACGCTGACAGCGTCCTTGTGTGATACGGATGGACAGGGCGCGTGGCCGATTGTCACCACCACCTATGCGCTGGTTCCCCGCGCCATACTGGCAAAGCCGCGCGGAGTGGCTGTTAGCCGGTTTTTCTCATGGGGATTGACGGAAGGCGAGGCGGAAAGTCGCAAGCTGGATTATGTGCCTGTTCCCGTACGTATCAGAGATGTGGTGCTGCATCGGCTCGGCAATAACCCGCCCCCCTGAACTGGTAAGGCGAGGGGGGCTCCGATTGAAACTGGCAGGATTATCTCTGGGGCCTTGGAGGTAGTCGCTTCCTTGGAGGTCGTGTTTCGCGCTGTTCTCTCAGGCCGTTTAAAAATCATTAGTATGAGGGCAGAGGGGGCTGAAAAGGTGGGATGGAAAACTCAGTGCGGGAGCGTGGGAGGAAAATCCAAAACATTCTGCATTAAAGAGGCCCGTGAGCTTGGCCTGATCGGTTTTTCAAATCGCCTCTGCATGACGCACGATTGCCCTGATCGCTCTGGTGTGGCGTGCGTTTCAAAATCCACTCTGGTCGTCTTCTGATTGCCGGGCGCGATTTGCAACGGCTGATAAGGGTGCCTTTCTGGTTGTGGGAGGAGTGATGTTATCCTGCCACAAACTTAATCTGCGTCTCAGAAACCGGGAGACCTTCACCGCTAAGCGTGTGGGGGGGGCGAGGCGCTACTGGAGAATAGGTAGCGCACAAAAGGGTGGCAAAGGAAATACGTCAGCCATCGTGTGTTCGTGCTATAACAAGGTCGCGTGTGAAGAATCCTTTCCTGTCGGATGGCATGGAATGAGGGAGCGATCAGAATGAAAAAAAGAAAAATCGTTATGCACCACTATTACGGGCGGTGAGCGTGATGGGGCTTGGGGTTTGTCTCAGCGTCGCTCCTGCGGCCTTAGGCGCACGGGCCTGGGCGGAGGCGGTGCAGTATGGCCCGGAACTTGAAGAGTTCGTATATCCTTATCCTGTTGCGCAGTACACTTTTTCTTCTCAGCAACAGTCACTGCACATGGCCTATATGGACGTGCATCCGCAAAACCCTAACGGACGCACAGCAGTTTTGCTGCATGGCAAAAACTTTTGTGCCGCGACATGGCAGCAGACAATAGTGCAACTGGTGCAGGCAGGGTTCCGCGTTGTTGCCCCTGATCAGATCGGTTTTTGCAAATCAAGCAAGCCGCAACAGTATCAGTTCAGTTTTCAGCAACTGGCGCGTAACACGCATGATCTGCTCAGCAGCATCGGTGTTTCAAACCCCGTTCTGATTGGCCATTCCACAGGAGGAATGCTCGCGGTGCGGTATGCTCTGATGTATCCGGAGCAAACAGCACAGCTTGTACTGGTGGACCCAATAGGGTTGGAAGACTGGAAAGCCAAGGGTGTGCCATCCCTGAGCGTGGACCAATGGTATGCGCGTGAACTGGCGACAACTGAAGACACGATCCGCACTTATGAAACCCAGACTTACTATGCCGGGGAATGGCGGCCGGAGTATGAAAAATGGGTGCAGATGCTGGCGGGCATGTATCGGGGGGCTGGCAAGCAGGCCGTGGCCTGGAATTCAGCGTTGTTGTATGACATGATCTATACGCAGCCCGTGGTCTATGAGTTCGGAAAAATTGCAGTTCCTACCACGTTGATGATCGGGGCAAAGGATAATACCGCTATCGGGAAAGCCGCAGCGCCGCCAGATGTTCAGAAACAGTTGGGGCATTATCCTGAACTGGGGAAAGCTGCTGCCAATGCTATTCCCCATGCACATCTCATCATGTTTTCAGAACTGGGGCATTCTCCACAGATTCAGGACCCAACCGCATTCCATGAAGCGCTGTTGAAAACACTGGCACCGGCACGATAAGGCTGGATTTGAAAAATGCCGACCGCCTCATTCCCATAGTTTTGTAAATTGTGAGAGTAAAGCGTCAGTGTTTGTGATCTGTGCGTGTTATTTTGCGGGCGGGTGATGGCGTTTTTTTCCAGTGCATCCACGCGGTGCAGCAGAGTGCGATCAGGACGGCATAGACGCCGAGCAGACCGGTAAGGGCCAGCAGCATCCTTGCTGCATGTGCGGCAAGGCAGCACAGTAAAAACGAAGTTGCCAACAGGAAAAATCCCGCTGTGCGTAAGAATGATTGATGGCGGGGCAATAAAGGTGGCGTAAAGAGTGTGGTGGCTTGGCGCGGAGTAGCAAAAGCTAACAGGCACACAGCCGCCAGCGCCAGACAGGCAATGGGCAGCAGCATCAGGATTTCTCCTTTGCCGCGCAAGCCATGCGCCATGTGGCGTAAGAAAACAGGCAGGTCAGAGAAAATGCTGTCACGCCAACGCCAATTTGCAATGGGGTTACAGGTAGCCCGTTGAGAAGGGCCACGCCGAGGCACGCCAGAGTAGCCATGCCCAGCAGGTCTCGCCATGCCACTGTGGCAGGACGTACGGCGGCATATAGAAGCAGAATGGCCCATACGCAGAACACTGTCTGAACTTCAATCTGGGCGCGTGTGGCCAGAGAAGGCGGCAATAGGCGGTTGGCAAGGAAAAAGCAGGCAAATGCTGTGGGAATTCCCCCTATCATGCCAACATTGACGCGCTCAACCAGCCTGAACCCGAAGCCCCGGTGACGCTGGCAACGCTTGCTGGTCCATAAATGCAGGCCGGTGGCAATAACACCAGCAAGACCCAGACCCGATAGAAAATAGAGCCAACGTGTGAAAACCGGCGCGAAATGGGCCACATGCAACCCGTAAAGGAAACGGTAAAACCCCATGATGGGCCGGGATTCTTTGTGTTCAGCCAGGAGCGTGCCCGTTGTTCCATCATAACTGAGGGTATGGGTTTCCACCCCCACGCCAGAGGCACTGGGGGCTGCAATAGCCTGAATGACGGAAGCTGCATCTGATGGGTTGCTGATGGTCAGGCGTATCAGACGGTTGGGGGCAAAACGGTGGTTTATGTCAGCCAGAACCGGGCCGATGGGGGCCAGTGTTCCTGCTTTGCCGGAAGCTGGCCGTTCTATACCAGCGGGGTTGAAATCATGCTCCAGTGCGGAGAAGTCCTGATGGTAAAGCGTGGTCAGCCCCCACGGCATCAGCATGTTGGCAAGTGTCAGCGCGCCGGTGAAGGCAATCATCAGGTGAAATGGCAGGGCGGCCACGCCCAGCAGATTATGAGCATCCAGCCAGCTTCTCTGCCCTTTGTTGGGGCGGAATGTGAAAAAATCCAGGAAAATACGCTTATGAGCGATAATGCCTGTCAACAGAATGAGGACAAGCGCCATGGCGGCGACAGCCGCGATCAGCCTGCCCCATGGATAAGGAAGCTGTAGTTCAAAGTGGAAACGGTAGAAAAAATCTCCTCCGCGTGTGTCACGTAATGGGGAGGGGCTGCCGGTTTGTGGATCGAGAGCATGATCCTGATAGGCATCTCCCTCCAGCCACAAGGCTTGAACATAAGGCGCACGAGCGTTTGCCGCTTCAAGATACCATGTTGGGGATTTGGCAGCATGGACGGAAAGCCATTGTATGGCCGTCTGTGTTGCCATATCCGGATTGACGGTGCTCGGAGTTCTGAGTTCAGGCCGCATCCATGTGTTGATTTCAGGACGAAAAACACTGAGTGTTCCCGCCAATGTCATGGCCAGCAGCAGCCAGCCCATGGTCAGCCCGGACCATGTGTGCAGCCATGCCATACAGGCCCGAAAAGTGGGTTTCATGGCCGCCACCCAGCAAGAATGGCAACAGCCCCTACCACAAGACAGAAAGCAACCGTGGCTCCCCATGCGTGGACGGCGGTGCGGGCGCTGAAGCACAGTATCATCATGACAGGCCAGCAGATGAGCGCGAGCAACGTGGACAGGATTGCTGCCTCAGGCCGGGAAAGGGGCAGGGCAGAGGCGGCTGCAATGGCCAGCAGGGCTGAAGATGCATAACCACCGCCCACCCCGGCGACAACGCGGGCCGTAATGGCAAGAATTGCGTGTTTACGAAGGGCGAAAGACGAGATCATGGGAAAAGAAACAGTCACGCAGGACAGCGGAGAGCCCTAGAGGAAAGAGGAAAAACGGATGGGAGACGTATCAGGTCCCGCCTGCTCTGGGGCACCATGTTTGTTTTGCGACTTATTTGCAATATTTGGGTGAGGTAAAATCAGATTTCTCGCTGCTTTGTAAGATTAAGCGCAAAGGTCACCCGTGCGGCGGGATGAAAGATCGAGATAATCCAGAGAATGCGTCTTTCTGATGATCCTTGTGCAGAAAGGATTTTTTCAAAACAACAAAAATGCTGTCCAGCCTCATCCCGTACTCGTCCCAATGTTGTCCGGAAGTCTATCCACAGATTCTGTGGATAACGGGAAAAGAGGGTTTTTGGGGTGGGGGAGTCTCTCCGTTGGTCATCAGAGGAGAATATTTTTGTGGGACGGGGAAGAGGGACCAACAAGGTGTCCCCGTGTCATCCCGTGATTATCCCAATTTTCATCCACAGATTCTGTGGATAAACCCGAAAAGCAGCGCTTTATGAGCTTACTGGACCCACACCTGTGAGAAAAAGAGCTGGTTTACCGTCGTGTAGAAAAAATTGCCCAACCGTGGGGAAGTCAGCAGAACGGTGTCTTTCTCAATCAGGGGCGCGATGGGGGCTTGTTCCATCACCAGTTTATCGGCTTCACGCCACAGGGCTTCGCTCTGCTGCGGGGTGAGGGAGACGTCTGTCTTGGCGCGGTCCATCAACGCCTGAATGCGTTTGTCACAGAAGCCGGGAATATTGATGGAACTGTCTGAATTGGGGTGGAAATTCTCGCACCCCAGCAGATCATCCAGAAAATTGGATGGAGAAGGATAGTCGGCAGACCAGTCTTTAAGGGCAATCTGCACCTTGTTGGACGTATTCTGCATGTAATTAAAGGCCACAGAACTGCTGAGCGGACGCAGTGTGGCTTGATAGCCCAGGCTTTGCAGCATGTCCCGCACCCAGGTGCCCATGGCCATGTCCACACTGGTGTTGGCCGTGATCAGGGTCACTTTCTGCCCGGCTGTGCCACTTTCGCGCACAAGCTGGCGCGCTTTTTCCAGATCAGGGGCGCTCCAGCGTGGAGCGGGTGCGGAGGGGGAGGCACCTTTGGTGTAGAAACAGAAATCCGTCGCACCCGGCAGGGAAGACGGCAGCATGCCACACAGGGGACGGGCGATGCCGGGGCCGCCATAGAAAATGACCATGGCCTTGCGGTTCAGGGCATAATTCACGGCCTGCCGGGCCTTCTGAACATTGAAGGGTGGCAGATTGACGTTCATGGGCAGAAAATACATGGCTGCATGCGGCATGACATGCGTTTGCGCCGTGTAGCGGCTGCCCAGCTCGCCCAGCCTGTCCATGGGAATGCTTCCCTCCATCCAGTCATACTGGCCGTTTTCTACCGCTGTGACAGCAGCTTCGTCCGGAATGCCAAAGCTGTAGGTTATGGTGTCGGGATAGCCGTCAGGCTGGGCTTCCGCGCTCCATTCCCTGAATGCGGGATTACGGTTCAGAACAAGGGATTTGTTGGGATCATACGACGCTATGGCATACGGCCCCGTGCTGGGGATGGGCGTGTTGCCTATGTCATGGTCAGGCGTATCCGCTGGCACAATAACAGCGTGCGTAAAAGCCAGCTTCTGAAGGAATTCAGTATCAGGTGATGACAGGTGGAAGGTAATGGTCCGGTGTGCCGGGTCTTCTACCACGCCACCGCTGAGTGTGCAGGTGGCAGGCTCCTTCAGGCACAGATCAGCCCCTACGATGGCAGAATAGAATGACCCTGCGGTAGGAGAGCCTACCCGGAAGATACGGCGCATGGAGGCGGCGACATCCGCAGTGGTCACAGTCCGGCCATTGGAAAAATGGATATCGGGGCGGAGGGTGAACACATAGGTCCGGCCACCGTCCTGCGGGGCAGGCAGGGTCTCTGCCAGATCCGCCACAACCGTATTGCCGTCTGGGCCGGGCACTTTTTTGAAAGTGGTCAGTCCGTCATACACGACAGCAAACAGGTTGATGTATTTGCCGGAGTAATTGATGTGCGGATCAAGCGTTCCGCCCGACGCTGCGGCGACCAACCGTAAGGTGCCCCCTCGATGCGCCGCGAGAAGGGACGGGGATATCAGTTGCCCTTCTTTCCGCGGTTGGGGTGTCTGGGCGTGAAGGCTACCAGCCGTGAGCAGACCGAGCGCGCACCCTCCGGCCAGAAACAGGCGTTTGAACCGTGCTTCATGTCCTGGCCCGCAGCCTTTACGGCCGCTATGGGCTCTTAGGGGCATTGGTATCCACAGCAGGCGGTGCGTCTTGATCTGGCACCATGAGGTGAGAGAAATTTTTGTACACACCGCTGAGCACGTAAATGCCCAGAACAAGAGTGACAACAATAATTCCGAGCCTTACCAGTTTGCCTGGCATGATATCTCCTGCCCCTTTACCGGTAGGAAGGGGAGGAAGATGCAGGCGGACGGTACCAACGTGGGGTGCCTTCTCCATGGTGGGAGCGGGGATGATAGACATGCTTCGGATGGGAATCCGCGCACGCGCTCAGCCCCAGCACGCTGACAAGCATCAGACCCTGAAAAGCCAGAAGGCGACATGTAAAACGTTTCATGCGGCAACCATACCGGTATTCTTCTCAGGGGAAAAGATGCCTGATGTTCAGGCTCCAGCCGTGCCTTTACCCACCATATCCAGCGGGTTTACCAGCCGGTCAAATGTGGCGCTGTCCAGATAGCCGGATTTCAGGGCCGCGTCTTTCAGGCTGAGATCATGTTCAATGGCGATATGGGCAATTTCAGCAGATTTGTCATACCCGATCTCCGGGCTGAGAGCCGTGACCAGCATGACGGAGCCGTTGACATACTGAGCCAGTTTTGGCCGGTTGATCTCCGTCCCTTCAACCGAAAAGACCCGGAAATTGTGGCAGCCATCGGCCAGAATGCGGATGCTGTGCAGGCAGTTGGCCAGAATGACCGGGCGCATCACGTTCAGATCAAGCTGGCCCTGACTGGCGGCTACGGCCACGGTATTGTCATTGCCCAGCACCTGTGTGGCAATCATGACCATGGCCTCACACTGGGTCGGGTTGACCTTGCCGGGCATGATGGAGGAGCCGGGCTCGTTTTCCGGCAGGCTCAGTTCACCCAGCCCGCACCGGGGGCCAGAGGCCAGCCATCGCATGTCATTGGCAATTTTCAGCAGGGCACCGCCAACCCGCGTAACCCGGCGGAGGCGCGGACCATGGCGTCCAGCCCGCTCAGGGCGGCAAACTTGTTGGGGGCGGTGACAAAGGGGCGGCCAGTAAGCTCCGCAATCTTGCGGGCAATGGCTTTGCTGAAACCCGGAGGCGCATTCAGCCCTGTGCCGACGGCCGTGCCGCCTGCCGCCAGTTCAAACAGAGCTTCCCGCGCGTGGCGCAGGTTTTTCAGTGCGTCTTCCAGAAGACTGGCCCAGCCCGACCATTCCTGCCCTACGGTAAGAGGCACAGCATCCTGCAAATGGGTGCGGCCGATCTTGACCACATCCATCCATTCATCCGCCTTGCTGTGAATGGTTTCAATCAGCTTTTCAACGCTGGGTATCAGCCGGTCTTCTATTTCCAGCAGCGTGACCACATGCATGGCGGTGGGGAAGGAGTCATTGCTCGACTGCCCCATATTCACGTCATCATTGGGGTGAACGGGCTTTTTAGACCCTATTTCCCCACCCGCAAGCTGAATGGCGCGGTTGGCGATAACCTCGTTTACGTTCATGTTGGTCTGGGTGCCAGAGCCGGTCTGCCATACAAACAGCGGAAAATGGTCATCCAGTTTGCCAGCCGTGACTTCATCCGCCACGCGGGCGATGAGGTCCGCTTTCCATTGCGGCATACGACCATCGGCTGCGTTTACCAGTGCTGCCGCTTTTTTGACAACGCCGTAGGCATGATACAGGGGCAGCGGCATGCGGTCCGTGCCGATTGAGAAATGGATCAGACTGCGCTGTGTCTGCGCGCCCCAGTATTTATTGGCCGGGACTTCAATTTCTCCCATGGAATCCCGTTCCCTCCGGGTGCCTTCGGCCTGAATACCGATGGGACAGGATGTGATCGTGGGTGCTGAAGTCATTGTTCTGGTTTCCCCTTGCTGTTCTGGCCCAGACCCCGGAGGGCGTGCCGCGCCCTTAGCAATATGGGGCGCTTAACGTGCGCCGCAGGGTGAAGACTCTGAGAAGACAGGTCACAAGTAAGAGACCATTTCGCTTCCGCTGCGTTAGGGATGAAGGCAGCTATGAGGTGATAAGGTTTTTGTCTGGTTTGCGAAATATCATGAACGGGTGTGGTCTGACCGATCGGTCACGTGTTAGAAGCAAAAACAAAATAGACGGGAGCCCCCGCCATTTTGGTGCCTTATCAGCACGATATGGGAGGCTGCTGAGAATAAGATCGATTCTGGACGGAGAGGCTAAAAGAGCATGGCGGTAACGGGTCTGGCTGCGGTACTGCTCGCCATTGGGCTTCTTCTTGTTATTGTAAGCGCGGTACAGCCCATAGCGCGCAGGCTTGAACTTTCAGAAACAGTGTTGCTGGCTATTGTCGGCATCATTATCGGCAGTCTGGCGGATTTTGCGCTACGCAATTCGCATCTGGCGGCGCTGAACGGTCTGGCGGAAATGCTGCTGGACTTCCCTATAAACAGTGAAGCCTTCCTGCTTATCTTCCTGCCTGCCTTGGTGTTTCAGGGCGCATTGGCCATTGATGTCCGGCGGCTGGCGCATGAAACAGCAACCGTGCTGCTACTGGCCGTTGTGGCGGTTGTGGTTTCCACGGCCACCATTGGCTTTGCATTGCTGCCTTTTGCCCAGATGCCGCTGGTGGTCTGCCTGCTGCTTGGCTCCATTGTGGCGACAACAGATCCCTCCGCCGTGGCTGGTATTTTCCGTGACATCGGGGCCGCTACCCGCCTGACCCGGCTGGTGGAGGGGGAAGCGCTTCTGAACGATGCCGCCGCCATTTCCATCTTCTCCATCCTGCTGCCATCGGTCACGCTGCACCACGCCATTCACCCCGGCGAGGCCGTGATTTCCTTCGTGATTTCCTTTGTGGGCGCGCTGATTGTGGGGGTGGTTTTCGGCCAGTTGACCCTCATGATGATCACGGCACTGGGCGGCTCCCCGGCGGCGGAAATTACGCTTACGGTGGCGCTGCCTTATGTGGCCTATATCGTTTCTGATGAATTTCTGGGGGTATCTGGCGTGGTGGCCACGGCCGCTGCCGGGCTGACGCTTTCCGTCTATGGGCCATCCACCTTCCGTCCGCAGACATGGTTGTTCCTGAACCAATTGTGGCAGCAGCTTGTGTTCTGGGCCGGTTCTCTGGTGTTTGTTCTGGCCTCCATGCTGGTGCCCCATCTGCTGGTGGGCATGACCCGGTGGGATTGTGTGCTTATCCTGATTGCCAGCGTGGCCGGTCTGGCCGCGCGTGGAGCCGTGGTGTTCGGGCTGTTGCCTTTTCTGGCCATGACCAAACTTTCTCCGCCGGTGCCCACACCGTTCAAGGTCACCATGGTATGGGGTGGCCTGCGCGGTGCCATCACACTGGCGCTGGCGCTGGCTGTGACGGAGAACGAACGGGTTTCTACCCCGGTGGCGCATTTTATCGGGATTATCGCCACAGGGTTTGTGCTCATCACGCTTCTGCTCAATGGGACCACTTTGCGGTCTCTGGTGCTGTTCCTGAAGCTGGACAAGCTTTCACCCATTGATGAAGCCATGCGGCATCAGGTGCTCAGTATTGGTCTGGATAAGGTAAAGGAACGGGCGGAGAAAATGGGGGACGAACTTGGGTTCTCCACCGATGCCACACGTCCGGTTTTGCAACAGATTGATCGGCGGGCGGATGAAGAGCAGGCCGCCAACGAGTTTGATACGGCGCTGGGTGATACGCAGCGTGTGAACCTGGCGCTGATTACCATTGCCAGCCAGGAACGCTCGCTCCTGCTGGATCTGTTCCGCATTCAGGGGCTTTCCCGCCGGGTGATGGAAACCCTGCTACGGAGTGCTGAAGCGGCCATTGATGGCGCACGGCTTGAAGGGCGGTTGGGCTATGTTCGCGCCTTGCGGCGGCGGCTCAGCCCTTCACTGCGCTTCAAGACCGCGCAATGGATCCACAACCATCTGCGGATTGATCGGCCCCTTATGCTGTGCATGGCTGAGCGGTTTGAAATGCTGATGGTGGCGCATTTCGTGTCCATCTCGCTGACCCGTTTCATGAGGGAGCGGCTGGAGCCAACGCTTGGGCCGCGTATTGGCGAGATTGTGGCCGAGGTGTTGCAGCGCCAGCGCAAACTGCTGAACGAGGCGTTGGAAACGCTGCGGCTGCATTATCACGGCTATTCAGAAGCGCTGGAAAACCGGATTTTCCGCCAGATTGTTCTGCGGCTGGAAGGGGAGGAGTATGATTCCTTGCTCTCTGAATCGCTCATCAGTGATGAACTGAACCGTGAGTTGATGAAGGAACTGGAACGCCGCCGCAGCCGTCTGGACAAGCCTTTGAGCTTTGACCTCAAAAGCGGCATTGAAAGCCGTCTGAAGCATGCCGCTGTGTTCCGCGGGCTGCCGGGGGCCGAGTTGCATGATCTGGCCACCACCACATCCCTTCGGTTTGTGGCCCCGCAGGAGATGATCTGTCGGCGCGGGCGGCGTATCCGGAATGTCTATTTCATTAGCGCGGGTCTGGCTGAGGCTCATATTGCCGAGCGGGATATCCTGTATGGAGCGGGCGACCTGATAGGCGCTCTGGGCGCTTACAAGAATGAGCGTTGTCCGGCGAGTATCCGTGCGGTGCAGTTCGGGCACTTCATGGTGATCAGCGCGTCCCGCTTCCGTCGTCTGGTGGAAGAATATCCGGTTGTTCTTGAGAATATTGAGAAGCTGCGGCGCAAACGCGAAGACGGTGACCGGGCCATCAAGCTGGTGCCGGGTGACAAGGGGGGCGGTGAAGGGGCGGAACAGCCCGGCATGGCCGCTCAGGCGCTTTTGAGCATGGACCGTAACCGGCTGCCACCTCCCGCGGCTTCCGCAGAGAAGGAATGACTGTAGGAAAGATTCTGGCGGTTGTATGAAGATAAAAAAGGGGGCGTCCGCCACATGGTCGGACGCCCCCTTTTCTGTTTTCCTGCGGACTGTCAGAACCCGCTGGAGGGAGGAAACTGGTTGCTTTCACTCTGGCGCAGTGCCAGCCCGATCTGCACCCAGCCAATACCGCTGGCAATCAGTTCGACAGCAATGAAGGTGCCAATCAGCCACAGCCCGGACCACGGCAGCGTAAAGTAGAGGCTCAGGCCGACCAGCAGGCTGATTACGCCGCCAAACAGGACAATGCCCCAGCCCGGCAGGCCGCGTGACTGGATAGCCAGAATGCAGCGCATGATGCCCACCACAATAAAACAGGCGGCTGCAAACAGTGTGATCATACCGGCACCCGTTACCGGTTCTTCAATAATCATGACCCCGGCGATGATATAGAGTACCCCTGCCAGAAGGGAGAACAGGAACCCGCCCCAGTCCCGCACGGCAAAGGCGTGGATCATCTGCATGGTGCCAGCAATAATCAGCAGCACGCCGATGAAAATGGTGCTGGCGAGTGTTACGGAGACGGCATCAATGGCAGCAATAAAGCCCAGAATGATCAGGGCGGCGCCGAGCGCTACAAAGAGCCCCCATTTTTTGGCGAATGGCATGGCAGAATATCCTTTTCTGACCGTTTAATAAGACCACGATACGCCAATTGCGAAAGGACTGATACAAATACCGCAGGCTGTTGGTTCGGGGCGTGCTGTCTTAACTCAATTCTGGGGAGCAGAAGGCGGCAGTAGGGGACTTTTCGCGCGGAAAAGATTGACACAAAGCCAGTCTTTCCGTAATGGCTGCCCCCATTGCCGGGAATGTGGACAGGACGGCTGACAGATGGACTATGCTCCCATCTGGCGGTGATACGGACTGCGCCCGCTCTGATCCGTGGGGGACAGAGACTACCGGCGCAATGGCAGGCAGGGTGGCGCAGGCTGGCCTGTTTTGCAGTAGTGGAAGAGAAGAGCGCAGAATGAGCAAGCGCCTCGAGAGCAAGTACAAGATTAACCGTCGCCTTGGCGTCAACCTGTGGGGCCGTGCAAAGTCTCCGGTTAACCGTCGTGAATATGGTCCCGGCCAGCATGGTCAGCGCCGTAAGGGCAAGCCTTCTGACTATTCTGTGCAGCTTATGGCCAAGCAGAAGCTGAAGGGCTACTACGGTAACATCAGCGAAAAGCAGTTCCGTCGGTATTATCAGGAAGCCGTGCGCCGCAAGGGTGATACGTCTGAAAACCTGATCAACCTGCTTGAGCGTCGTCTGGATGCGGTTATCTACCGCATGAAGTTCGCCATCACGCCGTTTGCTGCGCGTCAGTTCATCAACCATGGCCACGTGCTGGTGAATGGCCGCAAGATGAACATCCCGTCCTATCTGGTTAAAGATGGCGACGTGATTGAAATCCGCGAAAAGTCCAAGCAGCTTGCTATCGTTCTGGATGCGACGCAGACCAACGAACGCGATGTTCCGGAATACATGGAAGTTGATCACCGCCAGATGAAGGGCACCTTCATCCGTGGTCCGAAGTTCTCTGACGTGCCGTATCCGGTGCAGATGGAACCGAACCTGGTGGTGGAATACTACTCCCGTTAATCGGCGCTTCGGCCCGATCTGTGCAGCGCCGGGTGGAGGGCAACCTCCTTACCCGGCGTTTGCCGTTTTAGTCCCTTGTCTTTTCCAGCCGGATTGTTCCCCATGTCTGATGCGCCCGTTACCGAACTGAGCACGGAAATTGCCCGTCGCCGCACTTTTGCAATCATCTCGCATCCGGACGCCGGTAAAACCACGTTGACGGAACGGATTCTGCGCGCTGGTGGGGCCATTCAGCTTGCCGGGAACGTACGTGCCAAAGGTGAGCGCCGCCGTACACGCTCGGACTGGATGAGTATTGAGCGTGACCGTGGAATTTCCGTCGTCAGTTCCGTGATGACGTTTGAATATGGCGGGTGCATCTTCAACCTGCTTGATACCCCGGGACATGAAGACTTTTCCGAAGATACGTACCGCACACTGACGGCAGTGGATTCCGCCGTCATGGTGATTGACGCGGCTAAAGGGATTGAGGACCGGACACGCAAGCTGTTTGAAATCTGCCGCCTGCGTGACATCCCGATTGTCACCTTCATCAACAAGATGGACCGTGAAGCGCAGGACCCGTTTGAACTTCTGGATGAAGTGGCATCTTCTCTGGCGCTGGATACCTCGCCAGCAACGTGGCCCGTGGGGCGTGCAGCGAAGTTCGTGGGCACGTATGATCTGCTCACCAAGAAACTGCATACTCAGGAAGAGCTTCCGCAATCTGACCCGCGTATGATTCAGCTCGCAGAAGAACTGGAATTGGCCGAGGCAGCCCTGCCACAGTTTGACCGGGAAGCGTTTGACGCCGGGCATCTGACCCCCGTGTTCTTCGGTAGCGCCATGAAGGAAATTGGCGTGACAGACCTGCTGGATGCTCTGGTATCCTTTGGGCCGTCTCCCCGAAATCAGGTGGCTGAAACCCGCACAGTCAAAGCGGATGAACCAGCCATGACGGCTCTGGTCTTCAAAATTCAGGCGAATATGGACCCGAACCACCGGGACCGTATTGCTTTCGCGCGGATCTGTTCAGGTAAGCTTACGCGCGGCATGCGGTTGCTGCATACGCGCACAGGCAAGAATTTTGCCGTGCATACACCGCAGTTCTTTTTCGCGCGTGACCGGCAACTGGCGGAGGAAGCCTTTGCAGGTGATGTTGTGGGTATTCCCAACCATGGCACCCTGCGTATTGGAGACACACTGACAGAAAGCGAAAACCTCAGCTTTACTGGTGTGCCGCATTTTGCGCCGGAAATCCTGCGTCGTGTGCGGCTGGATGATGCCATGAAAGCCAAAAAACTGAAGCAGGCGCTCACCCAGCTTGCTGAAGAAGGGGTGGTGCAGCTTTTCCGCCCGCAGGATGGAGCGCAACCGATTGTCGGGGTTGTGGGTACCCTGCAGCTTGATGTGCTTCAGGCACGGCTGAAGGCGGAATATGGCGTGGCAATCGGTTTTGATGCCACCCCGTTCTCTTTGGCGCGCTGGATTACCGGGCCTCGTGATAAAATTGAAATCTTCGCTCAAATCAATCGAAGCGCCATGGCGGATGATCTGGATGATGACCCTGTGTTCCTGGCTACCTCGGCTTTCATGATGCGCCGTACCCAGGAACAGAACCCGGATATCACCTTTCACGACATCAAGCAGATCGGGATTGAAATTAAATAGGACCAATGGGGCAGAAGGGCTTGCCTCTGATTGTGCTTACCCAGTCAGAGGTTCCTTTTCGTGATATTTTGAGTGTTTCTTTAGGTCCGCGGGAGCAATATGTTCTTCGCATTGAGGGATATTCTCTGGTGGGAAGCTAGGTTACATCAAGATGTTGCATAGCGAGACCGGTATAGTCTCAAAATATGCTTGCTGTTTTTTCTTCAGTTCTTTGTTAAGAATTCTGATTCTTCTGTTAAATGTTTGGTATGCTTTTTATTCAGTCTATTTAGTCTCGTCAGGGTTATGATCGCTACTTTGAAAATTAGGAATTCTGGATTAAATATAGTCCTAACAATGCGAGGTTAGGCAGTTTTTTATGACTGAAAAAACATTAGACGCGCTGGTAGCAGAAAATACACTGGATATTTATCCTTCCGAGCCAATGCCCTTTGAAATTGAGTGCATTGAGCGCGATCATCAGGCCATGGAGTATTTTGGCCATCATGGCGGAACGGTGCTTGAGCACGCCTTTACTATCGCCAATATCCTACACCGGAATCAAAAGCCATTTGAAGCAGCCTGTATTTATGGGGTAGCGTTTCGTATTCGAGTTGCAAATATGGACCAATACCCGCTTCCACAGTCTCTGATGCAGGTGCGTCTGCTGTGTCTTCTCAAGGCTGGCAAACCATTGCCTGAGCATGATTTACAAACGCTTGCCGGCCTGTCGCGCCCGTACGTCAATTATATTGAAGGCATTGCGTCTGCTTGGCGGGGGGGCGATAACAAAGAAGCACTGACCCATATCGGAAACGCTTTTGAAGAATTCTTGAGTGGAGAAGAAATTGACTGGCTCTATTTGGAAATAGCACAAAAAATTCAGCCCAGCCTTTTTAATAGTGATATGCCAGAAGTAGAAACTGGAAGGACGATTCCCAGAAAGCTCTTTATGTATTGGGATAAAGAGCCGACAGAAGAAATAAATGAAAATATTTATTTCCATCAAAGTATTCCTGATCTGGAAATTGAGGTTTTTAATCAGGAAAAAGCAGCTTCTTGGTTGTATGAATATTATGGTGTTGAAGCGCGTAAGTTTTTCCTTTCCATGCGCCATCCTGCGGAAGCTGCTGACTTCCTGCGGGTGCATGTGACCAACCTACTTGGTGGTTGGTGGCTGGATGCCAATGCCCGCATTCGGGGGGAAGCGGCTCTACAGTTCATGCTGGATCAGAAAGATGATGTTGTTCTGTTCTTGAAGCCGAATTTTGTCAGCCATAATGATTTTTATGGTACGGTCGCCAAAAGCAGTATTATGGAAGAGTGCCTGCGTATTCTGTATAATAATTGTTATAAGCATAAACATCTTCATATGGCTTATAAAACAGGGCCAGGCATCTTTAATCGTGCGCTTTCTCGCACGGCTTTTCGCGTTCTGCAGGGTATTCCCAATGAGGAACGGGTCAAACTCTATGATCAGTCGAAATTTGAGGAGGTCATCCAGCAAGGCAATTTGCTGTGAAAAGATTTTTTCTCTCTGATGAATGTGGATTGTAATGAAGAATCTGAAATTAGAAAGATACAATAATGTCGTTGTGTTTTTGAGAACGGCGTGCAGGTATTTGTTTAGATGATTTGAGTGCGAACGGTTTTGGCTGTTGCTGGTTCTACAGGAGGGGCAGAGCTGCTACAGGATATATGAATGTTCCTGTTGTCTTTTCGCTGTAGGCCAGCACTCGAAAACCGTATTGTTTCTTAGGTATATAAACCGCTTGAAGATTAACTGAGCAATTCTGTTAAGATTTTGTGTGTCAAGTGCGTTTTTCCGTCAGGCAGACAAGGAAGGCGAGGGCAGGTAGAGCGGCTCCTAATGTTGAAGCCCATATCCAGCCGCCGTGGGCGTATGTCCAGGCTCCCAAAGCTGAGCCAGCGGCGCCGCCCAGAAAAAAGATGGCCATATATAGGCCGTTAAGGCGCGCGCGGTGTTCCGGCGCAAGCACGTACAAGGCACGCTGCCCCAATACCAGATTTGCAGTGACACCAAAATCAATCGCCACGCCTGCAATGCAGAGCGCCAGAACAAACAGGCCGGGTTGTTGAAACAGCCAGGTCGAGAGAAAGGCGAGGGACGCTATTCCCATAGCAGCAAGGCTTGCGGGCCAGGTCCAGCCTTTGTCCGCAATGCGTCCTGCAATGGGGGCAGCAATGGCTCCTGCTACACCAACAAATGCGAAAAGTGCTATTTTCCCTTGGGAAAACAGATACGGCGCTCCGGCGAGAAGAAGGGGGGTAACGGTCCAGAACAGGCTGAACGCTCCGAACATGCAGGCGTGGTAAAAGGCCCGTCTTTGCAGTACCGGCGTATGAGTGAGCAAATACACCATGGAGAGCAGGAGATCACGATAACTGCTCTGCGTTATGGGGACGCGCTGTGGCAAGACGCGCTGGAGCACAATGGACAGAGCCAGCATGACACCAGCGGATAGCAGGAAAATGGTCTGCCAGGAAAAAAACTGAGCAACAAAGCTGGAAACAGGGCGTGCCAGCATGATGCCCATCATGAGGCCGCTCATGACATTACCTACCACGCGCCCTCGGATTGCCTCTGGTGCAAGATGGGCGGCAAATGGCACCAGAATCTGCACGGCGACGGAGAGCAGCCCGACCAGTCCTATTGCGAGTAGAAACGGAACAGGGTGGCTGGAAAAAGGAAGAACCAGCAGCGCCAGCATGACAAGCCGCGTCATCCAGACGATGAGGCTACGATTTTCCAGCAGGTCAGCCAGTGGGACAATCAGCAATAGGCCAAGGCAGTAGCCCATCTGTGTCATGGTCACGATCAGGCCAGCCTGACTTGCGGACATACCCAGCGCGGCGCTGATCGGACCAGCCAGTGGCTGCGCGTAATAAAGATTGGCCACAATCAACCCGCACGCAGCGGCAATCACCATAACCAGATGAGGCGTCAGTCCTTCCTGCTCTGGATGCCCTGAAGAAACGGGAGAAGAAGTGGGTTTGTTCATGGAGAGACGGCTTCCAGCAGAGCACGGGAAGTAGGGAGGAGATCTGGGCGTTGCAGCCAGCTTGCAATCTCCTTTTTAGGAACAAGAGCAAGCTGGTCATATTCCTGATTGGCGCAGCTTTGCCAGCGTTCCTCCACTTCTTTGAAAGGTAAAGAGGTGTGAAGGGAAAGGCCGATATCCAGAATGCGGGTGCCCGGATGGCGGCAGATCAGTTGCGGAGCCCCTACGGTAAGGTCATGCGCTGTTAGCCCAAGTTCTTCTTCTGCTTCGGCTAGGATTTGCTCTGGGAGAGAGACATCCGCGCATTCTCCACGTTTTTCAATGCTGCCTGCCGGGGGGCTTTGCCAGAAATTTCCCTGATAGAGCGAGGAAGGGTGCCGTCGGCCCAGAACGTATCCATCGGGTGTTTCAAGAAGACCGATCACGGCCAACGATTGCAGGCGCAGATGAGGAAAAAGAGCGGGGTTTTTCATCTGGGCAAAAACTCGCCGGTATTCTGTCCAGTGCCCGGATATGGTGGTGGCGGTAACGCGGTCAGCCGTGAAGACGCAGCCATTGAACAAGGCGGGCGTTTTCTGGCGAGCCTGCGCCCAGAGGTTGGTTATCTCCGTTTCGAGTGTGTGCGAAAGCGAAGGCGTGGACGAAGACACGCGAATGGTACAGGCAGGGGAAAGCCGGAGGAGCGGCCACTGACCGGAAAAGCTGGGTATCATGTCGGGCATGATACGCAATCTGATCGGAAATTTGTAAAAAGAGTGAAATTTAAAAGTAAAATTACAGATGGCCAAGAAAAGGGAGGCGGGCAGAAAAGCCTGCCTCCCGTTCTGTCAGCCTGAAATCAGACGAGCTGCTGTTTCAGGGCCGCGGTCAGATCCTTGGTTGTGGCGTCGCCACCCAGATCCTTCGTGCGCAGACCACCATCCGTGATGACTTTCTTGATGGCGAGATCAATACGGTCAGCCAGATCCTGACGGCCAATGTGCTGAAGCATCATGACGGCAGCCAGCAGCAGGGCCAGCGGGTTGGCAATGCCTTTGCCGGCAATGTCCGGTGCGGAACCGTGAACGGCTTCAAACACGGCGGCTTTTTCACCAATGTTTGCGCCCGGAGCCATGCCCAGACCGCCAACAAGACCGGCCGTGAGGTCAGACAGGATGTCACCAAACAGGTTGGTGGTGACAATCACGTCAAACTGCCACGGGTTGATGACAAGCTGCATGGCGCAGGCGTCAACAATCCGTTCGTTGAAGGCAACGCGACCTTTGTATTCTTCAGCAACCTTACGGCCTTCTTCAAGGAACAGGCCGGTCAGCAGCTTCAGAATGTTGGCTTTGTGAACAATGGTTACGGTCTTGCGGTTGTTCTTGACCGCATATTCGAACGCAAACTTCACAATGCGGCGGCATTCCGCACGGGAATTGAAGCCGGAGCTCAGTGCAATGCCCTTGGGGTCTTCACCCACCGGGATGTAGTGCTCCATGGCGGCATAGTAGCCTTCAAGGTTCTCACGGAAGAGAACCAGGTCGATCTTGTCGAACCGGCCGCCGGGAACAATGGTCTTGGTCGGGCGCAGGTTGGCGAACAGGCCGAACTCCTGACGCAGTGTGACGTTAATGGACTTGAAGCCGCCACCAACCGGAGTGGTCAGCGGGCCTTTCAGTGCCAGGCCTGTGCGGCGAATGCTCTCAATGGTCTGTTTTGGCAGCGGATCATTGACCGCATCCACCCCGGCCATACCGGCCAGTTGACGGTCCCATTCAAACGGGGCCCCAACCGTATCAAGGATTTCGATCACCGATTCCACAATTTCGGGACCGATACCGTCGCCGGCGATAAGAGTAGCGGGGATGGTTTTGCTGTCTGTCGTCATTCTAGAAGCTCCCTTCACTTCGCAGCTTTTCTGCGCCTGTTCGGCTGGTGACGCGATTCCCAATTGCGTGACCAGTCGCAACTTCGCCTCTGCCTCACGCCCTGTTGAGGGGCGCGCAGGCCGTTTCAAGCCATTTTCTGGCGTCTTCAGGCAGATGTGGGCCAATCAGGGCCAAGATTTGCGCATGGTAGGCATCAAGTAAGGCCATATCTTCCGCCCCGAGAATCCCCGGATCAATCAGGCGACGGTCGAATGGCGCCAGTGTCAGCGTTTCAAACCCCATGGTGGGGCGTGCGCCTTCCTGTGTGGGGAGGGAATGCACCAGAACCAGCGTTTCCAGCCGGATGCCGTAAGCGCCGGGCTCGTAATAACCCGGCTCGTTGGAGAGGATCATGCCAGCCTGAAGGGCAATGGGGTTCGGAACCTTGGAAATACGGGCAGGCCCTTCATGCACGGAGAGGAAGCTGCCCACGCCGTGGCCCGTGCCGTGGTCATAATCCAGCCCGGCCTGCCAGAGGTCGAATCGTGCCAGCGTATCCAGCGCATTGCCGGTTGTGCCAACCGGGAAACGGGCGCGGCCAAGGCGCAGATTGCCTTTCAGCACACGGGTGAAGGTTTCTTTCAGTGGGGCTGGGGGAGTGTCCGGGCCAGTCCATACTGTGCGGGTGACATCGGTTGTGCCTTCAGGATACTGCCCACCGCTATCGATCAGATAGACCTCGTTGGCGTTCAGCGTGCGATCCGTTTCCGGCGTGACGCGGTAATGAATAATGGCTCCATTTGGGCCTGCCCCTGAAATGGCCGGGAAGGATTCACCCCGGTAGTCTGCCCCTTTGGCCCGGAACGCATCCAGCTTGGCAGCGGCTTTCAGTTCTGTGGTGCCCTGACCATCCGTATCCAGCCAGTGCAGAAAACGACACAGGGCGATGCCATCTTTCAGGTGCGCTTTACGTGTGCCTTCCTGTTCCACGGTATTCTTGCACGCTTTGGGCAGCAGGCATGGGTCAGAACTTTCCTGCACGATTGCGCCGTGCCGGGTAAGGGTTTCTGCAAACCACACGGCGTTGGTAGCGGGATCAACGGCGACAGTCCGGCCTGCAAGAGTAGCGAGAACTGCTTCCATTTTTGCAGGGTCATGCACTCGCACATCGGGGCCAAGCCATTCCCGTACATCTGCCGGGAGTTTGCTGGCCTGCAGGAACAGATCAACCGTGGCGTCCGCATGAAGAAGGGCGAATGCCAGAACGACAGGTGTGCAGGGAATGTCCGAGCCACGAATATTAAGAAGCCACGCAATGGATGCGGAATCGCTCAACACGGCCGCAGTCAGACCGGTCTGCGCCAGAGACTGACCAAGACGGACCCGTTTACTGTGCGAGTCTTCGCCAGCATAGGCCAGTGGATGAACAACAGCGGGAGCGGCAGGAAAGGCAGGGCGATCGGACCAGAGGCGGTCGATCAGATTGCCGTCTGTCGGCACCAGAGAGAAGGACTTGGCGGCTTTCTGGAAAGGCCGCAGTTCCGCACTGCTCATGATGCGCGGATCATACCCGATGCGGCTACCGGCCGCTGCATGTTTGGCCAACCACACAGAAGGCGGTGTTTGAATGATATGCTGCCGCTCCCAACAGCTTTTATCCACCTGCTGATCCATCTGGGTGATGTAACGGCCATCAGAGAACACCGCAGCAGTTTCTGGCAACACGACTGCCGCGCCCGCACTGCCGGAAAAATTGGTCAGCCATTCCAGCCGTTCTGCGCAGGCTGGTGTGTATTCCCCCAGAAATTCATCACTATGCGGAATAATCAGCCCATCCAGACCGTTCTGTTTGAGCAGATTACGCAAGGCGCTCAGGCGAGTGGCGGAAGAAGAGGGCATAAGGAACCTCGCAGGGAAGAATGTGGGGGCCGGTAAAGAAAGGCCCATGCGGTGGAAAAGCGCACAGGCCGGGAAGGGAGCGTATCAGGCGGAAGCACCATAGGGACGACGCAGCACCAGCGTGGCCCAATCCCCTTCAAGGAAAGTGTGTTCCAGCACCAGCCCCTGCCTGCGGTGTGCGGCCAGAACCATGCGGATCTGGGTGCGGAGCAGCCCTGCCAGAATGACCGTGCCGCCGGGAGCCAGATTCTGGGCAAGATCCTTGGCCATAAGGCACAGGGGGCGGGCGAGAATGTTGGCGAAGACCAGATCATACGGCGCATTATGCCGGATTTCCGGCGTTTCCCAGCCATTGCCCAGACGGCATATGAGCGAGCGGCTCAGGCCATTGCGTTTGGCATTCTCGGCAGAAACCCGCACGGACCATGGTTCGATATCCACGGCCAGAACCTTCTGATGCAACAGGGCGGCTGCAGCCATGGCCAGAATGCCGGAGCCACATCCCAGATCAAGAATGCGCCGGGGTTTGCGGTACGCAATGCGTTCCAGAGCCCGCAGGCACCCCCGGGTAGAGCCATGTTCGCCAGACCCGAAGGCCACGCCGGCATCCAGTGTCAGCACAATGCGGGTGGGGCTGGGGGTGTTTGGCAGATGGGTGCCGCGAACAACAAAATGCTGGCCTACTTCCTGTTCGGGGAAGGATTCATAGGTACGCGCCAGCCATCCCTCGGCTTCTGTCGGAACACGGTTGAGGTCTGCGCTTACGCTGCTGGTCAGTTCTGCCAGGGTCAGGGCAAGGGCGAGGTCATCATCCCGGTGCCCAACGTCTTTCACACCTTCTACGCGCCACAACGTGCCTTCCGGGTTGGCTTCAAAAATACCAACCGTGGTGCATACGCTGCCAATGGCGTTTTCATAGGCCTCAACAGCCGCTTCAGGAACAGTGACCGTAACCGTTTCAAGTGCGGTAGCGTGTCTGCGGGGAGGAGCGGCCATTAAAGTTTCTCTATGAAGGAGGACAGAAGACGCTTGGTGTCGCCACTTTCAAAGACGACCTCAAGATGGTGCCGGTCTGCACCGATAATGATACCCACGCCAAACCGGGGGTGGCGCACATGGTCACCAAGCTGGAAGGCGGGGGCTGTTTCCGCCAGAAGCGGGTCCTGCCGCCGACGGCTGGTGAGAGGCATGCCGCCTTCAAAAACCGAATCAGACAGGTTCAGGCCACGGCGCTGGGTCGCGCCCTCGTTTTGGCGGGCCACATGCTCTTCGGGCAGTTCGTCCAGAAAGCGGCTGGGCATGGAAGGCTGCCAGTTGGCATAAATGCGGCGGCTGCCAGCATGATAGATCAGGGCGTGTTTGCGGGCACGGGTAATGCCCACATAGGCAAGACGCCGTTCTTCCTCCAGCCCTTTCAGGCCGCCTTCATCCAGCGTGCGCTGTGAGGGAAAAACGCCTTCCTCCCAGCCGGGCAGGAAGACAATGTCAAATTCCAGCCCCTTGGCCCCATGCAGGGTCATGAGCGAGAGCTTGGCTTCACCTGCGTTTTCATCATGCTCCATCACCAGCGCGACGTGTTCCAGAAACTCGCCAAGCGTGCCGAAATCGGCCAGAGCGCGTACCAGTTCTTTCAGGTTTTCCAGCCGCCCCGGAGCCTCTGGCGAGCGGTCATTCCGCCACATATCCAGATAGCCGCTTTCTTCAAGCAGATGCTCCACGGCCACCACATGCCCTTCACGCGCCAGAATGTCCCGCGTGGTGGAGAGCACGTCCAGCAGTTTGCGGACTTGATCCGCCATTTTACCTTTTACGCCGCCTTCAGTCAGAAGGGCCTGCGTTCCAGCTGACAGCGGCACTTCTCTGGCACGGGCGGCGGCGTGGAATTTCTGCAAAGCGGCAGGGCCAACGCCACGTTTGGGCGTGTTAATGATCCGTTCAAATGCCAGATCATCCGCGGGCTGATGCACGGCGCGCATATAGGCCAAAGCATCCCGGATTTCCGCGCGTTCATAAAAGCGGAGGCCACCGACAATGCGATAGGGCAGGCCAATCTGCACCAGCCGTTCTTCAAAAGCGCGCGTCTGGAAACCAGCGCGTACCAGAATGGCCATTTCTGCCAGTGAGTGGCCTTGAGCCTTGAATTTTTCTGCTGCGTCACACACGGCACGGGCTTCTGCATCAGAATCCCACACCCCGGTGACAGTAACTTTCTCGCCGCGGGCGTCTTCCTTGCCGGAGCGGAGGGTCTTGCCCAGCCGTTCGCCATTATGGGCAATCAGGCCGGCCGCGGCCCCCAGAATATGCTGCGTGGAGCGATAATTGCGTTCCAACCGCACAATCTGCGCGCCGGGGAAGTCTTTTTCAAAGCGGAGAATGTTTTCAACTTCCGCACCGCGCCAGGAATAGATGGACTGGTCATCATCCCCCACGCAGCAGATGTTGGAGGGCGCGCCGGAACGTTTGGCGAGTAACCGCAGCCAGAGGTACTGAACGGTATTGGTATCCTGATATTCATCCACCAGAATATAGCGGAACAGGCGGTGATACTGGTCCAGCACATCAGGGCGTGTGCGCAGAATTTCTGTGACATGCAGCATCAGATCGCCAAAGTCACAGGCGTTCAACTGGCGCAGGCGGGTCTGATACGCGGCATAGATAGCGCGGGCATGACCGTCCGCAAAATCCGAATCTTCGGTGTCGGTTACGCGTTCGGGCGTCAGGCCCCGGTCTTTCCAGCGCTGGATCACGCCTAACAGGCCTGGTGCAGGCCAGCGTTTGATATCAATGCGCCACGGCTCCATCACCTGTTTGAGCAGGCGTAACTGATCATCCGTATCCAGAATTGTGAAGCTGTGTGTCAGGCCCACATATTCCGCATGGCGGCGCAGCATGCGGGCGCACAGGGCATGGAACGTGCCCAGCCATAGGCCTTCCGCGGGTTCGCCCAGAATAAACCCGATCCGTTCGCGCATTTCACGCGCGGCCTTGTTGGTGAAGGTCACGGCCAGAATCTGCCATGGCTTGGCGCGGCCTGTGAGCAGAATATGGGCAAAGCGGGTTGTAAGCACCCGCGTTTTTCCCGTTCCCGCACCAGCCAGAACCAGCAGGGGGCCATCGGTTGTTTCAATCGCCGTGCGTTGTTCCGGGTTCAGGCGCGCCAGATAGGACTCGCCTTCACCAGAGGACGATGAAAAAAGCGGTGAGGAGGGGTGTTCGGATGTAGTCACCTGGCTCTTATATAGTCTTGCACGCCTCAGGCCAATCGGAGTGACAGAATGGACGGCCCGTTTACGGGAGAAAAAGCAGGAACGCCCTGTGAAAAAGCGGCCGGGGCTGCGGATGGTCCTGCATTTGCCAGCACTGGCCCCAAAGGCCACCGGCAGCGCATGCGCCAACGTGTGTTGAAAAGGGGGGCGGACTCACTCGCTGATTATGAAATACTGGAAATGCTGCTGTTTCCCGGCGTGCCACGGCGGGATACCAAACCGCAGGCCAAGGCGTTGATCAATCATTTCGGGTCTCTGGCTGCCGTGCTGGAGGCTCCGGCAGAGAGTCTGAAAAAACAGGGCGTTGGTCCACTTTCCACAAGGCTGCTGACACTTATGCCCGCCGTGGCGGACAGCATGGCCAAGCCTGAAGAACAGGTGCGCGTTGTTCTCGGCAGTTGGGATGCACTGCTGCAATATTGTGATGTGCATTACGCCAGACTGCCTGCAGGCCAGATGCGGGTCTTGTTTCTGGATAGCCGGAATCAGCTTCTGGCCGATGAACAGGTGCCAGATGAGGCTGAGACGTCTGCTTCTCAGCCTGCTGCAAGCAAGGCACAGACTGCCAAGGCGATGGAAGAGGCATTACGGTCTGCTGTTGCGTTTCTTTTGCAGCGAGTTCTCGCAGTGAACGCCTCTGCCGTGATTACCATAAGATTGACGCCAGTAACGCTGGAGCCCGATCGTCAGATGGCGGCCGATACACCGTTTGTGCAGATGTTGCTGAAAGAGGCCCCGCTGTTTGCTGTGGATGTGCACGATCATCTGGTTCTGAAAAAGGGGGAATGGCGTAGCTTCCGGCTGGTAGGGCAGGAGTGGTGAAGAAGACGCCCGCTTTCAGGAAAACAGGAAGCACAAAGTCTGTGACCCCTAAGGGCAAAGGCTTTGCCGATATGGGTCCGGCGTTACACGGCATGAAGCCCGTGGAACTGCCCTTTCTTACGCGCCTTATGGGGTATGAGCCTGATGGTGGTGACACACCAGATGCTCCAGCCCTTGATGACAAGGAGATTCTGGCGCGTCTGATTGCGGCTGTCGCGTCGCGCTCTATCAACCCGGATGATCTCGCCGTGGCACTCCTGCAGCGTTTTGGATCGTTGGCGGCAACCATCCGTGCGTCCTTACCGGACATGGAGGAAGCCACAGGCGGGAACAGTCTTTTGCAGGTTTATTTCCTGCTGGCGCATGAAGCGGGTATCAGGCTGCAACGTGCCCGGCTTATGCGCAACAACGTGCTGGCGGATAAAGATCAGCTTTACGCCTACCTTCGGGCTATGCTGGCGCAGGAACTGGTGGAGCAGGTGCGGGTTCTGTTTCTGGACGCGCACCGCTGCCTTCTGGCTGATGAAATGCAGGGACGCGGTACAGTGGACCATACACCGGTCTATCCCCGGGAAGTTGTACGCAGGGCGTTGGAGTTAAAAGCGGTGGGTCTGATTCTGGTGCATAATCACCCCAGCGGTGATCCTTCGCCTTCGCAGGAAGATATCGCCATGACGCATCGCATTGCCCAGGCCGCCAGTCTTATGGGCATAACCGTCTTGGACCATGTGATTGTTGGCGGCTCACGTCTGGTCAGTTTGAAGGAAGAGGGACTGTTCTAAGGCCCGACTTCCTTCAAGCAGTCAGGACGATACCGTTTCTGCTGATGTTTCGGTCACTTCCTCGGGCGTGGACTTTGTAGCCAGAGGGCCCAATGCATCCTGAATGCCAAGTTCTCCGGGCAGGCTCCCAAACGGGAAAATGCAATTCACATGGCCCATCTTGCGGCCGGGCCGTGCTTCTTCCTTGCCATATAAATGGGGCAGCAGACCGGGGGTGCCGATAATCTGTGGCCATAGCGCCATGTCGTCAGGCCCGATCAGATTTTTCATCACAGCATCGGAATGACGGATGGCGGGAGGAAGCGGCATACCTGTTACGGCGCGGATATGCATGTCAAACTGATCGACCGGGCACGCATCCATGGTCCAATGGCCCGAATTATGTGGCCGTGGTGCGATTTCATTCACCAGTAGCGCACCGGTGTGGTCCAGAAACATTTCCACACCCAGAATACCCACCAGATCAAGTTTTTCTGCAATGGACACGGCCAAAGCCTGCGCTTGGGCACTGATGGCAGGTTCAACGGGGGCCGGAGCTAATGTGAGGTCGAGAATCCCATCACGATGACGGTTCATGCCCGGATCAAAACAGCGGACGGTGCCATCTATACCGCGCACGACCATCACACTCAGTTCACACGCAAAATCCACCATGCCTTCTGCTACCAGCGGATGCGGAGCAAGCGTATTGAAAGCAGTTTCAAGGTCCGCAGGGTGATGAATGCGGCTTTGGCCTTTACCGTCATATCCGTTGCGGGTGGTTTTCAGGATAAAGGGCAGGCCAAGTGTTTCTGCCGCCGCATGGAGAGACGCACGATCCGTAACCGCATGCCATGGCGCAAGCGGGATGCCATTTTCCGTGAAGAACGTCTTTTCCGCCAGCCGGTCCTGACTGATGCGAAGAATATGGCCGGAGGGCCGCACGGGACAGTATTGGGAGAGACAGTCCATGGCGTCGGCGCTGATGTTCTCGAATTCGAACGTCACTACATCCACGCCACGGGCGAAGGCGTCCAGTGCTTTCAGATCATCATACGCGCCGAGGGTAACGCCGTGCGAAACCTGCGCTGCAGGGCTGTTGGGGTCTTTGGTCAGAATATGCGTTCTGAAACCAAGCTTGGCCGCGGCCATGGCGGACATACGGCCCAACTGGCCGCCCCCGACAATACCAATAACGGCATTCGGGCCAAGAGGAGCACTGGCGGAAGTGGAGGGAAACGGGGTCATTCTTCGTCTGTCATGGGAGTGTTGGCAACGGAGGCCGTTTGCAAAGCACGCCAGGCTTCAAGCCGTGCGGCAAGTTCCGGTTCCTGCAACGCCAGAATGGCGGCCGCCAGCAGAGCAGCGTTTTTGGCGCCCGAAGAGCCAATGGCCAGCGTTCCCACCGGAATACCACCCGGCATCTGAACGATGGACAGTAGACTGTCCATGCCTTTCAGGGCACGGGATTCCACCGGAACACCCAGCACCGGCAGGCGTGTCCATGCCGCGCACATACCCGGCAGATGTGCAGCGCCCCCAGCGCCGGCAATAATAACCGAAAGCCCGCGCCCGGCTGCGCTTTTGGCATAATCAGCCAAACGGTCTGGCGTGCGGTGTGCCGAGACAATCAGGGTTTCATGCGGAATTTCAAGTTCAGTCAGAATGGCATCCGCATGACGCATGGTGTCCCAGTCTGACTGGCTGCCCATGATAATGCCCACTTTGGGTTCGGGAGTGGTGGTCTGGCTGGTGGCTGCGGGCAGGGGAGAAGTTTCGCTCACGGTGGGGTTGCGTCCAGTATCAGGAAAAAACGGTCAGGCAATATCATCGGGGATAAGCTGGCTTTCAAGCCATGCAATCCGGTCACGCAGCAAAAGTTTGCGCTTTTTCAGTCTTTGGAGATGAAGCTGATCTATTGGCGCGGGGTCCTGCGTTAACCGACTGATGATGGTGTCCAGATCACGATGTTCACTGCGAAGTTCATGAAGCTGGCCGAGCAGTGAATCGCGGTCTTTCAGCATGTTACTTGGTCTCCTGCACGACGAATCATGTGCCGATGAATAGGGCAGTGTGGGGCGCTTCAGCCGTATTGGGTTCAGTCTTGCGCATGTTCAGAATGGAAACCAGCGGCAAAAAGCAAAAAAACAGATATGACCATAGCGCATACCTAAAATGCCTGCCTCATGAAAAAAACATGAAAAATTCGCCGGAGCGTGCGTTACGGTATTATGACCATCAACCGAATGGAGGCAGCGATGACGCTCCTGTCGAGGATTGAAAGTCTTAAATCTCGCCACTCACGGATTGATCAGCAGATCTCTGCAGAAGGGGGACGACCCCGACCTGATGCTCGGGTTCTCATGACCCTCAAACTCCAGAAACTTCGTCTCAAGGAAGAAATCGAGCGCCTTTCTTCCTGATGAGGCTCAGGCTCCATAAAAGAGCTATCTGGTCGGCCTTAAAAGCCGACCAGACCAAGGAATGATCAGTCTTCAACCTTGCTTTCATGCTCATGCGGTTCGTCCAGCATGGGCGGCGGCTGCGGAATTTCCTGCCCTTCACGTTCCAGACGCAACGTGGCTGCTGTTACGGCTGCATTCAGATCGGTCTGGCTGCACAAACCAATGGTAACCGGATCACGCGGTTTGATGTTGGGAGTGTTCCAATGCTGCTTGTTGCGCACCTTGGCGATGGTGTCCTTGGTGGTACCCAGCAGTTTGACAATTTCCTGATCCCCCAACTGCGGAAAATTACGCAGCAGGAAGGCAATGCCATCCGGACGATCATGCCGTTTGGCAACAGGTGTATAGCGTGCCCCTTTTGAGCGACGCTTGACCGGATTGCCAGAGGAAAGAATTTTTAGTTTTGCGTCCGGGTTGGCTTCACATCGGCTGATTTCTTCCTGGGTCAACTGGCGGTTGGCAATGGGGTCATACCCGACAATTCCCTGCGCAACCTCACCGTCAGCAATGGCCTGTACTTCCAGCGGGTGCATGCCACAGAATTCGGCAATCTGCGTAAAACTCAGGGCTGTCTTTTCAATCAACCACACGGCGGTGGCCTTGGGCATCAGCGGTAGGGTCGTCATTGGTTCCATCCTGTCGTCGGGCGGCGCTTGCGCAGGCACCGGAGAAAGTGACGGTTCGGAAACCTGTCCGAAGGCCCGCGTGCCTGCCGGCGCGCATGAGTTGGCGACGATATGGGCGGACCGCCCCGCATAGGTCAAGAAGCAAATGCATCAAACAGAAAAGGAGGAGCCTGAGCCCCTCCTTTTTGTGCTGGTTCTTGATGGAAAAATTACGCAGCCGCTGCGGGAAGCTCCGGCGCAGGGCTTGATGTGTTGGCTCCTTCGGCTGCTACCGGAGGGTGCACAACTGGAGCGGGAGCAGATGCTGCGGACTGAACCGGGATACGGCGCGGCTTCAGGGCCTCCGGCATGATCTGCCTGACTGATATCCGCAAAAGACCGTTGTTCATTTCCGCGCCGGTTACCTCTACATGATCAGCCAATGCGAACCGACGCTCGAACGCGCGACGGGCGATGCCTCGATGCAGAATTTCCCCTTCATTCTGCGGCTCGCTGACGCGACCAGAAACAACCAGCGTGTTGTCCTGCACAACAAGTTCAATATCATCAGGGCCAAAGCCAGCCACAGCCATTGTCAGGGCGTAGCTGTCATTTCCGGTCTTGGCGATGTCATAGGGTGGGTAGCTGGGGGTAGCCGTGTTCCGGGCTGCGGTATCCATGACCTGCGCCAGTCGATCAAAGCCGATAGCGGTACGGAACAGCGGTGCAAAATCATAGCTCATAAGAAAACCTCCTCGTTCAGCAAGGTCATGCCGGAGTTTGAACTGGCCCCCTTACGGCAGGCCTCTCCGGCGGATCTAGTGGTGTGATGAAACCCCATGCCGGGCGTTTTCATCACAGCTAAACGTGGAAAACCCCGCTCCCTGTTTCAAGGGGCGGGGCTCCAGATTTTTCATACGACCTGAAAGAAGGTGGCGTATTACTTTGTGCGGGTACCGATACCAGCAAAGCGCTTGTTGAATTTTGCCACCTGACCCCCGGTGTCCAGCATACGCTGCACGCCTGTCCATGCCGGATGAGACTTGGTGTCTACGTCCAGACGCAGGGTGTCGCCGGGTTTGCCGTAGCATGACCGAGTCTTGTATTCGGTGCCATCGGTCATGATGACGTTAATTTCGTGATAGTCAGGGTGAATGCCGGGTTTCATGATGAGTCTTTCTGTTCAAACAAAGCTGTCCCGATGCCGACCGGGCTATGCGTGCCAGTGCATATACCCATCTGTGCGGGCGGGATCAACAACTCTTCCGCAGAAACCTGAATATTGGCTGTGGTGAAGGGGATTTTGGTGTTATAACGTTTAACGGCATGGCAAAAAGGTATCAGGGGCAGGCGGAAATTTACCGCATTTTTCCTTTTTTCTTGTGAAATACCACGCAACGTTGGTACAGACACGCATTATTGTAGATGTGAAGGAAAGCACTGCTGTATGGCTGACATTAAATCTCGGGTGCATACCCCTACCTGGGTCTCCGAATTCCGCGCCTTTATTATGCGTGGCAACGTGGTTGATCTGGCCGTTGGTGTGATTGTGGGTGCGGCGTTCACCGGCATTGTCAACAGTCTGGTGAAGGACGTGTTCAACCCCCTTATCGGTCTGCTGATTGGCGGGATTGATTTCTCCAACCTGTTTGTCACCCTCAAGGGGCCGCATCTGGCCACGCTGGCAGAAGCCCAGAAGGCTGGCGCTGTTACCATCAACATCGGCCTGTTCCTGAACACGGTCATCCAGTTCCTGATTACGGCTCTGGTGATCTTCTGGGTCGTGAAGGCGCTGACCCGCCTGCATGTGCGTGAAGAGGCTGCTCCGGCTGAACCGCCGCCGCCCACCAAAACGGAAGTTCTGCTTGAGCAGATCCGTGATGAGCTTGCAGCCCGCAAGGTCTGATTTCTGACACGCATTCCTGCGTGAAGAGATTATTCCCGGAAAGGCGGATATGGGCTACGCTTCCTATATGAAGCGCCCTATGTCTGCCTTTCCGTTTTTTTTACGCCGTTTCCGCGGCCTATGCTGCACCATGGTGGCCGTGAGCCTGTTGGCTGGGTGCCAAGCCCCCATGGCAGCGGTCAAAATAACCCCCACACCAACCACGCTGATATATAGCTATATCATCGCCCACGGCATGGCGCGGGGAAGAGTGATGTCCGGCGACCTTGCGCCACAGGACGTTATTAGACTGGCTCAAGCAGATCAGATGGCGTTGCTGAGTGTGCTGATGGCGGAGAAGGAGCCTTCTAGAATAAATGTGAGGATTTATTCAAATAGAATAAAAGAATATCTATCGGAAATTGAAAATTAAAAATTTTGAAAAAGTATGGATTCTTCATTTGAAAATATTATTTTATTACAAAATAATCCAAAATCCTATGATTTCGAGCCGTGGGATGTCTGTCCTGATCTCTGTATGATAAAAATATCGCGGGTTTAAAGATTGTCTGCCGTGTCAGACATGTGGAGGGTTCTAAAAACCCCTTGGTTTTGAGTACGTATCTGTGATTCCATGCCTCCTATGGTGATTGGGAGGATAAATCATGAAGCCGCCGGGTTTCTTTGATGTTGAAGAGCGGCTTGCTCATTTGAGCGGGCTGGGGAATCAGCTTGAAGCGTTTTTCCCGTACTGTGGATTTTGAGGTGTTCCGCCCTGATCTTGATCAGGCTCTGGCCTGTTCGGATGGAAGCAAAGGCGGGCGTCCGCTATTTGATCCGGTTCTGATGTTCAAGATCCTGGTGATCCAGACTCTGAACAATTTGTCTGATGAGCGAACAGAATACCTGACAAACGACCGGCTCTCCTTTATGCGTTTCCTTGGTCTGGGGCTGTCGGGCCGGATACCGGATGCCAAAACGGTCTGGCTCTTTCGCGAGCGTCTGACACAGGCGGGTGCGATCGGTGGCCTGTTCAATCGCTTTGACGCAACGCTGCGGAACGCTGGTTATCTCCCAATGTCAGGCCAGATCCTGGACGCAACGCTGGTGGCTGCTCCAAAGCAGCGCAATACCAACGCGGAGAAGACGGATCTTCGGGTGGGACGGATCCCTCAAGACTGGCAGGACAAACCCGCAAAGCTGTCCCACAAGGATCGTCATGCACGCTGGACACTGAAGTTCACGAAAGCAAAGCCTCAGGACGACGGAACCATGCCGTTCAGCGATCTCGCTATCCCGTTCTTTGGCTATAAATCGCATATTTCCATCGACCGGAAGTTCCGGTTCATCCGGAAATGGAAGACGACGGATGCGGCCGCCGGTGATGGTGCGCGATTGAGAGAAGGGCTGTTGGATAAAACCAATACGGCTTCAACGGTCTGGGCTGACACCGCCTATCGCTCGAAAGCGAATGAGGACTTCATGGACAAAGAGGGTTTCGTCTCAAAGGTTCATAGGAAAAAGCCACATCTCAAGCCTATGCCCTGTCATATCCAGCGGTCCAATGCGCGCAAGTCCGTTATCCGGTCTCGCGTTGAGCATGTCTTTGCTGATCAGAAATCACAGATGGGATTGTTCATACGCACCGTCGGTATCACACGGGCCACCATGAAAATTGGGCGGGCTAATATCGTCTACAACATGCGCCGCTTTCTCCTACTGGAGCGGATCAGCATCACTGCTTAGAAAACCAGAGGATAAGGATAATATTTCCCTCTTTGCCCCAGACCCAGAGCGAAAGTCATCACCCAGAACCATCAATACCTGCTCGTTGAGCCCAAAATTAGAACACTGCGGCCTCAATCAACGGCTCTTTGATTTCTTCACCTTGGATAGAGCCGTATACTGACAAATGATAACTAGTAAGTTGCAAAGAAAACAATTTCACATTAGGTTGTGTAACCTATTCAAAGATACTTTCTGAGGGAAATTCATGAAGAAAATAAACAAAAGATTTGTTTTGAGCGCAAAAAATGATACCTATATAAAAGCAACACCACAAAAGCATTCTAGCCAGCTAGGGCATAATGAAAAAATATTTATAGAAAAAGATACCCATATAGAAGTGACTCTCTTGGCAGATATTGGAGATTACTATTTATCACAGCATGCTTTGGTAAATGGGAAGAGAGCAAAAAAAAGCATAAAATTTTTATTCAAAAATCACTGGGGTATAATGCGTAACAAGAGTGTGTCTAATGATATATTTGCGCGCAAATCTTTTGTAAGATTTAAGCGTTCGTTATAATGTATTGTGGAGGATGCGGGAGTGCGTATGTTTTTTTTATTATGCATTGCTCTAATTAGTGCGACCTTTACTTTTTATCCTAATATAGCATGCGCTGCTCCTGAAGAAACTCTTAGCTTAAAATATACTCTTGATAAAAAAAGTTTTAATTTTCAAAAGAAAAATGTTTTTTCTTTTCCAATAAAAGGAGATATTCGTCTCCTAGGTATAAAGGGTTCTTTTTATACAAAAACTGTGGGATCTATAAATAGGCAGCCGCAGTCCGTTTCGTTGTTTACTATTTCCTATACAAAATCCCTAAACTGTCCACAAAATGGCACTGTTATAAATAGCTATGAAGAGTATTTCAGTAAATATAAACAGAAAATAATTTCTTCTTCTGTCGTAAAACAATCTCATTTTGGAATGGAGAAGATGGATATAAATATAAATTTCAAGAGAGGTTTCGATATTAGCTTAGGGAATGGAGGGTGTATACTTATGTTGTTTGACGGAACTGATTTTTCTAACAGGATATATCATATGCAGTCTAATGTTAATTTGATTTATACTCCTATACGGGAAAAAGATGTAAATATATTCTATAATTCTGGCTTGGACGCTGAATTTACAATATCTCCATCTTACAGGAAAAATTCTTTAAATGCATATTCTGTTATCCCTGTATCTAAAGAAACAAATTTAAAGCCTGGCAGTATATTTGATATATATGGGAATGTGTCTTTTGCACCTCCTCGGAGTTTTGGTAATTTACCTTTAAAAAAATGGTCAATAAATTCGTATATCTATATATACAAAAATGGAAGCTGTGATAGAAAATTCCCAAATCATAGGAAGCAAAAATTCACTTGGAATGACAGATCAATGCAGAATGGAAAAATAAATTCTCCCTTTTTAGATAAAGATTCCGAAATTATATTTAATAAAAAATTCTCTTCAAAGGGTCTAAATCAAATTAATGAACAAATTTTCGTTAAAAATTTACCTGTTGAGATAAAAATGGGGGACTGCATTGTTTTTGCTTTAACTCCTAGTGTCGATAGCGATGATGTAAGCAACATCAACGCAGAAGATCAAATTAGAGTTTTATCGTCGAGCAAGATACAACATTGAAGAATCCCCATGGGATGCTTGGAGAGATCAAAAAATAGTAGTTTGAAGTCTTTTGGGCCCAATGATCGGTAGTTCTTCAGGGTGTGGGAGTGTCAGGAAATTAGTGTTTGGGACACGTTTATATGTCCTGATTACCGGTTTGCGTGTTCAAAACGTTCCCTAAAGAGAATGGCGAACTGTGTCTTTGTGACGCTTCATTCCCTTGTGGGTATGATCCACTCTTTTCCTGCCCGATTCAAGGCCGGAAAGAGCAGTTTGAGGGTAGCGTCGTCATTTTTTTCTTTTGCATCAAATGCCCAAACAGGAAATTTAGGATGGACCTGAAAGTGGTGCATATTGTAGACGGTACTAGGGATAATCGACATTCAAGCGCTCCAGGTCATGGCTGCTGCGAGATAGATGAAGCCTATGAAATGGATGGTTCTGCGATCGTAGCGCGTTGCGAAACGACGAAAATGTTTGAGCTGGAGGGATCGAAGAACCGTTAATTGGTTCTTTTTTTGCGTGTTGCTTGCTGGTTTGTTGACCTGATTTTCACTCTGCGTTTTGAGCAGAGTGAAGGTCTCATGCTCTGGATTGCTACGCTGCGGCGTTAATTCGCTCCAGGAGGAGAAAGCGGCGCATATTATAGACGATATTGGCCAGCCCGATCCTCATGGTGGCTCGCGTTATGCCTACGGTTCGTATGAACAGTCCTGTCTGCGCTTTCTGATCGGCAAAAACATGCTCGACACGCGACCGAATAACGGACTTTCCTGCATTCGATTTCTGGATATGTCGTGGCATGGGCTTGAGATGAGGCTTTTTCCTGTGAACCTTCGAGACAAAGCCATGCTTTTCCATGAAATCCTCATTGGCTTTTGAGCGGTAAGCTGTATCTGCCCAGACATCAGACGCCGTATTGCTGTGATCAAGAAGCCCCTCACGTAGTCTGACACCATCGCTGGCGGCGGCATCCGTCGTAACCGGCCGTTCTGTGCCGCCTTGATTATGCGGCCTTTTTGTGAAGCGTATTCGCGGGTTGCCAGTTCCATGGCAACAATTCGTGGAGGCGGTTGATCTTGTGTTCGTTGATGCGGGCGAGAACATCGGCGAGGTAATCGTGCGGGTTGAGGCCTGAAAGTTTTGCGCTTTCGATAAGCGTCATGGCATCAGCGATGTTGTCGCCCCCGGCGTCTGAACCGGCAAACAGATAGTTTTTCCGCCCGACGCATACCGGTCGTATGGCCCGTTCGGCAGGATTGTTGTCGATGGCAACACGACCATCTTCGAGGAAGAGGGTAAAGGCTGCCCACCGGTTGAGCGCATAACGGATTGCTTTTGCCAGTTCCCCCTTGCCAGGGATACGGGCGAGCTGTGTTTCGCACCATGCGTGGAATGCTGTGACACGAGGGCGGCTTTTTTCCTGTCGGACAGCCAGACGATACGGAGCAGGAGACCCGGTGAGCTGCCGCTCGATATCGTAGAGTTCCCCGATCTGCTCGAGTGCTTCCCTTGCGATTGTCGAATCACTGCCCTTCCAGACATCATGGAAGGCCCTGCGGAGATGAGCCCAGCAGGCCGCTTCGCGCACATGCACGGTTCCCGTTGCATCGGGTTTATACAGATCCCTGAACCCCGCGTAGGCGTCAGCCTGCAGAATGCCCCGGAACTGTGCCAGATGGGTCTGGGGATTGATCCCCTTGCGATCGGGAGAGAACCAGTAGGCCACGGCGGGCGGATCACTCCCGCCCCAGGGGCGGGGATCGCGCAGATAGGTCCAGATCCGCCCTTCCTTCACACCACGTGGTTTCCCAGCCTGGCGCAGACGGGAATCAAGAACCTGGATGGGTGTATCATCGGCATGCAGCAGGTCTGCCTTTACGACATCCTGACGGATCAGATCTGTGAGAGGACGCAGAACGGCAACGGCCTGACCACACCAGTCGATCAGGGTTGAACGGGGAATGTCCACACCCTGACGGGCAAAGATCTCGTTCTGACGATAAAGCGGGATATGGTCATCGAATTTCGAGACCAGGATATGGGCCAGAAGCCCGGGGCCAGCCATCCCCCGTGGAACAGGGCGCGACGGTGCTTCAGGCTGCACCATCGTTTCGCAATGGCGGCAGGATTTCTTCAGCCGTGCCGTTTCGACAACTTTCAGTTTTGCCGCAATAAAGTCCAGTATTTCGGTGACATCTTCGCCTACAAGACGCAGAGGACCGCCACAGGCAGGACAGGCCTCACCCGGGTCGAGAACAATACGCTCCCGTGGTGTCGTGTCAGAAACCTGTGGTTTGCCACGCTGCCGTGGGGGAGAGACTGCATCATCGCTGACATCATGCTCCCTGATATCAGGAGAAGGATCGGCTGCCGCGATGGCGATTTTTACATCTTCAAGGAGCAGTTCGAGCTGTTCAATCTCACGGTCTATCTTTTCTGAACTGGCCCCGAATTTCTGTTTCTGAAGGCGTGCGATCCGGATTTTGAGAGACTGGACAAGAGCCTCATACGCACGGGCCGACGCAGAAAGCCGGGCCACTTCGGTCTGCAGGGAAACAATCATTTCCCTCAGGATATCCGGATCATCAGGCAGGACCACGGGTGCAGGCGTCATTATGAAAAAATAGCAGAAAATCTAAGAAAATTCAAAAGGTTCTACACGATCACGCCATAAAAATCAGGCTACGCGAGACGGTGGTGCAGACCAGGAAGGGCGTCTCCACTCCATGCCTTCCCACAGCATGGCCATCTGTGCTGTCGTCAGGCGTGCAACGCCCTCTGCCGGAGACGGCCATGGAAAACGTCCCTTCTCAAGCACCTTGTAATAAAGACAGAACCCCTGACCGTCCCACATCAGAAGCTTGATCCTGTCGCCACGGCGACCACGAAAAGCAAAGAGCGCCCCTGATGTCGGGTTCTGACGCAGCACGTCCTGTGCCAGTGCTGCCAGACCCGATATGCCCTTGCGCATATCGGTCACCCCGCAGGCCAGATAGACACGCACGCCGTTGCCCACGCCAATCATGCCGTCTCCGCAATCTGGATGACCCGGGCCAGAAGATCTTCGGCAGGATGTCCCGTCACCCTGATACTACGGCCATTGCGCAGCACTATGGCCAGTTCGTCAGGTCCACCGCCAGATGTCACAGCAGGTGTCGTCACTGAAGCAACAGGAATAAACGCCACAGACTGATCTGGCGAAGATAGTCTTTGACGGAATGAACTCCGCCATTGGTAAAGGTGTTGGCGGGTCAGGTCATGCCGACGTGCCACATCCGATACACTCGCTCCATCCACACCAACTTCAGACAGTATCGCCAGTTTGCGTTCATCCGACCAGCGGCGACGGCGTTCAACACCAATCAGGATTTCCTGGGCCATTCTTACCTCTCAAATGACGTCAATAACGACGTCGTTAACGACGGTAAGTTACCAGTCACAATCTTTAATCATAAGGCGGCCTCAAACGGCCGGTTA